>NZ_LT992502.1:0-1200000 GCF_900324475.1 Enterobacter bugandensis
ATTTCCGCACGATTTCGCGTGGAAAATGAGCAACGGACGACGCAGGAAGATGAGCATCACGCGCCGGGTCGAGGATTATACGGCCTCGCCAACAAAGCGCAAGGATCGTCCCGGATCTTCGTTAGATCATTTAAGCAATAAATTGTCGCTGCTCATTAAATTTTCCAATATGCGGGCTAAATCGCGGGGCACTCGCGCCAGGATCGTTTACACTTACCCGGTTTCGGATCTTCCTGTGGATAAATCGGGAAGAATCTGTGAGAAACAGAAGATCTCTGGCTCAGTTTACGCTATGATCCGCGGTCCCGATCGGGATCCCAGGATCCTGGTCAGGATAAATTGCAGATAGCAATTCGCACGTCCCCCTTTACACAGGGTCATGTCGATGTGCGCCAACAATCATGAATATTCAATAGTTTTCTTTTATTGTTCGAGTGGAGTCCGCCGTGTCACTTTCGCTTTGGCAGCAGTGTCTTGCCCGATTGCAGGATGAGTTACCAGCCACAGAATTCAGTATGTGGATCCGCCCGTTGCAGGCGGAGCTGAGCGATAACACGCTGGCTTTGTATGCGCCAAACCGTTTTGTGCTCGATTGGGTAAGAGACAAGTATCTTAATAACATCAATGGCCTGCTGAACGATTTTTGCGGGTCAGATGTCCCACAGCTGCGTTTTGAAGTGGGCACAAAGCCGGTCACCCAAACCGTTCGTGAAACCGTAAATGTAGCCGCGCCCGCTCAGGCTGTTCCGGCTCCGGCGCCTCGCGTTGCACCTGCTCGTCAGGGCTGGGATAACGTCCCAGCCCCCGCAGAGCCAACCTACCGCTCTAACGTTAACGTGAAACACACGTTCGATAACTTCGTTGAAGGTAAGTCCAACCAGCTGGCGCGCGCGGCAGCCCGTCAGGTTGCCGATAACCCCGGCGGTGCTTACAACCCGCTGTTCCTGTATGGCGGCACGGGTCTCGGTAAAACCCACCTGCTGCATGCGGTAGGTAACGGCATTATGGCGCGCAAGCCCAACGCGAAAGTGGTGTATATGCACTCCGAGCGCTTCGTTCAGGACATGGTAAAAGCCCTGCAAAACAATGCGATCGAAGAGTTTAAACGCTACTACCGTTCCGTTGACGCGCTGCTGATCGATGACATCCAGTTCTTTGCCAATAAAGAACGATCGCAGGAAGAATTTTTCCACACCTTCAACGCCCTGCTGGAAGGTAATCAGCAGATCATTTTGACCTCGGATCGTTATCCTAAAGAGATCAACGGCGTTGAAGATCGTCTGAAATCCCGCTTCGGCTGGGGCCTCACCGTGGCGATCGAGCCACCGGAGCTGGAAACCCGCGTCGCGATCCTGATGAAGAAAGCCGATGAGAACGACATCCGCCTGCCGGGTGAAGTGGCGTTCTTCATCGCCAAGCGCCTGCGCTCCAACGTGCGTGAGCTGGAAGGGGCGCTGAACCGCGTTATCGCCAATGCCAACTTCACCGGTCGTGCGATCACCATCGATTTTGTGCGTGAAGCACTGCGCGATTTGTTGGCATTGCAGGAAAAACTGGTCACCATCGACAATATTCAAAAGACGGTGGCTGAGTACTACAAGATCAAAGTGGCAGATTTACTGTCTAAACGTCGTTCCCGCTCGGTGGCGCGTCCGCGTCAGATGGCGATGGCGCTGGCAAAGGAGTTAACCAACCACAGTCTGCCGGAAATCGGCGATGCGTTTGGTGGCCGTGACCATACGACCGTGCTGCACGCCTGTCGCAAGATTGAGCAGTTACGCGAAGAAAGCCACGACATAAAAGAAGATTTTTCCAATCTAATCAGAACATTATCATCGTGACGCTATGAAATTTACCGTTGAACGTGAACATTTATTAAAACCGCTGCAACAGGTGAGTGGCCCATTAGGCGGCCGCCCAACGCTGCCTATTCTCGGAAACCTGCTGCTTCAGGTCGCGGACGGTACGCTGTCGCTGACCGGTACAGATCTGGAAATGGAAATGATCGCGCGCGTTACGTTGACGCAGCCGCACGACGCGGGCGCGACCACGGTTCCGGCACGTAAATTCTTTGATATCTGCCGCGGGTTGCCGGAAGGCGCTGAAATCGCCGTGCAGCTGGAGGGCGACCGCATGCTGGTGCGCTCTGGCCGCAGCCGCTTCTCCCTTTCCACGCTACCCGCTGCGGACTTCCCGAACCTGGACGACTGGCAGAGTGAAGTTGAATTCACTCTTCCGCAGGCGACGATGAAGCGTCTGATTGAAGCCACGCAGTTCTCCATGGCGCATCAGGACGTTCGTTACTACTTAAACGGCATGCTGTTCGAAACCGAAGGTGAAGAGCTGCGTACCGTCGCCACAGACGGCCACCGTCTGGCGGTCTGTTCCATGCCGATTGGCGACTCGCTGCCGAACCATTCGGTGATCGTGCCGCGTAAAGGCGTGATTGAACTGATGCGTATGCTCGACGGCGGTGACACGCCGCTGCGGGTGCAGATTGGCAGCAATAATATCCGTGCCCACGTGGGCGATTTTGTCTTCACTTCGAAGCTGGTTGATGGCCGTTTCCCGGATTATCGCCGCGTATTGCCGAAGAACCCGGACAAAACGCTGGAAGCGGGCTGCGATAGCCTCAAGCAGGCGTTTGCCCGCGCGGCCATTCTCTCGAACGAGAAATTCCGCGGCGTGCGCCTGTACGTGAGTGAAAACCAGATCAAAATCACCGCCAACAACCCGGAGCAGGAAGAGGCAGAAGAGATTCTGGACGTCACCTACGCCGGGGCTGAGATGGAAATCGGCTTCAACGTCAGCTACGTGCTGGATGTGCTCAATGCACTGAAATGCGAGAATGTGCGCATTCTGCTGACCGACTCCGTTTCGAGCGTACAGATTGAAGATGCGGCCAGCCAAAGCGCGGCTTATGTTGTCATGCCAATGAGACTGTAATGTCGCTCACCCGTCTGTTGATCCGCGACTTTCGCAATATCGAAAGCGCGGATCTCGCATTATCCCCCGGCTTTAACTTTCTGGTTGGCGCGAACGGCAGCGGCAAAACCAGCGTGCTGGAAGCCATCTATACGCTCGGCCATGGCCGGGCGTTTCGCAGTTTGCAGATTGGTCGCGTCATTCGCCACGAGCAAGAATCCTTTGTTCTGCACGGGCGTTTGCAGGGCGCAGAGCGGGAAACCGCCATCGGCCTGACCAAAGACAAGCAGGGCGATAGCAAGGTGCGCATCGACGGCACCGACGGCCATAAGGTGGCGGAGCTGGCGCTGCTGATGCCAATGCAGCTGATTACGCCCGAGGGGTTTACTTTACTCAACGGCGGCCCCAAATACAGAAGAGCGTTCCTCGACTGGGGATGCTTTCACAATGAAGCCGGTTTCTTTAACGCCTGGAGCAACCTGAAGCGTCTGCTTAAACAGCGTAACGCCGCGTTGCGCCAGGTCACGCGCTACGCCCAGCTGCGTCCGTGGGACATGGAACTCATCCCTCTTGCGGAACAGATCAGCCGCTGGCGTGCCGAATACAGCGCGGGTATCGCCGAAGATATGGCTGACACCTGCAAACAGTTTTTACCCGAGTTCTCTCTCACCTTCTCCTTCCAGCGTGGCTGGGAGAAAGAGACGGATTATGCCGAGGTGTTAGAGAGAAGCTTCGAGCGCGACCGGATGTTGACCTACACCGCGCACGGCCCGCACAAGGCGGATTTCCGCATTCGTGCCGACGGTGCGCCGGTGGAAGACACGCTGTCGCGCGGGCAGCTCAAGCTCCTGATGTGCGCGCTACGCCTGGCGCAGGGGGAGTTCCTCACCCGCGAGAGCGGACGGCGCTGCCTGTACCTGATAGATGATTTTGCCTCGGAACTTGACGACGCGCGGCGCGGGCTGCTTGCCAGCCGCTTAAAAGCCACGCAGTCGCAGGTTTTCGTCAGCGCCATTAGCGCTGAACACGTTATGGACATGTCGGACGAAAATTCGAAGATGTTTACCGTGGAAAAGGGTAAAATAACGGATTAACCCAAGTTGAAATGAGCGAGAAACGTTGATGTCGAATTCTTATGACTCCTCCAGTATCAAAGTCCTGAAAGGGCTGGATGCGGTGCGTAAGCGCCCGGGTATGTATATCGGCGACACGGATGACGGCACCGGTCTGCACCACATGGTATTCGAGGTGGTAGATAACGCTATCGACGAAGCGCTCGCGGGTCACTGTAAAGACATCGTGGTCACCATCCATGCGGACAACTCCGTCTCCGTTACCGATGACGGCCGTGGCATCCCGACCGGTATTCACCCGGAAGAGGGCGTCTCTGCTGCGGAAGTGATCATGACCGTACTGCACGCAGGCGGTAAGTTCGACGATAACTCCTATAAGGTTTCCGGCGGCCTGCACGGCGTAGGCGTTTCCGTAGTAAACGCCCTGTCGCAAAAGCTGGAGCTGGTTATTCAGCGCGAAGGCAAAATTCACCGTCAGATCTATCAGCACGGCGTGCCTGAAGCCCCGCTGGCCGTTACCGGTGATACCGATAAAACCGGTACCATGGTGCGTTTCTGGCCGAGCCTTGAAACCTTCACCAACGTCACTGAATTCGAGTACGACATCCTGGCGAAGCGCCTGCGTGAACTGTCGTTCCTGAACTCCGGCGTCTCTATTCGCCTGCGCGACAAACGCGACAACAAAGAAGACCACTTCCACTACGAAGGCGGTATCAAGGCGTTTGTTGAGTATCTGAACAAGAACAAAACGCCAATTCACCCGAATATCTTCTATTTCTCCACCGAAAAAGACGGTATCGGCGTGGAAGTGGCGCTGCAGTGGAACGACGGTTTCCAGGAAAACATCTACTGCTTCACCAACAACATTCCGCAGCGCGACGGCGGTACTCACCTTGCGGGCTTCCGCGCGGCGATGACCCGTACTCTGAACGCCTACATGGACAAAGAAGGCTACAGCAAGAAAGCGAAAGTCAGCGCCACCGGTGACGATGCCCGTGAAGGCCTGATTGCCGTGGTTTCCGTGAAGGTGCCGGATCCGAAGTTCTCCTCACAGACCAAAGACAAGCTGGTCTCTTCCGAGGTGAAATCGGCGGTTGAGCAGCAGATGAACGAACTGCTGAGCGAATACCTGCTGGAAAACCCGAACGACGCGAAAATCGTGGTGGGCAAAATTATCGATGCGGCACGTGCTCGTGAAGCAGCGCGTAAAGCCCGTGAAATGACCCGTCGTAAAGGCGCGCTGGACCTGGCAGGCCTGCCGGGCAAGCTGGCTGACTGTCAGGAACGCGACCCGGCACTGTCCGAACTGTACCTCGTGGAAGGGGACTCCGCGGGCGGTTCTGCGAAGCAGGGCCGTAACCGTAAGAACCAGGCGATCCTGCCGCTGAAGGGTAAAATCCTCAACGTTGAGAAAGCGCGCTTCGACAAGATGCTCTCTTCTCAGGAAGTGGCGACGCTCATCACCGCGCTCGGCTGCGGCATTGGCCGCGACGAGTACAACCCGGACAAGCTGCGCTATCACAGCATCATCATCATGACCGATGCGGACGTCGACGGCTCGCACATCCGTACGCTGCTGTTGACCTTCTTCTATCGTCAGATGCCTGAAATCGTTGAGCGTGGCCACGTCTACATTGCGCAGCCGCCGCTGTACAAAGTGAAGAAAGGTAAGCAGGAACAGTACATCAAAGATGACGACGCGATGGATCAGTACCAAATCGCGATCGCCCTTGATGGCGCGACCCTGCACGCGAACTCCAGCGCGCCGGCACTGGCAGGCGAGCCGCTGGAGCGTCTGGTCTCCGAATTCAACGCTACGCAGAAAATGATTGGCCGTATGGAACGCCGCTATCCAAAAGCGCTGCTGAAGGAGCTGGTCTATCAGCCAACCCTGACCGAAGCCGATCTGAGCAACGAGCAGGCCGTAACCCGCTGGGTGAATACCCTGGTGAGCGAGCTGAACGAGAAAGAGCAGCACGGCAGCCAGTGGAAGTTCGACGTTCAGCAGAATGCGGCACAGCAGTTTGAGCCGATTGTTCGCGTGCGTACTCACGGCGTCGACACCGACTACCCGCTGGAGCACGAATTCGTGACCGGCCCGGAATACCGCCGCATCTGCACCCTCGGCGAGAAGCTGCGCGGCCTGATCGAAGACGATGCCTTCATCGAACGTGGCGAGCGTCGTCAGCCGGTAGCAAGCTTCGAGCAGGCGCTGGACTGGCTGGTGAAAGAATCCCGTCGCGGTCTGTCTATCCAGCGTTATAAAGGTCTGGGCGAAATGAACCCGGATCAGCTGTGGGAAACCACCATGGATCCGGAAAGCCGTCGCATGCTGCGCGTCACCGTTAAAGACGCGATTGCAGCGGATCAGCTGTTCACGACCCTGATGGGCGATGCGGTAGAACCACGTCGTGCGTTCATTGAAGAGAACGCACTGAAAGCGGCGAATATCGATATTTAACAGTCGCTATCCCGCATGAAAACTGGCCGCGCTTTTAGCGCGGCTTTTTTATGGGCGCAGGAATGTCCAGCGACATCGCCGCCGGTAAACGGCTCGCCAGCGCATCTATGGCCATTCTTACCCTCAGGGGCAGGTACGGCGTCTGTTGCCAGACGGCATGGACGTCAAAATGGACATCCGGCGCCTGCTTAAAGAGCGGGACAAGCTTTCCCTGATGAATTTCTTTGATGGCCATCCAGCAGGGGAGCCAGGCAATGCCGTGCCCGGTCACCGCCGCGTCGCAGATGGCCTGCAAATCATCCATATTGAGTGATGACCGCGGCGTAAACGTGCGCGGCGTTCCGTCGCTGTCCATAAGCTGCCAGGATAGCACGCGGCCTGCGCGCAGATAGTTAATGGCCGCGTGCCGGGATAAATCATCCACAGCGTCTGGATGACCTCTTTTTTGCAGATAGTCGGGCGAGGCGCACAGGACCATGCGGTGTTCTCCCAGCTTTCTGGCCACCAGCACGCTGCTGTCCTGCAGCGTGCCGTTACGTACCGCCATATCGAAGCCTTCCTCGACCAGATCCACCACGCGGTCGCTGAACGACATTTCAAGCTCAAGCCCAGGGTGTTCCTGCGCCAGTTCAATCAGCAGCGGCGCGACGCACTGGCGTCCAAACAGCACCGGCATGGCAACACGCAGCCGACCGTTGATCTGATGTTTCCCCGTTTCCAGCAGGGATTCCGCGCTCCTGATCTCCTCCAGCGCGCGCAGGCAGCGCTCGTAGAACAGGGCGCCGTTATCGGTGAGCCGCTGGCTGCGGGTGGTGCGCTGAAACAGCCGCACTCCCAGACGTTCCTCAAGTCGAGCAATACTTTTACCCACCGCAGAGCGCGACAGGTGCAGGCGAACTGCGGCCTGCGCAAAGCTTCCTGCCTCCACGGCAGCGACAAAAACAGGAATATCTTTCAGCGTATCGGTCACGGTTTGTATCCATTCAGGCGTCAATGAAGAGAAAACTTATCGCCACTGGTGACGAGGAGTCAACGGTAGACTGTCATTACTGAAGCTTATCTGATGGCAGGAGAAAAAAATGACAGAGACAATGCAGCGCTGGTCAATGAACGCCCTCGGGCGCGAGCATCTCAAACTCATTCATGAATCGGTTCCACAGCCAGGCCCCGGTGAGGTTCGCGTACGGGTAAATGCCGTTGCGCTCAACTATCGCGATAAAATGGTCATCGAAGGCACGATGCCGATTCCGCTTTCCTTCCCGTTCACCCCGGCGTCTGACATGGCGGGCGTGGTGGACAGCGTAGGTGAAGGTGTCACGCGTTTCAAACCCGGTGCTCGCGTCATTTCAACCTTCTTCCCGGAGTGGATCGACGGCAAGCCGCAGGCAGACGCGCGTGATTTGCCCTACAAAACGTCCGGCGGCTATTTCCAGGGAATGCTGGCCGAATATGTGGTTGTAAATGAAAACGCGCTGGTGGCCTCTCCGGAAACTCTGAATGACGCAGAGGCCAGCACGTTACCCTGCGCAGGGCTTACCGCCTGGTTCGCGCTGGTGGAGCGGGGTCAGCTCCGCGCCGGGCAATCGGTGCTGGTACAGGGGACGGGCGGCGTGGCGATTTTCGCCCTGCAAATTGCAAAATCGCACGGCGCAGAGGTTATTGTCACGTCCGGGAGCGATGAAAAGCTGGCGCTCGCCAAAAAACTGGGCGCCAGTCAGGGCGTCAACCGCCTGAAAAGTGACTGGGCTGAAGAAGCATTGGCGCTGACTCAGGATCGCGGCATCGACCATATTATCGAAACCGTAGGTGGGGAAAACCTGAAGCATTCCCTGCGTGCCGTTGCCGTTCATGGGCGTATCTCCGTCATTGGCGTGCTGGCCGGGACTGACATTTCGCTGCCTGCTGCTGAGCTGCTGCTGAAATCCCCCGTCATTCAGGGGATTGGCGTGGGACACCGCCGGGCGCTGGAGGATTTCGTCCGCGCTGTTGACGTCACGGGACTGAAGCCGGTGATTGAGCATCGCTACCGTTTTAACGAGCTTGAACAGGCCCTTGAACATCTGGATCGCGGCGCATTCGGTAAAATCGTTCTCACCCGCGAGTAAGTCGTCGTTCCCCAGGATAAGCGTAAAAGGGGGGGGGCTGTTGCGCAATGTAGCTCTATTTTTGTGTGCTTAATCGCGTTAGCATGAGGTAGCACTCATTTATCCCGGGGAACTCATGGCTATCAAACTCATTGCAATCGATATGGACGGCACGCTGCTGCTGCCAGACCACACTATCTCTCCTGCCGTTAAAAACGCGATCGCCGCCGCACGAGCGAAGGGCGTGAATGTGGTTCTGACCACGGGGCGTCCGTATGCGGGCGTACACAGCTACCTGAAAGAGCTGCACATGAATCAGCCGGGCGATTACTGCATCACCTATAACGGCGCGCTGGTGCAGAAAGCCGCAGACGGCAGCACGGTTGCGCAAACTGCGCTGAGCTATGATGACTACCTGTTCCTCGAAAAACTGTCCCGTGAAGTGGGCTCCCACTTCCACGCGCTCGATCGCAATACGCTCTACACCGCCAACCGCGATATCAGCTACTACACGGTGCATGAATCCTACGTTGCGACCATTCCGCTGGTGTTCTGTGAAGCCGAGAAAATGGATCCGGCGACGCAGTTCCTGAAGGTGATGATGATTGACGAGCCGGAGATCCTGGATAAAGCCATCGCGCGCATTCCGGCGGAGGTAAAAGAGAAGTACACCGTGCTGAAAAGTGCGCCGTACTTCCTCGAAATCCTCGATAAACGCGTCAATAAGGGCACCGGCGTGAAATCACTTGCTGATGCGTTAGGGATTAAGCAGGAAGAAATCATGGCGCTCGGCGACCAGGAGAACGACATCGCGATGATTGAATTCGCGGGCGTTGGCGTGGCAATGGATAACGCCATTCCTTCGGTGAAAGAGGTGGCTGATTTCGTCACCAAATCTAACCTCGAAGACGGTGTTGCCTACGCGATCGAGAAGTTTGTGCTGCAGTAACGCTTATTTTTAATCATCAGCCCCGGTTATCAACCGGGGCTTTTTTTTGCCCTGTATTTATCGAATTGTTCTTTTTGTGATCTTGATTGTAGTACAACATTAAATGATTGTACTACATTGTCACCACGGCAAAGACGAATGGCCTCACGTTTGTACTGCAAAAGTGAGGCGAAATTCAGCGGTCGCGGTAAAGTAGTGATGGACATACAGAGCACAAGGACTCTCCATGACTCTCAATAAAACCGATCGCATCGTTATTACGCTGGGCACTCAGATTGTGGGCGGTAAATACGTTCCCGGTTCGCCGCTCCCCGCAGAGGCTGAACTGTGCGAGGAGTTTGAAACCTCGCGCAACATCATCCGGGAAGTGTTCCGCTCGCTGATGGCGAAGCGGCTGATTGAAATGAAGCGCTATCGCGGCGCGTTTGTTGCTCCGCGCAACCAGTGGAACTACCTCGATACCGACGTGCTGCAGTGGGTGCTGGAAAACGACTACGACCCGCGGCTTATCGGCGCGATGAGTGAAGTTCGAAACCTGGTGGAGCCGGCAATTGCGCGCTGGGCGGCGGAACGCGCGACCTCCGGTGATTTGGCCCAGATTGAATCGGCTTTAAACGACATGATCGCCAATAACCAGAACCGGGAGGCGTTCAACGAGGCGGACATTCGCTACCACGAAGCGGTGCTGCAGTCGGTGCATAACCCGGTATTACAGCAGCTTAGCGTGGCGATCAGCTCGCTACAGCGAGCGGTATTTGAACGTACCTGGATGGGTGATGAGGCCAACATGCCAAAAACGCTCCAGGAACATAAAGCGCTGTTCGATGCGATACGGCATCAGGACGGCGATGCGGCAGAGCAGGCGGCGCTTACCATGATTGCCAGCTCGACACGAAGGCTGAAGGAAATCACATGACATCTCGCTACATCGCAATTGACTGGGGATCGACCAATCTGCGCGCCTGGCTTTATCAGGGCGAGCAGTGCCTGGAGAGCAGGCAATCAGAAGCAGGCGTGACGCGCCTGAACGGTAAATCCCCCGAGGCGGTGTTAGCAGAGGTCACACAAAACTGGCGCGACAGCGCCACGCCGGTGGTAATGGCGGGAATGGTGGGCAGTAACGTAGGCTGGAAAATTGCACCTTATCTGCAGGTTCCCGTCCATTTCTCCGCTATTGGCGAGCAGTTAACGTCCGTTGGCGACAATATCTGGATTATTCCCGGTTTGAGCGTCTCTCGCGACGATAACCACAACGTGATGCGCGGCGAAGAGACGCAGCTGCTTGGCGCGCGCTCTCTCTCTCCTTCTTCTGTCTACGTCATGCCCGGCACGCACTGTAAGTGGGTCCAGGCTGACGCTGAGCAAATCCACGATTTTCGCACCGTAATGACCGGCGAGTTGCACCATTTGCTGCTCAACCATTCGCTGGTCGGGGCCGGTTTACCTGAGCAGGAATCCTCGTCAGAGGCGTTTGCCGCCGGGCTTGAACGTGGGATCGCCTCCCCTGATGTGTTGCCGCAGCTTTTTGAGGTTCGCGCCTCGCACGTGCTGGGACTTCTCCCGCGCGAGCAGGTCAGCGAGTTTCTCTCCGGCCTGCTGATTGGCGCAGAGGTCGCCAGCATGCGTGAGTTCATCGCGCACGAGCAGGCCATTACGATTGTCGCAGGCGCATCGCTAACGTCGCGCTACGAACAGGCATTTCGCGCCGTTGGGCGTGATGTTTCGACGGTATCCGGCGACACGGCATTTCAGGCAGGAATAAGGAGCATCGCTCATGCAGTGGCAAACTGATCTTCCCCTTATCGCGATTTTGCGCGGCATCACGCCCGATGAGGCGTTAGACCACGTCGGCGCGGTTATCGACGCCGGATTCGACGCGGTAGAAATCCCGCTCAACTCGCCCGACTGGGAAAAAAGCATTCCGGCCGTGGTGGAGGTTTTCGGCGATAAGGCGCTGATTGGCGCAGGCACCGTGTTACAGCCTGAGCAGGTCGATCGGCTGGCAACGATGGGCTGCAGGCTTATCGTCACGCCCAATATTCAGCCTGAGGTGATCCGCCGCGCGGTGGGTTACGGCATGACGGTCTGCCCGGGCTGCGCCACTGCCACGGAAGCCTTTACTGCCCTTGATGCGGGCGCGCAGTCGCTCAAAATTTTCCCGTCATCGGCTTTTGGACCGGACTACATCAAGGCGTTGAAAGCGGTATTGCCCGCCAGCGTACCGGTCTTTGCCGTGGGCGGCGTAACGCCAGAAAACCTGGGCCAGTGGATGAGCGCTGGCTGTGTGGGCGCAGGGTTGGGTAGCGATCTTTATCGTGCCGGCCAGTCCGTGGAACGTACCGCACAGCAGGCGGCAGCATTTGTGAAAGCGTATCGAGAGGCAGTGAAATGAAAATAACCAAACTCACCACGTACCGTTTACCCCCGCGCTGGATGTTCCTGAAAATCGAAACCGATGAAGGGGTTGTAGGCTGGGGCGAACCGGTGATTGAAGGGCGCGCGCGCACCGTTGAAGCGGCAGTACACGAGCTGGGCGAATACCTGATTGGTCAGGATCCGGCGCGCATTAACGACCTGTGGCAGGTGATGTACCGCGCGGGCTTCTACCGCGGTGGTCCGATCCTGATGAGCGCCATCGCCGGTATCGACCAGGCGCTGTGGGATATCAAAGGTAAAGTGCTTAACGCGCCGGTCTGGCAGCTTATGGGCGGCCTGGTGCGCGACAAAATCAAAGCCTACAGCTGGGTAGGCGGCGACCGTCCTGCGGAAGTGATCGACGGCATCACGCAGTTGCGCAATATCGGCTTTGACACCTTCAAGCTCAACGGCTGCGAAGAGATGGGTGTTATCGACAATTCGCGTGCGGTAGACCGGGCGGTCAATACCGTGGCGCAAATTCGTGAAGCCTTCGGCAACGAGATTGAGTTTGGCCTGGATTTCCACGGCCGCGTCAGCGCGCCGATGGCCAAAGTGCTGATTAAAGAGCTGGAGCCGTATCGCCCGCTATTTATCGAAGAGCCGGTGCTGGCCGAGCAGGCGGAGTACTATCCGAAGCTGGCTGAACAGACCCACATTCCTATCGCGGCGGGTGAACGTATGTTCTCGCGCTTCGAGTTTAAACGCGTACTTGAAGCGGGCGGCATAGCGATCCTACAGCCGGACCTTTCTCATGCGGGCGGCATCACCGAATGCTACAAAATTGCCGGGATGGCAGAAGCTTACGATGTGGCGCTGGCACCGCACTGCCCGCTCGGCCCAATCGCGCTGGCGGCCTGCCTGCACGTCGACTTCGTCTCCCGCAATGCGGTGTTCCAGGAACAGAGCATGGGGATTCACTATAACAAGGGCGCGGAACTGCTCGATTTTGTGAAAAATAAAGAAGACTTCTGCATGGAAGGCGGTTTCTTTAAACCGCTTACGAAGCCGGGCCTTGGCGTGGAAATTGACGAAGCTAAAGTCATTGAGCTGAGTAAGAATGCGCCGGACTGGCGAAACCCGCTGTGGCGTCATGAGGACGGCAGCGTAGCGGAATGGTAATCGCCATCCCGTAGACCCGGTAAGCCTCCGGGCAAAAATCATACATACAAAAATATAACCCTCTGTAAATTACAGGGCATGGTGAGCGGCTTCGCTATGCCCAAAATCTGGAGACAGATTGCGATGGATATTCCAGTTACCGCTACAAAAATCGGGCGTCGCCGCTACCTGACGCTGATGATGATCTTTATTACCGTGGTCATTTGCTATGTCGACCGCGCCAACCTTGCCGTGGCATCGGCCCATATTCAGGAAGAGTTTGGCATCACCAAAGCGGAAATGGGCTACGTCTTCTCGGCGTTTGCCTGGTTGTATACCTTATGCCAGATCCCCGGCGGCTGGTTTCTTGACCGCGTGGGTTCACGTCTGACCTACTTTATCGCCATATTAGGCTGGTCCGTGGCGACCCTATTCCAGGGCTTCGCCACCGGGCTGATTTCGCTGATTGGCCTGCGTGCCATCACCGGGGTTTTCGAAGCGCCCGCGTTTCCGACCAACAACCGTATGGTGACCAGCTGGTTCCCGGAACACGAGCGCGCGTCCGCCGTTGGTTTTTACACCTCTGGCCAGTTTGTCGGCCTGGCGTTCCTGACGCCGCTGCTGATCTGGATCCAGGAGCTGCTGAGCTGGCACTGGGTGTTCATCGTCACCGGCGGGATTGGCATTATCTGGTCGCTAATCTGGTTCAAGGTCTACCAGCCGCCGCGTCTGACCAAAAGTATCACCAGGGCCGAGCTGGACTACATCCGCGACGGTGGCGGTCTGGTGGATGGTGATGCGCCGGTGAAAAAAGAGGTGCGCCAGCCGCTGACCAAAGCGGACTGGAAGCTGGTCTTCCACCGTAAGCTGGTGGGTGTTTATCTGGGTCAGTTCGCGGTTACTTCTACGCTGTGGTTCTTCCTCACCTGGTTCCCGAACTACCTGACCCAGGAAAAGGGGATCGCGGCGCTAAAGGCGGGCTTTATGACCACCGTGCCGTTCCTCGCCGCATTTTTCGGCGTGCTGCTCTCCGGCTGGCTGGCCGATAAGTTGGTGAAAAAAGGGTACTCGCTGGGCGTGGCGCGTAAAACGCCGATTATCTGCGGCTTGCTGATCTCAACCTGCATCATGGGTGCCAACTACACCAACGATCCGGTGTGGATTATGGCCCTGATGGCGGTGGCGTTCTTTGGTAACGGTTTCGCCTCTATCACCTGGTCGCTGGTGTCGTCCCTTGCGCCGATGCGGCTGATTGGCCTGACCGGCGGTGTGTTCAACTTTGTCGGCGGACTGGGCGGGATCACCGTACCGCTGGTTATCGGCTACCTGGCGCAGGACTACGGCTTCGGCCCGGCGCTGGTCTACATCTCTGCCGTGGCGCTGATCGGGGCACTCTCCTACATCCTGCTGGTGGGCGATGTGAAACGAGTAGGCTAATCCCTGCGGATGTTTTACCCTGATGCACTCACCGTGCATCAGGGTATCCTCATGAAACAAATTACCTTCGCCTCCCGCAACCACCAGCTGACCAACATCAATACCTGGACGCCGGACAGCCAGTGGCTGGTCTACGACGTGCGCCCGTCAGGCGCGTCATTTACCGGCGAAACCATTGAGCAGGTCAACGTCGTTACGGGTGAGGTGGAGGTGGTCTATCGCGCCACTGACGGCGCGCATGTCGGCGTGGTGACCGTTCATCCGGCACAGGACAAATACGTCTTTATCCACGGTCCGAAAAACCCGGATGCTGGCTGGCACTACGATTTTCATCATCGTCAGGGTGTGATTGTGCATCACGGTCAGGTGAGCAACCTGGACGCGATGGATATCACCGCGCCTTATACCGCAGGCGCGCTGCGCGGCGGCAGCCACGTGCACGTCTTCAGCCCGAACGGGCAGTTCGTCAGCTTCACCTATAACGACCATGTTTTACATGAGCGCGATCCGAAGCTCGATTTACGCAACGTCGGCGTGGCGGCACCGTTTGGCCCGGTGAACCCGCAGGGGAATCATCCACGTGAATATTCAGGCACGTTCTGGAGCGTGCTGGTCAGCCGCACAACACCCAACCCGCAACCGGGCAGCGATGAAATCAACCGCGCCTACGAAGAGGGCTGGGTGGGCAACAACAGGCTGGCGTTTATCGGCGACACCCTCTCCGCGCAGGGCGAAAAAGTGCCTGAACTGTTTATTGTTAACCTGCCAGAAGGCGAGCAGGGCTGGAAACAAGCGGGCGATGCGCCGCTGCAGGGCACCCCAGACACCCTGCCAGCGCCGCCTGCCGGGGTGAAGCAGCGTCGTCTGACCTTTACCCACCAGAGGGCCTACCCGGGTCTGGTGAACGTGCCGCGTCACTGGGTGCGCAGTAACCCCCAGGGGACGCAAATCGCGTTTCTGATGCGGGATGATAACGGCATTGTGCAGCTGTGGCTGATCTCTCCTGAGGGCGGCGAACCGCGCCAGCTGACGCGCTCCGGGAGCGGTATTCAGTCTGCGTTTAACTGGCACCCTTCCGGGAACATGCTGGGATTTGTGCTTGAAAACCGAATCGCCTGCTGTGACGCGAAGACTGGAGAAGTGACGTTTTTGACGTCCGATCACGGCAATCCGCCGTCTGCTGATGCGGTCGTGTTTTCCCCGGACGGGCGCTTTATTGCGTGGATGCAAGAGACGGGCGGTTTCCGTCAGCTTTGGGTAACGGAAACCGCGAAGGACTAGCGCGGCGGCATCTCGGCGGGCGGGATAACGGCGTTTGTCGCCAGATTTTCCTGCTCGCTTTTCTCTACCCGTGAGCGCACGGAATCGTCTTTACGGAATACATCCCACGGCAGCAGAAGCGTATCCGCCACTGCTGTAAAGGGCATATCCAGGATGACCAGGGATTTGGTGCCCCAGTTCGTATCGTCATCGGAGATCATCGCCGCGCTGGCGCGCGTCCCCGGATATGTTCCTTCTTTACCGCCGGTGTGAGACATCACGCTCGAACACCCGCAAAGTAAAACCACCCCGCTGAACGTCGTCAGCTTTATCAGAACATTTTTCATCATCACTCAGTCATCGTTAATGGCACTGCATAGACCTGCAACTCAGGGTTATAGCGAGCCTTATCCGAAATGAATAGCCCGATAACCCCGCACTGTGGCAGCCATCGCAATTTAACCCTTTGTGCTGTTGTCCCAGAGTCTATGCGACAACCAGCAAAGTGCAAAAAAATCTCGCCTAAATAGTCTTGAAAAGCTCGGTTCCAGACCCATTTTAAGAATGTGACCCGATAACGAACACGCCTGATGGGTGCTCGGGGGCGCAAAGGCCTGTCCATGGTGGAAGGCTACAATTTCTCGCTGATTTCAGGAGTATTATCTATGCGTAACTTCGATCTTTCTCCGCTATACCGTTCTGCAATTGGTTTTGACCGCCTGTTTAACCATTTAGAAAATAACCAAAGCCAGAGCAACGGCTACCCTCCATACAATGTTGAGCTGGTTGACGAAAACCACTACCGCATCGCCATTGCCGTCGCCGGTTTTGCAGAAAACGAGCTGGAAATCACCGCGCAGGACAACCTGCTGGTGGTGAAAGGTTCCCATACGGCCGAGCAGAAAGAACGTACCTACCTTTACCAGGGCATCGCCGAGCGCAACTTTGAACGCAAGTTCCAGTTAGCCGAGAACATTCACGTTAAAGGCGCGAACCTGGTTAACGGCCTGCTGTTTATCGAACTGGAACGCGTGATTCCGGAAGAGAAAAAACCGCGCCGTATCGAAATTAACTAATTACGCGGGTCGCGCGAGCGGCCCACCCGGACTTGCTTGCCGTAACGGGAGCATATGCGAATCCATCAGGATTTGCAGGAACAACTGTGCACAAAATTAAACTGTGCCGAACTCGCTTCTCAGAAGGAGATTTAGTATGCGTAACTACGATTTATCCCCCCTGCTGCGTCAGTGGATTGGTTTTGACAAACTGGCTAATGCCCTGCAAAGCACCACCGAGCAACAGACATTTCCGCCGTACAACATCGAAAAAAGCGACGATAACCACTATCGCATCACCCTTGCGCTGGCCGGGTTCCGCCAGGAAGATCTGGATATCCAGCTCGAAGGCGCGCGCCTGACCGTGAAGGGTACGCCGGAAAAACAAGAGACCGAAACCCGGTGGCTGCATCAGGGTCTGGTTAATCAGCCGTTTAGCCTGAGCTTTACCCTGGCAGACCATATGGAAGTGTCCGGTGCGACGTTTACCAACGGGCTGCTGCATATCGATCTTATCCGTAACGTGCCGGAAGCCATCGCGCCGCAGCGTATCGCCATTAGCGAGCGGCCGGCGTTGAACAGCTAATCCGCTTTACTCACAGACTGCACAAAGCCCTGCTCCGGCAGGGCTTTTTTGTGCGCCATCGCCCATACAACCGCATCCGGCTCTGAGAAAATCCTTGTTATAACTAAGGTTATGCCAAGGATGTGGATCATGAGTGATATCGCGTTAACCGTAAGCGTGTTGGCCCTGGCCGCGGTTGTAGGGCTATGGATTGGCAATATCAAAATCCGTGGCGTCGGGTTTGGGATTGGCGGGGTGCTGTTTGGCGGCATTTTTGTCGGGCATTTTGCTGACAAGCTCGGGCTGGTTCTCAGCGCCGATATGCTCCACTTTATTCAGGAGTTCGGCCTGATTCTCTTCGTCTACACCATCGGGATTCAGGTAGGGCCGGGCTTTTTCGCTTCCCTGCGCGTCTCCGGGCTACGGCTCAATCTGTTTGCCCTCGGCATTGTGGTGATGGGCGGGTTGGTCACCGCAATCCTGCACAAAATCTTTGCTATCCCGCTGCCCGTGGTGCTGGGCATTTTCTCCGGGGCGGTCACCAACACGCCGGCGCTCGGTGCCGGGCAGCAAATCCTTCGCGATTTGGGCATTGAACCCGGCATTGTTGACCAGATGGGGATGAGCTACGCCATGGCCTATCCGTTTGGGATTTGCGGCATTCTGCTCTCCATGTGGCTGGTCCGCGTCCTGTTTCGCGTTAACGTCGACAAAGAGGCGAAAGATCACGAAACCACGCTCACCAACGGCCACATGCCGATCAAAACCATCAACATTCGCGTCGATAACCCCAACCTGAACAATATGGCGATTCAGGACGTACCGATCCTGAACAGCGCCAATATTATCTGCTCCCGCCTTAAGCGCGACGACGTGCTGATGGTGCCTGCGCCCGGCACGATGATCCAGCAGGGTGACCTGCTACACCTGGTCGGCCAGCCGGGGGATTTAAACAACGCGCGGCTGGTGATTGGTCAGGAAGTGGATACCTCGCTTTCAACCCGCGGCACCGATATGCGCGTGGAGCGTGTTGTGGTGACCAACGAGCACGTTCTGGGCAAGAAAATACGCGATCTGCAGGTAAAAGAGCGCTACGACGTGGTCATCTCCCGCCTCAACCGTGCGGGCGTCGAACTGGTTGCCAGCCCGGAGGCCAGCCTGCAGTTCGGGGATATCCTCAACCTGGTCGGACGCCCGTCGTCCATCGATGCCGTGGCGGATATGGTAGGCAACGCCCAGCAAAAACTGCAGCAGGTGCAGATGCTGCCGGTGTTTATCGGCATCGGGCTTGGCGTGCTGCTCGGCTCTATTCCGCTGTACGTGCCGGGCTTCCCGGTGGCGCTCAAGCTCGGCCTCGCGGGCGGGCCGCTGATTATGGCGCTGATCCTCGGGCGTATCGGCTGTATCGGGAAGCTCTACTGGTTTATGCCGCCGAGCGCTAACCTGGCGCTGCGCGAGTTGGGCATCGTGCTGTTCCTGGCGGTTGTCGGGCTGAAGTCCGGCGGGGATTTTATCGATACCCTGGTCAAGGGCGAAGGGATGAGCTGGGTCGGCTACGGCATCTTTATCACGGCGATCCCGCTGCTGACGGTGGCAATCCTGGCGCGGATGTTCGCCAAAATGAACTACCTGACGCTGTGCGGCATGCTGGCGGGCTCCATGACCGACCCGCCAGCGCTCGCTTTTGCCAACAACCTGCACGCCACCAGCGGCGCGGCCGCGCTCTCCTATGCCACCGTCTACCCGCTGGTGATGTTCCTGCGCATCATCACCCCGCAGCTACTGGCGGTGCTGTTCTGGGGGATGGGCTAACAGCTCTTCCGGGTGGATGCGCCGCAGATGGTAGTCCACCTGGTAATCGCTGGTATTTCGGAACATCACGGAATAATTGAGGAACTCGCCGCTGTCGCTGTAGGAGAGAGAGGTAATTCGCAGCAGTGGCGTCTGTTCCGGCAGATTCATATAACCGGCCAGCTGTTTATCTGCCAATACCGGCGTCAGGCTCTCGTAGTTGCCGCTGATGGTGATCCCGCACTCCTTCTCAATGTAATCAAACTTAGACCCCTCAAGATGCGCCAGCGACAGGTTGCGGAACAGCTTCACCGGCATAAAGCTGTCTTCCAGCATCAGCGGCTTTCCGTCCACGTAGCGCACCCGCCGTGAAAAGTAGAGCCGCTCATCCACCTGGATCCGCAGCTGGCTGGCGATGGCGGGCGGGGCGGGCATCACTTCGAACTGCAGCACCTTGCTCTGCACCTCTTTTCCCTGCTGACGCAGTACCTCCACCAGCCCGGTCAGGTTAGTGGTTTCGTGGTGAACGTCTTTGCGCGAGACAAACGTTCCGCTGCCGTGCCGGCGCTCAACCAGCCCCCAGCTCACCAGCAGATCCAGCGCCTTGCGGATGGTCATGCGCGCCACGCCAAACTCCTGCGCCAGCGCTTTTTCACCAGGCAGCGGGCTGCCGATGTTGTAGTCCGATGAATTCAGCCGCAGCCGCAACCTGTCAGCAATTGATTTGTAGATCACCAGTAGACCTCTCTGCCCTTATCAGGGCGTGGAATGCGTCCTGACATGTCCATATTTACCGCAAGAAGTAGACCTGACTGGTCAAAATAAAACCATGAATGCGATCACGAATCGCAGCGGCACGCCATGTTCGTACATCATTAAGTTCTTATGCTCACCTCAGGCCAGCACAAAACCATAAAGGCCTCTACCCCTACAGGTTGTTACGTGAGGATTTAAAAATGCTCAGTCAAATACAACGTTTTGGCGGTGCCA
This sequence comes from Enterobacter bugandensis, assembly GCF_900324475.1. Classification (NCBI taxonomy): domain Bacteria; kingdom Pseudomonadati; phylum Pseudomonadota; class Gammaproteobacteria; order Enterobacterales; family Enterobacteriaceae; genus Enterobacter; species Enterobacter bugandensis. Next base: position 20,107 of record NZ_LT992502.1, read on the forward strand.
TGTTTACCCCGGTGTTGCTGTTTCCGTTTGCCGGGATCGTGGTGGGAATCGCTATCATGCTTCGCAACCCGCTGTTTGTCGGCGAAGCCTTAACCGCCCCCGATCATCTTTTCGCGCAGATCGTTCACATCATTGAAGAGGGCGGCTGGGCGGTGTTTCGCAATATGCCGCTGATTTTTGCCGTCGGCCTGCCGATTGGGCTGGCGAAGCAGGCGCAGGGCCGCGCCTGCCTGGCGGTGCTGATTAGCTTCCTGACCTGGAACTACTTCATTAACGCGATGGGGATGACCTGGGGCCACTTCTTTGGCGTCGACTTCTCCGCCGAACCAACGGCGGGAAGCGGGCTGGCGATGATTGCCGGGATCAAAACACTCGATACCAGCATCATCGGTGCCATCGTGATCTCAGGCATCGTCACCGCCATCCACAACCGCTATTTCGACAAGCCGCTGCCGGTCTTTCTGGGGATTTTCCAGGGCAGCTCGTTTGTCGTTATCCTCGCGTTCTTCGTGATGATCCCCTGTGCCTGGCTGACGCTGCTGGGCTGGCCGAAAGTGCAGATGGGCATCGAATCCCTGCAGGCGTTCCTGCGCTCTGCCGGTGCGCTGGGCGTGTGGGTGTATACCTTCCTGGAACGCATTCTGATCCCAACGGGGCTGCACCACTTCGTCTACGGCCCGTTCATCTTCGGCCCGGCGGCGGTGGAGGGCGGTATTCAGGTCTACTGGGCGCAGCATCTGCAGGAATTCAGCCAGAGCACCCTGCCGCTGAAGACCCTCTTCCCGGAAGGTGGCTTCGCGCTGCACGGCAACGCAAAAGTGTTTGGCTCGGTCGGGATTGCCTTCGCTATCTGGTACACCGCGTCGCCAGAAAACCGCGTCAAGGTGGCGGGCCTGCTGGTTCCGGCCACGCTCACCGCCGTGCTGGTGGGCATTACCGAACCGCTTGAGTTCACCTTCCTGTTTATCTCGCCGCTGCTGTTCGCTGTGCATGCGGTGCTGGCGGCCACCATGGCGACGGTGATGTACGCCTTCGGCGTCGTGGGGAATATGGGCGGCGGCCTGCTGGACCAGTTCCTGCCGCAAAACTGGATCCCGATGTTCCATAACCACGCCTCGACGGTGTTCACCCAGATCGGCATTGGTGTCTGCTTCACCGGCATCTACTTCGTGATCTTCAAAACGCTGATTGAGCGTCTGAACCTGAAAACGCCGGGCCGGGAAGAGAGCGAAATCAAACTCTACAGCAAGGCCGACTATAAGGCGGCGCGCGGGCAAACCACCGCCCCGGCGGCGGCCAGCCAGCAGGTTGGGCAAGCCGCCGGATTCCTGCAGGCGCTTGGCGGCGCGGCCAACATCGAAAGCATCAATAACTGCGCCACCCGCCTGCGTATCGCACTGGTGGATATGGCGAAAACCCAAAGCGACGACGTCTTCAAAGCCCTGGGCGCACACGGCGTAGTGCGACGCGGCAACGGCATTCAGGTGATTGTCGGCCTGCACGTTCCTCAGGTGCGCGACCAGCTGGAATCGCTGATGAAAACTCCTTTAACAAATGAACAAACCACCCTGACAGAGGCTATATCATGAAAAAATTCTCAGTTGTCATTGCAGGCGGCGGCAGCACCTTTACGCCTGGTATCGTCCTGATGCTGTTAGCCAACCGTGACCGTTTTCCGCTGCGCGCCCTGAAGTTCTATGACAACGATGGCGCGCGTCAGGAGACCATCGCCGAAGCGTGCAGAATCATCCTTAAGGAGCAGGCCCCGGAGATTGAATTCAGCTACACCACCGATCCAAAAGCGGCGTTTACCGATGTCGATTTCGTGATGGCGCACATCCGCGTGGGCAAATACCCGATGCGCGAAAAAGATGAAAAAATCCCGCTGCGCCACGGCGTGCTGGGCCAGGAAACCTGCGGACCGGGCGGTATCTCTTACGGCATGCGCTCTATCGGCGGCGTGCTGGAGCTGGTGGATTATATGGAGCAGTACTCCCCGAACGCGTGGATGCTGAACTACTCCAACCCGGCGGCGATTGTCGCAGAAGCCACGCGCCGCCTGCGTCCGAACGCTAAAATCCTCAACATCTGCGATATGCCGATTGGCATTGAAGGGCGCATGGCGCAGATTGTCGGCCTGAAAGACCGCAAAGAGATGCGCGTGCGCTACTACGGCCTGAACCACTTCGGCTGGTGGACGTCGATTGAAGACCTGAACGGCAACGATCTGATGCCGAAGCTGCGCGAATACGTGGCGAAAAACGGCTATGTTCCGCCTTCGGAAGATGCGCATACCGAAGCGAGCTGGAACGATACCTTTGCCAAAGCTAAAGACGTGCAGGCGCTGGATCCGGACACCATGCCGAATACCTACCTGAAGTATTACCTGTTCCCGGACTACGTGGTCGCGCATTCCAACCCGGAACGGACCCGCGCCAATGAAGTTATGGATCACCGTGAGAAGCATGTGTTCAGTTCCTGTCGGGCGATTATCGAAGCCGGCAACTCCGCCGCCGGTGAGCTGGAAATCGACGAACATGCGTCGTACATCGTCGATCTGGCGACTGCGATTGCCTTTAATACCCAGGAGCGGATGCTGCTGATAGTGCCAAACAACGGTGCCATCCATAACTTTGACGCCGACGCGATGGTGGAGATCCCGTGCCTGGTGGGCCATAACGGACCGGAGCCGCTTACGGTGGGCGATATTCCGCACTTCCAGAAAGGGCTGATGAGCCAGCAGGTGGCGGTGGAAAAACTGGTGGTGGATGCCTGGGAGCAGCGCTCGTACCAGAAGCTCTGGCAGGCCATTACCCTGTCGAAAACCGTGCCGAGCGCCTCCGTCGCGAAAGCGATTCTGGATGACCTGATCGAGGCCAACAAAGAGTACTGGCCAGAGCTGCATTAATCGTCCTGACCGGCATCGCCCGATGCCGGTCTCCTTGTCCTTGTCGATTTACGCTATGCTGAAGCCTGCCCGTAGCACGACAAGGAATCTCCATGAAAATTTCCTGCCTCGGCGAAGCGCCGGACTACCGCTTCTCTCTGGCTAATGAACGCACGTTTTTAGCGTGGATCCGCACCGCGCTGGGCTTTCTGGCCGCAGGTGTCGGCCTTGACCAGCTCGCCCCCGATTTTGCCACGCCGCTGATTCGTGAAGTGCTGGCGCTGCTGCTGTGCCTGTTCGCGGGCGTGCTGGCGATTTACGGCTACCTGCGATGGCTGCGCAATGAGAAGGCGATGCGCCTGAAGCAGGATCTGCCCTATACGCGCGGGTTGCTCATCATCAGCGTGATTCTGCTGGCGGTGGCGGGTGTGGTGATGGGGCTGGTGTTCTATGGCGGATAGCCGCAAAGCGCGGCGCGAAGCGGACCCCGGCCTGCAGCCGGAGCGGACGTCACTGGCCTGGCTGCGCACGCTGCTGGGGTATGGTGCGCTGATTGCCCTGGCGATTAAGCACAACTGGCACCGAACCGGGGTGCCATTCTGGATCTCTATTATTGTGCTGGCGCTGGTGGCCATCATTTTATGGCGCTATACCCGCAGCCGTAACCTGATGGACGTGGCGCAGAACGATTTTGTACAGCCGAAAGCAGTGCGGGATAAATTCCTGATTGCGCTGGCTGTTCTCTCGCTATCGCTGCTGTTTGCGGTGACCCATATTCAGCAAATTTTGAGTTTGTAAGCCGGGTGGCGGCTTAATTACTTCCCTTTAGCCAGATACTTCGCCATCTCGTCTTCCGGCACCATGCCGCCGCCGGTTGCCCACACCAGGTGGGTAATGTTGGTATGCGAATGAACGCGCAGCGGCCCGGCCATGCCCGCCAGTGCGGACGGTTCCAGCCGAATGCCTTCCTCCTGCGCCAGCCAGCCGAGCATGTCGTACATGCTCCGATCGGAAAGGGTATAGAACCCGTCGAGCAGGCGCTCCATCGCGCGGCCCACGAAGCCGGACGCGCGCCCAACCGCCAGACCGTCCGCCGCCGTCACGTTATCAATGCCCAGATCCTGCACCGCGATTTCATCGTGCAGGCCGGTGTAAACGCCCAGCAGCATGCACGGCGAGTGCGTTGGCTCCGCGAAGAAGCAGTGCACGTTATCACCAAAGGCCAGCTTCAGGCCAAACGCCACGCCGCCAGGCCCGCCGCCTACGCCGCACGGCAGATAGACGTACAGGGGATGATCCGCATCCACCACGCGGCCCTGTTCGGTGAACTGCGCTTTCAGGCGCTCGCCCGCCACCGCATAGCCCAGGAACAGGGTGCGGGAATTCTCATCGTCAATGAAGAAGCAGTTCGGATCGCTTTCCGCCGCTTTGCGCCCTTGCTCCACCGCCACGCCGTAATCCTGCTCATATTCCACGACGATGACGCCGTGGCTGCGCAGCCTGGCTTTCTTCCACTCGCGGGCGTCGGCGGACATATGGACCGTCACCTTAAAGCCGATGCGTGCGCTCATTATGCCAATGGATAACCCCAGGTTGCCGGTGGAGCCCACGGCAATGCTGTACTGGCTGAAGAAGGCCTTAAAGCGTGGCTCCAGCAGAATGCTGTAGTCGTCTTCAACGCTCAGCAACCCGGCGTCCAGCGCCAGTTTTTCCGCGTGGGTCAGCACTTCATAGATGCCGCCGCGCGCTTTAATCGAGCCGGAAATCGGCAGGTGGCTGTCTTTTTTCAGCAGCAGCGTGCCGGGAATGGATTTGCCAGATTCTTTCTCCAGCCGCGACCGCATTGCCGGAATGGCGACCAGTTCAGATTCAATAATCCCGCCCGTTGCCGCCGTCTCCGGGAAGGCTTTCGCCAGATACGGCGCGAAGCGGTTGAGGCGCGCATGGGCATCGTCCACGTCGGCTTTGGTCAGCCCGACATAGGGCAGCCCTTCTTCAAGCGTGGTGGTGTTCGGGTTAAGCCAGGTGGTTTCTTTCAGGGCAATCAGATCCTCAACCAGAGGAAACTGTGCGGTTAAAGTGGTGATAGTTGCGTTTTCCATAATATGTCTCTTCGCGCTCAGATAATGAAAGAAAGCAGGAATGTGCCGCCAAGTGCAAGCACCGAGGCGATAAACGTCGCCGTCGTATAGTATTTGAAGGTCTCATTCAGGGTCGCGCCGCAGTATTGCTTCACCAGCCAGAAGAGAGAATCGGTCACGATCGTGCAGCCAATGGCGCCGGAACCGATGGCAATGGTGATGATCTCCGGGCTGACGTTCGGGTAGAGCGGCAGCATCGGCGCGACGATGGCCGTGGCGCCCATCATCGCGACCGTGGCGGAGCCTACGGCGGCATGCAGCACCAGCGCCACCAGCCAGGCGAGCAGGATAGGGTGCATGTGCAGATTCGAGAGAATTTGCGCCAGCGAGTCCGCCAGTCCGCTGGTTTTCAGGATGGCGTTGAACGCGCCGCCCGCGCCGATAATCAGCAAAATGTTGGCGATAGAGCCAAAGCCGTGCTCGGTGTGCGTCAGCATCGCGCCCATGCCCATGTGCTGGCGGATGCCCAGCAGGTAGTAGGCGACAAACACGGCGATAAACATGGCGGTGATCGGGTTGCCGATAAACTCCAGCAGTGTATACAGCGTGCCGTCTTTTGCCATATTCAGTTCAGCGATGGTCTTCACCAGCATCAGGGCAATCGGCAGCAGCACCGTAAACAGCGTGGCGCCCAGCGACGGCAGGGTATGCTCCTCCCGCACCTTCAGGTCTGAAAATTCCGCCGGAACCGGTTTAAACGGCAGACGATTGCCGAGCAGCTTCAGGAACAGCGGGCCGCCGACCAGAGAGGCCATCAGGCCGACCATCAAACCGTAGACAATGACCGTTCCAACGTCCGCCCCTAATTTATTGGTCACAAACAGCGCGGCCGGATGCGGCGGCACCACGCAGTGCACCGCCATCAGCGCGGTACAGAGCGGAATGGCCAGCTTGAGCAGCGACGTGTGGGTCTTTTTGGCGATGGAAAACGCCAGCGGTATCAGCAGGACCACGCCCACTTCCACGAACAGCGTAATGCCGCAGATCAGGCCCACCAGCACCATAATCACGTCTGCTGACAGCCAGCGGCAGCGCTGCAACGTAATCCCGATGCGCTCTGCCGCGCCGGAAACCTCCATCATCTTGCCGAGAATGGTCCCAAGACCAATCACGGCCGCCAGGAAGCCCAGCGTGCCGCCAATCCCACTCTCAATGGCGTTTACCATATCCAGCGGGCTCATTCCCATCATTGCGCCGACGAAAAAGCTCGCCAGCAGCAGCGCGAGGAACGGGTGAAACTTTAGCTTAACGATGGTTAAAACAATCAACACAATGCTGACCAGCAGCGTTGCCACAACCCAGACCTGAGATCCCATATCTCACCTCACCCTTATGTCATCTGGGGGTATTGGACGAAAAAGCGGCGTGGGCTGACAAACGATATAAATTGGCGTTCAGGTGAGCCAGATTGAATCAACTGAGTGACTGCGCTCTAAAAAAAGCACTTAAACCGCATTAGGTTCACATATATTCACCCTTAAACAGTATGCTGAGCGCAGAAACCACGCGTGAGAATTGTGATGACCGATGCAAATGAAGCCAGAAACCGGCTGCTCAACGGCTGGCAGCTGTCGAAAATGTACACCTTTGAAGTGGCGGCTCGACATGAATCCTTCGCGCTGGCGGCGGAGGAGCTGTCGCTCAGCCCCAGCGCGGTGAGCCACCGCATCAACCTGCTCGAAGAAGAGCTCGGTATTCAGCTGTTTGTCCGTTCGCACCGTAAAGTCGAGCTGACGCAGGAGGGAAAGCGCGTATACTGGACGCTAAAATCGTCCCTCGACACCCTGAATCAGGAGATCCTGGACATCAAAAACCAGGCGCTGTCCGGCACGCTGACGGTCTACTCCCGGCCGTCGATCGCTCAGTGCTGGCTGGTACCCATGCTGGGCGACTTTACCCGCCGCTATCCGTCGATTTCGCTCACCGTCCTGACCGGCAATGATTACATCAATATGCAGCGAACGGGGGTCGATCTGGCGCTCTATTTCGACGATACGCCGCCAAACCATCTGTCTCATCACTTCCTGATGGACGAAGAGATTTTGCCCGTCTGCTCGCCGCAGTATGCCCGCGAGCATGAGCTGTTGAAAAACCCGGATAACCTTAGCCACTGCACGCTGCTGCACGACCGTCAGGCCTGGAGCAATGATTCCGGTACGGATGAGTGGCTGAGCTGGGCGCAGCACTTTGCGGTGAATATGCCGCCATCGTCGGGTATTGGTTTCGATCGTTCCGACTTAGCGATTATTGCGGCCATCAACCACGTCGGCGTCGCGATGGGGAGAAAGCGGCTGGTGCAAAAACGGCTTGAACGGGGCGAACTGATCGCCCCGTTTGGTGACAAGACCCTGAAATGCCATCAGCACTACTATGTTTCGACGCTTTCGGGCCGACAGTGGCCGAAAATAGACGCCTTTATCGGCTGGCTGAGAGAACTGGCAGGTTGAAGAATTATTACGCTTTCGCGCTACACCAAATGTGAAAAAGCATGCTAAATACAGGTAATGCTTTCGATTTATCCAGGGTAAACCGTGTTAAAGCCTCTTATAGCGACCGCGTTACTGATCTCTTCCGGCTGGGCCATTGCCGCTGAGCCGCCGCTGACGGCTGCCCGTTATGCGCAGCAGCTTGGCGTCGGGATGGATGTGGACTGGGCGCGCACCGAGCGCGGCATACGCGAGTTCGACCCGCTGGTGGTTCGCGATTTTCGCGCAAAAGGCATTACCCACGTGCGCATTCGTGTCGCCGATGAGCCGACGGAAGCGCGGCTGATCCACCTGCGCAAGCTGGTGGAAGCCTGCGAGCAGTATGGCGTGATCCCGATTATCGCTTATCAGGCCGATGAATATAAAAACGACCCCAAAGCCGATAACGAGAAAGAGACGATCAACTGGTGGATTGCCGTGGCGCACTATTTCGGCCAGAGCTATCCGCTGCTGGGTTTTGACCTCATTTATGAGCCAGCCGACAAGCTTAACCACAACCTCGCGTCGTTAAACCGCGTGTATGAAAAAACCATTAAAGCGATCCACGACATCGACCCGCAGCGCATGATTTTCATTGCGCCGCGCCTGCGTGCCGCGCCGGAAGATTTATCCGGTCTGAAGCTGCCTGCGCACAGTCAAAACTACCTGCTGGCGGAGTGGCATATTTTCCCGTGGGGGCCGCTGAAAAATAGCGGTAAATACCCGTGGACGTCCGGCACGGCGGCGGAGAAGGCGGCTATCCGTAACCGCATCAGCACCGCGCTGCGCTGGCAGCAAAAAACCGGGCACGTCAGCTGGGTTGGGGGCTGGGGCGTGGGGGAGTCAAACCACCTCACGCCAACCGCTTCGCAAATGGCCTTCGCCACCTTTATGGCCTGCGAGCTGCAAAAGGCGAAAATCCCGTATGCGCTTAACGCGGATTTCCAGTTTTACGACGGGGAAGAGGGGGCCTGGCGGCCTGCGCCGGAGCCGTTATTGCAGGCGATGATTGCGCCCGTCTGTGAAAAGCCCGGCGAGAAGCCGGGCCATCATGCGGTTAAACCGGCTGCTCGTGATGCGGAACGCGCGACGACAGCGGCAGCCAGCACAGTAAAATCAGCAGCCCCATTAGCGTCATCAGCAGGCCCAAACTAGCCTGCCCGGTCTGCGGCATCATGGCCGAGAGCCAGGCCAGCGCGCCGGAACCGATGTTCTGCAAACCGCCCACCAGCGCGCCCGCCGTGCCGGCGAGGAACGGGAACGGCTCCATCGCGCCGCTGGTGGCGAGCGGGAACAGCATTCCCGCGCCGAAGAAGAACAGCGCCGCCGGAATCAGCAGCGTCCAGACGGTCATCACGCCAAACAGCCCCGGGATCCACATCATCAGACCCGCCAGCAGGCAGCTGATCACGGCCTGCCACATCAGGGTTGAAAAGCGCTTGTTCTGACGCCCGGCAAACCAGGCGCCAAAGAACGCCGCCGGGATTGGCAGAATAAACAGAATGCTCACCACCATGCTGCTCAGGCCAAGACCCGCGCCCAGCAGCACGCCGGAGCAGGCTTCGAACACTGCAATACCCGCCAGGCCGCCGATCAGCATCAGCAGGTAGCAGGTAAACGCGCCGTTGCCGAACAGCGTCTTATAGCTTGTGAGAAGCTTCGTGCGCGGCGCGTCTTTTGGACGGGTTTCCGGCATCCAGCGCGCCATACTGAAGGTGACAATTACGCAGAGCACCAGCAGAAAGGCGTAACAGGCGCGCCAGGACCACATTGTGTCCAGCAGGCCGCCAATCAGTGGAGCGAGAAGCGGGCTGACCAGAATGCCCATATTTAACAGGCTGTTGGCGTGGCGGAGCTGGGTGCCCTGATACATATCGCGCGGTAAGGTTCGCGCCATCACCCCGCCGACACCCGTCCCAACGCCCTGCAGGGCGCTGGCGGCAATCAGTACGGTCAGGCTGTGGGTGGTAATGGCAATCACCGTCGCTACCATGAAAATGCTCATGCCCACCAGGATCACCGGGCGACGCCCGACGCGGTCGGAGAGCGGGCCGTAGAAGAGCTGTGAAACGCCATAGGTCAGCAGGTAGGCTGCCATCACGCTCTGCACCGCGCCTTCGCGGACGTTCAGTTCCTTTGCCATGTCGGCAATCGCCGGAATGTAGATGGTTTGCGCCATCTGACCGACGGCCACCAGTAACACCAGCATCAACAATAAGTTAACGTTCCTTTGCTTTTTCATGTCGCTGAATACTTTTGCCAAAAGAGAGAAATAAAGAATAAGTGACTACGCATTCCCATAAATGCGCGAGGAATCTACCACAGACAGATGACAATTTAAGCATTGTTGCGGTGAATGAAAAAACCGGGAAAGGCAGGATTTGTAAACAAGAACGGCAACTAATGTTGCCAGCGATTTACGCCAGACGCAGCAGAATAGCGCCGACAGCAATACCCAGCGCTGCCGCGATGCGCAGGCCCGCAACCTTCTCTTTTAAAAGGACAAAGGCGATCAGCGCCCCGAAAAGAATTGAGGTTTCACGCAGCGCGGCGACCACCGCCAGTGGTGCCTGCGTCATCGCCCAGAGGGCCAGACCGTAAGAGCCCATGGTCCCCACGCCGCCGAGCAGCCCTTTTTTCCAGTGCAGGCGCAGGTAGCTGGACGCCTCGCGCCGACGCGCCACCATCGCCCAGCCCAGCAGGCAGAAGCCGTTCATAAAGAAGGTCCAGAGCGTGTAGCCCAGCGCGGTGTCCGACAGCCGCACGCCGGTGCCGTCCACCAGCGTATACCCGGCGATAAAACAGGCGTTCAGCAGCGCCAGCCAGATCCCCCTGCGTGACTGCATGCGGCCATTCATCGCCATCGCCAGAATCGACAGGCAAATGACTCCGATACCGGACCAGGCGAGCCAGGAGAGATGGTCGCCGAGCGCCAGCACGCTGATCAGCGCCACCAGCAGCGGGGCGGTGCCGCGCATCAGCGGATAGGTCTGGCTCATGTCCGAGACCTGATAGGTCTTCGCCACCAGCACGGTGTAGACCACCTGTAAGGCGCAGGAGACGATCAAAAACGGCCAGCTTGCCGCAGAAGGCTGTGGTGAGAAGGGCAGTAAAATCAGGGCAATAATCGCGGCTGAGCCGCTAACGCCGATCGCAGAGTAGAGTTTATCCGTTCCGGCTTTAACGATAGCGTTCCAGCTGGCATGCAGCAGTGCGGCGAAAAGCAAAATGCAGAAAACGGTGATGGTCATGGCGTATTGGGTGATGAATTGTCACTCAACTGTAACATTCACATCCTGATGCCGCCAGCCGGTTACACCGCACAAAAAAGGCGGTGCGTCACCCGCGGTTCGTCTGAGACCAGCGTAAAACCGGCTCGATTGTAAAATCCGTACGCGCTGTCCGGCGCGTGAGTATTCAGAAAATCAAACCAGATGCTGGCATCCGCCATCACTACGGTTAAAAGCTGTTTTCCAATGCCCAGCCCGCGGCACTTCTCGCTGACGTAGAGATGGCGAATGCGTCCGGCACGCGGCTGCTGGCTGAACGGATCGCGGTTGAGGCCACACACGCCCACCAGCTTGCCGTTAAGAAACGCACCCAGCAGCTTTTCACCCGGCGCGTTAAAGCGGTTCTCACCCCGCAGCCAGTTCTCTTCCAGCCTGCGCAGCATGTTGAAATTCAGCGCGATACTTTCCGCCTTCAGGGCGATATACCCCGGCTCATCCGGTGTGACAGGCTCAATTAACAGACGCGACATAGCATTCCCTCGTTATTAAAGAGGGGCGGTTGCCCGCCCCTCTCAGGTGCGACTTGAACCTGAATTACCGAACGTATTTCAGGACAGCATCAAGCAGTTGCAGTACTGCAACAATGAGTTTGAGGATAAGTATCACCATATCCACTACGCTCATACGCGTCTCCTTTTGGTTAAAAGGAGCACGATGCTGGCGTACCTTTCCGCCGCCTGTTGCCAGCACCTGGATTGACGTAACACAGTGTGCTCACTTCAGGGGTTAAGGCACTGACGGCACCACCCGTTTCAGCCAGGACTTCGTTGCGCCGGTAAACTGCGGCCCCCTCGCTCACTGCGAACACCCTCAGTATAGATAAATACTGTATGCATGAACAGTATTTTTTGGACAAAATTTGGAAGGTGATCCATACTCAAAAACGTCAAAATCCGTGCCGGAATTGCGCGTTCGAGTTCTATCGCGTATACTTTTCGCGTTGACGTAACACAGTGTGTTCTGCGGCGACCAACCGCAAAACCCTGATAAAAACCTCGCTTAGGCGGGGTTTTTTGTTTTCTGTCAGTCTGAATAATTCATATTTTCAATGTAAGACTGTATTGCGGCTCTCTTTTGTTCAAAGGCCATTTCATCCGCCTTTTGACACTCTGCCAGGGCTGAGGCAGGGTAGTGAACGCAGGGTATTTGCCGGGTTTTATCCTGCAACACCCCCAGCGGATATCCCGTGCTGGCATCAAGGACAGAAATGCGTTGTTCGACGGGGGCAGATGGCCCCCGCCCGGTATTTTGCAATTCAATAAGAAACTGGACCTCGTGCGTTGAGATGGGGTAACCCAGGCCTGCAACATAGCCCAGCATGGAGAGTGGCTTAACCTGTTTACTCGTCGCTTCGCCGAAATAGATCATACGGTAGATAAAATAACTGCCCCAGGGTTCGCGCGAACCCAACGCGCTGTGCATAAACCAGGCGCGGGAATCATGGATTTGATCATCAAAAAGCGCTCTTGTTAGTCCTGAGGGTTGATTGGCATTGCTCTGTTCCCCTTGTGGTGGAAACAGTGTTTCCAAATGTTCTTTCCCCGCCTCTTTGATCTTTTTAAACTCAACGAGAATGTCATCCTGGTTAAAGGCAAAAACAAAACCTTTGAAGTAATCGAGTACGGCGTAGGTTGTGCTTTTTGCCTGAGTACGAGAAACGCCATGATAGTCTTCTTTAAACTCTAATGCTGCCTGTAAAAGCTGTGTTTGCCCGAGTAAAGCGTCAAAGTCTTTTGGGCCTGTCTTAAGCATCACAAACTGACCCCGCGGGTAGTTACCGAGCTGTTTAATTCGCTCTCTTTCTGCATCTTTTTGTATTTTTTCGCGTTCTCTTTCCCGTTCCGCCCTTTTACCAGGATCGTTATCCTGATTTTGATTATTGGCTGCGGCGTCGTGATAAAAGCGCTGGCTCCGGAATGTTTCCTGGGCGTAGCGATTGATGCGCCAGGCGGTTATCCAGCCGATCTGGTTTTCAAGCGCTTCGATGATATTGACCCGAGCGCGAACGGGGGAGTAGTGGGTTGCCTGTTCGTCTGGAATGCCAGTTTCGGAAAGAGGTAAATCAAGAGTGAGCTGGCGCCAGGCGTTGAAGCGTTGGACTATTGAGGTTTCAACATAAAATTCATCTCTTAAACTAGTAGGCATGATGCGCCATACATCTTTTTTCATCTCATCTGGGATGGATTCTTCAAGTATTTTTAATGGTGCGCCTGCATTAAAAGCCGCTGAAAACATCTCATTTAATGGTATTTGCGACAGTAAAAAACGATCATCATTACCGGTCGCTTTACCCTGATCCCCTGGTGGATACCCGCCCCCAATATCAGAATGCATCCCAGGATAAACCACCTCTACGGCGTATTCAGGATATCGCCCGTCCGCACGACAGATTGAATCGAGTGGGAAGCACAACCGCTGATCGTGAGCCGAAACCAGATGCACGCAGCGCTTAATCAGCGCATTGTCCGGCAATTCCATCGTTCCGTCGGCCCAGGCCATATGACCTTCCGCTACTGGGGCGATATGGGCAATCCCAACGGAAGCGACCGTATCCAGCAGACCCAGAAATTCAATGCTAATCGGAATTTCACCCTGCTTTGTCGCCAGGCAAAAAGGTTGTAAGGCCCCTTCCCGGGAGGGAGAAAGCAGGGCGTTAAGCCAGTTAACAAAGGCCCGGGCGGAGGCCGCTCCGCGAGAGAAACCGTAAACATAGAGTTTGATTCCCAGCAGCTTAGAGGTGCCCGGCGTTGGCTGCGTTAAGGCAATCTCCAGCGTTTTACCCAACCCGTTCAGCAGTCGGAAAAGCTCTGTGTAACGGAGGTATTCTCCATGAGCGTTGGATTGAGAATAGCTGGAGTTCATGGCCTGGATGGAGTGCCAGTTTTCCTCATCGCTCAGCTTGCCAAGCCCAAGCGTTCGTCGCAGGGCGTCTACCAGCCGAAGCAGACCCCAGTTGATGCGCTCCTCGCCGTAAGCAGCGTATTTCAGGCCTGCATCACTGAAGTCGAGATCCAGCACCTCCGGAAAAGGCGTCCCCACGCCGGGAATATAGTATTTGTAATACTCGTTGTGCGCGACGCCGTCCTGATCGACCAGCTCTGCGTTATGCGCGCCGGTTCCCCCTGCATAGCCTTGTCCTATGGTGGCACGGAACAGGCGAGCGATATTGGTCGGATGAGGCGGGGTCGATTCATAGAGGTCATGATTCAGGTTGTTGCCCGTACCGTCAAAGAAAAGGCTGATATGCAGCGTCTTACAGCAGGGAGGCAAGACGCGTCGGTTGGCAGCTGTGCAAAGCTGGTTATGGTATTGCCTTTCCAGACTGCCTTGTTCCCTGCAGTTTTGCCCAAAGTGAGATCTAGTACTAGGTAATCTACCTCTTTCCGGAAACTCAGGAGGGTACCAGACATTATCAGGGTTCAGTTTGGACATACTTTGGGCTTCTCCATATGCACGGGGTCTTTGATAGGATAATCAGGGCTGCCATAGTCGGCGCAGCTGGTAGTGACCTTCACCTGCTCACAGGGCAGGAAGTGAACGGTGATACCGCAGGTTTTTTGTCCGGTATAATCGGGGACAGGCACCGTTAGGGAATGTGTTTTACTGATGGCTTTAATTTTTTCGTACCAGTCGTGATATTTATCTGAGTAAGCCTGCCATGCTTTGTAATAATCCTGCTCGTCCATTCCTTTGGTTTTTGGCCGCTCAGGCTGCGGGATCTCCGGCACATCGCTGGGAAACGCGACGCCCGTTTCCCAGTCAACCTGCACCGTCATTCCTGGCTTCCACGGCCCGCTCACGCCAAAGCAGCATCCTCCACCTCCACCTGAATACGGGCCGATAATATCGAGGCCGGACTGCCCGTTAACGCTGAAGCGGTTGATAGCCCAGCTGGTGTGGTTAATGGCTTCAATGGTCCCGCCACCGCCGGGCGGGGCTGGTTCCGTTTTAACGGGCTGGTCGCACCCGGCCAGCAGCAGGCCTGCAGCCAGCAAAATGCGGGTATGCCATACTGCACTCACTGAGGACATACTGTCGGCTTCTCCATATGCACGGGGTCTTTGATGGGATAATCAGGGCTGCCATAGTCGGCGCAGCTGGTAGTGACCTTCACCTGATCACAGGGCAGGAAGTGAACGGTGATACCGCAGGTTTTTTGTCCGGTATAATCGGGGACAGGCACCGTTAGGGAATGTGTTTTACTGATGGCTTTAATTTTGCCATACCATTCGTGATATTTATCTGAATAAGCTTGCCATGCCCTATAACGCTCATCCCGGTTCATCCCGGTGGTATCTGGTTCATCAGGCTGCGGAATCTCAGGCACATCGCTGGCAAACGCGACGCCCGTTTCCCAGTCAACCTGTACCGTCATTCCGGGCTTCCACGGCCCGCTCACGCCAAAGCAGCAGCCCCCACCGCCACCCGAATACGGGCCGATAATATCGAGGCCGGACTGCCCGTTAACGCTGAAGCGGTTGATGGCCCAGCTGGTGTGGTTAATGGCTTCAATGGTTCCGCCCCCGCCGGGCGGGGCTGGTTCTGTTTTTACAGGCTTGTCGCACCCTGTTAGTAAAAGCAAAGCAGCGAAAAGCATTGTGTAAAACTTGTTCATGCTGTCTTCCTTAACACCCGCCTGTATCCCTCGGCACGCTCTAGTATTTTTGTACTTGTTCTTAGGTTCGAAGAAATCATAACCACATAAAGCCTGCGACAATACCCTCGAGCCGCTATTTTCAGATTTTCATAAGAAATTAATATGTGACTGAACCTAATAGCGTTTAGGGCAAATTTGAGAGGTGAAAACGGAGAGCAAATCCAACAAACGAAACGTGATCCCTGACGCATTTTTGCGCAGATGAAAATATTTCCATTGTCACGCCCGAAAACCTGTGTTTGTATAAATTCAATCAATGATTCCAAACACAGGTCCCCAATGACTTCATCCATCTTCACTTCGACCCTACTAAAAACTGCGCAACCAGCCGCAGTGGTCGTCGTGCGTGTGGTGGTGGTCGTCGGCAATGCGCCGTAGGGACTGGATCAACACACGAATCCAAAACCCCGCCGGCGCAAACCGGGCGGGGTTTTTCGTTTAGGACCCTCCCCGGAAAGTCGGCCCAGAAGAAAAGGACTGGAGCATGGCAAGTTCGGGCACAACATCCACAAAGACGCGTTTTACAGGCGCGCAGCTGATTGTTCATTTACTGGAACGACAGGGCATCACCACGGTTGCGGGTATCCCGGGTGGAACCGTGCTGCCGCTGTACGATGCGTTGAGCCAAAGCACGCAGATCCGCCATGTGCTGGCGCGTCACGAGCAGGGGGCAGGCTTTATCGCTCAGGGCATGGCGCGTACGCAGGGCAAACCGGCGGTCTGTATGGCCTGCAGCGGCCCCGGCGCAACCAACCTGGTCACCGCCATCGCCGACGCGCGCCTCGACTCCATTCCGCTGATCTGCATTACCGGCCAGGTGCCGTCCTCGATGATCGGCACCGATGCGTTCCAGGAAGTGGACACCTACGGCATCTCTATCCCCATCACCAAACATAACTATTTAGTTCGCGATATCAGCGAGCTGCCTCAGGTTATCAGCGATGCGTTCCGTATCGCCCAGTCTGGCCGCCCGGGCCCGGTGTGGATAGACATTCCTAAGGATGTCCAGACCGCAGAGATCGAGATCGACGTGTTGCCGGAGCCGGGCGAGCGCGCCCCCGCGCCGGAATTCAGCGCTGAAAGCGTGCGCGACGCCGCCGCCATGATTAACGCCGCCAAACGCCCGGTGCTCTATCTGGGCGGCGGGGCGATTAACGCTGCGGATGAAATCCGCCAGTTTGCGGAAAAGGCCAACCTGCCGACCACCATGACCCTGATGGCGCTGGGTATGCTGCCTAAAGCGCATCCGTTGTCATTAGGCATGCTGGGCATGCACGGTGCGCGCAGCACCAACTACATCCTGCAAGAAGCGGATTTGCTGATTGTTATGGGCGCACGTTTTGATGACCGGGCGATTGGCAAAACCGAGGAGTTCTGCCCGAACGCCAAAATCATTCACGTGGATATCGACCGCGCCGAGCTGGGTAAAATCAAACAGCCGCACGTGGCGATTCAGGGCGACGTAGCCGAAGTGCTGGCGCAGCTGATCCCGCAGACGGACGCAACTGACCGGGCCGACTGGCGTCAGCTGGTGGCCGATCTGCAGCGCGAGTTCCCGGGCGCTATCCCAGCTGAGGGCGACCCGCTGAGCCACTACGGGCTGATCAACGCCGTGGCCGCCTGCGTGGACGACAGCGCGATTATCACCACTGACGTGGGCCAGCACCAGATGTGGACCGCGCAGGCGTATCCGCTGAACCGTCCGCGCCAGTGGCTGACCTCCGGCGGCCTCGGCACCATGGGCTTCGGCCTGCCGGCGGCAGTAGGCGCGGCGCTCGCCAACCCGGACCGCAAGGTTATCTGCTTCTCCGGCGACGGCAGCCTGATGATGAACATTCAGGAGATGGCGACTGCAGCCGAAAACCAGTTAGACGTGAAAATCATCCTGATGAACAACGAGGCGCTGGGTCTGGTGCACCAGCAGCAGAGCCTGTTCTACAAGCAGGGCGTGTTTGCGGCGACCTATCCGGGGATGATTAACTTTATGCAGATTGCCGCCGGCTTTGGCCTGCACACCTGCGATCTGAACGCGGAAGAAGACGCCCACGCGGCGCTGCAGGCGGCGATCTCGCGTCCCGGCCCGGCGCTGATCCACGTGCGTATCGACCCTGAACAAAAAGTGTATCCGATGGTGCCGCCGGGTGCGGCCAATACTGAGATGGTGGGGGAATAAGCCATGCAGAAACAATATGATAACGTCATTCTGGAACTCACCGTCCGCAACCACCCTGGCGTTATGACCCACGTCTGTGGGCTGTTTGCCCGCCGCGCGTTTAACGTGGAAGGTATTCTCTGCCTGCCGATTCAGGGCAGCGAGCACAGCCGCATCTGGCTACTGGTCAACGACGATCAGCGTCTGGAGCAGATGATAGCGCAGATCGACAAGCTGGAAGACGTCACCAAAGTGGCGCGCAACCAGTCCGATCCCACCATGTTTAACAAAATTGCGGTGTTTTTCGAGTAAATCGCTTAAGGTAAGCGTCTTTCGCTCTTGTAGGCCGGATAAGCGCAGCGTCATCCGGCTTTTTAAGACCGCAGGAACACACATGACCACCATCGCTCTCATCGACGACCACCTTATCGTCCGCTCCGGCTTTGCCCAGCTTCTTAACCTCGAACCGGATTTCCAGGTCGTGGCCGAGTTTGGCTCCGGTCACGAGGCGCTGGCGGGCCTGCCGGGGCGCGGGGTGCAGGTCTGTATCTGTGACATCTCGATGCCGGATCTCTCCGGGCTGGAGCTGTTGAGCCAGCTGCCGAAAGGGATGGCGACGATCATGCTCTCGGTTCACGATAGCCCGGCGCTGGTCGAGCAGGCGCTCAACGCGGGGGCGCGCGGCTTCCTCTCCAAACGCTGTAGCCCGGACGAGCTGATCGCTGCCGTGCGCACCGTCTCCACCGGCGGCTGCTACCTGACGCCGGATATCGCCATCAAGCTGGCGGCCGGACGTCAGGATCCGCTCACCAGACGCGAGCGCCAGGTGGCGGAGAAGCTTGCCCAGGGCATGTCGGTGAAAGAGATTGCCGCCGAGCTGGATCTGTCGCCGAAAACCGTGCACGTCCACCGCGCCAACCTGATGGAAAAACTCAACGTCAGCAACGACGTCGAGCTGGCGCGCCGCATGTTCGACAGCTGGCAATGAGTCCCGTGTTTTCGCGGCTGATCGCCGTCGTTGCCAGCTTTTTTATCTTCTCCGCCGCGTGGTTTTGCCTGTGGAGCATCAGCCTGCATCTGGTGGAACGCCCTGAGCTGGCGGTGCTGCTGTTTCCCTTCGGCCTGCGTCTGGGGTTAATGCTCCAGTGCCCGCGCGGCTACTGGCCCGTGTTGCTGGGTGCAGAGTGGCTGCTGCTGGTCTGGCTGGCGCAGGAAGTCGCTCTGGCGCATCTGCCATTATTGATGATCGGAAGCCTGCTTACGCTTCTCCCCGTTGCCCTGATTTCCCGCTATCGTCACCAGCGCGACTGGCGCACGCTGCTGCGGCAGGGGACGGCGCTGATTGCCGCCGCGCTGCTGCAGTCCCTGCCGTGGGTCGGCGACAGGGAGATGCTCAACGCGCTGCTGCTCACCCTCACCGGCGGCCTGACGCTCGCGCCGACCTGCCTCGTTATCTGGCACTACCTCTCAAGCACCGTCTGGCAGCCGCTTGGTCCGGGGCTGGTGTCTCAACCGGTGAACTGGCGCGCCCGGCATCTTATCTGGTATCTGCTGCTGTTCGTGGTGAGCCTCTGGCTTCAGCTGGGTTTACCTGCCGAGCTTTCACGTTTTACCCCGTTTTGCCTGGCGCTGCCGATTATCGCCCTGGCCTGGCACTACGGCTGGCAGGGGGCGCTGATCGCGACCCTGATGAACGCTATCGCGCTGATTGCCAGCCAGACCTGGCACGACCATCCGGTGGATCTACTGCTCTCGCTGCTGGCCCAGAGCCTGACCGGGCTGCTGCTCGGGGCGGGCATTCAGCGCCTGCGCGAGCTGAACCAGTCCCTGCAAGCAGAGCTGGCGCGCAACCGGCGTCTGGCGGAGCGTCTGCTGGAGACCGAGGAGAGCGTGCGTCAGGAGGTGGCTCGCGAGCTGCACGATGATATCGGCCAGACCATTACCGCCATCCGCACGCAGGCGGGCATCGTCCAGCGTCTGGCGGCGGAAAACGCGGTGGTGAAGCAGGGCGGGGCGCATATCGAACAGCTTTCGCTGGGTGTCTATGACGCCGTTCGCCGCTTGCTGGGACGGCTGCGTCCGCGCCAGCTTGATGACCTGTCGCTGGAGCAGGCGATACGCTCCCTGATGCGCGAGATGGAGCTGGAAAGCCGCGGCATTGTCAGCCATCTCGACTGGCGCATTGATGAATCATTGCTCAGCGAAGGCCAGCGCGTGACGCTGTTCCGCGTCTGCCAGGAGGGGCTGAACAACATCGTCAAACACGCCAATGCCAGCGCGGTGACGCTCCAGGGCTGGCAGCAGGACGAGCGCCTGATGCTGGTGATTGAAGACGACGGCTGCGGCCTGCCGCCGGGCTCCGGCCAGCAGGGCTTTGGCCTGGCGGGCATGCGCGAGCGCGTGAAGGCGCTGGGCGGCACGCTGAACCTTTCCTGCACTCACGGGACGCGCGTCAGCGTCAGTTTGCCGTTAAGGACGTACCATGTTTAAAACCCCAACCAGCGCGGCTCCGTTGCGCGACAAGGCGGAAATCGACGCCCGCTACCGCTACTGGCGTCGCCATATCCTGATTACCATCTGGCTCGGCTACGCGCTGTTCTACTTCACCCGCAAAAGCTTCAACGCCGCCGCGCCGGAAATCCTCGCCAGCGGCGTGATGACGCGCACCGATATCGGCCTGCTGGCGACGCTGTTTTACATCAGCTACGGGCTGTCGAAGTTCTTCTCCGGCATCGTCAGCGACCGCTCGAACGCGCGCTATTTCATGGGCGTTGGGCTGATCGCCACCGGCGTGGTGAACATCCTGTTTGGCTTTTCCACTTCGCTGTGGGCCTTTGCCCTGCTGTGGGCGCTGAACGCCTTTTTCCAGGGCTGGGGCGCGCCGGTCTGCGCCCGCCTGCTCACCGCCTGGTACTCGCGCAACGAGCGCGGCGGATGGTGGGCGATCTGGAACACCGCGCATAACGTCGGCGGGGCGCTGATCCCGATGGTCGTGGGAGCCGCAGCGCTGCACTACGGCTGGCGCACGGGGATGATGATTGCTGGTGGCCTCGCGATTGTCGCCGGGCTGTTCCTCTGCTGGCGCCTGCGCGACAGGCCGCAAACCGTCGGCCTGCCGGCGGTGGGCGACTGGCGGCACGACGAGATGGAGATCGCCCAGCAGCAGGAGGGCGCCGGGCTGTCCCGCCAGGAAATCCTCACCAAATACGTGCTGAAAAATCCGTACATCTGGCTGCTGTCCCTCTGCTACGTGCTGGTCTACGTGGTGCGCGCGGCGATCAACGACTGGGGCAACCTGTACATGTCCGAGACGCTCGGCGTGGACCTGGTGACCGCCAACTCTGCGGTGACGATGTTCGAGCTGGGCGGGTTTATCGGCGCGCTGGTGGCGGGCTGGGGCTCGGACAAGCTGTTCAACGGCAACCGCGGCCCGATGAACCTGATTTTTGCCGCCGGGATTTTGCTCTCCGTGGGCTCGCTGTGGCTGATGCCGTTCGCCAGCTACGTGATGCAGGCGGCGTGCTTCTTCACCATCGGCTTTTTTGTCTTTGGCCCGCAGATGCTGATCGGCATGGCGGCGGCGGAGTGCTCGCACAAGGAGGCGGCAGGCGCGGCAACGGGCTTTGTCGGGCTGTTTGCCTACCTCGGCGCATCGCTCTCCGGCTGGCCGCTGGCACGGGTGATCGACGTCTGGCACTGGAGCGGGTTCTTCGCGGCGATCGCCATCGCGGCGGGCATTTCCGCCTTGCTGCTGCTGCCGTTTTTGCACGCCCAGGCGCCGCGCGAAGCGTGACGTGCCTCACCTTTTGTTGCCGAATGGCGCAAAACTAAGAAATTTTCCCGGTTTTACCTGGACGCTGTCTCAGGCATCTCTCCCGGCTGGTTTTTACAATGCTGCAAAAATCAGCTCAGGAGTAAACCAACCATGCTGGCCTTCCTCAATCAGGTGCGCAAGCCGACCCTGGATCTGCCGCTCGACGTGCGGCGCAAAATGTGGTTCAAACCGTTCATGCAGTCCTATCTGGTGGTCTTCATCGGCTACCTGACCATGTACCTGATCCGCAAAAACTTTAACATCGCGCAGAACGACATGATCTCCACCTACGGGCTGAGCATGACGCAGCTGGGGATGATTGGCCTGGGCTTCTCCATCACCTACGGAGTGGGGAAAACGGTTGTGTCCTACTACGCGGACGGCAAAAACACCAAGCAGTTCCTGCCGTTTATGCTGATCCTCTCCGCCATCTGTATGCTCGGCTTCAGCGCCAGCATGGGCGCGGGCTCCGTCAGCCTGTTTCTGATGATCGCCTTCTACGCCCTGAGCGGTTTCTTCCAGAGCACCGGCGGGTCGTGCAGCTACTCCACCATCACCAAATGGACGCCGCGCCGCAAGCGGGGTTCGTACCTCGGCATGTGGAACATCTCCCACAACCTCGGCGGGGCGGGTGCGGCAGGCGTGGCGCTGTTTGGCGCGAACTATCTGTTCGACGGCCACGTGATCGGCATGTTTATCTTCCCGTCGATTATCGCCCTGATCGTCGGCTTTATCGGCCTGCGTTTCGGCAGCGACTCCCCGGAATCCTACGGCCTCGGCAAAGCGGAAGAGCTGTTCGGGGAGGAGATCAGCGAAGAGGACAAAGAGACCGAAGAGAACGAGATGTCCAAATGGCAGATCTTTGTTGAGTACGTGCTGAAAAACAAAGTGATCTGGCTGCTGTGCTTCTCAAACATTTTCCTGTACGTGGTGCGCATCGGCATCGACCAGTGGTCAACGGTGTACGCCTTCCAGGAGCTGAAGCTCTCTAAAGAGGTGGCGATTCAGGGCTTCACCCTGTTCGAAGTGGGCGCGCTGGTCGGCACGCTGCTGTGGGGCTGGCTCTCCGACCTCGCCAACGGCCGTCGCGCGCTGGTGGCCTGCGTCGCGCTGGCGCTGATTATCGCCACGCTCGGCATCTACCAGCACGCCAGCAACCAGTACGTTTACCTGGCGTCCCTGTTCGCGCTCGGCTTCCTGGTGTTTGGCCCTCAGCTGCTGATTGGCGTGGCGGCCGTAGGGTTCGTGCCGAAAAAAGCGATCGGCGCCGCCGATGGGATTAAAGGCACCTTCGCCTACCTGATCGGCGACAGCTTTGCCAAGCTTGGCCTGGGGATGATCGCCGACGGTACGCCGATTTTCGGCCTCACCGGTTGGGCGGGCACCTTCGCGGCGCTGGATGCGGCAGCGATTGGCTGTATCGTCCTGATGGCGATGGTCGCGGTGCTGGAAGAACGTAAAATTCGCCGCGAGAACCGCGCGCAGAAATTAAAAGCGGCCTGAGTGTGCAGGTAACTTCTTTGCCCGGCTGACCGCCGGGCTTTTTTTATTTGCTCGTCCTACCTTTACCCCGCTTTACACACCCACTCCTCTCCATGCTCTACAGTGTTTTTTGCTGCCGCCTTTCGTGCAGCCTTAGCCCCTTTTGCTAACGGAGAGCTTGCATGTTAACCCGACGATTGTCCTGCCTGGCGCTGCTGATGGCGCTGGCGTCCCCCGCAATGGCCGCGGATGCCCCCACCTACGGCGAGAAGCTGGAAGGTTTCGACTACGGCTGGCAGGTAAAACACTTTACCTTTACCTCGCAAAACCAGTCTCTGGATATGGCTTACCTGGACGTGAAGCCGGAAAAACCCAACGGACGTACCGTGGTGCTGATGCACGGCAAAAACTTTTGCGCCGGCACCTGGGACGGCACAATCCGTGCGCTGTCGGCCAGCGGGTATCGCGTGATCGCACCCGACCAGATCGGCTTCTGTAAATCCACCAAGCCGGACCATTATCAGTACACCTTCCAGCAGCTGGCGGACAATACCCACGCGCTGCTCACATCGCTTGGCGTCGATCGCGCGACGGTTATCGGCCACTCGACCGGCGGCATGCTGGCAACCCGCTACGCGCTAATGTGGCCGCAGCAGGTAGAGCAGCTGGTGATGGTCAACCCGATAGGGCTTGAAGACTGGAAAGCGCGCGGCGTGCCGCACATTACGGTTGACCAGTGGTACCAGCGCGAGCTGAAGGTCAGCGCCGACGGCATTCGCCAGTACGAGAAAAACACCTACTACGCCGGGGAGTGGAAGCCGGAATACGAGCGCTGGGTGACCATGCTTGCCGGGCTGAACAACGGGCCGGGCAAAGCGCGCGTGGCGTGGAACTCGGCGCTGCTCTACGACATGATCTACACCCAGCCGGTTATCTACGAATTTAGCGACCTGAAGATGCCGGTATTATTGATGATCGGCACGAAGGACAACACCGCCATCGGGAAAGACCTCGCCCCGCCGGAGGTCCGCAAGACGCTCGGCAACTATGCGGTGCTGGGCAAAGAGACGGCGAAGCGCATCCCGCACGCGACGCTGGTGGAGTTTAACGACATGGGCCACGCGCCGCAGATGCAGGATCCCGCACGCTTTCACGAGGCGCTGTTGAAGGGGCTTCAGGCGCGCTGACGGGTCTCCAGCAACAGCCCGCGCAGCCACGCCTGCGCGGGATTGCTTACATCGCATTTATCCAGCTTTTTTCGGTTCACTATTCTGGCCGTAGCCGCTGTCGACACGCTGCGTTTCCCGCTATGATGAGCGGCTAGTCTAAGGAGAACGCATGGTCTGGATAATGCTGGCAACGCTTGCCGTGGTGTTTGTGGTGGGATTTCGTGTCCTGACCTCAGATTCCCGCCGCGCCATCAAACGTTTAAGCGAACGGCTGGGGATTACCCCGATGCCAATCGAGTCGATGATTGACCAGTTCGGTAAAACACCGGGCAATGAATTTATCCGCTACCTTGAGCGGCCTGACGAGGCGCATCTGCAAAACGCCGCGCAGGTGCTGCTCATCTGGCAGGTCTGTATTGTCGACGGTAGCGAAGAGAATCTGCATACCTGGCACCGTATGCTGCGTAAAGCCCGCCTTGCCGCACCCATTACCGATGCGCAAATTCGTCTGGCACTTGGCTTTATGCGCGAAATGGAGCCCGATCCGCAGGAGCTGAACGTCTTCCAGCTGCGCTATAACCAGCTATTTCTGCCGGAAGAAGGTGTGTTTTATCTGCATTAAGCCTTTTTGCCGCACAAGATATTCTGAGCGTTCAGGATCTCCTCTCTGTTTTCATTGAGGCGAGTTGCGGCATAGATATCAATATTTAATCTCTTTGCCTCATCGTCCGTTAGTTCGCGATAGCATAGCCCCTCCTGATTGAAGGTGCATTTTGACTGAGGCAGCAGCGCAAACCCTTTCCCTCTTGCGATACGGCTTAGCATCACGAGGGAATCATCCGGCTCTTTAATACGCTTCAGCGGCGTTTTCAGCGTGTCAAAGTAGCTTTCGCATTTGTCATAGAATGACGGATTAGCGCTTCTCGAAAACCAAAAAAGTGGAAGATCGCTAATGTCTTCCAGCGAGACTTTCTCTTTCAGACTGGCAGGATGTAAAGAAGGCATTGCGATGAGCAACGGTTCCTGGCAGACCCAGCGGTATTGAACAATATCTTCATGACCCGTTCCTCTTTCCCCGGTCAGCACCAGATCCAGCATATTTTTAGACAAGCTTTGCAGCAGCTGTGCTGACGTCAGGTCGGGCGTTTCAACGTCATCTCCGGCGTTCATTTTTTGAAGCTGGGTATTTACAGGTTCAATATATTCAAAATTAAGCGTGCGCGTGAGACCGATGCGCAGATTCGTTTCTGAAGAGTGAGGATCTTCTTTTAAGCTGCTGATGTCTTTGAGTATTTTTTCTGCCTGAACGACCAGCGCTCGGCCTGCTTCAGTGAGGCTAACGTCATGCGTACTGCGACTGAACAACTGACGTTTCAACACCGCTTCAAGGCATTTTATCTGACGCGTCAGAGGCGGTTGAGTCATGCGCAGACGTTCGGCAGCCTTACGAAAGTTCAGTTCATGTGCAACAGCGAGAAAGCATTGTAATTGTTTGATACTGGGCAGGTTATTGCTGATTAAATGTTCTGCTGTAGCCATACGTGGGTCCTAAATGCGAAAAGGTATTTCGTCTTTTTTCCATTTCGATATTACACGCTAAATGCTGGCAGCAAAACCCGTTTTAACAGTAATACAAAAAATATATTACAAATTTAACAATTCCAATAGTTTCCTGTATTGATAAATTTCTATCCGAATCCTCACTTAATCAATACTCGGAGTAATTATGTCGTCCAAATATGTACTGGTATCACGCTTCCCATTAAAAAACACTTTTTCTGAAAAAGAATTTACTTCCTTAAAAAGCAATGAAAACGTTCGCTACTATACCTGTGAAGAAAACGGCGTTAATGAATTGCTGGAATTACGCGCATTCAACGATATTAAAGAAATTGCATGGGTTGAAAGTGAAATGGAATCCATGTTCCATCGTTTCTCTGAAGTTCTTTCTGCCGATATCCGTCGCGAACTGCTTAAGTTTGTTGAATCCCCAATTGATAATAAAAATAGCTTGCCACAATCAAATTATATTCAACTCCGACACGTCGAAGTGCCTGCGCATAACTATCAGCAGTACCGTCAGTGGCGCGATGAAACCATTTTTAATGTTGTAAGAGATAACAAAGATAAGATTGAAAGTTTCGAAGCATTTCATTCACTGATCAGCGGCGTTCCGGGTGTAATGTTTATCTCCTCATTCAACGGCGATAAAGCAGCATATAAAGAAGCATTTACCAATGCACGTTATCAGGAAATCATTCAACAGGCCGGCGATAACTTTATTACTGGCGGTAATGACGGCCTTTATACACGTATCTATCGTGCTTGCTGTTGTTGAGGGACAATGAATGAACTGTAAAAAGTTGGTAGTTGTTGGCGATAAATTTAATGAATTTGCTAATGGTAAAGATGTACTGACTATATCTCAGCTAGAATTATTGACTCAAATCCCTGCGAATATCATTGATAAAGAACATGAAATTATTGTTGGGCAGGGCGTGCGCAAGGATTTTGCCGGAAAGGTAATTTCAAATCAGGCAAGAAATGCGATTCATGGTAATAAGTTAAAAATGTGCTCTCTGGAAAAACTGGTTAGCGACAAAAAAAATGCTTATTGCCATAAAAGACTGGAACAGAATGTACTTATAGGACCTGCGGAACAAGCTGAGCATAACCACGATCTTTATGCGATGCCGCTGTTAATTGATGAGCGTTGCGAATTGATGGCGGATCATCAGACGGGGCAGCATATTCAGGGAATGCTCTTGGTTGAAGCCAGCCGACAGGCCTTTATCGGCGTCACCGAAGAATTTATTTACCAGCAGGAAAGTGGACGCTATTACGTCATTAATAGCATGGCAATCAATTTCGCCAGTTTCCTGTTCCCTTTACCGGCGCTGGTCCACTTTGAATTTCTTGAAAAAGATATTAACGACCGCCGGGGGCGTTTCAAGGCTCAGGTTCGCGTCACTCAGCACCAAACGCTTTGCGCGACAATGGATGTCTCGTTCACCGTCTATCCTTCCGCCCTGATTACAGAGAAAGAGAAATCTCTGGCTGAGGTTGCCATGCAGGCGACCATTGTTGAGCAGCAAGGGGTGACTCAGGGGGTAACGCATGCCTGAATTACGTAGCCAGAAATACCGTCTGGCTGCGACCACGCAGGGGCCGCTTTACCCCCCTGCGGAGGTCATGGACGGGAAGGGTAATTTTGTCGTGGTGGGCATGGTGCCAGGGGATAACGGACTGCAGTGGCGAAGCGTCATTGTCTCTCCGGACAGCCCGCTTCCGGCATTTGGGGAAGTCGCACCCTATAACATTCTGTGCGATCTGGACAAGATGCCTCAGGACGCGTTGAAGGACATCATTCTTCATACTCTTCCTTTACCCATTCCGATGAACAACTATCGGATGATTTTCGCACCAGAACAGCGGCCGCAGGCCAATAATGAAATAAGGCCTGGCCTGCCACTTCATGAAGGCTATATCGCGGATTATCGCAGCAGCGATGGAAAGCGAGAGATCGAGCCAGTGACCCTCGCTGCCTGGCTCGAGGCAGAGGGCACCTTTGAGGTCACATTGTCCGAAGATAAGAAACGAGCCCGGTTCACGTTTTCGTTCCGGAGCCTTGTTCCGGATAGCGTTTACACCGTGATGAGTCTCAGGGAAAACGATCTAGCCTCGGAGGATCCGAGCAGGCCAGGTCCGCTGGGAATACCCAACGTATTTATAACCGATAGCGAAGGTAATGCCGAATATTGGGCAGAGTTAACCGATCCTTTCCCGGCACCGGCGAGGAAAGGAAACAGAATTATTAACGTAGTCGTACTTTATATGAGCTCGCGTCAGAGCTACGGCGGTGCAATTGGCTTTTATGGTCTTGGAGGCGATATCCATGCCCATTTAAAACTCAAAGGCCGTTCCTTCGATGAATTTACAACTATAGAGTGAGAAAAATATGCCATTTGTTCATGTTATGACCTGGCCTGCGAAAGATGAAAATCAAATCATCAGACTCCAGGAAGATATTACATTTGCCGTTCACAAAAACACGGGTGCGCCGCTGGATAAAATTTCCGTGGTGGTTTCTGAAATTGCGCCTTCCCGCTGGGCGGATGCAGGCGTGTCTGGTACGGATAGAGATTTTCCGGTTAAGAGTCGAAGAAAAAACTACGAGGAATAAAGTTTGCGTAAACATGCCGCTTTTTTTGATGTTGATGAAACGCTTATAAATATTAAAAGCATGTTTGATTTCTATGATTTCTGGTGCAGGGAAAATAATCAAAACGATCGTCTTCAACGCTATATGTCTCGTTTTCGCACCGACGTGAAAAACGGCGTGCCAAGGGAAGCTCTGAACAGAGATTATTATCGTCAGTTTAAAGGTGTGTCTTGTCGTTATCTGGAAGAAATGGGTGAGAAGTGGTTCAGGCGTAAGCTGGAAAGCAATTTTTTTATTGAGAGTGCTGTTTCAGCCCTTAAAAAACATCAGAACCAGAACATGTATACCGTATTTATATCGGGCTCTATGCTTCCGATTCTTTCACCCATTGCAAAATATCTTGGAGTAACGGAAGTACTCTGTGCGCCGGTGATAATAAATGACGAAGGTGAGTTGACGGGTGAAATCGGCCTGCCTCAAACAATTGGAACAGGTAAAAAAGACGCGCTTATCGCCTTTTGCGATGATAAAGAGATTAACCCCGTGGATTGTTATGCATACGGCGACGATCTTTCGGATATTCCAATGCTGGAAGCCACTGGCCATCCCGTCTGTGTGGGAGAGCATTCCGCGCTTACCAGATATGCAACTGAAAAAAATTGGCACATTATTTAAATCCTTATTGAGGTAAGTAGTATGACTTCAGAACTCACTCCGCAGAATATGACGTTAAGGTCATGGCTAGCTTTATTCATTCTGGCTATTTCAACCTTTACTATTGTCACCACCGAACTGGCGCCAGTCGGATTATTAACGCCAATCGCAGAAGGGCTACAGTCTTCGGAATCTGCGGTGGGCATGACCGTGTCGCTTTATGCCTGGGTGGGGGCGTTGAGTGCGCTGTTTGCCTCCGTCTTTTTAGGGAATGTGTCCAGGAAGCGGCTTTTACTTGTGCTCACTGTGGTACTTCTGATCTCTAACGTTATGGCTGCAACGGTAAACGTCTATAGCATGCTGCTTAGCGCCCGCGTACTGGGAGCGCTCGCTCACGGCGCATTCTGGGCGATGATCGGCGCAACGGCGGTGGCTATGGTCCCTGCCAGATATATAGGGGCGGCGACGTCAATCGTATTTGGTGGTGTTTCCGCAGCAAGCGTTTTTGGCGTACCGGTATCCAACTATATTGGTATTCACTTCGGCTGGCGGCAGGCATTTTGGCTGATGGCCGCGCTGAGCGTAATTGCCTTTGTGGGTATTAGCGTTCTTGTTCCCAGGATTACCAGCAAAAGTGCGCTCGGGCTGGATGCGCTTAAAGGCGTGCTGAAATCGTCAACATTATGGAAAATTTACTCAGCAACCTTGCTGGCTGTGACGGCTCACTTTGCTGCCTTTACGTACATTGAACCCTGGCTACACACGCAGAGTTTACTGTCCACCACCATTATTCCTGCTGTGCTTTTTGTTTACGGCATCGCGGGTCTGGCAGGTAATTTCCTGACCGGCGTGTTGATTGATAAGTATCTCAAGCTGACGGTCTCTTTGTCTGTACTGCTGATCTGTGCAGTGCTGCTGTTCCTGGGCCTGTCTGGTTCCTCGCTCTCTGCTGCGTTGATATTTACCAGTATGGTTGTCTGGGGTGTCGCCGTATCAGGAATATTTGTCGGTTTCCAGACGTGGGTTTTACGTATGGCAGAGGATAAAGCCTTCCCGGCCTCCGCAATCTACGTTTCATTTTTCAATACCGCCATTGGTATCGGTGCGTCAGTCGGTGCCTGGATGGTTTCATCATTTTCAATGCCGCTCCTGTATATCGTCGCCGGTACGGCCATCGGTCTGTCCGTTCTGCTTGTCGCGGTTATTCCGGCAACGTTGACCGCAAAACAATCCCGTATGGAGAAATCTTATGAGTCAAATTAATGACCGCACGCGCTATGGCAGAGAGATTATGGACCGTCTTGAAGCGGGGCTCGCGGATAAAGTCACCCGCCGCCTGAGCGAGCTGGACCCGGGGCTGCCCGCCCTGATTACCGACTATGCGTTCGGGGATGTGGTGGGTCGTCCGGGACTGGATCTCAAAACGCGCGAAATGTTGACCGTCGCCTCGCTTGTGACGCTGGGTAATGCCATGCCGCAGCTAGAACTGCATATGCGAGGCGCGCTGAATACCGGCGTGACGCCGGAAGAGCTGCTTGAAATTGTGATACAGATGGCGGTATATGCTGGCGTTCCCGCCTGCATGAATGGTCTTACTGCATACCGCGCGGCAATGGCCGCGACGGGCCATACTTTGCCAGGACTGAAGGGAAGTGACGCATGAGCGAGATTGTTATTATTGCAGCCCGCCGCACGGCGACGGGCGCATTTCAGGGCGCGCTTGCGGAGCATTCAGCCTCTGATCTGGGAAGCCGCGTTATTCAGGCGCTCCTGAAAGAATCTGGCGTAGAAGCCAGTGATATCTCTCAGGTCATTATGGGACAGGTTCTTACTGCGGGGTGCGGCCAGAACCCGGCCCGACAGTCGGCACTGAATGCTGGGTTGCCCGTAGATACGCAATGTCTGACGGTAAACAAAGTGTGCGGGTCCGGGCTTAAGGCGGTCCATCTTGGCATGCAGGCGCTGCAGACGGGGGAGGCTGAGTTTGTTATCGCCGGTGGTCAGGAGAGTATGTCCAACGCGCCGCATATCGCCACGACGTCGCGTAGCGGAACGCGGCTGGGTGATATTACTCTCAAAGATAGCCTGGTTTCTGACGGGCTCTGGGATGCCTTCAACGATTATCATATGGGTATCACTGCAGAGAATGTTGCGACGGAGTTTGGTATCAGCCGCGAAATGCAGGATGAATATGCCCTTGTCTCTCACCACAATGCGCTTGAAGCGCAGGCGCGTGGCATTTTTGAGCGTGAAATTGTCCCGGTTGAGTGGCAGACGCGAAAAGGTGAAACGATCAGCGTGGAGAGGGATGAAGGACCCCGTGCAACCAGTATCGAAAAATTGACGAAACTGAAGCCTGTCTTCCGAAAAGAGGGTACGGTGACGGCGGGAAATGCTTCATCGTTGAATGACGGTGCCGCGGCGGTCCTGCTTTGTACGCGTGAGACTGCCGAAGCACGTGGTTTGCCGGTTCTGGCATCGCTGGGCGTATTTTCCAATTCCGGTATCCAGCCGGCATTAATGGGTGCAGCCCCGATTCAGGCCATTGCCGACTGTCTTTCCCGCTCGGGATGGAAGCCTGAGGATGTCGATCATCTCGAATCCAACGAAGCGTTTGCCGCCCAGGCGCTGGCCGTGATTCAGCGGGCCGGGATTTCCCCGGATCGTATCAATCCATACGGCGGGGCAATCGCGCTTGGGCATGCGATAGGTGCATCCGGCTGCCGAATTTTGGTGACGCTGGTTCATTCCCTGATCCGTAATGATGCCAGGCGTGGCGTTGCCGCACTGTGCGTTGGCGGCGGGGAAGGCGTCGCGTTGAGCGTTTATCGCTAACGGCATATCCGTAGATATAAAAAAACCGGGGAAACCCGGTTTTTTATTTTCAAGATGCTGTATCAGGCATTCACGCCCTTCATACCCTCGGCAGAATAACGATCGCCTTTAATCGCTACCCGGCGATGAAGGTTGTTCAACGATTCGATATCGCTCTTCTCAAGCACAATATCGGCAGCGCGCGCGTTCTCGGCCAGATAGCTGACGTGCTTAGTACCCGGAATGGGAACCAGCCGATCGTATTGTGCTAACAGCCAGGCAAGCGCAATCTGACCTGCGGTACAGCCGTATTTTGTCGCCAGCGGGGTAATGATATCAAGCAACTGGCGATTATGATCGAGGCTGGACTGAACAAATCGTTCGTTATTCTTGCGGAAATCACCTTCTGCAAAATCGTTGTTGTTCAGGTATTTTCCCGTCAGGAAGCCTCTGCCAAGAGGTGAGTAGGGCACCAGGCCGATACCTAGCGCTTTCACGACCGGCAAAATGTTTTCCTCAATGTCTCGTGTCCACAGAGAATATTCTGTTTGCAATGCGGTGACCGGATGCACCGCATGCGCCCGTTGCAGCGTTGAAGCCGACACTTCGCAAAGGCCGATGTGGTTGATCTTGCCCTCTTTAACAAGGGTGCGCAGACAATCCATACTCTCTTCGATCGGGGTTGCGTTACTCACTCTGTGAAGATAAAAGAGGTCGATTCGCTCCACACCAAGCCGCTTAAGGGATTCGTTACAGCAGCGGATGATATAGTCCGGCGTATTGTTGATGGTGCGGGCGTAGGACTCGTCAGGAGAACGATCGATGCCGCACTTCGTGGCGATTTTGAACTGGTCGCGAGTGTTTTTATCCAGCCCGGCAAGAAAGTGACCGATTAGCCTTTCATTATGGCCACGGCCATATAAATTTGCGGTATCAATAAACGTCACGTTCAGATCGATGAGGTTATGCAATACCTGCAGTGAGCCTTTGTCATCAGTCTGGCCATAAAATTCACTCAGACCCATGGCACCGTAGCCGACGGCACTGACGGTAAGATTTTGAGATAAAGTACGTGTTTTCATAGTTTCTCCTTTTCAGACGCTATGATTGTTTCACCTCAATTGTGGTTACTGAATTTTCATTTTCGTTATGCTGAAAAGGTATCAGTCACCGCCGCTCTGCCTTCCGAATCATTAAAAACGACAAAAGTTGTCTAAACGTTAAATTCGTCACACTTTTGATGATAAACTGCGCGACTTTTCCGCACGTTTTTATCTTCAGGTGATGCCATGACAGAACATATCCAGCCCACAACCAGACCGCAGACCAAAGAGGTGTCGCGCCCCAACTGGTCGGCGGTTTTCTCCGTGGCGTTCTGCGTCGCCTGCCTGATTACCGTTGAGTTTCTGCCGGTGAGCCTGCTGACGCCGATGGCGCAGGATCTGGGCATTTCCGAAGGCGTGGCGGGGCAGTCCGTTACCGTCACCGCCTTTGTGGCGATGTTCGCCAGCCTGTTTATCACTCAGGTGATTGGCGCGATTGATCGCCGCAAAGTGGTCATTCTGTTCAGCGTGCTGCTGACGCTCTCCTGCCTGCTGGTCTCTTTCGCGGAAAGCTTCACCCTGCTGCTGCTCGGTCGCGCCTGTTTGGGGCTGGGATTAGGCGGCTTCTGGGCGATGTCGGCCTCGCTGACCATGCGCCTGGTGCCCGCGCGCACCGTGCCAAAAGCGCTGTCCGTTATCTTCGGCGCGGTCTCTATTGCGCTGGTGATTGCCGCGCCGCTGGGCAGCTTCCTTGGTGGGATTATCGGCTGGCGTAACGTCTTTAACGCGGCGGCAGTGATGGGTGTGCTCTGCATTATCTGGGTGTGGAAGGCGCTGCCGTCCCTGCCGGGCGAAGCGGCGCACCACAAACAGAACATGTTCGCGCTGCTCAAGCGTCCGGGCGTGCTGGCGGGGATGACCGCCATCTTTATGGCCTTTGCCGGGCAGTTTGCCTTTTTCACCTACATCCGCCCGGTGTTTATGACCATGGCGGGCTTTGACGTGGACGGCCTGACGCTGGTGCTGCTGAGCTTCGGTATCGCCAGCTTTATCGGCACGTCGCTGTCGTCCCAGTTCCTGAAGCGCTCCCTGAAGGTGGCGCTGGCGGGTGCGCCGTTGCTGCTGGCGGTGAGTGCCACGGTGCTGATTTTGTGGGGTAGCGACAAATGGGTTGCCTCGGCGATTGCGATTATCTGGGGCTTTGCCTTTGCGCTGGTACCGGTGGGCTGGTCGACGTGGATCACCCGAACGCTTGCCGATCAGGCGGAAAAAGCCGGGTCGATTCAGGTGGCGGTGATCCAGCTGGCGAACACCTGCGGTGCGGCCATTGGCGGCGTGGCGCTCGACCATCTGGGGCTGACGTCACCGCTGGTGATTTCCGGCACGCTGATGCTGCTGACCGCGCTGCTGGTGGCGGGAAAGGTTAAGGCGAAGTAGTGTTTTTCTCCCTCTCCCGTGGGAGAGGGTTGGGGTGAGGGCATCAGGCTACGCCGATGCCTTAACCCTTCTACGCGAATCCATCGAAATCAGCACCACCGACGACACGATCAGCAGCGTCCCCAGCCAGTCCGGCAGCGTAAACGCCACGCCAAGCAACACCACCGACAGCAGCGCGCTGCTCAGCGGCTCGGCGCAGCTCAGAATGCTCGCCTTCGGCCCGCCAATCATCTGCGCGCCCTTCAGGTACAGGCTGAACGTCAGCGCCGTGCCGATCACCACCAGGTAGAAAAACGCCAGCAGCAGGCCGCCGTCAATCACGAAAGTGGTGCCGCGCCCGGCGTAGAACGGCGTCAGCATTAACCCGGCAATCAACATGCTCCAGCCGACAATCGGCAGCGTGCCGTAGCGGGCAATCAGCGCTGACGGATAGGTGGTGTAAAACGCGGCGGCAAACGCCGAGGCGATGCCGAAGAACAGCGCGGCAGGGGAGATGGAGAGCGAGGTTGGGTCGCCGTGGGTCACCAGCAGGAAGGTGCCGATCAACGACGTAAAAATCGCTGACAGGACAAACACGCCGGGACGCGTTTTCCGCGCCAGGGCGAACCACGCCACAATGATGGTCGGCGACAGGAACTGGAGCACGGTCGCCGTAGCGGCGTTGGATTTTTCAATCGTCAGCAGGAAGGTGAGCTGCACGGTGAGCGCGCCGACCAGCGAGAAAAACAGCAGACTGAGCGCGTCTTTACGATGCTTGATGATCGAGAAAATCTTGTCGCCGTGAACGAAGGAGAGCGTCAGCAGGATCACGCCGGTAAACAGCAGGCGAACCATGGTCAGGTAAGGCGAAGAAATGTGGCTTTTCTCCATGATGTACTGCGCGCAAACTCCGGAACTGCCCCATAAAACGGCGGCGATCAGGACGTTCAGCATCCCTTTGCGTGTGGAACCCATTTTCTCCCCTGCTATGTTGTCGTTAATTGGCCAACAGCATAGCATGGTTGTGTGCGGCCTGATGCCCTCACCCCGGCCCTCTCCCACGGGGAGAGGGGGAAAACCGTAGGCCGGGTAAGCGTAGCGCCACCCGGCATGTTGTTGACCTTAGAACCACGCCTCCCACATCGCGCCGACGTTGAAGTCGTCGAGCGTCTCGTCTTTGGTATTGTTCACGCGCGCGGTGCGTTCATTATCCACTTTGCCGCCGGTGACGTAGAAGCGCAGCATCGGACGGAACTCAGGCCCCATGGCGATAGACATGTTCTGCGACAGGGTCAGCTTCCAGCCCTTGTTGTCGCCGCCGTTGTCGTAGTCAACGTGCTGCCAGCCTGCTTCCAGCCAGGTGGAGTGAACATCGTTCCACCAGTGCATCGGGCGCACGATGGCGTTGTAGTTCTTGCGGTTGTCGGTCTTATCGCGGCTGTTGTCGTAGTCGTGGAAGGCGAGGATGTACTCCACCTGCGTGGCCTGGGTGAATTTATACAGCCCTTCGAAGCTGGCGTAGACCGTGGTCAGATCTTCGGTTTTGTTGAACACGCTGTTATCCGCGTTATCGGAGTAGCGGGCGATCACCTTGTTCACGCCGCTGTCGTTGGTGTGGCTCAGCACCACGCCGCCCTGCCAGGCGTTCAGACGCTCGTCGCTCTCCACCGCTTTGGAGTCAAAGCCGTAGTTGGCGTACAGCTCCATGTCGATCGGGCCGAGCTTCATGCCGTGGATTTTGGAGGTCGCGGCGTAGTTGCCCTTGTCGCCCGTGCCGGAACCGCCGGTACAGGTGATGCGCGACGGGTTCGCTTCATCTTCCATCACTTCCGGGCTACAGGATTCGACTGCCGCCACGGCAGCCACGTCAAACTGCACGCCGCCGATGTCGAAGTTCTTCACGCCTGCGCCCTGGCCGTCGTGGTTCATCCAGAAGTAATCGTTGATGCCCTGCTGCGGACGCTGGTGGAAGTCACGACCGGCCCAGAAGTAGGCATTTGGGTTGGAGGCCATAATGTTGGTCACCCCCGCGTAGGCTTTTTTCAGGTTAACCTCGTCGCCCCAGTGGTCGATCATCACGTTGATGTCCCAGATGGCGCCGTTGTCCCCTTTGAAGGCCTTGGAAAGCTGGAATTCCCCGCCGTTACCTTCGTTACCCAGACGACCAATCGCGGACGCGCCGTTGTAGGAGCCGTCCACCGCCACGTATTTCTGATCGGCGGCCTGGAAGTGCGCGCCGTAGCGGGCGTAGCCGGTAAATTTAATGCCGAACGGGATCGCCATATCCGGGGATTGCGCCGCGCTTTGCGGCTCGGTTACCACGTCCGCTTTTTTCGCAACCGCCGCATCCATTTTGGCCTGACGCTCGGCCAGAGCTTTATCTACAGCTTTCGCCACAATGGCGTCGATTTGCTCCTGGGTAAATTCTTGTGCGAGTACGGAAATTGGGCAAAGCGCGGCGATAACCGCCATGGTTAATGGAAGTTTTTTAATCGTATTCATGGTTATCTCAATATAGTTTAATTTTATTCAGACAATAACCATCCCGCTCCGATCTGACAGAGTATGTCGCTATCATCAGAACAAGTGGATCTCTATTTAGGGTACAGAGGTATTACATTAACTTTATTTCGCCATAGACTATCTCTTATATAAATGAATTATTTCTTCAGACAGTTCACGCGCTAATAAGGAATTCATTAAATGATCCTGCGCGTGCACCATAATTAACGTCATCGGCTGGCGGCCTTCGCCTGCATCCTGCTCGATCAGTTTGGTCTGCATCTTGTGCGCCTGGCGCGCGTAGCCGTCGGCTTCGTGCAGCAGGCTTTTGGCCTCGTCAAAGTTGCCCTGACGCGCTGCGTGCAGCGCTTCAAAGCACAGACTGCGGGACTGTCCGGCGTTGACGATAATTTCCATTACGGCTTCTTCTAGTGCGATCATCATTATTACTCTTTTTCAAAACTATTATTTAAGGCGGTGGCGGCAAACCACTCTCCGCTTTTCTTAATGGTGCGCTGCTGCGTTTTTAAATCGAGCTGGATAAATCCGTAGCGGTTTTTATAGGCATTACACCACGACCAGTTATCAATAAACGTCCACATATGGTAGCCAAGACAATTGCACCCTTCGCTAATACCTTTGTGCAGCCACGTTAAATGCTCAGAAATAAACTCGATGCGGTATTGATCGTTAATCTGGCCATTTTCAATAAAGCGCTGTTCATTTTCGACGCCCATGCCGTTTTCAGAAATAAAGCAGCGAGGGTTGCCGTAATTGTCGCGCAGGTTAACCAGAATATCGTAAATACCCGGCTCGTAGATTTCCCAGCCGCGGTACGGATTCATCTTGCGGCCCGGCATTTCGTAGTTATCAAAGAACCACTCCGGCATAAACGGCGCCTGCGGGTTCACCGCGCTGTCGCGACACTTCACGCGGCGCGGCTGATAGTAGTTCACGCCGAGCAGGTCGATTTTTCCTTCCGCAATCAGCGCGCTGTCTTCCGGCTTGCAGGCGGGCAACTGATCGTAGGATTTCAGCAACGCCACCAGGTCGGCCGGATACTCCCCGCGCAGTACCGGGTCAAGGAAGCTGCGGTTAAACATCAGGTCCGCGATGTGCGCCGCCTTCACGTCCGCCGGGTTCTGCGAGCGCGGGTAGGACGGCGTCAGGTTCAGCACGATGCCGATCTCACCCGCGTAATGTCCGGCGCGGTAAGCCTGAACGGCCTTCGCGTGGGCCAATACGGTGTGATGCGCCACGGTGGCGGCCCGGCGGAAATCCACCACGTTGGGATAGTGGAAGTCGTACAGATAACCGCCCTCCACCGGGACGATGGGCTCGTTGAAGGTAAACCAGTGCAGCACGCGGTCGCCAAACAGTTCGAAGCAGATCTGCGCATAACGGGCGTAAGCGTCCACCACGTCACGGTTTTCCCAGCCGCCGATCTCCTGCATCGCCATCGGCATGTCGAAGTGGAACAGGGTGATAAACGGCGTGATGCCCTGTTCATTCAGCTCATCAATGACCTGATTGTAAAAATCGACCGCTTCCGGGTTCACTTCACCGATACCGTCGGGGATCAGGCGCGCCCAGCTAATCGAGGTACGAAAGCTGTTGTGGTTCAGCTGCTTTAACAGCTGAATGTCCGTTTTCCAGTTTTGATAAAACGTGGAGGTCTGCTGCGGCCCCACGCCGTTGTGAAAACGGTTCGGCTCGCGGGCAAACCAGTAATCCCATGTGGTTTCCCCCTCTCTTGCCCCTTCGGTCTGGAGAGCGGAGCTTGCGCTGCCCCACCAGAAGTTATCGGGAAATGCGTATTTCATGTCCTTTCCTCTTTGACTTAATTGCTTGCGGCTTCAGCGGTACCGACGGTTGCCTGGGCTTTCTGCTCTTCGTTTTTCATCAGCGTACGCTCATAGGCGCGCAGGAACGGCAGGTACATCAGCGCGGACATCACCATACAGACCAGGCACATTATCACCGGACTTAGCGCCCAGTTTGCCGCCCATGAGGCACCAATCGGGGCGGGGGTGGTCCACGGGGTTAATGACACCACCTGAGCCAGCCAGCCGAGCTTCGTTGCGCCGTACGCCAGGCAGGCATTGACCAGCGGAACAAACACGAACGGGATAAACAGCATCGGGTTCATGATGATCGGCGCGCCGAACAGAATCGGCTCATTGATGTTAAAGAAGCTCGGCACAATGCCCATTTTGCCGATGGTGCGCAGGTGCGTGGCGCGGCTGCGCAGCAGCAGGAACGCCAGCGGCAGCGTGGAGCCTACGCCACCAATCAACAGGTAGTGATCCCAGAAGCCCTGCAGGTAAACGTGCGGCAGCGCCGCGCCTGCGGCGAGCGCCGCCTGGTTTGCGGAGAGGTTCGCCATCCAGAACGGGTTCATGATGCCGGTGACAATCAGCGAGCCGTGAATACCGGCAAACCAGAAGATCTGGCACAGCAGCACGGAGAGCAGTATCGCGGGCAGGGAGTCGGATGCGGATACCAGCGGCTCCAGCAGGTGCATGATCGCCTGCGGGATGATCATTCCGGTCTGCGCTTCAATGAACAGGTTCAGCGGGTGCAGCGTACCGATCACCACCATCACCGGGATCAGGATCTCAAACGAACGCGCCACGCCGGTGGGCACTTCCTTCGGCAGGCGGATGGTCACGTTGTTCTGCTTCAGCCACGCATAGACGCGGGTGGCGTAAATCGCAGTGATAAGCGCGGTAAAGATGCCCTGACCGGAGAGATACTGGGTCGAGATTTTACCGTCGGCATACGGCGCGGCGACCAGCAGGAAGGCCATAAAGGCCAGCAGGCCGGACATCACCGGGTCGAGGTTAAACTGACGCCCCAGGCTCGCTCCAATCCCCACCGAAATGAAGAAGGTCATCACGCCCATGCTGAGGTTAAACGGCAGCATCAGCTGCTCGCGGTAGGTCTGGGATAAATCCAGCCAGCCGCGGGCGAAGCTGTTGGTGGTATCCGCCGAGAACGGCGGGAAGATGAACACCAGCATAAACGAGCCGATGATCATAAACGGCAGCGCGGCGGTAAAGCCGTCGCGGATGGCAATCACATACTTTTGCTGACCCAGCTTTGCGGCCAGCGGGGTAATTGACTGCTCAATCACCGCGACCATGGATTGATATAACGAACTCATGTGAACACCTTTTAGTGTGCCGCTTCGATGAGCGACAGAGCATAGTCCAGTACTTTATCGCCACGTTGCATGCCGTAGTCCATCATGTCGATGGGCTGCACCGGAATGCCTTTCGTAGCCGCCTTGTCTGAGAGTGTCTGTAACATGTATTTCACTTGCGGTCCGAGAAGTACCACCTGGTATTGCGGAAACTGCGTATCAAATTCGGAAACACCGTACGCATCAATCTTCACCGGCAAACCACGTTCTTTCGCGACATCGACCATTTTGCTGACCAGCAGGCTGGTGGACATCCCGGCAGAGCAACACAGCATAATCTTGAACATCGACAACCATCCTCTAAATGTAAATAGTTATTGCGAGGATGATTGGACATGATACGGAAACCGGTTTCCATTTATAAAAAGCAGAACTGTGATAACCATCAAGATCCAATACTTATGAGGCTAATTAACCGGATGTGTGTCACATAATTTGGCTGTTTTGACATCATTTTGAGTGGAAACGGAAAATCGGTTTCCATGAAAAACGGAAACGGATATACTCCGTTCTGGCTATAATGTGAGCCGTAGCGGTTATGGAATTTGCAGGCGCGAGGTAAGCCTGCCAGGGGAAAGAGATGTCGACAATCAATGATGTATCACGTCTGGCCGGGGTGTCTAAAGCCACGGTATCGCGAGTGTTGAGTGGGTCACGTGGCGTTAAGGAAGCCAGCCGTCAGGCCGTGCTGAAGGCGGTGGATGAGCTGAACTACCGGCCTAACGTGATTGCCCAGTCGCTGCTGAGCCAGTCGACGGGCTGCATTGGGGTGATTTGCGCGCAGGAAAACATTAACCAGACCACCGGTTATCTTTACGCGCTGGAAAAACAGCTCAGCCAGCATCAAAAACACCTGCTGCTGCGCTTCGCCCATAGCAAAGCGGAAGTGATGAATGCTCTTGAAGAACTCTCCTGCGGCCTGTGTGACGACATTCTGGTGATTGGCGCCCGTTTCCCGCTGGACGTGGATATGGAAAACGTCATTCTGGTGGACTGCATGGAGGCTGATAACTCCAACAGCATTCAGTTCGATCACGCCTTTGCCGCCGAAACCGCCTGTAACTATCTGACCAGCCAGGGGCGTCGCCAGATTGCGCTGATCCACCCGCACGGCAGCGGGTTTGCCGACCAGGTGCTGCTCGGCTATAAGCACGCGCTGGAGAAAAACTTCCTGCCTTTTAATCGCAACCTCGTCTTTATGGACGCGACCTCCTCGTCCGTTGCGCTTCAGGAATTACTCAACAACGCGTCCACGCTGAACTTCAACGCGTTACTGGTGGCGGACGAGCAGGAAGCCCAGCGGGTGATCCCGCAGCTGCAGGCGTTTAATAAATCCGTACCGGACGACATTATGGTCTTTAGCCTGGCCGGATCGCTGCACCTGCCGGGTATTCCGGTGATCCCGGCGATTGAATATTCAATGGATGCCATGGCGGCGCGTATCGTAAGCTGGCTGACGGAGAAAACGCAGATGCTCGGGTCCTATGTTCTGCGCGGGGATCTCATCATTCCGGACGTGCGGAAGCGTTAAAACATTTTCCAGGCCGGGTAAGCGCAGCGCCACCCGGCGAGAACTCAATAATCTTCCAGACAATCCACCTGACCAACCGCAGCCCAGTAGGCGTCCAGGTTGTCGCGCTTCACGGCGGTGATGGCGTTTTTGATCAGCAGCTGATTGGCCTCGGACGACAAAATCATCTCCTGCCAGGCCTTATCGCTCTGCTTTTTCTGTGGCGTACAAGTTTTCTTAATATCTTTCAGGACCTGTTGCTTAATCTGCGCCTCTTTCGCCGGATCGTCCTTTTCCTGAGCATGGACAAACGCGGCGAAGAGCAGACAAACCAGCAGGCAGACCAGGTGCGCAGCTTTCATCAACAACCCCCTTTAGACGTCACAGGCTTCCCATGAAATATATCGTTACATTCAGTGTAGCGATTCCAGTCGAAAGTATGATTTTCTCTTTTCTGCGCATGAGAATCGCCCACCGATAAGGTTACTGGATCCCCCCGCCCAGCGACTGCCACAGCGTGATGCGGTTCTCCAGGTCGGTTTGCTGCAGCGCAATCAGCGATTCCTGCGCCGACCACAGCGACCGCTGCGCGGTCAGTACCGTCAGATAACCCCCCGCGCCCGCCTTATAGCTGCGCGTTGCCACATCCAGCGTTTTTTGCTCGGCCGCCACGTATTCTCGCTGGGCATCAAGCTGCTCGCTGAGCGTTTCACGGCGCGCCAGCGCGTCGGCCACGTCTTTAAACGCGCTCTGGATGGCTTTTTCGTAGGTCGCAATTAACCCTTTTTTCTCGGCTTCTGCATAACGCAGCTGCGCCAGATTGTTGCCACCGCTGAACAGCGGCAGGGTGATGGACGGCGCGAATGACCAGACCTTCATCCCGTGGCTGAACAGGGAGGAGAGCGAGTTGCTGCCGACGCCCGCGCTGGCGGTCAGTGAAATGGTCGGGAAGAAGTTGGCGCGCGCCGCGCCGATATTGGCGTTGGCGCTCAGCAGGTTATGTTCCGCTTCCTGAATGTCCGGGCGGCGCAGCAGCGCG
Source organism: Enterobacter bugandensis (assembly GCF_900324475.1). Classification (NCBI taxonomy): domain Bacteria; kingdom Pseudomonadati; phylum Pseudomonadota; class Gammaproteobacteria; order Enterobacterales; family Enterobacteriaceae; genus Enterobacter; species Enterobacter bugandensis. Next base: position 62,509 of record NZ_LT992502.1, read on the forward strand.
CTGGAGCTGACGCCCGCAGGGATCAGCGTGATGGCGTTGTTGCTCAGGCTCTCCAGCGTACCGGGCAGCAGGTTCTCCGGCACCGTATCGCCCGCCAGCAGATTGAGGGCGTTTTTGTCCTGCATTACCTGCGTCTGGTAGCTCGCCACGCTGGCGCGCGCCTGCTGGTAAACCGCCATCGCTTCACTGACGTCCGTAGCCGCCGCGACGCCCACTTCCTGCTGGCGTTTCACAATCTTCAGCGAGTTTGCCGCGCTCTCCATTGTGGATTTCGCCAGCGCCAGGTTGCTGTTATCCGCCGCCAGCGTCACCCAGGCCGTGGTCAGCTCGCTAACCATCGTCAGGCGCGTGTTCTGCGCGGTGAACTCGCTGGCAAGCCAGGTTTCACGCGCGGCGCGGGAGAGGCTCTGGTTGCGACCAAACAGATCCAGCTCGAAGCTGGAGACCGCGCCGTTGGCTTCGTCGCTTGTCGCAACACCGCTTGCCAGCGTGCGGCTGCGGGTGTGGCTCAGCTCGGCGTCCACCGTCGGAAACAGGGACGAGCGCGTTTCACCGTACTGTGCGCGGGCGGCGTCGATATCCGCGATCGCTTTTTGCACGTCGCGGTTGCTGTTCAGCGCCATCGTCACCACGCTTTTCAGCCTCGCGTCGTTCATCACCTGCTGCCACTGGCTCACCACGGCGGTGGCTTCGCCGTGCGCGCCGGGCAAGGTCGCCGGGACGGGAGCGTCCGGGCGTTGATAGGTAGGGTCTAACGACACACACCCTGTGCTCAGCAGGGCTAACGCTAAAACAGTGACACGAAACATTATGACCTCCGGTTCGCGTGTTTACCGGAGAACAGACGTTTCACCAGTACAAAGAATAAAGGGACGAAGAAGATCGCCAGCAGCGTCGCGGCCAGCGTTCCGCCGATAATGCCGGTACCAATTGCCACGCGGCTGTTGGCACCGGCACCAGTTGCAACGGCCAGCGGCGTCACCCCTGCGATAAACGCCAGCGACGTCATGATGATGGGACGCAGACGCGTCTGGGCGGCACGCAGGGCGGCGCGCGTCAGGGAGTAACCTTCTGCGACTTTGGCTTCGGCAAACTCGACAATCAGGATGGCGTTCTTCGACGACAGGCCGATAGTGGTGAGCAGCGCCACCTGGAAGTAGACGTCATTACTCAGGCCGCGCAGGGAGGCGGCAAGCGCCGCACCCAGCACCCCAAGCGGGATCACCAGGATGACCGAAATCGGCACCGACCAGCTTTCATACAGCGCCGCCAGACACAGGAACACTACCAGGATCGAGAGGGCATAAAGGCTCATCGCCTGACCGCTCGCCAGTTTTTCCTGTAAGGACAAACCGCTCCACGCCCAGGTGCTGCCGGATGGCAGGCTGTTTGCCAGCTGCTCCATTTTGCTCATCGCCGTGCCTGAGCTCGCGCCGCTGGCGTTTTCGCCCTGTATCTCATACGCCGCCGAGCCGTTGTAGCGCACCAGGCTTTCCGGGCCATACTCCCAGCGAGTGGTGGCGAAGGCGGAGAACGGGGTCATGGTGCTGTCGCTGCCGCGCACATACCATTTGTTGAGATCGGACGGCACGGCGCGATAGTCGCTGTCGCCCTGGATGTAGACCTTTTTCACACGGCCGCGATCGATAAAGTCGTTCACGTAGGTCCCGCCCCAAGCGCTGGAGAGGGTGTTGGTGACGTCGCTCAGGGACAGCCCCAGTGACACGGCTTTGTTGTTATCGATATCGACCTGAAGCTGCGGCATCTGCGGCAGATCGTTGGCGCGCACGGCGTGCAGCGAGCTGTCCTGGTTGGCTTCGCCAATCAGCTGGTTACGCAGTTTCAGCAGCGCATCGCGGTCGGTGCCGCCGCTGGCCATCAGCTCAAAGGTAAAACCGTTGCTCTGGCCCAGGCCGTCCACCGCAGGCGGCGTCATCGCAAAGATGGTCGCATCGCGGATGGTGCTCAGTTCCTGCGTGGCACGCAGGGCGATGGCCTGAGCCGTGTTTGCATCGCCTTTACGCTCTGACCAGTTCTTCAGGGAGACAAACGCCATCCCGGCGTTCTGGCCGCTGCCGCTGAAGCTGAAGCCTTCAATGGTGAAGATCACGTTGGTGTTGGCTTTCTCTTTGGTGAGGAACCACTCGCGCACCTGGCGGCTGACTTCGGCGGTACGTACCGTCGTCGCGCCGGCTGGCAGGGTGTACTGCACCATGATTTCGCCCTGGTCTTCCGTCGGCAGGAAGCTGCCCGGCAGCTTAAGCATGGCGAAGCCCATCGCGCCGCAGAGCAGGACGTAGATGACCAGCATGCCGCCGGAACGGCGCAGAGCGCGCAGCACCTTGTTCTGATAACCGCGCTCGGTCCTGCTGTAGAAGCGGTTAAACGCGCCGAAGAAGCCCTTTTTGTGCGGCGTCGTGTGGCTCAGAATCGAGCCGCAGAGCGCGGGCGTCAGGGTCAGCGCCACCACCACGGAGAGGAACATCGCCGAAATAATGGTGACCGAAAACTGACGGTAAATCACCCCGGTGGAACCGCCGAAGAAGGCCATCGGCAGGAATACCGCAGAGAGCACCAGCGCAATGGCGACCAGCGCGCCGGAGATTTCGCCCATCGATTTCTCGGTGGCTTCCCGGGCGGGCAGCCCCTCGTCGCGCATAATACGCTCGACGTTTTCCACCACCACGATGGCGTCATCCACCAAAAGCCCAATCGCCAGCACCATCGCAAACAGCGTCAGGGTATTGATGGAGTAGCCGAACAGCGCCAGCACGCCGAAGGTACCCAGCAGAACGACAGGTACCGCCAACGCGGGGATCAGCGTCGCGCGGATGTTTTGCAGGAACAGGTACATCACCACCACTACGAGGACAATGGCTTCGAACAGGGTCTGAATCACGTCCTCAACGGAGATCTTGATGAACTCGGTGCTGTCCTTCGGGTAGGCCACGTCGTAGCCTTCCGGCATCGACTTTTTGAACTCGGCAATCTTGTCTTTCACCGCCGTCGCAGTGTTGAGCGCGTTCGCACCCGGTGAAAGCATGACTGCCATACCCGCCGCCGGGTGGCCGTTGAGCTTCGCGGTGGCGGTATAATCTTCGCTGCCCATCTCCACGCGGGCGACATCGCTGATGCGCACCACCGCGCCGTTGGACTGGCTCTTCACAATGATGTTTTTAAACTGATCCACCGTCTGCAGGCGCGACTGGGCGCGGACGGTGGCGGTCAGCTGCTGGGCGTTCGACGAGGGTAGCGCGCCGATTTTACCGGCGGAGACCTGCACGTTCTGCGCTTCAATCGCGCTCTGCACGTCGGACGGCATCAGCGAGTAGGATGCCAGCTTCGCCGGGTCGAGCCAGATGCGCATCGCGTATTCCGCCCCGAACACCTGCAGGCTCCCGACGCCTTCCACGCGCGCCAGCGGATCCTGCATATTACTCACCAGCCAGTCGGCAATATCCGAGCTGCTGGCGGTGTCGGTTTTATCGTACACGCCCATGATCAGCAGGAAGTTGCTCTGGGATTTTTCGACGGTGATCCCGGACTGCTGCACCTCGGTGGGCAGGCGCGATTCCGCCTGCTGGACTTTGTTCTGCACCTGCACCTGAGCGGTGTCCGGGTCAGTGCCCTGCTCGAAGGTGACGGTAATGCTCACCGATCCGTCCGAGCTGCTGGTGGAGGTGAAGTAGAGCAGGTTATCCAGCCCGGTCAGCTGCTGCTCGATCACCTGCGTTACGCTGTTTTCCAGCGTCTGCGCGGAGGCACCGGTATAGGTGGCGGAGATTTTGATCGACGGCGGCGCGACGTCCGGGTACTGCGCGACCGGCAGCGTGCGGATGGCCAGCATTCCGGCGAGCATGATAAGAATAGCGATAACCCAGGCAAAGACCGGGCGACGCACGAAGAAACGGGAAAACATCAGGCGTTTCCTCCGTTGGCTTTCATCTCTTCGGCCTTCACTTCCTGCCCGGCGGTGACTTTGTCAGTACCTTCCACAATCAGCCTGTCGCCCGCCTTCAGCCCGCTCAGCACCAGCCATTTGTCGCCGTAGGTGTCACCCGTTTCCAGCTGACGCTGCTCGACCTTGTTGCTGGCATTGACCACCAGAGCGGTGGCGGTGCCTTTGGCGTCACGGGTGATGCCCTGCTGCGGCGCGAGGATCGCGTCGCTCATGACGCCTTCATCCACCCTGGCGCGGACAAACATGCCTGGCAGGAGCTGATGCTGCGGGTTCGGGAAGACGGCGCGCAGCGTGACCGAGCCGGTTGATTCATCCACCGCCACTTCGGTTAACGCCAGGCGGCCTTTCTCGCTGTAGGTGCTGCCGTCTTCGAGGATTAACGACACGCTTAGCGTATCGCTATTGGTGGCAAGGGTTTGCTTGCGTAAACGCAGCAGATCGGCGCTGGAACGGGTTAAGTCGACGTACATGCTGTCCAGCCCGCGAATGGTGGCGAGCGCGGTATCCTGCTGGGCGGTGACCAGCGCGCCGGGGGTGACGGAGGAGATGCCGATGCGTCCGGCAATCGGCGCGGTGACGGTGGTCCAGTTGAGGTTAATGCGCGCGCTCTCCTGCGCGGCCTTCTTTGATTCAATGCTGGCCTTGTCCTGCGCGCAGGTGGACTTCGCGTCTTCTGCGTCCTGACGCGACACGCCGTCGTCTTTCACCAGTTGCGCATAGCGCTGGGCTTTCTGGCAGTCGGCCTGCACCAGCGCCTGGGCCTGTTTCAGCGCCGCGGCGGCTTCATCAAACGCCGCGCGGTAGCTGGAAGGGTCAATGATACAGCGCCTGTCCGGCCTTCACGGTATCGCCTTCGCTGAACAACCTCTTCTGAATAATGCCGCCCACCTGCGGGCGCACTTCGGCGCTCATGGCGGCGGTGGTACGGCCCGTGAGCTCGCTGACGACGGAGACCGGCTGGCTCATGAGGGTGACAATCCCCACATCCGGAAGAGGATGCTGGGGAGCAGATGTTTGCGCATTATCGCACCCGGTCAGGAGGAGTAATGCCGCGATGGAGGTTGTTATGGTTTTCATAATCTTTTTCCAGGGTGAACGATGCCTGCCCTGTTAAAGGCTCAACAGGGAGGGGGGCTATTTAAAGGCACAGCGATACCGCATCTCCGGCATGGCCGGAAATGTTAATTTGGGAAATTACTTATTCCCGCTAATTATTCACATGCGATTACTTCGCAGAGAAAAGCATATTTAAAATATTCTGATAGATAGGCTCTAATTGTTCCGACGGTACTTTTAAAGGCGCGAGTCGACGGTAAATCGTGCCTTCGATCATCACCGCGGTAATTTCCACGCAGCAGCGAATATGTTCATCGCTCAGATGGGGAAATTGTTTTTTCAGGTGCGCACAGGCGTTGGTAAACATCCGGGCATCGGCTGCGATCAGCATGGCCGCCACCTGCGGGTTACGGGTTGCCTCGGCAGACATTTCGAGCATCAACGCATCGTCGTCTTCGTTGAGCGTCTGACGCCAGGCGAGCGCCTGCGGCATCCCTTCCACCACCGTTTTGTCCTGCATCCCTTCGATGCGTGAGTCGATAATGCGGCGGATCATCTCTTCAATAATTGCGTCTTTGTTACTGAAATAACGGTAAATTTGCCCGACGCTAAGCTTCGCCTCACTGGCAATTTGTGACATGCTGGCGGCGTGAAATCCGCTGGCGCGAAAGCAGCGACGCGCGGCGGTGATGATTTCGTCCTGACGTTGTTTTTGTCGTTCTTCCAGCTTTGTGCTCATCGTCGTCTACCGTGTAAAAGTGAGAATGATCGTTCTCAGTATACGTTTTGGGTGCGTATTGGAAAGGCTTTTTTTATTTAGTTATTGAGTGAATGTTTCTGTATTAAAAAAATGGAGGAAATTAGGAGTTTTTATGAAGGTTAAGCTGTGAGATATTCAAATTGCGCGGAAAATAAGGAGAGGAATATGCACCTGAGCATTACTTATAATGTAACACCCGCAGAAAAAGAAGAGCTATTTGTGGGGTTAAGAGCCTATAACGGACAGTTTATCGATCTGACAAACTTTAGCGGCGACATTGGCGTTTATGTACGAGACGATAAAGGCGTCATGCTCGGCGGGCTCATTGGGGTGCGTAAAGGTAACTGGCTGAATATCGATTTTCTCTGGGTCAGCGACACCGTGCGGGGTACCGGCGTGGGCAGCCAGCTTATCAAAACGGCGGAAGATGAAGCCAGACGCAAAGGCTGCAAGCATGCGCTGGTGGATACCGTCAGCTTCCAGGCGCGTCCGTTCTATGAAAAACAGGGGTACCAGCTGCAGATGTCTTTGCAGGATTATCCGTACCCGGGCATGCAGCGACATTACCTGGCGAAAGTCCTTTAAGCTCTGAATCCGTAGGCCGGGTAAGCGCAGCATCACCCGGCCATACCCGCATATAACTTATCCTTCTTATTGATTCTTTTTCGTTTTTTATTTCACCGCCTCGTTGTCGATATAGTCACTACAACATTCAGCAAAAGGAACTTTCTCGTGAAACGTCGATTGGGTGCTCTGGTTCTCGCTGGCCTGCTGCTGGCAGGGTGCGATCAAAGTGGCAGCGATGCCAAACACATAAAAGTGGGCGTCATCAACGGCGCTGAACAGGACGTGGCGGAAGTCGCCAAAAAGGTGGCAAAAGAAAAATATGGCCTGGACGTGGAGCTGGTGGGCTTCAGCGGCTCGCTGTTGCCTAACGATGCCACTAACCAGGGAGAGCTGGATGCCAACGTCTTCCAGCATCGCCCGTTCCTTGCAGAAGATAACAAGGCGCATGGCTACAAGCTGGTGGCCGTGGCCAATACTTTTGTTTTCCCGATGGCCGGCTATTCCCGCAAGATCAAATCCGTCTCTGACCTGAAGGACGGGGCGACTATCGCCATTCCAAACGATCCGACCAACCTTGGCCGCGCGCTGCTGCTGCTGCAAAAAGAGAAGCTCATCACCCTGAAGCCGGACACCGGGCTGCTGCCGACGGCGCTGGATATTACCGCCAACCCTAAGCAGCTGAAAATCATGGAACTGGAAGGGGCACAGCTGCCGCGCGTGCTGGATGACCCGAAAGTGGATGTCGCCATCATCAGCACTACCTATATTCAGCAAACCGGGCTATCGCCGGTGCATGACAGCGTCTTTATTGAAGACAAAAACTCGCCGTACGTGAACATCGTGGTGACGCGCGAAGACAACAAAGACGCGGAGAACGTGAAGGCGTTTATCCAGTCCTATCAGTCACCGGAAGTGGCGAAAGCGGCAGAGACGATCTTCAACGGCGGGGCGGTGCCAGGCTGGTAAAGGTGCCGGCAGAAAACGCGGTGATGAAAATGGCCCGATTCCATCGGTAATCGCCCTTTAGCCCACAGCACCAATTGTGACGGCTGGCTATCCTCCTTATCACACCAACCGGAGGATAGCCCATGAACATTACCCAAATTCGCAATGCCACCCTGCTGATTACCTACGCCGGAAAACGCCTTTTAATCGACCCGATGCTGGCCCCGAAAGGCGCTTATCCGGGCTTTCCCGGTACGGCGCATGCCGAACGCCGTAACCCGACGGTCGAACTTCCCGTCGACGTCAATACGCTGCTGGACGCTGACGCGGTGATCGTCACCCATACCCATGACGATCACTGGGATCGCACCGCGGCAGAGCTGATCGCCAAAGACAAACCGATCTACGTGCAAAACGATCGTGATGCCGCTCTGCTGCGCAGCCAGGGATTTACCAACCTGACGATCATGACCGACGAGACCACCTTCGGGGAGGTTCGGATTGCGAAAACGTACGGCGGCCAGCACGGGACCGACCGCGCTTACGCCGTGCCAGAACTGGCGGAGCGGCTGGGCGAGGCCTGTGGCGTGGTGCTGCGTCATCCTGATGAGAAGACGCTCTATCTTGCCGGGGATACCATCTGGCGCGAAGAGGTGGCAGCCGATCTGCAAAAACACCAGCCGGATGTGGTGGTACTGAACGCCGGTTATGCCCACGTCATCGGCTTTGGGCCCATTATTATGGGACAGGAAGATGTGCTTAACGTCCATTTCCTGCTGCCGCAGGCTAAAATCGTCGCGAGCCACATGGAGGCGATTAACCACTGCCTGTTGACCCGCAGCGCGCTGCGTGAGTACGTCGAAGCCAACCAGGTGAGCGATGTGGTGAGCATTCCCCAGGATGGCGAAACCGTTATATTCTGAGTGCGTTAACGGGAAAGGAGAGACAGATGTCGCTAATCAACGTCGCGATTGTCGCGGTAGACGGGTTCAGCCCGTTCCACTACTCCGTTCCCTGCATTCTGTTTGGTGATTCGGTCTCCGGCGAAAAGCGCTTTAACGTGACGATCTGCGCCGAAACGCCGGGGTTGCTTACCTCAAAAGACGGGTTTGCCCTCAACGCCACGCAGGATTACACCGCCATCGGGCAGGCAGACATTGTTGTCGTTCCCTACTGGCAGCACGTCCTTGAACGGCCGCCTCAGGCGCTGCTCGACAGCCTGGTGTTGGCGAGAGACAACGGCGCGGAAATTGTCGGCCTGTGTCTGGGGTCGTTTGTGCTGGCCTGGGCGGGGATCCTCGACGGTAAACGGGCCGCCACCCACTGGGAGTTTGAACATCATTTCCAGTCGCTCTTTCCGAACGTCCAGCTGGATATCAATGCCCTCTACGTGGATGACGGCAATATCATCACCTCTGCCGGTACCGCGGCTGCGCTGGACTGCTGCCTGTACATCATTCGCCAGCGTTTTGGCAGCGTCGTCGCCAACCAGATTGCCCGTCGGATGATTGTCCCGCCCCATCGCGAGGGCGGGCAGGCGCAGTTCATCGCCCAGCCGGTTCCGAAAGATACCCGTGACGCACGTATTAACTGCCTGATCGACTACCTGCAGCAGCACATCACCGAACCGCATAGTCTGGACTCGCTGGTGCTGCGGGAGCTGCGGGGGCCGCGTCAGGGGAGCTGGCTGCGCATGCTATAGCCAGCGTGCTCTATCCGGAAGTGAAAGACCTGTCGAAACTGAGCGAAGATCAAATGCAGACGGTCATTACGCTGGCTTCAGTATCGGCGGGGATGGCGGGTGGATTGGCGGGAGGGAGTACGGCTTCGGCAGCTGCTGGGGCGCAAGGTGGGAAGAACGCGGCAGAGAATAATGCTACCTCAAACTGGGGTGGATTAGTGCCTCCAGCAACACAACAGGATGCTTCACTGGCTTTCGATCTCGGCGGTAAAGGTGTATCTCCCGACAAAATTAACAAGGCTATTAAAGACTCTCATATTGGTCCATCAGTAGGGGATACGGCAAAAATCCATGGTGATGTAAAAGGTCAGGTGGCTGTTGGTTATGTCGGCGGGGGCTATCTGGAGGGGGCCTTTCAGAAGATAAATTCGCAATTAATGGCGGGATAACAAAGGTGTTTGGCTGGCGCGCGGATGCGTCGGCTGGATTAACTTTCGGGCCTTATCCAATTAAGGATTTCAATCCGGCTTATGATTATTCCGGTTCCATATCCGCTGGTATTTTTTCAATTGAAGGATCTGTAGGTAAAGATGGCGTTGGTGGTGCTTTCAGAATTGGCGGAGGTATTGGTGCTAGTATCCGACAAAGTGAAAATCATAACAACCTGCCGGAGATCGACGGCGCTGGCAGTACCGAACTCGTATCCTGGCCCTTCAAAAAGGATTAATTAAATGATTTATCTGCTCTTAGGAATTGCGCTGTTCGCATTTTTCGTTGGAACGGTCGTGTTTTTTCGTTTTAGTAAAGTGACAGGAAGAAGCGTCCAGTCACCGTTTACCCCGATGTTTTTCTTTGACGCGCTATTTTTTGGTCTGGGTAGTAAGCGAGACATGAACATCGCGGCATGTTCATTTATCGTCTTTCTAGTCAGTATCTGGGGATTAACTTATTTAAAATTAAGCACTCATTTTTGGGGCAGTCGCGAAAGTTATTTTGGTTTTGCGATCGCCGGGATTTTATTTCTGATTATGCATTGTCGCTATTGTGCAAAAAATGTCGTTATCAGAAATGATGGCCTGGCTCCCATGAGAGAGTTGATTAATCTCCGGCGGTCCGGCCTCATCAGCCCTTTTTTATGGTTAAGCCGGGCCGGATATCTGGGGTTCTTTATTGGCATGATTCGCTGAAGCGAGATGCGGAAAAACAGTCTCCGTACTCCTGGAGACTACCCCAGCCTCTCCACCCTCGTCTCCCCCTCCGCCATCGATAGCTGATACAGCGAAAACGATCTGTGCTTCTCAATCAACGTCGCCAGCTCCGGCGAGTGGCTGGTGAGCCAGATCTGCGAGTAGCGACTGGCCTCGGCGATTAAGCTCGCCAGGGCGGGCAGCATCTGTGGGTGCAGGCTGTTTTCCGGTTCGTTCAATGCGATAAATGCTGGCGGGCGCGGGCTTAACAGCGCCACCGCCAGGCACAGAAAGCGCAGGGTGCCGTCGGAGAACTCCGCCGGTTCCAGCGGCCTGCTCAGCCCCTCGCGCTGCATCATCATGCGAAAACGTCCACCGCTGTTGTCGCTGTAAAACACGCAGCCGGGGAAGGCCTGGTCAAGGATGCGCATCAGCAGCAGCTCGTCGCCAATCTCCACGATAGTCTGAAACGCCGCAGCCAGGTTGGCACCGTCGCTGGCCAGCACCGGGGAGCGGAAACCGACCTGCGGAGCGCGCATCGCCGAGCCGATTGATACAGAAAACTCATGATAAAAGCGCCAGTTACGCAGGGACTCGCGCATCTGCGACACTTCCGGGTAAAGGTGCGGTTCGCCAAGCTGCCCGAATACCGATTCGTTCTCGTACAGCGTGCCGCTGTGGGTCACCTTCTCGTGATGCACGTTGTTCAGAAACACGGCCTGATTCCTGCGCTTCATCAGCTGTGACGACGGTCGACGGTGCTGGCCGCTCAGCCAGATGGACTCCTCTTTGATCACCGGGTCGAGCTGAAACTGTGAGGGATACGGCAGCTTCTCCACAAACCCGACCTGCAGCTCGTATTCGTAGGTCTCAGTTTCTACCGCCAGATTCATCCGCCGCAGCTGGTCGCTGCGGGTTTTGCCTGCCCAGAACACCTTCAGAATGCCGCCCTCGTTCGCCAGCGCCTGGGAAAACTGCCCTTGCGCGGCGCTGTGCATCAGGTATATCGCCTTGTAAATATTGGATTTACCGGTACCGTTCGGCCCGAAGACTATATTGAGCTGCTCCAGCTCCAGCGACATCTCGCGGATGGAGCGGTAGTTTTGAATGTGCAGGGTGTTAATCATTTTTGTTCCCACGCAAAATTTCCCTGAAATGCGTGACCAGTGGACGCTGGTTGGCCTTATGCCACGCCGCCCACAGTTGAGTTGAGTAAGGCATCCACGTTAGTTCGCGCAGTATCACCCCTTCCGGTGCGTTATGACGCAGGCTGTGCTGGATGAGCGCCAGTCCAAGCCCGGCGGCCACAAGCCCCAGTGCCGTTAGCGGTTCACCCGCCTCCAGACGAATGGTCGGGTTAAATCCAGCCTTCACGCAGGCGGCAACAAACTCGTCGCGGGAGTGAGCATCATCGTTGTGAATGACGGCAATCCACTCCTGATCCGCCAGTTGCGCGGGCAAAAGGACTTCTTCCTGAGCCAGAGGGTGATGTTGCGGCAATGCCAGCAGCATTTTGTCATCCAGCACCTGAATATATTCCAGGTCTTGCTCGCTTTCCGCAGGTGGCGTGTCGACCAGTGAAAAGTCGAGGCTGCGCTGACGCAACCCTTCGATCTGCGTGGCGGGTGGTTGGCTGTAAAGGGCTATATGAACGTCCGGGCGGGACTGGCGCAGTGTGCGTAAGGCGGTAGAGAGCACACCGGAGTGCATCGCGTTTTCAATATAGCCGATACACAACCCCCCATCCTCACCGCGGCCTAAGCGCTTTCCGAGGGACTCCAGACGGTTCGCGTGGGTCAGCAGGGAGCGGGTCTCAGCGAGGAAAGTTTGCCCGTCGGCGGTTAAACGTATGCGCTGCTGGTTGCGTTCAAAAAGCATCAAACCGAGGCGTTCTTCAAGCTGGGCAATCTGGCGGCTCAGCGGAGACTGAGAGATATGCAAACGCTCGGCGGCACGGCCAACGTGCTCCTCTTCTGCCACCACCACGAAATATTTCAGCTGTCGTAAATCAATCATGTCAGACCTCAAAGGACTCAAGTTAGACGAATTATGTCCTATCAAGTCATAACCTCGCAAGGTATTGTGATCAGCGTCACAGGGCGACAGCGAAATCGCCCGACCTGAACCCAAAAACTGAGGACATCTTATGAGTATCAAAAATCTGTTACCTGCAAACATCGGCCTGGGCGGCGCACCGCTGGGCAACATGTTCCGCAACATTCCTGAGGATGAAGCATTGGCCACCGTACACGACGCCTGGAAACTGGGCGTGCGTTACTTCGACACCGCACCGCTTTATGGCTCTGGCCTTTCCGAACTGCGCATGGGTGAAGCGCTGTCTCAGTATCCTCGCGACGAGTATGTGCTGAGCACCAAAGTAGGCCGCATCATGCTCGACGAGATGGAAGATCCCGCGACCCGTGATTTTGGTGAGAAAGGCGGTCTGTTTGAACACGGTCTGAAAAACAAAATTCTCAATGATTACTCCGCTGATGCCACGCTGCGCTCTATTGAGGATAGCCTGAAACGACTGAAAACTGACCGTCTGGATATCGTCTGGATCCACGATCCAGCGCAGGATTTCTACGGTGACAGCTGGCTGGAACAGTTTAATGTGGCGCGTACCGGTGCGTTCCGTGCCCTGACTCGCCTGCGAGAAGAGGGCGTCATTAAAGCATGGGGTCTGGGCGTAAACCGCGTCGAGCCGTGCGAGCTGACGCTGGCGCTGGATGAGCCTAAGCCCGATGCCTTCCTTCTGGCGGGCCGTTACTCTCTGCTCGACCATAAACGCGCCTTACAGCGTCTGATGCCAGAGGCGCTGGAGCACAATGTCGATATCGTGATCGGCGGTCCCTACAGCTCAGGCGTGCTGGCCGGAGGGGAGCACTTCGAATATCAAAAAGCCTCTCCGGCTATTCATGAGCAGGTGGCACGTATTCAGGCTGTTGCCGCGCAGTTCAACGTGGATGTAAAAGCTGCGGCACTGCAGTTTGCGCTGGCGAATCCGGCCGTCGCCGCCGTGATCCCTGGCTCCAGCCGCCCTGGCCGTATGGCTGAGGATTTGGCTGCGCTAAAAACCACCATTCCAGTGGCATTCTGGGAAGAGATGCGCCGTCAGGGTCTGGTTGCTGAGAATGCACCGCTGCCCGTTCGTTAATCACCGCGGGGTCGTCAGGCCCCCAATACTTACATGAGAAATATGATGAAACTGGATCTTACCGACAAAATTGCGGTGGTGAGCGGCTCTACGTCCGGCATCGGGCTCGGCATTGCCGACGGGCTGGCACAAGCGGGAGCCACCGTCGTGGTGGTTGGCCGTCAGGAAACCAGCGTGGCCACAGCGATTGCCAGCATTAAAGCAAAAAATCCAGCCGCGCTGCTGCGTGGTGTGGTGGCTGACCTTAGCACCGAACAGGGTGTTGCCGCACTGATCGCCGCCGTGCCTGTCGCCGATGTGCTGGTAAATAACCTTGGCATATTTAACGACAAAGACTTCTTCACCGTGCCGGACGACGAGTGGAAGCATTTCTACAACGTCAACGTTCTGTCCGGCGTCCGCCTGGCGCGGCACTATGCGACAGCCATGGCAGAGCAGGGATGGGGACGCATTATTTTCGTGTCGTCCGAATCTGGCGTGGCCATTCCCGGTGACATGATCAACTACGGCGTCACCAAAGCCGCTAACCTGGCGGTTTCGCATGGACTGGCAAAACGGCTGGCGGGCACAGGCGTCACCGTGAATGCGATTCTGCCCGGTCCGACATTTACTGATGGCCTGAAAACGATGCTGGCCGAGGCTGCCGAAAAATCAGGCCGTAACGCACGTGAACAGGCCGATGAGTTTGTCCGCAGCGCGCGCCCCAGCTCGATTATTCAGCGCGCCGCGGATGTGGAAGAGGTGGCAAACCTCGCCGTTTATCTGGCATCACCGCTCTCTTCCGCGACCACGGGTGCTGCCCTGCGTGTGGATGGCGGTGTTGTCGACACCCTCGCAATGTAATCCTACATTACTGATATTAAGAGAGAATAATCATGGCTAATACAACAGTATCTATTGAAATTCCGGCATCTGCCGAAACGGTGTGGCAACTGATGGGGGGCTTTGATGCCCTGCCAGACTGGCTACCGTTCATCCCAGAAAGCGTCTCCTCTGAAGGCGGGCGCGTACGTTCGCTGACCACGGCTGATGGTGGCACCGTGATTGAACGTCTGGAAGCGTTTGATAACCGCCAGCGCAGCTACAGCTACTCGATTATGAAAGCGCCCTTCCCGGTGGTGGATTATCTTTCCACCATTACGGTACATGAAACGGCCGACAGCAACGTCTCACGTGTAGAGTGGTACGGTGAATTCACGCCGGTAAATGTTTCTGACGCAGAGGCCCAGGCCCTGTTCAGCGGGATTTACCAGGATGGGCTGGAAGCGTTGAAAAAGAATTTTGTCGCATAATCCTCAGAGCGCCGTTTTACGGCGCTTTTTTTTGCCGATCGTATGGGTTAAGCGCAAAAAAGAGACGACAGTGAGGATGTCGTCTAAACGGGGTACTGCTTTGGGCCTCTATGGGTCAATGGGGCCTTCGCATTTTTTTCATCACTTGACTGCCAGACGCAGACCCAAATCATCAGGATAGGGATCAAAGTAGTTTTGCGTCATCAGATACCGGTCGGGGTATTCGGCCAGGTAGTGCTTCAGCAGCGTGATCGGGGCGAGGATAGGCAACTGTCCGTTGCGATAGTGCAGGATCACATCGCGCAGCTCGCCGCGCTGGCGGGTGTTGAGTTGGTTACGGAAATAGCCCTGAATATGCATCAGCACGTTGGTGTGATTCTTCCGCGAGGCGGGTTTTTTCAGGATGGTCATCAGCTTTTCCCGGTACGCCACGAAGAAGGCGTCCAGGTCTTCCCACTCGTGCAGCGAGGCAACGAACGGGCCAATCTCACGGTAGCCCGCCTGGTGGTGCGCCAGCAGCTGAAGCTTGTAGCGGCTGTGGAAGTCCAGCAGCGCGCGGCGCGTGAGGCCATTTTTACGTAGCGTGTTGAGTTCGTGCAGCGCAAAAACGCGCTCGACGAAGTTTTCCCGCAGCACCGGGTCGTGCAGGCGTCCGTCTTCTTCAACGGGCAGCCACGGCAAGGTTTCAAGGAGGGCGGCGGTGAACAGCCCGACCCCCTCCTTGCGGCCCCGGTTGCCGTTTTCATCATACAGCCGCACGCGTTCCATGCCGCAGCTTGGAGATTTTGCACAGACAACAAAGCCTGCGAGATCGCCGATTTTCGGCAAATAATCTGCCGCAAATTCAGCCATTTTCTGCGTAACGTCTTCGTGAGGCGCGTGGCTGAAGCGCATCTGCGTTTCTCCGTCTGTCGTGACGATCAGACGCAGCGCCGGGCGAGGCGTCGGCAGGCCGATGGCCATCTCCGGGCAGACGGGCCTGAAATTCACCCACTGGGCCAGCTCATCCATGATGAAGCCCATGCGCTTATGTCCGCCGTCAAAGCGAACGGCGGATCCGGTCAAACATCCGCTAATACCGAGCACAGGTTTCGTTGTCATGGTGTAGTCCTCCCGTTCATATAACTAAAACTTACACAACATGACTAATTTGTCCAAGTATTCGCGGAACTATTTTTTATAATCCTTTAAAATCAATGCCTCTTAACTGCCCTTGTAGGTCGAGTAGCCGTACTGGCTAAGCAGAAGTGGGATGTGCAGCTTCTCGTTGGTGCGGGTCACGGTAAACAGCACCGGGATCTCCGGGAAGAAGGTGTCCAGCTTTTTGCCGTGGAAGTACTCTGCGGTTTTGAAGGTTACTTTGTACACGCCAGGCTGCATGTCCTGATCCTGCGGATAGAGCGATTTGATACGGCCATCGTGGTCGGTTTTGCCGCTGGCAATCGGGGTCCATTTGTCCTGCTGCTGCTTCTCCAGCGTAACGGTAACGTCTGATGGCGGCATTCCGGTTTGCTGGTCAAGAATGTGGACGCTTAGCGTGCCGGCAGGGGCGCTAAAGGCTGCAGGGGCAAAGGCCATCGAGGCCAGGATCAGCAGAGGGGCAGTTTTTTTCATGGTGTTTTCCTGTTGAGTTATTCGTCACAGGAAAACGTTAGCATCTGCGGCGCGGGAAAATATTCAACTTTTCGTGAAGATTCCCGCAGGAGAAAATTATCAGAGGATAATCACTTCAAGCGATACCTGCTGCTGCCACTGCTCCACCTGCTTTTTCCGCCCGGCGGTGAGCTTGCCGCTGGTGACCAGCAGCCATTTCCGCTCCGGGAAAATCTCCGGTGCCAGCGCGTCTGGCGGAACTGGCAGAATGTCGATGCGGTGGCCCTGCCCGGTGCGCGTTAGGGCTTCGAGCCAGATCTCGCACGGGTCATTCAGGTGCCAGCCGCTGAGCAGAATATTGTCGCCCGGCGCTTTTTTATCGCCTTCGAGGCAAAACGAGGTGTAGGCGATGATGATGCCGTCGAGGATTGCGCGCAGGGTCATGGCGGCGGCGACGTTAGCCGAGACCTGGCTGCGCAGCGGACGCAGTACGTTCGCGACCAGTTCCGGCCTTGGGTACTCGCGCCCGGCGTCGTAAATCATCTGGCGCAGGGACTCGACTTTGCCGTCCTGCAGGCGTTGCAGCATGCTCTGCTGCAGCGTTTGCCAGTTGTTGGTCCGCCCCGGCGTCGGGCGTTCCAGCAGCGGTTTGACCTGGCCGATCGGGACGCCTTTTTTTACCCAGTCGAGGATTTTGAGCGCCTGCTGTACGTCCTCATCGCTGTACTGGCGGTGGCCGCCTTCCGTGCGCTGTGGCTTGAGTAAACCGTAGCGACGCTGCCACGCCCGCAGGGTGGTGGCGGTGATGCCGCTGAGTCTGGCGAATTCGCCGATGGAGTAAGCCATGTCCGTGTCCAGGGTGGAGGAATACTCTCAATATACTACGAATTTTCCCGAACGGGATGAAGCGCCGAAACGGTGCACTACACTTAACTTCCAACCGTGCAAATGAAAGGAATTCTCATGAAGCTATGGCCTGTTGTGACCGGTGTTGCGATTGCCCTGACGCTGGTCGCCTGTAAATCCCCCACGCCGCCGAAAGGCGTGCAGCCTATTACCCACTTTGACGCCAGCCGCTATCTCGGCAAATGGTACGAAGTCGCCCGTCTGGAAAACCGCTTTGAACGCGGTCTGGAACAGGTGACGGCGACCTACGGCGAGCGCAGCGACGGCGGCATCAGCGTGCTTAACCGGGGTTTTGATCCGGTGAAGAACAAGTGGAGCGAGAGCGAGGGCAAAGCCTACTTTACCGGCGAGCCGACCACCGCCGCGCTGAAGGTATCGTTCTTCGGCCCGTTCTACGGCGGGTATAACGTGATCAGGCTGGACGATAAGTACCAGTACGCGCTGGTGAGCGGCCCGAACCGCGACTATCTGTGGATCCTGTCACGCACGCCGACCATCCCGGATGCGGTAAAGCAGGATTACCTGAACACCGCGCGCAGTCTGGGCTTCCGGGTTGATCAGCTGGTATGGGTGAAGCAGTAAAAATCGTGCTTTCTTCCAGGGGGCATTACTGGCTAGCCTGGATAGACTTCCGTTAAAAGCCCAACGGAGAAAGACGGCATGAACCGGCGAGCGGAGCTGCCATCCCGGTGGGGAGCGTTACAGCAGCTACAGGATATTCACCTTGCGGCAGGCGTGCCGATGGAAAACGTCACCGTGGTGGTACCGAGGGATGGGGGGGATGGTGAAAATATCGCGAAGAGTGGATTGAAATAGTTCGGTTTTCTAATCATGATCCCCCCATGAAAATAGAAACCGCACTCCCAAGACACTTTGAACGTCTGGTCGCGATCTGGGAATCTTCCGTTCGCGCCACCCATCACTTTTTACAAGAAAGCGATATTGCGGCGCTGCGCCCGTTATTGCTTAACGCCTATCTGCCTAACCTCAAGGTCGTGATAGCTCGCGATGACGCAGGCGTTATTCACGGCTTTTTGGGCGTGGATGAAAACCGCATTGAAATGCTTTTTGTGGATGACGCGAGCCGAGGGAAGGGCGTCGGGAAATTGCTGCTAAAACACGCCATCGCCGAGTTTGGCGTAAACGAAGTGGACGTGAATGAGCAGAACCCGCAGGGCGTCGCGTTTTATCGCCATATGGGGTTTGAGCAGGTCGGACGCTCGGAGCTGGACGGGCAGGGGAATCCGTTTCCGTTGCTGCATATGCGGTTGAATCGGGATTAGCGCTTAGCCTGCTTATCCCATTTTAATAAGCCGACGATATCTTTCTCAACTTCGGCTTCTTTCTTGCTGATTTTGCCTGCTCCTTTTAAAACGCCCCGATCGTTAAATTGAAGGAACTGATCGAGTTTGGTTCGCCAGTCTCGTAAAAATACCTACTCCATCGCTGGCAGTTGTTCGGTAAAACCGAACAACTGAATTTTCGACCAGCTCACTCTCATCAAAAATATTCTTGATATGCCCACTGATCATGGCTTTGACTTTGCCGTATAACTCACAGATTGTGGCCTGTGAGAGACACAACGTATCGCTTTCGAAGCGGCATTCAATGCGAACTTTTCCATCCTTGCTGGCAAACATGACAAACTCACCGACTGGTGAATTTATTAATTCCTCATATGTCACGCTGCCTCCGCGTCACAAGATAGATGCCTGGAAGCTCGTAGTACGCCAGAAACAGCCGCTAAGCCAGGTGGTTTGTATTTGATCTTGCGAGACGCTTTCCATGATGCGGAGTTTGGATCGCCGCAAGTGCGTTCTCTATCTCAATAAGCTTTGCTTTCGTCCGTTTATAATCGTCCTGCAACCTCTGCTTCTGCTCGTTATACGCCACCAAAACGATGCATCCTTTCATGACTTTTATCGTGACCTGCTGCCCGGTATCAAAACCCGCCGCGCGCAGCCACTTGCCGGAAAGGATGATTTTCGGCGTGGATTTTTCGAAAACATTCGGACGGTATCCCATAATTAGCGAAAGCTCGGTTCCGGATTGGTCAGTGTCTGGGGAGAATGAGAATCTAATCAACCCTTAATAGCTCCTGAGGTTAGACGCTCCGGTTGTGTTCCCTCACATCGAGGCGTTGTTAGAAGAGGAGGTTAAAGTTGCCTCCTATATGTGTCGGAGTGGATAGGTGGCCTCATTTTAATCATGTCGCGCGAAAAAAAACGAAAGACGGGGGCAGTCTCCGCATTTAAAGATGCATATTGATCCGGCATTGAAGGAGCAGTTGGATGCAGTGGCGGCTGCGGAAGGGGTGAGTCTCGCCAGTTGGTTGAAAGAACAGGCGAGAGAGGAGTTACGAGCTAAATGTATTTCACCGAAAGCATGAACATATCAGTGTGATTCTTTATTGAAATCAGTTGTATTTTCAGAAACGACCTCATCATCCTGATTGGCCCTATTCAAGGGTGCATTAGTTATGAACATCGGTAAGGCTGTATCGCCAGAGAAAACTCTTTCTAAACCCTTTAAAATATTTGCTTGTGTTGTTTCTAAATCGCCATGAGCAATTGGCCTATAACAGTCTCTTTGCAATTGTACTTTATCAAAATCGTAATTCATTGCTTGAGAAAGAGCGTACAGTAAGTCTGTAAAGAGATCATCGGATTTAGATATCCAAATGTTAATGTCAAGGTAGTCTTGTATTTTATTTAGATGACTGTTATAACTTTTCCAAGCATGAGTAACAGTTTGTTCTTTCTTGGTTTGATATCTGACTTTAATTATTGGTATTTTTCTACCATAAAACTCTATATCGATCATATTCAAAGCTTGAACATGTTCTCTATGTAATCTTTGAGCTCTAGTAGACATTAGTGTTCTGAAAATAGAAAAGCGGCTTTGTTTTCTTTCTCTAAATTGCTCTAATGTTTTTTGTATTTGA
This sequence comes from Enterobacter bugandensis, assembly GCF_900324475.1. NCBI lineage: Bacteria > Pseudomonadati > Pseudomonadota > Gammaproteobacteria > Enterobacterales > Enterobacteriaceae > Enterobacter > Enterobacter bugandensis. The sequence continues at coordinate 82,558 of NZ_LT992502.1, forward strand.
ACAGCAAGAACAGGACCTACTATAACTGCTGCTGTCATAATTATATCTTTTGATTCCATGCCAAATAATATGTTCATATAACGCTTCCCGATTGATAGTTATAGAAATATTATATGCTTTAAGAATGGATAGTTTAAAACGTAGTTATAATAATTTTGGCGGAAGATCACAGGAGTCGAACCTGCCCGGGAACGCTGGCGCCCCCAACTGGATTTGAAGTCCAGCCACCTCACCGGAGATGACGATCTTCCGCGCCTGCATTGCTACATGGAGGCGGGGCGCATTATAGCTACTTTCAGGCATTTACCACATACCCCACACCACTTTTTTCACCTCTCTTTTGACCTGTACACCCCTGTTTCAGCTAATTCCTAAGAAAATCCTCAGGTTAGCCTTTTGTGCTCTCCAACATTTATCGCGATCACAAAAAACAAGAAACGTAATCTGCTAACCAGAAAACGCAATACCCGCCGTTGAAACAATGGTTTAAAACCAATGCAACCGGTCTCAGCGCCCCCTACAGCGTGAAGGATAAAAAAGATGAGCGAAGTATTGTCAGTAAAAGAGAAGATTGGCTACGGCATGGGTGACGCCGCCAGCCACATCATTTTTGATAACGTCATGCTTTATATGATGTTTTTCTACACCGATATTTTCGGCATTCCCGCCGGGTTTGTCGGCACCATGTTCCTGCTGGCCCGTGCGTTGGATGCAATCTCCGACCCGTGTATGGGGCTGATCGCCGACCGCACCCGCAGCCGCTGGGGCAAGTTCCGTCCGTGGATTTTGTTCGGCGCCATCCCGTTCGGCATCGTCTGCGTGCTGGCCTACACCACACCGGACCTCAGCCTCAACGGCAAAATGATTTACGCGGCAATTACCTACACGCTGCTGACCCTGCTCTATACCGTGGTCAACATCCCGTACTGCGCGCTGGGCGGGGTAATCACCAGCGACCCGACGCAGCGTATCTCCCTTCAGTCCTGGCGCTTCGTGCTGGCGACGGCGGGTGGCATGCTCTCCACGGTGCTGATGATGCCGCTGGTGAAGCTGATTGGCGGCGACGATAAGGCGTTCGGCTTCCAGGGCGGGATCGCTGTGCTGTCGGTGGTCGCGTTCCTGATGCTGGCGTTCTGCTTTTTCACCACCAAAGAGCGCATCCAGGTGCCGCCGAGCACCACCTCCATGCGGGAAGACCTGCGCGATATCTGGCAAAACGACCAGTGGCGCATTGTCGGCGTGCTCACCATCCTCAACATCCTCGCCGTCTGCGTGCGCGGCGGCGCGATGATGTACTACTGCACCTGGATCATGGGATCGCCGGAGGTGTTCGTCGCGTTCCTCACCACCTACTGCGTCGGCAATCTGATCGGCTCCGCGCTGGCGAAACCGCTCACCGACTGGAAGTGCAAGGTCAGCATCTTCTGGTGGACCAACGCCGCGCTGGCGGTGGTCAGCGTGGCGATGTTCTTCGTACCGATGCATGCCACCGTGCTGATGTTCGCCTTCATCTTCGTTATCGGCGTGCTGCACCAGCTGGTGACGCCAATCCAGTGGGTAATGATGTCCGATACCGTCGACTACGGCGAATGGACCAACGGCAAACGCCTGACCGGCATCAGCTTTGCGGGCACGCTGTTCGTGCTGAAGCTCGGCCTGGCGCTGGGCGGGGCGATGATCGGCTGGATGCTGGCAGGCGGCGGCTACGACGCGGCGGCCAAAACCCAGAACAGCGCGACCATCAGTATCATTATCGGCCTGTTTACGCTGGCGCCGGCGATCTGCTACGTGCTGAGCGCCATTATCGCCAAACGCTACTACACGCTGAAAACCCCCTTCCTGACCAAAATTCTGGGTGAGCTGGCGCAGGGCGCGCGCCGCAATCAGCAGGATTTTGAAAACCTGCCGGTCAGTAAAGAATTGCAGAACTAAGAGGATGAAAGCATGAAAATCAGTGATGGAAACTGGCTTATTCAACCGGGCCTGAACGTGACCTGTCCGGTTCAGGTGTTCGACGTGGAGCAGCAGGGCAATGACCTGGTGGTGTATGTTGCGCCGCGCGACGTGCGTGAGCGCACCTGGCAGCTCGACACGTTGATGTTCACGGTGCGCCTGTTTTCCCCGCAGGAAGGGATTGTCGGGGTGCGCATCGAGCACTTCCAGGGCGCGCTGAACAACGGCCCGCACTATCCGCTGAACGTTCTGAAGGACGTGAAGGTCGAGATTGAAAACAACGCCGAATTTGCCGAGCTGAAAAGCGGCAGCGTCAGCGTGCGCGTCACCAAAGGCGAGTTCTGGGCGCTGGATTTCCTGCGCAACGGCCAGCGCATTACCGGCAGCCAGCTGAAAAACAACGGCTACGTGCAGGACAGTAACACCGACCGTAATTACGTGTTCGAGCGTCTGGATCTGGGCGTGGGGGAAACAGTCTACGGCCTGGGCGAGCGCTTTACCGCGCTGGTGCGCAACGGCCAGACGGTCGAAACCTGGAACCGCGACGGCGGCACCAGCACCGAGCAGTCCTACAAAAATATCCCGTTCTACCTGACCAACCGCGGCTACGGCGTGCTGGTGAATCACCCGGAAAACGTCTCGTTTGAAGTCGGCTCCGAGAAGGTCTCTAAAGTGCAGTTCAGCGTCGAAGGGGAATATCTCGAGTATTTCGTGATCGACGGCCCGACGCCAAAAGAGGTGCTGAACCGCTATACGCAGTTCACCGGGCGTCCGGCGCTGCCGCCTGCGTGGTCGTTCGGCCTGTGGCTGACCACGTCGTTCACCACCAACTACGATGAAGCGACGGTGAACAGCTTTATCGACGGCATGGCCGAGCGCGACCTGCCGCTGCACGTGTTCCACTTCGACTGCTTCTGGATGAAGGCCTTCCAGTGGTGCGACTTCGAGTGGGACCCGGTGACCTTCCCGGATCCGGAAGGGATGATCCGCCGCCTGAAAGAGAAAGGGCTGAAGGTCTGCGTGTGGATCAACCCGTATATCGGCCAGAAATCCCCGATTTTCCGCGAGCTGAAAGAGAAGGGCTATCTGCTCAAGCGTCCGGACGGCTCCCTGTGGCAGTGGGACAAATGGCAGCCGGGGCTGGCGATTTACGACTTCACCAATCCGGACGCGTGCCGGTGGTATGCCGACAAGCTGAAAGGCCTGGTGGATATCGGCGTCGACTGCTTCAAGACCGACTTCGGCGAGCGTATCCCGACCGACGTGCAGTGGTTCGACGGGTCCGATCCGCAGAAGATGCACAACCACTACGCCTACATTTATAACGAACTGGTGTGGAACGTGCTGAAAGAGACCGTCGGCGAAGAGGAGGCGGTGCTGTTTGCCCGCTCGGCGTCCGTTGGGGCGCAGCAGTTCCCGGTACACTGGGGCGGCGACTGCTACGCCAACTACGAATCGATGGCGGAAAGCCTTCGCGGTGGGCTGTCGATTGGCCTGTCCGGCTTCGGGTTCTGGAGCCACGATATCGGCGGGTTCGAAAACACCGCTCCGGCGCACGTCTATAAACGCTGGTGCGCGTTCGGGCTGTTCTCCAGCCACAGCCGCCTGCACGGCAGCAAATCCTACCGCGTGCCGTGGGCGTACGATAACGAGTCCTGCGACGTGGTGCGTCACTTCACGCAGCTGAAGTGCAGGCTGATGCCGTACCTGTACCGTCAGGCGGCGCTGGCCCGCGAGTTCGGCACGCCGATGCTGCGCGCGATGATGCTGGAGTTCCCGGACGATCCGGCGTGTGATTACCTCGACCGTCAGTACATGCTGGGGGATTCCATGATGGTGGCGCCGGTGTTCTCCGAGGCGGGGGACGTGCAGTTCTACCTGCCGGAAGGCCGCTGGACCCACCTGTGGCACAACGACGAAGTCCATGGCAGCCGCTGGCATAAGCAGCAGCACGATTTTATGAGTCTGCCGGTCTACGTGCGCGACAACACGCTGCTGGCGCTGGGTAACAATAACCAGAAGCCGGACTACGCGTGGAACGAGGGGACGGCCTTCCAGCTGTTTAACCTGGAGGATGGCGCAGCGGCGGTGAGCGAAGTGCCTGCGGCGGACGGTTCCGTGGCATTTACGCTGAAGGCATCGCGTCGGGGCGACATTGTGACCTTTACCGGCGCGGGTGACGCGAAAAACTGGTCGGTGTGCTTGCGCAACGTGCAGAAGGTGAGTGGCGTGAAAGGCGGCTCGTACGCGGGCAGCGAGTGGGGTGTGGTGGTGAAAGCGGAGGGGGATGAGGTGGTGGTTCAGCTCTGAGGTGGAAAATGCCCGGTGGCGCTTCGCTTACCGGGCCTAAGGTAATTATGCGCTCTGATGCCCTCACCCTGACCCTCTCCCTGTGGGAGAGGGAACAAACATCAAAAACTTTATTGCACAGGCGTTGAAACCACGCCGCCCGTCATCGTCTGCTCAACCTGCTGCTTATCCATATTCACCGCGCTCAGCTTCCCATTCACCGTCGGCTTCAGTGGGGCATTCGCCTGCACGCTGCCGCTGGCGGTCATCTGAATATTGCCGTCGCCCGTAATCGGTAACGCAGGCCAGCCCCACTGCTGCAGCACGTTGAGCGGTACGCCGCGCCCGTTCAGGCTCACCTTGGTCTGCCGCTGCGGGAGCTGTGAAACCGTCGCCGTGGCTTCCAGAATACCTTTCTCGGTAAAGGCGCTCAGGTCACTAATGTTCACCGTGGCGGCGTTGGCATTCAGCGCCAGCGACGGACGGCGCACGTCGACGCGGTTAAAGGTCGCCGCCGCGCCGTTTAATGTTGCGCTGCCGCCCCAGACGCCCCACTGGCGATCTTTCGCCAGCTGCAGGTTTGCGCCGTAGCCGTCCAGGGAGGTGATCTGCCACGGGAAGGAGGGATCGATGTCGATCACCAGGTTGCGGCTCAGGCCAAATTTTTGCAGCGTGACGCTGTTCAGCCATTCCGGCAGCGGCTCCATCCACAGCGTTTTCCAGTTTTCAGGAAGGGTGTACTCCAGCCCGGCGATGGCAACATCGTCCAGAACCAGCGCTTTACCGTCGCGCAGCCAGTTGCCGGACGTGCGCACCATTCCGCCTTCCCAGCGCGAGGTGAACTGACGCAGCGCTATGCCCTGCGGGGAAAACTCCGCATTCAGGATCGGGTCAAACAGATGCAGCGAGCCGAAGATAAACTCGCTGGCGTTCATGGACAGGCGACCTTCCTGGCTCTGCCAGTCGCCTTTGCTGAGAGTCAGGTTGCGCAGGCTTAAGTCGAGATCGGTCACCGCCCAGTCCGGACCCTGCAGGCGGGCATCGGTGACCTCCAGACGGCCAATTTGCAGGGAGGGAATGGTAGCCAGCGGCGCGAAGAACGCTTTCAGCGTTTTGTCGCTCTGCAGGCGGATCTCGTTCAGGCGCATGGTGTCGATTATCCAGCTTCCGTCAGCGTTACGCAGGGCGGAGCCGGTGAGCGAGCCACGGGCCATATCGGCACCAATGGTGTTCAGCACCACCTCCTTGCCGTTCAACTGGCCGTCAATTAGCACGTTGGTGGCCGGTACGCCGTTCAGGGTCAGCGAGCCGGCGCTCATCTGAATCTTCGCGTTTTTACCCAGCACGTTCCCGGCTTCTGGCTGCCATGGGCTGACGCCGCCCGTGACCTTCTGTGCGCTCAGATCCCATTCAGTATTCGGGCTGTTAAAGGCCATGTTGTTCAGCTGCAGACGATCGGCCTGGAAGGGCAGCGGCGCTGTTTGAGGCGAGAGATTCAGCGTGCCGTCGAACAGGGTGATAGTGCCCATGTGCAGCGGAGCGGTGATCTGACGGCTGCTCAGGCCAATATCGACTTTTTTGGCAACTAATGTGGCGGGTTTACCGTCCCGCCCAAAGGTGACATTTTCCAGAATGAGGTGGGAAGGCGATGAAAAGCGGTGATTCATCTTGTCGAAACTGAGTTCGTAGTCGGTATTCACCGTAATCCAGCTGCTGACCTGCGCCGCGCCCCAGCGGGTCTGGAGCAAAATATAGAACGCCAGCAGCACAATAAGCAGGGCTACCAGAAGATAGACGAGTAGCTTTCCAATAAATTTCATGGTCTTCCATCCCGCGAAACGAACATAAGGGAGTTATGCACGATTTATGCGCAATGCTCAAGGCGGGAATGGTGTAATTAGATGTCACGGCAGGCATTGACTGCCTGCCGTGAGGGAGATCAGTTCTTCTCAGGCGGGAAAACGAGGTTCAGCACGATAGCGGTGATACCGCCCGCGGCAATGCCGGAAGAGAGCAGGTTTTTAACCCAGTCCGGCGCAAACTGCAGGATCAGCGGCTGCTGGGAAACACCCAGACCAACGGCCAGCGACAGCGCGATAATCATGATCGCGCGACGGTTCAGCGGCTCGCGCGAGACGATACGCACGCCGGAGGCCGCGATAGTCCCAAACATCACCAGCGTTGCGCCGCCCAGCACCGGCTCAGGAATGTGCTGCACAAAGCCGCTCACCGCCGGGAACAGGCCGAGGACGATCAGCATCAGCGCCACCACGAAACCAACGTAGCGGCTGGCCACGCCGGTCAGCTGGATCACACCGTTGTTCTGGCCGAAGCAGGAGTTCGGGAAGGTGTTGAATACCGCAGAGACAAACGAGTTCAGGCCGTTCGCCAGCACGCCGCCTTTCAGACGCTTCATGTACAGCGGGCCGGACACCGGCTGCTCGGAGACATCGGAGGTGGCGGTGATATCACCGATGGTCTCCAGAGAAGTAATCATAAAGACCAGCATCAGCGGCAGGAGCAGACCCCAGTCTATGCCCAGGCCGTAATAAAGCGGCGTTGGGACGGTGATCAGCGCGCTGTTGGTCGGCGTGGTGTTCTCCGGCAGCATCCCCAGCGCCCACGCCAGCAGATAGCCCGCCGCCATGGCGATCACCAGCGAGGCCACGCGCAGGTAAGGGTTACGCTGACGGTTAAGCAGAATGATGATCGCCAGCACCACACCCGCCAGCAGCAGGTTTTTCGGCGCGCCGAAGGTGTGGTCGCTCATTGCCGCGTAGCCGCCGCCGATGGAGGTGAGGCCCACCTGAATCAGCGACAGGCCGATAATCATCACCACCACGCCGGAAACCAGCGGGGTGATCACACGGCGAGCCAGGTGCAGAACGCGGGAGATGACCATCTCCGTGCAGCTTGCCAGCATCAGCGTGCCGAACAGCGCCGCCATCATGGTCGGAACATCCGCACCGCCGGTTTTCAGCGCCGTACCGCCCATGATCAGCGGCGCCACGAAGTTAAAGCTGGTGCCCTGAATCGACAGTAGCCCAGACCCCACCGGGCCCCAGGCTTTAATTTGAATAATGGAGGCCACGCCGGAGGCGAACAGAGACATACTGATAATGTGCTGCGTGTCCTGCGCCGGTAAACCGAGCGCCTGGCAAATCAGCAGCGCCGGGGTGATCACCGCAACAAACATCGCCAGAAGATGCTGGCAGGCGGCAAAAAGCGTCTGCGGCAGCGGCGGTCGGTCTTCAAGGCGGTAAATCAGTTCGCTATTTTGCTTCTGCGCAATCGGTTGCGCATCTGGCGATTCTATGGTGTTAACGGACATCGGCGGCAATCCCACGGTGGAAAAGCGGGCATTTTATCTGACCACCTGGTAAAAGCAAACGATTGCCAGCAAAAAAAAGGAAGAAAATCTGCCGCTGTGAGCAGGTTTTTTACAACCTATCGGAAAAAAAAATTACACTTTTTGCGCCGGGGGCTCATGACGAGCGCAAACCGGCCCAGGATAACGCCGCGTGTGTATGGAATACGCGCATAACAGGAGCCTTTTATGATTCATCTCGATACGTTGTCGACCCTTGTTGCCGCAACGCTGGTTCTTCTGCTTGGTCGCAAGCTGGTCCACAGCGTTTCCTTTCTGAAAAAATACACTATTCCTGAACCTGTCGCCGGCGGTCTGCTGGTGGCGCTGGCCTTGCTGATACTGAAAAAAAGCATGGGCTGGGAAATTGATTTTGATATGTCCCTGAAAGACCCGCTGATGCTGGCTTTCTTTGCCACCATCGGCCTGAACGCCAACCTGGCGAGCCTGCGCTCGGGCGGTAAGGTGCTCGGCGTGTTTCTGATTGTGGTGGTGGGGCTGCTGCTGATGCAAAATGCGATTGGCATCGGTATGGCAACGCTGCTGGGGCTGGATCCGCTGATGGGGCTGCTGGCGGGGTCGATTACCCTTTCGGGCGGTCACGGCACCGGCGCGGCGTGGAGCAAGCTGTTCATCGAACGCTACGGTTTTGAAAACGCGACGGAAGTGGCGATGGCCTGCGCGACCTTTGGCCTGGTACTGGGTGGCCTGATTGGCGGCCCGGTAGCGCGTTATCTGGTGAAGCACTCCACCACGCCGAATGGCAGACCGGACGATGAAATGGTGCCGACCGCGTTTGAAAAACCGGACGTTGGACGCAGCATCACCTCGCTGGTGATGATTGAAACCATCGCGATGATTGCCATCTGCCTGACCGTGGGCAAAGTGGTTGCGCAATGGCTGGCGGGTACCGCGTTTGAACTGCCGACGTTTGTCTGCGTGCTGTTTATCGGGGTGATCCTGAGCAACGGTCTGGCGCTGATGGGCTTCTACCGCGTGTTTGAACGGGCGGTATCGGTGCTCGGCAACGTCTGCCTGTCGCTGTTCCTGGCGATGGCGCTGATGAGCCTGAAGCTGTGGGAGCTGGCCTCGCTGGCGCTGCCGATGGTGGCGATTCTGGCGGTGCAGGCGCTGTTTATGGCGCTGTATGCCATGTTCGTGACCTGGCGCATGATGGGGAAAAACTATGATGCGGCGGTGCTGGCGGCCGGTCACTGCGGGTTTGGTCTGGGGGCTACCCCTACGGCTATCGCCAACATGCAGGCGATCACTGAACGGTTCGGGCCATCGCATATGGCGTTTCTGGTGGTCCCGATGGTCGGCGCATTCTTCATTGATATCGTCAACGCGCTGGTGATCAAGCTGTACCTGATGCTGCCGATATTTGCCTGAGATCAGGCGTTGGAATACCGTTCGGTTTCCGGCATCCAGCGTTCAATTAACGCTGCCGCCTGTTCGGGGTAGCGTTCATGAATATGGCGCGCAAGGCGCTGAACTTCGGGGATCATGGCCTGATCGCGCAGTAAATCCGCCACTTTGAATTCAGCATTTCCCGTCTGGCGCGTGCCCAGTAGTTCGCCCGGGCCGCGTATCTCCAGATCTTTTTGCGCAATCACGAAGCCGTCGTTGCTGTCGCGCAGCACCTGCAGTCGCATCTGGGCGGTTTTTGAAAGCGGTGCTTTGTAAAGCAGCACGCAGTGAGACGCTACCGCGCCGCGGCCAACGCGCCCGCGCAGCTGGTGGAGCTGGGCAAGCCCCAGACGTTCCGGGTTTTCGATAATCATCAGGCTGGAGTTGGGTACGTCAACGCCCACTTCGATGACCGTCGTCGCGACCAGCAAATGTAGTTCCCCCTGTTTGAAGGATTGCATCACCGCCTGCTTCTCGGCAGGCTTCATGCGGCCGTGAACCAGGCCAACGTTCAGCTCGGGCAGTGCCAGCTTGAGCTCTTCCCACGTCGCTTCGGCGGCCTGGGCTTCCAGCAGTTCCGACTCTTCAATCAGGGTACAGACCCAGTAGGCCTGGCGCCCTTCATGGGTGCAGGCGTTGCGCACGCGGTCAATGATGTCGCTGCGGCGCGTATCCGGTATGGCGACCGTCGTCACCGGCGTTCGGCCCGGCGGCAGTTCGTCGATGGTAGAGGTATCCAGATCCGCGTAAGCGGTCATCGCCAGGGTACGCGGGATCGGCGTGGCGGTCATGATCAGCTGATGCGGGTGGAAGCCCTGCTGCAGCCCTTTTTCCCACAGCGCCAGACGCTGATGCACGCCGAAGCGGTGCTGCTCGTCGATAATCACCAGCGCGAGGCCGTTAAACTGCACCTGCTCCTGGAAGATAGCGTGTGTGCCGACAATCATCTGCACCTGGCCGCTGGCGATGGCTTCCTGCTGCGCAAGACGCGCTTTGCCTTTTTGCTTTCCGGCGAGCCAGCCCACCTCAATCCCGAGCGGTGCGAACCAAGCGCGGAAATTGTTAGCGTGTTGTTCAGCCAGCAGTTCGGTTGGTGCCATCAGCGCGACCTGTTTGCCGTGGGCAATCGCGCGCAGGGCGGCCAGGGCGGCAACCAGCGTTTTACCTGAACCTACGTCGCCCTGCACCAGGCGCATCATCGGCACGTCGAGCGCCATATCGCGCTCAATCTCGGCGGTGACGCGCGCCTGCGCGCCGGTGGGCTTAAAGGGCAGCGAGGCCAGCAGCTTATCTTTGAGCACATCATTCGGGCTTAACGGCTGAGCGTGGAAACGCTGCGCGCCGGCGCGCAACGCCAGCATGCTCAGGTTATGCGCCAGTAATTCCTCAAGGATAAGACGCCGTTGAGCGGGGTGTTTACCGCTTTCTAAATCGCTGAGCTGCAGCGTTGGCGGCGGGCGGTGCAGGGTGCGCAGCGCCTCGGGCAGGCTCATCATCCCCTGAGCCAGTTCTGGCGGCAGCAGTTCGGTAATGGCGCAGGTATCCAGCAGTTCCAGCGCCTGATCGGTGAGCTTACGCAGCGTCGCCTGCTTAACGCCTTCGGTCGTCGGGTAAACCGGGGTGAGCGTCTCCTGCAGTTCCGGCGTGCTGAGATCGCCCTGTACGCGGTACTCCGGGTGGATCATCTCTGCGCCGTATTTCCCGCGTTTAGCTTCGCCATAGGCCAGCACCCTACGGCCGGTCGCCAGGCTGTTCTTCATCGCCGCGCTGAAGTTGAAGAAACGCATGGTGAGGATGCCGGTGCCGTCGCTGATCTGACAGGTCATCATCCGGCGTCCGCCGAAAGTGATATTGCAGTTCAGGACTTCGCCTTCAACGGTGGCGTAAATGGCGGGAAGCAGATCGCCAATCTTGTAGAGCTGAGTGCGGTCTTCATAACGCAGGGGGAGGTGAAGCAGGAGATCCTGCACGGTGTGCAGGCCAATTTTTGCCAGCTTATTGCTTTGCGCCGCGCCCACGCCCGTCAGGCTGTTGAGCGGGATAGCATCCAGCAGGCGGCCTTTCATCGGTTACCCGGCGTACTGCATGGTGGCCCACCACTCGGCATCGGCTTCAATTTCGCCCTGCGCGTTGACGTGGGGGTAAGGCAATTTTTTCTGCTTCGCAACGCGTGCCAGCACCGGATAGCCACCTTCAAACAGCAGGCGCTGCTGTTCTTCTTCCGGCAGCATGCTGTTGCTGCGCTCGTACATCCCGGCGTTCTGACGCTGGCGCTGCGCTTCATACAGAATGAGCGCGGACGCCACGGAGACGTTAAGGGACTGGACCATGCCGATCATCGGAATGATGATGTCCCGATCCGCCAGATCCAGCGCTTCCTGGGAGATCCCGGTTTTCTCCTGACCCATCAAAATGCAGGTCGGGCGGGTATAGTCGATTTCGCGGAAATCCACGGCCTTATCGGACAGGTTTGTCGCCAGGATCTGCATCCCGCGTCCTTTCAGATGCGATACGGCATCGCCAATCGTCTGGTGAGTTTTGACGGATACCCAGCTGTTACTGCCTGCCGCAGCAGAAACCATGGTTCGCATCCGGTGACCCGGCCAGACGGCGTGCACTTCATGCACGCCGACGGCATCTGCGGTACGGACGATGGCAGAGACGTTATGAGGTTTATGCACCTGCTCCATGCAGACCGTCAGGTCAGGCTGGCGTCTGGCAAGCATTTCGCAGATACGGGCATAACGTTGTGAATTCATAAACCTAGTTTCGGTTTCGGGTGACTTTAATCACGTCCGGCATGACGCGGATCTTGCGCATAATGTTCGCCAGATGCACGCGGTCGCGAGCGGTCAGACGAATAAAGGCGCTATAGACGCGGCCGTCTTTTTCTTCCGTATTCAGGCTCTGAATGTTGGACGAGGCCGTGTTGATGGCTGCCGTCAGGTTCGCCAGGGCACCCTGGTGGTTGAACATATCCACCTTAATTTCGGTGATAAATTCCTGCGCCGTCTCTTTATCCCACTCGACCGCCATAAACTTCTCGGCTTCTTTCTGGTAGCCGCGAATGTTACGACAGGATTCATGGTGGATAACCAGCCCTTTGCCCGGACTGACGTGCGCAATAATCGGGTCGCCAGGGATTGGACGGCAACATTTTGCGAAGGTGATCAGCACCCCGTCCGCGCCTTTGATCGGCAGATGAGCATGGCCGGATGCGCCTGGAGCAGATGGCGTCGCTTCGCCCTGCTGCAGGTTTTTCGCCACCACGACGCTCATCGCGTTACCCAGACCAATTTCCGCCAGCAGATCGTCCAGAGACGTGAGCTTCATACGGTCGAGTTCACGCTGAATATGCTCCGGTGGGATCTCAGCCAGCTTGCGGCTGCCGCCCAACGCGTGGTTGAGCAGACGACGCCCCAGGCTGACGGAGTCATCGCGCTTGAGGTTTTTCAACAGCTGACGAATTTTGGCACGCGCTTTGGAACTCACGACAAAGTTCAGCCAGGCCGCGTTCGGACGTGCGCCCGGCGCGGTAATAATTTCTACCGTCTGTCCGCTGGAGAGCGGCTGAGACAGCGGGTAAGGCTGTCTGTCGACGCGCGCGCCCACGCAGGCGTGCCCGATATCGGTATGCACGGCGTAGGCGAAGTCGACCGGCGTTGCGCCCGCAGGCAGTTCGACAATGCGGCCTTCTGGGGTGAAAACGTAAATCTCATCCGGGAAGAGATCGGATTTAACGCTCTCGATAAATTCGAACGAGCTACCCGCACTCTGCTGAAGCTCCAGCAGGCTCTGCATCCAGCGCTGGGCGCGGATTTGCGCGGTGGTGCTGCTTTCGCCACCGTGCTCTTTGTAAGCCCAGTGCGCGGCTACACCCATCTCTGCCATCTGGTCCATGTCTTCGGTGCGGATCTGCACTTCAACAGGCACGCCGTGCGGACCGATCATCGAGGTATGCAAAGATTGATAGCCGTTCGCTTTCGGAATAGCGATGTAATCTTTCATGCGCCCCGGGCGCGGTTTATAGAGGCTGTGCATCTGCCCCAGCACGCGGTAGCAGGTGTCAGAGTCGTGGACGATTACGCGGAACGCGTAGATATCCATGATCGAGTGAAAACGCTGCTCTTTGAGCACCATTTTGCAGTAGATGGAGTAAAGATGTTTTTCGCGACCGCTGACGCGGCACGGGATTCCCGCTTCCTGCAAACGCCCTTCGATTTCAGAGAGGATCTTTTGAATCATCTCTTTACGGTTACCGCGTGCGGCTTTCACCACCTCTTTAATCACGCGATAGCGGTTCGGGTACAACGCTTCAAAGCCCAGCTCTTCCAGCTCGGTTTTGATGTGGTGGATACCTAAACGGTGCGCCAGCGGACTGTAAATTTCGAGGGTTTCACGGGCAATGCGGCGACGTTTATCCGGGCGAAGTGAGCCCAGCGTGCGCATGTTGTGGGTACGGTCAGCGAGTTTGATGAGAATGACGCGGATATCCTGCACCATCGCCATAATCATCTTGCGGAAGTTTTCGGCTTGCGCCTCTTTCTTGTCGCGGAATTTCAGCTTATCAAGCTTAGAGACCCCTTCCACCAGCTCGGCAACGCTTTTGCCAAACAGCTGTTCCATATCCTGGTAGGTGGCAGGGGTATCTTCGATCACGTCGTGCAGTAGGGCGGCCATCAGCGTTTCGTAGTCGAGTTTCATCTCGGCCAGAATACAGGCTACCGCAACCGGGTGCGTGATGTAGGGTTCACCGCTTGAACGTGTCTGGCCCTCGTGAGCGTCACGTGCAACGAGATACGCCTGCTGAAGACGCTTAATCTGGTCTTCAGGCAGGTAGATTTGAATCAGTTGATTCAGGCTTTCAAACAGATACAAGGGCGACCCGCAGGTTTAATTAACGACGACCTTCAGCAATGGCGGTTACGGCCTGCAGTTCTGCGGCTTCCTGCTCTTGCTGCTCCTGGCGCTCACGCACGTCGAGGATCTGGTTGTTGATCAGACCTTCTTCGATTTCGCGAAGTGCAATAACGGTGGTTTTATCGTTTTCTTCCGGTACCAGCGGATCTTTACCGCCCACCTGCATCTGACGAGCGCGACGCGCGGCGACCAGCACCAGGTCAAAACGGTTACCAATTTTCTCTACAGCGTCCTGAACAGTTACGCGTGCCATACTTAAAATGCTCCACAGGTGAAGAAATGACTGGGCATGATACTGAAAGTGGGTTCAGTCTGCCAACAGTTTGGTGATTAATGCGTCATGTCGCTGCTTCTGGCGGCTCATACGCAGTCGTTCTGCGCGAAGAATGGTTTTGAGATCGCTCAGCGCGGCATCAAAATCATCATTCACAATAAGGTAGTCATATTCCGCGTAATGGCTCATTTCTGCAACTGCCTGTTCCATACGCTTTGCGATGACTTCTTCACTGTCCTGACCGCGGCCACGCAGGCGGCGATCCAGCTCATCCTTCGACGGCGGTAAAATAAAGATACTGCGCGAGTCAGGCATTTTCTTGCGAATTTGCTGTGCGCCCTGCCAGTCGATGTCGAGGAACACATTCACGCCCGTCGCCAGAACCTGCTCAATGGTTTCACGCGAGGTGCCGTAGTAGTTACCGAACACTTCTGCGTGTTCAAGAAACGCATCTCTGCCGATCATCGCTCTGAACTCGTCGTGATCCACAAAGAAATAGTGTTCACCGTGCACTTCACCCGGACGCGGCGCTCGCGTGGTGTGAGAAACAGAAACCTGTGTGTCGTACAACGGTTGGGTTTTTAACAGTGCCTGAATAAGGCTGGATTTACCCGCGCCGCTAGGGGCAGAAACAATATAAAGCGTGCCTTGAGCCATGAGAGTCTTTTGTATGTGTTAACGAAGAAGTCCTACATACGGGCTTATTATACACGTCGCCGCTGTGTGACGTAGCCTTTGTCACACTTTTTCCCCTGGATTATTGAATTTTGCGTACCGTTTTCAGGTTTTACCTGCGGTTTGCAGCAATAAAAATTAACGCTGGATAGCGCCTCGCAACGTGAAAGGTTGCTATTAGCGTCGTTTCTCACGTCAGGTTATACCTCCTGCATTGCAAAGGAGGGATAGCGATGTGGCGGTGGATAAGCGGGTTAATGCTGTTGTGGTGTGGTTACGGGGCGGCGGTGTGCCCGGTGTGGTCACAGGCAAAAGCCGAAAAAGAGATTGCGTCATTAAGTGCACAAATCAAACGCTGGGATGAGGCTTACTGGAAGCTGGGGGTGAGCGAGGTCAGTGACGAAGTGTATGACCAGCTCAACGGCCGTTTAACCCAGTGGCAGCGCTGTTTCGGCAACGATTTTGCTGAGAGCGCCCTTCCTGCGCTGGAGGGAAACGTAAAACATCCTGTTGCCCATACGGGGGTACGTAAAGCAGCCAGCAAAGAAGCGCTGGGTCACTGGATGCACCGCCGGAAAAATCTTTGGATGCAGCCAAAAGTCGATGGCGTGGCGGTGACGCTGGTGTATCGCAACGGAAAGCTAGCGCGGGCCATCAGCCGTGGTAATGGGCTAAAAGGCGAGGACTGGACGGCCCGCGTGCGTTTGATCCCGTCCGTGCCCAAGGAGGTATCCGGCGCGCTTGCAAACAGCGTCTTACAGGGGGAGCTTTTCTGGCTACGCGAAAACCACGTCCAGCGGCAGATGGGCGGAATGAATGCTCGCGCAAAAGTGGCGGGCGCGATGATGCGACAAAAGGACAACGCGCTTCTGAGCCAGACAGGAATATTTATCTGGGCCTGGCCGGATGGACCGAAGGGAATGGAAAACAGGCTTTCTGAGCTGTCCAGCGCAGGCTTTTCCCTGACGGCGCGCTATACGTTGCCCGTACAAGCGGTTGATGCTGTTGAAAAACAGCGTTTGGCCTGGCAAAACACGGCATTGCCCTTTGCCACGGATGGCATAGTGGTTCGGTCTGCGGAGCCACCTACAGGGGAGAGTTGGCTGCCCGGCGAAGGCAACTGGATTATCGCGTGGAAATATTCGCCTGCGGCACAGGTCGCAGAGGTCAGGAATATTCTTTTTTCCGTGGGGCGCACGGGCAAAATTTCTGTCGTGGCGGCACTTGAGCCTGTGCAGTTGGACGATAAACGGGTGCAGCGAGTGAGTCTCGGTTCGGTTGGGCGCTGGCAGAGGCTGGATATTGCCCCGGGCGATCAGATCCAGGTCAGCCTGGCAGGGCAGGGTATCCCCCGGTTTGATAAGGTGGTCTGGCGAGGGGCGGACAGACAAAAACCTGAGCCTCCGGCCTCGCGTTATCACTCCCTGAGTTGCTTTTATGCCTCGCCGGAGTGTATGGATCAGTTCTTTGCCCGGCTGACGTGGCTCAGTTCAAAGCAGGTATTCAACATTGAAGGATTAGGTGAGTCAGGCTGGCGCATACTCTGGCAGGCGCATCATTTTGAACATCTCTTTTCGTGGCTGCTATTAACGCAGGAGCAGCTGCAGTCGACACCGGGATTCTCTGCCGCACGCGGGCTGGCGCTCTGGCATCGCTTTAATCAGGTGCATGAGCAGCCTTTTATCCGCTGGATTATGGCGCTGGGTGTTCCGCTGCCACAGGCCTCGCTGAAGGCGTTGGAAGATGTGTCGTGGCAGAAGATGAGCGAACGCAGTGAAAAGGCCTGGCAGGCCTTGCCGGGTACGGGAGCGGAGAAGGCGCGGCAAATCGTTGCCTGGCTGCACGCGCCAGAGATCGATGTGCTGGTCAGGTGGCTTGCTCAGCAGCACATCAATGGGTTCTGAGATCAGTGGGCGCTGTGCTTATAGTGAAACACGGGCAATCCGAGCTTCAGACGCAGCGCCAGCATGCGGGCCGTAAAGCCAAACAGCAGCGTGGAGATGACCACCACGTCGTGGTTTGAAACGTAATGCTGCAGGGCAATGTAGAGCACCGCTGCGGCGAAGGAGATGCCGGCATACAGCTCTTTTTGGAAGACCAGAGGAATGCGTTTGCAGAACATATCGCGCAGCACGCCGCCGAAAACGCCCGTCACCACGGCTGCAATGGTGGCGATAACCGGGCCTTCCCCCATATCGAGCGCGATTTGTGCACCGATGATCGAAAAGACGATCAGCCCCAGCGCGTCAAGCACCAGGAACAGGCGGCGAAGGTGCGGCATAACGGGTGCCACGATGGTGGTTAATACGGCAGCCGTTGCGACGATAATCACATACTCAGGATGTTTCACCCAGCCGAGCGGGTAATGGCCAAGCAGGATATCGCGCACGGAACCGCCGCCCAGCGCGGTTGCAGTGGCAATAATGATCACGCCGAAGGTGTCCATCCGGCGACGCCCGGCGGCGAGAGCGCCAGTCATGGCTTCGGCGGTGATACCAATAAGATAAAGAATGTGAAGCAGCATATACCCTCCGGTGTGAACGCGGAAAGGTTAGCGATTTGTGCGCAAGATCACGATTGAGATTTTCTAAGGCGATTGAGTTTCACCTATAAAATTTAATCAATACATGTTGAATACCTTTGATTCTTGGCTGCTGAATTTGAAAAGAGACGGGAATTCGGATTAGAAATAATAATGGATGGCGTCAGCCGACGCCATCCAAAAAGCGATTACTCAATATTCTGGATCTGCTCGCGCATCTGCTCAATCAGAACCTTGAGTTCAATCGCTGAGTTGGTCACTTCAGCGTTGATAGACTTAGACGCCAAAGTGTTCGACTCGCGGTTGAACTCCTGCATCATAAAGTCCAGGCGGCGGCCTACAGCTTCCTTCTTCTTCAGGATGTTATAGGTCTCTTTCACGTGCGCTTCCAGACGATCCAGCTCTTCGGCCACGTCAATGCGCTGCGCCATCAGCACCAGCTCTTGTTCCAGACGGGTGTTTTCCAGCTGAACTTCCGCTTCTTCCAGCTTGGCGACCAGGCGCTCGCGCTGCCATTGCAGCACTTCCGGCATGTGGGTGCGGACTTTGGCTACTTCAGCGCTGACGCCTTCAAGGCGCTGCTCAATCATCGCTTTCAGCGCCTGACCTTCGGTTTCGCGGGCAACGATAAAGTCATCCAGCGTGCCGTCGAGGGCTGCCAGAATTTCTGCGGCAATCGCGTCCAGATCCTGCTCGCCGGCGGCCATGACGCCAGGCCAGCGCAGAATATCAACGGGGTTGATTTCGCCTTCATCGCTCTGCATTTTGACCCAGTTCGCCGCATTCACGAGCTGTTTCGCCAGTTTTTCGTTGAGGATCAGCTCGCCCTGTGCGCTGGCATCTGGCTCAAAGCGCAGGTTGCATTCCACTTTCCCACGGGTCAGACGCGTACGGATACGCTCGCGCACTACAGGTTCAAGGCTGCGGAACTGTTCCGGCATACGGAAATATGTTTCCAGATAGCGCTGGTTTACCGAACGCATTTCCCAGGTAGCGCTACCCCAGCTACCCTTGATTTCACGCCGGGCGTAGGCGGTCATACTGCGGATCATAGACATTCCCGTTTTTAAAGGAGAGATGGGGGGATTATAGCTTTCGGGGGCTTCTCAGGATAGGAATAAGCGTCCTTTATCCGTATAATGCGCAGCCACATTCGTTTCAAGCCGGAGAATCCATCATGCGTCCATCAGGTCGTAGCGCCAATCAGGTGCGTCCCGTCACCCTGACCCGTAACTATACAAAACACGCTGAAGGCTCCGTGCTGGTTGAGTTTGGTGACACCAAAGTGCTTTGCACCGCGTCCATCGAAGAAGGTGTTCCGCGCTTTCTGAAAGGTCAGGGCCAGGGCTGGATCACCGCCGAGTACGGCATGCTGCCGCGCGCGACCCATACCCGTAACGCCCGTGAAGCGGCAAAGGGTAAGCAGGGTGGACGTACCATGGAAATCCAGCGCCTGATCGCACGTGCGCTGCGCGCCGCCGTTGATCTGAAAATCCTCGGTGAATTCACTATTACCCTGGACTGCGACGTGATTCAGGCAGATGGCGGCACGCGTACCGCGTCCATTACCGGTGCCTGTGTGGCGCTGGCCGATGCCCTGAACAAGCTGGTTGCAGCTGGTAAGCTGAAAACCAACCCTATGAAAGGGATGGTCGCGGCGGTTTCCGTGGGGATCGTTAATGGTGAAGCGCTTTGCGATCTGGAATATGTTGAAGATTCTGCCGCCGAGACCGACATGAACGTGGTGATGACCGAAGATGGTCGCATCATTGAGGTGCAGGGGACGGCGGAAGGTGAGCCGTTCACCCATGAAGAACTTCTCTCCCTGCTGGCGTTGGCCCGAGGGGGAATCGAATCCATTGTAACGACGCAAAAAGCGGCGTTAGAAAATTGATTTTAAAGGCGACCAATGAGTCGCCTTTTTTTTGCCTGTAAGACAGAAAAAACCAAAGGAGCGAATCCATGAAATCGTATCAGCGCCAGTTTATTGAGTTTGCGATTAATAAACAGGTACTTAAGTTTGGCGAATTTACGCTGAAATCCGGGCGTAAGAGCCCGTATTTCTTCAACGCCGGGCTGTTTAATACCGGGCGCGATCTGGCACTGTTAGGCCGCTTCTATGCCGAAGCGCTGGTGGATTCCGGGATTGATTTCGACCTGCTGTTTGGCCCTGCGTACAAGGGCATTCCGATTGCAACCACCACGGCGGTGGCGCTGGCGGAGCACCATGACCGTGATGTGCCGTACTGCTTTAACCGCAAAGAGGCCAAAACCCACGGTGAAGGCGGTAATCTTGTGGGCAGCGCGCTGCAGGGCCGCGTGATGCTGGTCGACGACGTGATTACCGCAGGCACCGCGATCCGTGAATCTATGGAGATTATCCAGGCCAACGGTGCGACGCTGGCTGGCGTGCTGATTTCTCTTGATCGTCAGGAGCGCGGTCGCGGCGATATCTCTGCTATCCAGGAAGTAGAGCGTGATTACAGCTGCAAAGTGACCTCTATCATCACCCTGAAAGACCTGATTGCGTATCTGGAAGAGAAGCCAGAGATGGCGGATCACCTGGCGGCGGTGCGGGCGTATCGCGAAGAGTTTGGCGTGTAATTAAATTGCCCGGCGGCGCTACGCTTACCGGGCCTGCGGTGCTACTGCAGCTGCGCTGCCACTAACGGCCAGCGGGCGTCAAAATCGTCCGTTGGTCGGTATTTGAATTCGCTGCGCACAAAGCGGGAGAGCATGCCTTCACAAAACGCCAGTATCTGGCTTGCCAGCAATGTCTCATCCGTATTGTATCCTTCGCCTTCACGCATTTTCTTCTCGCGCAGCACCTGGCGCAGCTGCGCTTCAATACGCTCAAAAAGCTGATTGATGCGGCCCTGCAGCCTGTCCTGCTCAAACATTAGCGCGTGGCCGGTCAGGATACGGGTTAAACCCGGATTGCGCTCCCCAAAGCCCAGAATTAACAGCACAATCAGACGAAGACGCGCGGTGGTATCTTTTTCATCTTTCAGAATCAGGTTAATGCGCGTGATCAGACTGTCTTCAATAAACTCGATCAGGCTGTCGAACATTTTTGTTTTGCTGGGGAAATGACGATACAGCGCCGCCTCAGACACGCCCACAGAGGCGGCCAGTTTGGCGGTGGTGATGCGTTGACTGCCATCGCTGGATTCAAGCATCAGAGCCAGAGATTGAAGTATTTCTTCGCGACGATTCCTTTTCGCGGTTTGTTTTTCTGCCATGTTACAAAATACCCCTGAAAATAAGCACTTGCCAGGCTGGCATCCACACAGCGACCGCAAACTGACGTTTGCGGTTTGTTATTGCGTTATGGCGCTGCGAGATACGTGTGTCGGGCAGTTATTTGCGCCCGGAATGGCCGAAGCCGCCTTCGCCACGGTCGGTGGCATCAAAGTCTGCCACCAGGTTAAATTCTGCCTGTACCACCGGTACAAAAACCATCTGCGCGATACGCTCGCCCGGTTCAATGGTGAAGCTGTCCTGACCACGATTCCAGACGGACACCATCAGCTGACCCTGGTAGTCGGAGTCGATCAGGCCGACCAGGTTACCCAGCACTACGCCGTGCTTATGGCCCAGACCCGAGCGCGGCAGGATCACTGCCGCCAGAGACGGGTCTGCAATGTGGATCGCCAGGCCAGTCGGGATCAGGGTAGTGGCACCGGGAGCCAGTTCTACGGCGTCATCGAGACAGGCGCGCAGGTCAAGTCCGGCAGAGCCGGAGGTGGCATAGGTTGGTAGCGGGAATTGCTCGCCAACACGCGGGTCCAGAATCTTAACGTCGATTTTTTTCATCATAACGGGTAACGATCTCGTCCAGTAATTGTTGGCCCAGGAGTTCCTTGCGCTCAAGCGGTAAGATTTTATCTCCATCCTGCCAGAAAAGGTGCAGTGCGTTGCTGTCGCTATTAAATCCTTGCGTGGCCAGCGATACGTCGTTCGCGCAAATTAAATCGAGGTTTTTGCGGGTACGTTTTTGCCGGGCATATTCTTCCACATTATTCGTTTCTGCGGCAAATCCAACAACGTAAGGACGATGGCTTTTTAATGCGGCGACACCGGCAACAATGTCCGGGTTTTTCACCATTTTCAGTGTTAATTCATCGCCTTGCTTTTTGATTTTAGACTCGGCGATGGTCTCGGCGCGATAGTCTGCAACGGCCGCACAGCCGATAAAAATCTGCTGGCGTTGCGCATGAGCCTGCACGGCGGCTTCCATCTCCAGCGCGGTGGTAACATTAATACGCTGTACAAAAGGTGGCGTAGGTAACGAGACCGGGCCGCTGACCAGCGTGACGTTAGCACCGCGTTTTGCCGCTGCGGCAGCAATTGCAAAGCCCATTTTGCCGGAGCTGTGGTTGGTGATGTAACGCACCGGGTCCAGCGGTTCGCGCGTCGGGCCCGCGGTAATCATGATGTTGAGATGTTGCAGGTCGTTGACAGGTGAAAAATGGGCGGCGGCCATATCCACAATCGTCAACGGGTCGAGCATACGCCCCGGGCCAACGTCGCCGCAGGCCTGGCTGCCGCTGTCCGGGCCCCAGACAAGCAGGCCGCGCGAAGCCAGCGTCTCCAGATTATGCTGGGTGGCGGCATTGCGGTACATCTGCTGGTTCATGGCGGGCACAACGGCGACGGGCGCAGGCGTCGCGAGGCAAATGGTCGAAACCAGATCGTTCGCCATACCGGCCGCCACGCGGGCAATTAAATCTGCCGTGGCAGGGGCAAGAATCACCAGATCGGCCCATTTCCCAAGCTCAATATGCCCCATCGCGGCTTCGGCGGCCGGATCGAGCAGGCTGTCAGATACCGGGTATCCTGAAACCGCCTGCAGGCTCAGAGGGGTGATAAAGGCTTTACCGCCTTCGGTTATCGCGACCCGCACGTCCGCCCCGCGCTCGCGCAGACGACGCACCAGCTCAGGCGCTTTATAGGCAGCAATGCCGCCGCTCACGCCAAGAACGATTTTTTTACCGGCCAGGCTCATCATGATTCTTTCCTGTTGGGTTTCACCAGAGAGCGGGCATTTTACCACAATCCCAAATAGGGGGGTGATGAAGTCCTTTATGCACTTTGCGAGGCGCTACGCAAGAACGAAACCTCAGCGTCGAGCCCCGGATTTGCCTGTGGCAGCATAATGGCAAACAGAAGGAGGCCGGGCATGGAAGAGACTGAACTGCTGCTACCGCGCGAAAAAATGCTGCGTCATGGCGTCGCGTTATTAAAAGACGAGGAGCTGCTGGCGCTCTTTTTACGTACAGGTACGAAGGGAAAAACGGTATTTACGCTGGCGAAAAATCTGATAGACCATTTTGGTTCACTACATGGTTTGCTGACAGCCGAACTGGAGGCGTTTACGCACGTAGAAGGCATTGGCGTCGCGAAGTATGCCCAGTTACGGGGTATTGCTGAACTTGCCCGGCGATTTTATAACGTACAGATGGAGGAGCAAGATCCGATCCTTACCCCTGACATGACCCGCGAATTTTTGCAAAGCCAGCTATCCGGTCTGGAGCGCGAGATCTTTATGGTGATCTTTCTCGACAACAGGAACCGGGTACTGAAGCACAGCCGCCTGTTTTCGGGTACACTGAGCCACGTTGAGGTACATCCGCGTGAAATTGTGCGTGAAGCGATAAAAGTGAATGCAGCGGGGGTGATCCTCGCGCATAATCACCCCTCTGGCTGTGCAGAACCGAGCAGAGCTGACAAAGAAATCACCGAACGCATTATCAAATGCTGTCAATTCATGGACATTCGTGTTCTGGACCATCTGATAATTGGCCGCGGAGAGTACATTTCTTTTGCAGAACATGGCTGGATTTAGGCTATTTCTCGCGATCCATCGGGATCTTTGTCTGTTCGGGACTTGAGCACACCGCCGAGTCAGCGTATACTACGCCACCTTTGAGAATCTCGGGTTTGGCATTTGGGCCTGGCAATCGAGAGTTCACTTAGAACTACGCGATGACCGGGCTGTAAAGCCTGACGAGGCGCCGATACCCCATACGAAGCTCGAGCTAATTTGATTTTTGGAGAATAGACATGTCCCGAGTCTGCCAAGTTACTGGCAAGCGTCCGGTGACCGGTAACAACCGTTCCCACGCACTGAACGCGACTAAACGCCGTTTCCTGCCGAACCTGCACTCTCACCGTTTCTGGGTTGAGAGCGAGAAGCGTTTTGTCACCCTGCGTGTATCTGCTAAAGGTATGCGTGTAATCGATAAGAAAGGCATCGATACAGTTCTGTCTGAACTGCGTGCCCGTGGCGAAAAGTACTAAGTACTTAAAGAGGAAATAAATCATGGCTAAAGGTATTCGCGAGAAAATCAAGCTGGTTTCTTCTGCTGGTACAGGTCACTTCTACACCACCACGAAGAACAAACGTACTAAGCCGGAAAAACTGGAACTGAAAAAATTCGATCCAGTTGTACGCCAGCACGTACTGTACAAAGAAGCTAAAATCAAATAATTTTAGCC
Source organism: Enterobacter bugandensis (assembly GCF_900324475.1). Classification (NCBI taxonomy): domain Bacteria; kingdom Pseudomonadati; phylum Pseudomonadota; class Gammaproteobacteria; order Enterobacterales; family Enterobacteriaceae; genus Enterobacter; species Enterobacter bugandensis. The sequence goes on from NZ_LT992502.1 coordinate 106,489, forward strand.
TCCTTGTATTGAAAAACCCCGCAACTGCGGGGTTTTTTGCATTCTGCATCTCAACGGAGGAACCATGCCTGAATTACCTGAGGTAGAGACCAGCCGTCGCGGCATTGAGCCCCATCTGGTCGGCGCGACTATTCTTCATGCCGTCGTTCGCAATGGACGACTGCGCTGGCCGGTGTCCGATGAGATCCACGCGTTAAGCGACAAACCCGTCCTTAGCGTGCAGCGCCGCGCGAAATACCTGCTGCTGGAGCTGCCTGACGGCTGGATCATTATCCATCTTGGAATGTCCGGGAGCCTGCGCATCTTGACCGAAGAATTGCCTGCGGAAAAACACGATCACGTCGACCTGGTAATGAGCAACGGCAAAGTGCTCCGCTACACCGATCCGCGGCGCTTTGGCGCGTGGCTGTGGACGAAGGAGCTGGAAGGACACAACGTGCTGGCGCATCTGGGCCCTGAGCCGCTTTCAGACGCGTTTAATGCGGACTACCTGAAAGAGAAGTGCGCGAAGAAAAAGACCCCGATCAAGCCCTGGCTGATGGATAACAAGCTGGTGGTCGGCGTGGGGAATATTTACGCCAGTGAATCGCTGTTTGCGGCCGGGATCCATCCCGATCGGCTGGCCTCGTCGCTGTCCGCGCAGGAGTGTGAGCTGCTGGTTCGGGTCATTAAAGCAGTGCTGCTGCGCTCGATTGAGCAAGGCGGGACCACCCTGAAGGATTTTCTGCAAAGCGACGGTAAACCAGGCTATTTTGCCCAGGAGCTGCAGGTGTATGGCCGTAAGGGCGAGCCATGCAGGGCATGCGGGACGCCGATTATTGCCACGAAGCACGCCCAACGCGCCACGTTCTACTGCCGTCAGTGTCAGAAATAGAACTACTTTAGCTTTTCCATCAGCGCCTGGTGGACGTTATCCGGCAGGAAATGGGTAACGTCCCCGTGATGGCGCGCCACCTCTTTCACCAGCGTGGACGAGATAAACGACCACTCTTTTGACGGCATCAGGAATACGCTTTCCAGCTCCGGCATCAGGTGGCGGTTCATGTGCGCCAGCTGCATCTCATACTCGAAGTCTGCCACCGCGCGCAGGCCACGAATCAGAATATTGGCCTGCTGGGCGCGGGCGAAGTTCGCCATCAGATCGCTGAACCCGACAACTTCAACATTCGGCAGGTGCGAAATGGCGTCGGTGGCAAGTTGCACGCGCTCGTTGAGATCAAACATCGGCTTTTTGCTGGGGCTGGCGGCAATCGCCAGGATCACCTTGTCGAACATGCACGCTGCACGGGTAATGATGTCAAGATGACCGTTAGTGATCGGATCGAAGGTACCCGGATAAATCGCTTTTGTGCTCATGGCTCACGTTTTCTCTGAGTAGCCGCGGCAGAGCGCCCACAGCTCGGTGTATTTGTTGAAAGTATACTGGGCATTCACTACCGCCAGTAACCAGCCCTGCTTACCATCCAGCACGCCGCCGCGCAGCAGCAGCGTTTTCAGAAACGCGCCCAGCGTGTGGGTGAAGATTCCTGTCAGCGAGGCCTTCTTGCCGCGCTGGTGGCGTTCCTGCGCCCATGCGGTGGCATAGTTGAGCTGCTTTTGCTGGAAGCTGGCGAAATCACGGCAGGTCAGATGCAGCAAATCACCCGTCAGGGGGATGACCTGGGCGCCGTCGCAGGCCAGTGACTCATGGACAAGATTGTCGTTGTACTGAAAGCGGCCGCGCTCGTAGAGGCGCATTACGCGATCCGGATACCAGCCGCTGTGGCGCATGAAGCGGCCAAGGAAGTAGTTACGACGCGCGATGCTGTATACGGCGCCGGGCTGGGGTGAGGAAAGCACCGCCTGAATGGCCTGCTGGAGTTCCGGGGTGACGCGCTCGTCGGTGTCGATCATCAGCACATAATCGCCCGTGGCCTGACCCTGCGCGCGCTGGCGCTGAATGCCGTAGCCCTGCCAGTCGGTATCGGTAAAGACTTTTGCACCCGCGGTCCGGGCGATGTCCACCGTGTTGTCCGTGCTTCCGGAGTCGAGGATAACAATTTCGTCAGCCCAGGCGACGGAGGCCAGGCAGTCCGGAAGCAGGTCGGCGGCGTTTTTGGCGATCATGACGACCGACAGACGCGTAGACATTAGTGGCTCCGCTGAGGCAGATAAGGTTGCAGAAGCTGCAGCAGACGGGTGAGTGCGCCCTGGTTCTGGTGCAGCACTTCGACGGCGTGGCGACCGTACCACAGGCGGTAATCTTCATCCGTCAGAAGGGTCGATACTTCTTTGACGACCGAGTCCGCATCGGTCACGGTAATTAAACCATCGGCCTGCTGCAATTTAGCGCAGATATCTTTGAAGTTAAACGTGTGTGGACCCATCAGCACAGGAATGGCGTGGGCTGCCGGCTCCAGCGGGTTATGGCCTCCGCGCTCCACCAGGCTGCCGCCAACAAAGGCGAGATCAGCAATGCCGTAGAGCAGCATCAGTTCGCCCATCGTATCGCCAATCACCACTTGGGTACTGCCGGAAGGGATCTCTCCGCTGCTGCGCAGGGTGAAACTGAAGCCGCCTTTCTGCACCATTTCGCGGGCATCTTTAAAACGTTCGGGGTGACGAGGCACCAGAATCAGCAGTAGGTCCGGGAAGGTTTCCAGCAGCTTACGGTGCGCCTGCAGGATAATCGCCTCTTCGCCCTCATGAGTACTGGTCGCTATCCAGACCTGGCGACGCGGAGCCCACTGGCGGCGCAGCGTGATGGCGCGGGCGGCCAGTTCAGGGGTAACGGAAATATCGAATTTCAGGCTGCCGGTCACGGCAAGCTGGTTGCGCTTCAGGCCCAGGGAGATAAAGCGCGCCGCGTCTTCTTCGTTCTGCGCGGCAATCAGCGTGATTTTGCTCAGCAGGCGGCGCATAAATTTGCCCAGCTTGCCGTAGCCTTTCGCCGAGCGCTCTGAAAGGCGCGCGTTGGCAATCACCAGCGGAATTTTACGGGCATGCAGAGCGGAAATCATGTTCGGCCACAGCTCGGTTTCCATCACGATCACCAGCTTCGGGCGAACGGTGTTCAGGAAACGATTCATAGCGCAGGGCAGATCGTAAGGGAGGTAGACGTGATGAACGTCTTTGCCAAACGCGGATAACGCGCGCTCTGAGCCGGTCGGCGTCATGGTGGTGACGGTAATTGGCAGAGACGGGTAGCGGTGGCGCAGAGCGCGAACCAGCGGGATCGCCGCCAGCGTTTCACCGACAGAAACGGAATGCAGCAAAATACCGTCCGGGGCGACTTTATTGCGGCAAAAGCCATAGCGTTCAGCCCAGCGTTTACGATACGCAGGCGCTTTACGGCTACGAAGCAACAGTCTCAGCCACACCAGTGGCTGAATGATATAGAGCAGGGCGGTATACAACAATTCCAAGCGATTATCCGTCTTTTTAGTTTCGGCGGGCAAATTCTAAGCATTTAAGCCAGGTAAAGCTATCTCTTATGCCAGATACCGTTTTAAACGGAAGTAGCGTCGGCCCAGGCGCCAGCGCAAACGCGGGCTTTTGGCACTTTTCCAGATAAGCTTCCAGATCCCGGTGTCGAAGAACTCTTTGATAATCATTGTTTTCTTTGTCTCATCCTTCATGTTGTCGAAGGTATGAATGATCCCCAGCCCCTCTTTGGCGATTTGCCAGTGGCAGGCGGGGATATTTTTCACTTTATCCGGGTAACGCTGGTTAATGGCATCAAGCATCTGCAGGATTTTCATGTAGTGGCGCGCGGAGCGGATCAGCGTGTCGTCATTATCCGGCGTATGCGATACCGAGGCAGAGTGAATGTAGTAGTCATAAAAGCGTTCACTGGTGTACTGAACGCGCTCTGCGGCAAGCAGCACCTCGGTAGTCCACGGGATATCCTGATGGCGCAGGCCGGGTTCGAAATGGAAACTGTGTTTACGAATAAAATCGTGGCGATAGATATTAAGCCAGGTCACGTGCAGGAACTTACGTGAATCCAGCGCCATCTTTAACCATGCCGGGCCCGTCATAACGCCCGTTGAGGCGAGTTTATCCTCGGGGAAGATAGGTCGAGACGGTTTCTTATCATTTTCCCAGACGTAGTTGCCGTTGCAGGTGGCGACATCCAAATCCTGCGTGACGGCCATATCCAGCAGACGCTGGTACATGCCAGGTTTGAAGACGTCATCAATATCTGGGAAAGAGAGATACTGACCGGTTGCAACGGCCAGGCCAGTATTTCGCGCAATGGAAACGCCCTGGTTTTGCTGTTCAATCACCTGCATCTGCGGCAGTTTTTCACGCCAGCTTTCGACGATCTGCATCGAGCGGTCAGTTGAGCCATCATTGACAATAATGACTTCCAAGCTGTCGATGCGTTGATTCACAAGGCAGGTAAAGAACTGATCCAGAAAAGCTTCGCCGTTATAAACGGCAACCACCACGCTTAACAATGGCGCTGAATTTTGCATAAGAAACCTGATTATTTTTGATTGTCGACCAAAGCAATGTACTGCTGGCAAATGGCATTGATACCGAACGACGCAATCGTTGCATCGCCAACGACCGGCGGGGCGGTATAAATATCTACCAGGGTTTTTGCCAGTGACGCGTCATTTAGCTCTGCCAGCCCGCGCGCTAAGGCGCCGGTGAGGATTTCTGCGGGGCCACCCGGACAATTGGTACTGACCGGTGGCGTCTGGCAGATAATGGATTCCACCAGCACATTACCAAAACCTTCGCAGTCAGAACTTAACACTAAGAGGCGTGCCCCTTTAATCCAGGGGTAGGGATTGGAGTCGAAGGGTCGGAAAACCGTCTTGTCTTCAATACCCAGGTCGCGGGCAAGCTGTTTGAGCTTTTGAATTTTGGCTTCGGAGCCATTGCCCATCATGACAAGCGTAGTGTCGAGCTGACTCTGTGCGAACGCGCGTAAAAGACGGTCGTGACGTTTGTGTTCATGGAAGCGGCCGACATGGATGATGTAATCCTTCCCTTGCATCTCGAAGGGGGCATCCGCCAGACGCTGAATTTCAGGGATATCAAAAGGATTGTGGATAACCGCTTTACGCCGGAGTTTCAGAGCCAGGGTCTCGGAAAGGTCTTTCAGCACGGCGCCTGAGACGGCGACAACGTTTCGGTTTTCGTAGGTATGACGAATTTTAAGATGCTTAAACCAGCGCGAAAGCCCGCTGCGATGGCGAAGATAGGAGAAAGAGAACATGCCATGCACGCAGAACCAGACTTTTTCACGCTCCAGCGCGCGGCAGTGCGCCACAATGCGGTCGGTTTTGTGCAGATGAGAGAACACAACGTCAAATTTTCCGCTGCGCTCAGCCCGCTCAATTGCCTGATCCAGCAGGCGGGCTCGGCGTGGGATCTCCGTCAACTTGCGCCACGGTTTTTTGCAGGTATCCTGAACCACCTGATAATCAATGCCTTCCGGGATGGCGTAATCACACACTTTCCGCAGAGAGAAAAGGGAGACCTGATGCCCCATTTCCGTTAATCCGCTGGAAAGTGTAAGAACTGTTTTTTCAGCTCCCCCACCGGGTAAACCATCAATAATCATTAGGATGCGCATTTTTAATCCAGTAATTTTTGATAAAGCGAAATAAGCTGACTTGACAGTTTTTCGGGGGTGGCGTCTTTTACCCGTTCACGTGCCGCTTGCCCCATCGTGTTATTTTTTCCCAGAGAAGGAGTGGCTGCAATTGCCTCCTTCAATGTGTTGATATCCAGGGCGTCACAATAAAATCCGTTCTGGCCTTGCTGAATAAATTCAGCGCCTCCGCAACTCTCTGAAGTAATGACGGGCAAGCCGCAGGCCATCGCTTCAAGAATGACGTTTGGAAAGGGATCATACAGCGTTGGCAACAGTAAACCATCGGATAGCTGATAAAAAGGCAGCGTTTCTTTCTGCATCCCCAGGAAACGGATTTGCCCTTCGCAGCCCAATGAACGGGCGAGGTCACGATAACGATGTTCTGCTTTATCCTGTCCAACCACAATCAGCCAGGCTGAAGTTCCTGCGATAGCGCGTATGGCGCTGGCCAATCCTTTTCGTTCAAATCCCGATCCTACAAAACAGAACACCACGGCATCGGCTGGCAAACCAAATTGCTGACGCAGCGCGGCACGCTGTGCTTCCTGGGCCGGAACGAAGCGGCTGGAATCAATTGAATTATAAATCACATGGATCTTTTTTGCGTCAATATCAAAGTCTTCGACGATTTCGCGTTTGATCATCTCCGCATTACAGATAACCGCTTTCAGCTCTGGCGCCTGGTACATTTCACGCTCGGCGTGCATCACGTAGCGGTGATAGCGGTCGACCATCAGCATTTTCGCGCGCCAGGCGGGCAGGATGCGCGCACGCTGTAGCAGCCAGCGGCGATGAACGCCATCGCCAGCGCGGTAGATATCACAGCCCGGAATCCGCTCGTGGCTTTGCACAATATCAAACTGCTGTTGCTGCCACAGCGCGCGGGCAGCATGGGCAAACCCGCGTTCGCGGCTAATTCGGCCCCATTTGCGCGGGTCGCAAATATGGATATGCCAGTCGTCCTGTCTCTCGCCCTGCCATTCACGCGTAATGACGTTGAGTTCAAGATTCTGATTGCTCAGCGCGGTGAGCGCACGTGAAACGAAGCGCTCCGCTCCGCCATCAGGGCGATACTTTTGGCGAACAATCGCCAGACGATGGTGTTTCATGACAAATATCTCCTTGCAGCGGAGACGACAGCATCAACAGGAATGGCGTCGAGATAGCGTTCTTTCGTTTTGGTATCAATAGCGTCGGGATCGGGAAGGGGACCGTAGTCGCCAGCCCAGATGACTTCACCGTTGACTTGCCATGGAGACCAAAACGTCAGTTTGGAAGGGCCAAACAGCGCCACGCAGGGCGTCTGCAGCGCGGCGGCCATATGCATCGGAACGGAGTCAACGCCAATAAAAAGACACGCGTGGTCGATGAGTGAGGCCAGCTGGCGCAACGTTAGCTGTCCCGCCAGCGAGACGACCCCCGTTTTCGGTGAGGCGGCGAGTATGCGATCTATCATCGCCAGCTCTTTTTTATCCGGCCCGGCCGTGAGTACAACGGTATGCCCATCCTGCTGCAGCGCGGTGATGGTTTGCGCCATTTTGCTTTCATCCCAGCATTTGAAGAACCAGCGTGATGTCGGCTGAATGACGATGTAGTTATCGCCCACTCCTTTTTGCACCAGCTGCTGGCGGGCGTGGTGCCAGTCTTCTGCGCTGTAGGCCATGGTAACAGCTGGCTCAGGTGCGACCTGTAATGGTGACAGAATGGAGAGATTTTGTTCGACAGTGTGCAGGGATTTGTGATTTGCAACAGAGACTAAATCGCTATGACAGAAACGCCAGAATGGATTGTTGCGTTTGTTAAAGGCGAATCCGAGGCGAACCGGCGCACCAGTGAAACGGGTGACGATAGCGCTACGCCACTGATCGGCAAGATTTATCACCAGATGATAATGTTGCTTTCGTAACGCGCAGAGTAACTGCCACTCCTTTTGAAGGTGCTTTAGCGTGCCCAGTTGCTTCCATTTACGATCGATTCCATAAATAGTGCCAATCGTCGGATGCGCGGCGAGCATATCGCGCGTTTCTTCATACAACAGCACGTCAATTTGCGCTTGTGGCCATTTTTGACGTAATGAATCAATGACGGGGGTGGTCAATAACATATCGCCATGATGGCGGAGTTTGATCAGTAGAATGCGCAAATCAGGCGTGTCAGGTAAGTTATTCATCATCATCTTATCGGCGTTGTACTGTTGGCAATTCTAATAGACCTGGTAGCGACTTGCACTCTTTCTCCATAATCTCAGGAATTTCCCAGGAAGGGTTTACTCAGGCTTTGGAGAGTGCGTAACATAGCGCTAACTTCCCTGTCATGCGGACTCATTATGAAAAAACCAGCGTTTATCATCACGATCGATACTGAGGGCGATAATCTCTGGCAGAATCACCGCGTCATTAAAACGGAAAATGCGCGCTATCTGGCCCGGTTCCAGGCCCTTTGTGAGCGTTTTGGTTTTAAGCCCGTATGGCTGACAAACTATGAGATGGCAATCGAGCCCGTTTTCATTGAATTCGCAAGGGACGCGATCGCTCGCGGTCAGGGGGAGGTGGGAATGCACCTTCACGCATGGAATAGCCCACCTGAGCACGATCTCACGGGAGATGACTGGCGCTGGCAACCGTATCTGATTGAATTTTCAGACGAGGTGATGCGTGAGAAAGTGCTGTTCATGACCCGTCTGCTGGAAGAGACATTCCAGACCAAAATGCTGAGCCACCGCGCCGGGCGTTGGGCATTTGATAGCCGCTATGCAAAATTGCTCGTTGAACTGGGTTACCAGGTTGATTGCTCCGTGACGCCACGCGTGAACTGGCGCAATGCGAAAGGTGCTCCGCAGGGCAATGGTGGAACGGATTATCAGCATTTCCCCGACCACGCCTATTTTATGGATTTAGATACTATTTCCCGGGCGGGAAATAGCCCCTTACTCGAAGTGCCGATGAGCATTCAGTATAAACATCCGGCCTGGTTGAACACGATCAAACAGGGATACGATCGGCTTCGCGGTAAATATCGCTCGCCTTCCGTGAACTGGCTACGACCGACCGGTGGCAATGCGTCGCAGATGATTCAGGTCGCGCAGCAGTGCCTGTCGCAGGGACAGGATTATGTGGAGTTTATGCTTCACTCGTCTGAATTTATGCCAGGCGGAAGTCCGACCTTTAAAGATGAGGCGGCGATTGAAGGGTTATATCGGGATTTAGAAGCGCTTTTTAGCTGGCTATCCGATAAGACGGTGGGGATGACGCTGGCGGAGTTTTATCAATACAAGAAAAAATAATGCCCGGCTGGCGGGCATTATCTCTTATTGATGTTGTCTGGTTTGCGATAAAGGAGTACTCAATGCAAACAGAGTAACAAAGAATATTAGGGCTTCTGAGCTCAATAAAATGACGTCTGTCAGGCCATAGAGTAATAAAAGAAGCATCGTTGTCAGCAGCAGGCCATTTCGGTTTTTAAGCGCGTAAGCGATCATCGAAACGAAGAAAAAGAGTAATATCGCCAGACCCGGAAGCCCTTGCAGAGAGTATTTTTCGATAAATTCATTGTGTAGGTGTATTTTTAAATAGCCAAGTGCAGTGATTAGATTAGGATGTCCATCATTAATATAATGTTGCGTCCAGAAATACCTTTCTTCTAATGATTGCCCTAGTGGATGTGCAAGCCCGTTTTGAATACCTACATTCCACATGGTAAAACGAGAGCCAAGTGAGGTGCCGTCTACTCCGCTTTCATATTTCTCAAGCTCAGCCTGTACTTGCATAATCTTGGGTGAAATTAATGGTTTGTAACTAACGACAACTACACCTGCCACAATACATAAAAAAATCAGCGTTGATTTCAGATGAATTCTTCTGAAGTGGTAGAGCGTGAGTACAATCGCAAGGAGCAAATATAATCCCATTGCAGCACGCGTCCCCGTTAAAAGAATAACGAAGTAAGATATTAAGATGGTAAGACCCGCGACTATATACAGTTTTCTGTTTTTTTGAAGATAAAGGCTGTATACCAGCGCCAGTGACAGTACGGAGTAAACATAGGCAGACACGGTGGCGCGATTGATGGCCATCTCTATACGTGCCATACCCTGCGTCGCCTGCCATAAGCCATATCCCGTGGCGAGGACAAACCCTGTACTTGCCGCGTACAGGAAGTACTTCTGGAAAGCGCTTTTATCGACGTAAGTTTTAAACCGGTCAAGATAGAAAACGAGAATGCTCGCTAATATCAGTTTCTTACTGGCACCCAGATAATCGCTGTAAGCGTTTAAACCTTCGCTATGATATTCGTACACCATATACCAGACAAGATTGAGTAGCCCAATCAGCAATATGGGGAGCGCGATTGAAAAGGGGCGCAGGGTGATTTTTTTATATTCGCAAGCTAAGCCGATAATGCTGGCATAAACCGCAATATAGAAAAATTCGCGTTGTTTACCTGAGCTCAGCAGCGCCAGTGCAAACGAAATGAGGCTCAAAATCAGCGTCAGCTGATAGAGCCGCAGTTTTACTTTTTCCATAATGCCTCAATGACCCTTTTTTTGTAGCTGAAACGTACATCTCTGGAGAAGAAAAAAGAGAAAGAATAAAGTGCATTTACCCGCGCCTTAACCAGTTTGAGCTGCAGGTCGGTCAGATATTGTCGGTGATTACTGTAAATATCAAACCAGTGGCAATTAATAAGATGCTTAAATGATTGCGGGAATGTATTTTCCATCTGTAGCGTACATTCAATCAGCGTAGCGATTTTGCTGGCGTCAAGACGGCTCGACAAACTGTCGCTGCGTTTGACGTAAAAATAGTGTCCCTGACGCTGAAAGAAGATTTTACGCGATTGCATCAGCATGCCGGGAAATACCGCGAAATCTTCATAGCAGACCATAGAAGGGATAGGGTTGGTTGCGTATAGCCTGCGGTGGATGAATTGCCCGATCAGATGCGCCTGAAAATCTTTGTGCTGCAGGAAACGCTTTATTGCATCATTTTGCGATAATGAGAGGGGCGTGAATCCCTGCCAGGCGGAGGTGATTTTCCGCATATCGCGTATTTCCAGCAGGCGCGTCAGCAACATATCAGGACGCTCTGCTTTCAGAAAGGCGACGGCATCCCGGATGCTACCCGGCTTTAACAGATCGTCGCTATCAAGCATCGTGATGTAATCGCCTGACGCCAGCGAGACTGCGCTGTTTCGAACATGCCCTACGTTACGGTACTTAACGTATTGGCATTGCCCATGCGGAAGCTTTGGCAACCACGCCTCAATAATATCCTGTGTGGAATCGTTGGAACTATCATTAATGATAATAACTTCTACATCATCGCCTGCATTATCAATCGCGTTTTGCAGACTTTCCAGTGTGGCGTGAAGCGTGTTTTCGGCATTATGTGCGGCAATAATGATGCTGAGAAAAGCCATATTAATTAGTTTCCCTGAGCATCAAAGGCAGATTTTGCTGTTGGTAGCCCGCAAATGAAATGTTTGAGTTCGTCCAGCGATTCATCTGTTACCGCGAAGAGTTCTTCCCGGCCTTGCGAGAAATAATAACGAGTTTCAAAAACATACGAGCAAATATTGTCATCGTTGCCAATCAGCAACACGTTGCCAAGCGGGCGCTGCTCGTAGTGACAGCACGGACCGAACAGTAAGACGACCGGCACGCCAACCGCATCGGCGATGTAGACATTCCCCGAGTCGGAGGCGATATAACAATCCATTTTAGAAATTGCCCACGGCAGCTCTTCAAGCGAGATCTTGCCAATCAGATTAATAAAGTTGGGCAGTTCACCGTAAGCGCGGGTGATGTCATCCATCCAGGACTGTTCATTCGGGGCGCCAAACACGTAAAACTCGCAGGGCAGGTCGGCGAGACGATCGGCAATTTGCTTCCAGATGACAGGCGGAACGGTTTTGGCTTTATTCCCGGCGGCAATACTGATGCCAATGCGGACCGCGCCGGGTTTGTCAAGGATTGCCGGATAAGTCGCGGGTTTAAACAGTGGCTTTGTGGCGTGCTTTGGAGAGTCTTGCCAGGTCAGAGCGCGGTCGGCCAGCTTAAGATAGTTAGTGACTGTTAACGTTTTTCTACCGTGGTCAACCGTACCATCGGCCGTTGAATAGAAAATCCCGTGATACCACCTGCGCGTGTAAGTGCTTAAGAATTGCTTGTTTTTGGCGTTACAAACGGAGGCGAAAAAGAGGTTAACGCTGTTAGGCTGCAGAAGGTAGACGTTGTCATAGCGGTTCATGATCCTGCAGGCGAAGCAGAGCTTACGCCATAGATTGCGCTTATGCTGTTCGATGAAGTAGATCTGCTCGATATTCTCGTCATGCTTCGCCAGCGCACCCACGCTGCGGCTGATGAGCACGTCGCTTTTTTGCAGCCAGGCCAGAAGAGGCGTTGCATTAACAAAATCACCGATTTTGGCTGTCTGAATGACCAGGTTTTTCCCTGTCTCTTTGCGAAACAGCTTCCGGATAAGCTTCACCGGAAAGAGTAAAATCAGCAGAAATACGTAACTCATGGGTTAAATATCCCTGTTGGAAAGCCAACGGCTGCCCTGTAAAAATGAAAAAATCGCATCTGCGCTGATATCCTTCGTTTGCTGAGTCGGGCTGACCATCTGATGCTGGTTTTTGCCATAGCCCCCGATCAGGCCGGGATCGGTCGGGCCAAAAAGGGTGATATTTGGGCGATCCAGCGCCGCGGTTAAATGGCTTAAACCCGTATCCACGGAAACAACAGCGTTAGCGCTTGCCAGCTCTGCGGCAACCTGCGCCAGCGTGAGTTTGGGTAACACTTCGACGTGGGAAAAGCCTGCTGCCAGACGCGCCGCACGCTGCCGCTCATGCTCAGCGCCCCACGGGAGTTTAATATGGATACCGGAGGGTTGCATTAGTTCAATCAGCCTTCGCCATTGTGTTTCCGGCCAGTGCTTATCGTCGCGCGTTGTGGCATGCAGAAAGACAAGATAAGGCTGAGCACAGGGATCTGTATTGCGCAAAAAGTGCTGCGCAATGGCGTAGTCGCCCTGCGCTTCCGGTTTCGCATAGCCGAGGCTTTTCGCAAATAGCTCGCGGGTGCGTTCTACGGCGTGCTGCTGCTTTGCGATGTGGTGGCGGCGGTTATAGAACAGACTCGCCAGCGGTTCGCGGGCGGTGTGCCAGTCCATGCCGTGCTTTACGCCGTGCGCCAGACGCGTGACCAGCGCCGCGCTTTTCACCAGCCCCTGCGCGTCGATAATCGCGTCGTAACGCTGCGCCTGCACCGTTTCACGGAAGGCTTTACGCTCGGCTTTAATCGGCGCGGAGAACCACGCTTTGCGCCAGCGGCGAATCGCGACCGGGATCACGCGGTCAACCGCTTCATGCCAGGTGGGGATCTGCGCGAAGCCTTCTTCTACCACCCAGTCAAAACGGATGCCAGGGATGGCCCGCATCGCGTCCGTCAGAGACGGTAGCGTATGCAGAACATCACCCATTGAGGAGGTTTTAACGATCAATACCCGCATCCGTTATCCTTCTTCGCTCAACAGCAGTTCGTTGAGCTCTTCGAGAACGCGCTGCGGCGTTATGTCGATCAGGCTCTGATGGTAACCTTCAGCGGCATCGCCTTTGCGTACCTTGTGGTAGCCGGTGATCAAACGGATTACGCGCGCTTTGTGCGACAGCGGCGGCGTGAAGTCCGGGCTGCTTGGGCCATACAGCGCAACCAGCGGACGATCCAGCGCGGCGGCGACGTGCATCAGGCCAGAGTCATTGCTAACTACGGCTTTACAGGCGGCAATCAGGATAACCGCCTGTTCAAGCTGCGTTTCTCCAGCCAGGTTGCGGCACCAGGCCTGTTGCTCGGTGCTCAGCGTGGCGAGAATTTCGTTGCCCGCCTCGTGATCCTTCGCCGAGCCAAACAGTACAATCTGGTAGCCCTCGTCGATCAGCTGTTTCGCCAGTTCGGCGTAGTGGTAGTGCGGCCAGCGTTTAGCCGGGCCAAATTCTGCGCCGGGGCAGAAGCCAATCATTGGGCGTTCGGACGAAAGGCCAAACGCGTTGCAGGTGTGGGATTTCTCCCCCTCGTTCACCTGAAGCTGCGGCCACAGCAGCGGCTGCGGCAGGTCTTTCGCGCTGCGCATCACCCCTTTGTCGTAGGCCAGCGCCACGTAGCGCTCCACCATCAGCGGCCAGGCCGCTTTATCCAGCACCCGCGCGTCGTTCAGCAGACCGTAGCGCATTTCGCCGCGCCAGCCGGTACGGTGCGGGATGGCTGCAAAGAAGGGCACAAGGGCGGATTTGAAGGAGTTAGGCAGCACGTATGCGCGATCGTAGCGCTTCTCGCGCAGGCTATGGCCGAGCTTGCGGCGCTCGCCGATTTCCAGCGCCCCGTGGCCGAGCGGCATCGGGATCGCCTCGTTTACTTCCGGCATACGCGATAACAGCGGACGGCACCATGCGGGTGCCATCACGTCGATTATCGCCTGGGGATAACGCGCCTTGAGCGTGCGATAGAGACTTTGCGACATCATCATGTCGCCCACCCATGACGGGCCGATCACCAGAATCTTCATACTTACGCGTCGCGGTTCAGCCAGGCCATATATTCCGTTACGCCTTCGGCAACGGTCTTGAACGGCTTGTCATAACCTGCTGCGCGCAGGTTGGTCAGGTCGGCCTGCGTGAACGCCTGGTAACGGCCCTTCAGCTTGTCAGGGAACGGAATGTACTCGATGCTGCCTTTCTTATGGTATGCCAGCGTCGCGTCTGCCACCGCCTGGAAGGATTCCGCGCGGCCCGTGCCCAGGTTGAAAATGCCGGAGACGCCGTTTTCCAGGAACCACAGGTTTACGGCTGCAACGTCACCTACGTAGACGAAGTCACGCTTGAAGCCGTCGCTGCCTTCGAACAGTTTCGGGCTTTCACCGTTATTCAACTGGGTGTTCAGGTGGAACGCTACGCTCGCCATGCTGCCCTTGTGCCCTTCGCGCGGCCCGTAAACGTTGAAGTAGCGGAAGCCGACAATTTGCGAGTTCGCTTCCGGCAGGATCTGACGCACGTACTCGTCAAACAGGAACTTGGAGTAGCCGTAGACATTCAGCGGCTGCTCGTATTCGCGGGATTCGATAAAGTCCGAGGTGCGCCCGCCGTAGGTTGCTGCTGAGGAGGCGTACAGGAACGGAATTTCACGCTCCAGGCAGTAGTGCAGGATCTCTTTAGAGTACTGATAGTTGTTATCCATCATGTACTTGCCGTCCCACTCGGTGGTGGAAGAGCACGCACCTTCGTGGAAGATGGCTTCGATCTCGCCGAACTCTTCACCCGCCATAATCTGGATAAGGAAGTCTTCTTTATCCATGTAGTCAGCGATGTTCAGATCCACCAGGTTAACGAACTTGGTGCCGTCTTTCAGGTTGTCCACCACCAGAATGTCGGTGATGCCCTTATCATTGAGGGCCTTAATAATGTTGCTGCCGATAAAGCCCGCGCCGCCGGTAACGATGATCATAACTGTAACCTTTGAAGTGTTGAGCCCGGGGACAATCCCGGACGCTAATATTCATATCATATCATCACAATGCCCGGTCTTCAGCCATTCACCGATATGCAGCAGGGGTACACGTGATTTATGCTGCAAAAACGAGAAGAGATACGGCGTCATCTCGTCATGAACTATAGGTTTGGGTAATATGTGCCAAAATTTGCCGAGTCTGGAGAATTGCAATGCGTGGTGATTTTTACAAACAGTTAAACAGCGACCTCGACACCGCTCGTGCGGAAGGGTTGTTCAAAGAAGAGCGTATTATCACGTCTGCCCAGCAGGCGGACATCACCGTTGCCGACGGCAGCCATGTGATCAACTTTTGCGCGAACAACTACTTAGGTCTTGCGAATCACCCTGAGCTGATTGCCGCCGCGAAAAACGGCATGGACACCCACGGCTTTGGCATGGCCTCCGTGCGCTTCATCTGCGGCACCCAGGATAGCCACAAGCAGCTTGAGCAAAAGCTGGCAAACTTCCTCGGAATGGAAGACGCGATTCTGTACTCCTCCTGCTTCGACGCCAACGGCGGTCTGTTTGAAACCCTGCTCGGCGCAGAAGATGCGATTATCTCCGACGCCCTGAACCACGCCTCCATCATCGACGGTGTTCGCCTGTGTAAAGCGAAGCGTTTCCGCTACGCCAACAACGACATGGTTGAGCTGGAAGCGCGGCTCAAAGAGGCACGCGAAGCGGGTGCCCGCCACGTACTGATCGCGACCGACGGCGTGTTCTCCATGGACGGCGTGATCGCCAACCTGAAGGGCGTGTGCGACCTGGCGGATAAATACGACGCGCTGGTGATGGTCGATGACTCCCACGCGGTCGGTTTTGTCGGTGAAAACGGCCGCGGCTCCCATGAATACTGTGACGTGATGGGCCGGGTGGACATCATCACCGGTACGCTGGGCAAAGCGCTCGGCGGCGCGTCCGGCGGTTATACCGCTGCGCGTAAAGAGGTGGTTGAGTGGCTGCGTCAGCGCTCCCGTCCGTACCTGTTCTCCAACTCCCTGGCGCCAGCCATTGTGGCCGCCTCCATCAAAGTGCTGGAGATGGTTGAGTCCGGCGCCGAGCTGCGCGACCGCCTGTGGGCAAACGCCCGTCTGTTCCGCGAAAAAATGAGCGCCGCAGGGTTCACCCTGGCCGGCGCTGACCACGCGATCATTCCGGTGATGCTGGGCGACGCAGTTGTGGCGCAGCAGTTTGCCCGCGAGCTGCAGAAAGAAGGGATTTACGTCACCGGGTTCTTCTTCCCGGTGGTACCAAAAGGTCAGGCGCGTATCCGCACCCAGATGTCTGCGGCGCATTCGCCTGAACAAATTGAGCGTGCGGTGGTAGCCTTTACCCGCATCGGCAAACAGCTGGGCGTAATTGCCTGAGGACGTGTGATGAAAGCGTTATCCAAACTGAAAGCGGAAGAAGGGATTTGGATGACCGACGTGCCGGAGCCGGAAGTCGGTCATAACGATCTGCTGATCAAAATTCGTAAAACCGCCATCTGCGGTACTGACGTTCACATCTACAACTGGGATCAGTGGTCGCAAAAAACCATTCCTGTCCCAATGGTTGTCGGTCACGAATATGTTGGTGAAGTGGTCGGCATCGGCCAGGAAGTCAAAGGCTTTAGCATTGGCGATCGCGTCTCTGGTGAAGGCCATATTACCTGCGGTCACTGCCGTAACTGTCGCGGTGGCCGTACGCACCTGTGCCGCAACACCGTCGGCGTGGGCGTAAACCGTCCGGGCTGCTTCGCGGAATACCTGGTGATCCCGGCGTTTAACGCCTTCAAAATCCCGGACAATATCTCTGACGATCTGGCCTCCATCTTCGACCCGTTCGGCAATGCGGTACACACCGCGCTCTCCTTCGACCTGGTAGGTGAAGACGTGCTGGTTTCCGGCGCCGGCCCAATCGGCATTATGGCGGCAGCCGTGGCGAAGCACGTGGGCGCGCGCAACGTGGTGATCACCGACGTGAATGAATACCGCCTGTCGCTGGCGCGCAAAATGGGCGTCACCCGCGCGGTGGATGTCTCGAAAGAGAGCCTGACCGACGTGATGGAAGAGTTGGGCATGACCGAAGGCTTTGACGTCGGCCTGGAGATGTCCGGCGCGCCGCCGGCGTTCCGCACCATGCTGGACACCATGAACCACGGTGGCCGTATCGCGATGCTGGGCATTCCGCCGTCAGATATGTCCATCGACTGGAATAAAGTCATCTTCAAAGGGCTGTTCATCAAAGGCATCTATGGCCGCGAGATGTTCGAAACCTGGTACAAGATGGCAGCGCTGATCCAGTCCGGTCTGGATCTGTCCCCGATTATCACTCACCGTTTCTCCATCGATGAGTTCCAGCAGGGCTTCGACGCGATGCGTTCCGGCCAGTCAGGGAAAGTGATCCTGAGCTGGGATAAGTAAACAAAAAGGGGCCTCAGGCCCCTTTTTTACTGATTCTTTTTCTCTTCGTCCGTCAGGTAGCGCACCTTGCGGGTATAGTCCTGCCCTTTGAACAGCAATTTGTTATCCGGCGATTCCAGATACTTCTGCCATTCGGAAAGCGGGAAACCCCCGTGCGCGCCAATCACCTCTTTCGGCACAACGGCTTCCTGACCGCCGATCTTCTTGGAGACCGGCCAGTTCATCCAGTCGCCCAGGTTAACCGTTTTAACATCCAGCATGTCCAGCAGCGCAGCGAGCGGCAGCTGATCGGTCGGCGGCTGCGTGTCGTCCATCAGCTCCCAGGTATCCTGGAACAGCGTCAGCCACAGCGGGCAGATGCGACGCCAGGTCTTTTTGGTTGCGGCAAGAAACGCGCCGTTAACGTGATCGACCAGATACGGGCGCACCGTTTCTTTGTAATATGCCGGCACTTTATCTGCGGGGGCGCCGTCCAGCTTGGCGATCATTTTGCCCTGACGGAAGCTGGAGTAGATGTGCATATCGGCCATGTTGATCTGGGGCATCTTCAGCAGGTTGAGATCGGAGTCGATCATCAATACGCCTTCTCCGCGCGCCTGAAGCGGAGCGTTAAGCTTCACCAGACGGCTGAGGTAGATCTGCTTATAGCGGTACCCCTCTTCACGTTTTGGCAGCGTGAGGGTCACAACGCGGGTTTTTGGCGGCAGCTCGCCGAAAGCAGATTCAGGCTGATCGCTGACGATAACAATCTCGCTGACGTCGGTGGCGTAACGCTCTGCAAAGGTCGCTGATAATAACGCCTCTTCGACGAAATCCGCGCCCGTACAAGGGATCACGATGGAATCAACCGCAACGAGATCGCGCGTGGCCGGAAGGGAAGCGTAAGGAATGTTATGACGCCCGGTAATGTGGCGGTAGCGAGCATTCAGGAATTTAAACATGTTCTTCTCGTTTGGTTATTGCGCGCCAAGAACGGCCTCGACACCGTTAACATAGCTTTCAATGGCATACACGTTGCAGACATTCTGGTGCGCGGCTGCGGCGAGCCGGGCGCGCAGAGCAGGATCCTGCCAGATATTATCCAGATGTTGAGCAAGTTGCGACACATCGCTCCACGGAAACAGCAGCCCGGTCGACTCATGGTCGATCAATTCTGCCGTGCCGGTTACCTTTGAGCCAATCACCGGGATATTCAGCAGCATTGCCTCCAGCACGACGCGGGGCAAACCTTCGCTCTTCGAAGCCAGAATAAACGCGTCAAAGGTGGCGAGATAGTCAAAAGGCGTGTTCTGGAAACCGGTAAAAATGATGTGCTCAGCAATCCCCAGCGCGTCAGCCTGCGCCGTCAGCGCGCCGCGTTCAGCCCCTTCACCGACCAGCACCATCTTCCATTTTGCTTGCGGGTGCTTCTGGTTGAACTGGGCCAGCGCCTCCAGCGTGTGGTGATTGGACTTGCGAGGGATAAGCGACCCAATGCTGCCGAACACAAACGTCTCATCATCAATGTTCAGACGCTGGCGCATGGCGCGTCGGTCGGGCAAAGGCTGGTGGATGTCGATGGCGTTGTTGACCGTGGTACACAGCTCGGGCCGGACGCCATGCTGAAGAAGCACGCGTTCAACGCCGTGCGAGACGGCGATGATTTTTGTGGCATGGGCATTCACCAGCTTCACCAGCGGTGGGGTCAATACAGGTTCAATGCGACAGTGCTGAATCAACCGCGCCTGCAGTTTCGCTGCCGCGAGATAGCCTTCCTCATTTGAGCCGGGTTGGTTATTCATATAGAGCGTATCGAAACCGCCCTCCATGAAAAGCGTCTCGATTTTGCTGACGTTAGGCCTGATTCGCCACAGGATATCCACGTAACGAGTCAATGCCTTACGGGCGCTGCGTGAGAAAAAAAGCAGGCTACGTCCCGCTTCCTTCAGTAATTTGGCCCAGAGCGGCTGCTGACGCTGAGGGATCACGATGAGCGGGATCCCGATGCTGTTGAGCACCTGACCAATCGTCTCACCTTCAGCGCGGCTATAATCACTGTAAAAACAACACGTAATATCGAATTTATCGCGATTGATCCGCTTCAGGAGCTCAAGCATACTGTTGGTGCCTCCCCCCCATTCTTTACCCGTATCCAGGAGGAGAATTTTACTTTTGTGCGGCATGTCTGAATCCGTGTGCTACCCTTCATCTGACTGCATTATAAAGAATCTGTTGAAATAAAATAGATTTTTCTATTTTATTGCGCTTCAGAATTAGACAAAACGTCATACGTGCTTATTTGAAAAGTGTGATTCAGGACTTTAATCATCTCTACTCATTTATATAGTATTAATCATATTCATTTATGCTGCTGTTGAGAGTGGAAACATGTTTAAAATAACGATCTGCTTATTAACGTTTAATTCTGAAAGATTATTGCACGATGTTATTCCGCCTCTTTTAAAAATAGCGGATGAGATCGTCGTTGTAGATTCAGGCAGTACGGACAAAACACGTTTTATTTGTGAGAGCTATGGACTGCTCCCTGTCTATAAAAAATTTGGCTGGCATGGCGAGCAGATGAATCATGCCATATCCTTAGCCAGCAATGACTGGGTCCTGTGCATCGACAGTGATGAAATTCTTGACCAGGAAACAGTTGATGCTATTTCAGCGTTAAAAGCAGATGATGAACCTGACCCCGGAACGGCATGGCGAATATGCCGCCACTGGTTTGTTCTGGGTGAAGAAGTCCGGACGATCTATCCTGTTTCATCCCCTGATTACCCTGTGCGTCTTTTTAACCGTAAACAGTCCCGATTTAATAACAGACCGGTAGACGATCAGGTGGAAGGTTTTCTCCGTTGTGAATGTATTCCGGGCTATGTAAAACATGATACGTTTCCCACTCTGCATGAGCTTTTTAACAAATTAAATTGTTATACAACCCGTCTGGTACAATATCATAAAATACGCCCCTCTATCGGGCGCGGCATCATCAGTGCCATCGGGGCTTTTTTTAAATGGTATTTGTTTAGCGGCGCCTGGCGTCAGGGTAAAGTGGGGGTGGCGACAGGACTGTATGCCACAGCCTACAGCTTTTTGAAGTATTTCAAATCCTGGTATCTGCATCAGGAGAAAAAAGAGCCCGTTGCGAATGAGCAGACGGGCTCTCAGATTGCGAAATAAGCGTCAGGCTTTCTTGCCCCATCCCTGCCACTGCTGCTGGACGTATTTCACCAGCGTACTGTTACTGATGCTGTCTCCGATGACAGAGAAGACGCGGGTCGCGTAGACCGGTTCTAGCGGCTGCTTCGGTACACAGCGCTTCACGCCGCGGAACGGGTTACGCGGTACCGTCGGGACGGGCTGCGCAGAATTCGGCGTAGAGGTATCCACCTGCGGCTCGTTCAGCAGATCGCTCGGGCGTACCAGGGTGATATCGGCGGGTAAGGTCGGCAGCATTTGCTGCAAAACGCGAACGGTAGACGGATGCGGGTGCCCGATGGCAATCGCCGAACCGTTACGGCGCGCCAGCTGTACCGCGCGGTTGAACTGCACGCGGATATCCGCTTCGTTCTGGGAGTCGTCCAGGAAGACTTTACGCTTAATGACCTTCACACCCGTACCCTGAGCGGCACGCATCGCCTGGCTGTTGCCAATGGTCATGCTGTCGAGGAAATAGAGATTGTAACGCTCCAGCGCCTGCATCACCTTCAGCATACCGTACAGGCTGGAGGTCATCGCGCTACCCATATGGTTGTTCAGACCCACGGCATACGGCACCTTGTTGTAGGCGTCGCGGATGATGCGTTCGATCTCATCGCTGCTCATATCCGGGCGCAGGGTGTCTTTTTCCAGCGGCTGCTTGCTGAGCGGTGCCATCGGAAGATGGATGAGGACCTGGTGGCCGCTATTGTGCGCTTTGGTCGCCATTTCATGCGCGTGAGGCGCATTCGGCAGGACGGCGACGGAGATGGCTGACGGCATCGCCAGCACCTGATTTTCATAGTGTGGTCGATAACCGAAGTCATCAATCACGATGGCGAGTTTACCTGCATATACCGGTGCAGCCAGCGCCAGTGCGCTGACGACGGAGAGAACCATTCGACGAAATTGAAGCAAAACTTATCTTCCCAACCACGGCTGTGGATTGACCGCCTGACCCTGACGACGAATTTCGAAATAGAGTGACGGGCGGCCCTGACCGCCACTGCTGCCCACAAGGGCGATGGGTTGGCCGGCGCGCACCTGGGTGCCGACGCTGACCAGCGCGCTCTGGTTGTAGCCGTAAAGGCTCATGTCGCCTTTACCATGCTCGACCACCACCACCAGCCCGTAACCCTGCAGCCAGTCGGCCAGAATCACGCGGCCATCGGCGATGGCTTTTACTTCGCTACCTTCAGACGCACCGATAACGATCCCTTTCCAACGTAGCTCACCCTGCAGCTGTTCGCCATAGCGATGCAGAATAGTGCCGCGAACGGGCCAGTAGGCCTGGCCGCGCGGGGAACCCAGACCGCCGGTACGCGACATCAGGGAGCGTTCGCTTTCGCTTGGCTTGTAGGTGGTCCCTTTGCGGGAGGCTTCCTGCTGCTTGTCGCGAACCGCCTGCGCCTCGCGGGCCTCTTTTTCGGCGCGCGCCTTCGCTGCGGCTTCCGCACGGGCAATGCTGTTACGCAGTTTTGATTCGTTGGCGCGCATTTCGCTCAGCTGGCTCTGTCCTGCCTGAATGGAGGACTCAAGACCGGACAGCGTTTTCTTGCGTTCGTTACGGGCCTGCTCAAGTTTCGCCTGCTGCGCTTTTTGTTCGTAGAGCAACGTCTGCTGCTGGCTCTGCTTCTCTTCCAGCTCCGCTTTTTGGGTGGAGACCTCTTCACGCGTTTGTTTCAGCTGTGCAATGGTCTCCTGACGCGCCTGGTTCAGATAGCCGAAATAGGCCTGCAGACGTTGGCCGCGCTGGCTCTCTTCACCGCTGAGGATCAGCTGGAGTCCGGTATGCTCACCCTGGCGGAATGCGGCATCCAGCTGTGCTGCGAGGTTGCGCTCCTGCGCATCACGCTGGCGCTCCAGTTTGGCAATCGACGCATTCATCTCGTCGATCTGTTTGTTCAACTGGGTGAGGGTGTTTTGCGTTTCACGGAGTTTACGTGCGGCAGCGGAGATGGCCTCTTCCTGCTGCTTAAGCTGGGCGAGCAGGGTGGCGCGCTGCTGTTGCTGCTGGCGTACCGCACGCTCTTTGGCGGCGATATCGGCCTGAATGGATTTCAGCTGGTCGCGGTCATCCGCGTGGGCGGATGCGGCGCACAGCAATACGCCAGCGCTGAGTGCGCTGGCGCAAAGCAGAGGTCTGACTGATAGCCTAAGCGGCTTCACGACCCATGTGATTGAAAAAATCGCCTTTCCCCTCATGGGGAGCGATTATTCCACGATGAACAGCGGCTTACCAGTCATCTCTTCAGGGATCGGCATACCCATCAGCGACAACATGGTTGGCGCGATGTCGGAAAGCTTGCCGCCTTCTACTGCTTTCAGTGATTTATCACCCACATAAATCAGCGGAACAGGCAGGTTGGTATGGGCGGTGTGCGCCTGACCGGTTGCCGGGTCACGCATCTGCTCGGCGTTACCGTGGTCAGCGGTGATCAGCAGCTGGCCGCCAACGGACTCAACCGCTTTCGCAACCTGCTCAACGCAGTGGTCCAGCGCTTCAACCGCCTTCACTGCCGCTTCCATTACGCCGGTATGGCCGACCATGTCGCCGTTCGGGTAGTTACAAATGATGGTGTCGTACTTGCCGCTTTCGATGGCCGCGACCAGTTTTTCAGTCAATTCCGCAGAGCTCATCTCTGGCTGCAGATCGTAAGTCGCGACTTTCGGCGAGTTGATCAGAATGCGCTCTTCGCCTTTGAACGGCTCTTCAACGCCGCCGTTAAAGAAGAAGGTCACGTGCGCGTATTTTTCCGTTTCGGAAATACGCAGCTGCGTTTTGTCGTTCTTCGCCATCCACTCACCGAAGGTGTTAGCCAGCGAGGCTGGTGGGTACGCGCACGGCGCTTTGATGTCTGCCGCGTATTCGGTCAGCTGGATGAAGTCGATGTTAACCACTTTCTTACGGGCAAAACCGTCGAAGTCGCTGTTGACGAACGCACGGGTGATTTCGCGCGCGCGGTCAGCGCGGAAGTTCATAAAGATCAGCGCGTCGCCATCTTCCATTGCGGCATCGGCCTGGCCTTCAGCGCGGATCACGGACGCTTTTACGAATTCATCGTTTTCATCACGCGCGTAAGCGGCTTCAAGTGCTTCAACCGCAGTCGGGAACTGGAATTCCCCTTTTGCCAGAGTCATCAGGTCATAGGCCTGTTCAACGCGATCCCAGCGGTTGTCGCGGTCCATAGCGTAGTAACGGCCAATGATGGAGGCCACGCGGCCTTTGCCCAGCGCGGCGAATTTGTTTTCGAAAGCTTTCAGGGACCCTTCTGCGCTGCGCGGTGGCGTGTCTCGACCGTCCAGGAAGGCGTGCAGGTAGATTTTTTCCGCACCGCGTTCAGCGGCCAGTTCAACCATCGCCATGATGTGATCTTCGTGGCTGTGCACGCCGCCTGCGGAGAGCAGACCCATGATGTGCACCGCTTTACCTGCCGCAACGGCTTTATCTACCGCACCGCAGAGAACCGGGTTAGCGAAGAAGGTGCGCTCTTTGATTTCGACGTCCAGACGGGTCAGATCCTGATACACGATACGACCCGCGCCGAGGTTAACGTGGCCAACTTCGGAGTTGCCCATCTGGCGATCCGGCAGGCCCACTTCCAGACCGGATGCGTCAATCAGGGTATGCGGACGTTTTGCCCACAGTGCATCCATGACCGGGGTTTTTGCGTTGAAAATAGCGTTATCCTGGCTATCTTCACGGTAGCCATAGCCATCCAGAATCACCAGTACCATAGGTTTTTTAGAAACCGACATTGCAACAACCTCATGCTCAAGAGTCAAAATTTGCGTAATTTTACTACAGCTGAATCGATCAAATAGCCGCAGAAGATCAAAGAAAGCGCGGGGGCAAGATGCTGACCGGACCATTTTGAGGCATTTTTTTAGGTGGCATGCCGCAGAAAATGGATTAGGTTATGGTCGCTGGCTGTATTTGCCAGAACGCACAGGTATACTCCTGTCCTGGTTTTTTTATCACTTAGTCGGGAGTAGTTACCCTCCATGCAAGAAATTATGCAATTCGTTAGCCGCCATCCGGTACTGAGCATCGCGTGGATTGGCCTGCTGGCTGCTGTGCTGTTCACCACATTTAAGAGCCTGACGTCTAAGATTAAGGTTATCACCCGTGGTGAAGCGACGCGTCTGATTAACAAAGAAGATGCCGTCGTTGTCGATCTGCGTCAGCGTGACGATTTCCGTAAAGGTCACATTGCCGGCGCAATCAACCTGTTGCCAGCTGAAATCAAAGCCAACAACGTTGGTGAGCTTGAGAAACACAAAGCCCAGCCCATTATCGTTGTGGATGCGACCGGTATGCAGGCGCAGGAATCTGCCAGCGCGCTTTACAAAGCGGGCTTCGAAAACGTAACGGTACTGAAAGAAGGGATTTCCGGCTGGAGCGGGGAAAATCTTCCTTTGGTTCGCGGTAAATAAGGAGTTCAGTCATGGCCAATATTGAGATCTACACCAAAGCGACGTGCCCGTTCTGCCACCGTGCGAAAGCGCTGCTGAGCAGCAAAGGCGTCACGTTCCAGGAACTGCCGATCGACGGTGACGCGATCAAACGCGAAGAGATGATCCAACGTAGTGGTCGTACGACGGTTCCGCAGATTTTTATTGATGCGCAGCACATTGGCGGCTGTGATGACTTGTATGCGCTCGATGCCCGTGGTGGACTCGATCCGCTGCTGAGCTAAGAGACTTTAGGACAATTAAAAAGGGTATTTCCATGTCAGAACAAAACAACACCGAAATGACTTTCCAGATCCAGCGTATCTACACCAAGGATGTCTCTTTCGAAGCGCCAAATGCGCCGCACGTTTTCCAGAAAGACTGGCAGCCAGAGGTTAAACTTGATCTGGATACCGCATCCACCCAGCTGGCGGATGA
The DNA here is from genome assembly GCF_900324475.1 of Enterobacter bugandensis. NCBI lineage: Bacteria > Pseudomonadati > Pseudomonadota > Gammaproteobacteria > Enterobacterales > Enterobacteriaceae > Enterobacter > Enterobacter bugandensis. Next base: position 132,107 of record NZ_LT992502.1, read on the forward strand.
CGTGTATGAAGTCGTACTGCGTGTGACCGTGACCGCCTCTCTGGGCGAAGAAACTGCATTCCTGTGCGAAGTACAGCAGGGCGGTATCTTCTCCATCGGCGGCATCGAAGGCAACCAGATGGCGCATTGCCTGGGTGCATACTGCCCGAACATCCTGTTCCCGTATGCCCGTGAATGCATCACCAGCCTGGTTTCTCGCGGTACATTCCCGCAACTGAACCTTGCGCCAGTGAACTTTGATGCGCTGTTCATGAACTATCTGCAGCAGCAGGCTGGCGAAGGTGCCGAACAACATCAGGATGCCTGATGAGCACTGTTAATGCGTCAATGACTGTGATCGGTGCCGGCTCATACGGCACCGCTCTTGCCATCACGCTGGCAAGAAATGGTCACGACGTGGTCCTGTGGGGCCACGATCCAAAACATATCGCCACGCTGCAGCGCGACCGTTGCAATGTGGCGTTTCTTCCGGACGTTCCGTTCCCTGACACCCTGCACCTGGAAAGCGATCTTGCAACCGCGCTGGCGGCCAGCCGCAACATTTTGATTGTGGTACCAAGCCATGTCTTTGGCGACGTGCTGAATCAGATCAATCCGCTGATGCGCCCGGATGCGCGTATCGTCTGGGCGACCAAAGGGCTGGAAGCGGAAACCGGACGTCTGCTGCAGGACGTTGCCCGCGAAGCGCTGGGGGATGAGATCCCGCTGGCGGTCATCTCCGGGCCGACCTTTGCCAAAGAGCTGGCTGCGGGCCTGCCGACGGCGATCTCGCTGGCATCCACCGATCAGGCTTTCTCCGACGATCTCCAGCAATTGCTGCACTGCGGCAAGAGCTTCCGCGTCTACAGCAACCCCGATTTTATCGGCGTGCAGTTGGGTGGCGCGGTGAAGAACGTGATTGCCATCGGGGCCGGGATGTCTGACGGTATTGGCTTTGGCGCCAACGCGCGTACGGCGTTGATTACCCGCGGCTTAACCGAGATGTCCCGTCTGGGCGAAGCGCTGGGTGCCGATCCGGCCACCTTTATGGGGATGGCGGGTCTGGGGGATCTGGTGCTGACCTGTACCGATAACCAGTCTCGTAACCGCCGCTTTGGCATGATGCTCGGACAGGGCAGCGATGTAAAAAGCGCGCAGGAGAAGATTGGACAGGTGGTGGAAGGCTACCGCAATACCAAAGAAGTCCGCGAATTGGCGCACCGGTTTGGTGTCGAAATGCCAATAACCGAGGAAATTTATCAGGTATTGTATTGCGGAAAAAATGCGCGCGAGGCAGCATTGACCTTATTAGGTCGTGCGCGCAAGGACGAGCGCAGCAGTAACTAGTCGGAACCGTTGTCACCTGAATGACCCAGCCAGCGCAGAACTGGCTGGTCATTAACTATCGTCTGGAGTTAGCAATGCCGTGTGAAGAACTGGATATCGTCTGGAATAATATTAAAGCCGAAGCCCGGGCGCTGGCCGACTGTGAGCCTATGCTGGCCAGTTTCTACCACGCAACGCTACTCAAGCACGAAAACCTCGGCAGCGCCCTGAGCTATATGCTCGCCAACAAGCTGGCGTCCTCGATCATGCCCGCGATTGCGATTCGTGAGGTGGTGGAAGAGGCTTACGCCGCTGACCCGGAAATGATTGCGTCTGCCGCCTGTGATATCCAGGCCGTGCGCACCCGTGACCCGGCAGTGGATAAATACTCTACGCCGCTGCTGTACCTGAAAGGCTTCCACGCGCTGCAGGCGTACCGCATTGGCCACTGGCTATGGAATGAAGGCCGCCGCGCGCTGGCGATCTTCCTGCAAAACCAGGTTTCCGTGACGTTTCAGGTTGATATTCACCCGGCGGCGAAGATTGGCCGCGGGATCATGCTCGACCACGCCACCGGGATCGTTGTCGGTGAAACGGCGGTGATTGAAGACGACGTCTCGATCCTGCAATCCGTTACCCTGGGCGGTACCGGGAAAACCAGCGGCGATCGCCACCCGAAAATTCGTGAAGGGGTGATGATTGGCGCGGGGGCTAAAATCCTCGGCAATATCGAAGTCGGGCGCGGCGCGAAGATTGGCGCGGGGTCGGTTGTGCTCCAGCCCGTGCCGCCGCACACCACCGCCGCTGGCGTACCGGCGCGCATCGTTGGTAAGCCAGACAGCGATAAGCCGTCGATGGATATGGATCAGCACTTCAACGGCATTCACCATACCTTCGAGTATGGTGACGGCATTTAACTTCTGAGAATGGCGCCCGGGTAACCCAGCTGGCGCCAGGCTTCATACACCACCACCGACACCGCGTTCGACAGGTTCATGCTGCGACTGTCCGGCATCATCGGAATACGGATTTTCTGCTCAGCGGGCAGGGCATCGAGGATCGTGGCCGGCAGGCCGCGGGTTTCCGGGCCAAACATCAGATAGTCACCCTCCTGATAGCTCACGGCGCTGTGCGCTGGCGTGCCTTTGGTGGTCAGGGCGAACATGCGCTGCGGCCTCTCTGCTTCCAGAAACGCGGCGTAATCGTGATGGCGAACCACGGCGGTAAATTCATGGTAATCCAGCCCCGCGCGGCGCAGGCGTTTGTCGTCCCACGTAAAGCCCATCGGCTCGATGATGTGCAGACGAAAACCGGTGTTGGCGCACAGGCGGATGATATTGCCGGTGTTCGGCGGAATTTCTGGTTCGAATAAAACGATGTTAAGCATGCTGCCCCCTTAATTGCGGGGGCAGAATAGCAGAAAAGAGAGGAACTACGCGACGCCGGGTTCCTGCGAGCGGCTGTACAGCATTTTGTAGACGGTTGCCGCCGCGGCCACCAGAGCGGGCACGCTGAGGATCATTAAAATACTGTCTGCCTGCCACTGCATGGAAAGAAGCTGGGCGCTGGTCATGGTTCCCGCCACGCCGCCAAAGCGGCCGATGCCCTGCATCCAGGCGATACCCGTCGCGCGGCACTCGGTAGGGTAAAAGGTGGCGGCCAGGGTTTGCATGCCCGACTGCGCGCCGTTCATCGCGATCCCCATCAGGAAAATCAGCCCGCCAAACAGGGCGATATGGTTATGCTCAAGGCCAAGCAAAAGAATCAGGCCCATCGTCAGCACAAAACCACCTGCGACCACCTTGTGCGCTTCCCAGCGGTCCATCATCCAGCCCGCGAGCAGAATGCCTGCGGTGCCGCCGAAGGTAAACAGCGAGGTGAGCCAGGCGGATTCCGCCAGGGCATAACCCATCCCCTGCATCAGCGTCGGCATCCAGCTAAGCAGGACGTAGTAAATCACCAGCCCCATAAAATAAGTCACCCACAGCATCAGGGTGCCGGGTAGCCAGGGCATGGAAAACAGCTGCCCCACGCTTCCTTTTTTAGACGCGGCTTTCTCTTCCGCCAGGAAAAAGCCTGTAACGCTCTCCAGCGTGCTGCGGCTGAACCGGCTGGCAATGCGGCGAACCTGCGCGACGTCTTTCCCGCGCTGCACCAGAAACTTCACCGATTCCGGCAGCAGCAGCGCCAGCAGCACGGTTAAAATCAGCGGTGCAATCGCGCCGGTCAGCAGCACGCTTCGCCAGCCGTGGTGAGGGATAAGCCAGGAAGAGATCGCCCCGCCGCCCGCTGCGCCCAGAGGGAAGCCGCAGTACATGGTATTAATCGCCATGGCGCGGCAGCGCTGGGGGGCGAACTCTGAGATCAGCGTGATGGCGTTAGGCATGGCGGCGCCGAGCCCGAGACCCGTCAGAAAGCGCCATAGCGTCAGGGTGTTGAGGCTTTGCGCCCAGGCCGTCCCCAGGCTCGCCAGGCCGAAGAACAGGCACGAGAAGACCAGCACGCGCTTGCGTCCCATCCGGTCCGATACCGGACCTGCAATAAGGGCTCCCAGCGACAGCCCCAGCAGCGCCGCACTCAGCACCGGCCCCAAATCCTGTTTATGTATTCCCCACTCCGCCGACAGCGTAGGCGCGATGTAGCCCATCGCTGCCGTATCAAAACCATCGATCGCCAGAACCAGAAAGCCCAGCACGATAAGAAGCCAGTGAAACCCTGAAAAAGGACTCTCGTCGATCACCTGCTGAATATCCACCTTACCTGAATAGGTCATACGCTCCCCTCCGATGTGATGTTGTTTTTGTGTTCTTGTATTTGCTTGTCTATACAATTGCGAGCGGGAGGGGTGTGTCAAATTTTCTTATCCAGAATGTTACGCAGGTGTTATTTTCGACAAAAAAAGCGCCCGAGGGGGAAATCGGACGCATGGGAAAGGTGGGGTAACGGGAGAGGATCAGGCCGCGTCGCCATGTGACAGCGGAGCCAGCGCCGCCGGTAGTTTGCTCAACTCCTGCACCAGTGAATCCTTGCTGATTTCACTGATCGACTTCGCGCCGGTCAGGGTCATCGCCACCTTCATCTCTTTCTCGATCAGGTTCAGCAGATTTGCCACGCCCGCCTGGCCGCTGGTGGCCAGCGCGTACAGGTACGCGCGGCCCAGCAGCACGCTGTCGGCACCCAGCGCAATCATGCGCACCACGTCCAGCCCGTTGCGGATGCCGCTGTCGGCCAGAATGGCAATATCGCCTTTCACCGCATCGGCAATGGCCGGCAGGGCGCGGGCGGAAGAGAGCACGCCGTCGAGCTGGCGTCCGCCGTGGTTAGAGACCACAATTCCATCCGCGCCAAAACGCACCGCGTCGCGGGCATCTTCCGGATCGAGGATCCCTTTGATCACCATCGGTCCATCCCAGAACTCGCGGATCCACTCCAGGTCTTTCCACGAGATCGACGGATCGAAGTTGTTCGCCAGCCAGCCGATATAGTCCTCCAGCCCGGTCGGTTTGCCGAGATAGGCCGAGATATTCCCCAGATCGTGCGGTCGGCCGTTCAGACCCACATCCCACGCCCACTGTGGATGCGTTACCGCCTGCCAGTAGCGGCGCAGGGCGGCATTCGGGCCGCTCATGCCGGAGTGGGCATCACGGTAGCGCGCGCCGGGCGTGGGCATATCAACGGTAAAGACCAGCGTTGAGCAGCCTGCCGCTTTGGCACGCTCCAGGGCGTTACGCATAAAGCCGCGATCGCGCAGGACGTACAGCTGGAACCACATCGGGCGCTTGAGGGTCGGGGCGACCTCTTCAATCGGACAGACCGAGACGGTAGACAGGGTAAACGGAATGCCTTTGGCATCTGCCGCGGCGGCGGCCTGCACTTCACCGCGACGGGCGTACATGCCGCATAAGCCGACAGGCGCGAGCGCTACCGGCATGGAGAGCGTTTCGTTGAACAGCTTCGTCTCAAGGCTCAGGTCAGACATATTCTTCAGCACGCGCTGGCGCAGGGCCACTTCTGACAGATCCTCTACGTTGCGGCGCAGGGTGTATTCGGCATACGCCCCACCGTCGATGTAGTGGAACAGGAACGGCGGCAAAATGCGCTGCGCCGCGGCGCGGTAGTCACTGGCTGCTGAAATAATCATGCTTTGTTCTCCCTGGAAATATCACTGTCGCCAGGCAGACGGGTAATACGCGCCTGTCGGGCCTGGTCTTCATCAAATCGTTTAATGGTGGTGTGCACGAAGCCGAGATGCGCCATCATCGCCTTGCGCGCGGCTTCGGCATCGCCGGCCAGAATGGCGTTGAGCACCGCCTCGTGCTGTTCGGTCAGCTGGGCAAAGACCGGCGGGACCAGATACATGCGCTGGCGGCTCTGCTTCACGGAGGATTGCAGCAGGTCGAAGAACCCGCGCATGGTCTGGAGCAGCACCACGTTGTGCGACGCCTCGGCGATTGCCAGATGGAAACGCACGTCCGCCTGGGAGGCGATGTCCGGGTCGCTGCTTAGCGTGGCTTCGAAGCAGGCTTTGAGCTTCTCTTTGTCGGCTTCGGTTGCCCGCATCGCTGCGTGCCATGCGGTACTGGTTTCGATGGCGTGACGCGCTTCAAGGATGTCGAAGCTGTAGTCCGGGTCGTTTTCCAGCAGCGTCTTCAGCGGCTGAACGATGTTTTGCTCGGACCAGTCATCATGCTGCCAGCGCACAAAGGTGCCACCGCCGCGACGGCTCACCAGTACCCCTTCGCTGACCAGCGTTGCCAGCGCCTCGCGCAATGAGTTACGTGATACGCCAAGCTGGGCGGCAAGCTGGCGCTCGGCGGGCAATTTCATGCCCGCTTCCAGCTGTTGTTCTTCAATCAGCGCCCGCACGCGAGAGGCAATCTCGTCGGACAGGCGTCTGGGCATCACTATCATGGGATCATCCAGGTTAAGACATAGGCCTGCAGGGTGGTGATCACGCCCACCATGCAGGTGAATATCAGGCTGTGTTTCACGGTAAAGCGGAACAGGTCCGACTCTTTGCCTACCAGTCCCACCGCCGCACAGGCAATGGCGATGGACTGCGGGGAGATCATTTTGCCGGTCACGCCGCCGGTGGTGTTCGCGGCGACCAGCAGCACGTCCGACACGCCAATCTGCTGGGCTGCCGTTGCCTGCAGCGCGGCAAACAGGGCGTTAGACGAGGTATCTGAACCCGTCAGGAACACCCCCAGCCAGCCGAGGAACGGCGAGAAGAAGGTGAACGCGTGTCCGGTGTGGGCCAGCGCTAACGCCAGCGTCGACGACAGGCCGGAGTAGTTCGAGATAAACGCGAACGCCAGCACCATGCCGATGGAGTAGATCGGCAGCATCAGCTCTTTAATCGTGGCCGCAAAAGTCTGCACAGCGGCGGCAGGCTTCATGCGCAGCCACACCACGGAAAGAATAGCGGCAAACAGGATGGCGGTCCCGGTGGCGGAGAACCAGTCAAACTTAAACACTGCCGCATACGGGGTGGCGTCGTGCACGACCGGCGGCATACGGGCAACCATCTTGTCGAGGAACGGCACGGAGATGTTAATCACCATGTCGTACAGCGCGCCGCCGGGAGCGAACAGCGATTTAAACGGCGGTATGCTCCACAGCGTCACGGTAGCGGTCAGGAACAGGAACGGCGACCAGGCGCGGACGATCTGTCCGGCGGTATAGCCGGTGCGGGCGAGGGTCTGATCCACATGCGATGCGCCCATGTCCGCAAAGCGGAAGATACGCACCGGCTGCCAGCGTTTCAGGAACAGCGTCAGACAGACCAGCGACACCAGGGAAGAGATGATGTCCGGCAGCTCCGGGCCAAGGAAGTTCGAGCTGAGGTACTGGGCAATCGCGAACGAGCCGCCTGCCACCATCACCGCAGGCCAGGTCTCCTTCACGCCGCGCCAGCCGTCCATAATCGCCATGATCCAGAACAGCACGATAATGGTCAGGAACGGCAGCTGGCGGCCAACCATCTGGCCGATCTCAAAGCTGTCCAGCCCAGTCACCTGACCCGCGACCAGAATCGGAATCCCCATCGCGCCAAACGCCACCGGTGCGGTGTTCACAATCAGGCACAGGCCAGCGGCGTACAGCGGGTTAAAGCCCAACCCGACCAGCAGCGCGGCGGTGATCGCCACCGGTGCGCCGAATCCTGCCGCGCCTTCAAGGAACGCCCCGAAGGAGAAGCCGACAATCAGCATCTGCAAGCGCTGGTCAGGGGTGATGGAGAGAATCGACGAACGAATGATGTCGAACTGCCCGGTCTTTACCGAGATTTTATAGACAAAGACCGCGGCGATGATGATCCACGCAATCGGCCACAGGCCGTAGAAGAAACCGTAGACAACGGAGGCCAGCGCGCGGTCGACCGGCATCTTGTAAAAGAACAGCGCCACCAGCAGGGCGATGGCAACGGTGTACGTCGCGGCGAGGTAGCCCTTCAGCTTGAGCTTAATCAGCGCAAAGAAGAAGAACAGGATCGGTAACGATGCGATCAGGCTCGACAGCCAGATATTGCCGGCCGGGTCGTAGTTTTGTTGCCAGAGGCTCATGCAGGTCTCCTGGGGACCAGACAGCCTGTGCTGCGGGTGAGTCTCCGCTCAACTCTGCGTCACAAGCTGTGTAAAAGTGGTCCTGCCAATATTGTGTTGTAGGGTTAATGACAATGAATGGTTAACCAGATGTTATGGAGTGGCAATGGTTTTGTGAGCGCAAATAATGGAATTGTGAACCGGGGGAGGATTGATTGCGCTATTGGTTGGACCAATTCACGCGAAGGGGAAAAGAGTAGGCCGGGTAAGCGCAGCGCCACCCGGCATGAAATCAGAATGCGGTCTTACAAAAACCCGTCATCTCTTTCAGGCCCATTTCGCGGCCAAGCTCGGTCATCGGGTGTACCACCACCAGGCCACGGACGCTTTTCTTCAGCTTGCCCATGTCAGCCTGCTCTTTCTTGGTGATCGCGCGGCGGTGCGGCATGTTCATCAGCTTCTGCGCTTCTTTGCTCAGCTTCTGGCCTTTCACTTCGCGCAGGCGCTCAATCTCCGCTTCCAGCTTCACGGACTCTTTTTCCAGCTCGGCATATTTCTCGGCGGAATCAACCAGAGACAGGCCAGCCATCTGGTGACGGATCAGATCCAGACGGTCGCTCAGGCGTTTAATTTCGTTCTTTTCGACTTCTTTCATGACAATTGACTCTAAATCGGGGGAATTACAGGGAAGGATACACCAATGTGAACGGGCTTACTTCTGAAACGCTTTTTTTAAGCTGATTTTAGAAATCAGCTCAGTCAGGGAGAGGACCATAGTGGAACGGACAACCTGTTGATAGCGCAGCTTTTGCATCGCGTACAGTTCAGGGTCGCTGTTATCAAAATGGGGAGCAGGAGGCAGGGCGGTGACGCAGTGCAGCTCGCCGAACGGCCCCAGGATTTCATCATCGGTAAAAGTGTACTCATTACCGTCATGATTGAGTTCTTCGCGCAGCGCCATTAACAGTTCAGCGTCTTCATACTCCTGGCGGTTGAGCACGCCAAGACCATAAATCAGCTTCAGACGCACCGACAGATCGCCCAGCGGTCCGTCTCCGTCCAGTAACGGCTCTACAGCGTACTTTACCGCGTAGTCGTCTTTGCGAAACACCTGAAGCACCAGAATGTTCACCGCCTCGGTTAACAGCTCGACGGCGGCAATCAGGAAACTTCGTACGGTTTTGCCAGCATTCAGACGCTCAAGCACACGATTTTCAAAGGCCTGGGTTTGTTCCATTATTGCCTGCATATCTGACAATCTGTTATTCGGGCGCAGGCTTACCTGCGCCGGATTCTGCATCATTTGGTTGCGTTGTATGCGTTAACCGCCTCCGCAACCACGTCGCTGCTGGCGTCCAGACCGGAAATCTGCGCCAGCGCAGCCTGCGCCCCTTTGTCATCAATCAGCTGAGCCAGCTCAATCGCCTGCGGGTCCTGCTCACTGCGGTAGTGCATCGCGGCAGCAATTCCTTTCACCAGGTTGGCGTGCGGCAGACCGTATTCCAGCGTGCCCAGCAGCGGCTTAATCAGGCGGTCGCCTGCGCTCAGCTTACGCAGCGGCTGACGGCCCACGCGCTCAACGTCATCTTTCAGATACGGGTTTTCAAAACGACCGAGGATTTTCTGGATGTATGCTGCGTGTTTATCAGCATCAAAACCGTAGCGTTTGATCAGCACCGCGCCGCTCTCTTCCATTGCCCCTTTTACCACCGCGCGGATCTGCTCATCGAGGATCGCGTCGCGAATGGTCTGATGACCGGCCAACTTTCCGAGGTACGCGGTTATAGCATGCCCGGTGTTCAGCGTGAAGAGTTTGCGTTCGACAAATGCCATCAGGTTATCAGTGAGTTCCATTCCCGGAATGGTCGGCAGCGCGCCCTTGAACTGAGTTTTATCGACGATCCACTCGCTGAAGGTTTCAACAGTGACTTCCAGCGGATCGTTGGTGGCGGATTCGGACGGCGGAACGATGCGGTCTACAGCGGAATCCACAAACCCGACGTGCGCTTCAACCCAGGCTTTATCTTCCTCAGCCACGGCCGCCATAACGTGGCCTTTCAGCTGCGTGGTGCCGCGCACCATGTTTTCACAGGCGATGATGTTCAGCGGTGTTTCAATGCCCTGTGCTTTACGCTTCGTCAGGCCTTTCGCGACCGCAGGAGCAATACGTTCAAGCACCACCGGACCCACGGCGGTGGTCACCAGATCAACGCTGGCGATCAGGTCAATCACGTCGTCGCCGATGCTGCTGACCGCGTTGACGCCAGAGACGGTTTCAACCTGTTCGTTTTCACCCACCACATGAACCTGATAGCTATGACGGGCATTCAGGGCATCCAGAACCACCTGATTCACATCGGCGAATGTCAGGGTAATGCCCGCGTCTGCCAGCAGTTTACCGATAAAGCCACGACCGATATTACCTGCGCCAAAATGTAATGCTTTCATAGTGTTAACCTTCATCAATGTTTTTACCCGAGAGGGCTGGGGTGAGGAACGTTTCCCCCTCACCCTAGCCCTCTCCCCGAAGGGGAGAGGGAAGAGGCGCTGCTATTTGTTGAGCAGGGCCAGAACTTCTTCAACGCTTTCAGTTTGTGCCAGGCGCTCGATGACGGACTCATCATCCAGCGCGTTGGTCAGGCTGGTAATCACCTGAATATGCTCGTTGTTGCGAGCGGCGATACCAATCACCAGACGGGCGATGTCGTCCTCTTCTTCACCGAAGCGCACGCCGTCAGGATACTGACAGAACACCACGCCGGTTTTCAGCACGCGGTCTTTCGCTTCAACCGTACCGTGCGGAACCGCGATGGATTCACCCAGGTAGGTTGGCGTCAGTTTTTCACGTTCCAGCATCGCGTCAACGTATTCTGGCTGAACGTAGCCGCCCTTCACCAGCTGTTCACCGGCAAAGCGAATCGCCTCTTCTTTGGTGCTCGCGGTACGGCCGAGGAAGATGTTCTCCGCGCCCAGCTTAAACAGGTGAGCATTGCTCTCGTCAAAGCTGTCCTGCAGGCTGGTGCGCACTTTCACTTCGTTGTCTTCGTGGCGCTGCGCGGCAACCAGACGTTCGGTCAGGCTGGTGTACAGGCCGCTGTCCAGGAAGTTGGTCAGCGAGATGTGCTGTGCCTGCGGTACCTGACGCATAGCGCGCTCGGTCAGATCGCGGTGCGTGATGACCAGGTCAACGTCCGGCGGCAGGTTGTTAATCGCGCTGTTGGTCACAGAGATATTGGTCAAACCCGCATCCTGCACTTTCTTACGCAGCACGCCGGCACCCATTGCGCTGGAACCCATACCGGCGTCGCAGGCAACGATGATTTTACGCACGTGGCTCAGGTCGTTAGAAACATCGCCAGCCGCCAGTGGGGTCGCACCTTTGGATTCGGCTTTCATGTCGTGCATACGACGGGTTGCCGCTTCGATATCGTCGTCTTCTTTCACCTTGCTGGTTTTCAGCAGGATAGAAGAGACCACGAAGGAGACCGCCATCGCCGCACAGATCGCCGCGATGTTCGCGAAGTACGCGCCTTTCGGCGTCATCGCCAGCACCGCCAGGATAGAGCCTGGAGAAGCAGGGGAGACCAGACCGCCGCCCAGCACGCTCAGGGTGAACACACCAGTCATACCGCCGAGGATAACGGCCAGGATCAGACGTGGGTTCATCAGCACGTACGGGAAGTAAATTTCGTGGATACCGCCCAGGAAGTGGATGATAGCCGCGCCGCCAGCAGACTGCTTCGCGCTGCCGCGACCAAAGAACATGTACGCCAGCAGAACGCCCATACCCGGACCCGGGTTCGCTTCAATCAGGAAGAAGATGGACTTGCCGAGATCGTGAGACTGCTGAATACCCAGCGGCGAGAAGATACCGTGGTTAATGGCGTTGTTCAGGAACAGGATTTTCGCCGGTTCAACGAAGATAGACGCCAGCGGCAGCATGTCGTGCGCCACCATGAAGTTAACGCCCGCCGCCAGCAGTTTGGACAGCACTTCAACAGCCGGACCAATGCCGAGGAACGCCAGAATCGCGAGGATCATCCCGATGATGCCCGCAGAGAAGTTGTTCACCAGCATTTCGAAGCCGGACTTGATCTTGCCATCAACCCAGACGTCGAATTTCTTAATCGCCCAGCCGCCCAGAGGACCGGCAATCATCGCACCGAGGAACATCGGCATATCCGCACCGACGATCACGCCCATGGTTGTGATGGCACCCACGACGCCACCACGGTCACCGCCCACCAGACGACCACCGGTATAACCGATGAGCAGCGGCAGGAGATAGGTAATCATTGGGCCAACAAGTTTCGCCAGCGTTTCGTTAGGCAACCACCCTGTCGGAATGAACAATGCGGTGATAATACCCCACGCGATAAACGCGCCGATATTTGGCATCACCATGTTGCTGAGGAAACGACCAAAGCTTTGAACTTTGATCTTGAAATCGGATGACATAAAACACCCCTTCTTCTGTTTACGCTTAGGCTTGCGGCCCGAGGTTTATTGTTAATGAGGCGGCAGAGGTAGCCGGACCCTGTTCTGATGCTGTGAAATCTGGCACTGAATCGTTCAACTGTCCAGACAGTGGAATTTTGTGTGATGCATGTCACGTAAATGTAGGGGGTGTGGCGTTGAATGAAGTGACCTGAGTCACAAAATAGGCGAGTAAAAAAAATACGATGGCGAAAAATAGAGCAAAAACCACCTCTTTATGTGATTGATATCACGTTTTGTTTTTGCGTGTTTGTTTCCGGATTGTGACTGGTTTCACAAAATATTTTTATGCGGATTTCTCCGACTGCGATCGGTGTCAGGACGGCCTCGAGTAACACGGAAAGCTAATAAAACAGTTTACATATGTAGTATGGCGGAAAGTTGAAACCTGAATTACGCTCATAATGTAAGGTTCAGTATATTATTATTCAGGATATATTTTGACACGCTTATAAACTTGCGTGGAGATATTATAAAAACCGATACTCCCCGGCTCTGAAATAATCAGTGTGCCTTTTAAATTTAAAAATAAATTAATTAGGCTGCGTGCTGTTTTATTAATGTAATGAGTTGACGTTGTTTAAGTGAGGAGACTATGTTTCTCAACTATTTCGCGCTGGGTGTGTTGATTTTTGTATTTCTGGTTCTTTTTTACGGAATCATCGCCATTCATGACATCCCCTATAATATGGCTAAAAAGCGTAATCATCCCCATGCCGATGCTATTCATACGGCAGGTTGGATAAGCCTGTTTACGCTTCATGCCATCTGGCCGTTCCTGTGGATTTGGGCCACGCTGTACCGCGAAGATCGCGGCTGGGGCATGCAGAACCACATTACTAAGCCTGATGAGGTTCCGGGGATGGATGCGCTGGCCAAACGCGTGGCCGAGTTAGAACACAAGCTGGCAGCGGTTCAGCCTTCTGATGATAAAAACACGCTGGAGCGCTAATCATGGATCTGTTGATTATTCTGACCTATGTGGCATTTGCCTGGGCAATCTTTAAAATATTCCGTATTCCGGTAAATCAGTGGACGCTTGCTACCGCGACGTTAGGCGGGGTGTTTATTGTTGCCGGACTCATTCTTCTAATGAACTATAACCATCCGTATACCTTTACGGCGCAAAAAGCGGTAATTTCCATTCCGATTACGCCGCAGGTCACGGGGGTGGTTACTGAAGTGACCGATAAAAATAACCAGCTCATTAAAAAAGGCGAAGTGTTATTTAAACTGGATCCGGGCCGTTATCAGGCGCGCGTCGACAGACTGAAGGCGGACCTGGTGACCGCGACGCACAATATCGACACTCTGAAAGCGCAGCTTTCGGAAGCGGTTGCCAATACGACACGCGTCTCCGCTGAGCGCGATCGACTCTATAAAGATTATCAGCGCTACCTCAAAGGCAGCCAGGCGAAGGTGAATCCGTTCTCTGAAAGCGATATTGATAACGCGCGGCAGAACTATCTGGCGCAGGATGCCATGGTGAAAGGCTCCGTTGCTGAACAGACGCAGATTCAAAGCCAGCTGGACAGCATGGTGAACGGCGAGCAGTCGCAGATTGCCTCGTTACGCGCCCAGCTTGCTGAAGCAAAATACAACCTCGATCAGACCGTGGTGCGCGCGCCGAGCAATGGCTATATCACCCAGGTGCTGATTCGTCCGGGAACCTATGCCGCCGCGCTGCCGCTGCGCCCGGTGATGGTCTTCATTCCTGAACAGAAGCGCCAGATTGTGGCCCAGTTCCGTCAGAACTCGCTGCTGCGTCTGAAGCCGGGCGATGAAGCGGAAGTGGTATTTAACGCGCTGCCGGGCCAGGTGTTCACCGGTAAGCTCACCAGCGTTCTGCCGGTAGTGCCAGGCGGGTCGTATCAGGCGCAGGGTGCCTTGCAGGCACTGACCGTTGCGCCGGGTACGGATGGGGTACAGGCGCTGATTGAACTGGAGCCTAACGCCGACGTCGATGCTTTGCCGGACGGTATTTATGCCCAGGTGGCGGTCTATTCGGATCATTTCGCCCACGTCTCAGTGATGCGTAAAGTGCTGCTGCGTATGACCAGCTGGATGCACTACCTCTATCTCGATCACTAATCCTTCCGGGGCGGGAATGCGACACGCATATCTGCCCTTTTTTCATCGCTTGATCCATACTGACTTTTTCCCGGCATCAAGGATCAGGCAATGAAACTCATCGGTAGCTACACCAGTCCCTTCGTGCGAAAAATCTCGATTCTCCTGCTGGAGAAAGGGATTGAATTTGAATTCGTTAATGAACAGCCCTACAACGCCGAAAACGGCGTCGCGCAGTATAACCCGCTGGGGAAAGTTCCGGCGCTGGTGACGGACGAGGGCGAATACTGGTTCGATTCCCCCATTATTGCGGAGTATATCGAGCTGCTGGGCATTGCCCCGGCAATGCTGCCGTCTGACCCTAAAGCGGCGCTGGCGGTGAAGCAAATTGAAGCCCTGGCCGACGGCATTATGGATGCAGCACTCACCTCCGTTCGCGAGCAGGCAAGGCCCGCCGCCCAGCAGTCAGAAAGCGAGCTGCTGCGCCAGCGGGAAAAAATCAGCCGCAGTCTGGATATGTGTGAAAAGCTTATCCGGGAGGGCAAGATCCACACCGACAGCCTGGACCTGGCAACCATCGCCATCGCCTGCGCCATCGGCTATCTCAACTTCCGCCGGGTGTCCCCTGGCTGGTGCGTCGACCGTCCGCTGCTGGTGAAACTCGCAGAAACGCTCTTTAGCCGCGAGAGCTTTGCCCGAACCGAACCGCCAAAGGCTTGACGCGGGTTATAACACTTCGGCGTCGGAGGCGGTACAATCCCTCCATATGTTAACTCCCTCTCCCGTCGGGAGGGGGGAAGATATTTACTCGCCAGGCGCTTTCATGACTACTCATCATTCGCTGTACAGCCAGATCCCCGCGACCGACCGACTTCTTCGCGAGCCCCGCATTCACGCTGCCGTTGAGCGCTTCGGCCATACCGCGACGGTGGAGATGTTACGTCTGCTTCAGGATGAAGCCCGAGGCCATATCCAGGCCGAAAACGCCTTGCCCGACTGGTGTGCAGCGTGGGAGCAGGAAGTTGAGCATCGGCTGGGTGAGAAGGCGCAAAGCGCGTTACTCCCGGTGGTCAACCTGACGGGGACCGTGCTGCACACCAACCTGGGACGCGCCCAGCAGGCGGAAGAGGCGGTGGATGCGGTCGTGCAGGCCATGCGCTCGCCGGTGACGCTGGAGTACGATCTGGACGGCGCCGGGCGCGGGCATCGCGATCGCGCGCTGGCGGATCTGCTCTGCCAGCTAACCGGCGCGGAAGATGCCTGCATTGTTAATAACAACGCGGCGGCGGTGCTGCTGATGCTGGCGGCGACCGCGAGCGGCAGAGAGGTGGTGGTGTCCCGCGGCGAGCTGGTGGAGATTGGCGGGGCGTTTCGCATCCCGGACGTGATGCGCCAGGCGGGCTGCACGCTGCATGAAGTGGGTACGACTAACCGTACCCATGCGAAAGATTATCGCGCGGCGGTGAATGAAAACACCGCCCTGCTGATGAAGGTCCACACCAGCAATTATCATATTGAAGGCTTCACCAAAACGGTTGAAGAGGCCGAGCTGGCGGCGATTGGGCGTGAGCTGAATATTCCGGTGATTGCCGATCTCGGCAGCGGTTCGCTGGTGGATCTCAGCCAGTACGGGCTGCCTAAAGAGCCGATGCCGCAAGAGATGATTGCGGCGGGCGTGAGCCTGGTCAGCTTTTCCGGCGACAAACTGCTGGGCGGGCCGCAGGCCGGAATCATCGTCGGCAAGCGCGAGCTGATTGCGCAGCTGCAGCAGCACCCGCTCAAGCGCGCCCTGCGCGCCGATAAAATGACGCTTGCCGCGCTGGAGGCGACGCTGCGGCTCTATCTCCACCCGGAGAAACTGGCCGACCGCCTGCCCACGCTGCGCCTGTTAAGCCGGGATGCCGCCTCGATTCGCGCCCAGGCCGAACGGCTGCTGCCGCGCGTTGCCCCGCACTACCCCGATTTTGACGTTCGCATTGAGCCCTGCCAGTCGCAAATTGGCAGCGGTTCGCTGCCGGTGGACAGGCTGCCGAGTCAAGCACTCACCTTCACCCCGCGTGACGGGCGCGGTAGCCGCCTGGAGGCCCTGTCGTTGCGCTGGCGCGGCCTGCCGACGCCGGTTATCGGACGGATTTACGATGGCCGCATGTGGCTGGATCTGCGCTGCCTTGAAGATGAAGAGCGATTTCTGGAGATGTTGTTGAAATGATTATTGCCACCGCCGGTCACGTCGACCACGGAAAAACCACGTTACTGCAGGCAATTACCGGCATAAACGCCGATCGCCTGCCGGAAGAGAAAAAGCGCGGCATGACCATCGATCTGGGCTATGCCTACTGGCCCCAGCCCGATGGCCGCGTGCTGGGCTTTATTGATGTTCCGGGGCATGAAAAATTTCTTTCCAACATGCTGGCGGGCGTGGGGGGCATCGATCATGCCCTGCTTGTGGTGGCCTGCGATGACGGCGTGATGGCGCAAACCCGTGAGCATCTGGCGATCCTCCAGCTGACAGGCAACCCGCAGCTGACCGTGGCGCTGACGAAAGCCGATCGCGTTGACGACGCGCGCGTCAGCGAGGTGCGCGAAGCGGTGCAGGCGACCTTACGGGAATATGGTTTTGCCGATGCACCGCTTTTTGTCACTGTAGCGACAGAAGGGCGCGGTATCGGCGAACTTCGCCACCATTTGCAGCATCTTTCGTCGCGAGGCCACGCCAGCCATCACCGCTTCCGTCTGGCGATTGACCGGGCGTTTACCGTCAAAGGCGCGGGGCTGGTGGTCACCGGTACGGCGTTAAGCGGTGAAGTGAAGGTGGGCGATAGCCTCTGGCTGACGGGCGTTAATAAACCGATGCGCGTGCGCGGCTTACATGCGCAAAATCAGCCTGCGGAGCACGCCCAAGCCGGGCAGCGGATCGCGCTCAACATTGCCGGGGATGCGGAAAAAGAGCAGCTTAACCGCGGCGACTGGCTGCTGGCCGACGCCCCGCCGGAGCCGTCTGAACGCGTCATCGTCTCCCTGCAGACAAACGTCCCGCTGACCCAATGGCAGCCGCTGCATATTCACCACGCGGCCAGCCATATCACCGGGCGCGTGTCCCTGCTGGAAAACGATCTTGCCGAACTGGTTTTTGATTCGCCGCTCTGGCTGGCGGATAACGACCGTCTGGTACTGCGGGACATTTCCGCACGGGAAACGCTGGCCGGGGCGCGGGTAGTGACGCTGAACCCGCCGCGACGCGGCAAGCGTAAGCCTGAATACCTGCAATGGCTGGCTGCGCTTGCACAGGCTCAGGATGATAACGCCGCGCTGCGGGTGCATCTTGAGCGCGGGGCCGTGAGCCTGAGTGATTTTACATGGGCACGCCAGCTGAGCGGCGAAGGGTTGCATCAGCTGACCCAGCAGCCGGGCTTTATTCAGGCCGGCAACAGCCTGCTCGATGCGCCGGTTGCGGCAAACTGGCAGCGTAAGATCCTGAACACGCTCGCCACTTACCATGAACAGCATCAGGATGAACCCGGTCCAGGTCGTGAGCGCCTGCGACGCATGGCGTTGCCGATGGAAGACGATGCGCTGGTGCTGCTGCTGATTGAAAACATGCGCGAAAACGGGGTGATTAAAAGCCATCACGGCTGGCTGCATCTGCCGGATCACAAAGCCGGGTTCACCGCAGAGCAGGAGGCTATCTGGCAAAAAGTGGCCTCGCTGTTTGGCGATGAACCCTGGTGGGTTCGCGATCTGGCGCGTGAAACGAATACTGACGAGCAGATGATGCGCCAGGTATTGCGCCATGCGGCGCAGCAGGGGCTGATAGTCGCGATCGTGAAAGATCGTTATTACCGTAACGATCGCATTGTGGCGTTTGCTAACCTGATCCGCGAACTGGATCAGGCGCGCGGCTCCACCTGCGCAGCCGATTTCCGCGACCGACTGAACGTTGGCCGCAAGCTGGCGATCCAGATCCTGGAATATTTCAACCGCATCGGTTTTACGCGTCGCCGGGGTAATGACCATCTGCTTCGCGACGCGCAGTTGTTCCCCTGAGCGCTACGTGCGGCGGGAGAGTTTTTGTTTTGCCAGCCATACCGCGCCCAGCCTTCCCGCCTGGTTACCCAGCTCGCAGCAGAATGGGCACCTTGAGCGCCTCCCACTCCTCGAATCGCTGCAGGTACTTATCGAGCAGGAGATAGATTTTCTCCTGCTCGCTTACCCCGCCGCCAATCAGCACTGCCTGTGGATCGAACATCGAGATTACGCTGTAAACGCCGCGCGAGAGGCAATGGGCCCACTCCTCAATGGCCTCACGCAGATGCACGTCGCTCTCCATGCGTTTAAACAGCTCCTCGCCGTCAGGCATCTCTTCTTCTGATACGGCCAGCGCGCGGCGGCAGGCTTTCATCAGGCCGCTGGCCGACGCCACGTCATGCATGGGTTCGCCGTTATTACCCACGGGCAGCACGCCAAATTCGCCGGCGCGGTAATGCGACCCGCGATAAAGATCGCCTTCCATCACAATCCCGCCACCGATGCCCGTGCCGATGGTGATGCAGACGAAATGCTCGTAGTCCTTACCCGCGCCCTGCCAGCGCTCGCCCAGCGCCGCACAGTTGGCGTCGTTTTCCACGGTGACGGGAAGATCGGTCAGACCGGCGAAGAGTTCGCACAGGTTTTCGCCGTCGAGATAGTCGAGCGCGCCCGCTTTTGCCGCTTCGCCGCTGTGGTGGTTAATATGGCCGGGAAAGCTCACGCCGATGCCGACGATGTCGTGTTCGTCCTGATACGCTTCAACTACCGCTTTCCACTTCTTTTTGAAGGTGTTTTTATCCTCAGGAGTATCGTACTCGTCCGTCGTCAGCTCCTTGCCATTTTCATCAATCACGCCGTGTTTGATGTGGGTTCCGCCTACGTCAAAACCGATAAACAGCTGCATCGCATCGTTCCTCATGAGCCCTTGAGCTGTTAAGTATGGCTCAGTGGCAGAAACGAAACGTAAAGTACGGTAATCCGTGATACGGCTCGTAAACCCGTCACCCACTGGCGAGAAAACCGCCGGCCGGGACTACCCTTGTTGTACACCAACAGCAAGGAGACGGTCATGACAAACAATCCTCCCTCTTCGCGTATCCAGCCCGGCGAGTATGGTTTTCCCCTCAAGCTGAAGCCCCGTTATGACAATTTTATCGGCGGCGACTGGGTGGCCCCCGTCGACGGCGAATACTATTCCAACCTGACGCCCGTTACCGGCCAGCCGCTGTGCGAGATTGCCAGCTCCGGCAAGCGGGATATCGATCTGGCGCTGGATGCGGCGCACAAAGCGAAAGATAAATGGGGCCATACCTCCGTTCAGGAGCGCGCGGCCATTTTGTTCAAAATCGCCGACCGGATGGAGCAGAACCTGGAGCTGCTGGCGACGGCGGAAACCTGGGATAACGGCAAGCCGATCCGGGAAACGATGGCGGCAGACGTGCCGCTGGCTATCGACCACTTCCGCTATTTTGCCTCCTGTATTCGCGCGCAGGAGGGCGGAATAAGCGAGGTAGATAGCGACACCGTGGCGTACCACTTCCACGAGCCGCTGGGGGTCGTCGGGCAAATTATTCCGTGGAACTTCCCGCTGCTGATGGCGAGCTGGAAAATGGCACCCGCGCTGGCCGCCGGGAACTGCATTGTGCTTAAACCGGCGCGTTTAACCCCGCTCTCTGTCCTGCTGCTGATGGAAATTGTTGCCGATCTTCTGCCGCCGGGGGTGATTAACGTGGTGAACGGCGCGGGCGGTGAGATAGGGGAATATCTGGCCACCTCAAAACGGATCGCTAAAGTGGCGTTTACCGGGTCGACGGAAGTGGGCCAGCAGATTATGCAGTACGCCACGCAAAACATCATTCCCGTGACCCTGGAGCTGGGCGGGAAGTCCCCGAACATCTTCTTCGCGGACGTAATGGAGGAAGAGGACGCTTTCTTCGACAAGGCGCTGGAAGGGTTTGCGCTGTTTGCCTTTAACCAGGGCGAAGTCTGCACCTGCCCAAGCCGCGCGCTGGTGCAGGAGTCCATCTACGAGCGCTTTATGGAGCGGGCCATTCGCCGCGTCGAGTCTATCCGCAGCGGTAACCCGCTCGATAACGTTACGCAGATGGGGGCACAGGTCTCGCATGGCCAGCTGGAGACTATCCTCAACTACATCGATATCGGCAAGAAGGAAGGGGCGGATATCCTGACCGGCGGTCGCCGTAAGGTGCTCGGCGGGGATCTGCAGGAAGGGTATTACCTTGAGCCGACGATCCTGTTCGGGCAGAACAACATGCGCGTCTTCCAGGAGGAGATTTTCGGACCGGTGCTGGCGGTGACTACCTTCAAAACGATGGAGGAGGCGCTGGAGATTGCCAACGACACGCCGTATGGCCTGGGGGCGGGAGTCTGGAGCCGTAACGGTAATCTGGCCTATAAAATGGGCAGGGGTATACAGGCCGGGCGCGTATGGACCAACTGCTACCACGCCTATCCGGCTCACGCGGCATTTGGCGGGTATAAGCAGTCGGGCATCGGGCGTGAAACGCACAAGATGATGCTGGAGCATTACCAGCAGACGAAATGTCTGCTTGTCAGCTACTCCGATAAACCGCTGGGGCTGTTCTAATCGCCCAGCTCAGGCCGTCCATGGACGGCCTGAGCAATTTGCTGGCGCAGGCAGTTGAGGACACCATCCAGAACATATTGTACGCGCCAGGGCTGATATTCGCGCTTGCGGAAGATGGCGGTCAGATCGAGCCACCACTCTTCCTGATGCGGGAAACAGGGGACCAGCGTGCCTTGCGTTAATTCTTTCTTCAGGCTTTCTTTCGGCGCGAACACAATGCCAAGATTATTTCTTGCCAGCTCCAGTGCCGTCTGGGTATTGTCGCAAATATAGTTTCCGGTTACCCGATAATCATGCACATCATCACTGCCATGCATGCGAAAACGCCAGATGTTGGCATCATCGACCAGCATGGAGTCGATCAGAATACAGGAGTGATTACTTAAATCTTCAGGTCCGGTTAAAGGATGTTTATTTAAATATTCCTGGGTTGCGAATGCAGTGACGGAATATTTTGCTAACACGCTGGCGACCAGACTTTCATCTTTTGGCTGAGCATAGGTAATTAAAATATCACAGTCATCCGGGAAGGACACACCTTCTGAATATTCGTTGCGGTCCAGGTTGTAGGTTTTCAGGGAAATACGAATGTCCCCGATGTCCTTTATCTGGTGGATCACGTGGCGCGCGAGATAGGTCACAATGCCCGTTGGGGCGTAAATCGTGACTTTTCCACGCTTTTCATGCTTATAATCGGCAATGAAATTAATAAGTTGCGTGTTTTTGTCCAGCGTGGCGTCGACATAGGGAAGCAACGCCTCACCGAACTGCGTCAGAGCGAGCTGGCGGGTCGTGCGCTCAAAAACCTTAAGCCCAACCCGCGTTTCAAAATCCGAGAGATATTTACTGACGTTGGCCTGCGCCATGCCCAGCAGGGCGGCGGCATCACCAATGCTGTGGGTGGCTGCGATGACGGAGATTATTTTTAACTCGCGTGGCTTTAGCTGTAATTTATTCATCATGCGCACCCATCTATATGGTTTTATATATAATATTATATAAACTGCAGCGTTGCACCGGCAAATTTGTAACCATTATTATTCGCCCCGCTTATTTGGCGTATAAATGGATTACTTCACATGACTATTAAATACAATTTACTGATTGCTGCCACGTTATTTGCAACCTCTTCTGCAATGGCCGGTGATTTTTCACTTGGCGCGGGGGCCGTATTTAATGAGTCTCCTTATAAAGGCTATAACGAAAATACCACCGCGGTGCCGTTAATTAGCTATGAGGGCGATCGCTTCTATGTTCGCCAGACCACGGGCGGATGGATCCTGTGGAAAGACGCAAAAAATGAACTCAGCCTGACCGCATCCTGGATGCCGCTGCATTTTGATCCGGATGATAACGACGACCACCAGATGAAGCAGCTTGATGAGCGTAAAGCCTCTGCGTTCCTCGGCGGTGCGTACTACCGCCACGAAAGCTGGGGTTCTCTGAAAGTGGCGGTCTCAGGCGATGCCACGGATGAAAGCGGCGGCGTGGTGGGCGAGGTATCCTACTTCCGTCCAATCAGGATGGAGCGTTTGACCCTGACGCCTTCTGTCGGTGTTTTTTACAGCGACGAGAGCTATAACGACTACTACTACGGCGTATCCGGCAGCGAGTCACGCCGCTCAGGGCTGGATCAATACACCGTCGGCGACAGCTGGACGCCCTACGTTGGTCTGGTAGCTAAATATCAGTTAACCCAGAAGCTGTACCTCAACGCCAGAGCGGTCTACATCGTGTTGCCTGATGACGTGAAGAACAGCCCGATGATCGACCGCGATGATAGCTTCGCGCTAATGACCGGCCTGACCTGGCGCTTCTGATGCGGTAAAGCCGGTTTACTCCCTCTCCCGTGGGAGAGGGCTGGGTGACTATTCAGCCTTCATCCACCCATATCCGCATTTCCCCTTCTCCCCGGTTAGCCCAGCTAAACCAGGGAATAAAGGTCAACGTACGGGGCTGACGCTGTACCGGCGAGCGGTCGTACTGCCACAGCGCATCCGTTTCCTTCATGTGACACCCAATCCCTTCTGTCTGTATCAGCATCTTATGCGCGAAAATGCCTTTGCCTTCATACACCCGGAACTCGCTATCTCGGGGCAAGGAGAGGTTATGCAGATTGGCGCCGTTATCAGCTTCTTCCAGGCAGTAAACCAGCGGCCCGCGCTGAAGCGCGACTTTACCCGCCTGCTGGCGCACCTGAGGGTTACCGTACACGCGGCGGACCGGCATCGGTAGCGTCAGGGTCAGGGTGTCGCCTTCCTGCCAGCGGCGGTTGAGGTAGAGGTATCCGCGTGACGCTTCACCGGTAATGGCTTCGCCATTCAGCGAAACGGCAGGCTCCGCGCACCAGTCCGGCAGCCTGAGTGCCAGCGTGTGGGTGACCGGAACCGGCGAAGTGATTTCGATCTTCACCTGCTCCTGCCACGGATAGTTACCGCTAATGCGCAGCTGTAGGGCGTTATCGCCCACCGGAATGGCGACGTCGTTCCCCACGTACAGGTTTATCAGCAGCGCATCCGGACGAACGGTATAAATGTAGTGCCCCAGCGAGGTCAGCACGCGGGCGATATTCGGCGGGCAGCAGGCGCAGCCGAACCAGCGCTGACGCACCGGCTTCACGTGGTCATAGATATGGTTATAGGCCAGCGTTTTCGGATGCACTTCCAGTGGATTGACATAAAAGAAATGCTTACCGTCCAGCGCCATCCCACCCAGCACCGTGTTGTACAGCGCGCGCTCCATCACGTCGGCATAGTGGCCGTCTGCCTCCATCTCCAGCATCCGGCGGGCGAACATCATCAGGCCGATTGAGGCGCAGCTTTCGGCGTATACCGTATCGTTGGGCAGATCGTAATCGCTGCTGAACGCCTCCCCGCTGCTCTGCGAGCCAATCCCGCCGGTAATGTACAGCTGGCGCTGCGCCATGTTGCTCCACAGACGCAGACAGTCCTGACGTTTCCCCTCGTCGTTGCTCAGGCGCGCCAGATGCGCCATGCCCGCCATCAGATAGACGAAACGCACGGCATGGCCGATGGCCGTTTGTTGTTCCGCAAGGGGCAGATGCGCCTGGCTGTAGGCTTTGTCCTTGACCATCCACGCCGGACCATAGGTGTTCCAGTAAGATGTTTTGCCGCGCTTCTCGTATTCGCTATCGTAGAAGTGAGTCTGCGCGCCGCGTTCTTCAATAAAGTATTTCACCAGATTGAGATAACGCGGCTCCTGCGTGACGTCGTACAGCCGCATCAGCGCCAGCTCGATTTCCGGGTGACCAGGGTAACCGTGTAGCTGTGTTTCTCCCGGGCCAAACACGCTGTCGATATGGTCCGCCAGCCTGCACACCACGTCCAGCAGGCGACGTTTTCCGGTTCCCTGGAAATACGCCACGCCAGCTTCAATCATATGCCCGGCGCAGTACAGCTCGTGGCATTCGGCCAGATTCGTCCAGCGTTCCTCGGGGGCTTTTACCGTAAAGTAGGTGTTGAGGTAACCATCTTCACACTGCGCTGCCGCGACCAGCTCAATCACCTCGTCGGCGGTTTTTTCCAGTGCTGCATCCGGTTTCTGGCACAGCGACCACGCCACGGCTTCGAGCCATTTCGCCACGTCGCTGTCCTGAAATACCATCCCGTAAAACTCCCCCTGTTCCAGCCCGGCCGCGATGCGGAAGTTGGCGATGGCATGGCTGGGTTCGGCCTCCGCCACGCGGTCGTTTAGCGCATCCCACTGGTAAGGGATCACCACGTCACGGACCAGCCGTTGATATTGCCCGAGAAACGGATCGTTGATTTTCAGCTGGTGCAGGTCGGGTTCCATTATGGACATAGCGTTCTCCTCAGGACGGTACGTGACGCTGGCGCAGGTCGGTGGAAATGCGCGACATCACAGGGTTATTAAGCCTGCACCAGCGGATAGCGACCGCCAGCAGCAGGTGGAAAAGGGCAGGCAGCAGCGTCTCCATGGCGGTGATGCCCTGCAGTGAGGCTGGCGTCTGGTTGCCCGCGCCTGGCTGATAGGCCACGGCAATAAACACCAGGCTGATAATCCCGGCGCTGGACGCCCACGCAAGCTTGATGAAAAACAGGTTGAAGGCGAAGTTCATGCCCGACGAACGCACGCCGGTTTTCCACTCGCCGTAGTCATCGGCAAAGGCCATTAGCGAGAAGTGCAGCGGCAGGGTGAAGCCCAGGATCACGCCGTTGCTTAAAATGACGATCAGCCATAGCGTCTGGTGCGCCGGGCCACCCGGCAGAAACCACATGCCCACCGCAAGCGCAGCGAGCACCAGGTTGGTGTAGTAGTAGAGTTTGACGGTATCAATACGGCGCGACAGCGGGCTGACGATCACCGCGCCCAGAATAGCGGCAAAGGTCACCATGGTGAAAAACAGCGAGGTGTACGCCGTGCTGCCCTGAAGCACGTAGGTGATAAAGTACATATATCCACCGCCGCGAATGTTGAAGACGTTGATCAGCAGAAACGACATCAACAACATCAGCAGCAGCTGATCGTTTTTACGCAGGCCCGCCAGGTGCTCGCGCAGGGTGAATTTGCCCATCAGCGCCAGCGGAACGCGTTCGCGAACCCAGAAGAAGCAGCACAAGAACATCACCACGGCGATAGCGCACAGCACGCCAACGCCCAGTTGATAACCCTTCGCGGCATCGCCCTGACCCAGCTCCGCTACCAGCCACGGCAGGCCAACGGAGACCAGAAAGCCCGCCACGCCGCACAGCACAAAGCGCCAGGACTGGCAGGCGATCACCTCGTTGTGGCGGGTGGTCATGGTGTTAATCAGCGCGCAGTAGGGCACGTTGATGGCGGTATAGCCCACGGACAATAGCAAATAGGTGCCGAACGCCCAGGCGATTTTCACGCCCATGCTGGCTTCCGGAACGGTGAAGGTCATTACGCCGATAATGCCTATCGGGACGGCGACCCACAGCTGCCAGGGACGAAATCGGCCCCAGCGGCTCTGCGTGCGGTCAGCAATGACGCCCATCACCGGATCGGAAATGGCGTCAAACACGCGAAGGGCAATAAACAGCGTGCCCACCAGCGCAGGGGTGAGACCAAATACATCGGTATAGAAAAAGGTCAGAAAGTTCATGATCAGGCAGGTAATCACCGTGCCGCCCGCATCGCCCAGGCCGTAGCCCATTTTCTCGCGGACGGACAGCCGGTCATCGACTTTCTGTTTTGCAGCGTCTGCGTCTGTAATCGGTGTGGAAGTCATGAAGTAACTCCTCGGAGATCGAATTTATTATCGTATTTATGCTGGGTACCTCTTTATTCTGCATCGAACGGGAAGGCCAACAAGGGAAGGGAAAAGTATAAAAAGGTGACGATTCCGACCTGATGATAAAAATGTGATTCCGATCGGACAGATATTTTAATATTGATTAATAATCAACGGGTAAGTCGAATATTAACGACAATAAAAGCGGAATGGTGAATATCCATGCTCGAATTATCCATAGCGCTTCCGGTTAAGGTTCAAAATGGCGGGCTATTTATCTCCCGCGGAGTGGGCCGCCACCCTGCGCGAAAATTAACATCGTGGGAGATTATTTTTGTCGAAAAAGGGACTTTAACGATCCAGGAAGAAAATCATGTTTTTGATGTTAATGCGGGTGAGAGTTTATTGCTCTGGCCGCAGCGTAGGCATGTGGGCGTGGAGGATTTCCCGGCGGACCTGCGCTTTTACTGGCTGCATTTTGAGGTGGAGCCGCAAGATCCAACGTTACCCAACGCTGCTCCTCTGGCAATAGAACAACACTGCCGCGTAAGGGATGCGGAATATGTGATTGCGCTCTTTCGTCAATTTCTCAGCGAGCAGGAGAAATTACGGCGAAGCCTGGCGCTGGAGATGATTTTATTATTGATTTTACAGCAGGTGTCAAACTCTTCAGGATATGAAGACAGCGCAGATCAGGCCGGCGCGGCGATGGCATGGAAGGCAAAACAGCTTATTCGCACGCAGTTTCATTTACCGATATCCACCTCGCAGCTGGCAAAAGCGTTGCACTGTAATGCAGATTATCTCGGGCGCGTCTTTCGCCGGACTTTCCATTTAACCCTGACGGAGGCGATACATCGCCAGCGCGTCAGGGCGGCGGAAAAACTCCTGCTCAACGACGCTGCGTCATTAACCGAGGTCGCAGCGCGCTGCGGCTTTAACGACGTGGGATATTTCCGGCAGATATTCTCGAAGCATACCGGGTTAACCCCCGCCGTCTGGAAACGGCGGTACTGTAAGGAGCATATTAATTCCGGTTGATTACTGCCCGTAATAGGCGTTCGCCCCGTGCTTGCGCAGATAATGCTTGTCCAGCAGCGCCTGCTGCATAGCCGGTAACTGTGGTGCGAGCTGGCGTGAGAACAGGCCCATATAGGCGCACTCTTCCAGCACGACGGCATTGTGGACCGCATCGGCAGCGTCTTTGCCCCAGGCGAACGGGCCGTGGGAATGAACCAGTACCGCCGGGACCTGCATTGGGCTGAGATCGCGCTCCTCGAAGGTTTTAATGATCACTTCGCCCGTCTGGTATTCGTATTCCCCGGCAATTTCTGCCGTGGTCATCAGCCGCGTGCAGGGGATCGCTCCGTAGAAATAGTCTGCGTGTGTCGTGCCCCAGGCGGGTAAATCCTGTCCCGCCTGCGACCAGATGGTGGCGTGGCGGGAATGGGTATGTACGATGCCGCCAATCTCCGGATAACGGCGATACAGTGCCAGATGGGTTGGTGTGTCAGAGGAGGGTTTTTTACTGCCTTCGACCACCAGGCCGGTGGCAATGTTCACCACCACCATATCCTCCGCCGTCATCACGTCGTACTCCACGCCGGACGGCTTGATGACCATCATACCGCTTTCGCGATCTATTGCGCTGACGTTGCCCCAGGTAAAGGTCACCAGCTGGTGGGCTGGCAGCGCCAGGTTTGCCGCCAGTACCTCGGTTTTGAGTTGATCTAACATGTCATGCCTCCTTCCTGCATACGGGCTTCAATCCAGCGGCGTGCCTGGATAATCTCCAGCACCGGCTCTTTGGCTTTTTCGGTCCACATTTCAATCAGAAACGCGCCGCGATAGTTCAGCTTATTCAGCGTGTTAAATACGCCGACAAAATCGACGCAGCCATCGCCAAACGGTACATCGCGGAACTGTCCGGGGCTTTGCGCGGTAACGGGTTGGGTATCTTTCAGGTGAATAGCCGCAATGCGGTCAATGCCCAGCGTCAGCTCGGCGGTAACGTCGTTACCCCACGCGCTCAGGTTGCCAACGTCCGGGTAAACGCTGAACCACGGCGAGGCGAGCATGCTGTCCCACTTTTTCCACTTGCTGATGGAATTCATAAATGCGGTATCCATGATCTCGACCGCCAGCATCACCTGTGCGGCGGCGGCCTGCTCAACGGCCCATGCCAGTCCTTCGGCAAAACGTTGTTGAGTACCTTCATCGTGCTCTTCGTAATAGACGTCATAACCCGCAAGCTGAATGGTGCGAATACCTAAGTCACGTGCCAGCCTGATGGCTTTGGTCATGATCTCACGGGCGCGCTGGCGCACCGTTTCGTCGCGGCTGCCGAACGGGAAGCGACGGTGGGCAGACAAGCACAGAGAAGGGATAGACACCCCGGTTTCCAGCATCGCTTCAACCAGAGAGGCGCGCTGCGTGGTACTCCACTCAAGGCGCGATAAACGCTCGTCGGTTTCATCAACCGACATCTCAACGAAATCGAATCCGCAGCTCTTCGCCAGGACCAGGCGTTCCGGCCAGGAGAGATCTTTCGGCAGCGCTTTTTCATAAATACCTAACGGATGCTGACGCATGGTTACGCTCCCCAGATATCGCGGATTTGCGAATGGAATGCCTGTGCCACCTGTGGCGGATTATCCGCGCCCGCCAGCGCGCGCCCGGCGATAAACGCTTTGACGTTGATTTGCTTAAACAGGGGGAGATCGGCAGGCGTGATGCCGCCGGTAATCGAAAGCTGTAAACCGATATCCGAGAGGGCTTTCATTCTGGCGAGATCCGTCTCACCCCACTGCTGACCGCTGGCCTGCGCGTCTCTTCCTCGGTGGTATATCGCCTGTTTTACGCCGATACGTTGCCATGCGCGCGCGTCGTCCAGCGTCCAGTTACCAAAGAGCTCTATCTGGATTTCTCCTCCGCAGCGCAGTGCCACCTCGTGGCCTCGCTCAACGGTGGCCAGCGGAGCGGCGCAGATAATGGTCATCCAGTTCGCGCCCGCGCCAAACGCCCGTTCTGCCAGCGTCTCCCCGGCATCGGCCACTTTCCAGTCCGCCACGATAATTTTCTCCGGGCACTGTTTGCGCAGCGCGCGGACGGCGCTTAGTCCTTCGGTCAGACATAAAAGGGTACCGGCTTCGACGATATCGACGTGATCCACAAGCAGGGCAACATCGCGCTGCGCGGCCTGAAGTGAGGTGTGATCGAGCGCCAGCTGCAGTAATGGTCGGCTCATAGGTCGTGCTCCTTAACCTGGGCGTGATAGCCCTGTAATGCTGAAATCAGTAACTGATAGCGGTGATATTTGCGTTGATAGGCCGCATGGGCGTTCATGTCGGGTTCAATCACCCGGATGTCATGTTTAAGGGCGCGTTGCGCCGTGTGGAAATCGGGATAGATGCCTGTACCGACCAGTGCGGCCAGCGCGGCACCGGAACAGCCAGTCTCTTCTACCTGGGGTAATTGAATTGTCAGACCGCTGACGTCCGCAAGCATCTGCATCCACACGTCCGAATGGGCCGGGCCACCCGTGACGCGCAGTGCCTGCACCTTGGTAAAGCGCTCAAGCATGCGGTTAAGATGGGTCATGTGGCTGAATACCACGCCTTCGTAAACCGCCTGCAGCAGGTGCGCGCGGGTGTGTAGCGCCTGCATGCCGTAGAAACCGCTGGTCATCTCCAGGCCAGCGTTGCTGCCGTAGAGGAAGGGCAGGAAAATCAGATCGCTTCCGGCTTTTGGCAGACCGGCGACGGCATGGTTGATTTCATCGAATGACATATCGCCCCACTGGGCGTTGAGCCACTCAAGATTGCCGGAGGAAGTCGGGCTGGCTTCGTGAACGATGTACTGTTGCGGATGAACGTAGCGGCCATAGACGTAGGGGAACGGCTCGCTGTCGCGGATGCCATGCGCAATCCCGCTGGTGACGGCCCAGGTGCCCATTACGGCATTCAACGTGTGTTCGTCGTGTAGCCCGGCGCAGATCGCGGTGGAAACCACATCAAACAGTCCACCAACGACGGGCGTACCCGCCGCGAGACCGGTCAGGGCGGCTGCCTGAGCGGTGATTTCCCCGCAAATTTCTGCTGAACCGACAATCGGCGGCAGGGCGCCGTCAATTTCGCTGATACCGAGCCAGCGTGTGAGCTGTGGGTCGTACTGGCCGGTATTCATATTGTAGAGATTGGACTCCGAAATGTTGCTCTCTTCGCAGGCTTTGGTGCCGGTGAGGCACCAGCGAAGATAATCGTGCGCCATCATCACGCAGCCAATTTTCTCGAAGCGCTGAGGCTCATTCTCTTTTACCCAGCGCAGAAGCGAGGCCGGATGCCCGGTCCACAGCGTCTGGCGCGTATGCGGATAGAGTTTTTCTGGAATGCCGTCCTGCTGCCAGCGTTGCACAATCTCCAGCGCCCGGCGGTCAGAAGAGAGCATGGCGTTGCCCAGGGGCCGATCCTGCTTATCGAGTAGAAACAGTCCTTTGCCCTGAGCAGAAATGCCGACGCCTTTGATCTGCTCTCCGTCTACGCCTGAACGTTTGAGCAGCGTGGCGACGGTAGCGTGGCAGTGCTGCCAGAGCTGGTGCATATCCCGCTCCGCATAGCCTGCGCGTGGGCTGAGCGTGGCAACCGAGCGACGTTCGATACACACTTCCTTTCCCTGGCGGTTGTATAACCCGGCTTTCAGATAAGTACCGCCACAATCGATACCCAGCCAGAAGGGCTCTTTTTCACTCATCTTCATCTCACTTATTCGCCGGGTGGCGCTTCGCTTACCCGGCCTACGGTTCGGTTTAGTGGGTTGGGTGAGGGCATCAGGCCGCACGTTTATGCGGATTCACCGTGGGATTGGGTTCTGCTCCGGCATCACATTTCGCTGGCAACAGCAATGCCAGCAGCGCAGCCAGTGCCAGAGAAATCGCCAGGCAGTAAACTCCCGCGTCTTTGCTGTACAGCGTTATCAGTACGCCTACCGCATAAGGGCCGCAGAATCCGCCGAGGTTACCAAGCGCATTGATCACACCGCGCGCACCGCCTGCCATTTCGGCGCTAAACAGACGTGCAGGAATCGTCCAGAACACCCCAGCGGCGGACTGCAGGAAGAATCCGCAGCCGACCAACGCGGCATAGGCCAGCCAGGTGTCTGCCTTCAGCGCCACGGAGAGGAACATGCAAAGTGCGAAGCCAATCAGCGGCAGGGAGACAAACAGCTTGCGCTTGCCGGTGCGGTCAGAAAGCGTAGAGAACAGGAACATCCCCGCAATGGCACCGATGTAAGGCAGAATGGCGAGCACCCCGACCTGGCCGATGCTGGTGTGCGTCAGCTCTTTCAGGATGGTGGGCAGCCAAAGGGTATAACCGTAAATCCCGGTCTGGTAGAAGAAGTTCAGGGCGATTAATTGCCACATGGTTTTATCGGAAAGCACGGCGCTCAATGAGGCATTTTTCACCTCTTTTCCGGCGATGGCCTGCTGTTCAGCGGCCAGCGTTTGCACCAGATAGTTTTTCTCGGCCTCTGAGATCCAGCGGGCTTCCTGCGGACGGTCGTAAACGGTGAACGCCCACAGCACCAGCACCACTATGGACATCAAACCTTCAATGATAAAAAGCCAGCGCCAGTCGAGCGCGGTAATAATCCAGCCAGAAAGTGGCGCGGTGATGATCCCGGCAATCGGCACGAACATGATCACAATCGCGTTGGCGCGGCCACGTTCGGCATCCGGGAACCAGTTGCTTATCATCGTTAACACAACGGGCAGCATCCCGCCTTCCGCCACGCCGAGTAAGAAGCGCAGCACCAGCAACTGATACTGGTTAGTGACAATACCGGTCAGGACTGAGATGACTGCCCAGGCGACCAGGGACCAACCGATAAACTTCTTGCCGCTACCATGAACAGCAATCTTGCCGCCCGGAACCTGCAGGAACAGATAGCCGATAAAGAAGATCCCGCCTGCCAGGCCTGCCATGGTGGCGGAAATACCCAGTTCTTCATCCATACCTCCGGGCATCGCAAAGGCGATATTTACGCGGTCCATGTAAGAAATAATGCAGGCGATAAGAATAGGTGGAATGATTCTTAGCCAGCGCTGGCGCGGAATATCCGCATGTAGAGCATTCGTTGAAATATTCATAGTTAATGTCTCTGTGAATGTAATCGGAATATGTTTTTATTTTTATTGTGTCGCTTTTTTCATAGCGCTAATACCGTCACGCAAAATGGCGATGCGATGGCTGACATCAGCATTAGCATTTATTTCCAGTAATTTAATACCGGAGAATTTCAATGTTGCGGCGCTCGCCGCAGTAAAGAGTGATGTAGCCTGTTCAGTCGTCATTAAACTGTCGGCACAGAACGAAGAAAACGGCGCGTGCAGATCCTGCCACTCGCCATATTCGCCGCGTGTGGTGGTGCCAGAGAACATCAGCGCGCCCAATTTTCCGGCTTTACATGCGGCCTGAACGTGTTCAAGCGGAACGGTGGAATTACGGCCTTCAATGGCCGACCGTGCCCAGTTGATGCAGACGCTGATGTCGGTTCCGTTTACCACCTCCAGCACCTGTTCTAAGGGTAAAAAACCTTTACGCGGTGCAGGTCCGGTCATGGCATCGCAGTGTTCCAGCACCAGATCGCAGGACCAGTTCCAGCTCACAATTTCGCGGATTGAGCGGGAGAATGCCTCGGTGGCCTGTTCGACGGATGCATTCCCGGCCTGCGGCGCCGCCTGCATCTCCAGGGCTATGACTTTTCCCGGAAAACGCACATTTACAGCGTCAATTTTCTGGAGCAGATGCCGGTAAAATTCAACGCATGCTTTACGTTGTTCTTCGTCTGCTGATGCCAGACCAAATGCGCCGTTCGTGCCACGACGGCGCATGGTTTCCATCACCGCCGTGACCACGATTTGCCACTCGTCCGGCGTATGACGGAACAGCCACTCGTCACCGAAAGGATGAAGGTTTTCCAGGCAAGGTTGTTCCAGCCCGCGTATGTACGGTGTGTCGGAAAGTTCCCGCCAGAAGGATTGTTCTTCTTGTTCCCCTTTCTGGTGAAACGAGGGTGCGCAGGGGTACGCACCAATAATAAAACCGGTGTTGGTCATTTCGCGTTCCTGTATTCGTCAGAAAATTACAATAATTCGCTAACTGCCACTTTCACCACAATTTTACGAATTACCGTTTCCTTGTTTTTAATACAGGCAGGACGATGAACATCCTGCGGGAAAAATATGGCATAACTGCCAGGTACCATTTCTATAAACGACTCATTTTCGCTGTCGTGATAAAAAATAATATCTCGCTGTTCCAGTAATGATTCGCTTATTTTGTTATTGCCGGTATCAATAGCGATACCGATTTTCTCTTCACCCCAGGCCAGAAACTGAATATCCAGATAGCGGCGGTGCACTTCAGGACGGTTTTCGTGTTGTTCCTTTGTGGTGAGGTCGAGCACCTGGGCAAAAATAGTGCGGCCTTCAATTTCCACCACGCCTGGCTCCAGGGTGGTGAAATCCGTGGTGCGCAGAAAATGAAGCGCTTTTTCAATCGCCAGCGGCAGGCGACACGGATTGGGCTGCGAAATATGTCCGAATATCATCATCCCCTCCTTACAGAGACTGGATTTTCGCCCATACGCTGTCGTCAATGGTTATGCCATTGCGACGGTTCTCTTCCTGCAGACGCGTGAATTCATGTCCCGGCAAACGAACGGCAACATTTTCATCAGCGCGTTCGGCGGTAGTGATGAACTCCATGATGCGTTGCAGTTTGGCATCGCGGCTTGGCCCGTCGATCAGGCGATCCACTTCAATAGCGATAAAGATCTGCGATACGCCATATTCGTCGCTGTTGTCCTGGGTCACTTCTGCGACGGAAGAGCCGTTAGAGAGCAGGGTTGCGATCATGTCGAGCACGATGGATAAGCCTGAACCTTTCCAGTAGCCCATCGGCAGAATACGGCGGTTTTTCTCAATCACGCCAGGCTCCCGGGTGAGATTGCCCTCGTCGTCAAAGCCGCCATCTACAGGCAACTCGCGCCCGGCCAGGCGGTTCACTTCCAGCATGCCGTAGGAGAACATCGACATCGACATGTCGACCATGGTGATAGGATTCGACGGGATAGCGACGATCAGCGGGTTTGTGCCGATGCAGCATTCTTTTGATCCCCACGCAGGCATTACTGCAATGGAGTTGGTCCAGCAAATTCCAATGTAACCTTTCTCAGCCGCCTGCCAGCCGTAACTGCCGCCGCGCATCCAGTGGTTGGCGTTACGCAGCGCCACCAGGCCGATACCGTGGTCGGATGCCAGTTCGGTGGCGCGATCCATCATCTTTTTCGCCGTCAGGTTGCCGATGGAGCGTCGGGCATCCCACTGTTCGATGGCACCCAATGAGGTCACCCGTTGTGGCTGGGCGTCAGGGATGATGTCGCCCGCATCCAGTTGCTGAATAAAACGCGGGAAGCGGTTTACGCCATGCGAGTAGACACCGGACTCGGTGGTGCGGGCAAACATCTCTGCGCAGGCATCGGCAGTCTCCACTTTTATGCCGCGATCGAGCAGAACCCGATTGAACGCCGCTTTCAACTCTTCGAAGGTCACTTTCATCCCTGTTCTCCTGTTTTTTAGGGGCAAGTGCGAATGCTTTTTTATCGTTAAATTTCACTATACGAAATCTGATTTCAAATATAGCGATCAATTTTTGTCAGATCAACGACATTCATGTTTTTCAAAAAGCATTAAAATCAACTGGTTGTGTTTTTTCTGTTGAGATCGTGAACTAAACCACACTTTGCGCTACCATCAGGAGCGCGATAAAAAGGAGCGATTTGATGAGCATGAAAGAGAGCGAAATAACGCAGGAAAAAGAGAGGCCAGCAGGCAGCCAGAGCCTGTTTCGCGGCCTGATGCTGATTGAGATCCTCAGCAACTACCCGAACGGGTGTCCGCTTGCGCATTTATCGGAACTGGCAGGTTTGAATAAGAGCACCGTCCACCGGTTACTCCAGGGACTGCAGTCGTGCGGGTACGTTACCCCGGCGCCAGCGGCGGGCAGCTATCGTTTGACCACTAAATTCATTGCTGTCGGGCAAAAGGCGCTGTCATCGCTCAACATTATTCACGTGGCGGCCCCGCATCTTGAGGCGCTGAACATTGCCACTGGCGAAACGGTGAACTTTTCCAGTCGGGAAGATGACCACGCGATCCTAATTTATAAGCTCGAGCCGACAACCGGCATGCTGCGTACGCGTGCTTACATCGGCCAGCATATGCCGCTCTATTGTTCTGCAATGGGCAAGATCTATATGGCCTTTGGTCATCAGGATTACGTGGCCAGCTACTGGCAAAGCCATCAGGAACAGATTCAACCGCTGACGCGCAATACCATCACTGAACTGAGTGCTATGTACGATGAGCTGGCGGAAATTCGCGATCGCAGCATGGCAATGGATAAAGAAGAGAACGAGCTGGGTGTCTCCTGTATCGCCGTGCCGGTGTTTGATATTCATGGTCGCGTGCCGTATGCGATCTCCATTTCGCTGTCGACGTCCCGCATGAAGCAAGTTGGCGAGAAAAACCTGCTCAAGCCTCTGCGCGAAACGGCAGAGGCGATATCAAAAGAGCTGGGTTTTAACGTGCGTGAGGGGTAGCGTGTTACTGGCTGCCTTCGTGCCACGCTTTTTCAATTTCTTCGGCGAGAATTTTGACGCCCGCTTCGATTTTTTCCGGATCGGGCACGTAGTTCATGCGCATGCACTGGTGCGTGTGCGGCCATGGCTTATCCAGACCCGGGAAGAAGTAATCGCCCGGCACCATCAGCACGCCACGCTTTTTCAGTCGCTGATAGAGCAGTTCTGTAGTGATCGGCAAATCCTTAAACCACAGCCACAGGAAAATCGCTCCTTCAGGTTTGTGGATCAGGCAGCGTTCTTCCGGTAAGTAGCGGCGAAGCGTCGCAATCGTCTCCTGAACGCGCTGGTAATAGAACGGTTTGATGACTTCATTAGACAGACGCAGCAGGTCGTTACGTTTGATCATTTCGCACATCATCGCCGGACCGATACCGCCTGGTGAAAGGCTGATAATGCCGTTCATATTGGTTATGGCGGTGATGATTTTCTCGTTGGCGATGATGATGCCGCAGCGGCTGCCCGGCAGACCCAGCTTGGAGAGGCTCATGCACAGGACAATGTTCGGGTTCCACAGCGGACGTGCTTCGCTGAAGATAATGCCCGGGAACGGCACGCCGTAGGCATTGTCGATCACCAGCGGGATGCCGTGCTGATTCGCCAGGACATCCAGCTTCATCAGTTCGTCGTCGGTAATCACGTTGCCCGTTGGGTTCGTCGGGCGCGATACGCAGATCATCCCCGTCTCTTCACCAATATGCAGGTGTTCAAAATCGACGTGATATTTGAACTGGCCTTCCGGCAGCAGCTCGATGTTCGGGCGCGCGGAGACGAACAGATCCTCTTCCAGGCCGGAATCAGCATAGCCGATATACTCCGGTGCCAGCGGGAACAGCACCTTTTTGGTGGTGCCGTCGGCACGACGCCCTGCGAAGAGGTTAAACAAGTAGAAAAACGCGCTCTGGCTGCCGTTTGTTAGTGCAATATTCTGTGGTTCGATATCCCAGCCCAGCTCTTCACGCAGCATTTTGGCAAGGAGAGTCAGTAGCTCGGTTTTACCCTGCGGACCGTCGTAATTGCAGAGCGCATCGGTCGCTTTGCCGTTTTCCAGCATCTGCGCGAGCAGCGTCTGGAAATAGGTTGTCATCTCCGGAATTTGCGCCGGGTTTCCGCCGCCGAGCATGATGGCACCCGGTGTGCGCAGCCCGTCGTTGAGGTCCTCCATCAGGCGAGTAATGCCTGAATGGCGGGTGAATTTGTCGCCAAAAAGTGAAAACGTCATAGCAGGTGTTCTATCGAGCTTATTTTGAAAGTGGGTAACCATAACGCTAGCACTGTGCTGGTGCAAATCGGGAGATGTGGTCGGATTTGTTGTTTTGTATGGCGGAGTGGGATTTATGTAGTGAATAGTTCTGGTGGGTTTCACCCCTCACCCCGGCCTTCTCCCCATGCGGGGAGAGGGCCGGGGTGAGGGGGGATAATTATTGATTACCCGCCCATACCACCATCACCTTATCGCCCTTGTGCTCGCGTACGAAGCCGTACCCCTCTTTCAGCGACAGCGTGGTTTGCTTGCCTTCACCGATCGCCGGATGGCGGGCGCGGAACTGGCCCAGCGTTTGCCAGTGGGCGACGGTTAAGGCCTGCTTGCCCGTCACGTCCTGCCAGTTCATATCCGAGCGGGTACCCTGCAGCGGGTCAGACCCCGTCGGGCCAAACGGACGCTCGGATTCATCACCGTAATAGATTTGTACGCTGCCCGGTGCCAGCAGGAGCAGCTCCGCAGCGCGCTGGCGTCCTTCGCGGAACAGGCGTGTGTCATGGGAGGAGAGATAGCTCAGCACGTTGAAGCTTTGCAGCTTTTCCGCCATTTGCTGCCAGGTGAGATCCATATCGGCCAGACAATCCACCGCTTTTGCCGCCTGCTCCTGATAATCAAAGTTGATCATCGCGTCGAAACCGTGGCGGTAATAGTCGCTTTGCATCACTCCGTGGCCCCAGGACTCGCCGGTCATCCAGAACGGTGCGTTATCGAGCTTTTTGTCCGGGTTGGCCCCTTTCCACGCGGCCAGCGCCTGACTAGCCTGGTCCTTTAACTGCTGCCAGGCCGCAAGCTCGACGTGCTTCGCGGTATCCACCCGGAAACCGTCAATGCCGTAGTCGCGCACCCACTGGCTGAGCCAGTGGGTGAGATAGTCGCGCGGGGTATATCCCGGGATGGCTTTCGCGTGGGTATCGGGCTTGTGCTGATAAAAGTTGGGTAATCCGGAAGGGGCGGTGGATTCCGTTTTCAGATCCGGTAGGAACGCCAGCGACATGGTTAAATCGTCGAAGCCGGGGTTGTCGTAATCACCAATGTCGGTGCGGATCCATTTCTTGCCCCACCATTTTTCCCATGCGGCTTTGTCGCTAAAGTTGATGTAATCGTTGAAGCTATGCCAGCTTTGGCCCGCGCCCGGCTTCCAGTCCGTCCAGCGGTCGCCCAGGGTCTTTTTCAGCTCATCACCCTGCAGATACAGCGCGCCAAACTGGTACTCCTGCATGTCCGCAAGCGTCGCGTAGCCCGCGTGGTTCATGACGATATCGAACAGGATGCGAATGCCGCGCCTGTGCGCTTCATCAACAAGATGTCGCAGATCATCCTCGGTGCCCATGTTGGCATCGAGCTTCGTCCAGTCCTGGGTGTAGTAGCCGTGATAGGCATAGTGTGGGAAGTCCCCTTTGGTGCCACCGCCTACCCAGCCGTGGATCTGCTCAAGCGGGGAACTTATCCAGAGCGCGTTCACCCCCAGCTGCTGTAAATAGTCGAGCCTGCTGGCGAGCCCTTTGAGATCGCCACCGTGGAAGGTGCCAATTTCCTGCATGCCGTCTTTGTGACGACCGTAGCTGTTGTCGTTGCCCGGGTCGCCATTCACAAAGCGGTCGGTCAGCACAAAATAGACGGTGGCGTTCTGCCAGCTAAACGGCGCTGGTTTGTCGGTTTCGGCGCGCTCAAGCAGCAGCAGGCCACCACTGCTGGCGTCTGGCTGCAGGGTTATGTTTCCGTTCTGCACCGTCGCGGTCTGTTTGCTGTAGAAATCACGCACCACGGTGCCTTCCGGGAAGGTATGGCTGACGTCCAGCGTCAGCGGTTTACCGTCCCACTTCGGGCACTGGCGGATAACGCTTGCAACCGGCTGTTCTGCGGTGCTCTGAATTGTCAGCAGCAGAGTTGGCGTGCCGGATCGGGTATCAATCCGCATCTGGTATTCACCGTCGCGGAAAAGGCGCCACTGCGGCGGAGACCCGTCGCAGGGCTTGAGCGACAGCATCTCATTGAGTTTTATCGCCTCCGAAGGCTGCCAGCACGTCTTGTCAAAACCCAGCGTCAGAGGACGCGTACCCTTCGTAAGCTTTGCCTGGCTGGTGAAAACCCCGGTGCCTTCGGCACGAAATGCGTTAAACCCCGGCGATGACCAGTCGGCATGTGCCAGAGCGGGTAACATCAGAAAAGCTAATGCGGTGCGTTTCATTCCATTTTCCTGTCGCGGCATTTTTGACCAGTGTGCCATCAGGTTGTGGTTAAAAACTCATCCTCCATCGCTTTCTGTCGGGAGGATCTGTGAGGATGAGTGATCCCGCGCGAAATGAGACAGTTATCTGCGATATCGCACACATTTTTTCAGGAATGATGTTTTTATGAGCAAGTTTCAGGTGACATAGTTTCGGATTTGGACTATTTCTATACGTGCTCTTGAAGTCTATTTTTGATATGATTTGAGATTCCGCTCTCAAATTTGTGAAAAAAATAAGGTGTTGGGATGATTACATCCGACCAGGAGACCTAATGATATCGACTCCCATTCGACGATATGGGGCCGCGATACTCATGTTACTCACCACGACATTTTCGGGTGGGGTGCTTGCGAAGACGCACACGGATACAACGAGTAAGAAAGCCCACGTAATAAAGACGACAAGTAGTAAGGTTAGCAGTAAACAAGAGTATTCTCGCAATAGTGCAAAGAGTAGTTCACTTCCTGATTTGCGAAAATACCCTTCCGGAACACCAAGAAAAAAAGCGTTTCTCCGGACGGTAATGCCTTACATAACAAGTCAAAATGCCGCGATTACGGCGGATCGTAACTGGTTAATTTCAAAACAGTACGATAGCCGCTGGTCGCCGTCTGAACGCGCGCGTCTGAAAGACATCACGAAGCGCTACAAACTGAGCTGGAACGGTAACACGCGTCGCGTACCGTGGAATGCTCTCCTTGAGCGTGTGGACATTATCCCAGGCAGCATGGTAGCGACCATGGCAGCAGCCGAAAGCGGCTGGGGAACCTCTAAGCTGGCGCGTAATAACAACAACCTGTTCGGCATGAAATGTGCGAAAGGGCGTTGTACGAATGCGCCTGGCAAGGTGAAAGGCTATTCGCAGTTTGAATCTGTGAAAGATTCCGTGAACGCCTATGTGGTGAATCTGAACACGCACCCGGCCTACTCATCGTTCCGTAAATCACGCGCTCAGCTGCGTAAAGCGGACCAGGAAGTGACGGCCAGTACGATGATCCACAAGCTGAAAGGTTATTCGACGAAGGGACAGAGCTATAACAACTATCTGTTTGCTATGTACCAGGATAACCAGCGCTTAATCGCCGCCCATATGTAATCTCAAAAAAACGCCTTCCACTGGAAGGCGTTTTCTTTTCTAGATCAGCACCTCGCTGTGGCGATCCCGGTACTCTTTCGGCGTGGTGTCATACTCTTTGCGAAACACCGAATAGAAATACTGCAGCGAAGGATAGCCGCACATCTGCGAGATTTCGTTGATCGACAGTGACGTAGAGACAAGCAGGCTGCGGGCCTTCTCCAGCTTCTCCGCATGGATGACGGCATGAATGGTTTCGCCCACCTCTTCTTTGAAGCGCTTCTCCAGATTCGAACGCGAAATGCCCACCGAATCCAGCACCTGATCGACCTTAATCCCTTTGCAGGCGTGGTTGCGGATATAGTGCATGGCCTGAATGACGGCCGGGTCGCTTAGGGAGCGATAATCGGTTGAGCGACGCTCAACGACGCGGACGGGGGGAACCAGCAGGCGCTGAAGCGGCAGAGCCTCTTTATCCAGCAGACGGTGCAACAGCTTTGCTGCCTGATAGCCCATCTGACGTGTGCCCTGTGCTACGGAGGAGAGCGCCACGCGGGACAGGTAGCGGGTCAGTTCTTCGTTATCAATGCCAATCACGCACAGTTTTTCGGGCACCGGGATATGCAAATGTTCGCAGACCTGCAGTACGTGTCGGGCCCGGGCGTCCGTAACGGCAATAATGCCGGTTTGCGGTGGCAGCGTTTGCAGCCAGTCCGCCAGGCGGTTTTGCGCGTGCTGCCAGTTTTCCGGTGCGGTTTCCAGCCCCTGATAGACCACGCCGCGGTACTTCTCCTGTGCGACCAGCTGGCAAAACGCATGTTCACGCTCCACGGCCCAGCGCTTGCCGCTGGTGGCGGGTAAACCATAAAACGCGAAGCGATGGACGCCTTTCTCCTTTAAATGGAGAAAGGCGGCCTCGACCAGGGCATGGTTATCGGTGGCGATGTAGTGGACCGGCGGGTAGTGTTCGGGTGAATGATACGAGCCGCCGACGCCCACAATCGGCACGTCGACGTCGGTTAGCAGCTGCTCGATGATGGGATCGTCATAGTCGGCGATGACGCCATCACCCAGCCAGTCTTTGATGTTCTCCAGACGGGTGCGGAAATCTTCTTCAATAAAAATATCCCATTCGGATTGCGACGCCTGCAAATATTCACCCACGCCTTCTACCACCTGACGGTCGTAGGCTTTGTTGGCATTGAATAACAACGTAATGCGGTGACGCTTTTCAAACATGGCTCGCTTCCCAATTAAGTCACAATGCGGTTATCAGGCTCGTCGCTTGGTGGCAGAGTCCATCCAGACTGCCAGTAAAAGAATGGCCCCCTTGACGATATACTGCCAAAACGTCGGGACGTCCATCATACTCATCCCGTTATCCAACGACGCCATGATAAATGCCCCCATGACCGCGCCCGCCACGCTACCGATACCGCCTGCGAGGCTGGTGCCACCGATGACGCAGGCAGCGATAGCATCCAGCTCGGCGATGTTACCGGCGGAAGGAGAGCCTGCCCCCAGACGCGAGCTGAGGATCAACCCGGCGATAGCGACCATCAGGCCGTTAATGGCGAAAACCGCCAGCTTGGTACGTTCGACGTTAATACCCGACAGGCGAGCAGCTTCAAGGTTGCCGCCGATGGCATAAATACGACGGCCAAACGCGGTGCGCGTCGCCATAAACATGCCGCCGAGCAGTAACAGCGCCAGCAGCAGTACCGGCGTCGGAACGCCGCGATAGTCGTTAAGAAGCCAGATGGCGCCCAGCACAATGACCGCCGTCAGCGCCTGACGTCCTACCACGGACGTTGACGCTGGCGACGCAAGACCCAGCGCCTGACGGCGCATACGTCCACGCCACTGCCACGCGACAAACGCCAGCAGTCCCACCACGCCGATCGTAAAGCCTATGCTGTCCGAGAGGTAACTCTGGCCAATTTGGGACATCGCCGCGCTGGTCGGGGAGACGGTCGTGCCGTTAGTGATACCGATCAAGATCCCGCGGAAGGCCAGCATTCCCGCCAGGGTGACGATAAACGATGGCACCTTCCGATAGGCAACCCACCAGCCGTTCCAGGCCCCTAAAACCAGCCCCAGTACCAGCGTAACCGCGACGGTTAGCGGCAGCGGCCAGCCGAGCCAGACGTCAAAAATGGCCGCCACGCCGCCGAGAAGACCCATCATCGACCCGACCGACAGGTCGATTTCCGCAGAGATGATCACGAACACCATGCCCACGGCCAGGATGCCGGTGATGGCGGTCTGGCGGAGCAGGTTTGAGACGTTACGCGCGCTTAAGTACGAGCCATCCGTCATCCACGTGAAGAACAGCATGATGACGATAATCGCCGCGATCATCACGAAAACCTGCAGGTTCAGCGCTTTTAGCCCCGCGAACGCGCCGGGCGTCGGAACAGCGACTTTGATATCAGACGGATTGCTTTTCGACATGACGTTCGCTCCTTAAAGCGGCTTCCATCACCTGCTCTTGCGTCAGGTTCTGGTTAATCAGGTTGGCTTTCAGTTTCCCCTCGTGCATGACCAGCACGCGGTCGCTCAGGCCGAGCACTTCGGGTAACTCAGACGAGATGACAATGACGGCAATCCCTTGCTGTACAAGCTGATTAATCAGTTTGTAGATTTCGTATTTGGCACCGATATCGATCCCGCGCGTCGGCTCATCAAGGATTAATATGCGTGGATTAAGGAGCAGACAGCGTGCCAGAATCGCCTTCTGCTGGTTACCGCCGCTCAGTCGACCAATCGCCAGTTCCGGCGAGGAGGTTTTGACCTTCAGCCGGGCAAGTGACTGAAGGATGCACTGCTGCTCGGCGGCATCATCCAGGCAGCTCAGCGCGCCGGAGAACCGATCGAGTGCCGCAAGGGTGATGTTTTTACCCACCGCCATGACCGGTACGATGCCGTCTTTTTTGCGGTCTTCCGGCACCATGGCAATGCCGCGAGCAATCGCCTGCTGGCAGTTGTCGATTCTCACGGGCTGGCCGTCTATATATATCGTGCCCTCCCAGCGTCCTGGCCACACGCCAAACAGGCACTGCACGGCTTCGGTACGCCCGGCACCGACGAGCCCAGCAATCCCAAGAATTTCGCCGCTGTGAAGGGAAAACGAAACGTTATTGACCCGCTTAATGTGGCGGTTAACGGGGTGCCACGCGGTCAGGTTTTCCACGCGCAGCACTTCACCGCCCGTAGTGTGGGGCTCATTCGGGTAGAGCGCGGTCAGCTCGCGGCCCACCATCATGGTGATGATGTCATCTTCACTCATGCCCGCAGCTTCACGCGTGCCGATGTGTTGCCCGTCGCGGATCACGCAGATGGTGTCCGAAATGGCTTTTACCTCGTTCAGCTTGTGCGAAATGTAGATGCAGGCGATACCGTGGTTTTGCAGATCGCGGATGATATTGAGCAGAACCGCAGTTTCCTGTTCGGTGAGCGACGCCGTTGGCTCATCGAGGATCAGCAGCCTGACCTGTTTATTCAGCGCCTTCGCAATTTCGACCAGCTGCTGTTGCCCCAGGCCCAGGTCGCCCACGCGGGTATCCGGTGAAATGTTGAGGCTCACCTGCGCCAGCAGCTTTTCACAGCGGAGCGTCATGGTGTCGTAATCCAGCACGCCGTGGCGGGAGATCTCGGCTCCGAGGAAGATGTTCTCCAGCACGGTGAGATGTTTCACCAGCGCCAGCTCCTGGTGGATGATGGCGATGCCTTTACGTTCGGTGTCGCGAATGTGCGTCGCCTGGATGACTTCACCAGCAAAGACAATTTCGCCTTCGTAACTGCCGTGCGGGTAGATCCCACACAGGACTTTCATCAGCGTTGATTTGCCCGAACCGTTCTCGCCACACAGCGAAACCACTTCGCCAGGGTTCAACCGGAGACTGACGTTGTCGACGGCTTTCACCGCGCCGAAGCGCTTGGTGATGCTTTTCATTTCAAGTAAATAAGGCATAACTGCTCCACATAACCCGAGGGAAGAACAGTACAACGTGATGCGCCCCCGCAGGGCAGGGGCAGCGCCGGATTACAGTTCGCTCTTCTTGTGGAAACCGTCTTTAATAACGGTGGCGTCAATGTTCTCTTTATTGACTTCAATTGGCGTGAGCAGGCGAGCCGGAACGTCTTTCAGGCCGTTATTGAGCGTTGCATCTGCTTTAGGTTGCTTACCGTTGCCCAGCTCAACGGCAATTTCCGCCGCCGTATTGGCAAGTTCGGTAATCGGTTTGTAGACCGTCATGGTCTGAGTTCCTGCGATAATGCGTTTTA
Source organism: Enterobacter bugandensis (assembly GCF_900324475.1). Lineage (NCBI taxonomy): Bacteria > Pseudomonadati > Pseudomonadota > Gammaproteobacteria > Enterobacterales > Enterobacteriaceae > Enterobacter > Enterobacter bugandensis. The sequence goes on from NZ_LT992502.1 coordinate 176,947, forward strand.
CGCCCGCCAGGTCGGCATCCTGACCAGAAATCGCGACTTTACCGGCCAGCCCCTGGGCACTCAGAGCCTGAATAGCCCCGCCTGCTGTGGCATCGTTGGAGGCCACGACAGCATCAATTTTGTTGTTATTGGCCGTCAGCGCATTTTCCATAATCTTCAGGGCATTTTCTGGTAACCATCCGTCGGCCCACTGATCGCCGACCACCTTAATTTTGCCGCTGTCGATGTACGGCTTAAGGACCTTCATTTGCCCTTCGCGGAACAGTTTGGCGTTGTTATCCACCGGCGAACCGCCCATCAGGAAATAATTGCCTTGAGGCACTTTGTCGATCAGGCTTTGCGCCTGTAATTCGCCCACTTTTTCATTGTCGAAGGAAATATAATAATCAATATCGGCGTTATTAATCATGCGGTCATAAGCGAGAACTTTTATGCCTTCCTGCTTCGCTTCTTTCACCACGTTACTTAATACCTGGCCGTTATAAGGGATAATGACCAGAACATCGACTCCCCTGTTGATCATATTCTCGATCTGCGACATTTGCGTTTCTTCATTGCCGTTAGCCGACTGAACAAACACATTCGCACCGAGTGATTCCGCTTTTTTCACAAAAATATCGCGATCTTTTTGCCAGCGCTCCAGACGCAGGTCATCAATCGCCATACCAATTTTGACCTCCTTGGCATGCCCTGCAAAGCTTACAAGGAGGAGCGTAGTGCAGAGTGTTAGGGTCAGGTTCTTTATCTTCATAATTATTAGGCCTTTTTGTAGGGGTATGTGTTGCTGAGATAAAAGAAACATTCACTGCTGGGTCGCAGCAAATTTTTAACGCGGAAAGGCGGGCTGGCAATTACAGATTTTTATCTTCTCATTACGATATTTGGTTTATTTCTGAATTTATGACCGCGATCGGATTTTAAAATTCGTAACGCCTTAATTACATTTGATTCTGGAATGTGCGCCGAAAAATAGTTTGTCTGCGCATTATTTTGCGAGCCAGCGCACAGTTGTGCATTCTCTCAATAGCAGTGTGAAATAACGTAATTGAGCAACCCAAAATGTCTATTCACTATTACTCCTGAATCAACGACTCGCCGCATACCCTGATTATGGAGCTCAATATGCAAGCTTATTTCGACCAACTCGATCGCGTTCGTTACGAAGGCCCAAAAACGACCAATCCTTTAGCATTTCGTCACTACAATCCGGATGAGCTGGTGCTGGGTAAGCGCATGGAAGATCATCTGCGCTTTGCCGCCTGTTACTGGCATACCTTCTGCTGGAACGGCGCCGATATGTTCGGCGTGGGTTCTTTTGACCGTCCGTGGCAACAGCCGGGTGAGGCCATCGAGCTGGCGAAACGCAAAGCCGATGTGGCGTTTGAGTTCTTCCACAAGCTGAACGTGCCGTACTACTGCTTCCATGATGTTGACGTATCGCCGGAAGGGGCGTCGCTGAAAGAGTACCTGAACAATTTTGCGCAGATGGTGGACGTGCTGGCAGAAAAACAGCAGCAAAGCGGCGTGAAGCTGCTCTGGGGTACGGCAAACTGCTTCACCAACCCACGCTACGGTGCGGGTGCGGCCACCAACCCGGATCCGGAAGTGTTTAGCTGGGCGGCTACGCAGGTGGTGACGGCAATGAACGCTACGCATCAGCTGGGCGGCGAAAACTATGTCCTGTGGGGCGGCCGTGAAGGCTATGAAACCCTGCTCAATACCGACCTGCGCCAGGAGCGCGAGCAGATTGGCCGCTTTATGCAGATGGTTGTCGACCATAAGCACAAAATCGGCTTCCGCGGCACGCTGCTGATCGAGCCTAAACCGCAGGAACCAACCAAGCATCAGTACGACTATGATGTCGCCACCGTGTATGGCTTCCTGAAGCAGTTTGGTCTGGAAAAAGAGATCAAAGTGAATATTGAGGCTAACCACGCTACCCTGGCGGGCCACTCATTCCACCACGAAATTGCCTCTGCGATTGCGCTGGGCATCTTCGGATCGGTAGATGCGAACCGCGGCGATCCGCAGCTGGGCTGGGATACCGACCAGTTCCCGAACAGCGTGGAAGAGAATGCGCTGGTGATGTACGAGATCGTCAAAGCGGGCGGTTTCACCACCGGCGGCCTTAACTTTGACGCCAAGGTGCGTCGCCAGAGCACCGACAAATACGATCTGTTCTACGGCCACATTGGCGCGATGGACACCATGGCGCTGGCGCTGAAAGTGGCGGCGCGTATGATTGAAGACGGCGAGCTGGATAAGCGCGTGGCGAAGCGCTACAGCGGCTGGAACAGTGAGCTGGGCCAGCAAATTTTGAAGGGTCAGTTATCGCTTGCGGACATCGCGAAGTACGCTGAACAACAGCAGCTGGCGCCGCAGCACCAGAGCGGGCATCAGGAACTGCTGGAAAACCTGGTTAATCACTACCTGTTCGATAAATAACAGCATCCAGGCCCGGTAAGCGGAAGCGCCACCGGGCATTTCTGTCAAAGGAGTCACCACAATGTATATCGGGATCGATCTTGGCACATCGGGTGTGAAAGCCATCCTGTTAAGCGAGCAGGGCGACGTGTTAGCAACGCAGACTGAAAAGCTGCAGGTTTCACGCCCGCATCCGCTGTGGTCGGAGCAGGACCCGGAGCAGTGGTGGCAGGCGACGGATCGCGCGATAAAAGCCTTAGGCGAGCAGCACAGCCTGCGCGACGTGAAAGCGCTGGGCATTGCCGGACAAATGCATGGTGCAACGTTGCTGGATAGCCAGCATCGCGTTCTGCGCCCGGCTATTCTCTGGAACGATGGCCGCTGTGCGGAAGAGTGCGCAATCCTTGAAGCGCGTGTGCCCACGTCCCGCGAGGTTACGGGCAACCTGATGATGCCGGGCTTCACCGCACCAAAACTTTTGTGGGTACAGCGCCACGAGCCGGAGATTTTCCGTCAGGTGGCGAAAGTCCTGTTGCCAAAAGACTATCTGCGTTTTCGCATGACGGGCGATTTCGCCAGCGACATGTCCGATGCCGCCGGCACGATGTGGCTCGACGTGGCGAAACGCGACTGGAGCGAGGCGATGCTGGATGCCTGCCATCTGACCCGGGAACATATGCCCGCGCTGTTCGAAGGCTGTGAGGTGACGGGTACGCTGCTGCCAGACGTTGCGGAACGCTGGAATATGCCTGCCGTATCGGTGGTGGCCGGGGGCGGTGATAACGCGGCGGGTGCCGTGGGTGTTGGGATGGTTGAGGCGGGGCAGGCGATGCTGTCGCTGGGAACCTCTGGGGTCTATTTTGCCGTCAGCGACGGCTATCGCAGCAATCCCGAAAGCGCTGTGCACAGTTTCTGTCATGCGCTTCCGGGAAAATGGCATTTGATGTCGGTGATGCTGAGCGCGGCATCCTGCCTGGACTGGGCGGCGAAGCTTACCGGCATGGCGGACGTTCCGGCACTCATTTCGGCGGCGCAGCAGGCGGATGACGCGGCGAGTACCGTCTGGTTTTTACCCTATCTTTCTGGCGAGCGTACGCCGCACAACAACCCGGAAGCGAAAGGGGTATTCTTTGGCCTAACCCATCAGCACGGCCCGGCAGAGCTGGCGCGTGCGGTTCTGGAAGGTGTGGGGTATGCACTGGCCGACGGAATGGATGTAGTGCACGACTGCGGCCTGAAACCGGCGAGCGTCACCCTGATTGGTGGCGGCGCGCGAAGCCCTTACTGGCGACAGATGCTGGCGGATATCAGCGGGTTGCAGCTGGATTTCCGCACGGGAGGGGATGTTGGCCCCGCGCTCGGCGCCGCGCGTCTGGCGCAGATCGCTATGAACCCGGAAAAGCCGCTTTCGCAGCTGCTGCCGCAGCTTACGCTTGAACAGGCGCATGTGCCTGACGCGGCAGGACATGCCCGTTATGCAGAAAGGCGCGAGGTGTTCCGCAAAATCTATCAGCAGTTGCTGCCGCTGATGTCATAAACTCGCTTGTCCGACAGAGGCACGAGGTTGTCCTTTTTTGGTCTGTGCGTGCCTCTCTTTCCTTGCCAGTATGGTGACACACCCACTGGCGAGGAGATTTATCATGTCACGCATTGCACTCATCAATATTGATACTCAGCAGTCCTTCCATCATCGCCCTTACTGGCAGGAGGGCGACATTCCTGCCTTTCAGCAGGCGATGCTGGGGCTGATTGAAGGCTGCCAGGCGCGCGGTATTCCAATTGTTGATATTTTTCATGTGGATGAAGACGGCCCCTTCACGCTGCAAAGCGGCTATGTCAAACCGATGGCCTTTTTGCGTCATCAGCCGGATGTGGTTTTCCAGAAACACGTCCATAATGCCTTCACGGATACCGGGCTTGACCGCTGGCTGCGCGAGCGAGATATCAACCAGCTGATTATCTGCGGCATTCGCACGGAACAATGCTGCGAAACCACCGCTCGGGTAGCATCCGATCTGGGTTATGCTGTGACGTTTGTGAGCGAGGCAACGCTGACGTTTCCCATGATGTACAAGGGCATTACCCTGAGCGCAGCGGAAATTCGCCATCGTACCGAGACGGTACTGGCCGGGCGTTTTGCCGAAATTAAAACGGTAGCGGAGACGCTGGAGTCACTGTAATGCGCATCGACGTCTGGTTCGTGATGTTACCCGGGGTACTGGCACTGGATATGTCAGGCCCGGCGGAGACCTTTGTGCTGGCTGGCGACGCGTTTCGTCTGCATTACATTGGGCCGCAACCGGACGTGCCGACGTCGATAGGCCTGACGATGGGCGGCATCCAGCCGTTGCCGGAAAGTCTGCCTCCGGGGAGTCTGCTGGTCCTGCCGGGGGTGAGCGACTCCCGCGTTCAGTTCTCAACGCCGCAGGCGCAGCAGATCCAGCACTGGCTAATGCGCCTGCAGCCGGTCATTCAGCGCCGGGATATCACGGTGATGTGCGTCTGTTCTGGTGCGCTGCTGGCGGCGAAATCGGGCCTGCTGAATAACAAACAGTGCACAACCCACCATGACGTTATCAGCCGTTTACGCACTGTGGCTCCCACGGCGACGATTAAAGAAAACCGCATCTTTGTACAGGACGAGAATATCTGGACCAGCGCGGGGATCACGTCGGGCATCGATCTGGCGCTGCATATGATTAACCGCCTGTGCGGTCCCGAAAAGGCGCTGGCCGTGGCGCGCGAGATGGTGGTCTGGTTCCGCCGTTCCGGTGACGATCCCCAGCTTTCACCGTGGCTGCGCTACCGCAACCATCTTCATCCGGCGATCCATCGGGCGCAGGATGCGCTCACCGCCGAGCCGCAAAAAACGTGGAGCTTGCCTGATATCGCCGCCCTGGCGCACGTCAGCCCGCGCCATCTCACCCGGCTTTTCCAGACGCATTTAGGGATTAGCGTCCGCGATTATCTGGAGCAGCTGCGTCTGGCGGTGGCGGAGCAGTGGCTGATGCAGGGGCGCGGCGTGGAACAGGCCTCGCTGGCGGCAGGGTTTTCCTCCCCGCGCCAGTACCACCGCGCCCGGCAGCGCAGCGTTAGCTGACGAAGCGGCGCGTGTCGATTTTTTGCAGCAGCATCGACAGCAGCAGGCTGATAACCAGCGTAGCGGCAAAAATCCAGACGATATCCAGCACCGGCCAGTTTTTGAGTTCAACGCCCCTCGTTCGCAGGGCGTGGATCACCAGCGCGTGAAAACCGTAAATTCCCAGCGAGTGCCGCGAGATAAAGCCCAGCACGGGAAGGGGACGCGCATTCAGGGTGTTTTTAACGAGCGTGAGCAGCGATACGGCACAGATAAAGACCATCGGCCCGCAATACAGATACCAGGTATCGGCAAAATTGCCGCGCCACTGAAGCTCATGTAGCGTCCCGCGTGAAATCACCGCCACGCCGGCGATAAACAGCGCTCCGCAGAGCCAGTTCAGACCGCGCTTTTGCGTGTCCATCATTCCGATGGCGCGCCCCAGCATGCCGTAAAGCACGTAGTAGAAGGTGTCGCCGTTGATATAGAGATTTACCGGCAACCATTCGAAACCGTCGATTTTCTGCGAAACCGTGTTCGGGTTGGCGACAATGCCAATCACCACCATCAGGGCCAGAAGCATTTTCCCGCTGACGTTTTTCACCTGAATGAGCGGAGAGACCAGATAGATAACGATGATGGCGAAGAAGAACCACAGGTGGTAGAAAACCGGTTTTTGCAGCAAATATTTGAGGGATAACCCGGCGTTAATGGAGGTAAACAGGGTGATATAGAGCAGGGCAACGGCGCTGTAGAACCCCAGGCAGGCCGCGATGCGGATGAAGTGCCTCGGCTGCGCGCTACGCTCGCCAAAAAAGAGAAAGCCGGAAATCATAAAAAACAGCGGCACGCTGACGCGCGACGCGGAGTTGAGGATATTGGCAATATCCCAGTTAACGGGGCTGATGCTGTGGGCATTCGTGACATACCAGGTCGTCGTGTGGATCATGACCACCATCAGACACGCTATTCCTCGCAGGTTATCAATCCAGTTAATTTTTGACGGCATCAGTTCCTCTTATTCCCTGTAAAGTGAGTGGGACTCCCATTGTCCAAAAGTCTTCGTTTGGAAAATTCTGAGTTTTATGCGCAGGCTTGCCGGGAGACCGCGAGATTCGCAGAATGGCAGACCTTAATCTATAAAAGTGTTGATATTAAAAATAACAGCCGCTGACCAGGACGGTAATAAAAATGATGATGAAGCGTGTGGCATCACTCTTTCTGCTGTTGATGCTGGCAGGATGCAGTGCGCCACAGGAAGTCCCCGTGCAAAAAGCGCAGCAGGGAAAAATAAGCCCGGAGCGTTCGCTGAATATGGAAGCGCTCTGTAAAGAGCGGGCCGCTCGGCGCTATAACTCGGACGTTCAGAAAATTAACGTCATCGGATTCGAGCGCTTTCAGGGCAGCTATGAGCTTAGAGGGTATACTGCGCGTAAAGAGGGCTTTGTCTGCTCGTTTGATGCGGACGGTCAGTTTTTACATCTCTCCATGCGCTAGCCTGCTCGCATAATCAACAACCAGACGCCGCCAGCGTTCTGGCCGGAAGGCTTATTTCCCAATTTTCCCTAAACAACCCCGTTTCGTACTGTATATCTTGCAGCCAGCGGGTATACTGGTCCCTTCCATTTAAAACCACACGTATCCAGCACGAAATACTATGCAAAAGTTTGATACCAAGACCTTCCAGGGCCTGATCCTGACCTTACAGGATTACTGGGCTCGTCAGGGCTGTACCATTGTTCAACCTTTGGACATGGAAGTCGGCGCCGGCACTTCACACCCGATGACCAGCCTGCGCGCGTTGGGCCCAGAGCCAATGGCGACCGCGTATGTGCAGCCTTCCCGTCGTCCGACCGATGGTCGTTACGGTGAAAACCCGAACCGTCTGCAGCATTACTATCAGTTCCAGGTTGTGATTAAGCCATCACCCGACAACATTCAGGAACTGTATCTCGGGTCGCTGAAAGAGCTGGGTATGGATCCAACCATCCACGACATCCGTTTCGTGGAAGACAACTGGGAAAACCCAACGCTGGGTGCCTGGGGTCTCGGTTGGGAAGTGTGGCTGAACGGCATGGAAGTGACCCAGTTCACCTACTTCCAGCAGGTTGGCGGTCTGGAATGTAAGCCAATCACCGGTGAAATCACCTACGGTCTGGAACGTCTGGCCATGTACATTCAGGGCGTAGACAGCGTTTACGACCTGGTCTGGAGCGACGGCCCGCTGGGTAAAACCACCTACGGCGACGTGTTCCATCAGAACGAAGTGGAGCAATCCACCTATAACTTCGAATACGCGGACGTGGATTTCCTGTTCACCTGCTTCGAGCAGTACGAGAAAGAGGCACAGCAGCTGCTGGCGCTGGAAACTCCGCTGCCGCTGCCTGCCTACGAGCGTATTCTGAAGGCCGCCCACAGCTTCAACCTGCTGGACGCCCGCAAAGCGATCTCCGTGACTGAACGTCAGCGCTACATTCTGCGTATTCGTACCCTGACCAAAGCCGTTGCAGAAGCTTACTACGCGTCCCGTGAAGCCCTTGGCTTCCCGATGTGCAACCGAAACAAATAAGAGGCGGCCATGTCTGAGAAAACTTTCCTGGTGGAAATCGGCACCGAAGAGCTGCCACCAAAAGCCCTGCGCAGCCTGGCTGAATCTTTTGCTGCGAACGTGACCGCCGAGCTGGATAACGCTGGCCTGGCGCACGGTAAAATTGAGTGGTTTGCTGCACCGCGTCGTCTGGCGCTGAAAGTGGCAAATCTGGCGGCGTCTCAGCCGGATCGTGAAGTTGAAAAACGTGGCCCGGCGATTGCCCAGGCGTTTGACGCGGAAGGCAAGCCAAGCAAGGCTGCCGAAGGCTGGGCGCGCGGCTGCGGCATCACCGTCGATCAGGCCGAGCGTCTGACCACCGATAAAGGCGAATGGCTGCTGTACCGTGCCCACGTGAAAGGCGAAAGCGCGGAAGCGCTGCTGCCAAACATGATCGCCACTTCTCTGGCGAAGCTGCCGATTCCTAAGCTGATGCGCTGGGGCGCGTCTGACGTACACTTCGTGCGTCCGGTACACACCGTGACCCTGCTGCTGGGCGACACCGTTATCCCGGCGACCATTCTGGGCGTGGCGTCCGATCGCGTGATCCGCGGCCACCGCTTTATGGGCGAGCCAGAGTTCACCATCGACAATGCCGACCAGTATCCGCAGATCCTGCTGGAACGCGGTAAAGTTATTGCCGACTACGAACAGCGTAAAGCCAAAATTAAAGCGGACGCGGAAGAAGCGGCGCGTAAGATTGGCGGTAATGCCGACCTGAGCGACAGCCTGCTGGAAGAGGTCACTTCTCTGGTGGAATGGCCGGTTGTGCTGACCGCGAAATTCGAAGAGAAATTCCTGGCCGTTCCGGCAGAAGCGCTGGTGTACACCATGAAGGGTGACCAGAAGTACTTCCCGGTTTACGCCAACGACGGCAAGCTGCTGCCAAACTTCATCTTCGTGGCGAACATCGAATCGAAAGATCCGAGCCAGATTATCTCTGGTAACGAGAAAGTGGTGCGCCCGCGTCTGGCGGATGCCGAGTTCTTCTTCAATACCGACCGTAAAAAGCGTCTGGAAGATAACCTGCCGCGCCTGCAGACCGTGCTGTTCCAGCAGCAACTGGGTACGCTGCGCGACAAAACCGACCGTATCGCGGAGCTGTCCGGCTGGATCGCCCGTGAAATCGGTGCCGACGTTAACCACGCGACCCGCGCGGGCCTGCTCTCCAAATGCGACCTGATGACCAACATGGTGTTCGAATTCACCGACACCCAGGGCGTAATGGGCATGCACTACGCGCGTCACGATGGCGAAGCGGAAGACGTGGCCGTAGCTCTGAACGAGCAGTATCAGCCGCGCTTTGCGGGCGACGATCTGCCGTCCAACCCGGTTGCCTGCGCTGTAGCGATTGCCGATAAGATGGACACCCTGGCGGGTATCTTCGGCATCGGCCAGCATCCGAAAGGCGATAAAGACCCGTTTGCGCTGCGTCGTGCCGCGCTGGGCGTGCTGCGCATCATCGTTGAGAAGAACCTGAACCTTGATCTGCAGACCCTGACCGAAGAAGCGGTGCGTCTGTACGGCGACAAGCTGACCAACGCGAACGTTGTGGATGACGTGATCGACTTTATGCTCGGCCGTTTCCGCGCGTGGTATCAGGACGAAGGTTACACCGTCGACACCATTCAGGCGGTGCTGGCGCGTCGTCCAACCCGTCCGGCTGATTTCGATGCGCGTATGAAGGCGGTTTCCCACTTCCGTACGCTGGAAGCGGCATCTGCCCTGGCGGCGGCCAACAAGCGTGTATCCAACATCCTGGCGAAATCCGACGAGACGCTGAACGAGCGCGTAAACGCCGCGACGCTGAAAGAGCCGGAAGAGATCGCCCTGGCGATGCAGGTTGTGGTGCTGCGCGACAAGCTCGAGCCGTACTTCGCGGAAGGTCGCTACCAGGAAGCGCTGGTGGAGCTGGCGGAGCTGCGTGACGTGATCGACGCCTTCTTCGAGAAAGTGATGGTGAACGTAGAAGATAAAGAACTGCGTATTAACCGTCTCTCCATGCTCGAAAAACTGCGCGAGCTGTTCCTGCGCGTGGCGGATATTTCGCTGCTGCAGTAATGTGCCCGTTGTAACAAATGCTAAAAACCCGCTTCGGCGGGTTTTTTTATGGGTCTTTTGTAGACCGGATAAGCGCAGCGCCATCCGGCAGGTTTAGCCGATCGCGATTGTGCCTTCGTCTGTCTGCAGCCAGCGCGGTGCCTTCAGCGTATCAGCAAAGTAGCTGACCAGCTCGCACAGCAAATCTTCCATCACGATTTCAGATTGTCGCGACAGTGAGCCGTTCATCAGCATCTGCGTAAGCTCCTGACAGTAGCGCCCCAGCTGATCGCATTCGGGTTCGAAAGCCGGAACGCGTGACGGGAGTTCCTTCACGGTCAGGCTGGCTTTTAAAGCGTCCGGAACAGGTTCCAGAAGCGTGGGTTGCAGAAGATTCAGACAGGCATAAAGTCTGCCGTAAAGCGCCATTTTTGGGGCGGGTTCTTCGCAATCTACCAGTGCGTCGGTAAAACGTTCGCAGTTATCCGCCAGTTCGGTGAAGTCGGTGGCGTGGTTGAAGGGCAGGGTGAATAAAGAATGAGCTTGGGTTGAGGTAGTAGCCATATTGGCAGCCTCCGATAAGTGATAAAGCTTCCACCACCGGAAATGCTAACTTCGCTGGTGGTGGACTGAACAGAGTTAGCATTACCGGCCTTATCGGATACCGGCGCATCTTTCGATGCCCCTGCTCAGCCCACCATTGAGATGTAGCAAAGCATGCTGCACATAATGTGCCGCCGATAAGATAAGCCAGGATGCTAAACCCGGCACCTGATTTTGCAGGTGCAAAGAGAACTTACTGCTCATCAAAACAGGCGGCAATAGATTTGAGCTATACCACTGAGGATATTACCATTTCTGGAAAGAGACTCGCAAAATTACCGCAATGAAAAGCATACTGCGGGCAGAGGTCTTACAGCGACGCTATGGTCCGGCTGTAAATCGCTGAGGCGTTTCCTGCAGGCCGGGGCTGTACGGTCCGGGGACATAGTGAACACTTGTTCGGGGACATGGTAGACACTTACAACTGAGGCATAAGAACCCGTTTATGGAGTCGCTTATGCCCTGGGATGCGAGAGATACCATGTCATTACGTACCGAGTTTGTACTGTTCGCCTCGCAGGACGGGGCGAACATCCGTTTCCTCTGCCGTCAGTTCGGCATTTCTCCTGCCACCGGCTACAAGTGGCTTCAGCGCTGGGCTGAGGAAGGTGCCTCCGGTCTTCAGGACCGCTCCCGCGCACCTCATCATTCCCCGAACCGCTCATCTGACGACATCACGGCCCTGCTGCGCATGGCGCATGACCGTCATCAACGCTGGGGCGCCCGCAAGATTAAGCGCTGGCTTGAAGACCAGGGGCACCGTATGCCCGCCTTCAGCACCGTCCATAATCTGATGGCCCGTCACGGTCTGCTGCCGGGCGCATCACCGGGCGTTCCGGCTACGGGACGCTTCGAACATGACGCGCCGAACCGGCTCTGGCAGATGGATTTTAAGGGTCACTTTTCCCTTTGGCGGTGGCCGCTGCCATCCGCTCACCCTGCTGGACGACCACTCCCGTTTTTCCCTGTGCCTGGCGCACTGTACCGATGAACGGCGCGAGACCGTGCAGCAGCAGCTGGTCAGCGCGTTTGAACGCTACGGCCTGCCGGACAGGATGACGATGGACAACGGCTCACCGTGGGGCGACACCACCGGCACCTGGACGGCGCTGGAGCTGTGGCTGATGCGCCACGGTATCCGGGTGGGGCACTCCCGGCCTTATCATCCGCAGACGCAGGGCAAGCTGGAGCGTTTTCACCGCAGCCTGAAGGCGGAAGTGCTGCAGGGAAAATGGTTCGCGGACAGCGGAGAGCTGCAACGCGCTTTCGATCACTGGCGCACGGTGTACAACCTTGAACGCCCGCACGAGGCGCTGGATATGGCGGTACCGGCCTCGCGTTATCAGCCGTCTGCCCGGCAGTACAGCGGCAGCGTAACGCCACCTGAGTACGATGAAGGGGTGAAGGTCAGGAAAGTGGATGTCAGCGGAAAGCTGAGCATACAGGGTGTCAGTCTGAGCGCAGGCAAGGCGTTCAGGGGAGAACGGGTCGGGCTGAGGGAGACGCAGGATGACGGCTGCTATGAAGTGTGGTGGTACAGCACGAAAGTGGGGGTGATCGACCTGAAGAAAAAGTCGATCACCATGGGTAAAGGATGTTAAAAAGTGTTCACCATGTCCCCGAACACCTGTCTACCATGTCCCCGGACTGTACAGGGCGAGGCGCATGGATGCGCCGAGAGGGCGGGCTTTACAGGGATGTTACCTCCGCCCGTCCCCGATAAGCCGGAAGGAATAAGCCGAAGGTACCGCGTAGCGGCGATTTACCGCCGGGAGCCCGGGTAGCCAGGGTGGTGGCGACTGAGCCACCCTGGCACGTTCACGGGTATTGTCGTTACAGAGTAGCAAGGAACATAAAGTGAACGGAATGACCACCAGAGTCGTATGCTTCCCCTCACCCCAGCCCTCTCCCTCAAGGGAGAGGGGGCCGTCTGTGCAGGCAATATTTGGTGGGGATCCCTCAGCCCAAAGGGAGAGGGAGTACAAATCGTCCAAAATTTAACCTTGAAATGGTCAACCCATTACCGCTATCCTTATCTCCGTTAAATTTCTCGCTCTGGAGCGCCCCCCAAAAATGAACAAACACGACTGATGAATTTCGATCCTTGCTAAACGCCACCGCGTGGGCAGGGGATGTTTTGATTTCATTCAGGAGTGCTTATGGCTCATTTTGCGCAGTCCCCTTCTTTTATTCTGCATCAGGTCACCTGTCAGTTTGCGACGGGCGATACCCTTTTTGGTCCGCTGAGTTTTTCTCTGGAGCCGTCTCTGTGCGCTCTGGTTGGCCGTAACGGCAGCGGGAAAACGCGTCTGCTGCGTCTGCTGGCGGGGCTTGATGAGCCTGCAAGCGGGCATATTGAACGTACCGGAACCCATGTCTATGTGGCTCAGCAGCAGGACATTTTGCCGCACACGACGCTGGCTGAGCTGCTCGGGTACGAGGCCATCTTCGCGGCTCGAGCGCGTATCGACAGCGGCGATTACCAGCCTGACGATCTGGAACTGCTTGATGGATTCTGGGATTTAGCTGAACGTCTTGGCGAGGCGTTTGCCCGGGCGAAACTTCCGCCGTTTGATCCAGATAAGCCAGCCGGTGAGCTCAGCGGCGGCGAGCGTATTCGCGCGCTGCTGTGCGGGGCATTTACGGCTGAAGCGGATTTCCTGCTGCTGGACGAACCGACTAACCATCTGGATCGACAAGGACGGGCGTGGTTCTACGACCAGCTTGCCCGTTATCAGGGCGGCGTACTCGTCGCCTCCCATGACCGTGAGCTGCTGGCGCAGGTGCCGCGTATTCTTGAGCTAAGCAGCGGCGGCCTGCGCAGCTACGGCGGGAATTATGCGGATTATCAAACCCAGCGCGATGCCGAACAGCAGGCGGCCCGCGCGGCGCTGGAACATGCGGCCACGGAGCGCAAACGCACCCGCGCTCGTATGCAAAAAGAGCATGACGACAGCCAGCGGCGCTCGGCAAAAACATTACGCACCGTCGATACCCTGAATATCGCGTCGTTTGAACACGTCAAATACAAAGGCGCGGCAAAGGAACGTATCGGCGCCTGGAAAAAACAGCACAGCGAGCAAAATGAAGCCCTGAATGCCGCGGTAAACAAGGCGCGTGAGCGGGTTGAAGAAGATAACCCGGTGATGTTTACCCTGCCGGGGAGTCAGATCCCGGAAGGTAAACAGGTGCTGGTGCTGGAAGATCTGGTGTTACCGCATGTGCCTGTTCCTCCGCTTAGCTGGCGGATGGATGGGCCAATGCGCGTGGCGCTAAAAGGTCCGAACGGCTGCGGGAAATCGACGCTGTTGAAAGCCATCCTCGGCGACATTAGTCCACGCTCAGGAACCTGCAAGGTATCGGTCAGCTGTGCTTATCTCGATCAGCATCTTTCCCGGCTCGATCTGTCGCAGTCGGTCATGACGCACCTCAACCTGGGCAATACGCCCCTGGAAGAAGGTATTTTACGTACCCGTTTAGCCCAGCTTCAGCTGGGGGCCGACAAAGTCTCGCTCCCGCTGGCGGAACTGAGCGGTGGTGAGCGTTTGAAGGCTGCGCTGGCCTGCGTGCTTTGGCGCGGGGAGGCCACGCAGCTGCTGTTGCTGGATGAACCGACCAACCATCTGGATCTGGCTTCAGTGCAGGCTATTGAAGCGGCGCTGGCTGGTTTCCCCGGCGGGCTGCTGGTGGTGTCACACGATGATGCGTTTTTAAAAGGGTTAACGTTGACGCACGAGATGGTGTGGGAAGAGACGGGCTGGCGTTTCGAGAGCCTTTAAACACAAGCCCCCGCAGAGGCGGGGGCGTTCAAACTTTACTACGCTATCTGTTTGCTGAGTGCAGGGTTGGCCTGAATCAGGCGCATCAGCTTTAACTCGGTTGGGGTGGGTTTCTCTCGTTTTGACTCCCACTCCAGCACCATAGCCACGCTGACACCCATCGCTCTGGCGAATTCTTCAGTTTTCAGTCCTGTCCCTTTGCGCAATTGCTCATATTCTGTAAAGGGATTGGATTTTTGTTGCAGGGTAATGGCCTGCGGTACATCTTTAAAAACGATCTGTTCCAGACTGCTCAGCAGCTCAAACTCAGGATCTTTATATTCCATTGAGAACTCCTCTTAAATCTCACATCGTGATCAAGAACATCAGAGAGCCAATTAAGAATAGTCCCTAATACAAACCAAGGATCGTCACGGCTGTGATTAATCGTGCGGTAACGATCGCTTTACGCGATTCAGCTATCTGGATAGTTATGCTAATTCCCTGATTAACCATATGTCGGCTTCGCCAGGTATTTTTTTGTAAATAGTAAGAAATAAATCGGCAATAGTCGTTTTACATGAAAAGAGTATCTTGCAAGGCTGACCTGGACTATCCTTGTCAGCGTCGGGCACGCGTGTGCCGGTGTGCGCTTTTTTGGGTGAAAGGAGTAATAAAATGGCGACAGGAAAGTCCTGCTCTCGCTGGTTTGCGCCTATTGCGGCGTTGTTGATGGTTGTTAGCCTGAGTGGGTGTTTTGATAAAGAAGGCGATCAGCGCAAAGCGTTTATCGATTTTCTGCAGAATACAGTGATGCGCAGCGGCGAGCGGTTGCCGACGCTGACTGCGGATCAGAAAAAACAGTTTGGCCCCTTTGTGTCCGATTACGCCATTCTTTATGGGTATTCACAGCAGGTGAGCCAGGCGATGGACTCCGGTATCCGCCCGGTAGTGGATAGCGTGAACGCCATCCGTGTTCCCCAGGATTATATGACTCAGCGCGAGCCGCTGCGCCAGTCCAACGGTGCGCTCGGCGTGCTGAGCCAGCAGCTGCAAAATGCGAAAATGCAGGCTGACGCGTCACGTTCTGCGCTGAAGCAGGGCGAGGATCTTAAACCGGTCTTCGATAAAGTGTATGAGAAAGTAGTGACGAAACCGTCTGAAGCGATACAACCGCTGATTCCGGCCGCGCAGGTCTTCACTCAGCAGCTGGTTCAGGT
The DNA here is from genome assembly GCF_900324475.1 of Enterobacter bugandensis. Taxonomy (NCBI): domain Bacteria; kingdom Pseudomonadati; phylum Pseudomonadota; class Gammaproteobacteria; order Enterobacterales; family Enterobacteriaceae; genus Enterobacter; species Enterobacter bugandensis. The sequence goes on from NZ_LT992502.1 coordinate 192,658, forward strand.
CGGGGATTTCATCTCGCAGCAGGGGACACAGGTGAGCTTTGTTGCCAACGGCATTCAGTTCCCAACCTCGCAGCAGGCAAGTCAGTACAATACGCTGATTGGGCCGCTGGCCGCCCAGCACCAGGCCTTTAGCCAGGCGTGGGGCGCAGCAGTCGCTGCCACAGAATAAACCGAAAAACCCCGCCTCAGGCGGGGTTTTTTTTCGGCATTCAGAAAATAACGCTTGTCATTCCTCTACCACATCGGTATAACTGTTCGCGTCGGTTTGTTACACAGACCTAAAGCAGTTTAGTAAAGCAGTCCAGATTGTTATCCATAGATACCCTTCGTAGTGACCCTTCCTTCATCGCTTAAAAATCTGTAACGCAATCCATCAAGCCGGAAGGCACAATATATTTGTTAATAAGGTAATTTCTATGTCTGCTAAAATGACTGGTCTGGTTAAATGGTTCAACGCTGATAAAGGTTTCGGCTTCATCACTCCTGACGATGGCTCTAAAGACGTGTTCGTACACTTCTCTGCTATCCAGAACGATGGCTACAAATCTCTGGACGAAGGTCAGAAAGTTTCCTTCACCATCGAAAGCGGCGCTAAAGGCCCAGCAGCTGGTAACGTTGTAAGCCTGTAAGCTTCCAACCCAGTAGCACAAAATTCAAAAACCCGCCTTCTGGCGGGTTTTTTCGTTTCTACTGTTGGATCTGCGGGTTAACGCAGTTCCTGTCTACTTTTCCAGCAAGCGCGGCTATCAGGTTATCTACTGCCGTCGCCGCCATATTGTAGCGCGTCTCGTGGGTAGCAGAGCCGATGTGTGGCAGGGCGACGACGTTTGGCATGCTCAGCAGTGGGGAGTCCACCGGAAGCGGCTCCTGCTCAAACACGTCCAGACCCGCGGCGTGGATCTCGCCGTTTTGCAGCGCTTCAATCAGCGCCTGCTCATCCACCACCGGGCCGCGACCCGCGTTGATGAAGATGGCGGACTTCTTCATTTTTTCAAACGCGGATTTGCCAATCAGATGGCGCGTTTCATCCGTCAGCGGCAGGATCAGGCAAACAAAATCGGCTTCCTGCAGCAGCGTATCCAGCTCGCAGTAACGCGCGTTGAAGCGTTCTTCTGCTTCACTGTGATGGCGGCGCGCGTTATACAGAATCGGCATGTTGAAGCCGAAATGCGCGCGCTGCGCCAGCGCCAGCCCGATACGCCCCATACCCACGATGCCCAGCGTTTTGCCATGCACATCCACGCCGAACCAGTCCGGCCCAATGCTTTTCGTCCATTCGCCGGCTTTCACACGCTCGGCCACTTCCACCACGCGACGGGCCGTGCTGAGCACCAGCGCCATCAGCGTATCTGCCACGGTTTCCGTCAGGGCATGCGGCGTGTGCATCAGCAGGATTTTACGGGCGTTCAGGGCATCCACGTCGAAATTGTCATAACCCACGGAAACGGTTGAGGTAGCACGAAGCTTCGGCATTTTCTCCAGCAGGGCGACATCCACTTTTTCGCTTGAACCCAGCAGGCCTTCGGCGCTGGCGAACGCATCGGCGTGCTGCGCCACGGTCTCCGGGCTCAGGTTCTTCACCTGCGTAACGGTGAAGTGTTCTTCCAGGCGTTTCTGCAGATCTTCCGGCAGAGCTTTATACAAAATGACGGACGGCTTCATGCTAATCTCCGTTGATTTTTAAGGATTCAGGCGTGGCGTGCGCCGACGAGGTGCTGTTGATTATTAGCAGGCTTAACAATCAAAGTAAGCCACACGGAGGCGAAAAGCGCTACCCCCATAAAGATGTACGACGCGGATGGGCTGCCGGTCACACCGTTCAGGTAGCCGACGAACCAGGATCCGCAGAACGACCCCAGCGCGCCCATACTATTAATCAATGCCATTGCACCGCCCGCGACGTTACGCGGCAGCATTTCCGGGATGATGGCAAAAAACGGACCGTACGGGGCGTACATGGCGGCACCGGCAACCACCAGCAGGGTATAAGAGGCCCAGAAGTGATTCGCGCCCACCGCCCACGAGCCGATGAAGGCGAAAGCGGCAATCAGCAGCAGCGGCCAGACAAACAGCTTGCGGTTTTGCAGCTTGTCCGACGCCCAGGAGACAACGATCATCGCGATGGTCGCGGCGAGATACGGTACGGAAGAGAGCCAGCCCACTTCCACCATGCCAAGGTTCTCGCCGCCGCTGCGGATAATCGACGGCAGCCACAGCACAAAGCCGTACACGCCGATACTCCAGGTAAAGTACTGCGCGCAGAGCAGGATAACGTTGCGGGAGCGGAACGCTTCGCCGTAGTTGCGTACCGCCTTCAGCCCCTGCTGCTCTTTATCCAGTTGCGCCTGCAGCGCGGCTTTTTCATCTTCGGAAAGCCACTTCGCCTGGGCAGGCTTATCTTTTACCAGCACCCACCAGCAGAATGCCCAGATAATTGCGGGTACCCCTTCGATGATAAACATCTCGCGCCAGCCGAAGGACTGGATCAGGTAGCCGGAGACCACCGACATCCACAGTACGGTGACCGGGTTACCGAGGATCAGGAAGGTGTTCGCGCGTGAACGTTCAGATTTGGTAAACCAGTTGCTTATGTAAATCAGCATCGCCGGCATTACCGCTGCCTCAACGACGCCGAGGATAAAGCGAATGGCCGCCAGGGCAGGAATATTGTTCACCACGCCGGTCAGTGACGCGCAGGCGCCCCACAGGATCAGACAGATGAAGATCAGCTTACGCACGCTGCGGCGTTCCGCGTAAATCGCGCCGGGGATCTGGAAGAAGAAGTAGCCCAGGAAGAAAAGGGCACCCAGCAGGGATGAAATACCTTTGGTGATGCCGAGGTCTTCAGTGATCCCCGCTGCGGATGCGAAGCTGAAGTTGGCACGATCGAGGTACGCCAGGCTGTACGTGATAAACACGATTGGCATGATGTACCACCAGCGTTTTACTGCATTGGTCGAACTGTTCATAGGCTTGCCTCTGTTGTTGAGGTTGTTACCGCCGTTGTCTGTAGGGTACACGGTGGCTTAATTATTTGGTGTGGCATGCCCCCTGGCCCTCTCCCACAGGGAGAGGGAATTTAAAAGCCGAGCTCTGCTCGCGTTGGCAATCCTTCGCTGTCGCCCTGCACCTGAATCGCCAGCGAGCCAATCTTATTGCCCCGCGCGACGGCCTGCTGCAGCGGTTTGCCTTCCAGCAGGGCGCTAATGACGCCTACGGCAAAGCCATCGCCCGCGCCGACGGTGTCGACAACGTTCTCGACCTTCACCGCCGCGACCGCGCCCTGTTCGCCGTCGGCCGTTTTGAACCATGCACCATCGGCACCGGTCTTCAGCACCACCGCTTTTACCCCTTGATTCAGATAGAAATCAGCAATGCCTTCCGGCGTATTTTCACCCGTCAGAATCATCCCCTCTTTCAGGCCCGGCAGAACCCAGTCAGCCTGGAACGCCAGGCGGTTCAGCTTCTCGACCATTTCCGCTTCGCTTTTCCACAGCACCGGGCGCAAATTCGGATCGAAAGAGATCGTTTTGCCCAGCGACTTCATGGTCGTTGCCGCATGGTCCAGCAGTTCATAGGAACTGTCAGAGAGCGCCGCCGCCACGCCACTCAGGTGCAGATGGCGCGCGGAGGCAAAATAGCCGGCGTGGTAATCTTCCGTTGAGAGATGGCTTGCCGCCGAACCTTTGCGGAAATACTCCACGATGGGATCGGTTCCATTTTCGACTTTAGATTTAAGCTGAAAGCCGGTAGGAAAGCGTCCGTCCAGGGTGACGCCTGCGGCATCAATATTCTCTTTTTTCAGCGAGTCGAGAACGAAATGGCCAAAGCTGTCATCCCCCACGCGGCTGACCCAGCCGACGTTCAGACCGAGACGCGCCAGGCCGGTCGCGACGTTCAGCTCTGCGCCCGCTACGCGTTTGATAAAGTGCTCTACCGCGCTCAGTTCGCCCGTTTCGGTCGCGACAAACATTGCCATAGCCTCGCCGATCGTGATGGCATCCAGCGTTTTGTGCATGATTTACTCCTCGCGCAGCAGGTTGACGTAATGACGGGTAACGGCGGTTAAATCCGCCCCTTCCAGCGGGAACTCAATACCACGCGGTGCACCTGCAGGCAGCTGGCCGAGCAGATCCAGCCAGCGCGCGTCTGCACGGTCCGGCGCTACGGCGCGGAAGTTATCTTTATGCGGAACGGCGGCTTTAACGTGGATATAGCTCACCGCAGGGGCCAGGTGACGTGCGGCCTCTTCGGGGGAGTCGCCGACCCACAGCCAGTTGCCCATGTCGAAGGTCAGCGTGACGGGCAACGCCATTTCCCGACAGGAGGCCTGGAAGCGCCGCATGGGCGCGAGCTGCCCGCAGTCGGTCTGATCGTTCTCCACAACAAGCGCCATACCGCTGGCATTCAGCAGGGCGCGCAGGGCGTCGAGAGGCTGTGTGTCGCTGAAATGGCCGAGGGAAACCTTCAGCCACAGGGCGTTAAGGGTGTTGGCCTCAGAGAGATAGCGGGGCAGGTCCGGGTTAAGGGTGCCGTCGGCCATAAACAGGGCGGCGGGCGCGGAGTAGCACGCCAGCAGACCCATTAGCTCGATGGATTCGCTCAGTGCAGGCAGCGCCAGCAGCTCTTCGCTGTTAAACAGTTCGCGGCGGATCTCCACGCCGTCTGCCCCTGCGCCTGCAATAACGGGGAGCATCGCCCGCTGACCGCCTGCCTGTCGCACCTGTTCCGCGCCATACGCGGCGGTGACCACCATGATTTTCCTGCCCATCTTCGGACTCCATCGCAACATATCAATACTATTACGCTAGATGGAACCGGTTCCAAAGAAAAGATCAGGATGTCGAATTTATGATCGCTATCACAAGGGGGAATTAACGGGCGGTGGAGCCGCGAACGATCAGCTCGCCGGAGAAGACCTGCTCGCGTACGGCATCGCGGGTGCCTTCAATACGACGAATCACTTGTTCTACAGCGGCATAGCCAATCTGCCAGGTGGGTTGTTTAAGGGTCGTAATACCTACGCCAGCCAGCTCCGCCCACTCCAGTTCATCAAAGCCCAGCAGACCGATATCGCTGCCCCAGTGCAGACCAATGCGCTTGAGCGAGCGGGCGACCTGAAGCGTCAGCGCCCCGTTGGCGGAGATAACGGCTTTGCGCATCCCGCGATGGCGGGTATGGAACTGGCGCAGGGTGTTGTCGATCTGGTCGGCTTCGTGAAGCGGCGTTTCGGCATTTTCGGCGATCGCACCGGGATAACGCGCAAGCGTGGCGCGAAATGCCGCCAGGCGGTCGCGTCGGGTATTTACCATTCCCAGCGGTTCGCTCAGGAAAAGAATCGCTTCGAAGCCCTGTTCAATAAGGTGCTCGGTCGCGGTTGTGGCTGCCTGGGTGTTATCCAGCCCGACGACATCGCAGGCGAATTCCGGGATTTTACGGTCGATGAGGACCATGGGCAGGGAGGACTGCTGCAGGCGGTTCAGGCCCTCTTCACGCATGCCGACTGCGTTAACCACAATCCCTTCCACCTGGTAGCTGCGCAGCAGATCGAGGTAGTGCAGTTCCTGGTCGACTTCGTTGTTGGTATTACAGACCAGCGGCGTGAAGCCCTTCTCGCGGCAGGCGGCCTCGATACCGCTGAGGACGTTGACGGAGTAGGGGTTGGTGATATCGGCGATAATAAGGCCGATCAAACGGGTGCGACCGCGTTTGAGCCCGCGCGCCATCAGGCTGGGACGATAGTCGAGATCGGCAATGGCCTGTTCAATACGCGCCAGCAATGCGTCGGACAGCAGGTGTTTCTCGCCGTTGAGGTAGCGCGAAATGCTGGTTTTACCGGTTTTGGCGGCTTTCGCCACGTCGCTGATGGTGGCCCGGGCTGGTTTGCTCATCGCTGATTTCCCTGAATTTAGTGAGAATACCTTAGCGGGAAAATCAACGATGGCAAGTGGTTCATGCCGGGGTGTGCGGTCTGTTGCCCTCACCCCGGCCCTCTCCCTCGGGGATTACTGAATCGGGCTCAACGTAATCTCTACGCGACGGTTTTGCGCTTTACCTTCCGCCGTGCTGTTGCTGGCGATAGGATTGGCAGGGCCCATGCCGCTGGTGCGGATGCGGTTTGCTTCAACGCCCTGGGTTATCAGGGAGCTGGCCACGGAATCGGCACGCTGCTGAGACAGACGCATGTTCAGATCCTGGCTGCCGGTGCTGTCGGTGTAGCCAATCACGTTCACGGCGGTCTTGTTGTACTCTTTCAGCACCATCGCCACGCCGGTCAGGGTGTTCGCGCCCGCAGGTTTCAGCGTGGCGCTGCTGCTGTCAAAGGTCACGTTGTTCGGCATGTTCAGGATGATGTTATCGCCGCTGCGGGTGACGCTCACGCCGGTTCCCTTCATTTTGTCGCGCAGTTTCGCTTCCTGCACGTCCATGTAATAACCGACGCCGCCGCCCAGCGCCGCACCTGCCGCTGCGCCAATCAGCGCACCTTTGCCGCGGTCTTTCTTGGAGGAGGAGAGTGCCCCAACGCCTGCGCCGACCAGCGAGCCGATACCTGCGCCAATGCCGGATTTACCCGCTTCGCGCTCACCGGTGTAAGGGTTGGTTGTGCAGCCAGAAACAGCCAGTGCACCGCTCACCAGAGCGGCAATAACGAGTACGCGTTTTTTCATCTTCTTTCCTTAATCCTTTTTATTCTTTGCCACGGCGAGCGTGGCAGTTGATTATGACGTCCAGATACGGAGAAAATTCCGGGTATAACTCTGAAATTTGTGACAAACCATAAACGACCTCAACGAGAAGGCCGTAAACCTGCACGCAACCAGGAGCGCACGCTTGAGCACCTCAACAAAAACCATTCTGACCGCCGCCCACTGGGGGCCGATGCTGGTCGAAACCGATGGCGAAAATGTTCTGTCGTCCCGTGGGGCACTGCCAACACAACATCCCAATTCGTTACAGACCGTCGTACGCGATCAGGTGCACAGCAAAACGCGCGTGCGCTGGCCGATGGTGCGCAAAGGTTTTCTAGCCTCGCCGGATAAGCCGCAGGGGATCCGTGGTCAGGATGAGTTTGTTCGCGTGAGCTGGGACGATGCGCTGGCGCTGATCCATACGCAGCATAAGCGCATTCGCGAAAGCTATGGCCCATCGTCCATTTTTGCCGGCTCCTATGGCTGGCGCTCGAACGGCGTGCTGCACAAGGCCTCGACCCTGCTGCAGCGCTACATGAGCCTGGCCGGGGGCTATACCGGTCATCTGGGAGACTATTCGACCGGCGCGGCGCAGGCGATCATGCCGTACGTCGTGGGCGGGAACGAAGTGTACCAGCAGCAGACCAGCTGGCCGCTGGTGCTGCAGCGCTCCGACGTGGTGGTGCTGTGGAGCGCCAACCCGCTGAACACGCTGAAAATTGCCTGGAATGCCAGCGACGAGCAGGGGATGGGGTATTTCGACGCGCTGCGCAAAAGCGGCAAACGCATCATATGCATTGATCCGATGCGTTCTGAAACCATGGATTTCTTCGGCGACAGCGCCGAGTGGATTGCTCCTCATATGGGCACCGACGTGGCGATGATGCTGGGTATCGCCCATACGCTGGTGGAGAACGGCTGGCACGACCGCGATTTCCTCGCCCGGTGCACGTCCGGCTTTGACAAATTCGCCGACTACCTGACGGGCGAATCTGATGGGGTAGTGAAAACGGCAGAGTGGGCCGCGGAAATTTGTGGCGTTCCAGCGGCTAAAATCCGCGAACTGGCGGCACTGTTCCATAAAAATACCACGATGTTAATGTCCGGCTGGGGGATGCAGCGCCAGCAGTTCGGCGAGCAGAAACACTGGATGCTGGTGACCCTTGCCGCGATGCTCGGACAGATTGGTACGCCGGGCGGCGGTTTTGGTCTTTCCTATCACTTTGCGAACGGCGGTAACCCAACGCGTAAAGCGGCGGTGCTGGCGTCCCTGCAAGGCTCGGTGCAGGGCGGCGTGGATGCCGTGGATAAAATCCCGGTGGCACGAATCGTTGAAGCCCTGGAAAACCCGGGCGGTTTTTATCAGCATAACGGTCTGGACCGCCACTTCCCGGACATTAAGTTTGTCTGGTGGGCGGGCGGGGCAAACTTCACGCACCATCAGGATACCAATCGCCTGATCCGCGCCTGGCAAAAGCCGGAGCTGGTAGTGATTTCCGAGTGCTTTTGGACCGCCTCGGCCAAACATGCCGATATCGTGCTGCCGGCGACCACGTCGTTTGAGCGTAACGATCTCACCATGACCGGCGATTACAGCAACCAGCATATGGTGCCGATGAAGCGCGTGGTGGCCCCGCGTGATGAAGCGCGTGATGATTTTGACGTGTTTGCTGAACTGAGCGAGCTCTGGGAAGCGGGCGGTCGCGAACGCTTTACCGAAGGGAAAAATGACCTGCAGTGGCTGGAGAGTTTCTACCAGATCGCCGGACAGCGCGGTGCGGCGCAGGGCGTGACGCTTCCGCCATTTGCTGAATTCTGGGAGGCGAACCAGATTCTCGAAATGCCGGAAAGCGAACAGAACGCCCGATTTGTCCGTTTCGCCGATTTCCGTCGCGACCCGGAAAACCATCCGCTGAAAACCGAGAGCGGCAAGATTGTGATCTACAGCGAGCGCATCGCCAGCTTTGGATATGCCGATTGTCCGCCACACCCTTCGTGGCTGGAGCCGGACGAGTGGCACGGCAACGCTCAGCCGGAGCAGCTGCAGGTGCTGTCTGCCCATCCGGCGCATCGTCTGCACAGTCAGCTTAATTACACCTCTCTGCGCGAGCAGTATGCGGTCGCCGGGCGGGAGCCAATTACGCTGAATACTTTTGACGCCAAAGCGCGTGGGATTGCGGACGGTGACGTGGTGCGCGTCTGGAACCAGCGTGGACAGGTGCTGGCAGGGGCGGTGGTCAGCGACGGGATTAAGCCAGGTGTGATCTGTATTCATCAGGGAGCCTGGCCCGATCTTGAGCCCACCGAAGGTGGGATCTGTAAAAACGGGGCGGTTAACGTGCTGACCAAAGATCTCCCCAGCTCGAAGCTGGGGAATGGTTGCGCAGGGAACACGGCGCTGGCCTGGGTAGAAAAATATGAGGGGCCCGAGCTTACCTTAACGGCGTTTGATCCGCCTGCCAGCTCATGATCCACGTCGGGTGTTGGGTGTCATCCTGCCAGGCGCTGTCTTCAATGCGAAAGCCCTGAGCATGGTAGAAATTCACCGCCCGGACGTTTTTCTGATACACCTCCAGGGTTAAGTGCGGGAAGCGCTGTTGAACATGGTTCAGCAGCGCGCGCCCGATGCCTTTTCCGATATACGCTGGCGTAACGAACAGCGCCCCCACAAACTGCGACTGTATGACGCTGATAAAACCGCGCGGCGTGCCGTTCTCCTCCCAGACCCAGGTTTCGGCGGCGGGAAGGTATTCATCCCGCACCAGCGCTTCGTTCGCTTTCCAGTAGTCGGCGTCGATAAACGGATGCGCCTCGGTGGTGCTCTCAAGCCACAGTCTCAGGAGCTGAGCGGTATTCTCACTGTGCCATTTGCGGATCATGGTTGCCCTCCGGGTGGCAGATGCAGCCCGTAATATGGTCATTGACCAGCCCGCAGGCTTGCATAAAGGAGTAACAGATGGTGGTGCCCACAAACTTGAAGCCGCGTTTTTTCAGCGCTTTCGACAGGGCATCCGAGGCAGGGGTCGAGGTTGGGATCTCTGCAAGCGTGGCGGCCCGCGTCACCTTCGGCTCGTTATCCACAAACGACCAGACAAATGCTGAGAAGGGTTCGCCGTTTTGCTCCATCGCCAGATAAGCCCGCGCGTTACCGATAATCGCCTGAATTTTACCGCGATGGCGGATGATACCGGGATTCAGAACCAGCCTTTCCACGTCGTCATCGGTCATGGCGGCTACCGCAGCCGGATTGAACCGGTGGAAGGCATTGCGGTAGTTCTCACGCTTTTTCAGAACGGTGATCCACGACAGACCGGCCTGCTGGCCTTCAAGGCAAATCATTTCAAACAGTTTTTCACCGTCGGTTTCCGGTACGCCCCATTCCTTGTCGTGATAATCGATATAAAGCTGATCCTGGCTTACCCAACCGCAACGTTGCATAGGTCATCTCCCTTCCTGATACGATAAACGCAAAAATTTCAATCTGCCCGGCTTGACGTGTCTGCTAAAGAGACAATAGTTAATACAGGGCTATATGCCCCAATACCTCTTCGAACAATGACATATATCGCCGAACTCGGCTCTTTCTGGAGTCGCTTTGATGATGATAAAAAAAATCAGTGGTCGCCATGCTGCTTCTGGCCTGGTGGGCGTTTCAGCCTGCCTGCTTATATGTAACACCGCTTTTGCGTGGCAACAGGAATATATCGTTTCAGATGCACAAAGTAATACGACAGAACGCTATACATGGGACGCCGATCACCAACCTCGTTATGAAGATATTCTCGCGGAGCGTATTAACCATTCGCAGAATGCTGCGGGCTTTGCGCTGAACGACCCATCCGGTTCGGATGCGGAAACCGTTCTGAGCGTTGGCTGGAATTTTCCCGTGGCGGGGCATATTACAACCGGGCCGGTCATGGCGTGGCGCACAGAGGGCACTCCACCCTCAACGGTAAATACGTTTAGTGATACAACCACCGCGCAGTCGCTTACCGAACCCCTCTGGCATGCCAGCGTGAACTCGCTGGGGTGGCGTGTTGATACCCAGTACGGCGATTTACACCCCTGGGCGAAGATCAGCTACAACCAGCAGTCGGAAGAAGAATATTTGTATACCTTGGGCTTAAGCGCCAAATTTTAAGGTTGTTACTTTTTTAAACGCTGCGGTAACATATTTAATACAATAACGGCGAGGGGTGTGGTGATAGTGGTCACTCACCTTTAAACGTTTTCTTCTCCGGCAAGGTCGTTCATTCCCGCTTCCAGGCATTTCATTCCGTTTCTCCTGCATTTCATGCCGTTTTACCCCTGGCGTTTTGGGGTTTTGTTTATCGTGTCCTCAGCGAACTTCCTTAATTTCTCTTGCAGGATACTGCCATGAACACCTCAACCTATAACCGCACGCGCTGGCTAACGCTATTCGGCACCATCATTACTCAGTTCGCACTGGGTTCGGTCTATACCTGGAGTCTGTTTAACAGCGCCTTGTCTGATAAGCTCGGCGCGCCGATAAGCCAGGTGGCATTCTCCTTCGGCTTGCTGAGTCTTGGATTAGCGATTTCCTCTTCCGTGGCGGGCAAACTTCAGGAACGCTTCGGCGTGAAGCGCGTGACCATGGCCTCCGGCATTCTGCTGGGCCTGGGCTTTTTCCTGACGGCGCATTCCAGCAACCTGATGATGCTGTGGCTGAGCGCCGGCGTGCTGGTGGGGCTGGCGGACGGCGCAGGTTACCTGCTGACGCTGTCGAATTGCGTGAAGTGGTTCCCGGAGCGTAAAGGCTTAATCTCCGCGTTTGCTATCGGCTCCTATGGCCTGGGCAGCCTTGGCTTTAAATTTATCGACTCTCAACTGCTGGCTTCCGTTGGCCTCGAAAAAACGTTCATGATCTGGGGGGCTATTGTCCTGGTGATGATTCTGTTTGGTGCCACGCTGATGAAAGATGCCCCGCAGCAGGAAGTGAAAACCGTTAACGGCGTGGTGGAGAATGATTTCACCCTCGCGCAGTCCATGCGTAAACCGCAGTACTGGATGCTGGCGGTGATGTTCCTGACGGCCTGCATGAGCGGTCTGTATGTCATCGGTGTGGCGAAAGATATCGCGCAGGGGATGGTAAAACTGGATGCCGCGACGGCGGCGAATGCGGTGACGGTCATCTCCATTGCTAACCTCTCGGGTCGTCTGGTGCTCGGTATCCTGTCTGACAAAATCGCCCGCATCCGCGTGATTACGCTGGGGCAGGTCATCTCTCTGGTGGGCATGGCGGCGCTGCTGTTTGCTCCGCTGAACGAGGCGACCTTCTTTGCGGCGATTGCCTGCGTCGCCTTTAACTTCGGCGGCACCATTACCGTTTTCCCGTCGCTGGTAAGCGAGTTCTTCGGCCTGAACAATCTGGCGAAAAACTACGGCGTTATATATCTCGGCTTCGGTATCGGCAGTATCTGCGGGTCGCTGATTGCCTCGCTGTTCGGTGGCTTCTACGTAACCTTCTGCGTGATATTTGCCTTGCTGATTATCTCGCTGGCGCTGTCCACAACGATTCGTCAGCCGCAGCGCGAGGTGTATAAAGAAGCGCATGCATGATTCGATGAAAAGGGGCCTCAGGGCCTCTTTTTTTTATCTCAACATCACTTTCGGACTTGTTATTTTGTAAAAAATTTCCTCGATCACACTCTCTGCTGCCACTTTTCTTTCCCGCTGTGGTCTACTTATCGCGCTTGTAGACGTTTCTGATAACGGTTTCGCTCGCATCTACTTACTCTGTCAGCTTTCTCACTGAGATTCGGCGGGTCTTTATACCCCTTCCCCCAGGGTTGTTTGCATGAAATATATTAGGTCTCTTACCCAGCAAAGATTGTGTCTGATGCTGGCTGTCTATATCGGTTTGTTTCTGAATGGCGCGGTACTGTTCAGACGTGTGGAAGGTTATTTCGAACACCTCAGCGTAAGAAATGGAATTTTTGCCGTCATCGAAGTGTTTGGCTCTATCCTGGCAACCTTCTTCCTGTTACGCCTGCTCTCACTTTTTGGCCGACGTACATGGCAAATTCTGGCCTCGCTGGTGGTGATTATTTCTGCCGCCGCAAGCTATTACATGACATTCATGAACGTGGTCATTGGCTACGGTATTGTCGCCTCGGTGATGACCACGGACATCGACCTCTCGAAAGAGGTGGTGGGTCAAGGGTTCATCATATGGACGATTTTGACCTGCCTGATCCCGCTCTTCTTTATCTGGAGTAATACCTGCCGTTATACCCTGTTACGCCAGCTGCGTACCCGGGGACAGCGCATCCGCAACGTCGCCGTCGTTCTGCTGGCGGGCCTGCTGGTGTGGGCGCCGATTCGCCTGATGGAAAAACAGCAAAAACGGATCGAAAAAGCGACGGGCGTGGATATGCCGAGCTATGGCGGCGTAGTGGCTAACTCGTATCTGCCGTCCAACTGGCTGTCCGCGTTAGGTCTTTACGCCTGGGCGCAGGCGGACGAATCCAGCGATGTGAAATCGCTGATTAACCCGACCAAAAAGTTCACCTACCAGGCGCCGGCTGACGGGCTGGATGATACTTACGTAGTCTTTGTCATCGGTGAAACGACGCGCTGGGATCATATGGGTATCCTCGGTTATGACCGCGATACCACGCCGAAACTGGCGCAGGAGAAGAATCTGGTGGCTTACCGCGGCTATTCCTGCGATACCGCCACGAAGCTCTCGTTGCGCTGTATGTTTGTGCGTGAAGGCGGGGCGAGCGATAACCCGCAACGTACGCTGAAAGAACAAAACGTCTTTGCCGTGCTGAAGCAGCTTGGATTTAGCTCCGATCTGTTCGCCATGCAAAGTGAGATGTGGTTCTACACCAACACGCTGGCAGATAACATCGCGTATCGTGAGCAGATTGGTGCCGAGCCTCGCAACCGCGGGAAAAACGTGGACGACATGCTGCTGCTTGAGGAGATGTCCCAGTCTCTGAAGAATCACCCGCAGGGCAAACATCTCGTCATTCTGCATACCAAAGGGTCGCATTACAGTTATTACCAGCGTTACACGCGCGATTTCGCGAAATGGCAGCCTGAGTGCGTAGGTATTAATAAAGACTGCAGCAAGCAGGAACTGATCAACGCCTACGATAACTCGGTACTGTATGTGGATACCTTCCTGAGCCGGGTGATTGACCAGCTGCGTGATAAAAAAGCGATTGTTATCTACGCCGCAGACCACGGTGAGTCCATTAATGAGAAAGAGCACCTGCACGGTACGCCGCGCAAGCTGGCACCGCCGGAGCAGTTCCGCGTGCCGATGATCATGTGGATGTCGGATAAGTATCTTGAAAATCCGGAGAAAGCGAAGATGTTTGCTCAGCTTAAGAAAGAGGCGGAAATGAAGGTGCCGCGCCGTCACGTTGAGCTGTATGACACCATTATGGGTTGCCTCGGCTATACCTCACCGAACGGTGGGATTAACGAAAACAACAACTGGTGTAAACTCCCTGATAACACCGCAAAAGCCGCGCAGTAGCTGCTCTGGCGAGAATATCGCCAGTTGAATGGCTTTTTGAAAATAAGGGATTGACGGGGGCGCACCTCAGCAGTAAGATGCGCTCCGCATTCGGCGAGTAGCGCAGCTTGGTAGCGCAACTGGTTTGGGACCAGTGGGTCGGAGGTTCGAATCCTCTCTCGCCGACCACATTCTGAAAAGGGCTAACCGCAAGGTTAGCCCTTTTTGCATTAACGGCTTACTCATCCAGATTCAGTAAAATGCCCCTTATCCCCGCTTCTTCCTGCCTGTTAACGATTTTGTGACATAATCCATTGTATTTTTTTATATATAGATTGATCTTTTTTCGCGTTGCTTATGGATAACCTCAGCATTTTTCGCTGTGCGTTTTAACGTTCGCGGTATTTAGTGCTCAGTAAATCACCATTCTGCAAGAAAATTTACCCATTCTGAATAAAAGTTAATCACTGATTGTTGCGAAATATGAAGATATTTGTGCTGCAAGTTGGCGAGTAGCATAAATTTCCCTGCTGAAAACTGGCGTTCAGGGTTTTTTTAATCTTTGTTTGCGGTTTCTCACACTCGGCGCAAATCCCCGTCACCTGTATTGACGTTTTCACATTCTGTTGACAGATTGTAGGGCATGAGGGGCATTTCAGGGACGATCTGCGCTGCAACTCAAACGCTCTTCTGAAAGGATTCTCCATCCCTTTAACGCCTTCGGGCACCTCCGACCGGACCGGGTAAAAAATAAATAAAGGTCTGGCGGCGTAACACAACAAAGCAAAACATCACATTGGAGCAGAATAATGAGTATTTCCTTGAAGAAGTCAGGGATGCTGAAGCTTGGTCTGAGCCTGGTGGCTATGACCGTGGCAGCAAGCGTACAGGCAAAAACCCTGGTTTACTGTTCTGAAGGCTCGCCGGAAGGCTTTAACCCACAGCTCTTTACCTCTGGTACGACTTACGACGCAAGCTCTGTACCTATCTATAACCGTCTGGTTGAATTCAAAACCGGCACCACGGAAGTGATTCCGGGTCTGGCCGAGAAGTGGGACATCAGCGAAGACGGCAAAACCTATACCTTCCACCTGCGCCAGGGCGTGAAGTGGCAGGACAGCAAAGAATTCAAACCAACGCGCGACTTTAACGCCGACGACGTTGTGTTCTCCTTCGACCGTCAGAAAAACGCCCAGAACCCGTACCACAAAGTGTCTGGCGGCAGCTACGAATACTTCGAAGGGATGGGTCTGCCGGACCTGATCGCCGAAGTGAAAAAAGTAGATGATAAAACCGTTCAGTTCGTGCTGACCCGTCCGGAAGCGCCATTCCTGGCTGACCTGGCCATGGACTTCGCCTCTATTCTCTCTAAAGAGTATGCGGACAACATGCTGAAAGCCGGCACGCCGGAAAAAGTGGACCTGAACCCAATCGGTACCGGCCCGTTCCAGCTGCTGCAGTACCAGAAAGACTCCCGTATTCTGTATAAAGCGTTCCCGGGCTACTGGGGCACCAAGCCGCAGATCGACCGTCTGGTCTTCTCCATCACGCCTGATGCGTCCGTACGTTACGCTAAACTGCAGAAAAACGAATGCCAGGTGATGCCGTACCCGAACCCGGCAGACATCGCGCGCATGAAGCAGGACAAGAACATCAACCTGATGGAGCAGGCGGGCCTGAACGTAGGCTATCTCTCCTTCAACACCGAGAAGAAACCGTTTGATGACGTCAAAGTACGTCAGGCGCTGACCTACGCGGTGAACAAAGAAGCGATCATCAAGGCCGTTTACCAGGGCGCGGGCGTTGCTGCCAAGAACCTGATCCCACCAACCATGTGGGGCTATAACGACGACGTTAAGGACTACAGTTACGATCCTGAGAAAGCGAAAGCGCTGCTGAAAGAAGCGGGCCAGGATAAAGGCTTTACCGTCGAGCTGTGGGCGATGCCGGTACAGCGTCCGTACAACCCGAACGCACGCCGTATGGCGGAAATGGTCCAGGCTGACTGGGCGAAAATTGGCGTTCAGGCCAAGATTGTGACCTACGAGTGGGGCGAGTATCTGAAGCGCGCCAAAGCGGGTGAGCACCAGGCGGTAATGATGGGCTGGACCGGTGACAACGGGGATCCGGACAACTTCTTCGCCACCCTGTTCAGCTGTGCGGCAGCGAAAGACGGCTCTAACTACTCTCGCTGGTGCTACAAGCCGTTTGAAGACCTGATCCAGCCGGCGCGTGCGACCGACGATCACAACAAACGTATTGAACTCTACAAGCAGGCTCAGGTTGTTATGCACGATCAGGCTCCGGCGCTGATTGTTGCTCACTCCACCGTGTATGAGCCAGTGCGTAAAGAAGTGAAGGGCTACGTGGTTGATCCACTGGGCAAACACCACTTCGAAAACGTATCGGTTGAATAATTAAAAGCAACGCCAGGCGGCGCTGCGCTTGCACTGGCCTACGGTATGTAGGCTGGGGAAGCGTAGCGCCACCCGGCAGCAGTGCTTTATTGCCTCTCTGAAAGGGGAGGGAATAAGATTTGTGAGCAATACAGACGTCACGCCACTGGCCGTGCGTCATCAGAGAGAATCCGGGTTATGTTGCAGTTCATCCTCCGACGTCTGGGACTTGTTATCCCGACGTTTATCGGTATCACCCTTCTCACTTTTGCCTTCGTCCATATGATCCCCGGCGACCCGGTAATGATTATGGCGGGCGAGCGTGGTATCTCCCCTGAACGTCATGCGCAGCTGCTAGCTGAACTCGGCCTCGATAAGCCGATGTGGCAGCAGTACCTCCACTATATCTGGGGCGTGATGCACGGTGACTTAGGGATTTCGTTAAAAAGCCGTCTTCCGGTGTGGGACGAGTTCGTGCCGCGTTTTAAAGCGACGCTGGAGCTTGGCATCTGCGCCATGATTTTCGCCACTGCGGTGGGTATTCCTGTTGGGGTACTGGCTGCCGTTAAGCGTGGCTCTATTTTCGACCATACCGCCGTGGGTCTGGCGCTGACCGGTTACTCCATGCCTATCTTCTGGTGGGGCATGATGCTGATCATGCTGGTCTCGGTGCAATTGAACCTGACGCCGGTCTCCGGACGCGTCAGCGATATGGTCTTCCTTGATGATACCAATCCGTTAACCGGCTTTATGCTGATCGACACGGCCATCTGGGGCGAGGAGGGCAACTTCATTGATGCCGTTGCGCACATGATCCTGCCTGCCATGGTGCTGGGCACCATTCCTCTGGCGGTGATCGTGCGTATGACCCGTTCCTCCATGCTGGAAGTGCTGGGTGAAGATTACATCCGTACCGCGCGCGCCAAAGGTTTAACCCGCATGCGCGTCATCATCGTCCACGCGCTGCGTAACGCCATGCTGCCGGTGGTGACCGTTATCGGCCTCCAGGTGGGTACGCTGCTGGCGGGGGCGATCCTGACGGAAACCATCTTCTCCTGGCCGGGCCTCGGACGCTGGCTGATTGATGCGCTGCAACGCCGTGACTATCCGGTGGTGCAGGGTGGGGTGCTGCTGGTCGCGACGATGATTATCCTCGTCAACCTGCTGGTCGATTTGCTGTACGGCGTGGTGAACCCGCGTATTCGTCATAAGAAGTAAGGGGCCATCATGTCACAGGTTTCTGAAAACAAAGCTGTTGCTGCACCGGTTCCAATGACGCCGCTGCAGGAGTTCTGGCACTACTTCAAGCGCAATAAAGGCGCGGTAGTCGGGCTGGTGTATGTCGCTATCATGATCCTGATTGCGGTGTTTGCGAACTTTCTGGCGCCATATAACCCGGCGGATCAGTTCCGCGATGCGCTGCTGGCACCTCCTGCCTGGCAGGACGGCGGTAGTCTGGCGCACCTGCTGGGTACCGATGATGTGGGCCGCGATGTGCTGTCGCGTCTGATGTACGGCGCGCGTTTGTCGCTGCTGGTTGGTTGTCTGGTGGTGGTGCTCTCCCTGATTATGGGGATCATCCTCGGCCTGGTTGCCGGTTACTTCGGCGGCATCGTTGATAACATCATTATGCGTATCGTCGACATCATGCTGGCACTGCCAAGCCTGCTGCTGGCTCTGGTGCTGGTGGCGATCTTCGGCCCGTCGATCGGTAACGCCGCCCTGGCGCTGACCTTCGTGGCGCTTCCTCACTACGTGCGATTAACACGCGCGGCGGTGCTGGTGGAAGTGAACCGCGACTACGTCACCGCCTCTCGCGTGGCGGGTGCCGGTGCGATGCGCCAGATGTTCGTTAATATCTTCCCTAACTGCCTTGCGCCGCTGATCGTTCAGGCGTCGCTCGGTTTCTCTAACGCCATTCTTGATATGGCCGCTCTTGGCTTCCTGGGCATGGGTGCGCAGCCGCCAACACCGGAGTGGGGCACCATGCTCTCCGACGTGTTGCAGTTCGCACAAAGCGCCTGGTGGGTTGTCACCTTCCCGGGTCTGGCAATCCTGCTGACGGTGCTGGCATTTAACCTGATGGGTGATGGCCTGCGTGATGCGCTTGATCCCAAACTGAAGCAGTAAGAGGCACGAGATGGCGTTATTAAATGTAGATAAATTATCGGTGCACTTCGGCGACGAAGGCACCCCGTTTCGCGCCGTGGACCGCATCAGCTACAGCGTCAATCAGGGCGAAGTGGTTGGTATCGTCGGGGAGTCCGGTTCCGGTAAGTCGGTGAGTTCACTGGCAATCATGGGGCTGATTGATTACCCGGGCCGCGTGATGGCGGAAAACCTGCAGTTCAACGGTCAGGACCTGAAGCGCATTTCTGAGAAACAGCGCCGCCAGCTGGTGGGCGCCGAAGTGGCGATGATTTTCCAGGACCCGATGACCAGCCTGAATCCGTGCTACACGGTCGGCTTCCAGATTATGGAAGCGATTAAGGTGCACCAGGGTGGTAACAAGAAAACCCGTCGCCAGCGCGCGATCGACCTGCTGAACCAGGTGGGTATACCTGATCCGGCATCGCGGCTGGACGTATACCCGCACCAGCTTTCCGGTGGGATGAGCCAGCGCGTGATGATCGCCATGGCGATTGCCTGTCGACCAAAGCTGCTGATTGCGGATGAGCCGACAACGGCGCTGGATGTGACCATTCAGGCGCAAATCATCGAGCTGCTGCTGGAGTTGCAGCAGAAAGAGAACATGGCGCTGGTGCTGATTACGCACGATCTGGCGCTGGTGGCCGAAGCGGCACACAAGATCATCGTGATGTACGCGGGCCAGGTGGTTGAGACCGGGAATTCGCACGATATCTTCCGCGCGCCGCGTCACCCGTATACCCAGGCACTGCTGCGCGCGCTGCCGGAGTTTGCTCAGGACAAAGCGCGTCTGGCGTCGCTGCCGGGCGTGGTTCCGGGCAAATACGACCGTCCGCAGGGCTGTCTGCTTAATCCGCGCTGCCCGTATGCGACGGACAAATGCCGCGTTGAGGAGCCAGAGCTGAATCTGCTGGCCGACGGTCGACAGTCAAAATGCCACTACCCACTCGATGATGCCGGGAGGCCAACACTATGAGTACGCAACAGGCCACCATGCAACAACCGCTGTTGCAGGCCATCGACCTGAAAAAACACTACCCGGTGAAAAGGGGGATTTTTGCCCCTGAGCGCCTGGTGAAAGCGCTGGACGGCGTCTCCTTTAATCTCGAACGCGGTAAAACGCTGGCGGTGGTGGGGGAGTCCGGCTGCGGGAAATCGACGCTGGGCCGTCTGCTGACGATGATTGAAGTCCCGACCGGCGGTGAGCTTTATTATCAGGGCCAGGATCTGCTCAAGCACGACCCGCAGGCGCAGAAGCTGCGCCGCCAGAAAATCCAGATTGTGTTCCAGAACCCGTACGGTTCTTTGAACCCGCGTAAAAAAGTGGGACAGATCCTGGAAGAGCCCCTGCTGATTAACAGTAATCTGAGCAAAGAGCAGCGCCGTGAAAAAGCGCTGGCGATGATGGCGAAGGTCGGCCTCAAAACCGAGCATTACGACCGCTACCCGCATATGTTCTCCGGCGGCCAGCGTCAGCGTATCGCCATCGCCCGCGGGCTGATGCTCGATCCGGATGTGGTGATTGCCGATGAGCCGGTGTCGGCGCTCGACGTGTCCGTGCGCGCACAGGTGCTGAACCTGATGATGGATCTCCAGCAGGATCTGGGGCTGTCTTATGTGTTCATCTCTCACGACCTGTCGGTGGTGGAGCATATTGCCGATGAAGTGATGGTGATGTACCTGGGGCGCTGCGTGGAGAAGGGGACCAAAGAGCAGATCTTTAGTAATCCTCGTCATCCGTACACCCAGGCGCTGCTGTCTGCGACGCCGCGTCTGAACCCGGACGATCGTCGCGAGCGCATTAAGCTGACGGGTGAACTGCCAAGTCCGCTGAATCCGCCGCCGGGGTGTGCCTTCAACGCGCGCTGCAGCCGCCGCTTTGGCCCGTGCACCCAGCTTCAGCCGCAGCTGAAGGATTATGGCGGTCAGCTGGTCGCCTGCTTTGCGGTCGATCAGGATGAAAATGGCGAGAAGCCGCACGCATAACGAAAAAAAACCGGCGCTAAGCCGGTTTTTTTATGTCTGCCTGACTATTTTCGCAGGCGAATCTGGTCGACGGCGTGCTTCTCGCTCTTGGTGAGGATCAGGCTCGCACGCTCGCGCGTCGGGAGGATGTTCTCTTTGAGGTTCACGTAGTTGATCTCATTCCACAGCCCCCTGGCCACATTAATGGCCTCTTCTTCAGAAAGCTGGGCGTAGTGGTGGAAATAGGAGTCCGGGTCGGTGAATGCCCCTTCGCGGAACTTCAGGAAGCGGTTGATATACCAGTTCTGCAGCAGATCTTCCGGCGCATCAACATAGATAGAGAAATCGACGAAATCCGAAACGAACACATGATGCGGGTCATGAGGATAGTCCATGCCGCTTTGCAGCACGTTCAAACCTTCAAGGATCAGGATATCCGGCTGGACTACCGTTTTATCCCCATCCGGGATGCGGTCGTAAATCAGGTGTGAATAGACCGGCGCCGTGACGTGCGGCACGCCAGATTTCAGGTCAGAGACAAATTTTACCAGACGGTGCATATCATAAGAGAGCGGGAAGCCCTTCTTCTTCATCAGCCCGCGTTCTTTTAAGACCTCGTTCGGGTGCAGGAAGCCGTCGGTGGTGATCAACTCAACGCTGCGGTGTTCCGGCCAGCGGCTCAGCAGCGCCTGTAGAACGCGTGCGGTAGTGCTTTTACCCACGGCCACGCTGCCCGCAATACTAATGATATAAGGAATGCGCTGACCATTGGTTCCGAGGAACTGCTCCAGCACCGCCTGACGGCGCAGGTTGGAGCTGATATAGAAGTTAAGCAAGCGAGAGAGGGGGAGATAAATTTCTGCCACCTCTTCCAGGGACAGATCTTCGTTTATCCCTTTTAACCGTGCGATTTCACCTTCCGTCAGCGTCATAGGGACGGAATCACGCAGGGCAGCCCACTGGCTGCGGTTAAAGTGAAGATAAGGCGTCATTAACGTTTGCTCTTTTTTGCTCATAAGCATGCTTCAGTGAGCCAGCGCTATGCTGCCGGGACGTGGCTCATCACACAGTTAATTTTGGACAATGGGCAGGAGGTTAACACCAGATGGCGGGAATAATAAGAAAAAAGATGGAAAGCGCTGCGTTACGCGGAAGCCGTCACGCTACGGTGTATGCGATGTAAATCATGCCTGTATGTTGATTATTTGACCCGGAATGGCTACTTTTACATCGCTTAGCGCTGCGTTCGCATAAAATGTGAGCGAAAGAACGTTTTATGCAAATTTTTAGTTGCATGACCGCGCAGGTATCCATAGAATGCGCGCTACTTGATGCCGACTTAGCTCAGTAGGTAGAGCAACTGACTTGTAATCAGTAGGTCACCAGTTCGATTCCGGTAGTCGGCACCATCAAGTCCGGTGGGGTTCCCGAGCGGCCAAAGGGAGCAGACTGTAAATCTGCCGTCACAGACTTCGAAGGTTCGAATCCTTCCCCCACCACCACTTTCTGGCAGCGTAAATGCCGCCGGAGCTGGTTGGAAAAATTAGCCAGCTCAAACTGAAAAAGAGAGAAATCTCTTTTTTTGTTACAG
Organism: Enterobacter bugandensis; assembly: GCF_900324475.1. NCBI lineage: Bacteria > Pseudomonadati > Pseudomonadota > Gammaproteobacteria > Enterobacterales > Enterobacteriaceae > Enterobacter > Enterobacter bugandensis. The sequence goes on from NZ_LT992502.1 coordinate 214,939, forward strand.
AAAGAACTGGGTAGCCGAGTTTCAGGATGCGGGCATCGTATAATGGCTATTACCTCAGCCTTCCAAGCTGATGATGCGGGTTCGATTCCCGCTGCCCGCTCCAATACGTGCTGATATGGCTCAGTTGGTAGAGCGCACCCTTGGTAAGGGTGAGGTCCCCAGTTCGACTCTGGGTATCAGCACCACTTCACTTCTCCTTCCCGTTTCTCTCTGTTTCAATTTTACTGTATTCAACAATTCAGGCATTTCGCCTGGTTGATGTGGTGATATCACCGATTTATCCGTGTCTTAGAGGGACAATCGATGTCTAAAGAAAAGTTTGAACGTACAAAACCGCACGTTAACGTCGGTACTATCGGCCACGTTGACCATGGTAAAACAACGCTGACCGCTGCAATCACTACCGTTCTGGCTAAAACCTACGGTGGTTCTGCTCGTGCATTCGACCAGATCGATAACGCACCAGAAGAAAAAGCTCGTGGTATCACCATCAACACCTCTCACGTTGAGTACGACACCCCGACTCGCCACTACGCACACGTAGACTGCCCAGGCCACGCCGACTATGTTAAAAACATGATCACCGGTGCTGCGCAGATGGACGGCGCGATCCTGGTTGTTGCTGCGACTGACGGCCCAATGCCTCAGACTCGTGAGCACATCCTGCTGGGTCGTCAGGTAGGCGTTCCTTTCATCATCGTGTTCCTGAACAAATGCGACATGGTTGATGACGAAGAGCTGCTGGAACTGGTAGAGATGGAAGTTCGTGAACTGCTGTCTCAGTACGATTTCCCGGGCGACGACACTCCAATCGTTCGCGGTTCCGCGCTGAAAGCGCTGGAAGGCGAAGCAGAGTGGGAAGCGAAAATCATCGAACTGGCTGGCTTCCTGGATTCTTACATCCCAGAACCAGAGCGTGCGATTGACAAGCCATTCCTGCTGCCAATCGAAGACGTATTCTCCATCTCCGGTCGTGGTACCGTTGTTACCGGTCGTGTAGAGCGCGGTATCATCAAAGTTGGTGAAGAAGTTGAAATCGTTGGTATCAAAGAGACTGCGAAGTCTACCTGTACTGGCGTTGAAATGTTCCGCAAACTGCTGGACGAAGGCCGTGCTGGTGAGAACGTTGGTGTTCTGCTGCGTGGTATCAAACGTGAAGAAATCGAACGTGGTCAGGTTCTGGCGAAGCCAGGCTCAATCAAGCCACACACCAAGTTCGAATCTGAAGTGTACATCCTGTCCAAAGACGAAGGCGGCCGTCATACTCCGTTCTTCAAAGGCTACCGTCCACAGTTCTACTTCCGTACAACTGACGTGACCGGTACCATCGAACTGCCAGAAGGCGTAGAGATGGTAATGCCAGGCGACAACATCAAGATGGTTGTGACTCTGATCCACCCAATCGCGATGGACGACGGTCTGCGTTTCGCAATCCGTGAAGGCGGCCGTACCGTTGGCGCGGGCGTTGTTGCTAAAGTTCTCGGCTAATCGCTGATAACATTTGACGCAATGCGCAATAAAAGGGCATCATTTGATGCCCTTTTTGCACGCTTTCACATCAGAACCTGGCTCATCAGTGATTAATTTTGTCATAATCATTGCTGAGACAGGCTCTGCGGAGAGCGTATAATACGAAAAGCGAATAGCATTTCGATTGGTTTGCCTCGCACTCGCGGGGTGAAAATGTTTGTAGAATACTTCTGACAGGTTGGTTTATGAGTGCGAATACCGAAGCTCAAGGGAGCGGGCGCGGCCTGGAAGCGATGAAATGGGTAGTTGTAGCCGTGCTGCTGATTGTGGCGATTGTCGGCAACTATCTTTATCGTGACATGATGCTGCCGCTACGCGCGCTTGCAGTGGTAATTCTGATTGCTGCGGCGGGTGGTGTCGCGCTGTTGACGACAAAAGGCAAAGCGACCGTTGCGTTTGCCCGCGAAGCGCGTACCGAAGTCCGCAAGGTCATTTGGCCGACTCGCCAGGAAACATTGCACACCACGCTGATCGTAGCGGCGGTAACCGCTGTAATGTCACTGATCCTGTGGGGACTGGATGGTATTCTGGTTCGCCTGGTATCCTTTATCACTGGCCTGAGGTTCTGAGATGTCTGAAGCCCCTAAAAAGCGCTGGTACGTCGTTCAGGCGTTTTCCGGTTTTGAAGGCCGCGTAGCAACGTCGCTGCGTGAGCATATCAAATTACACAACATGGAAGAGTTGTTTGGCGAAGTTATGGTTCCGACCGAAGAAGTGGTTGAGATCCGTGGCGGCCAGCGTCGCAAAAGCGAGCGCAAATTCTTCCCGGGTTACGTGCTGGTTCAGATGGTTATGAACGACGCGAGCTGGCACCTGGTGCGCAGCGTGCCGCGTGTGATGGGCTTTATCGGCGGCACGTCTGACCGTCCGGCGCCAATCAGCGACAAAGAAGTTGATGCGATTATGAACCGCCTGCAGCAGGTGGGTGATAAGCCGCGTCCGAAAACGCTGTTTGAACCGGGTGAAATGGTTCGTGTTAATGACGGTCCGTTTGCTGACTTTAATGGCGTGGTTGAAGAAGTGGACTATGAGAAGTCCCGCCTGAAAGTTTCTGTTTCTATCTTCGGTCGTGCGACCCCGGTAGAGCTGGACTTTGCCCAGGTAGAAAAAGCCTAAGCAGCGATCAAAAAAGCGACGATTTAATCGTTGCACAAGGCGCGGGATTGGAATACAATTTCGCGCCTTTTGTTTTTATGGGTCCCGGCCCGTAAAACGAATTTTATTCACGGGGAGCCTCCCTGAGGCGCTATTACCCAATCAGAGGATTTTAGAATGGCTAAGAAAGTACAAGCCTACGTCAAGCTGCAGGTTGCAGCTGGTATGGCGAACCCAAGTCCACCAGTTGGTCCAGCTCTGGGTCAGCAGGGTGTGAACATCATGGAATTCTGTAAAGCGTTCAACGCAAAAACTGAATCCCTGGAAAAAGGTCTGCCAATCCCAGTCGTAATCACTGTTTACGCTGACCGTTCTTTCACTTTCGTTACCAAAACCCCTCCAGCAGCAGTTCTGCTGAAGAAAGCGGCTGGTATCAAGTCTGGTTCCGGTAAACCGAACAAAGACAAAGTGGGTAAAATTTCCCGCGCTCAGCTGCAGGAAATCGCGCAGACCAAAGCTGCCGACATGACTGGTGCCGACATTGAAGCGATGACTCGCTCCATTGAAGGTACTGCACGTTCCATGGGCCTGGTAGTGGAGGACTAAGAAATGGCTAAACTGACCAAGCGCATGTCCGTGATCCGTGACAAAGTTGATGCGACCAAACAGTACGACATCAACGAAGCTATTGCTCTGCTGAAAGAACTGGCGACTGCTAAGTTCGTTGAAAGCGTTGACGTTGCCGTTAACCTGGGCATCGATGCTCGTAAATCCGATCAGAACGTTCGTGGCGCAACTGTACTGCCACACGGTACTGGCCGTTCCGTTCGCGTAGCTGTATTTGCTCAGGGTGCAAACGCTGAAGCTGCTAAAGCTGCCGGCGCTGAACTGGTAGGTATGGAAGATCTGGCTGATCAGATCAAGAAAGGCGAAATGAACTTTGACGTTGTTATTGCTTCTCCAGATGCAATGCGCGTTGTTGGCCAGCTGGGCCAGGTTCTGGGTCCACGCGGCCTGATGCCAAACCCGAAAGTGGGTACTGTAACTCCTAACGTTGCTGAAGCGGTTAAGAACGCTAAAGCAGGTCAGGTTCGTTACCGTAACGACAAAAACGGCATCATCCACACCACCATCGGTAAAGTGGACTTTGACGCTGACAAACTGAAAGAAAACCTGGAAGCTCTGCTGGTTGCGCTGAAAAAAGCTAAACCAACTCAGGCGAAAGGCGTGTACATCAAGAAAGTTAGCATCTCCACCACCATGGGTGCAGGTGTTGCAGTTGACCAGGCTGGCCTGAGCGCTGCTGCAAACTAATGCCTTTACGTGGGCGGTGATTTTGTCTACAATCTTACCCCCACGTTTGCTAACGAAAGTTAGCGGCTAAAAGATTTGTTCGTTGGAGCCTGGCCTATCCAGGCCTCCGTCGAAGACCGCAGGTGTTTCGCAAGAAACTTAATCCCCTGCGTAGACGGTGACAGAACGCTAAGATTATTTTTAATACTCTGGCTTGTTTCTGCTCACCGTATTAAGACGCTCTTCCCGTTGGGTTGAGTGAAGTGAGTTCCGGAACATGAGTTCCGGCAAACATCCAGGAGCAAAGCTAATGGCTTTAAATCTTCAAGACAAACAAGCGATTGTTGCTGAAGTCAGCGAAGTAGCCAAAGGCGCGCTGTCTGCAGTAGTTGCGGATTCCCGTGGCGTTACTGTAGACAAAATGACTGAACTGCGTAAAGCAGGTCGTGAAGCTGGCGTATACATGCGTGTTGTTCGTAACACCCTGCTGCGTCGCGTAGTTGAAGGTACTCAGTTCGAGTGCCTGAAAGACACGTTTGTTGGTCCGACCCTGATTGCATACTCTATGGAACACCCGGGCGCTGCTGCTCGTCTGTTCAAAGAGTTCGCGAAAGCGAATGCAAAATTTGAGGTCAAAGCTGCAGCCTTTGAAGGTGAGTTGATCCCGGCATCGCAAATCGATCGCCTGGCAACCCTGCCGACCTACGAAGAAGCAATTGCACGCCTGATGGCAACCATGAAAGAAGCTGCGGCTGGCAAACTGGTTCGCACTCTGGCTGCTGTACGCGATGCGAAAGAAGCTGCTTAATCGCAGTTATCTTTATAAAGCATTTGCTTACGTATAAACTTATTCTGATTTTCAGGAACAATTCAAATGTCAATCACTAAAGATCAAATCATTGAAGCAGTTGCAGCTATGTCCGTAATGGACGTTGTAGAGCTGGTATCTGCAATGGAAGAAAAATTCGGTGTTTCTGCTGCTGCTGCTGTAGCTGTAGCTGCTGGCCCGGCTGAAGCTGCTGAAGAAAAAACTGAATTCGACGTAATTCTGAAAGCTGCTGGCGCGAACAAAGTTGCTGTTATCAAAGCAGTACGTGGCGCAACTGGCCTGGGTCTGAAAGAAGCTAAAGACCTGGTAGAATCTGCTCCAGCTGCGCTGAAAGAAGGCGTGAGCAAAGACGACGCAGAAGCACTGAAAAAATCTCTGGAAGAAGCTGGCGCTGAAGTTGAAGTTAAATAAGCCAACTTTTCTGGTTGCAGCCTAAGCAATTAGGCTGATGGCTGGTGACTTTTTAGTCACCAGCCTTTTTGCGCTGTAAGGCATCAGTAGCATTTCACACTGTTTGACTGCTGATTGTCCTGACAATGCTTGTTTCTATCGACGACTTAATATACTGCGACAGGGTGCTCGCTCTGTGTAAATCGCAATGAAATGGTTTAAGCGTGATAGCAACAGGTATTGCGGAAAGTATTCAATTTTCCGGTCCACAAAATGGTGTTGCACAAACTGTCCCTTCGTCGGACAGATGGGTCGACTTGTCAGCGAGCTGAGGAACCCTATGGTTTACTCCTATACCGAGAAAAAACGTATTCGTAAGGATTTTGGTAAACGTCCACAAGTTCTGGACATTCCATATCTCCTTTCTATCCAGCTTGACTCGTTCCAGAAGTTTATCGAGCAAGATCCTGAAGGGCAGTACGGTCTGGAAGCAGCCTTCCGTTCCGTGTTCCCGATTCAGAGCTACAGCGGTAACTCCGAGCTGCAGTACGTCAGCTACCGCCTTGGCGAACCGGTGTTTGACGTTCAGGAATGTCAGATCCGTGGCGTGACCTATTCCGCACCGCTGCGCGTAAAACTGCGTCTGGTGATCTACGAGCGCGAAGCGCCGGAAGGCACCGTAAAAGACATTAAAGAACAAGAAGTCTACATGGGTGAGATTCCACTCATGACAGACAACGGTACTTTCGTTATCAACGGTACTGAGCGTGTTATCGTTTCCCAGCTGCATCGTAGCCCGGGCGTCTTCTTCGACAGCGATAAAGGTAAAACACACTCTTCCGGTAAAGTACTGTATAACGCACGCATCATTCCTTACCGTGGTTCATGGCTGGACTTCGAGTTCGATCCAAAAGACAACCTGTTTGTCCGTATTGACCGTCGTCGTAAACTGCCTGCAACCATCATTCTGCGTGCACTGAACTATACCACTGAGCAGATCCTGGACCTGTTCTTTGAGAAAGTGATCTTTGAAATCCGCGACAACAAGCTGCAGATGGAGCTGGTGCCGGAACGTCTGCGTGGTGAGACCGCGTCGTTCGACATCGAAGCCGACGGCAAAGTGTATGTGGAAAAAGGTCGCCGTATCACCGCGCGCCACATCCGCCAGCTGGAAAAAGATGATATCAAACACATCGAAGTTCCGGTTGAATACATTGCAGGAAAAGTAGCCGCGAAAGATTACGTTGATGAATCAACTGGCGAGCTGATCTGCCCGGCGAACATGGAGCTGAGCCTGGATCTGCTGGCTAAGCTGAGCCAGTCTGGCCACAAACGTATCGAAACGCTGTTCACCAACGATCTGGACCACGGTCCGTACATCTCTGAGACTGTACGCGTCGACCCAACCAACGATCGTCTGAGCGCGCTGGTAGAAATCTACCGCATGATGCGCCCTGGTGAGCCACCAACTCGCGAAGCGGCTGAAAGCCTGTTCGAGAACCTGTTCTTCTCCGAAGACCGCTACGATCTGTCCGCGGTAGGTCGTATGAAGTTCAACCGTTCTCTGCTGCGCGACGAGATCGAAGGTTCCGGTATCCTGAGCAAAGACGACATCATCGAAGTGATGAAGAAGCTCATCGATATCCGTAACGGTAAAGGCGAAGTGGACGATATCGACCACCTCGGCAACCGTCGTATCCGTTCCGTAGGCGAAATGGCGGAAAACCAGTTCCGCGTTGGCCTGGTACGTGTAGAGCGTGCGGTGAAAGAGCGTCTGTCTCTGGGCGATCTGGATACCCTGATGCCTCAGGATATGATCAACGCCAAGCCGATTTCTGCAGCAGTGAAAGAGTTCTTTGGTTCCAGCCAGCTGTCTCAGTTCATGGACCAGAACAACCCGCTGTCTGAGATCACGCACAAACGTCGTATCTCTGCACTCGGCCCAGGCGGTCTGACCCGTGAACGTGCAGGCTTTGAAGTTCGAGACGTACACCCGACTCACTACGGTCGCGTATGTCCAATCGAAACGCCTGAAGGTCCAAACATCGGTCTGATCAACTCCCTGTCCGTGTACGCACAGACGAACGAATACGGTTTCCTTGAGACCCCGTATCGTAAAGTGACCGACGGTGTGGTTACCGACGAAATTCATTACCTGTCTGCTATCGAAGAAGGCAACTACGTTATCGCTCAGGCGAACTCCAACCTGGATGACGAAGGCCACTTTGTAGAAGATCTGGTTACCTGCCGTAGCAAAGGCGAATCCAGCTTGTTCAGCCGCGACCAGGTTGACTACATGGACGTATCCACCCAGCAGGTGGTATCCGTCGGTGCGTCCCTGATCCCGTTCCTGGAACACGATGACGCCAACCGTGCATTGATGGGTGCGAACATGCAACGTCAGGCCGTTCCAACTCTGCGTGCTGATAAGCCGCTGGTTGGTACCGGTATGGAACGTGCTGTGGCCGTTGACTCCGGTGTTACTGCAGTTGCTAAGCGTGGCGGTACCGTTCAGTACGTTGACGCATCCCGTATCGTTATCAAAGTTAACGAAGACGAGATGTATCCGGGCGAAGCGGGTATCGACATCTACAACCTGACTAAATACACCCGTTCTAACCAGAACACCTGTATCAACCAGATGCCTTGCGTATCTCTGGGTGAGCCAGTTGAGCGCGGCGACGTGCTGGCAGACGGTCCGTCCACCGACCTCGGTGAACTGGCGCTCGGTCAGAACATGCGCGTAGCGTTCATGCCGTGGAACGGTTACAACTTCGAAGACTCCATCCTCGTCTCCGAGCGTGTGGTTCAGGAAGATCGTTTCACCACCATCCACATTCAGGAACTGGCCTGTGTGTCCCGTGACACCAAGCTGGGGCCAGAAGAGATCACCGCCGACATCCCTAACGTGGGTGAAGCTGCGCTCTCCAAGCTGGATGAATCCGGTATTGTTTACATCGGTGCGGAAGTGACCGGCGGCGACATTCTGGTAGGTAAGGTGACGCCGAAAGGTGAAACCCAGCTGACCCCAGAAGAGAAACTGCTGCGTGCTATCTTCGGTGAGAAAGCGTCTGACGTTAAAGACTCTTCTCTGCGCGTACCAAACGGTGTTTCCGGTACGGTTATCGACGTTCAGGTCTTCACTCGTGATGGCGTTGAGAAAGATAAGCGTGCGCTGGAAATCGAAGAGATGCAGCTCAAACAGGCTAAGAAAGACCTGTCTGAAGAACTGCAGATCCTCGAAGCAGGTCTGTTCAGCCGTATCTATGCGGTGCTGGTTGCCGGTGGCGTTGAAGCTGAGAAGCTCGACAAACTGCCACGCGATCGCTGGCTGGAACTCGGCCTGACCGACGAAGAGAAACAAAATCAGCTGGAACAACTGGCTGAGCAGTATGACGAACTGAAACACGAGTTCGAGAAAAAACTCGAAGCGAAACGCCGCAAAATCACTCAGGGCGACGATCTGGCACCTGGCGTGCTGAAGATTGTTAAGGTGTATCTGGCCGTTAAACGCCAGATCCAGCCTGGTGATAAGATGGCAGGTCGTCACGGTAACAAGGGTGTTATCTCTAAGATCAACCCGATCGAAGATATGCCGCACGATGCTAACGGTACGCCGGTAGATATCGTACTGAACCCACTGGGCGTACCGTCTCGTATGAACATTGGTCAGATCCTGGAAACTCACCTGGGTATGGCTGCGAAAGGTATTGGCGACAAGATTAACGCCATGCTGAAACAGCAGCAGGAAGTCGCGAAACTGCGCGAATTCATCCAGCGTGCCTACGATCTGGGTACCGACGTGCGTCAGAAAGTCGACCTGAACACCTTCAGCGATGAAGAAGTGCTGCGTCTGGCAGAGAACCTGCGCAAAGGTATGCCAATTGCAACGCCGGTATTCGACGGTGCAAAAGAAGCTGAAATTAAAGAGCTGCTGCAACTGGGTGGTCTGCCAACGTCTGGTCAGATTACGCTGTTTGACGGCCGTACCGGTGAACAGTTTGAGCGTCCAGTAACCGTAGGTTACATGTACATGCTGAAACTGAACCACCTGGTCGACGACAAGATGCACGCTCGTTCTACCGGTTCTTACAGCCTGGTTACTCAGCAGCCGCTGGGTGGTAAGGCACAGTTCGGTGGTCAGCGCTTCGGGGAGATGGAAGTGTGGGCGCTGGAAGCATACGGCGCGGCATACACCCTGCAGGAAATGCTCACCGTTAAGTCTGATGACGTGAACGGTCGTACCAAGATGTATAAAAACATCGTGGACGGCAACCATCAGATGGAACCAGGCATGCCAGAATCCTTCAACGTACTGTTGAAAGAGATTCGTTCGCTGGGTATCAACATCGAACTGGAAGACGAGTAATTCTCGCTCAAACAGGTCACTGGTGCCGGGTTAACCCCCGGCACCGGATTGTGCTAACTCCGACGGGAGCAAATCCGTGAAAGATTTATTAAAGTTTCTGAAAGCGCAGACTAAAACCGAAGAGTTTGATGCGATCAAAATTGCTCTGGCTTCGCCAGACATGATCCGTTCATGGTCTTTCGGTGAAGTTAAAAAGCCGGAAACCATCAACTACCGTACGTTCAAACCTGAGCGTGACGGCCTTTTCTGTGCGCGTATTTTCGGGCCAGTAAAAGACTACGAGTGCCTGTGCGGTAAGTACAAGCGCCTGAAACACCGCGGTGTGATCTGTGAGAAGTGCGGCGTTGAAGTGACCCAGACTAAAGTACGCCGTGAGCGTATGGGCCACATCGAGCTGGCGTCTCCGACTGCTCACATCTGGTTCCTGAAATCTCTGCCGTCCCGTATCGGTCTGCTGCTGGATATGCCGCTGCGCGATATCGAACGTGTTCTGTACTTCGAATCTTATGTAGTTATCGAAGGCGGGATGACGAACCTGGAACGTCACCAGATCCTGACTGAAGAGCAGTATCTGGACGCGCTGGAAGAGTTCGGTGACGAATTCGACGCGAAGATGGGTGCGGAAGCTATTCAGGCCCTGCTGAAGAGCATGGATCTGGAGCAGGAGTGCGAGCAGCTGCGTGAAGAGCTGAACGAAACCAACTCCGAAACCAAGCGTAAAAAGCTGACCAAGCGTATCAAACTGCTGGAAGCGTTCGTTCAGTCTGGTAACAAACCAGAGTGGATGATCCTGACCGTTCTGCCGGTTCTGCCGCCAGATCTGCGTCCGCTGGTTCCGCTGGATGGTGGTCGTTTCGCAACGTCCGATCTGAACGATCTGTATCGTCGCGTTATCAACCGTAACAACCGTCTGAAACGTCTGCTGGATCTGGCTGCGCCGGACATCATCGTACGCAACGAAAAACGTATGCTGCAGGAAGCGGTAGATGCCCTGCTGGATAACGGTCGTCGCGGTCGTGCGATCACCGGTTCTAACAAGCGTCCTCTGAAATCTTTGGCCGACATGATCAAAGGTAAGCAGGGTCGTTTCCGTCAGAACCTGCTCGGTAAGCGTGTTGACTACTCCGGTCGTTCTGTAATCACCGTAGGTCCATACCTGCGTCTGCATCAGTGCGGTCTGCCGAAGAAAATGGCACTGGAGCTGTTCAAACCGTTCATCTACGGCAAGCTGGAGCTGCGTGGCCTGGCCACCACCATCAAAGCCGCTAAGAAAATGGTTGAGCGTGAAGAAGCTGTCGTTTGGGATATCCTGGACGAAGTTATCCGCGAACACCCGGTACTGCTGAACCGTGCACCAACCCTGCACCGTCTGGGTATCCAGGCATTTGAGCCAGTCCTGATCGAAGGTAAAGCTATCCAGCTGCACCCGCTGGTTTGTGCGGCCTATAACGCCGACTTCGATGGTGACCAGATGGCTGTTCACGTACCGCTGACGCTGGAAGCCCAGCTTGAAGCGCGTGCGCTGATGATGTCTACCAACAACATCCTGTCTCCAGCGAACGGTGAACCAATTATCGTTCCTTCTCAGGACGTTGTATTGGGTCTGTACTACATGACCCGTGACTGTGTTAACGCCAAAGGCGAAGGCATGGTGCTGACTGGCCCGAAAGAAGCTGAGCGTATTTATCGCGCTGGCCTGGCCTCTCTGCATGCGCGCGTTAAAGTGCGTATCACCGAATACGAAAAAGATGCAAACGGCGAATTCGTTGCGAAGACCAGCCTGAAAGACACGACCATTGGCCGTGCCATTCTTTGGATGATCGTACCGAAAGGTCTGCCTTTCTCCATCGTCAACCAGGCGCTGGGCAAGAAAGCGATCTCCAAAATGCTGAACACCTGTTACCGCATTCTGGGTCTGAAGCCGACCGTTATCTTCGCTGACCAGACAATGTATACCGGCTTTGCTTATGCAGCGCGTTCAGGTGCATCTGTTGGTATCGATGACATGGTCATCCCAGAGAAGAAACACGAGATCATCTCTGAAGCGGAAGCTGAAGTTGCTGAGATCCAGGAGCAGTTCCAGTCTGGTCTGGTAACCGCGGGCGAACGCTACAACAAAGTTATCGATATCTGGGCAGCGGCGAACGATCGTGTATCCAAAGCGATGATGGATAACCTGCAAACCGAAACCGTGATTAACCGTGACGGCGTCGAAGAGCAGCAGGTTTCCTTCAACAGCATCTACATGATGGCCGACTCCGGTGCGCGTGGTTCTGCAGCACAGATTCGTCAGCTGGCAGGTATGCGTGGTCTGATGGCGAAGCCAGATGGCTCCATCATCGAAACGCCAATCACCGCGAACTTCCGTGAAGGTCTGAACGTACTCCAGTACTTCATCTCCACGCACGGTGCGCGTAAAGGTCTGGCGGATACCGCACTGAAGACAGCGAACTCCGGTTATCTGACGCGTCGTCTGGTTGACGTTGCGCAGGATCTGGTTGTGACCGAAGACGATTGTGGCACCCTCGAAGGTATCACCATGACCCCGGTTATCGAGGGTGGTGATGTTAAAGAGCCGCTGCGCGATCGCGTACTGGGTCGTGTGACCGCGGAAGACATTCTGAAGCCGGGCACCGCAGACATTCTGGTTCCACGCAATACGCTGCTGCACGAACAGTGGTGTGACCTGCTGGAAGCGAACTCTGTTGACTCTGTGAAAGTGCGTTCCGTTGTATCCTGTGACACCGACTTTGGTGTGTGTGCGCACTGCTACGGTCGTGACCTGGCGCGTGGCCACATCATCAACAAAGGTGAAGCCATCGGCGTTATCGCGGCACAGTCCATCGGTGAGCCGGGTACACAGCTGACGATGCGTACGTTCCACATCGGTGGTGCGGCATCTCGTGCGGCTGCTGAATCCAGCATTCAGGTGAAAAACAAAGGTAGCATCAAGCTCAGCAACGCGAAGTCTGTTGTTAACTCCGCAGGCAAGCTGGTTGTGACCTCTCGTAACACCGAGCTGAAGCTGATCGACGAATTCGGTCGTACCAAAGAGAGCTATAAAGTGCCTTACGGTGCGGTTATGGCGAAAGGTGATGGCGAGCAGGTTGCCGGCGGTGAAACCGTTGCAAACTGGGATCCACACACCATGCCGGTAATCACCGAAGTAAGTGGTTTCATCCGCTTTACTGATATGATCGACGGCCAGACCATTACTCGTCAGACCGACGAGCTGACCGGTCTGTCTTCTCTGGTGGTTCTGGATTCTGCTGAACGTACTACCGGCGGTAAAGATCTGCGTCCTGCACTGAAAATCGTTGATGCTCAGGGTAACGACGTTCTGATCCCGGGTACCGATATGCCTGCGCAGTACTTCCTGCCGGGTAAAGCGATTGTACAGCTGGAAGATGGCGTACAGATCAGCTCTGGTGACACCCTGGCGCGTATTCCTCAGGAATCCGGCGGTACCAAGGACATCACCGGTGGTCTGCCACGCGTTGCGGACCTGTTCGAAGCACGTCGTCCGAAAGAGCCTGCAATCCTGGCTGAAATCAGCGGGATCATCTCCTTCGGTAAAGAGACTAAAGGTAAGCGCCGTCTGGTTATCACCCCAGTAGATGGCAGCGAGCCGTACGAAGAGATGATTCCTAAGTGGCGTCAGCTCAACGTGTTCGAAGGCGAACGTGTAGAACGTGGTGACGTGGTTTCCGACGGTCCAGAAGCGCCGCACGACATCCTGCGTCTGCGTGGTGTGCATGCTGTTACTCGTTACATTGTTAACGAAGTACAGGACGTATACCGCCTGCAGGGCGTTAAGATTAACGATAAGCACATCGAAGTTATCGTTCGTCAGATGCTGCGTAAAGCAACCATCGAAAACGCGGGCAGCTCCGACTTCCTGGAAGGCGAGCAGGTTGAATACTCACGCGTTAAGATCGCTAACCGCGATCTGGAAGCGAACGGCAAAATCGGTGCGACCTTCGCACGCGATCTGCTGGGTATCACCAAAGCGTCTCTGGCAACCGAGTCCTTCATCTCCGCAGCATCGTTCCAGGAAACGACTCGTGTCCTGACCGAAGCCGCTGTTGCTGGTAAACGTGATGAACTGCGCGGTCTGAAAGAGAACGTCATCGTGGGTCGTCTGATCCCTGCCGGTACCGGTTATGCGTACCATCAGGATCGTATGCGTCGTCGCGCAGCGGGCGAACTGCCAGCTGCACCGCAGGTTACTGCTGAAGATGCATCCGCGAGCCTGGCAGAACTGCTGAACGCAGGTCTGGGCGGTTCCGACAACGAGTAATCGTTGATGCCGTAAATAAAAAACCCGCCTCGGCGGGTTTATCTGCATTTCTTCAATTCACTAACGGGATGCGTCGATAAAGCTCAATCATATCGCCCGCCAGATCCTGAATAACCATCGCGTTCATCAGGTGGTCCTGAGAATGAACGGTGATCAAGTTAACAGGCAATTTCCCGGTCCCTTCGTCAAGTCCAATAAGCTGCGTCTGGATCGTATGCGCGTGCTTCACATATTCGCGGGATTCTTCCATCGCTTTTTCAGCTTCGTCAAACTCACCTTTACGCGCCATCTGCAGAGCCGTCAGGGCCGCACTGCGGGCCGCACCGGCGTTGACCAGCAGTTCCATGATTGTGGTTTCTAAGTCTTCCATTATGACTCCAGCAGTTTAAGCGCTTTTTCCAGTACGGCATCGCCTTTCATCATGCCGTAATCCATCATGTCGATCACCGCGACCTTTTTACCCAGCGGGTCGGCCTGTGCCTGCAGTTTAGCCTGCTCGTATTTGACCTGTGGCCCCAGCAATACGATGTCGGCCGTCGCGATATTGTCTTTAAACTCCGCAACCGGAACGGCTTTAATGGTGACTTCAACCCCTTTTTTCTGCGCGGCATCTTTCATACGTTGAACCAGCATGCTGGTTGACATTCCCGCTGCACAGCATAAAACGATGTTCTTCATAATCAGCCTCGATCTACATGTGTTTATTGATAATTATCCTGCGCAGAGAGCTTCAACAACCGCTTTACCGCGATTGTGTGTCAGGCATCACAAAGAAAGCGGCATTTTTCTGAAACCGGTTACAATTCTTCGAGTAAGAGAGAAAGTCAGCCGACGGCAGTGCGAACAATACGGTTTTTTCCCTGCTTTTTAGCACTGTAGAGCGCGTTATCAACGCTACCTACAAATTGTTCCAGCGGTTCGAAGTGCCATTCACCCAGACCCGCGCTGAACGTGACGTGAAGATTGTCTTCACGCCATACGCGTCTTGCAACGGCGGTGCGCCATGCGTCAAGCAATGAAAATGCAGCAGCGATCTGCTCGGCCTGGAAAATTACCGCGAACTCTTCACCACCATAGCGATAGACCGAGACGTGGTGGGGCTGCATTATCTGGATCCCCTCGCGCGCCACGTTACGCAGGACAATGTCGCCGCTCAGGTGTCCCCACGTGTCGTTAATTGACTTGAAGTTATCAATATCAACCAGCGCCATCGCGAAAGGCTGGTGGGCATTTAATAATTCCTCCACATCGTTATCGAACGCACGGCGGTTTTTGCAGCCGGTCAGCGCATCGTGAGTGGCCTGACGAACATACGCCATCTCACGCTCTTTATTGGACTGAATGGTGTGGCTCAGCATCGCTTCCAGACGCGGCGCCTGGCTCACATTGCCCGTTTTGATCGCATTGATAATGGTCATCAACACGGTACGCGAGGCATGACGCAGATAGAGGCCGAAGAGAATGATAATGATGGCCGCCAGCGCGAAACCCCAGCCTACGATTGTCGTTTCGTGTCGGGTGATATCGGTAAGCGTTGCGCCAGAGACCCTGTAGATGACAAACCAGTCTGGATTGGTAAATGAGTAGTAGTAATACCAGGCGTCGGTTTTCTTATCGTAAAGGTGGCCTTCGCCGCTGGTCATTTTATCCATCAGCGCTTCGCTGACGTACTGTTTGAAAAGCACGCCCGTATCAGGGTGCAGCACGACGGCGCCATCGCGTTCGACGACGAAGAATTCCCCCTGAACAGGGGCGACCATCTGACGCAGGGTGTAGCCCATTGACGTTAAGTCGAGATGAAACGCAATCGTACCTTTAAGTCGACCTTCTGGTGAAATCAACGGTTTATAGAGTGTGACCGTCGGATGACCGTTGAAGTAGTCCATATAGGGACGGGTGTAGTGGCTGAATATACTGGCTTCAGCATGGGCGACAAACCACGGACGCGTCCGGGGATCGAAGGTTTTACTCTTTTCCGTCTGGAGCACTTCCGGGGCGCGCAGATAATGTCCCTGCGTGTCTGCCAGCGAGATGGATGACACGGTCGGCATCAGGTTTTGCAAATGCATCATCATCTGCAGCCCTTGCGTCGGGTTGACGTTGAGGGTCTCGTTTAGCCTGTCATCGCGTGCAAAATACATCGCGGAGCGGCCCAGGATATAGTCGTTTTCACGCAGGATTGACTCGGTGTAGTTCACCGCAAGGTTATGGGTGAAATTGCCATTAATCTTATGATAGTCCTCAAGGAAATCCTTTCGTTGTGAAAGAGTTACCACGACCGCGATCAGCGCAAAACTGCACAGAATCCCCGCGAAGCTGAGCATAATGGGTCGGGTGAAAGAGAGCTTTTTGCTGTGAAGTGCCATGAGTTGTACATCGATCCTGATGGTGAATATTTTTCGTCTGCCGATATCCTCTCAGCATAGTCGCTGTCCTGCGGTTAGCGGTGAATTATACGGAACACGATTTCAGGCGAGATGATTTATCTTAAGAATCACTAAGAAATTCCTTATCCATACTTTTGCGCCCCTCTTATGCACGAAATCGGAGGCAGGGCGAAACGAGGAAGAAGCTTTTCGCCCTGGTCAGCATCCGTTGCTGACCTGATGACAATAAAAAACCGGACGATCGCTGACAATCATCCGGTTTTACCTTTCCGTAACGCCTCGATAATTTTCTACCGTGTTGCAGTGCGTTACATCGTCATTGCGAGGCTCTTCCCAGCCAGCTGTCCCAGTCTTTCCAGACAGGCTGTAAACCCTGTGCCGTCAGGGCGGCGGCAACGGCTTCCGGACGCCGTCCGTCATGCGGTGCAAACTGCTCAAGCTCCGGATGGTCGTCTGCATACCCGCCCGGCTGCGTTTTGGAAAATGCGCTGACGTTATTAATCGCCAGCGGGATGACGCGATCGCGAAACGCCGGGGATTCACGCGTTGAGAGCGATAACTCCACTTCCGGGGCGAGCAGGCGAAACGCGCAGATGGTCTGCACCAGCTGGCGTTCATCCATCAGCGAAGCCGGTTCAATGCCGCCTGCGCAGGGGCGCAGGCGTGGGAAGGAGATGGAGTATCGGGTCTGCCAGTAGTGCTGCTGCAGCCACAGCAGATGTTCTGCCACCATGTAGCAATCTACCCGCCAGCTATCGGAAAGCCCAATTAGCGCACCCAGCCCGATTTTGTCGATCCCGGCGCGGCCCAGCCTGTCCGGCGTTTCCAGCCGGAAGAAAAAATCCTGCTTCTTCCCTTTCAGGTGATGCCGCGCGTACGTCGCCTCGTGGTAGGTTTCCTGATAGACCATAACGCCGTCCAGCCCGAGCGTTTTTAACTCCGCATACTCGTCCTGCGACAGGGGCTGAACCTCCATCTGCAACGACGCAAACTCCCGACGTATCGCAGGCAGATGCTGGCGGAAATAGTCCATTCCCACTTTCCCCTGATGCTCGCCCGTGACCAGCAGAAGATGTTCGAACCCCATTTCACGAATAGCGGCACACTCGCGGGCGATCTCCTCTTCATCGAGCGTTTTCCGCTTGATGCGGTTGCTCATGGAAAAACCACAGTAGGTACAGTCGTTGGCGCACAGGTTCGAAAGATAGAGCGGGACGTAGAAGCTCACCGTGTTGCCAAACCGCTGCCGGGTGAGGCGCTGAGCGCGCTGCGCCATCGGTTCAAGGTAGGCGCTGGCCGCCGGGGAGAGCAGGGCCATTAAATCCTCCCGGTTCAGATGACGGGCATTCAGCGCGCGCTCCACGTCAGCCGCCGTTTTGCTGTTGATGCGCAGGGCAATATCGTCCCAGTTAAGCTCGCGCCAGCGCTCGGTAAACGTGCTCATGAGATCGCCTCCAGAAAACCGGTCAGCGGGCTGGTGGCCTGTGCCTGAAAACTGCGCGAGCCGGGGCCGGACTCTCTGGCCAGCACGCCAGCCTCCACGGCGAGACGAAACGCACGCGCCATCATGACCGGGTCGTCGGCCACCGCAATGGCGGTATTCACCAGCACCGCGTCGGCCCCCATTTCCAGCGCCTGCGCGGCATGGCTGGGCACGCCGATCCCCGCATCCACCACCACCGGCACGGTCGCCTGCTCGATGATGATCTCCAGCATCGCGCGGGTTTCCAGCCCCTGATTGGAGCCAATGGGCGCGCCCAGCGGCATGACGGCGGCGCAGCCGACCTCTTCCAGACGCTTACACAGCACGGGATCCGCGCCGCAGTAAGGCAGAACGGTAAACCCCTGCTGCACTAGCTTTTCTGCGGCTTTCAGGGTCTCGATCGGGTCGGGCAGCAGCCAGCGGGCGTCCGGGTGAATTTCCAGCTTCAGCCAGCGGGTACCGAGCGCTTCCCGCGCCAGCTGTGCGGCGAAAATCGCCTCCTCGGCCGTTTTCGCGCCGGAGGTGTTGGGCAGCAGCGTCACGCCTGCCTCCAGTAGCGGCGCAAGTATGGCATCGTTGTGCTGGCGCAGATCCACGCGCTTCATCGCCAGCGTCACCAGCTGGCTGCCGCTTTCACGAATAGCATCCACCATCAGCTGCGGCGAGGCGAATTTGCCGGTACCGGTAAACAGATGTGAATTAAAGACTTTATCAGCAATACGTAACATCTCAGCCCCCTGCGATAACCTGAAACAGCAGGATCTGGTCGCCTTCATTGACCTGCTGAAGTTCCCACTGCTCGCGCGGCAGGATCTGTTGATTGAGCGCCAGCGCCGTTCCCGGCTTGAGCTGGCGCAATTTGTCGAGCAGGACGGCAACGGTGAGACCGTCGTCGCACGTCATCGGCTCATCGTTAAACAGAATGCGCATCGTGGCCTCCGCATACCGGGCAGTGGCTGGCGCGGTGTAGTGCCAGATGGCGCCAGCCGCTGGAGCGGGCGTCGAACAGCCGGAGCGTGTTGCGTTCCGTCTCCATGCCGCTGAGCAGCTTGATGGCCTCCAGCGCCTGGAGGGTTCCCATCACGCCCACCACCGGGCCAAGAATGCCTGCCGTGCGGCAGTTACGCTCCGGTTCAGCCTCGTCCGGCCACAGGCAGCGGTAACAGCCCTGCGCCCACGGCGGCGTAAGCACCATTATCTGCCCGCCGAACCCGACCGCGCTGGCGGTGATCAGCGGCGTGTTCTGTGCAACACAGGCCGCGTTGATGGCCTGACGCGTCGCCATGTTGTCCGTGCAGTCCAGCACCGCGTCGGCAAGGGCAACTTCACGTTGCAGCTCGTCTCCGCTAAGCCGCGTCTGGAGCGCAATCAGTTCGATATCCGGATTAAGCTGGTTAAGCCGCTGCCGGGTGATCTGCGCTTTAGGCTGGTTAACATCTTCAGTCGTGAAGAGGATTTGCCGTTGCAGGTTGCTGAGGTGCACCTCGTCGTCATCGGCCAGCACCAGCGTGCCCACGCCCGCACCGGCCAGATACAGCGCGGCGGGCGCGCCTAATCCGCCCAGGCCGACAATCAGTACCCGGCTGGCAAGCAGCTTTTGCTGCCCGTCAATGGCGATATCCTCCAGCAGGATCTGGCGGCTGTAGCGCATAAAATCGCGGTCATTCATCGCCTGCTCCTGCCAGCTGTAAAAGCTGCGCGGTGGCGGACCGCCAGTCTGCCGCCTGGGTGATAGCGCTGACGACGGCGATACTGCCGACGCCGGTCTCCAGCACCGCCGGGGCGCGTTCAAGGCTGATTCCACCGATGGCGACGGTCGGGTAATCGGCAAGGCGCTTAACGTGGCTCGCCAGCTGCGTCAGACCCTGCGGGGCAGAAGGCATCTGCTTGGTTTGCGTCGGAAAAACGTGACCGAGGGCGATGTAGGAGGGGCGTGCCGCCAGCGCCACGTCGATTTCCATATCATCGTGTGTTGAAACGCCAAGGCGCAGGCCAGCCTGGCGAATGGCGTTCAGATCGGTGGTTTCCAGATCCTCCTGGCCCAAATGCACGCCGTACGCCCGGTGCTTAACGGCCAGCCGCCAGTAGTCGTTGATAAACAGGCGGGCATTGTAGCGATGCCCCAGCGCGATGGCGGCGACGACGTCGGCCTCCACCTCTTCATCACGCTTATCTTTGATGCGCAGCTGGAGGGTGCGAACGCCGGCCTCCAGCAGGCGTTCGATCCACTCCACGCTGTCCACCACCGGGTAAAGCCCTAAGCGAAAGGGCACGGAGGGGAAATCGGGCTTGTACATTACGCCTCCTCTTTTTTGAGGTAAATTTCGCCGCCTCTGGCGCGGAAGGTTTCCGACATGTCCGCCATACCGACTTCAATGGTCTGCGCGGCGGCGTAATCCCGCACCTCCTGGCTGATTTTCATCGAGCAGAATTTTGGCCCGCACATGGAGCAGAAGTGCGCCACCTTGCCCGACTCCTGCGGCAGGGTCTCGTCGTGATAGGCGCGGGCGGTGAACGGATCCAGCGCCAGGTTAAACTGGTCTTCCCAGCGGAATTCAAAGCGCGCTTTGGACATGGCGTTGTCGCGGATTTGTGCGCCCGGGTGGCCTTTCGCCAGATCCGCCGCGTGGGCGGCAATTTTATAGGTAATCAGTCCCTGCTTTACGTCCTCTTTGTTGGGCAGGCCGAGATGCTCTTTCGGCGTCACGTAGCAGAGCATGGCGCAGCCAAACCAGCCGATCATCGCCGCGCCAATCCCGGAGGTGAAGTGGTCGTAGCCCGGTGCGATATCTGTGGTCAATGGCCCCAGAGTGTAGAACGGCGCTTCGTGGCAGTGCTCCAGCTCCTCGGTCATGTTGCGGCGTATCATCTGCATCGGCACGTGGCCCGGGCCTTCAATCATCACCTGCACGTCATACTCCCAGGCGATTTTGGTCAGCTCGCCCAGGGTGTGCAGCTCGGCAAACTGCGCTTCGTCGTTGGCATCGCGGATGGAGCCCGGACGCAGGCCGTCGCCCAGTGACAGGGAGACGTCGTACGCGGCGCAGATTTCGCAGATCTCGCGGAAGTGCTCGTAGAGGAAGTTTTCCTGATGATGGGACAGGCACCACTTCGCCATGATGGAGCCACCCCGCGAGACGATGCCGGTCAGACGTTTCGCCGTCATCGGTACGTAGCGCAGCAGCACGCCCGCGTGGATGGTGAAGTAGTCCACGCCCTGTTCCGCCTGCTCCAGCAGCGTGTCGCGGAACGCTTCCCAGGTGAGGTTTTCAGCAATGCCGTTGACCTTCTCCAGCGCCTGGTAAATCGGGACGGTACCAATCGGCACCGGGCTGTTACGCAGGATCCACTCGCGGGTTTCGTGGATGTAACGGCCAGTGGAGAGGTCCATCACCGTGTCCGCGCCCCAGCGCGTGGACCAGACCAGCTTTTCCACCTCCTCTTCGATGGACGAGGTGACGGCAGAGTTGCCGATGTTGGCGTTAACTTTCACAAGGAAGTTGCGGCCGATAATCATCGGCTCCGATTCCGGATGGTTGATGTTGGCAGGGATAATCGCGCGCCCGGCGGCCACTTCGTCACGCACAAACTCCGGCGTGATGTTCTCCGGCAGGCGAGCGCCAAAGCCTTCACCCGGATGCTGGTGGCGCAATATTTCGCTGCGGATGCGCTCGCGGCCCATGTTTTCGCGGATGGCGATGAACTCCATCTCCGGCGTGACGATACCCTGGCGCGCGTAGTGCAGCTGGGTGACGCACTTGCCCGCTCTGGCGCGTTTTGGCGTCAGCAGGCCGGTAAAGCGCAGCTCGTCCAGGCCGTCGTCGGCCAGGCGTTCTTTGGTGTACGCAGAACTGCGTACGCTCAGTTCTTCGCAGTCGTTACGCGCGTCAATCCACGGCTGGCGCAGCTTTGCCAGACCTTGCTGCACGTTGATAGCAACGTCAGGATCGCCGTATGGGCCGGAGGTGTCATACACCGGCACGGCTTCGTTGTCTTCATACTGGGGGTTCTCTTTGCTGCCGCCGATAAGCGTCGGGCTGAGCTGGATTTCGCGCATCGGCACGCGGATATCGGCCTGTGAACCGGTGATGTAGATGCGTTTCGAGTTCGGGAAAGCGGTGCCTTCCAGGGTGTCGATGAAGTGTTGGGCCTGTGCACGCTGTTCGCGGCGGGTCAGTTTTGTTGTAGACATAGCTCATTCCAGAAGTGAAGGACATGGCTTGTCAGACGACGGATGAAGCAAGAGGAGATCGCCCCAGGGGCGATACAACAGCAGCGTGACTCTTGTTCCCTTCGCAGGTATTAACCTGATCAGGTTCCGCGGATCCCGAATTAACGGTCTCAGCCCGTGCTTACACACTGGGCACTCCGACAAGAAAAATCCCCCTCCGCAGAGGGGCGACTGGTTGTAAATTACTCGTTAACGGTTAAGAACTCAAGCAGGGCGCGCAACGTTATCGCTGCTGCTGATATTCAGGTTGTTATCCAGTACGAGGGCGATGAGCTTATCTTCCAGCGTGAATCGCTCTTCCAGCGCTTCGCCCAGGTCGGACAGCGCCTGCTGGAACTCAAGATAGTTATCGTGATCGATGGCGTTCTCGAGCGTGGAATCGTAATAGTCCATGATCTGCTGGGTGTTGGCTTCCAGCTGCGGACAGAGTTTGCTGGCCGCTAAATACGGCGTTGTCCCTTCCATTTCGCGGATAATGCGTTCATAAATGTTGAAATGGCCGTCGGAGAGGTAGTCGACAAGGCTCTGACAAAAATCATCCAGCGCTTTTTCGTTCAGCCGCATAAAGGATTCTTTGCCAGGCTTAAGACCGACCAGATTGTAATACGCCACAAGGAGATGCTTGCGCACATGTAGCCAGCGATCCACCAGGGTATTACTTCCTCCAACGCGCTCAGTCAGGCTTTCCAGCTGGTTTAACATGGTCGACTCCATAAGGTTTAGAATGGGATCTGCTTATCCAAAATGTAACCACAATGCTAACAACATGTCAGTGAAGCGAAGGTAGTGCAATAGATATGGATCGTATTATTGAAAAATCAGATCTGGGTTGGTGGATCGTCAGCCACGAACAAAAATTATGGCTGCCCTCAGGAGAGTTGCCCTACGGTGCCGCGGAAACGTTCGATCTGGTGGGCCAGTCCGCGCTGAAGATCGGCGAGTGGCAGGGCGATCCCGTGTGGTTGATCCAACAGGCGCGCCGTCAGGATATGGGATCCGTACGTCAGGTGTTAGATCTTGACGTCGGCCTGTTCCAGCTGGCGGGGCGGGGCGTGCAGCTGGCGGAGTTTTACCGTTCGCACAAATATTGCGGTTACTGCGGCCACACCATGCACCCAAGCAAAACCGAGTGGGCGCTGCTCTGCGGCCACTGCCGTGAACGCTACTACCCGCAAATCGCGCCGTGCATCATCGTTGCCATCCGCCGTGATGATTCCATCCTGCTGGCGCAACATACCCGTCATCGCAACGGCATTCATACCGTCCTCGCCGGGTTCGTCGAAGTCGGCGAAACGCTGGAGCAGGCGGTGGCGCGCGAGGTGATGGAGGAGAGCAGCATCAAGGTGAAGAACCTGCGCTACGTGACCTCCCAGCCGTGGCCGTTCCCGATGTCTCTGATGACCGCGTTTATGGCGGAATATGACAGCGGCGAGATTGTTATCGATCCGAAAGAGCTGCTGGAGGCGAACTGGTACCGCTACGACAATTTACCGCTGTTACCCCCTCCGGGAACGGTGGCGCGTCGCCTGATAGAAGATACCGTGGCAATGTGTCGGGCCGAGTATGAGTAGTGTTACACTGACGGACTGACGCAATAAGGAACTGCAAAATGACCGAACTGAAGAACGATCGTTATCTGCGTGCGCTGCTGCGCCAGCCCGTTGATGTCACCCCGGTGTGGATGATGCGCCAGGCGGGACGCTATCTGCCAGAGTACAAAGCCACGCGCGCGCAGGCGGGCGATTTTATGTCGCTGTGCAAAAACGCCGAGCTGGCCTGTGAGGTGACGCTCCAGCCGCTGCGCCGCTACCCTCTGGACGCCGCCATTCTCTTTTCGGACATTCTCACCATTCCGGACGCGATGGGCCTGGGGCTCTATTTCGAAACCGGCGAGGGCCCGCGCTTTACCTCGCCGATCAAAAGCAAAGCCGACGTCGATAAGCTGCCGATCCCCGATCCGGAAGGCGAACTGGGCTACGTGATGAACGCCGTGCGCACCATTCGCCGCGAGCTGAAGGGCGAAGTGCCGCTGATTGGCTTCTCCGGCAGCCCGTGGACGCTGGCCACCTACATGGTTGAAGGCGGCAGCAGCAAAGCCTTCACCATGATTAAAAAGATGATGTACGCCGAACCGCTGGCGCTGCATGCGCTGCTCGACAAGCTGGCGAAGAGCGTTACGCTCTACCTCAACGCGCAGATTAAAGCGGGTGCGCAGTCGGTGATGATTTTCGACACCTGGGGCGGCGTGCTGACCGGACGTGATTATCAGCAGTTCTCCCTGTACTACATGCACAAAATCGTCGATGGCCTGCTGCGTGAAAACGAAGGTCGCCGCGTGCCGGTGACGCTGTTCACCAAAGGTGGCGGCCAGTGGCTGGAAGCGATGGCGGCCACCGGCTGCGACGCGCTGGGCCTCGACTGGACCACCGATATTGCCGATGCCCGCCGCCGCGTGGGTGACAAAGTGGCGCTGCAGGGCAACATGGACCCGTCCATGCTCTATGCTCAGCCTGCCCGCATCGAAGAGGAAGTGTCGACTATACTGTCTGGTTTCGGCCAGGGTGAAGGCCACGTCTTTAACCTCGGCCACGGCATTCATCAGGATGTGCCGCCTGAACACGCAGGCGTATTTGTGGAGGCGGTGCATCGGCTTTCTGCCCAGTATCACAAGTAAGGAGTGGTTATGGATCTCGCGTCGCTACGCGCTCAGCAAATCGAACTGGCTTCATCGGTGATCCGCGAGGATCGTCTGGATAAGGATCCTCCGCAGTACATTGGCGGGGCGGACGTCGGGTTCGAGCAGGGCGGTGAAGTGACGCGGGCGGCGATGGTGGTGCTGAAATACCCGTCGCTGGAGCTGGTGGAGTACAAGGTGGCGCGTATCGCCACCACCATGCCCTATATTCCCGGCTTTCTCTCCTTCCGCGAATACCCCGCGCTGCTGGCCGCGTGGGAGCAACTCTCGCAAAAACCTGACCTCCTGTTTGTTGACGGGCACGGTATCTCCCATCCGCGTCGCTTAGGCGTCGCCAGCCACTTTGGTCTGCTGGTGGACGTGCCGACCATCGGCGTGGCGAAAAAACGCCTGTGCGGCGCGTTTGAGCCGCTTTCTGCCGAACCGGGCGCGCTGGCGCCGCTTATCCATAAAGGCGAGCAGCTGGCGTGGGTCTGGCGCAGTAAAGCGCGCTGTAATCCGCTGTTTATCGCCACCGGGCATCGGGTGAGCATGGACAGCGCGCTGGCGTGGGTGCAGCGCTGCATGAAGGGCTACCGGTTACCGGAGCCAACCCGCTGGGCTGACGCCGTTGCCTCTTCACGTCCGGCATTCATTCGTTGGCAGGAAATTCAGCCGTGATTCAGGTAAACTGCGGCTAATTTTCGATTCGAGACATCATCATGTTACAAAACCCGATTCATCTGCGCCTTGAGAAGCTGGAAAGCTGGCAGCACGTGACGTTTATGGCTTGCCTGTGCGAGCGCATGTATCCCAACTATGCCGCGTTCTGTAAGCAAACGGAGTTTGGCGAAGGCCAGATTTATCGACGTATCCTGGATTTGATCTGGGAGACGCTGACGGTGAAAGACGCAAAGGTGAACTTCGATTCACAGCTCGAAAAGCTGGAAGAGGCGATCCCGGCGGCGGACGATTACGACCTGTACGGCGTTTATCCGGCTATCGACGCCTGCGTGGCGTTGAGCGAGCTGATCCACTCCCGTCTGAGCGGTGAAACGCTGGAGCACGCCATTGAAGTCAGTAAGGCATCCATCACGACCGTCGCGATGCTGGAAATGACGCAGGAAGGCCGCGAAATGACCGACGAAGAGCTGCGTGCTAACCCGGCGGTTGAACAGGAATGGGACATTCAGTGGGAGATTTTCCGCCTGCTGGCAGAGTGTGAAGAGCGTGATATTGAGCTGATCAAAGGGCTGCGCGCGGACCTGCGTGAGGCCGGTGAGAGCAATATTGGTATAATTTTTAACCAATGAGACAACAAAACGTGATTTAACGCCTGTTTTGTCGCACCTCGACTCTTCCCTTCTGCCCCCCGTCTGGTCTACATTTGGGGGGCGAAAAAAAGTGGCTATCGGTGCGTGTATGCAGGAGAGTGCTTTTTTGGCATTTTCGTCGCACTCGATGCTTAGCAAGCGATAAACACATTGAAAGGATAACTTATGAACAAGACTCAACTGATTGATGTAATTGCGGACAAGGCTGATCTGTCTAAAGTGCAGGCTAAAGCTGCTCTGGAATCTACCCTGGCTGCTATTACTGAGTCTCTGAAAGAAGGCGATGCTGTACAACTGGTTGGTTTCGGTACCTTCAAAGTGAACCACCGCGCTGAGCGTACTGGCCGCAACCCGCAGACCGGTAAAGAAATCAAAATCGCCGCAGCTAACGTGCCGGCATTTGTTTCTGGTAAAGCACTGAAAGACGCAGTTAAGTAAGACGCGTGGCAGTGAACAGTTTTAACGAAGGGGCGGCAACGCCCCTTTTGTCATTCTGGCGTGGCACGCTCGCGCTGGCAGGCGTACTGTTGCTGTCTGCCTGTAGCCATGACTCCTCACTCCCCCCGTTTACCGCCAGCGGCTACGCTGACAACCAGGGCGCGGTCAGGATCTGGCGTAAAGATTCCAGCGATGAAGTCCATATGCTTACCGCGTTCAGCCCGTGGCATAACGGCAACACCTCGACCGCAGAGTACCGCTGGCAGGGCGATGCGCTGTCGCTGATTGAACTGAACATCTACAGCAAGACCCCCGAACACGTGAAGGTGCGTTTCGACGACCACGGCGAGCTGAGCTTTATGCAGCATGAAGTCAGCGGATTGAAACAGCAGCTTTCCAGTGATCAGGTCGCCCTTTACCGCTACCGCGCCGAACAGCTCCGTCAGACCAGCGACGCGCTGCGCCAGGGCCGCGTGGTGCTGCGCCAGGGGCGCTGGCATGCCGATGGCACGGTGACCACCTGCGAAGGGCAGACCGTAAAGCCTGAACTTGAATCCTGGGCAACCGAACACATTCAGCGCCGTCAGCGGCATTCGTCTATGGAAGTGAGCGTGGCGTGGCTTGAGGCGCCGGAAGGCTCTCAGCTGCTGCTGGTGGCGAACGAAGACTTCTGCACCTGGCAGCCGACAGAGAAAAGTTTTTGATTTAAGTTCCCTCTCCCTTGAGGGAGAGGGTTAGGGTGAGGGGAAATTACTCCCCCTGCTCCCGCGCAATAGCACGATAACCGATATCCTGACGGCTGAAGCTGCCGTTCCAGTGAATATCCGCCATCAGCGCATAGGCGCGTTTCTGCGCTTCTGCTACGGTCTGACCCAGTGCGGTCGCACACAGTACGCGGCCGCCGTTGGTGAGCACGCGGTCATCGTCAGCCAGCTTCGTACCGGCGTGGAACACCTTCGCGCCGTCAATCTCTTCCAGCGGCAGGCCGTGGATCTCATCTCCGGTGCTGTAGTTCCCCGGATAGCCACCCGCAGCAATCACCACGCCCAGAGACGCACGTTCGTCCCACTCTGAGGTTTTCTCGTCCAGCTTGCCTTCGCAGGCCGCCAGACACAGATCCACCAGGTCGGATTTCATGCGCAGCATGATGGGCTGGGTTTCCGGATCGCCGAAGCGGCAGTTGAATTCAATCACCTTCGGGTTACCCTGCTTGTCAATCATCAGGCCCGCGTAGAGGAAACCGGTGTAGGTATTGCCTTCCGCCGCCATGCCCTTCACGGTAGGCCAGATGATGCGGTCCATGGTGCGCTGATGCACCTCATCGGTAACAACGGGAGCAGGGGAGTAAGCGCCCATCCCGCCGGTGTTGGGGCCGGTATCGCCATTGCCAACGCGCTTGTGATCCTGGCTGGTGGCCATCGGCAGAACGTGCTCGCCGTCGACCATCACGATAAAGCTCGCCTCTTCGCCGTCGAGGAACTCTTCGATCACGATGCGGTGGCCCGCGTCGCCAAAGGCGTTTCCTGCCAGCATATCCTGAACGGCCGCTTCGGCTTCTTCGAGCGTCATCGCCACGATAACGCCTTTCCCGGCGGCCAGACCGTCGGCTTTGATGACAATCGGCGCGCCTTTTTCACGCAGGTAAGCCAGCGCGGGCTCGACGTCGGTGAAGTTCTGATACTCCGCCGTCGGAATGTTATGACGCGCGAGGAAATCTTTGGTGAAGGCTTTGGAGCCTTCCAGCTGTGCGGCACCTTCCGTTGGGCCGAAGATTTTCAGGCCCGCAGCGCGGAAGGCGTCAACCACGCCAATTACCAGCGGCGCTTCCGGGCCGACGATGGTCAGATCGATGTTCTCGGTCTGGGCAAAGCTCAGCAGCGCCGGGATATCGGTCACGCCGATAGCCACGTTCTGCAGCGCGGGTTCCAGTGCGGTACCGGCGTTACCCGGTGCCACGAAGACGGTTTTAACCTGCGGAGACTGCGCCGCTTTCCACGCCAGAGCGTGCTCGCGCCCGCCGTTACCAATCACTAATACTTTCATTTTCTGCTCCGGGAATTAATGGCGGAAGTGGCGCATGTCGGTGAAGATCATTGCGATGCCGTGTTCGTCGGCAGCGGCAATCACCTCGTCGTCGCGGATAGAGCCGCCAGGCTGGATCACACAGGTGATGCCCACCGCAGCCGCAGCATCGATACCGTCACGGAACGGGAAGAAGGCGTCAGAGGCCATGGCGGAGCCTTTCACTTCCAGGCCTTCGTCGCCTGCTTTGATACCGGCAATTTTCGCAGAGTAAACGCGGCTCATCTGGCCTGCGCCTATCCCGATGGTCATGTTCTCTTTGGCGTAGACAATGGCGTTAGACTTCACGAACTTCGCCACTTTCCAGCAGAACAGCGCGTCGCGCAGCTCCTGTTCGGTCGGCTGACGTTTGGTCACCACGCGCAGGTCGGCTTCTGTCACCATACCCAAATCGCGATCCTGAACCAGCAGACCGCCGTTCACGCGCTTGAAGTCCAGGCCCGGCACGCGCTCCGCCCACTGGCCGCAAACCAGTACGCGCACGTTCTGTTTCGCCGAGGTGATTTTCAGCGCTTCTTCGGACGCGGACGGCGCGATGATCACTTCGACAAACTGGCGGGAGATAATGGCCTGCGCGGTCTCAGCATCCAGCTCGCGGTTGAAGGCAATAATGCCGCCGAATGCGGAGGTCGGGTCGGTTTTGTAGGCGCGATCGTAGGCATCCAGAATAGAGGAGCTTACCGCAACGCCGCACGGGTTGGCGTGCTTGACGATAACGCAGGCCGGCTCGCTGAACTCTTTCACGCATTCCAGCGCGGCGTCGGTGTCGGCAATGTTGTTATAGGAAAGGGCTTTGCCCTGAACCTGCTGGGCGGTCGCAACGGAGGCTTCCTTTACCTCTTCTTCTATATAGAAGGCAGCCTGCTGGTGGCTGTTCTCACCGTAACGCATATCCTGCTTCTTAATGAAGTTCAGGTTCAGGGTGCGCGGGAAGCGGCCAGAAGGATCTTTGCTTTCACCATGGTAGGCAGGAACCAGGCTACCGAAGTAGTTGGCAATCATGCTGTCGTACGCGGCGGTGTGTTCGAACGCCTTAATCGCAAGGTCGAAGCGGGTTTCGAGAGTGAGGGAGCCGTCGTTAGCATCCATCTCATTAATAATGGCGCTGTAGTCGCTGCTCTTCACCACGATGGCCACATCTTTATGGTTCTTCGCCGCGGAGCGCACCATGGTTGGGCCGCCGATATCAATATTCTCAACCGCATCTTCCAGAGAGCAGCCTTCGCGGGCGACGGTCTGGGCAAACGGGTAGAGGTTAACGACGACCATATCGATAGGCGCGATATCATGCTGTTCCATAATGCCGTCGTCCTGACCGCGACGGCCCAGAATGCCGCCGTGCACTTTCGGATGCAGGGTTTTGACGCGTCCATCCATCATTTCCGGGAAACCGGTGTAGTCGGACACTTCGGTTACCGGCAGACCTTTATCTGCTAACAGGCGAGCGGTACCGCCTGTAGAAAGCAGCTCTACACCACGTGCGGAAAGTGCCTGAGCGAATTCGACGATACCGGCTTTATCAGAAACACTGAGCAGAGCGCGGCGGACTGGACGACGTTGTTGCATGGTAAATCCCCTGGATTTCACGATTACAGAGAGCGTTAGATGAATTTTCCAGCGAAAAACTCATCTAACACACCTGACGAGGCCTCCTTGTTAAGCGCGAGCATTTTAACGAAAACGTTTGCGCAACGCTCGCATATTTTCACTTTTTCGAAGCGCTGTGGATAACTCTGTGTGTAAAAGGGTATAAGGCGGGGTTTTGCTGGGGAATGCAGCAGTCAGTCATTTTTCTGTCATTTAGCGGTTGCGGCCCGCGGAGAACTCCCTATAATGCGCCTCCATCGACACGGCGGATGTGAATCACTTCACAGTTAACCCGGTCGGTTGAAGAGAAAAAATCCTGAAATAACGGGTTGACTCTGAAAGAGGAAAGCGTAATATACGCCACCTCGCAACGGTGAGCGAAAGCCGCGTTGCACTGCTCTTTAACAATTTATCAGACAATCTGTGTGGGCACTCAAAGTGACATGGATTCTTAACGTCGCAAGACGAAAAATGAATACCAAGTCTCTGAGTGAACATACGTAATTCATTACGAAGTTTAATTCACGAGCATCAAACTTAAATTGAAGAGTTTGATCATGGCTCAGATTGAACGCTGGCGGCAGGCCTAACACATGCAAGTCGAACGGTAGCACAGAGAGCTTGCTCTCGGGTGACGAGTGGCGGACGGGTGAGTAATGTCTGGGAAACTGCCTGATGGAGGGGGATAACTACTGGAAACGGTAGCTAATACCGCATAACGTCGCAAGACCAAAGAGGGGGACCTTCGGGCCTCTTGCCATCAGATGTGCCCAGATGGGATTAGCTAGTAGGTGGGGTAACGGCTCACCTAGGCGACGATCCCTAGCTGGTCTGAGAGGATGACCAGCCACACTGGAACTGAGACACGGTCCAGACTCCTACGGGAGGCAGCAGTGGGGAATATTGCACAATGGGCGCAAGCCTGATGCAGCCATGCCGCGTGTATGAAGAAGGCCTTCGGGTTGTAAAGTACTTTCAGCGGGGAGGAAGGCGATAAGGTTAATAACCTTGTCGATTGACGTTACCCGCAGAAGAAGCACCGGCTAACTCCGTGCCAGCAGCCGCGGTAATACGGAGGGTGCAAGCGTTAATCGGAATTACTGGGCGTAAAGCGCACGCAGGCGGTCTGTCAAGTCGGATGTGAAATCCCCGGGCTCAACCTGGGAACTGCATTCGAAACTGGCAGGCTAGAGTCTTGTAGAGGGGGGTAGAATTCCAGGTGTAGCGGTGAAATGCGTAGAGATCTGGAGGAATACCGGTGGCGAAGGCGGCCCCCTGGACAAAGACTGACGCTCAGGTGCGAAAGCGTGGGGAGCAAACAGGATTAGATACCCTGGTAGTCCACGCCGTAAACGATGTCGACTTGGAGGTTGTGCCCTTGAGGCGTGGCTTCCGGAGCTAACGCGTTAAGTCGACCGCCTGGGGAGTACGGCCGCAAGGTTAAAACTCAAATGAATTGACGGGGGCCCGCACAAGCGGTGGAGCATGTGGTTTAATTCGATGCAACGCGAAGAACCTTACCTACTCTTGACATCCAGAGAACTTAGCAGAGATGCTTTGGTGCCTTCGGGAACTCTGAGACAGGTGCTGCATGGCTGTCGTCAGCTCGTGTTGTGAAATGTTGGGTTAAGTCCCGCAACGAGCGCAACCCTTATCCTTTGTTGCCAGCGGTTAGGCCGGGAACTCAAAGGAGACTGCCAGTGATAAACTGGAGGAAGGTGGGGATGACGTCAAGTCATCATGGCCCTTACGAGTAGGGCTACACACGTGCTACAATGGCGCATACAAAGAGAAGCGACCTCGCGAGAGCAAGCGGACCTCATAAAGTGCGTCGTAGTCCGGATTGGAGTCTGCAACTCGACTCCATGAA
This sequence comes from Enterobacter bugandensis, assembly GCF_900324475.1. Lineage (NCBI taxonomy): Bacteria > Pseudomonadati > Pseudomonadota > Gammaproteobacteria > Enterobacterales > Enterobacteriaceae > Enterobacter > Enterobacter bugandensis. The sequence goes on from NZ_LT992502.1 coordinate 246,831, forward strand.
GTCGGAATCGCTAGTAATCGTGATCAGAATGCCACGGTGAATACGTTCCCGGGCCTTGTACACACCGCCCGTCACACCATGGGAGTGGGTTGCAAAAGAAGTAGGTAGCTTAACCTTCGGGAGGGCGCTTACCACTTTGTGATTCATGACTGGGGTGAAGTCGTAACAAGGTAACCGTAGGGGAACCTGCGGTTGGATCACCTCCTTACCTTAAAGAACCTGCCTTTGTAGTGCTCACACAGATTGTCTGATGAATGATGAACTTCTGAATGTACTTTTGAGTGCATTAAGAAGTTTTGCTCTTTAAAAATCTGGATCAAGCTGAAAATTGAAACGACACATCTTTAATGGTGTGTTCGAGTCTCTCAAATTTTCGCAATCAGAAGTGAAACATCTTCGGGTTGTGAGGTTAAGCGACTAAGCGTACACGGTGGATGCCCTGGCAGTCAGAGGCGATGAAGGACGTGCTAATCTGCGAAAAGCGACGGCGAGGTGATATGAACCTTTGACCCGTCGATGTCCGAATGGGGAAACCCAGTGTGATCCGTCACACTATCGTTAACTGAATACATAGGTTAACGAGGCGAACCGGGGGAACTGAAACATCTAAGTACCCCGAGGAAAAGAAATCAACCGAGATTCCCCCAGTAGCGGCGAGCGAACGGGGAGCAGCCCGGAGTCTGAATCAGCTTGTGTGTTAGTGGAAGCGTCTGGAAAGTCGCACGGTACAGGGTGACAGTCCCGTACACGAAAATGCACAGGTTGTGAACTCGAAGAGTAGGGCGGGACACGTGGTATCCTGTCTGAATATGGGGGGACCATCCTCCAAGGCTAAATACTCCTGACTGACCGATAGTGAACCAGTACCGTGAGGGAAAGGCGAAAAGAACCCCGGCGAGGGGAGTGAAAAAGAACCTGAAACCGTGTACGTACAAGCAGTGGGAGCACCTTCGGGTGTGACTGCGTACCTTTTGTATAATGGGTCAGCGACTTATATTCTGTAGCAAGGTTAACCGTATAGGGGAGCCGCAGGGAAACCGAGTCTTAACTGGGCGTTAAGTTGCAGGGTATAGACCCGAAACCCGGTGATCTAGCCATGGGCAGGTTGAAGGTTGGGTAACACTAACTGGAGGACCGAACCGACTAATGTTGAAAAATTAGCGGATGACCTGTGGCTGGGGGTGAAAGGCCAATCAAACCGGGAGATAGCTGGTTCTCCCCGAAAGCTATTTAGGTAGCGCCTCGTGAACTCATCTTCGGGGGTAGAGCACTGTTTCGGCTAGGGGGCCATCCCGGCTTACCAACCCGATGCAAACTACGAATACCGAAGAATGTTATCACGGGAGACACACGGCGGGTGCTAACGTCCGTCGTGAAGAGGGAAACAACCCAGACCGCCAGCTAAGGTCCCAAAGTCATGGTTAAGTGGGAAACGATGTGGGAAGGCACAGACAGCCAGGATGTTGGCTTAGAAGCAGCCATCATTTAAAGAAAGCGTAATAGCTCACTGGTCGAGTCGGCCTGCGCGGAAGATGTAACGGGGCTAAACCATGCACCGAAGCTGCGGCAGCGACGCTTATGCGTTGTTGGGTAGGGGAGCGTTCTGTAAGCCGTCGAAGGTGTGCTGTGAGGCATGCTGGAGGTATCAGAAGTGCGAATGCTGACATAAGTAACGATAAAGCGGGTGAAAAGCCCGCTCGCCGGAAGACCAAGGGTTCCTGTCCAACGTTAATCGGGGCAGGGTGAGTCGACCCCTAAGGCGAGGCCGAAAGGCGTAGTCGATGGGAAACAGGTTAATATTCCTGTACTTGGTGTTACTGCGAAGGGGGGACGGAGAAGGCTATGTCAGCCGGGCGACGGTTGTCCCGGTTTAAGCGTGTAGGTGTGTGTTCCAGGCAAATCCGGTTCACTTTAACACTGAGGCGTGATGACGAGGCACTACGGTGCTGAAGTGATAAATGCCCTGCTTCCAGGAAAAGCCTCTAAGCATCAGGTAACATCAAATCGTACCCCAAACCGACACAGGTGGTCAGGTAGAGAATACCAAGGCGCTTGAGAGAACTCGGGTGAAGGAACTAGGCAAAATGGTGCCGTAACTTCGGGAGAAGGCACGCTGATATGTAGGTGAAGCCCCTGCGGGCGGAGCTGAAATCAGTCGAAGATACCAGCTGGCTGCAACTGTTTATTAAAAACACAGCACTGTGCAAACACGAAAGTGGACGTATACGGTGTGACGCCTGCCCGGTGCCGGAAGGTTAATTGATGGGGTTAGCGGCAACGCGAAGCTCTTGATCGAAGCCCCGGTAAACGGCGGCCGTAACTATAACGGTCCTAAGGTAGCGAAATTCCTTGTCGGGTAAGTTCCGACCTGCACGAATGGCGTAATGATGGCCAGGCTGTCTCCACCCGAGACTCAGTGAAATTGAACTCGCTGTGAAGATGCAGTGTACCCGCGGCAAGACGGAAAGACCCCGTGAACCTTTACTATAGCTTGACACTGAACACTGGTCCTTGATGTGTAGGATAGGTGGGAGGCTTTGAAGCGTGGACGCCAGTCTGCGTGGAGCCGTCCTTGAAATACCACCCTTTAATGGCTGGTGTTCTAACGTGGACCCGTGATCCGGGTTGCGGACAGTGTCTGGTGGGTAGTTTGACTGGGGCGGTCTCCTCCCAAAGAGTAACGGAGGAGCACGAAGGTTAGCTAATCCTGGTCGGACATCAGGAGGTTAGTGCAATGGCATAAGCTAGCTTGACTGCGAGAGTGACGGCTCGAGCAGGTGCGAAAGCAGGTCATAGTGATCCGGTGGTTCTGAATGGAAGGGCCATCGCTCAACGGATAAAAGGTACTCCGGGGATAACAGGCTGATACCGCCCAAGAGTTCATATCGACGGCGGTGTTTGGCACCTCGATGTCGGCTCATCACATCCTGGGGCTGAAGTAGGTCCCAAGGGTATGGCTGTTCGCCATTTAAAGTGGTACGCGAGCTGGGTTTAGAACGTCGTGAGACAGTTCGGTCCCTATCTGCCGTGGGCGCTGGAGAATTGAGGGGGGCTGCTCCTAGTACGAGAGGACCGGAGTGGACGCATCACTGGTGTTCGGGTTGTCATGCCAATGGCACTGCCCGGTAGCTAAATGCGGAAGAGATAAGTGCTGAAAGCATCTAAGCACGAAACTTGCCCCGAGATGAGTTCTCCCTGAGACTATAAGTCTCCTGAAGGAACGTTGAAGACGACGACGTTGATAGGCCGGGTGTGTAAGCGCAGCGATGCGTTGAGCTAACCGGTACTAATGAACCGTGAGGCTTAACCTTACAACGCCGAAGATGTTTTGGCGGTGAGAGACAGATTTTCAGCCTGATACAGATTAACAGAATTTGCCTGGCGGCTTTAGCGCGGTGGTCCCACCTGACCCCATGCCGAACTCAGAAGTGAAACGCCGTAGCGCCGATGGTAGTGTGGGGTCTCCCCATGTGAGAGTAGGGAACTGCCAGGCATCAATCAAGAAGAACCCCGTACCGTAAGGTGCGGGGTTTTTTGCTTTTGTTTTTCTCCCTCTCCCTGAAACTTTCTCACCTTCGACTTGCAGGCTCGACATTCATACCATTTCTGGGTATCGTTAGCTGTCTGGATGTCTAAACGTTTATACGTATATTGTGAGGAAGTAAGGTTATGCCGATTCGGGTGCAGGACGAGCTACCAGCCGTCAATTTCTTACGTGAAGAGAACGTCTTCGTGATGACGGCTTCACGCGCGACAGGTCAGGAAATTCGCCCGCTGAAGGTTCTCATCCTCAACCTGATGCCGAAAAAGATTGAGACGGAGAATCAGTTTCTGCGTCTGCTGTCGAACTCCCCGCTGCAGGTCGATATTCAACTGCTGCGTATTGATGCCCGCGAGTCACGTAACACGCCCTCTGAGCATCTGAATAACTTCTACTGTAACTTCGAAGATATTCGGGGGGAAAACTTCGACGGACTGATTGTGACAGGCGCGCCGCTCGGTCTGGTTGAATTTAACGATGTTGCTTACTGGCCGCAGATCAAACAGGTGCTGGAATGGGCAAAAGATCACGTCACGTCAACGCTGTTTGTCTGCTGGGCGGTACAGGCCGCACTCAACATTCTCTACGGTATTCCCAAGCAAACCCGCACTCAAAAGCTCTCCGGCGTATACGAACACCACATTCTTCATCCACACGCGCTGCTGACGCGTGGTTTTGATGACACCTTCCTGGCCCCGCATTCCCGCTACGCCGATTTTCCGGCCCAGCTGATTCGTGATTACACCGATCTGGAGATCCTGGCCGAAACGGAAGACGGGGATGCCTACCTGTTTGCCAGTAAAGACAAACGTATCGCGTTCGTTACCGGCCATCCTGAGTATGATCCCGATACTCTCGCATCAGAGTATTTCCGTGATGTCGAAGCGGGTCTTAATCCGGATATCCCGTACAACTATTTCCCGAAAAACGATCCGCAAAACAAACCAAGGGCCACCTGGCGCAGCCACGGAAATCTGCTGTTCACTAACTGGCTCAACTATTACGTCTACCAGATTACGCCGTACGATCTTCGCCACATGAATCCGACGCTGGAGTAATCGTCTGCATTAAACGATCCTAAAGCGTTTCAGCTATTCAGATCAGGCACCTTCGGGTGCCTTTTTTATTTCCGAAATCCCGTTCAACATGCCAGGAAACTTTAACTCCATATTAATCATCATGTTGCGTTGTAATTAAAATTAAAATGGAAATTGTTTTTGATTTTGGAAAAATTATAGATAGTCTTAATTCTGCTGAGCGAAAACTACACAACGATCTTTCGTTCGCATTGGGGGCGTGATTTTGGATCTTTGATGAGGAGCAGAACGATGACTCAACAGGCAACCACGGTCGATGAATTGACCTTTACCCAGCCGAATGGTGAGCAAGAACAGCAGGTTTTGACGGCCGAAGCGGTAGAGTTTCTGACTGAGCTGGTGACCCGCTTTACGCCGCAGCGCAATAAGCTGCTGGCGGCACGCATTCACCAGCAGCAGGAAATCGATAACGGCAAGTTGCCAGGATTTATTTCGGAAACTGCTTCCATTCGTCGTGGTGAGTGGAAAATCCGCGGCATTCCTGAAGATTTACAGGATCGTCGCGTTGAGATCACTGGTCCGGTAGAGCGCAAAATGGTGATCAACGCCATGAACGCCAACGTTAAAGTCTTTATGGCCGATTTTGAAGACTCGCTGGCCCCGGACTGGAACAAAGTTATCGACGGGCAGATCAACCTGCGCGATGCCGTCAACGGCACCATCAGCTACACCAACGAAGCCGGGAAAATCTACCAGCTCAAACCGAATCCGGCGGTGCTGATCTGTCGCGTACGAGGTCTGCACCTCCCTGAAAAACATGTCACATGGCGTGGAGAAGCCATTCCGGGCAGCCTGTTTGATTTCGCACTTTATTTCTTCCATAACTACAAAAACCTGCTGGCAAAAGGTAGCGGTCCCTATTTCTATCTGCCAAAAACGCAGGCCTGGCAGGAAGCCGCCTGGTGGAGCGAAGTATTTAGCTACGCGGAAGATCGCTTCAACCTGCCGCGCGGCACGATCAAGGCCACGCTGCTGATTGAAACGCTGCCCGCCGTGTTCCAGATGAATGAAATTCTGCATGCCCTGCGCGACCACATTGTCGGCCTGAACTGCGGACGCTGGGACTATATTTTCAGCTACATCAAAACCCTGAAAAACTATCCCGATCGCGTACTGCCGGACCGCCAGGTCGTGACCATGGATAAACCCTTCCTGAGCGCCTATTCGCGTCTGCTGATTAAAACCTGCCACAAGCGCGGTGCCTTTGCGATGGGCGGCATGGCGGCCTTTATTCCGAGCAAAGACGCGGAGCGCAATAATCAGGTGCTCAACAAGGTGAAAGCCGATAAAGAGCTGGAAGCCCGTAACGGTCACGACGGCACGTGGATTGCCCATCCGGGCCTGGCCGATACGGCGATGGAGGTCTTCAATCGCGTACTCGGCGATAACAAAAATCAGCTGTTTGTCACGCGCGAAGAAGATGCCCCAACGGCTGAAGAACAGCTGCTGGCACCGTGCGCGGGCGAGCGAACGGAAGAGGGGATGCGTGCCAATATTCGCGTCGCGGTCCAGTACATCGAAGCGTGGATCTCCGGCAACGGCTGCGTGCCTATCTACGGCCTGATGGAAGATGCTGCCACGGCGGAAATTTCGCGCACCTCTATCTGGCAGTGGATCCACCATCAAAAAACGCTCAGCAACGGCAAGCCGGTCACCAAAGCCCTGTTCCGTCAGATGCTGGCCGAAGAGATGCGGGTCATCCAGGACGAGCTGGGCGAACACCGCTTCAGCAGCGGACGCTTTGACGACGCAGCGCGCCTGATGGAGCAAATCACCACCTCAGATGACTTAATCGACTTCCTGACCCTGCCGGGCTACCGCTTCCTGGCGTAACTCACCACATAACAATATGGAGCATCTGCACATGAAAACCCGTACCCAACAAATCGAAGAATTAAAGAAAGAGTGGACTCAACCGCGCTGGGAAGGCATCCGCCGTCCTTACAGCGCGGAGGACGTGGTGAAATTACGCGGCTCGGTCAACCCGGAATGCACGCTGGCACAGAACGGTGCGGCGAAAATGTGGAAGCTGCTGCACGGTGGCTCCAAAAAGGGTTATATCAACAGCCTCGGTGCGCTGACCGGCGGTCAGGCATTGCAGCAGGCGAAGGCCGGCATAGAAGCCATTTACCTTTCCGGCTGGCAGGTCGCGGCGGACGCCAACCTGGCCTCCAGCATGTATCCGGATCAATCTCTTTATCCGGCCAACTCGGTACCGTCGGTGGTGGATCGGATCAACAATACCTTCCGCCGCGCGGATCAGATCCAGTGGGCCGCAGGCATTGAGCCCAACGATCCGCGTTTTATTGATTACTTCCTGCCGATCGTGGCGGATGCGGAAGCGGGCTTCGGCGGCGTGCTGAACGCCTTCGAACTGATGAAATCGATGATTGAGGCCGGTGCAGCGGCCGTTCACTTCGAAGATCAGCTGGCGTCGGTGAAGAAGTGCGGGCATATGGGCGGAAAAGTTCTCGTCCCGACCCAGGAAGCGATTCAGAAGCTGGTTGCCGCGCGTCTGGCTGCTGACGTGCTCGGCGTGCCGACGCTGGTGATTGCCCGTACCGATGCGGATGCGGCGGACCTGATTACCTCTGACTGCGATCCGTACGATAGCGAATTTATTACCGGCGAGCGCACCAGCGAGGGGTTCTATCGCACGCATGCCGGTATCGAACAGGCCATCAGCCGCGGCCTGGCCTATGCCCCTTACGCCGACCTGGTCTGGTGTGAAACGTCCACGCCGGATCTGGCGCTGGCGAAGCGCTTTGCCGATGCGATTCATGCGAAATACCCGGGCAAACTGCTGGCCTACAACTGTTCGCCGTCCTTCAACTGGCAGAAAAAGCTGGATGACAAAACCATCGCCAGCTTCCAGCAGCAGCTGTCGGATATGGGCTACAAGTACCAGTTCATCACCCTGGCAGGCATCCACAGCATGTGGTTCAACATGTTCGACCTGGCGCACGCTTACGCGCAGGGTGAGGGCATGAAGCACTACGTTGAGAAGGTGCAGCAGCCGGAGTTTGCCGCTGGTAAAGACGGCTATACCTTTGTTTCTCACCAGCAGGAAGTGGGGACGGGCTACTTTGATAACGTGACGACCATCATCCAGGGAGGCGCCTCATCCGTTACCGCCTTAACGGGGTCAACCGAAGAAGCACAGTTCTAAACTTTTCCCCCTCTCCCCTCCGGGGAGAGGGGCGGGGTGAGGGGGAATATATGTCGCGTGGCCTGGAATTGCTGATTGCCCAAACCATTCTGCAGGGCTTTGATGCCCAGTATGGTCGTTTTCTGGAAGTGACCTCCGGCGCGCAGCAGCGCTTCGAACATGCAGACTGGCATGCGGTTCAGCAGGCCATGAAGCAGCGTATTCATCTCTATGACCACCATGTGGGTCTGGTGGTGGAGCAGCTGCGCTGTATTACCGACGGTAAAAGCCCGGACGCGGCATTTTTACTGCGCGTGAAAGAGCATTACACCCATCTGTTACCCGACTACCCTCGCTTCGAGATTGCGGAGAGCTTTTTCAACTCCGTCTATTGCCGGTTATTTGACCACCGCTCATTATCTCCTGAGCGGTTATTTATCTTCAGCTCCCAGCCTGAGCGCCGCTTCCGTACCATTCCGCGTCCGCTGGCGAAAGATTTCTTTCCCGATCGCGGGTGGGAAAAGCTCCTGCATCGCATCTTAACGGATTTGCCGCTGCGCCTGCCGTGGGAGAACAAGCTCCGGGATATCGGCTATATCCATGCGCATCTTCGTGAAACCTACGGCGAGGAGGTGCTCAGCCGCAGCCATTTGCAGGTGGCCAACGAGCTGTTCTACCGGAATAAGGCCGCCTGGCTGGTGGGCAAACTGGTTACGCCGACGGCCATTGTGCCGTTTCTGTTGCCCATTCACCGTACCGACGACGGCGAACTGTTTGTCGATACCTGCCTGACCACCAGCGCCGAGGCCAGCATCGTGTTTGGCTTCGCCCGCTCCTATTTCATGGTGTACGCCCCGCTGCCTGCCGCCCTGGTGGAGTGGCTGCGTGAGATCCTGCCGGGCAAAACCACCGCCGAGCTGTATATGGCGATTGGCTGTCAGAAGCATGCCAAAACGGAAAGTTATCGGGAGTATCTGCGCTATGTCACCGCGGCGGATGAGCAGTTTATCGAAGCGCCAGGTATCCGCGGCATGGTGATGCTGGTCTTCACGCTGCCGGGCTTCGACCGGGTCTTTAAGGTGATAAAAGACAGATTCGCCCCGCAGAAAGAGATGACCGCCGCCCACGTCCGCGCCTGCTATCAGCTGGTAAAAGAGCACGATCGCGTCGGCCGAATGGCCGATACCCAGGAGTTTGAAAACTTTGTGCTGGATAAGCAGCAGATCGATCCGGCGCTTATGTCGCTGTTAATGCAGGAAGCGCCGACGAAAATCACCGATCTGGGCGATAAAATAGCGATTAGCCATCTCTATATTGAGCGCCGTATGGTGCCGCTCAATATCTGGCTGGAACAGTCAGAGGGCCAGGCATTACGTGATGCCATCGAAGAGTACGGCAACGCTATCCGCCAGCTCGCCGCCGCCAATATCTTCCCTGGCGATATGCTGTTTAAAAACTTCGGCGTCACCCGGCACGGGCGGGTGGTGTTCTACGATTACGATGAAATTTGCTACATGACCGAGGTGAACTTTCGCGATATCCCGCCGCCCCGTTACCCGGAGGATGAGCTCTCCAGCGAGCCGTGGTACAGCGTTTCGCCGGGCGATGTGTTTCCCGAGGAGTTTCGCCACTGGCTGTGTGCGGACCCACGCATCGGGCCGTTATTTGAAGAAATGCATGAAGATCTGTTCCACGCCAGCTACTGGCGCGGGCTACAAACGCGGATCAAAAATGGGCACGTGGAGGATGTGTACGCTTACCGCCGCAAGCAGCGGTTTTGTGTGCGGTTTAACGAATCCCACCATACGCCAGCGTCACCTCTTTCGCGGCCTTAATCACCAGCGCGCCCAGCTCGGTCACCCGGTCGTCGGTCATACGTGAGATGGGGCCAGAGATGGAGATCGCAGCAAACGGCTCGCGATGTTCGTCGAAAATACAGGACGCGAGGCAGCGCAGCCCCAGCGCATGTTCCTCGTCATCAAACGAATAGCCGCGCTTGCGGGTCAACGCCAGATCTTCTTTCAGATGCACCGGCGACACCAGCGTGGCGTGGGTATAGGCGTGCAGCCCTTTTCGGTGCAGCAGCCCGGTCACCTGCTCTTCGCTCAGCTGCGAGAGAAACGCTTTCCCCGCCCCGGAGGCGTGCATCGGCAGCTTGCCGCCAATCGGCGCGGACATGCGCATCAACTGCGTGCACTGCACCTGGTCGATGATAATCGCCTGGTGGTCACTCTGGTCGAGCACCGCAAGGTTCACCGTCTCGCCGGACTCCTCCATCAGCTTGCGCAGGATCGGGTGCACAATCGCCAGCAGGTTACGGCTCTGAAGGAAGCTGCTGCCCACGATAAACGCATGCGCGCCCACCGCCCAGTGCCCCAGCTCGCCGACCTGGCGGACAAAACCCAACTGCTGCATGGTGGTCAGCAGGCGGTGCGTGGTGGAGTTCGGCAGACCAGCCTGCTGGGCCAGCTCCGTCAGGGCCACGCTGCCGTGCGACTCGGCTATCCACTCCAGCAGCTTCAGACCGCGCGTCAGGGATTGAACCTGTCCGCCGGGTTGTGCAGCGGCGGTGGCGGCAGGTTTTCTGCCGCGTTTGGCGGGAACGGTCGCGACCATGACGATCTCCTTTTTCTGTATCGTGGAAATCATTTTCGTTTTATTTGGTGAATTTGCAACCGCTTTCCTGACTGATCGGAGGAGTGATGGTGAACATGTCTCATGTTACCGCGGCGTGACTTTTCCACCCTGCGAGATTGTGCCAGTATGGAACGCAGCCTTTTGGCCTTGTTGAGCGTTGTCGGGAGCAAGTGTGAGCAGCAAAGTAGAGCAACTGCGTGCGCAGTTAAATGAACGAATTCTGGTGCTGGACGGCGGCATGGGCACCATGATCCAGAGCTATCGTCTGAGCGAAGACGATTTCCGCGGCGAGCGCTTCGCCGACTGGCCCTGCGACCTGAAAGGAAACAACGACCTGCTGGTGCTCAGCAAGCCGTCCGTGATTAAGGATATCCACAATGCCTACTTTGAAGCGGGTGCGGATATCGTTGAAACTAACACCTTCAACTCGACAACCATCGCCATGGCGGATTACCAGATGGAATCCCTGTCGGCGGAGATCAACTATGAGGCGGCCAGGCTCGCCCGCGCCTGTGCCGACGAGTGGACGGCCCGCACGCCGGACAAGCCGCGCTACGTTGCCGGGGTGCTTGGCCCGACCAACCGCACCGCGTCGATTTCACCGGACGTCAACGACCCGGCGTTTCGTAATATCACCTTTGACCAGCTGGTTACGGCGTATCGTGAATCGACCAAAGCGCTGGTGGAAGGTGGCTCCGACCTGATCCTGATTGAAACGGTGTTCGATACCCTCAACGCCAAAGCCGCGATATACGCGGTGAAAGAGGAGTTTGAGGCGCTGGGCGTTGACCTGCCGATCATGATCTCTGGCACCATCACCGACGCCTCCGGCCGCACCCTGTCCGGCCAGACAACCGAAGCGTTTTATAACTCCCTGCGCCACGCCGACGCGCTCTCCTTCGGCCTGAACTGCGCGCTGGGACCAGACGAACTGCGCCAGTACGTGCAGGAGCTTTCGCGCATCGCCGAATGCTACGTTACCGCGCATCCGAACGCCGGTCTGCCGAACGCGTTTGGCGAGTACGATCTGGATGCTGACACCATGGCGGCGCAAATCCGCGAGTGGGCCGAGTCAGGCTTCCTGAACATCGTCGGCGGCTGCTGCGGCACCACGCCGGAGCACATCGCCGCCATGAGCCGCGCCGTGGACGGGCTGCCGCCGCGCAAGCTGCCAGAGCTGCCGGTTGCCTGTCGCCTTTCCGGCCTGGAGCCGTTGACCATCGGCGACGACAGCCTGTTTGTGAACGTGGGTGAACGTACCAACGTTACTGGTTCCGCTAAATTCAAGCGCCTGATCAAAGAAGAGAAGTACAGCGAAGCGCTGGACGTTGCCCGCCAGCAGGTGGAAAGCGGCGCGCAGATTATCGATATCAACATGGATGAGGGGATGCTCGACGCCGAAGCGGCAATGGTGCGTTTCCTCAACCTGATTGCCGGTGAGCCGGACATCGCCCGCGTGCCGATCATGATCGACTCCTCCAAATGGGACGTGATCGAGAAGGGGCTGAAGTGCATTCAGGGTAAAGGCATCGTCAACTCCATCTCCATGAAAGAGGGCGTGGATGTCTTCATCCACCACGCGAAGCAGGTCCGCCGCTACGGTGCCGCCGTGGTGGTCATGGCCTTTGACGAAGTGGGCCAGGCCGATACCCGCGCGCGTAAAATTGAGATTTGCCGCCGCGCGTACAAAATTTTAACCGAAGAGGTCGGCTTCCCACCGGAAGACATCATCTTTGACCCGAACATCTTCGCCGTGGCGACCGGCATCGAAGAGCACAATAACTACGCCCAGGACTTTATCGGCGCGTGCGAGGACATTAAGCGCGAGCTGCCGCATGCGCTGATCTCCGGCGGCGTGTCGAACGTCTCGTTCTCGTTCCGCGGCAACGACCCGGTGCGTGAGGCGATCCACGCCGTGTTCCTCTACTACGCCATCCGCAATGGGATGGACATGGGCATCGTCAACGCTGGACAGCTGGCGATTTACGACGATCTGCCTGCCGAACTGCGCGATGCCGTAGAGGACGTGATCCTCAACCGTCGCGACGACGCCACCGAGCGCATGCTCGACCTGGCGGAAAAATACCGCGGCAGTAAATCGGATGAATCGGCCAATGTTCAGCAGGCCGAGTGGCGTTCCTGGGACGTGAAAAAGCGTCTGGAATACTCGCTGGTGAAAGGGATTACCGAGTTCATCGAGCAGGACACCGAGGAAGCGCGTCAGCAGGCAGCCCGCCCGATTGAGGTGATCGAAGGGCCGCTGATGGACGGCATGAACGTGGTCGGCGATCTGTTCGGCGAGGGCAAGATGTTCCTGCCGCAGGTGGTGAAATCCGCTCGCGTCATGAAGCAGGCAGTGGCTTATCTTGAACCCTTCATCGAAGCCAGCAAAGAGAAGGGCTCCAGCAACGGTAAAATGGTTATCGCCACCGTGAAGGGCGACGTACACGACATCGGCAAAAACATTGTTGGCGTGGTGTTGCAGTGCAATAACTACGAAATTATCGACCTTGGCGTGATGGTTCCGGCGGATAAAATCCTCAAGACCGCGCGCGAAGTGAACGCCGATCTGATTGGCCTCTCCGGCCTGATTACGCCGTCGCTCGACGAAATGGTCAACGTGGCAAAAGAGATGGAGCGTCAGGGCTTCACCATTCCGCTGCTGATTGGCGGGGCGACCACCTCGAAAGCGCACACGGCAGTGAAGATCGAGCAGAACTACAGCGGACCGACGGTTTACGTGCAGAACGCCTCGCGCACGGTGGGCGTGGTTTCCGCACTACTCTCCGAGACTCAGCGCGACGATTTTGTGGCGCGCACTCGCCAGGAGTACGAAACCGTTCGCGTGCAGCACGGGCGCAAAAAACCGCGCACGCCGCCGGTGACGCTCGCTGCAGCACGCGATAACGACCTGGCCTTTGACTGGGCAAGCTATACACCGCCGGTCGCGCATCGTCTGGGCGTGCAGGACGTGACGGCCAGCATCGAGACGCTGCGCAACTACATTGACTGGACGCCGTTCTTTATGACCTGGTCGCTGGCGGGCAAATATCCGCGCATCCTCGAAGATGAAGTCGTAGGCGAAGAGGCGAAGCGTCTGTTTAAAGACGCCAACGATATGCTGGACACGCTGAGCGCAGAGAAAGCCCTCAACCCGCGCGGCGTGGTGGGGCTGTTCCCGGCGAACCGCGTGGGTGACGACGTGGAAATCTACCGCGATGAAACCCGCACCCACGTGCTGGCCGTGAGCCATCACCTGCGGCAGCAAACCGAAAAAGTGGGCTTTGCCAATTACTGCCTGGCGGATTTCGTTGCGCCGAAGCTGAGCGGGAAAGCTGACTATATCGGCGCCTTTGCGGTAACCGGCGGTCTGGAAGAAGACGCCCTGGCGGACGCGTTTGAAGCGCAACACGATGATTACAATAAGATCATGGTGAAAGCGATTGCCGACCGCCTGGCGGAAGCCTTTGCTGAATACCTACACGAACGCGTACGTAAGGTGTACTGGGGTTACGCGGCGAATGAGAACCTCAGCAACGAGGAGCTGATCCGCGAAAACTACCAGGGGATTCGTCCGGCGCCGGGCTATCCGGCCTGTCCGGAACACACCGAAAAAGGCACTATCTGGAAACTTCTGGACGTGGAAGCGCATACCGGCATGAAGCTCACCGAGTCGTTCGCCATGTGGCCGGGCGCGTCCGTGTCGGGCTGGTACTTCAGTCATCCGGACAGCAAGTACTTCGCCGTGGCGCAGCTGCAGCGCGATCAGATCGAAGATTACGCCCTGCGCAAAGGCATGAGCGTGTCAGAAGTAGAGCGCTGGCTGGCGCCGAATTTAGGCTACGACGCGGACTAACGTCACTTTTCCTTACAACAAACAGGGCACCTCAACGGTGCCCTGTCTCTTTCTTACGTTTAAACCCTTATACTTAATCATAAAATCTATAACGATAAGGAGAACCCACTTCCGTGCTGACGTTGTTACATCTGCTTTCGGCAGTCGCACTGCTCGTATGGGGCACCCATATTGTCCGCACCGGCGTGATGCGCGTGTTCGGCGCGCGCTTACGTACCGTCCTCAGCGGCAGCGTTGAGAAGAAGCCGCTCGCCTTCTGCGCGGGGATTGGCGTCACGGCGCTGGTGCAAAGCAGCAATGCCACCACCATGCTCGTCACCTCCTTCGTGGCGCAGGATCTGGTCGCGCTCGCCCCGGCGCTGGTGATCGTGCTGGGTGCTGACGTCGGTACCGCGCTGATGGCGCGTATCCTGACGTTCGATCTCTCCTGGCTGTCGCCGCTGCTGATTTTCATTGGGGTTATCTTCTTTCTTGGCCGCAAGCAGACCCGGGCCGGGCAGCTTGGCCGCGTGGGCATTGGCCTCGGGCTGATTCTGCTGGCGCTGGAACTGATTGTGCAGGCGGTGACGCCTATCACCCAGGCGAACGGCGTGCAGGTCATCTTCGCCTCGCTGACCGGTGACATCATGCTGGATGCGCTGATCGGGGCAGTGTTTGCCATCATCAGCTACTCCAGCCTGGCCGCCGTGCTGCTGACGGCCACGCTCACCGCCGCGGGCGCGATCTCCTTCCCGGTGGCGCTGTGTCTGGTGATCGGCGCTAACCTCGGCTCTGGCCTGCTGGCGATGCTCAACAACAGCGCGGCCAATGCTGCCGCCCGTCGCGTGGCGCTGGGGAGTTTGCTGTTTAAGCTGGTGGGCAGCCTGATTATTCTGCCGTTTGTCCATCCGCTGGCAAACCTGATGGACAACCTCCCGCTGCCGAAAGCAGAGCTGGTGATCTACTTCCACGTCTTCTATAACCTGGTGCGCTGCCTGGCGATGGTGCCGTTTGCCGCGCCGATGGCCCGCTTCTGCGAGCGTCTTATCCGTGATGAACCGGAGCTGGACGCGCGCCTTAAGCCGAAGCATCTGGATACCTCCGTGCTGGACACCCCCGCGCTGGCCATCGCCAACGCCGCCCGCGAAACGCTGCGCATGGGCGACGCGATGGAAACCATGCTCGAAGGGCTGAAAAAGGTGATGCACGGCGAGCCGCGCGAGGAAAAAGAGCTGCGCAGGCTGGCGGACGACATCAACGTGCTGTATACCGCCATCAAGCTCTATCTGGCGCGTATCCCGCAGGACGAGCTGGCGGAAGAGGAGTCCCGCCGCTGGGCGGAAATCATTGAGATGTCGCTTAACCTGGAGCAGGCCTCGGACATCGTTGAGCGTATGGGCAGCGAAATCGCGGACAAATCCCTGGCCGCGCGTCGGGCGTTCTCCGTGGAAGGGCTGAAGGAGCTCGAAGCGCTGCACGAAAAGCTGGTGAGCAACCTGAAGCTGGCGATGTCGGTGTTCTTCTCCAGCGACGTACCGAGCGCGCGCCGCCTGCGCCGCAACAAGCATCGCTTCCGCATTCTTAACCGCCGATACTCGCACGCCCACGTTGAGCGTCTGCACCAGCAGAACGTGCAGAGCATCGAGACCAGCTCCCTGCACCTGGGGCTGCTGGGGGATATGAAGCGTCTTAACTCGCTGTTCTGCGCGGTGGCCTACAGCGTGATGGAACAGCCGGATGAAGACGACGAGCGGGATGAGTATTAATCTCTGAAAGCGCCTCGCAGATCCTCTCCATGAGGCGTGACCAAACTCTACTGAAAACGTAACGTCACGCCACAGGTCATAAGCAGACCTGTGGCGTGAGACAATGTAATCTTTTATGTATAAAATTTTATACAGGGATGTGGTATGCTGTCAGAAAAACCAGCAATGAGACCCATTGCATGGATGGGGAGTGCCTTCGATGATTTGCTCGGCTTCCCGGAGGAAATCCGGCGGGAAGCAGGGTATCAGCTACATCGATTACAGGCTGGATTAGAGGCGGCAGACTGGAAGCCGATCTCAGAGATTGGCAAAGGCGTTGCAGAGATACGGCTACGCGGTGACACGGGCGCATACCGAATCATCTATTTGGCTCGTTATGAGGATGCTGTTTACGTACTGCATTGCTTTAAGAAGAAAACGCAGCGGACATCAGGCCATGATAAATACATAGCAAAGGCACGTTTTCAGGCGGTGCTTGATGCTCGGAGAGGATGAAAATGGGAAGACGCGTTGATACAAAAATTCGGCATGTGACAGCTTCAGAAACGAACATTTTTGCTGAGCTGGGTTTTGAAGAAAGTGAAGCTAAACAGTTGCACGAAAGTGCCGAAAAAGAGGTTGAGCAGTTGCTTGCCATCAAGCGGCAACTGATGCAGGAAATTTCCTCGTGGATTGCGGAGAATAAACTGCGTCAGACTGACGCTGCCGTCAGGCTAAACGTCTCTCGTCCCCGCGTGTCTGATGTCGTGAACCTCAAAACCAGTAAGTTCACCCTTGATACGCTGATCATGATGTTATGTAAACTTGGAAAACCCGTCTCAGTTACCGTCGGCTAATCTTTTTTTCCAGTCCATACCTAAGGTATATTTCGCCCTTCACAGGAGAAACTATGCTGCCAACTCAATCAACCCGATTAAACAAGTACATTAGCGAGAGCGGGATCTGCTCACGTCGCGAGGCGGACCGTTACATTGAACAAGGTAATGTGTTCCTCAACGGCAAACGCGCCACGATTGGTGACCAGGTGATGCCTGGCGATGTGGTTAAAGTAAATGGTCAGGTCATCGAACCGCGTGATGCAGAAGACCTGGTGTTTATCGCGTTGAACAAACCGGTTGGGATTGTCAGCACAACGGAAGACGGAGAGCGGGACAACATCGTTGATTTCGTGAACCACAGTAGCCGCATTTTCCCGATTGGCCGTCTGGATAAAGACTCTCAGGGGCTGATTTTCCTTACCAACCACGGCGACCTGGTGAACAAAATTCTGCGTGCCGGTAACGACCACGAGAAAGAGTATATCGTTACGGTGAACAAGCCGGTGACGGACGAGTTCATTCGCGGGATGGGCGCAGGCGTGCCGATTCTGGGCACCGTGACGAAGAAGTGCAAGGTCAAAAAAGAAGCGCCGTTTGCGTTCCGTATCACGCTGGTGCAGGGCCTGAACCGCCAGATCCGTCGCATGTGCGAGTATTTTGGTTATGAAGTGACGAAGCTGGAACGTACGCGCATCATGAACGTCAGCCTGTCCGGGATCCCGCTGGGCGAGTGGCGTGACTTAACGGACGACGAGCTGATCGAGCTGTTCAAGCTTATCGAAAACTCCTCGTCCGAAGCGAAGCCGAAAGCTAAAGCGAAGCCGAAAACGCAGGCGATTAAACGTCCGGTGGTGAAGGCACCGCAGGCGGAAGAGAAAGGGCGGGGCAAGCCGGGTAACGGAAAACGCTTTACCCAGCCGGGGCGCAAAAAGAAAGGGCGCTGATTAGCGCCTTCCACGGGTTGATGTATTGGCGGACCAGGAAAAGGTCGCCTCTGCATCCGGCTTATAAGCCTGCTCTTTTTTCAGCTTGCGGGCTTTTTTCGCCGCAGCCTCACGTTGCGCCATCAGCTTGTCGATGTACTCTTTTTTAACCTGATTGGTTTCGGCGTTCGTCAGCGTGCGGCCATGGGCGATGCGGGCGCGGTCGAGAAGCGTTTTCAGTTCGCGCTGCTCGGCTTCCGTCATGTCTTTCTGGGTCAATCGTGGTGTAGCCATTGCTGAAGCCTCCTGATGGGGAGGCTTCAGTGTAAAGCAAGCCGCGTCAATTAACCCTGCTTCAGCGCATCTTTTTTCGGTTGCTCATCAATCGGCTTACCGGACCAGTAGCCCGCCAGCAGCGAGCCGGACAGGTTGTGCCAGACGGAGAACAGCGCGCCCGGCAGGGCCGCCAGCGGTGAGAAGTAAATTTTACCCAGCGCCGCTGCCAGGCCGGAGTTCTGCATGCCTACCTCGATTGCCAGCGTGCGGCAGGTGGACTCGTCAAAGCCAAACAGCTTCCCGCCCCAGTATCCGCCCAGCAGGCCGATGGTGTTGTGCAGTACCACCGCGACGATCACCACAAAGCCTACGGAGGCAATGTGCGACGCGGAACCGGCCACCACGGCGCTGATGATCGCCAGAATGCAGACCATCGAAAACGCGGGCAGGTACGGCTCAACCGCCTTCACCACGCGTGGGAACAGATGGTGGATAACCAGCCCCAGCGCAATCGGGATCACCACAATCTGCAGAATGCTGAGCAGCATGCCCATCACGTCCACCTGAATATGCGCGTCCACGTACAGGCGGGTTAACAGCGGTGTGGCAATCACGCCCACCAGCGTGGATACCGAAGAGATGGTCACGGAGAGCGCCACGTCACCTTTCGCCAGATAGATCATCACGTTAGACGCCGTACCGCTGGCGACGCTGCCCACCAGTACCATCCCGGCGGAGAGATCGGGCGGCATCTTAAAGGCCATCGCCAGCAGCCAGGCCGCGAGCGGCATCACCAGGTAGTGCAGGAAGATCCCTGCAGCCACCGGCGCCGGGCGCGACAGCACGCGTTTAAAATCGTCGATTTTCAGGTGCACGCCCATGCCGAACATAATCAGCATCAGCAGCGTGGTGACCCACGGACCAATACCCGTGAAGGTGGTAGGGGTGTAATACGCGAGTACGGAGAGCAGCAGCGCCCATAGCGGGAACAGCCGGGTGATAACGGATAACATAGTGAATTCCTTGCAGTATTGTCGTGTTGTTTAGTTATGAAAAAGCCGGGTCTGTGCCCGGCTTATAGGTATTGTTTATCGTGCTAACGAATTTTATTCAAACAAATTCTGATGAAGTTTCTGCACCACCTGCTCGGCCTGATCGGCAGGGACCAGGAAACAAAGGTTATAGCTGGAGGCACCGTAGCAGATCATGCGGATGTTGAACGGGTCAAGCACGCCGAACACCTCTTTGCCCACGCCGCAGGCGCGAGACAGCTTGTTACCGATGATGGCCACCAGCGCCAGGTCTTCTTCGACCTCCACGCGGCACAGCTCAGACAGCTCAATCAGCAGCGACTGCGTCAGCAGGGTGTCGCCGGTGGAGGTGGAGCCGGTGGTGTCCAGCGTCAACGCAATGCTCACCTCGGAGGTGGTAATCAAATCTACAGAGATGTTATGGCGCGCGAGGATGCCAAACACTTCCGCCAGGAAGCCGCGGGAGTGCAGCATATTGTGGCTGTGCAGCGTGACCAGCGTCTGGCGGCGGCGCAGGGCCAGCGCGCGGAACAGCGGCGGGTTCTCGGTTTTCTTGCAGACCAGCGTCCCGCCCGCTTTTGGATCTTTACTGGAGCCAACGAAGACCGGAATATCGCTGCGCACGGCAGGCAGCAGCGTTGCCGGATGCAGCACTTTTGCACCGAAGGTGGCCATTTCAGCCGCTTCTTCAAAGGCAATCACATCAATACGTTTTGCCGCGGAAACGACGCGCGGATCGGTGGTGTAAATACCCGGCACGTCAGTCCAGATATCCACGCGCGTTGCGTGCAGGGCTTCGCCCAGCAGCGCGGCGGTGTAATCGCTGCCGCCACGGCCAAGCGTGGTCGTGCGTCCTTTCGCTTCGCTGCCGATAAAGCCCTGGGTGATCACCATGCCTTCTGCCAGGCGCGGCGCCAGCTGCTGGTTGGTGAGCTCGGCCAGCATCTCAACGTCCGGTTCAGCGCGCCCAAAACGATCGCTGGTGCGCATCACTTTACGCACGTCAAACCACTGCGCCTGAACGTTACGCTCGCGCATAATTTCAACGAACAGCAGGGTAGACATCAATTCACCGTGGCTGACCAGTTCATCGGTCAGGGCGGTGGAGGTGGCCAGTGATGCCGCTTCTGCCAGGGTGGTGATATTTTCCAGCAGGCGCTCCACTTCTTCGCGGATCACGTTCGGGTTTTGCAGACGTTCAAGAATGTCGAACTGAATTTTGCGCAGTGCATCCAGCTTCACGAAACGTTCTGTCGCTTCCAGTCCTTCAGACAGAGAAACCAGCAGGTTCGTCACGCCGGCGGATGCAGAGAGCACCACCAGGCGGGTATTCGGATCGGCCAGCACCACATCGGCGCTGCGGTTCATGGCATCGTAATCGGCCACACTGGTGCCGCCAAACTTGGCGACCACAAAACTCGTCATAACAACCTCGTGTCAGGGAATGAATAAGCGACCTTGGCACAAGAATGAAACGAAAACAGGTGCAGGCGCAAAATACGGCCCTATAAATAAAATGCGGGGGAGGTCCTGTCAATGCTGGGATTATGCGGATTTTTTATGGGGGGGTACCCCTGAGAAACAGGACTTATAACAGGCCCATATTTTATGCTCCTTTTTACCCCCTTTTGACCGACATTTCGCCACGCCGGAAGGGCTCGACAGCAGCTATACTTTTCGGGTCTTTTCACCTGCGTTTGATGCAGACCAGGGCAATGGCATAAAAACCATCACAATTTTTATTTGCAGGCGCTACAATCGACCGCAGTCACAATTCTCAAATCAGAAGAGTATTGCTAATGAAAAACATCAACCCAACGCAGACCGCTGCCTGGCAGGCACTCCAGAAACATTATGATGAAATGAAAGACGTCACCATCGCGGATCTGTTCGCGAAAGATGCCGATCGTTTCACTAAGTTCTCCGCGACCTTCGATGACCTCATGCTGGTGGATTTCTCCAAGAACCGCATTACCGAAGAGACGCTGGCAAAACTGCAGGATCTGGCGAAAGAGACCGAGCTGGCCGACGCCATCAAATCCATGTTCTCCGGCGAGAAGATCAACCGCACCGAAGACCGTGCCGTGCTGCACGTGGCGCTGCGCAACCGTAGCAATACGCCAATCATCGTTGACGGCAAAGATGTGATGCCGGAAGTAAACGCGGTGCTGGAAAAGATGAAAACCTTCTCTGAAGCGATCATCTCCGGCAGCTGGAAAGGCTACACCGGCAAAGCGATCACCGACGTGGTTAACATCGGTATCGGCGGCTCTGACCTCGGCCCGTTCATGGTGACTGAAGCCCTGCGCCCGTACAAAAACCACCTCAACATGCACTTTGTCTCTAACGTCGATGGTACCCACATCGCCGAAGTGCTGAAAAACGTGAACCCGGAAACCACCCTGTTCCTGGTGGCGTCTAAAACCTTTACCACCCAGGAAACCATGACCAACGCCCACAGCGCGCGTGACTGGTTCCTGAAAACCGCGGGCGACGAAAAGCACGTGGCGAAACACTTTGCGGCGCTCTCCACCAACGGTAAAGCGGTAGGCGAGTTTGGCATCGATACGGCAAACATGTTCGAGTTCTGGGACTGGGTTGGCGGCCGCTACTCGCTGTGGTCTGCAATCGGTCTGTCCATCATCCTGTCCGTGGGCTTTGACAACTTCGTTGAGCTACTCTCCGGCGCGCATGCGATGGACAAACACTTCTCCACCACCGCGCCTGAGAAAAACCTGCCGGTGCTGCTGGCGCTGATCGGTATCTGGTACAACAACTTCTTCGGCGCTGAAACCGAAGCGATCCTGCCATACGACCAGTACATGCACCGCTTTGCGGCCTACTTCCAGCAGGGCAACATGGAATCCAACGGTAAGTACGTTGACCGTAACGGCAACGCGGTGGATTACCAGACTGGCCCGATCATCTGGGGCGAGCCGGGCACCAACGGCCAGCATGCGTTCTACCAGCTGATTCACCAGGGTACCAAAATGGTACCGTGCGATTTCATCGCCCCGGCGATCACGCACAACCCGCTGTCCGACCACCATCCGAAGCTGCTGTCTAACTTCTTCGCACAGACCGAAGCGCTGGCGTTCGGTAAATCCCGCGAAGTGGTTGAGCAGGAATACCGTGACCAGGGTAAAGATCCGGCCACGCTGGAGCACGTTGTGCCGTTCAAAGTGTTCGAAGGCAACCGTCCAACCAACTCCATCCTGCTGCGCGAAATCACCCCGTTCAGCCTGGGCGCGCTGATTGCGCTGTACGAGCACAAGATCTTCACCCAGGGCGCGATCCTGAACATCTTCACCTTTGACCAGTGGGGCGTTGAGCTGGGCAAACAGCTGGCAAACCGCATTCTTCCAGAGCTGGGTGACGACAAAGCCATCGACAGCCACGACAGCTCCACCAATGGTTTGATTAACCGTTATAAAGCATGGCGTGCGTAATTAATATGTCATGAAAAATGCCGGCGATATGCCGGCATTTTTTTATCGGATAATTCCTGATGTCTGTTAGTTAACTCAAATTCTGACTCTGAGTTTAATCTGAAAAAGGCGGTTAACCTGCTAATTGCTGCGGTTTATTTTAAGAAAATACGTAGAGCTAAGATAATAAGGATATATTATAATTTATTGATTTTTATCGATTATTTATTTTAAATATTTGTTTTTCGTTTCTGTTTTATCCATTAGTCCGAAAACCATCCCCCTATTTCCCCCCACGGTAAACCCTCTGCTGTAGTTGTGTATACTCGATTCCGCCTGAATTTCTTTTCGGGCAAATCTCCATTCATTCATTGAAGGGAAATTGTTATGAAGAAAGTACTGTATGGCATTTTTGCCATATCTGCACTTGCGGCGACGTCTGTCTATGCAGCTCCGGTCCAGGTCGGGGAAGCAGCAGGGTCGGCAGCGACGTCTGCGTCTGCGGGAAGTTCTACCGCAGCCAGCACCAGCACCGTAAGTTCAGCCGTGGGTGTCGCGCTGGCGGCAACCGGTGGCGGTGATGGCTCCAATACCGGAACCACGACCACTACGACAACCAGCACCCAGTAATACCGGGTGTTTTAATCATAACCACACTTCGGTGTGGTTATTTCGCCCCTTCGGAGAAGAGTCGTGAAGCGACCTGCAATCATTCTGATTTGCCTGCTGTTGCAGGCGTGCTCAGCCACCACCAAAGGGCTGGGTCATTCACTGTGGGAAAGCCTGTTCGGCACGCCGGGCGTTCATCTGACCGATGACGAACTTCAGAACATGCCGTACGCCAGCCAGTACATGCAGCTAAACGATGGCCCGCAACTGTTTGTGGTGCTCGCTTTCGATGAAAACGGGCAGCAGAAATGGGTGACGCAGGATCAGGCCACCATCGTCACGCAGCATGCCCGAATTGTGAAAACGCTGCTCGGCGGCGACAACTTGCTCGAGGTGAATAATCTCGCCGAAGATCCGCTCATCAAGCCAAATCAGATCGTCGACGGCGCAAGCTGGACGCGCACGATGGGCTGGACCGAGCACAAGCAGGTGCGCTACGCCACGGCCCGCTCCACCTTCCGCTGGGACGGTACGGACAACGTGAAAGTCGGCAGCGACGAAACTCAGGTGCGCGTATTGGATGAGAAGGTGACAACCGACCAGGCCACCTGGCATAACCGCTTCTGGATCGACGAGGATGGGCAGATCCGTCAGTCCTTGCAGTATCTCGGTGCCGGTTTCTTCCCGGTGAAAACCACCCTGATCAAGGCGGCGAAATCATGAAAACGCTCATCCACGCTGCGCTTCTCGCCAGCCTTGCCGCGCCGCTGGCATGGTCCGCAGGAACGGTAAAGGTCTACACGCCGGACAGTGAAAAACCCAAAACCTTAACCAACGCCGAGCATCTGCTCGATCTCGTCGGGCAGCCAAGGCTTGCCAACAGCTGGTGGCCGGGAGCGGTGATCGGCGAGCGTCAGGCGACGGTTAAGGCGGAGCAGGAACACCGTGCCCTGCTGGCCCGCCTGACGAGCCTGGCGGAGCAGGAAGACGGCGACGATGCCGCGGCCATTAACAGCGTTCGCCAGCAGCTTCAGGCGCTGAAGGTGACAGGCCGCCAGAAAGTTAATCTTGATCCAGATGAAGTGCGCGTCACTGAAAAGGGCAACCCCACGCTTGAAGGGATGTACACCCTCTGGCTTCCGGTGAAGCCGACGACGGTGACCGTGATGGGGCTTATCAGCAGCCCCGGTAAAAAGCCCTTTACGCCCGGTCGCGACGTGGCGAGCTATCTCGACGAACAAAGCCTGCTGAGCGGCGCGGATAACAGCTACGCATGGATTATTTATCCAGACGGGCATACGCAAAAAGCGCCGGTGGCGTACTGGAATAAACGCCATATCGAACCCATGCCGGGCAGCATCATTTTTGTCGGTTTTGCCGACCATTTCTGGACGAAGGCATATGACGGGCTTAACGCCGATATCCTTCACTCCCTGACACAGCGGATACCGGAAGAATGAAAAGAACCTATCTCTACAGCATGCTGGCGCTCTGCGTAAGCGCCGCCTGCCATGCAGAAACGTATCCGGCACCTGTTGGCCCGTCTCAGTCAGACTTCGGCGGCGTCGGTTTACTGCAAACGCCTACCGCACGCATGGCGCGTGAAGGGGAAATTAGCCTTAACTACCGCGATAACGACCAGTATCGCTACTATTCCGCCTCCGTACAGCTTTTCCCGTGGCTTGAAACCACGCTGCGCTACACCGACGTGCGTACGAAACAGTACAGCAGCGTCGACGCCTTCTCCGGCGATCAGACCTACAAAGATAAAGCCTTCGACGTCAAACTGCGCCTGTGGGAAGAGAGCTACTGGATGCCGCAGGTCTCCGTGGGTGCAAAAGATATCGGCGGGACCGGCCTGTTCGACGCGGAATACATCGTGGCCAGCAAGGCCTGGGGACCGTTTGATTTTTCTCTCGGTCTTGGCTGGGGCTATCTCGGCACCAGCGGCAACGTTAAAAACCCGTTCTGTACCTACAGCGATAAATACTGCTACCGCGATAACAGCTACAAGAAAGCCGGTTCCATCAACGGCGACCAGATGTTCCACGGCCCGGCCTCGCTGTTCGGTGGTGTGGAATACCAGACGCCGTGGCAGCCGCTGCGCCTGAAGCTGGAGTACGAAGGGAACGACTACTCGCAGGACTTCGCCGGGAAGATTGAGCAGAAGAGCAAGTTTAACGTCGGCGCCATTTATCGCGTCACCGACTGGGCCGACGTTAACCTCAGCTACGAGCGTGGCAACACGGTGATGTTTGGCTTCACGCTGCGCACCAACTTCAACGACATGCGGCCGCACTACAACGATAACGCGCGGCCTGCCTACCGGCCGGAGCCGCAGGACGCGATTCTGCAGCACTCCGTGGTGGCAAACCAGCTGACCCTGCTGAAATACAACGCCGGCCTGGCCGATCCGAAAATTCAGGTGAAAGGCGATACGCTGTACGTCACCGGCGAGCAGGTGAAATACCGCGACTCGCGGGAAGGGATCGAACGCGCCAACCGGATCGTGATGAACGATCTCCCGGACGGGATCCGCACGATCCGCGTGACGGAGAACCGCCTGAATCTGCCGCAGGTCACCACCGAAACCGATGTCGCCAGCCTCAAGCGCCATCTTGCAGGCGAACCGCTCGGGCATGAAACCGAGCTGGTGCAAAAACGCGTAGAGCCGATCGTGCCGGAAACCACCGAGCAGGGCTGGTATATCGATAAATCGCGCTTTGATTTCCATATCGATCCGGTACTGAACCAGTCCGTCGGCGGGCCGGAAAACTTCTACATGTATCAGCTGGGTGCGATGGCGACGGCGGATCTGTGGGTCACCGACCACCTGCTGACCACCGGCAGCCTGTTCGGCAACATTGCGAACAACTACGACAAGTTTAACTACACGAATCCGCCGAACGACTCGAAGCTGCCGCGCGTGCGTACCCGCGTGCGTGAATACGTGCAGAACGATGTCTACGTGAATAACCTGCAGGCCAACTACTTCCAGTACTTCGGCAACGGCTTCTACGGCCAGGTTTACGGAGGCTACCTGGAGACTATGTTCGGCGGCGCGGGGGCGGAGGTGCTGTATCGTCCCGTCGACAGCAACTGGGCGTTCGGGATTGATGCCAACTACGTTAAGCAGCGTGACTGGCGCAGCGCGCAGGACATGATGAAGTTCACCGACTACAGCGTCAAAACCGGCCACCTGACCGCCTACTGGACGCCTTCGTTCGCGCAGGACGTGCTGGTGAAAGCCAGCGTCGGCCAGTATCTGGCGGGCGACAAGGGCGGCACGCTGGATATCTCCAAACACTTCGACAGCGGCGTCGTGGTGGGCGGCTACGCCACCATCACCAACGTCTCGCCGGACGAGTACGGGGAAGGGGACTTCACCAAAGGGGTCTACGTGTCGATTCCGCTGGATCTGTTCTCATCCGGTCCGACCCGCAGCCGTGCGGCAGTGGGCTGGACACCGCTGACGCGTGATGGCGGCCAGCAGCTTGGGCGTAAGTTCCAGCTGTACGACATGACCAGCGATAAGAACATTAACTTCCGCTGATGCTTCACGCCGGGCGGCACTGCGTTTGCCCGGCCTACGGTTTTTGTAGGCCTGGTAAGCGCAGCGCCAGCGGGCGAATGCGCCAAACATAAACAAAAAATATAGATCCCCGTCACATTTTTGCGTTATACAGGAATCTCGTCCTGGAGAATGAGGTGCTGTATGACATCCCTGACTCGCCCGCGCGTTGAGTTTATCTCAACGATACTCCAGACCGTGCTGAACCTCGGTCTGCTGAGCCTTGGCCTGATCCTGGTCGTCTTTCTCGGCAAAGAGACGGTGCATCTGGCGGATGTGCTGTTCGCCCCTGAGCAAACCAGCAAATATGCGCTGGTGGAAGGTCTGGTGGTCTACTTTCTCTACTTTGAATTTATCGCCCTGATTGTGAAGTACTTCCAGTCCGGCTTTCACTTCCCGCTGCGCTATTTTGTCTACATTGGCATCACCGCCATTGTGCGACTGATCATTGTCGATCATAAATCCCCGCTCGACGTGCTGATCTACTCGGCGGCGATCCTGCTGCTGGTGATCACCCTCTGGCTGTGTAATTCGAAGCGGCTGAAACGCGAATAAAAAAAGGGCGCTCCGAAGAGCGCCTAACAACAGTCACAAGTTGGGTCAATACAATACGTCTAAAGTTGAGGGTTGCAGTGGCATAACAAATGAAACTTAACCTTTCACGCCGCCCGCCGTCAGGCCATTCACCAGCCAGCGCTGGGCCAGCAGGAACACCACGGTAATCGGGATGGCAGACAGTACGGCCGCCGCGGCAAAGTCGCCCCACAGGTAGTTTTGCGGGTTGAGGTATTGCTGCATACCTACGGCCAGGGTGTAGCTGTTCACATCGCGCAGTAACAGTGAGGCGACCGGTACTTCGGTGATCGCCGCGATAAACGACAGAATAAAGACCACCGCCAGAATCGGCACGGACAGCGGCAGCAGCACCAGACGGAACGCCTGCCACGGGGTAGCGCCATCCAGCGACGCCGCCTCTTCCAGCGAGCCGTCGATGGTTTCGAAATAGCCTTTAATGGTCCACACATGCAGGGCAATACCGCCGAGATAGGCAAAGATCACGCCGCCGTGGGTATTCAGGCCGATAAACGGCACGTACTGGCCCAGACGGTCAAACAGGGCATACAGCGCCACCAGCGACAGCACCGCCGGGAACATCTGGAAAATCAGCATGCCTTTCAGCAGCGTTGCTTTGCCCGGGAAACGCATGCGGGCGAAGGCATAAGCACAGGTGGTGGAGAGCGTCACGATGCCGATCGCGGTGATGGTTGCTACCTTCACCGAGTTCCACAGCCACAGCAGCACCGGGAACGGCGGCGGGGTGACGCGGCCATCGGCGTGCTCCACGCTGAAGCCCAGCGCGAGCTTCCAGTGCTCCCAGGAGATTTCATCCGGGATCAGGCTCCCGGTCGCAAAGTTACCCGAACGCAGGGAGATGGCGATAACCATCAGCAGCGGGAACATGATGGCCGCGATGAAAATCAGCAGGCCTAAGTGCGTCGCGAGGAGGCGCAGCTTCTGAGATTTGGGTTGTACCATTGCCATGTTCAGTGCCCTCCTTAATCAAATTTCATACGTGTGGCTTTCAGGTTCACAATCGCCAGAGCGCCAACCAGCAGGAAGATCAGGGTGGCAATCGCCGCCGCCAGACCAAAGTCCTGGCCGCCGCCGCCTTCAAAGGCGATACGGTAGGTGTAGCTCACGAGCAGGTCGGTATAGCCTGCCGGCGTGGTGGTGCCGAGACGGTCCGGGCCACCGTTGGTCAACAGCTGAATCAGCACGAAGTTGTTAAAGTTAAAGGCGAAGCTGGCAATCATCAGCGGCGTCAGCGGCTTAATAAGCAGCGGCAGCGTAATTTTAAAGAAGTTCTGGAACGGACCCGCGCCATCCATCGCCGAGGCTTCATACAGATCGTCCGGAATCGCCTTCAGCAGCCCCATGCACAGGATCATCATGTACGGATAGCCCAGCCAGGTGTTGACGATGATAATCATCGAGCGGGCGGTGGTCGGGTCGCTGAACCAGGCCGGTTTGATACCGAACAGCGCGCTCAGCATCATGTTGATTTCACCGAAGCTCTGGTTAAACAGCCCTTTGAAAATCAGAATCGAGATAAACGACGGTACGGCGTAAGGCAGAATCAGCAGCACGCGGTAAATCGCTTTGCCTTTCAGGGACTCCCACTGCACGAGGCAGGCCAGCACCATGCCTACGGCAACGGTCAGGATCACCGTCAGCACCGAGAAGACCACCGTCCAGACGAAGATGGCGAAGAACGGTTTCTGGATACCTTCGTCGGTAAACACGCGGGTAAAGTTGTCCCAGCCGATGGTGACGGTATAGCCAGGGCTGAGCTTGTCATCACCCCATTTGCCATCGGCCGTTATGGACTGATAGAAACCAATGTCGTTATTCGGACGGTACTTCACGCCGCTCTGGTTGTTGGTCAGCGTGCCGTCATCCGCCAGGGTATAAAGCGGCTGCGTGCCGGAGAACTGGCGCAGCGAGCTCATGGTCACTTTGCTTTCATCGGGCAGCACGGCGATGAGCTGGGTCAGCGCCTGGCGATTCTGGGTAATGATACGCAGGTTCGCACGTTCACCCTCCGGCAGGGCCGCGGCCTCTTTTAAGACCAGCTTCTGCTCGCCGCCAAATTTGAACGCGTCGGAAAGATAGTTTTTGCCGCTCTCACTGTCAGTGAGCGCTAACTTCCACTCGTCACCTGCAGGATACAGACCGAAGTTAAAGGTTTTACCCGCCTGATAAGAGCGATCCAGAAGCACCTGAGTGGCGCGCTCCTGCGCGAGCTGGTTGGTGCTGCTGTAGTTGGTGAACGCAATGGCGATGGTGCAGATCAGCGGGAACAGGACAAACAGCCCCATCCCGGCCACGCCCGGGTAGACATAGCGCCAGGCATAGGCTTTACGGTTGGCGAAAATATACAGGCCAGCAGAGCTTAAGATCAGCGTCATGATGGCGAACAGATATTCCCCTTGTACGTACATTAAAACAACAAGGTAACCCACCAGCAGACACAGCAGACCGATCGCTGACCACTTCAGCGCGTCGCTTTGCCACCAGTGCTTCTTTTTAATGACATCCATGGGGTTCTTCCTCTACAACGGTGGAAACTTTTCGTCAGGTGGCGCTGCGCTTACCTGACCTACGGATCGTGCCGTAGTCGTAGGGCGGGTAAGCGCACGCGCCACCCGCCGTTGTTCTTCTTACTTAGTAATACGACCCTGAGCATCCTTCAGCGCGGCATCGACAGTCTGGCGACCGCTTGCAGCGTTGATGACGGCGGTACGGGTGGCGTACCAGAACGCGGCCATCTGTGGGATGTTCGGCATGATTTCGCCTTTCTGAGCGTTATCCATGGTTGCCGCGATGCGTGGATCTTTTGCCAGCTGATCCTGGAAGGATTTCAGCGCCACGGCGCCCAGCGGTTTGTCCTTGTTCACTTCACCCAGACCCTGATCGGTCAGCAGGTAGTTTTCCAGGAACTCTTTCGCCAGCTCTTTGTTCGGGCTGGCGGCGTTGATGCCCGCGCTCAGCACGCCCACGAACGGTTTAGACGGTTTGCCGTTGAAGGTTGGCAGCAGGGTCACGCCGTAGTTGATTTTGCTCTTGTCGATATTGGTCCAGGCCCACGGACCGTTGATGGTCATCGCGGTTTCGCCTTTGTTGAACGCCGCTTCCGCGATGGAGTAGTCGGTATCCGCGTTCATGTGTTTGTTCTTAATCAGGTCAACCAGGAAGGTCAGGCCTTTTTTCGCGCCCGCGTTGTCCACGCCCACGTCTTTCACGTCATATTTGCCGTTTTCAAACTTGAACGCGTAGCCGCCGTCGGCAGCAATCAGCGGCCAGGTGAAGTACGGCTCTTGCAGGTTGAACATCAGGGCGGATTTACCTTTCGCCTTCAGCTCTTTATCCAGTTTCGGGATCTCTTCCCAGGTTTTCGGTGGGTTTGGCACCAGGTCTTTGTTGTAAATCAGTGACAGGGCTTCAACCGCGATTGGGTAGGCGATCAGCTTGCCGTTATAGCGAACGGCGTCCCAGGTGAACGGGAACAGTTTGTCCTGGAAAGCTTTGTCTGGCGTGACTTCAGCCAGCAGGCCAGACTGCGCGTAACCGCCGAAACGGTCGTGTGCCCAGAAGATGATGTCCGGGCCGTCACCGGTTGCCGCAACCTGCGGGAATTTCTCTTCCAGTTTGTCCGGGTGCTCTACGGTAACTTTGATACCGGTGTCTTTCTCGAATTTTTTGCCCACTTCGGCCAGGCCGTTATAGCCCTTGTCGCCGTTAATCCAGATAACCAGCTTGCCTTCTTCAATTTTGGCGAGCGCTGGGGCGGAAACCATCATTGCTGCAAGGGCGGACAATGCGAAAACGCGTGCGCCAGTCTTGATATTCATATCTGCCATCCTTTTTGGTGATGTGCTCGTGGATACATAAGGTGGTTCAACGTGACTCAGTCTCCTTATTTGACATCCTCTTTCCATCCTCCCAACCCCTACGCCCCACCCCCCGTTTGTGTGATCTCCGTTGCATAAATTTAAGTTATGAGTGCTGGCGCACATAAAAACCCACCGAATTTTGCAGGCGGCTTCACGAATTTCGCCTCAGCCCCCCGGCTGCGGTCGCAGAGCCTGTTCTCTCATCCTCCCGCCTCCTCCCCCATAAAAAAGGCGGGGGGTGGAGGATTCACGAAAGTAATGGATACCCCATAGTGAACTTATCTTGAATGTTTCTGTCGGTGACAGGTTGTAACGAAGGGAGAAGGGCATGGCGAGCGTACAGCTGCGTAATGTAACGAAAGCCTGGGGCGACGTAGTGGTGTCGAAAGACATCAATCTGGACATCACTGAAGGCGAGTTTGTGGTGTTTGTCGGCCCATCAGGCTGTGGTAAATCAACTCTGCTGCGTATGATTGCCGGTCTTGAAACTATCACCAGCGGCGACCTGTTGATCGGTGATACCCGAATGAACGACATCCCGCCAGCCGAACGCGGCGTAGGCATGGTGTTCCAGTCTTATGCGCTTTATCCCCATCTTTCCGTTGCCGAGAACATGTCCTTTGGCCTGAAGCTGGCCGGGGCGAAAAAAGAGGTCATTAACCAGCGCGTCACGCAGGTGGCTGAAGTGTTGCAGCTGGCGCACCTGCTGGAGCGTAAACCGAAAGCGCTTTCCGGCGGTCAGCGTCAGCGCGTGGCGATTGGCCGTACGCTGGTGGCCGAGCCGCGCGTGTTCCTGCTCGATGAACCTCTCTCTAACCTGGATGCCGCCCTGCGCGTCCAGATGCGTATTGAAATCTCCCGCCTGCACAAGCGCCTTGGCCGCACGATGATTTACGTCACCCACGATCAGGTCGAAGCGATGACCCTCGCCGACAAAATCGTGGTGCTGGACGCCGGTCGCGTGGCGCAGGTGGGCAAACCGCTGGAGCTGTATCACTACCCGGCAGACCGCTTTGTTGCGGGCTTCATTGGCTCGCCAAAGATGAACTTCCTGCCCGTCAAAGTGACGGCGACAGCCATTGAACAGGTACAGGTGGAGCTGCCAAACCGCCAGCAGGTCTGGCTGCCGGTCGACAGCGCCAACGTACAGGTCGGGGCAAATATGTCCCTCGGTATCCGTCCTGAGCATCTACTGCCAAGCCACATTGCGGATGTGACGCTGGAAGGTGAAGTTCAGGTCGTCGAACAGCTTGGTCACGAAACACAGATTCATATCCAGATCCCCGCCATCCGTCAGAACCTGGTCTACCGCCAGAATGACGTGGTGTTGGTAGAAGAGGGTGCCACATTCGCTATCGGCTTGCCGCCAGAGCGTTGCCATCTGTTCCGTGAGGATGGCACCGCATGTCGTCGGCTGCACAAAGAGCCAGGCGTTTAAGCAATCCCAAAAGAAGACACGAAACCGACAGGTGAAGTGTTCAAAGAAAAGCAATGATCTCAGGAGATAGAATGATGATTACTCTGCGCAAACTTCCTCTGGCAGTTGCCGTCGCAGCGGGCGTAATGTCTGCTCAGGCGCTGGCCGTGGATTTCCATGGTTATGCTCGTTCCGGTATCGGCTGGACGGGTAGTGGCGGCGAACAACAGTGCTTCCAGGCAACCGGTGCCCAAAGTAAATACCGTCTTGGTAACGAATGTGAAACCTATGCGGAACTGAAGCTGGGCCAGGAAGTATGGAAAGAAGGTGACAAGAGCTTCTACTTCGACACCAACGTAGCGTACTCCGTGGCGCAGCAGAATGACTGGGAAGGTACTGACCCGGCGTTCCGCGAAGCTAACGTGCAGGGTAAAAACCTGATTGAATGGCTGCCAGGCTCTACCATTTGGGCCGGTAAGCGCTTCTATCAGCGTCATGACGTACACATGATCGACTTCTACTACTGGGATATCTCTGGTCCTGGTGCGGGTCTGGAAAACATCGATGTCGGTTTTGGTAAGCTCTCTCTGGCAGCAACCCGTTCTTCCGAAGCAGGCGGTTCATCCTCTTTCGCCAGCAATAGTATTTATGATTACACCACTCGTACAGCGAACGATGTCTTTGACGTGCGCCTGGCACAGATGGAAATCAACCCAGGCGGCACTCTGGAACTGGGTGTTGATTACGGTCGTGCTAACCCGCGTGATGATTATCGCCTGGTTGATGGTGCTTCAAAAGATGGTTGGATGTTCACCGCTGAGCACACCCAGAGCATGCTGAAGGGCTATAACAAGTTTGTGGTTCAGTATGCCACTGACTCAATGACGTCTCAGGGTAAAGGCTTGTCTCAAGGTTCTGGTGTAGGCATCGATTCTAACTCGGGTTATGCCTACGACATTAATAACAACGGCAGCCTGCTGCGTATTCTCGACCACGGTGCAATCTCTCTGGGCGATCGCTGGGACCTGATGTATGTCGGTATGTACCAGGACATCGACTGGGATAACAACAACGGGACCAAGTGGTGGACCGTGGGTGTACGTCCAATGTTCAAATGGACGCCTATCATGAGCACCTTACTGGAAGTGGGTTACGACAACGTGAAATCACAAAGCGCTGACGAAACCAACAACCAGTACAAAATCACCCTGGCACAACAGTGGCAGGCAGGCGACAGCATTTGGTCTCGCCCGGCAATCCGTGTATTCGCAACCTACGCCAAGTGGGATGAGAAGTGGGGTTATGACTACAACGGTAACCCATCTAACAACGCTAACTACGGTAAAGCGTTCAAAGATGGTTTCAATGGAAGCTCCTTCGGTCGTGGCGACAACGACGAGTGGTCCTTCGGCGCCCAGATGGAAATCTGGTGGTAATCCCGTCTTAACCTGACGTAATGACCAAACTGAGGGGCGCAAGCCCCTCAATCCTTGGGACGGCGCGCTATTGCCTGGCTACCGCTGAACCTGTGCATTTTGAGGTGATAACAATGAAAATGAACAAAACTCTCCTTGCCCTTTGTTTATCCGCAGGGCTGCTGGCAAGCGCGCCTGCCGTAACGCTCGCTAACGTCAACTTCGTTCCGCAAAACACAACATCTGCGCCAACTATTCCGACAGCGGCACTGCAACAGCTTGTCTGGACGCCTGTCGATCAGTCTAAAACCCAGACCACTCAGCTCTCAACGGGCGGCCAGTCGCTTAATGTTCCGGGTATAACCGGCCCGGTCGCTGCTTATAGCGTACCCGCCAATATCGGTGAGCTGGCCATTACCCTGACCAGTGAAGTTAACAAGCAGACGAGCGTATTTGCGCCAAACGTGCTGATTCTCGATCAGAACATGACGCCATCTGCTTTTTTCCCAAGCGAATACTTTACCTATCAGGAGCCTGGCGTGATGAGCGCCGATCGTCTGGAAGGCGTCATGCGCCTGACGCCTGCGCTGGGCCAGCAAAAACTCTACGTGCTGGTCTTTACCACCGAGCAGGATCTCCAGAAGACCACCACGCTGCTCGATCCGGCTAAAGCCTACGCAAAAGGCACCGGTAACGCGATTCCAGATATTCCGGACCCGATTGCTCGTCACGTCACCGACGGAACGTTAAAGCTGAAGGTGAAAACGAACAGCGGCTCCAGCGTGCTGGTCGGCCCGCTGTTTGGCTCCTCCGGTAACGGCCCTGTTACCGTGGGCAATACTGCTGCACCTGCTTACACCGCGCCTGCTGCCACGGTAGCCGCACCGGTCGCCGCCGCAGCGCCAGTCCCGGCGAAGAAAGCCGAGCCCGTACTGAACGACACCGAAGAGTACTTCAACAACGCCATTAAGCAGGCGGTGAAGCGCGGCGATGTCGATAAAGCGCTGAAACTGCTTGATGAAGCCGAACGTTTAGGTTCAACCACTGCCCGTTCCACCTTTATCAGCAGTGTAAAAGGCAAGGGGTAACTGTTCCCCACAGTGCTGATTTGTTAGTAGTTTAGTGCGCCTGAGTGGGCGCACTTTTTTTCGTATTCGCCAGGCTGTTGCGCCCATGTTGCGATAGTGATCGTTAAATAACGTTTGGCCCCCCCTCATTGCCCGTTTCTGCGATACAATGCCATTACGTTATGTATCGGAGAGTCTGGCATGTCACACCCCGCGCTAACGCAACTGCGTGCGCTGCGCTATTTCGACCAAATACCTGCGCTTGATCCGCAGCAGCTGGACTGGTTGCTGCTGGAAGATTCCATGACAAAACGTTTTGAGCAACAGGGTAAAACGGTCACGGTAACCCTGATACAGGAAGGGTTTGTCTCCGGCGATGAGATCGCCAGCGAGCTGCCGCTGTTGCCGCAAGAGGAACGCTACTGGCTGCGTGAAATTTTGCTCTGTGCCGATGGCGAACCCTGGCTTGCCGGGCGGACGGTGGTGCCCGAATCTACCCTATCCGGGCCTGAGCTGGCGCTGCAGCGGCTGGGGAAAACGCCGCTGGGACGTTATCTTTTCACCTCATCTGAGCTGACCAGGGATTTCATTGAAATTGGGCGTGATGCCGAACTGTGGGGGCGCCGTTCCCGCCTTCGCCTGAGCGGTAAGCCGTTAATCCTGACGGAGCTATTTTTACCGGCATCACCGTTGTACTAAGAGGAAGAAAAAATGGAGTGGACCCTGACGCAGAATAAGCTGTTGGCGTATCACCGCTTAATGCGTACCGATAAACCCATTGGCGCGTTGCTGCTGCTGTGGCCGACCTTATGGGCGCTGTGGGTGGCCACGCCGGGCATGCCGCCACTGTGGATCCTGGGCGTATTCGTTGCCGGCGTCTGGCTGATGCGCGCGGCGGGCTGCGTGGTGAATGACTATGCCGATCGTAAATTTGACGGCCACGTAAAGCGCACTGCCAACCGCCCGCTACCCAGCGGCCAGGTGACCGGGAAAGAAGCGCGCGTACTGTTCATCGTTCTGGTGCTGCTCTCTTTCCTGCTGGTATTAACCCTGAACACCATGACGATTCTGCTGTCCGTCGCGGCGCTCGCACTGGCCTGGGTTTATCCCTTTATGAAGCGCTACACCCATCTGCCTCAGGTGGTGCTGGGGGCGGCGTTTGGCTGGTCGATTCCGATGGCGTTTGCGGCAGTTAGTGAGTCCTTACCGCTTAGCTGCTGGCTGATGTTCCTGGCGAACATCCTCTGGGCCGTAGCGTATGACACGCAATATGCGATGGTTGACCGCGACGATGACCTGAAAATTGGCATTAAATCCACCGCCATTCTCTTTGGACGCCAGGACAAACTTATCATTGGTATTCTGCAGGTTGCGGTACTGGCGCTGATGGTCGCGATTGCGCGCCTGAACGGACTGAACTGGGAATTTTACTGGTCGATACTGGTAGCAGGGCTGCTGTTTGCCTACCAGCAGAAGCTGATTGCAAAACGCGAACGCGAAGCCTGCTTTAAGGCGTTTATGAACAATAACTATGTCGGTCTGGTGCTGTTTTTAGGCCTGGTCATGAGCTATTTTTCCTGATTGACGCGCGGTCATGCCCTGCCGGGTATGGCCGCATCGTTACCCGGCATTACCGCCCTCACAAATTTAAACCATCGTTTCATAAATTCGCGCTTTTGTGAGGCGCTTCACCTACGCTTCTCCCGGGCTAGTCTATTTTCTAAGCGTAAAAAAATAAAACACTGTTTTAACGCTGACATCGCTACCCTGGAGCTGACTCAATGAATACGACCCTCAAGCCGTTACTGGCCGCGCTGTGCCTGTCTGCTTTTGCCTGCACCGTTTCTGCCCAAACCATCAAAGCCGCCGATGTGCATCCTGAAGGCTACCCGAACGTGGTCGCGGTTCAGCACATGGGTGAAAAACTCAAACAACAAACCGACGGCAAGCTGGAGATTAAGGTCTTCCCCGGCGGCGTGCTGGGGGATGAAAAGCAGATGATTGAGCAGGCGCAGATGGGGGCGATTGACATGATCCGCGTCTCCATGGCGCCGGTTGCCGCCATCCTGCCGGATATCGAAGTCTTCACCCTGCCGTACGTTTTCCGCGATGAGGATCACATGCACAAGGTGATTGACGGGGATATCGGCAAGCAGATCGGCGACAAGCTGACCGCCAACCCGAAATCCCGCCTGGTGTTCCTCGGCTGGATGGATTCCGGCACCCGCAACCTGATCACCAAAGAGCCGATCGTCAAACCTGAAGATCTGAAAGGGAAGAAAATCCGCGTGCAGGGCAGCCCGGTGGCACTCGCCACGCTGAAGGACATGGGGGCGAACTCGGTGGCGATGGGCGTAAGCGAGGTTTACAGCGGCATGCAGACAGGGGTGATCGACGGCGCGGAGAATAACCCGCCCACCTTTATCGCCCACAACTACATGCCGGTTGCTAAAAACTACACCCTCAGCGGCCACTTTATCACCCCGGAAATGCTGCTCTATTCAAAAGTGAAATGGGACAAGCTGAGCGCTGATGAACAGCAAAAAATCCTGACCCTGGCCCGTGAAGCGCAGTTCGAACAGCGCAAGCTGTGGAATGCGTATAACGACCAGGCGCTGGCGAAAATGAAGGCGGGCGGCGTGCAGTTCCACGATATCGATAAGACGGTATTCATCAAGGCCACAGAGCCGGTGCGCGCCCAGTATGGCGACAAGCATCAGGATCTGATGAAAGCCATCGCTGACGTCCAGTAATACGGAGCACGTATGTCCGAACTCTACCTGAAGTGGATGGACCGTCTGTACCTGCTCGCCATGGCGGTGGCGGGTGTCTCGCTGCTGGTGATGACGATTGTCATCCCCATCGGCATCTTCTCACGCTACGTACTCAACCGCGGCGAATCCTGGCCGGAGCCCGTCGCCATTATCTGCATGGTGACGTTCACCTTCATCGGCGCGGCGGTGAGCTACCGCGCCGGATCGCATATTGCGGTCAATATGCTCACCGACCGTCTGCCCGCGTCGCTGCAAAAGTTGTGTGTACGTGTGGTTGATCTGCTGATGCTGCTGATTTCCGGTCTGATGTGCTGGTACAGCTACTGGCTGTGCGTCGAGCTCTGGGAGCAGCCGGTGGCGGAGTTCCCGATCCTGACTTCCGGCGAAAGCTACCTGCCGCTGCCGATCGGGTCGGCGATTTTGATTCTGTTTGTGCTTGAACGCCTGCTCTTTGGCGCGCAGGAAAACCGTCCGGTCGTGCTGATCGGCAATCACAGTTAAGGGGTGAACAATGGATGCTTTTGTTTTGTTATTCACCCTCGCCATTTTGCTGGCGCTGGGGATGCCGGTGGCCTTCGCCGTGGGGCTGAGCGCCGTGGCAGGTGCGCTGTGGATTGATTTACCGCTGGAGGCGCTGATGATCCAGATCACCAGTGGGGTGAACAAATTTACCCTGCTGGCGATCCCGTTTTTCATCCTCGCCGGAGCGATCATGGCGGAAGGGGGCATTGCCCGACGGCTGGTTAACTTCGCCTATGTGTTTGTCGGCTTTATCCGCGGCGGGCTGTCGCTGGTGAACATCGTCGCCTCGACGTTCTTCGGCGCGATTTCTGGCTCGTCGGTGGCGGATACAGCGTCCATCGGCAGCGTGATGATCCCGGAGATGGAGAAGAAGGGCTATCCGCGCGAATACGCGGCGGCGGTCACGGCGAGCGGGTCGGTGCAGGCGATTCTGATCCCGCCCAGCCACAACTCGGTGATTTATTCCCTGGCGGCGGGGGGAACGGTCTCCATCGCCACGCTGTTTATCGCCGGCGTGCTGCCGGGGCTGCTGCTGGGGCTGTGCCTGATGATCCTCT
The DNA here is from genome assembly GCF_900324475.1 of Enterobacter bugandensis. Classification (NCBI taxonomy): domain Bacteria; kingdom Pseudomonadati; phylum Pseudomonadota; class Gammaproteobacteria; order Enterobacterales; family Enterobacteriaceae; genus Enterobacter; species Enterobacter bugandensis. Next base: position 285,717 of record NZ_LT992502.1, read on the forward strand.
GTCTCGGATTCGCCCACAAGCGCGGTTACCCGAAGGGTGAGAAAATCCCGTTTAAGCAGGCGGTGAAGATTTTACTTGATGCCCTGTGGGGGCTGATGACGGTGGTGATTATCCTCGGCGGGATCTTGTCCGGGATATTTACGGCGACGGAATCCGCCGCCGTGGCCTGCCTGTGGGCGTTTTTCGTCACCATGTTTATCTACCGCGACTACAAATGGAGCGAACTGCCGAAGCTGATGTGCCGCACGGTGAAAACCGTCACCATCGTGATGATTTTAATCGGCTTTGCCGCGGCGTTTGGCGCGGTGATGACCTACATGCAGCTGCCGATGCGCATCACCGAGTTCTTCACGTCGCTCTCTGATAATAAGTACGTGATCCTGATGTATCTCAACATTATGCTGCTGCTGATCGGCACGCTGATGGACATGGCGCCGATCATCCTGATCCTGACGCCGGTGCTGCTGCCGGTGACCAACGCGCTGGGGATCGACCCGGTGCACTTCGGGATGATCATGATGGTTAACCTGGGGATCGGGCTGATCACCCCGCCGGTCGGATCGGTGCTGTTTGTGGCGAGCGCGGTGAGTAAGCAGAAGATTGAAACCGTGGTGCGGGCGATGCTGCCATTTTACGGCATCCTGCTGGTGGTGCTGGGGATGGTGACGTATATCCCGGCGATATCATTGTGGCTGCCGAGGATGTTAGGGATGCAGTAACGCCGTTTTTTGCCGGGTGGCGGCTGCGCCTTACCCGGCCTACGGTTCAGAGTTGTTATTGGCCCGGTAAGGCGCAGCCGCCACCGGGCGTTTTTATTTCCGCCGTAATAATCTCAACGCGTTCGCCGTGACCAGCACCGTCGCCCCGGTGTCCGCCAGCACCGCCAGCCACAGGCCAGTCATGCCGAGCAGCGTGGTGACGAGAAATATCCCCTTCAGACCCAGCGCAATGGCGATGTTCTGGCGAATATTGGCTCGCGTCGCCCGCGCCAGGCTAATCATCTGCGCCAGCCCGGTCAGGCGGTTATGCGTCAGCGCCGCGTCGGCGGTCTCCAGCGCCACGTCGGTGCCGCTGCCCATGGCAATGCCAATGGTTGAGGCCTTCATCGCCGGGGCATCGTTAATTCCGTCACCGACCATCGCCAGCGGCGCGCGGCTATTCAGTTCGGTTACCGCGCTGACCTTGTCCGCAGGCAGTAATCCGGCCTTAAACGCCAGCCCCAGCTCGTCGGCAATCGCGGCCGCCGCGCGCGGGTTATCGCCGGTGAGGATCACGCCCTGTACGCCCAACTGATGCAGCGCCGCCACGGCGTCTTTGGCGTCATCGCGCAGAGTGTCGCGTAGTGCCAGCATGCCCTTCGACACGCCGTCCTGCATCACGGCAACGACCGTCTGCCCGGCCTGCTCTAACGCCTCAACCTGTGGATGAGAGAACGCGCCCGCCGCAACAATCAGCACTTTTTTGCCGTCGACGACGGCCTCAATCCCTGACCCGACCAGCGCCCGTTGGGCGGTTGCCGAAGGGATAGCCAGCCCGCGTCTCTGCGCTTCACGCACTATCGCCTGCGCCAGCGGGTGAGTGGAGCCCTGCTCAACGGCGGCGGCCATGATCAGCAGTTCGTCTTCGCTGATGTCCTGCGGATAGATGCCGGTGACCTGCGGCTTACCAACCGTCAGCGTGCCGGTTTTATCGAAGGCGATGTGCTGAACCTGGCTCAGCTGTTCCAGCGCCGCGCCGCCCTTAATCAGCGCCCCGCGACGTGCCGCCGCCGCCAGCCCCGAGGTAATCGCCGCGGGCGTAGAGATCACCAGTGCGCACGGGCAGCCAATCAGCAGCAGGGTCAGCCCTTTATAAATCCAGCCCTCCCACGGCGCGCCGAAGAACAGCGGTGGAATCACGGTAACCAGCAGGGCGACCAGCATGATGGCGGGGGTGTAAATCCGGCTGAAGCGGTCAATAAAGCGTTCGACCGGCGCGCGGCGCTCCTCGGCCTCTTCAATCAGCTTCAGGATACGGTCGATGGCGCTGTCACCCGGCTCGGACAGGACTTTGAGCTGCACCAGGCGGTCGACGCTGGTGGCACCGGCAGGGACTTTTTCGCCTGCCGCACGCTCCACCGGAATGGATTCCCCGGTCAGGGCGCTTTCGTCAAAGCTCGCGGTGGCGGTAACGAGAGCCCCATCGGCAGGCAGACGCCCACCCGCGGCGACTTCAATCACGTCGCCCGGTCGCAGCGTGTTGATGGCGACCGTTTCACGTTTGCCTTCATTAACCCGCGTGGCGGTTTCTGGCTTCAGCGCCATCAGCGCGCTCACCCCTTTGCGCGCCCGGCTCGCTGCCCAGCCCTCAAGCCGCTCGCCGATCAAGAACAGCAGCAGCACCATCGCCGCTTCCGCCGTCGCGCCAATGAACAGCGCGCCAATGGCCGCCACGCTCATCAACGTTTCAATGGCAAACCAGCTGCCGCTTCTCATCAGGCGTAGTGCCTGACGGGCAATCGGGAACAGCCCGACCAGGGTAGTGGCAATAAACGCCAGATTACCGAACGGGTGGTTAATCTGCTCCAGACCCCAGCTCAGGGCCATCATGATGATGAGGGTAATAAGCGGCAGGTTTTCTTTCAGGGGAGAGGTTTTTTCGGCAGGTACCGTTTCGCTGCGCAGGGCATAGCCCGCCTTGCTGACGGCGGCTTCAACCTGCTTGCTGACGTCTTTTTCGGCACTAACCAGCAGCTTTTCGGTGGCGAACAGGACCTGAACGTGGTTCACGCCCGGTACCTGCCTCACCGCGTTTTCAACTTTGCGGGCGCAGGCCGCGCAGTCCATACCGTTGACGACCCAGCTGTAGCGGTTGCCGTTTTCAGGAAGCGTTTGGATTGGTGTTTCGTACGTCCCTTCGCAGCAGCAGTCGTCTTTTGCCGGAACCGGGCTGAGCTTAAGCGCCGAGAATTGTGGGACTTTTTTTGGAATTTCTGGAGTCGACATGGCAGTCTCCGGTAATGATAATTTTCTCATTAACCGCAGCATACACTCTGGAGTCGACTCCAGAGTCAAGCGTTATTTAGATATACAATGAACGCACTATCAGGAAGTGCCCGGCGAAGTAGCAGGCGGACGAAATCGCGTTATCCGCGCGGAAGCGGCGGCGATAGTGGCTGCCCAGCCAGACGATATTACCGATTAACAGCAGCGCCGCGCCGAAGAACGCGGACATCGCCTGAGATGTCGGGCGGAAGAACCATAGTTCACCGGCCAGCCAAACCATCACCAGCGTCATGGCGATAAACGTGCATACCGGCAGACGCATCTCTTCCAGACGCGACCAGATCACCGCAATCAGCAGGGCGCCAATCACCAGCAGCACCAGCGGCAGCGGCCAGAAGAAGGAGAGCGTCATCTGGCTGGCAAAGTAGATGGTATACAGCAGATGGGAGAGGAAAAATGCCCCCACGGCATACAGCAGGCGCTGACGCGGCAGCAGGGTTAAGGCATCACCAATCAGGGAGGCACACAGCCCGGCGAGCACCAGATAGCTGATGGCGTTAAACATCGGAGCCTGCCAGGCAAGCAGCAGAAGCAACAGCAGCGTGACGGGTTTAAACAACCAGCGCTGCCAGGCTGGACCGCGATAGGACGCATCGACATAAAGCCATGCGGAAAAACAGACAGCGATAAATGACCAAAGCATATTAACTCCCTGTAACTGTTGAGGCTGAATAATCAGTTTCTGATCCAGTGTAGTGACGCGAGCGGGCGTTTGGCAATGCCGGGGCAGGCGAGGTATCCTGAATTCCGCATAATCTGATGGGATTTTTCAATGAGCAAGATGCCGCTGTTTTTCATTATCGTGGTGGCGATTATCGTCATTGCCGCCTCGTTTCGCTTCGTGCAGCAGCGCCGCGAAAAGGCGGACAACGACGCCGCGCCGCTGATGCAAAAGCGCGTAGTGGTGGCGAACAAACGCGAGAAACCGCTTAACGACCGCCGCTCTCGCCAGCAGCAGGTGACGCCTGCGGGCACCGGCATGCGCTATGAAGCCAGCTTTAAGCCGGAAACCGGCGGTCTGGAGATGACCTTCCGCCTGGAGGCGCAGCAGTACCATCAACTGACGGTGGGAGAGAAAGGCACGCTGAGCTATAAAGGGTCGCGTTTTGTAGGTTTTAGGGCTGAATAATGCGCGATCGGTCCCCTCTCCCGTGGGAGAGGGTTAGGGTGAGGGCATCACACCGCACCTTACTTCTTCACCTGCGCCTTAAACTTCTTCATCCACACCAGCAGTTCAAACACGCCGAAAATAAACACCCGCAGCTGCTGCCAGCCGGTCATCGGCGGGCCATCTTTCGGCAGGCCGTTTTTCAGCATCACCATCTGCAGGGCGTGCATGAACGAGGTGAAAATCAGCGCCACGTTAACGAAGATGTTCAACGGGCGCGGGAACGGGTGCACCAGATTCAAAATCAAAAATGCCCAGACGCCCAGCATCAGCAAGCGCCCCAGGTTAATCAGTACCGGCATCGGATCCTCCTTGTGCCTGACGGTGATACAGACGATAAGCCACCTGGCCTGCGACCTTCTCGCGGTGCAGATCCCAGTGAACGGGAACGGGTGGCAGGCCGTTTTCCACTTCGCTTTCTACATAAATCAGCGCGTCATCCGCCAGCCAGCCATTGTGCTCCAGCAGGGATAACGTCTCTTCCAGCAACCCCTTGCGGAACGGCGGGTCGACAAAGACCACGTTATGCGGCGTACCCCGCTGCGCGAGGAAGCTCAGCGTATTGGTGTTGACCACTTTCGCGTTCGTCGCCTTCAGCGTCGCCAGATTTTGCTGCAGCGTCTGCGCAACGCCGCGCTCCATCTCCAGCAGCGTGGCGCTGGCGGCGTAGCGTGACAGCGCTTCCAGCCCTAAGGCACCGCTTCCGGCGAAGCAGTCCAGGCAGTGGGCGTCTACCATTGATGGGGCAAGCCAGTTAAACAGCGTCTCGCGAACGCGGTCGGTTGTAGGGCGTAAACCGGGGCTGTCCGGCACCGGTAATTTCCGGCCTCGCCACTGGCCGCCGATAATGCGAATTTGACCGGCCGGGGCGCGGGTGGGTTTCTTCATCTCTGGAAAGCTCTGTTAACCATAGCCCTGCGATTGCGGGCGGTGATGTCAATTAAGTAAAGTGTTAGACTATTTCATCATTTTTTTAGCTTCCCTGTATATAGCGCCGCGAGGAGTGTAGTCGCAGATGGCAAAACAAAAAAAACGTGGCTTCTTTTCCTGGTTGGGTTTCGGTGAAAAAGAGCAAGAAACAGAACAGAAAACCGAAGAGCAACAGGTTGTAGAAGAGCAGTCACAGCCTGAAACGCCTGTCGAAACCGCTGCGGTTGTCGAAGCGGAAGAACCAGCGCACAGCAAAGAAGAGATTGAATCCTTTGCTGAAGAGGTGGTTGAGGTCACTGAGCAGGTTCAGGAGAGCGAGAAGCCAGAGCCGGTTATCGTAGAAACCCTTACCGAAGCGCCGCAGGCCGCTATCGAACACGAAACGCTGCCGCTGCCCGAAGAGGTTAAAGCTGAAGAGGTTTCTGCCGAAGAGTGGCAGGCTGAAGCGGAAACCGTTGAAATCGTTGAGGCGGTGGAAGAAGAGGCGGCACTTGAGCCAGAGCTGACCGACGAAGAGCTGGAAGCTCAGGCGCTGGCGGCGGAAGCGGCTGAAGAAGCGGTAATCGTCGTGCCGGTGGAAGAGCAGGCCGAAGAAGAGATCGTTCAGGAGCAGGAAAAACCGACCAAAGAAGGTTTCTTCGCGCGCCTGAAGCGCAGCCTGTTAAAAACCAAAGAAAACTTAGGTTCCGGATTTATCAGTCTTTTCCGCGGCAAGAAGATCGACGACGATCTGTTTGAAGAGCTGGAAGAGCAGCTGCTGATTGCGGACGTGGGCGTGGAAACTACCCGTAAGATCATCGCCAACCTGACCGAAGGGGCGAGCCGCAAACAGCTGCGCGACGCCGAGGCGCTGTACGGCCTGCTGAAAGACGAGATGGGTGAAATTCTCGCAAAAGTTGACGAACCGCTTAATATTGAAGGCAAAACGCCATTTGTTATTCTGATGGTTGGCGTTAACGGCGTGGGTAAAACCACCACCATCGGCAAGCTGGCGCGCCAGTTTGAGCAGCAGGGCAAATCGGTGATGCTGGCGGCGGGCGATACCTTCCGTGCGGCAGCGGTTGAGCAGCTCCAGGTGTGGGGCCAGCGCAACAACATTCCGGTGATTGCCCAGCACACCGGCGCGGATTCCGCATCCGTGATTTTCGATGCCATCCAGGCGGCGAAGTCGCGCAACGTGGACGTGCTGATTGCTGACACCGCAGGGCGTTTGCAAAACAAATCGCACCTGATGGAAGAGCTGAAGAAAATCGTCCGCGTCATGAAGAAGCTGGACGAAGATGCACCGCATGAAATTATGCTGACTATCGACGCCAGCACCGGGCAGAACGCCATTAGCCAGGCGAAGCTGTTCCATGAAGCGGTAGGGCTGACAGGGATCACGCTGACCAAACTGGACGGCACCGCGAAAGGCGGGGTGATCTTCTCCGTGGCCGACCAGTTCGGCATTCCTATCCGCTACATCGGTGTGGGCGAGCGTATTGAGGATTTGCGTCCGTTTAAGGCGGACGACTTTATTGAGGCATTATTTGCCCGAGAGGACTAACAATGATTCGCTTTGAACACGTCAGCAAGGCCTATCTCGGTGGGAGACAAGCGCTGCAGGGGGTGACGTTCCACCTGCAGCCAGGCGAGATGGCATTCCTGACCGGCCATTCCGGCGCGGGGAAAAGTACCCTGCTCAAGCTTATCTGTGGGATCGAACGGCCAAGCGCCGGGAAAATCTGGTTCAGCGGCCACGAAATTAGCCGTCTGAAAAATCGTGAAGTGCCGTTTCTGCGTCGTCAGATCGGCATGATTTTCCAGGATCACCACCTGCTGATGGATCGCACCGTTTTCGATAACGTGGCGATCCCGCTGATTATTGCCGGCGCCAGCTATGACGATATCCGCCGTCGCGTCTCTGCGGCGCTGGACAAGGTCGGGCTGCTGGACAAAGCGAAGAACTTCCCGATCCAGCTTTCCGGCGGTGAACAGCAGCGCGTGGGCATCGCCCGTGCGGTGGTGAACAAGCCTGCCGTACTGCTGGCGGATGAACCGACCGGTAACCTGGACGATGCCCTGTCCGAAGGGATTTTGCGTCTGTTTGAGGAATTCAACCGCGTAGGGGTAACGGTACTGATGGCGACGCACGACATGGGACTGATTTCCCGTCGTTCGTACCGCATGCTGACCCTGAGCGACGGGCATTTGCACGGAGGCCACGGTGAACAAGCGTGATGCAATGAACCAGATTCGGCAGTTCGGGAACCGGTTCGACCGTTTCCGTAAGCCGCAGGGCGGCGGTGACGGCAATCGTAATGCGCCTAAGCGCCAGAAAGCGGCGCCGAAACCGGCCTCCCGCAAGACCAACGTGTTTAACGAACAGGTGCGCTACGCCTTCCACGGCGCGCTGCAGGACCTGAAAAGCAAACCGCTGGCGACGTTCCTGACGGTGATGGTGATTGCCATCTCCCTGACGCTGCCAAGCGTCTGCTACATGGTCTATAAGAACGTCAACCAGGCGGCTTCGCAGTATTACCCGTCACCGCAGATCACCGTTTATCTGGATAAAGCGCTCGACGATAACGCGGCGGCGCAGGTGGTCGGGCAAATCCAGGCCGAGCAGGGCGTGGAGAAGGTGAATTATCTCTCCCGTGAAGAAGCGTTGGGCGAGTTCCGTAACTGGTCAGGCTTTGGCGGCGCGCTGGACATGCTGGAAGAGAACCCGCTGCCCGCCGTGGCGGTGGTGATCCCGAAGCTGGATTTCCAGGGTACCGATTCTCTGAATACCCTGCGCGACCGCATCACACGCATCAACGGGATTGATGAAGTGCGCATGGACGACAGCTGGTTTGCCCGTCTTGCGGCGCTGACCGGGCTGGTGGGGCGCGTGTCGGCGATGATCGGCGTGCTGATGGTGGCGGCGGTGTTCCTCGTCATCGGTAACAGCGTGCGTCTGAGCATCTTTGCGCGTCGCGATACCATCAACGTGCAAAAACTGATTGGAGCAACGGATGGTTTCATCCTGCGTCCGTTCCTCTACGGTGGCGCACTGCTCGGTTTCTCCGGTGCATTTCTTTCACTGATATTGTCAGAAATTTTAGTGATGCGGCTTTCGTCTGCCGTCACAGAAGTGGCGCAGGTTTTCGGAACTAAGTTTGATATCAGTGGCTTAGGCTTAGATGAGTGCCTGCTGTTGCTGCTGGTGTGCTCCATGATCGGCTGGATTGCCGCATGGCTGGCAACGGTTCAACATTTACGCCACTTTACTCCCGACTAATAAAAGCGTGATATAATCTTTCCCTGCACCGAGATGTTCGCTCTGCAGGGAAAGCGTCCCTGTTGTCTCTTCCCCTGTTATCATCTCCATGTCACATTTTGTGCGTAATTTATTCACTGTTGCACCTGGAACTTGTGGATAAAATCACTGTCTGATAAAAGAGTGAATGCTAATCTCGTTGCTCAAACGCTTTGGCATGGTTGTTGCCTGACGGGGACAGCCTGGACCAGAAGAAACATTGAGAGGAATGAATGACCAAAGAAATGCAAACTTTAGCTTTAGCCCCTGTTGGTAACCTGGAATCTTACATCCGGGCTGCGAACACCTGGCCGATGTTAACGGCCGAGGAAGAAAAGGAGCTTGCTGAAAAGCTGCATTACCAGGGCGATCTGGAAGCAGCGAAAAAGCTGATCCTGTCTCACCTGCGCTTTGTTGTTCACATTGCTCGTAACTATGCGGGCTATGGCCTGCCGCAGGCGGACTTGATTCAGGAAGGTAACATCGGCCTGATGAAGGCTGTACGTCGCTTTAACCCGGAAGTGGGCGTGCGACTGGTCTCCTTCGCCGTACACTGGATCAAAGCAGAAATTCATGAATACGTGCTGCGCAACTGGCGTATCGTGAAAGTCGCCACGACAAAAGCGCAACGTAAGCTGTTCTTCAACCTGCGTAAAACCAAGCAGCGTCTGGGCTGGTTCAATCAGGATGAAGTGGAAATGGTGGCGCGCGAGCTGGGTGTATCCAGCAAAGACGTCCGTGAGATGGAATCCCGTATGGCCGCGCAGGACATGACCTTTGATATGTCCTCCGACGACGACGCATCTGACAGCCAGCCGATGGCACCGGTTCTGTATCTGCAGGATAAAACCTCTAACTTTGCCGACGGCATTGAAGAGGACAACTGGGAAGATCAGGCTGCGAACAAGCTGACCCATGCGATGGAAGGCCTCGACGAGCGTAGCCAGGACATTATCCGCGCCCGCTGGCTGGACGAAGACAACAAGTCCACGCTGCAGGAGCTGGCCGACCGCTACGGCGTTTCTGCGGAACGTGTCCGTCAGCTTGAAAAGAACGCCATGAAAAAACTTCGCGCTGCTATCGAAGCGTAATTACCGCGAAGTACACCGAGAGCCCTCGAATGCAAATTCGGGGGTTTTGTTTTTTTAGCGCCCGCTCTGGCGAATTTCTCCCCCCTGGCAAACACTTACTGATGCGCTAAGCAGGCGATTTTCTCAGGGGGTCAGGGTGAAAAATAACGAACTGAATGACCGGCGTTTACAGGCGACGCCGCGCGGCATCGGCGTGATGTGTAACTTCTATGCTGATAAAGCCGAAAACGCCACGGTGTGGGACGTGGAAGGCAATGAGTACATCGATTTCGCCGCCGGGATCGCGGTGCTGAATACTGGCCATCGCCATCCCAAAGTTATCTCCGCTATCGAAAAACAACTCCACGCTTTTACCCACACGGCCTACCAGATTGTGCCGTATGAGGGCTATGTGGCGCTTGCCGAGCGCATCAACCAGCGCGTGCCGATTGACGGCCCGGCCAAAACCGCCTTCTTCTCGACGGGTGCTGAAGCGGTCGAAAACGCGGTCAAAATTGCCCGCGCGTATACCAGACGCCCCGGCCTTATCACCTTCGGCGGCGCGTTCCACGGGCGCACCTTTATGACCATGGCGCTGACCGGTAAAGTCGCGCCGTACAAGCTGGGTTTTGGCCCGTTCCCCGGTTCGGTATACCACGCTCAATTCCCTGACGATCTGCACGGCATCAGCACGGCGGAAGCATTAAAAAGCCTGGAGCGCATCTTTAAGGCGGATATCGCCCCAGACCAGGTGGCGGCCATTATTCTCGAACCGGTTCAGGGGGAGGGCGGGTTCAACATTGCGTCCGCTGATTTTATGCAGGCGCTGCGCGCCCTGTGCGATACCCACGGAATTTTGCTGATTGCCGACGAGGTGCAAAGCGGCTTCGCCCGCACCGGCAAGCTGTTCTCGATGGAACACCACTGCGTGAAGCCGGACCTGATCACCATGGCAAAAAGCCTCGCGGGCGGGATGCCGCTCTCAGCGGTATCGGGCCGCGCCGAGGTGATGGACGCGCCTGCACCTGGCGGTCTGGGCGGTACCTACGCAGGTAACCCGCTGGCGATTGCCGCGGCGCACGCGGTACTGGACGTGATTGACGAGGAAGATCTCTGCACGCGCTCGGCGCATCTCGGCCATCATCTGGTAGAAGTGCTCAACAAAGCGAAGGAAAACTGCCCGTTCATCGCCGACATCCGTGCCCAGGGCTCGATGGTCGCGGTAGAGTTTAACGATCCGCAATCCGGGCAACCGTCGCCGGAATTTACCCGTCAGGTGCAGGAGCGCGCGTTGAACGAAGGGCTGCTGCTCCTGAGCTGCGGCGTTTACGGCAACGTGATCCGCTTCCTTTATCCGCTTACCATCCCAGAAGCGCAGTTCCGCAAAGCGCTGGACATTATCTTCGCGTCGCTGACACGTTAAAGCCACCAGCCCGGCGGTAAATCCTGTCGGGCTTATCATATATTCATTTCAAATTAGCTATTCCAAAATCATAAAAATGGGGTATGTTTTAGCAGAGTATGCTGAAAAAGCGCGAACAGCACACCAATAACTGAAATAAAGCGCTGCACAACAACATCACAACAATCGTAATAACCATAATAATGGGGAATCTCAGGATGAACATGAAGGGTAAAGCGTTACTGGCAGGATGTATCGCGTTGGCATTCAGCACCATGGCGCAGGCAGATATTAAAGTGGCCGTGGTGGGCGCAATGTCCGGTCCGGTAGCACAGTACGGCGACCAGGAATTTACGGGCGCAGAACAGGCAGTTGCAGACATTAATGCTAAGGGCGGCATCAAGGGCGAAAAACTGCAGATCGTAAAATACGACGATGCCTGTGACCCGAAGCAAGCGGTCGCGGTGGCGAACAAAGTGGTCAACGACGGCATCAAATACGTTATCGGTCACCTGTGCTCCTCTTCTACTCAGCCCGCGTCTGACATCTACGAAGACGAAGGTATTCTGATGATCACCCCAGCTGCGACCGCACCGGAGCTGACCGCGCGCGGCTACAAGCTGACCCTGCGTACCACCGGTCTGGACTCCGATCAGGGCCCAACGGCGGCTAAGTACATTCTGGAAAAAGTGAAGCCGCAGCGTATCGCGATTGTTCACGACAAACAGCAGTATGGTGAAGGTCTGGCCCGTGCGGTGCAGGACGGTCTGAAAAAAGGCAATGCCAACGTGGTCTTCTTTGATGGGATCACCGCTGGCGAGAAAGACTTCTCCACCCTGGTGGCGCGTCTGAAGAAAGAGAATATCGATTTCGTTTACTACGGCGGCTACCACCCGGAAATGGGCCAGATCCTGCGCCAGGCGCGCGCGGCGGGTCTGAAAACCCAGTTCATGGGCCCGGAAGGCGTGGCGAACGTTTCCCTGTCTAACATCGCGGGTGAATCTGCCGAAGGTCTGCTGGTGACCAAGCCGAAGAACTACGACCAGGTGCCAGCGAACAAACCTATCGTAGATGCCATCAAGGCGAAGAAGCAGGATCCAAGCGGCGCGTTCGTCTGGACCACCTACGCAGCGCTGCAGTCTCTGCAGGCGGGTCTGAACCAGTCAGCCGATCCGGCTGAGATTGCCACCTGGCTGAAAGCCAACACGGTGGAAACCGTGATGGGGCCGCTCTCCTGGGACGCAAAGGGCGATCTGAAGGGCTTTGAGTTCGGCGTGTTTGACTGGCATGCGAACGGAACGGCAACTGACGCCAAATAATGCCTGGGAAAATGCGGTAGAAATTGTAGGCCGGGTAAGGCGCAACCGCCACCCGGCTTTCTTTTAGCGCTTCTCCCACCCGCTCTCCTGCGCCGTAAACCCTAACGCCTGCATAAACGCTGCCATCACGCTGCGGTCTTCCACGCCCACGTCGGCCATCCACCATGAGTTTACGTTCGGGTTTTCGCGGATCACTTCTTCAATTAAATACTGTCCCACACCGCGACGACGGGTCACGTCACGCACGCGCAGCGAGTCCAGCGCTCCCTCCGTGCCGCTCAGGGTCACGCGAACCGCGGCCAGCAGGCGCTCGTTGAAGCGCGCGGCATAAATGCGATGGTTCTCGTCGACATGCAGCGACGAAGGGGAATATTCCGGCCAGATCTTGCCCAGGTCGATATGATCCTGGTCGCTAAAGGTCACCAGACGCACGATAGTCAGTTTCATTAGCAGCTTGTCCAAATCAAATTGAGTAGAGGCAGTGTACTCAATTTATTCACTCAGCGGCTTCCTCTTTTTATTCTCATTAACCAGGTGATTAGTTTTTTAGCCATGCAATGGGCAGTGTGAAAACACATGGATCGAAAAATAAGCAGAATTTTAACCTGAATGGCAGCGATTTATTCGGCGCTTTGTACCGTTATTTTATGCTGCAAACTGCACTTTTATTTGTTTATCTCTGCCTGATTTCAGAATATTATCTTTCCTTAATCGCCTGAAAAATAGAGATTTTAGTCTGGTTTTTGACAAAAAACTGCGCTAAACCATTAAAGGCACTGGTAAAAATAGCGTTGTTCATTAAAAGTACAGAATGCTTTTTAACCATAATAAAACAAAATATAAACACGACATCACGAATGGGGATTCTGAGATGAAAAGGAACGCGAAGACATTTATCGCGGGAATGGTTGCACTGGCGATCTCGCATGCGGCCATGGCGGAAGAGATTAAAGTTGCGGTAGTCGGTGCGATGTCCGGCCCTGTTGCCCAGTGGGGTGACATGGAGTTTAACGGCGCGCGTCAGGCCATCAAAGACATCAACGACAAAGGCGGCATCAAGGGCGACAAGCTGGTAGGCGTGGAGTATGACGACGCCTGCGATCCGAAACAGGCCGTTGCGGTCGCCAACAAAATCGTCAACGACGGGATTCAGTACGTCATCGGCCACCTGTGCTCATCCTCCACCCAGCCCGCGTCCGATATCTACGAAGACGAAGGTATTTTGATGATCACTCCGGGTGCCACCAACCCGGAGCTGACCCAGCGCGGCTATCAGCACATCATGCGTACCGCCGGCCTGGACTCTTCCCAGGGACCGACCGCGGCCAAATACATCCTCGACACCGTTAAGCCACAGCGTATCGCCATCATTCATGACAAGCAGCAGTACGGCGAAGGCCTGGCGCGCTCCGTGCAGGACGGCCTGAAAAAAGGCGGCGCGAACATCGTCTTCTTCGACGGCATTACCGCAGGCGAAAAAGACTTCTCCGCGCTGATCGCCCGTCTGCAAAAAGAGAACATCGACTTCGTCTACTACGGCGGCTACTACCCGGAAATGGGCCAGATGCTGCGCCAGGCGCGCGCCACCGGTCTGAAAACCCAGTTTATGGGGCCAGAGGGCGTGGGCAACGCCTCACTGTCAAACATCGCAGGGGATTCTGCCGAAGGCATGCTGGTGACGATGCCAAAACGCTATGACCAGGATCCGGCCAACAAGGCTATCGTGGATGCGCTCAAGGCGCAGAAGAAAGATCCGAGTGGTCCATACGTCTGGATCACCTACGCGGCTGTGCAGTCTCTGGCAACCGCGCTGGAGCGTACCGGCAGCAAAGAGCCGCTGGATCTGGTGAAAGATTTAAAAGCACACGGGGCGAACACCGTGATTGGGCCGCTGAACTGGGATGAGAAAGGCGATCTGAAGGGATTTGAGTTTGGTGTCTTTAAGTGGCACGCCGACGGTTCGTCCTCGGTCGCCAAATAATTATCCCACCGCCCGGCTCACCGGGCGGGTATAAAAAGGTTTGCATATGTCCGAGCAGTTTCTCTACTTTTTGCAGCAGATGTTTAACGGCGTCACGCTGGGAAGCACCTACGCGCTGATCGCCATCGGCTATACGATGGTTTACGGCATTATCGGCATGATCAACTTCGCCCACGGCGAGGTGTACATGATCGGTAGCTACGTCTCCTTTATGATTATCGCCGCGCTGATGATGATGGGCATCGACAGCAGCTGGCTGCTGGTCGCCGCCGGGTTTGTTGGCGCGATCGTGATCGCCAGCGCCTACGGCTGGAGCATCGAACGCGTGGCCTACCGGCCGGTGCGCAGCTCCAAGCGTCTTATTGCGCTGATTTCCGCGATTGGGATGTCGATCTTCCTGCAAAACTACGTCAGCCTGACCGAAGGTTCGCGCGACGTGGCGCTGCCAAGCCTGTTTAACGGCCAGTGGATTGTGGGGGCCAGCGAAAACTTCTCTGCCTCTATTACCACGATGCAGCTGGTGATCTGGGTCGTGACCTTTGTCGCCATGCTCGCCCTGACCCTGTTCATCCGCTACTCCCGCATGGGGCGCGCCTGCCGCGCGTGCGCGGAAGACCTGAAGATGGCGAGCCTGCTCGGCATCAACACCGACCGCGTAATCGCCCTGACCTTCGTGATTGGCGCGGCGATGGCGGCGGTGGCTGGCGTGCTGCTCGGCCAGTTCTACGGCGTAATTAACCCGTACATCGGCTTTATGGCCGGGATGAAAGCCTTCACCGCGGCGGTACTGGGCGGCATCGGCAGCATTCCGGGCGCGATGATTGGCGGCCTGATCCTGGGCGTGGCGGAAGCGCTCTCCTCGGCGTACCTGAGCACCGAATATAAAGACGTGGTGTCGTTTGCCCTGCTGATTCTGGTTCTGCTGGTGATGCCTACCGGTATTCTGGGCCGTCCGGAGGTAGAGAAAGTATGAAACCGATGCATTTTGCAATGGCGCTGCTCTCTGCCGCCATGTTCTTCGTGCTGGCCAGCGTCTTTATGGGCGTCCAGCTTGAGCTGAATGGCACCAAACTCGTTGTCGATACTGCAGCTGATATTCGCTGGCAGTGGGTCTTTATCGGCACCGCCGTGGTGTTCCTGTTCCAGCTGCTGCGCCCGCTGTTCCAGAAAACGCTGAAAAATGTCTCCGGACCGAAATTCGTCCTGCCGGCGATCGACGGTACAACGGTAAAACAGAAGCTGTTCCTCGTGGCGCTGCTGGTGGCTGCCGTGGCGTGGCCGTTTATGGTGTCGCGCGGCACGGTGGACATCGCCACCCTGACCATGATTTACGTGATCCTCGGCCTCGGTCTGAACGTGGTGGTCGGTCTCTCTGGCCTGCTGGTGCTGGGCTACGGCGGGTTCTACGCCATCGGCGCGTACACCTTTGCGCTGCTGAACCACTATTACGGCCTCGGCTTCTGGACCTGCCTGCCGCTGGCGGGGCTGGTCTCTGCCGCCGCAGGCTTCCTGCTCGGCTTCCCGGTGCTGCGCCTGCGCGGTGACTACTTGGCGATTGTGACCTTAGGCTTCGGTGAAATTGTCCGTATCCTGCTGCTCAACAACACCGAAGTGACCGGTGGCCCGAACGGCATCAGCCAGATCCCAAAACCGACCTTCTTTGGCCTGGAGTTCAGCCGTACCGCCCGCGAAGGCGGCTGGGATACCTTCAGCAACTTCTTCGGCATCAAATATGACCCATCTGACCGCGTGATCTGGCTCTATCTGGTGGCGCTGCTGCTGGTGGTCATCACCCTGTTTGTGATCAACCGCCTGCTGCGCATGCCGCTGGGCCGAGCGTGGGAAGCGCTGCGCGAAGATGAGATCGCCTGCCGCTCTCTGGGCCTGAACCCGACCCGCATCAAGCTGACCGCGTTCACCATCAGCGCCGCGTTTGCCGGTTTCGCCGGCACGCTGTTCGCCGCGCGCCAGGGCTTCGTCAGCCCCGAGTCGTTCACCTTTGCCGAATCGGCCTTTGTGCTGGCGATTGTGGTACTCGGCGGGATGGGCTCGCAGTTCGCCGTTATCCTCGCGGCCATCCTGCTGGTGGTCTCTCGCGAGCTGATGCGCGACTTTAACGAATACAGCATGCTGATGCTGGGTGGTTTGATGGTGCTGATGATGATCTGGCGTCCGCAGGGTCTGCTGCCGATGACGCGTCCACAGCTGAAGCTTAAGAATGTGGAAGCGAAAGGAGAGCAGGCATGAGTCAGCCATTATTATCCGTAAACGGTCTGATGATGCGTTTTGGCGGCCTGCTGGCGGTCAACAACGTGAACCTTGACCTGCATAAAAAAGAGATCGTCTCCCTGATTGGCCCGAACGGCGCGGGGAAAACCACGGTCTTTAACTGTCTGACCGGCTTCTACAAGCCGACGGGCGGCACCATCATGCTGCGCGACCAGCACCTGGAAGGGCTACCGGGCCAGCAGATTGCCCGCATGGGCGTGGTACGTACCTTCCAGCACGTGCGTTTGTTCCGCGAGATGACGGTGATTGAGAACCTGCTGGTGGCACAGCATCAGCAGCTGAAAACCGGCCTGTTCTCCGGCCTGCTGAAAACCCCGGCCTTCCGCCGCGCGCAGGAGGAGGCGCTCGATCGTGCCGCCACCTGGCTCGACCGCATCGGCCTGCTGCAGCACGCCAACCGTCAGGCGAGCAACCTGGCCTACGGCGACCAGCGTCGACTGGAGATTGTGCGCTGCATGGTGACCCAGCCGGAGATCCTGATGCTCGACGAACCGGCGGCGGGCCTCAACCCGAAAGAGACCAAAGAGCTGGACGAGCTGATTGCCGAGTTGCGCGATCATCACGATACCACCATCCTGCTGATTGAGCACGACATGAAGCTGGTGATGGGCATATCGGACCGTATCTACGTGGTAAACCAGGGCACGCCGCTGGCAAACGGCACGCCGGAAGAGATCCGCAACAACCCGGACGTGATCCGCGCATACCTTGGTGAGGCATAAGATGGAAAAAGCGATGTTAACGTTCGACAAGGTCAATGCGCACTACGGCAAGATCCAGGCGCTGCACGACGTCAGCCTGCACATCAATCAGGGTGAAATCGTCACCCTGATTGGCGCCAACGGCGCGGGTAAAACTACGCTGCTCGGCACCCTGTGCGGCGACCCGCGCGCCACCAGCGGGCGGATTGTGTTCGATGGTAAAGACATTACCGACTGGCAGACCGCCAGAATCATGCGTGAGGCGGTGGCGATTGTCCCGGAAGGGCGCCGCGTCTTCTCCCGCATGACGGTGGAAGAGAACCTGGCGATGGGCGGGTTCTTCGCTCACCGCGATGAATACCAGACCCGCATCAAGTGGGTGTACGAACTCTTCCCGCGCCTGTGGGAGCGCCGCATCCAGCGTGCGGGCACCATGTCCGGCGGTGAACAGCAGATGCTGGCGATTGGCCGCGCGCTGATGAGCCAGCCGCGTCTGCTGCTTCTGGATGAACCGTCGCTCGGTCTGGCACCGATCATCATCCAGCAGATCTTCGACACCATCGAACAGCTGCGCAAAGAGGGGATGACCATCTTCCTCGTCGAGCAGAACGCCAACCAGGCGCTGAAGCTCGCTGACCGTGGCTACGTGCTGGAGAACGGCCGCGTGGTGCTGGAAGACACTGGCGACGCGCTGCTGGCGAACGAAGCGGTGCGGAGCGCGTATTTAGGCGGATAGGTAAAAGCAAAAAGGCAACGCAAGTTGCCTTTTTTAGTGTTTTCTCCCTCTCCCACAGGGAGAGGGCCGGGGTGAGGGCACCAGACCGCACCCAATCATGCACCTAATTCCCTTCACACAACCATCATCCCCCTGACCTTTTACTGTCACTTATCTGTAAACAAACAGTTATTTTTCTGTCATTCGAGCATGTCATGTTACCTCGCGAGCATAAAACGCGTGATATCGCGCATCCGGCACAATAAGAGAGATGACAATGACATCGTTACGACACACAGCTTTGGGTCTGGCACTGGGTCTGGCTTTTGCGACGAACGCAATGGCTGTGACCACCATTCCGTTCTGGCATTCCATGGAAGGGGAGTTGGGTAAAGAGGTTGACTCCCTGGCGCAGCGTTTCAACGACACCCACCCGGATTACAAAATTGTGCCGGTGTACAAAGGTAACTACGAGCAGAGCCTGAGCGCGGGCATCGCCGCCTTCCGTACCGGTAACGCGCCTGCGCTGTTACAGGTTTATGAAGTGGGCACCGCCACCATGATGGCCTCCAAAGCTATCAAGCCGGTGTATGAAGTGTTCAAAGAAGCGGGCATCAACTTCGATGAATCCCGGTTCGTGCCGACCGTAGCGGGTTACTATACCGATTCCAAAACTGGTCACCTGCTGTCCCAGCCGTTTAACAGCTCCACGCCAGTGCTGTACTACAACAAAGACGCCTTCAAAAAAGCCGGTTTAGATCCGGAGCAGCCGCCAAAAACCTGGCAGGACCTGGCCGAATACACCGCGAAGCTGAAAGCAGCGGGGATGAAGTGCGGCTACGCCAGCGGCTGGCAGGGCTGGATCCAGATTGAAAACTTCAGCGCCTGGCACGGCCTGCCTGTTGCCACCAAAAACAATGGCTTCGACGGCACTGACGCGGTACTCGAGTTCAACAAGCCGGAGCAGGTGAAGCACATTGCGCTGCTTGCCGATCTGAACAAGAAGGGCGACTTCAGCTACTTCGGGCGTAAAGACGAATCCACCGAGAAGTTCTACAACGGCGACTGCGCCATTACCACCGCCTCGTCCGGCTCGCTGGCGGATATCCGCCACTACGCCAAATTCAACTACGGCGTGGGCATGATGCCGTACGACGCTGACGTGAAGGGCGCGCCGCAGAACGCCATCATCGGCGGGGCGAGCCTGTGGGTGATGCAGGGTAAAGATAAGGGCACCTATAAAGGCGTCGCCGAGTTCCTCGACTTCCTGGCGAAGCCGGAAAATGCCGCCGAGTGGCACCAGAAGACCGGCTACCTGCCGATCACCAAAGCCGCGTATGACCTGACCCGCGAGCAGGGCTTCTACAGCAAAAACCCGGGCGCGGACATCGCGACGCGTCAGATGCTGAACAAGCCGCCGTTGCCGTTCACTAAAGGCCTGCGTCTGGGCAACATGCCGCAGATCCGCACCATCGTGGATGAAGAGCTGGAAAGCGTGTGGACCGGGAAGAAAACGCCACAGCAGGCGCTGGATTCCGCAGTAGAGCGCGGGAATCAGCTGCTGCGCCGCTTTGAGCAGTCGACGAAATCGTAATCTGTGATTCGCCCGGTGGCGCTGCGCTTACCGGGCCTACGACGTGCCCCATCCAGGCCGGGTAAGGCGCAGCCGCCACCCGGCATTGTTCAGGAACCCAATCTCCATGTCCTCATCTCGTCCGGTGTTTCGCTCCCGCTGGCTGCCGTACCTGTTGGTCGCGCCTCAGCTGGTCATCACCGTTATCTTCTTTATCTGGCCTGCGGGCGAAGCGCTGTGGTACTCGGTACAAAGCGTCGATCCGTTCGGGCTCTCCAGCCAGTTCGTCGGGCTGGACAACTTTACCGCGCTATTCCATGACAGCTACTACCTGGACTCCTTCTGGACGACGATGAAGTTCAGCGCGCTGGTCACCGTGAGCGGTCTTGTTGCCTCGCTGTTTTTCGCCGCGCTGGTGGATTACGTGGTGCGCGGCAGCCGCCTGTATCAGACCCTGATGCTGCTGCCTTACGCCGTGGCCCCCGCCGTTGCCGCTGTGCTGTGGATCTTCCTGTTTAACCCCGGACGCGGGCTGATTACTCACTTCCTGGCAGAGTTCGGCTACGACTGGAACCACGCCCAGAACAGCGGTCAGGCGATGTTCCTGGTGGTGTTCGCCTCGGTGTGGAAGCAGATCAGCTATAACTTCCTGTTCTTCTTTGCCGCGCTGCAGTCCATCCCGCGTTCACTGGTGGAGGCCGCCGCGATTGACGGCGCAGGGCCGATTCGGCGCTTCTTCAGGCTGTCCCTGCCGCTGATTGCCCCGGTGAGCTTCTTCCTGCTGGTGGTTAACCTCGTGTACGCCTTCTTCGACACCTTCCCGGTGATCGACGCCGCCACCGCGGGCGGCCCGGTGCAGGCGACAACGACGCTTATTTATAAGATCTACCGCGAAGGTTTTGCGGGGCTGGATCTCTCTGCTTCTGCCGCCCAGTCCGTCGTGCTGATGTTCCTCGTCATCATCCTCACGGTGGTGCAGTTCCGCTATGTTGAAAGTAAGGTGCGCTACCAATGATTGAGAACCGTCGAGGGCTGACGATTTTCAGCCATACCATGCTGATTTTAGGGAATATCGTCATCCTGTTCCCGCTGTACGTGGCCTTTGTCGCCGCCACGCTGGACACCAAAGCGGTGTTCGACACGCCGATGACGCTGATCCCGGGCGGGCATCTTTTCGAGAACATGAAAACCATCTGGACCCAGGGCGTGGGCGCCAACAGCGCGCCGTTCTGGCTGATGATGCTCAACAGCTTCATCATGGCGTTCGGCATTACGGTGGGCAAAATTACGGTGTCGATGCTCTCGGCCTTCGCCATCGTCTGGTTTCGCTTTCCGCTGCGTAACCTGTTCTTCTGGATGATTTTCATCACCCTGATGCTGCCGGTGGAGGTGCGTATCTTCCCGACGGTGGAGGTGATTGCCAACCTGAAGATGCTGGACAGCTACGCGGGCTTAACCCTGCCGCTGATGGCCTCGGCGACCGCCACCTTCCTGTTCCGCCAGTTCTTTATGACCCTGCCGGACGAGCTGATTGAGGCCGCGCGCATCGACGGTGCCTCCCCGATGCGCTTCTTCCGCGACATCGTGCTGCCGCTGTCGAAAACCAACCTTGCGGCGCTGTTTGTGATCACCTTTATCTACGGCTGGAACCAGTACCTGTGGCCGCTGCTGATTATTCAGGACGTCAACCTTGGCACCGCCGTGGCGGGCATCAAAGGCATGATTGCCACCGGTGAAGGCACCACCCTCTGGAACCAGGTGATGGCGGCGATGCTGCTCACCCTAATCCCACCCGTAGTCATTGTTTTAGCCATGCAGCGCGCGTTTGTCCGCGGCCTGGTCGATAGCGAGAAATAAGATGGCAGGTTTAAAACTTCAGGCAGTTACCAAAAGCTGGGACGGTAAAACCCAGGTCATTCAGCCGCTGACGCTCGACGTGGCGGACGGTGAATTTATCGTGATGGTCGGCCCGTCCGGCTGCGGGAAGTCCACGCTGCTGCGCATGGTGGCGGGGCTGGAGCGCGTCACGTCCGGGGATATCTGGATTGACCGCCAGCGCGTCACCGAGATGGAGCCGAAAGACAGGGGCATCGCGATGGTGTTCCAGAACTACGCCCTCTATCCGCACATGAGCGTGGAAGAGAACATGGCCTGGGGGCTGAAAATCCGCGGCATGGGCAAAGGCCATATTGACGAGCGCGTGAAAGAAGCCGCGCGCATTCTGGAGCTGGACGGCCTGCTCAAGCGCCGTCCGCGCGAGCTCTCCGGCGGCCAGCGCCAGCGCGTGGCAATGGGGCGCGCTATCGTGCGTGACCCGGCGGTATTCCTGTTCGACGAGCCGCTGTCTAACCTCGACGCCAAGCTGCGCGTACAGATGCGCCTTGAGCTGCAGCAGCTGCACCGTCGTCTGAAAACCACGTCACTGTACGTGACCCACGATCAGGTCGAAGCCATGACCCTCGCCCAGCGCGTAATGGTGATGAACAAAGGCGTTGCCGAGCAGATTGGCACCCCGGTGGAAGTGTACGAAAAACCGGCCACCCGCTTTGTGGCGAGCTTTATCGGCAGCCCGGCGATGAACCTGCTGGAAGGGCGCATCAGCAGCGCGGGCACCCACTTTGAACTGGAAAGCGGGATGGCGCTGCCGATCAACTGGTACTATCGTGGCTACGCCGGGCGTAAGATGACGCTCGGTATCCGCCCCGAGCATATTGGTTTAACCTCTCAGGCGGACGGCGGCGTGCCGCTGGTGATGGACACGCTGGAGATGTTGGGTGCAGATAACCTGGCGCACGGGCGCTGGGGCGAGCAAAAAATGGTGGTGCGCCTGGCGCATCAGGAGCGCCCGAAAGCGGGCAGCACGCTGTGGCTCCACCTGCCGGAAAACCATCTGCACCTTTTTGACGGTGAAACAGGACAACGAGTATGAGCAACTGGCCTTACCCCCACATCGTCGCCCACCGTGGCGGCGGTAAGCTGGCCCCGGAAAACACCCTGGCGGCGATCGATGTCGGCGCGCGCTACGGCCACACGATGATCGAGTTCGACGCCAAGCTGTCGAAGGACGGCGAAATTTTCCTGCTGCATGACGACAACCTTGAACGCACCAGCAACGGCTGGGGCGTGGCGGGTGAACTGCCGTGGCGCGATCTGCTGAAGGTGGACGCCGGAAGCTGGTACAGCGGCGAATTCAAAGGCGAACCGCTGCCCCTGCTGGCGGAAGTGGCCGATCGCTGTCGCCAGCACGGCATGATGGCCAACATTGAAATTAAGCCGACCACCGGCACCGGGCCGCTGACGGGCAAAGTGATTGCCCTTGCCGCGCGCGAGCTGTGGGAAGGCATGACCGCGCCGCTGCTGTCGTCGTTTGACATCGACGCGCTGGAGGCCGCACAGGCAGCTGTACCGGAGCTGCCGCGCGGGCTGCTGCTGGACGAGTGGCGTGAGGACTGGCGTGAACTGACGGGCCGCTTAGGCTGCGTCTCTATCCATCTGAACCACAAGCTGCTGGATGAGTCGCGGGTGAAAATGCTGAAAGACGCGGGTCTGCATATCCTGGTCTACACCGTCAACAAACCCCAGCGCGCAGCCGAACTGCTGCGCTGGGGCGTAGACAGCATCTGTACCGATGCGATTGACCAGATCGGCCCGAAATTTATTTATTGAGCATACTGCCGTTCTGCTGGGTCGGCAGCATATGCTGCTGACCGCTGCTTTGCGACATCCCGCCCCCTAACATCCCGCCGTTTTTATTTGGCAGCGGCTGCTCGCGCACCTGTCCCTGCTGCACGCGCTGGGTGTTGGCGTTCATCTGGTTTTGCAGGCTCTGCTGCTGCATCTGGGTCTGCGTTCTCAGCTGCTGATTGAGCATCCCTTTCTGCTGCTGTTGCTGGCTCATCATCTCGGTCTGCATGCGCTGCTGGCTCGGGATAACGTAACCCTGCTGGTTCGGGTTATTCATGGTGTTGAGTGGCTGTGCGAGCGCGGCAAACGGGATCAGCGCCGCAATAA
Organism: Enterobacter bugandensis; assembly: GCF_900324475.1. NCBI lineage: Bacteria > Pseudomonadati > Pseudomonadota > Gammaproteobacteria > Enterobacterales > Enterobacteriaceae > Enterobacter > Enterobacter bugandensis. The sequence goes on from NZ_LT992502.1 coordinate 309,200, forward strand.
TCATCAAGCGTTTCATTGTCATTTCCTCCTCTTGAGGCCTCTCTTAAGTTTACCCTGATTTCACCATGACGATGATTTTTTAGGAGTTGTGAACCAGGCTTAAGCGGGGAATATGGATCCCTTCACCTGGAGAACAATAATGATGAAACCAACCTTCTTGCGCTGGGTCGCCATCGCCGCGCTGATGGCAGGCGGCACATTTACCGTGGCGGCCAACCCGCCCGCCGCTCCTCCCGTCTCTTACGGCGTGGAGGAGGATGTTTTTCACCCCGTGCGGGCCACGCACGGCATGGTGGCCTCGGTTGACGCGCTGGCGACCCAAGTGGGCGTCGATATTCTTAAGCAGGGCGGTAACGCGGTGGATGCAGCGGTCGCGGTCGGCTATGCGCTGGCGGTAACGCATCCGCAGGCGGGGAATCTGGGCGGCGGCGGCTTTATGATGCTGCGCACCAAAGACGGCAAAACCACGGCCATCGACTTCCGCGAAATGGCGCCTTCTCAGGCGTCCCGCGATATGTTCCTCGACGACCAGGGGAACCCGGACAGTAAAAAATCTCTGACCTCGCACCTCGCCTCCGGCACGCCGGGCACCGTTGCGGGCTTCTCGCTGGCGCTGGAAAAATACGGCACGATGCCGCTGAACAAGGTGGTGCAGCCTGCCATCAGGCTGGCGCGGGAGGGTTTTGTGGTCAATGACGCCCTGGCGGACGACCTCAAGACCTACGGCAGTGAAGTCATTCCCAATCACGAAAACAGCAAGGCGATCTTCTGGAAAGACGGTGAACCGCTGAAGAAGGGCGATAAGCTGGTGCAGAAGAATCTCGCCAAAAGCCTGGAGCTGATTGCGGAGCACGGCCCGGACGCGTTCTACAAAGGGGCGATTGCCGACCAGATTGCCGAAGAGATGCAGAAGAACGGCGGGCTTATCACCAAAGCGGACCTGGCGGAATACAGGGCGGTGGAGCGCGAGCCGATTAGCGGCACCTATCGCGGCTACGAGGTGTTCTCCATGCCGCCGCCGTCCTCCGGGGGCATTCACATCGTGCAGATCCTCAATATTCTTGAAAACTTTGATATGCACAAGTTCGGCTTCGGCAGCGCGGATGCCATGCAGGTGATGGCGGAGGCGGAAAAACGCGCCTATGCCGACCGCTCGGAATATCTCGGCGATCCGGACTTCGTGAAGGTGCCGTGGCAGGCGCTGACCAACAAGGCGTATGCAAAATCCATTGCCGATCAGATCGACATCAACAAGGCTAAGCCGTCGAGCGAGATCCGCCCCGGCAAGCTGGCGCCGTATGAAAGCAACCAGACCACGCACTTCTCGGTGGTGGATAAAGACGGCAATGCGGTGGCGGTGACCTACACGCTCAACACTACCTTTGGTACCGGGATCGTAGCGGGCAACAGCGGCATTCTGCTGAACAACGAGATGGATGACTTCTCCGCCAAGCCGGGCGTGCCAAACGTCTACGGGCTGGTCGGCGGCGATGCGAATGCGGTGGGGCCGAAGAAGCGTCCGCTGTCGTCCATGTCGCCAACCATCGTGGTGAAAGACGGGAAAACCTGGCTGGTGACCGGCAGCCCTGGCGGGAGCCGCATCATAACTACCGTGCTACAGATGGTGGTGAACAGCATCGACTTTGGCATGAACGTCGCCGAGGCGACCAATGCGCCGCGTTTCCATCATCAGTGGCTGCCGGACGAGCTGCGCGTGGAGAAGGGCTTTAGCCCGGATACCATCAAGCTGCTGGAGCAGCGCGGACAGAAGGTTGCGGTGAAAGAGGCGATGGGCAGCACCCAGAGCATTATGGTGGGGCCAGACGGCGCGCTGTTTGGCGCGTCGGATCCGCGTTCGGTGGATGATTTGACGGCGGGGTATTGATTATTCCCCTCACTCTAACCCTCTCCCCATAGGGGAGAGGGGAGTGTGTCACTTCATTCTCGCCATGAAGTACGCGTCCACATATTCGCCGTTGCGCAGGGCGTAGCGCTTGCCGGTGCCTTCAATTTCGAACCCGTGCTTTTTGTACACCGCGATTGCCGGTTCGTTATCAACAAATACCGTTAACTCAATGCGATCGACGCGCAGCCAGTTGTCGCACATATCAATCATGGTTCGCATCAGCGCGCTGGCAACGCCCCGATTTTGCCATTGCGCACCCACACAAATACCGAAATCGGCAACGTGGCTGCGACGCGGGCGTTGTGCGACGGCAATGCACAGGTGCCCGGCGACGGTCCCGTCGATACAAGCTACCAGCTGTTTAATGCCGGGCTGATCGGTTAGCCGGTCATGCCACATCTGCTCTGAGGGATGAGGAACCTGTAGCGTGTTGTGGTACACCTCCGGCTGGGCGTGGATCTGACGAATGGCATCGTAATCTCTCGGTTCAGCGTGGCGTATCACTATCTCACTCATTCCTTGTTCCTCAGTCGGTTAAAAGTCCCCTCCAACATCAATGACTTTAAAATTTGAGTCAACCGCTATTTTTTGCAAAAAGTATTGGACAAGTGCGAATGAGAATGATTATTATTGCTTTGCATTCAGGAGGACCCCTACGGGAACCTGAAAGCACGACATTGCTCACATTGCTTCCAGTATTACTTTAGCCAGCTTCTCGCTGGCTTTTTTTTTGTTATGGTTAAACTCAGTAACCTTCCAAAAGGACTGAGCCATGACACTACATTGCGCATTTATTGGATTTGGCAAAAGCACCACGCGTTACCACCTTCCGTATGTCCTCCACCGTAAAGACACCTGGCATGTGGCCCATATCTACCGCCGCCGCGCGAAGCCGGAAGAGCAATCCCCGCAGTACTCCCACATTCACTTCACCAGCGATCTCGATGAAGTATTGAATGACCCGCAGGTAAAGCTGGTGGTTGTCTGCACCCACGCCGACAGCCATTTTGACTATGCGAAACGCGCGCTCGAAGCGGGGAAGAACGTGCTGGTGGAAAAGCCGTTCACCCCGACCATTGCCGAAGCGAAAGCGCTGTTTACGCTGGCGAAAAGCAAAGGGCTGACCGTCACACCGTATCAGAACCGTCGCTTTGACAGCTGTTTCCTGACGGCGAAAAAGGCGATTGAGAGCGGCAAGCTTGGCGACATTGTGGAAATCGAAAGCCACTTCGATTACTACCGCCCGGTGGCGGAAACCCAGCCCGGCCTGCCGCAGGACGGCTCGTTCTATGGTCTGGGCGTGCATACCATGGACCAGATCATCTCCCTGTTTGGCCGCCCGGACCACGTGGCTTACGACATCCGCAGCCTGCGCAATAAAGCCAACCCGGACGACACCTTCGAGGCGCAGCTGTTCTACGGCGACCTTAAGGCTATCGTTAAAACCAGTCATCTGGTGAAAATCGACTACCCAAAATTTATCGTTCATGGCACCAAAGGTTCGTTCATTAAGTACGGCATTGACCAGCAGGAGACCAGCCTGAAGGCCAACATCATGCCGGGCGAACCGGGCTTTGCGGCGGACGATTCCGTGGGCGTGCTGGAGTATGTGAACGATGAGGGCGTAACGGTCAAAGAAGAGCTGAAACCGGAAACCGGCGACTATGGCCGCGTCTACGATGCGCTGTATGAAACCCTTACCAGCGGCGCGCCGAATTACGTCAAGGAATCTGACGTTCTGACCAACCTTGAAATCCTTGAACGGGCCTTCGAGCAGGCTTCTCCTGCCACGGTAACCCTCGCGAAATAAGCAAAAACGGCTCCTCTGGGCTTGTTCATAATTTTTGAACAGAGGAGTCAATTTTCACCCTCTATGATCCCCGACCGTTTGAGTCCACACTTACTCCATCGAAACGAACTGAGGGTGAAAACAATGATCTACTTACGCAAAGCAAACGAACGCGGTCACGCAAATCATGGCTGGCTGGACTCATGGCATTCATTCTCGTTTGCCGACTACTACGACCCGAACTTCATGGGCTTCTCCGCGCTGCGCGTGATTAACGACGACGTGATTGATGCAGGCCAGGGCTTCGGTACCCACCCGCACAAAGACATGGAAATCCTGACTTATGTGCTGGAAGGGGCGGTTGAGCACCAGGACAGCATGGGCAACAAAGAGCAGGTGCCGGCGGGCGAGTTCCAGATTATGAGCGCGGGTACCGGGGTGCGTCACTCTGAGTACAACCCGAGCAAAACGGAAAAACTGCACCTGTATCAAATCTGGATCATTCCAGAAGAGACCGGCATCACGCCACGCTACGAGCAGCGCCGCTTCGACGCGAAACAGGGCAAACAGCTGGTGCTGTCCCCGGACGCGCGTGAAGGTTCCCTGAAAGTGCATCAGGATATGGAGCTGTACCGCTGGGCGCTGGCGAAAGACGAGCAGTCCGTGCACCAGATTGCCGCCAACCGCCGCGTCTGGATCCAGGTGGTGAAAGGGGAAGTGTCTATCAACGGCACCAAAGCCACCACCGCCGATGGTCTGGCCGTCTGGGATGAGCAGGCGCTCTCCGTGCACGCCGACAGCGAAAGCGAAATCCTGCTGTTTGACCTGCCTCCGGTCTAAATAATTTCTCAACCTTCCCTTTAAACGGGGAAGGTTGAGCTTTGTCCGTGATAAACTGAGCAAATCTCTCACTTCAAGATTTCTCAGGACGATGAAAAAGAAACGCCCCGTACTTCAGGATGTCGCCGATCGCGTCGGTGTGACCAAAATGACGGTCAGCCGTTTTTTACGTAACCCGGAACAGGTTTCCGTGGCGTTGCGTGGCAAGATTGCCGCCGCCCTTGATGAACTGGGTTATATTCCCAACCGCGCCCCCGATATTCTCTCCAATGCGACCAGCCGTGCGGTGGGCGTTCTGCTTCCTTCCCTGACCAACCAGGTTTTCGCTGAAGTTCTGCGCGGCATTGAAAGCGTCACCGATGCGTTTGGCTACCAGACCATGCTCGCTCACTATGGGTACAAGCCGGAACTGGAAGAGGAACGTCTTGAATCAATGCTTTCCTGGAACATTGACGGCCTGATTTTAACCGAACGTACCCACACTGCCCGCACGCTCAAAATGATTGAAGTCGCCGGTATTCCGGTGGTGGAGCTCATGGACAGCCAGTCGCCATGCCTCGACATCGCCGTTGGGTTCGATAACTTTGAAGCGGCTCGTCAGATGACAGCGGCGATCATCGCCCGCGGTCATCGTCATATTGCCTATCTGGGTGCGCGTCTTGATGAACGTACTATCATCAAACAGAAGGGATACGAGCAGGCGATGCTCGACGCAAATTTAACCCCGTACAGCGTGATGGTGGAGCAGTCCTCATCTTACACCTCGGGTATTGAGCTGATGCGTCAGGCACGACGCGAGTATCCGCAACTGGACGGTATTTTCTGTACCAACGATGACCTTGCGGTCGGTGCAGCGTTCGAATGCCAGCGTCTGGGGTTGAAGATCCCTGAGGATATGGCGATTGCCGGCTTCCACGGCCACGATATTGGTCAGGTGATGGAGCCGCGTCTGGCGAGCGTTCTGACACCGCGTGAACGCATGGGCCGCATTGGCGCAGAACGCCTGCTGGCGCGCATTCGTGGAGAGACGGTTACCCCTAAAATGTTAGATTTAGGTTTCACCTTGTCACCGGGTGGATCTATTTGAACTGACAAATTTGAAGTAGCTCACACTTATTCACTTCGCGCACGTTTGGATATTGCTTCTCTTTTGCCCCAGCAGGACAATGTTACCGATAACTGTTACCCGTAACAATTGACTGAGGGACACCCTTTGAGCACGACTAATCACGATCACCACGTTTACGTCCTGATGGGCGTGTCCGGTAGCGGTAAATCTGCCGTGGCGAGCGAAGTGGCGCATCAACTTCAGGCTGCGTTTCTTGATGGTGACTTCCTCCATCCGCGCAGCAACATCATGAAAATGGCTTCCGGCGAGCCGCTGAACGACGACGACCGCAAACCGTGGTTGCAGGCGCTGAATGACGCCGCGTTCGCGATGCAGCGCACCAACAAAGTTTCCCTGATCGTCTGCTCCGCGCTGAAAAAAACCTACCGCGACCTGCTGCGCGACGGCAATCCGAACCTCTCGTTCATCTACCTGAAAGGCGATTTCGGGGTGATTGAAAGCCGTCTGAAAGCGCGTAAAGGCCACTTCTTTAAAACCCAGATGCTGGTGACGCAGTTCGAAGCGCTTCAGGAGCCGGGTGAAGATGAAAAAGACGTCTTAGTGGTTGATATCGATCAGCCGCTGGAAGGTGTTGTAGCCAGCACCATCGAGGTCATTAACAAAAGGCAGTAAGTTTTGAGTACATTAACGCTAGTTTTGACAGCAGTGGGTTCGGTATTGCTGCTGCTGTTTTTAGTGATGAAGGCGCGTATGCACGCCTTCGTTGCTTTGATGGTGGTTTCTATTGGTGCAGGTCTCTTTTCCGGTATGCCGCTCGACAAGATCGCCGCGACGATGGAAAAAGGGATGGGAGGCACGCTGGGCTTCCTGGCGATTGTGGTCGCGCTGGGCGCGATGTTTGGCAAGATTCTGCATGAGACGGGCGCGGTCGACCAGATTGCCGTCAAAATGCTCAAATCCTTCGGGCACAGCCGCGCGCACTACGCGATTGGCCTGGCCGGTCTGATTTGCGCACTGCCGCTGTTCTTCGAAGTGGCGGTGGTGCTGCTCATCAGCGTCGCCTTCTCCATGGCGCGCCATACCGGCACTAACCTCGTGAAGCTGGTCATTCCCCTGTTTGCGGGCGTGGCGGCGGCTGCGGCGTTTCTGCTGCCCGGGCCTGCCCCTATGCTGTTGGCCTCCCAGATGCACGCGGACTTTGGCTGGATGATCCTGATTGGCCTGTGTGCGGCCATCCCGGGGATGATTATCGCCGGTCCGCTGTGGGGCAATTTCATCAGCCGTTACGTTGAGCTGCACATTCCGGACGACATCACCGAGCCGCACCTGGGCGAAGGCAAAATGCCGTCATTCGGCTTTAGCCTTTCTTTGATCCTGCTCCCGCTGGTGCTGGTGGGCCTGAAAACCATCGCCGCGCGCTTTGTGCCGGTCGGTTCTGCCGCGTACGAATGGTTTGAGTTCATCGGTCACCCGTTCACGGCGATTCTGGTGGCGTGTCTGGTGGCGATTTACGGCCTGGCGATGCGCCAGGGTATGCCGAAAGACCGCGTGATGGAGATCTGTGGTGCCGCGCTGCAGCCTGCGGGTATTATCCTGCTGGTGATCGGTGCCGGCGGCGTGTTCAAGCAGGTGCTGGTGGATTCCGGCGTGGGCCCGGCTCTGGGTGAAGCACTGACCGGAATGGGCCTGCCGATTGCGGTAACCTGCTTCGTGCTGGCTGCGGCGGTGCGTATCATTCAGGGGTCTGCAACCGTGGCGTGCTTAACCGCCGTGGGTCTGGTGATGCCGGTAATTGAACAGCTCAACTACTCCGGTGCGCAGATGGCCGCGCTGTCTATCTGCATCGCGGGCGGTTCGATTGTCGTCTCGCACGTTAACGACGCTGGCTTCTGGCTGTTCGGCAAGTTTACCGGTGCGACCGAAGCGCAAACGCTGAAAACCTGGACGCTGATGGAAACCATCCTCGGCACCACCGGGGCCATTGTCGGGATGATTGCCTTTACGCTGCTCAGCTAAATGCAATGATTTAACAAGGCAAAAAAGGCCCGGTAGCGTCATCGCTTACCGGGCCTTTTTTATTATCCAGGGCATCAGGCCGGGCCATAACCCGGCATTGTGTTACTCGCCCTGCGTCGCGCTCTCAATCGTCAAGCGCACATCCGACGTAATCAGTTCAGCCAGCATCTGGTAAACCTTCAGCGTCTCTTCTGGCTCGGCATCGCCCGTATCGCTGATGAAGCCTTCGTCACGCAGCGTCAGCACCAGCGAGCTGAAGACCGCTTTGTCGAAGAATTCCGGGGCGTTAATGCCGTGCAGAACGGACAGGCGCTGCGCCAGCGTCCGGCTCTCTTTCTCCAGCGTGCCGCGGTTGATCGACGGGTTCGCGCTCAGCAGCCAGAACGTAATGGCGTAGCGCTGCAGCGTTTCGCGCGCACCGGCCGCCAGCAGTTGCAGGGTACGGGAGCGTGACGGATTGATGTGCAACTCGTCGTTCGCAACGGTGATCAGCCCCTGACGGCGCAGCTCTTCCGTCAGTTTATCCAGCTCAACGGCCAGTTCTTCCTTGCTCCAGCGCAGGAATAGCTCCGCTTTAAGCATTGGGTAGAGCGTCTCAACGTGGCGCAACAGCTCCTGACGTGAAATACGGCGATGCTGGGTGATAATGGCCGCCATGAGCGACGGCAGCATCAGCATATGAGCGATGTTGTTGCGGTAGTACGTCATCAGTACGGCCTGCTCGCGCGGCAGAATGATGATATCGCCGATCGTATCTTTCTCGACTTCGAACTTGTTCATCTGCAGCGCGTGATCGATAAGCTCGCTGGCGGTAGCAGAAGGGGCTGTCGAATCAACCGAGTATGGCACGTTGCGCATCATGTCCAGATAGCAGTCCAGCTGCTCCGTGAGCTGTTCACGGGTCAGGGAACGCTGACGTGAAGCCAGCAGCGCCGTACAGCACAGGTTCATCGCATTGGCCGCACCGGCGTTGTTAATGCGCACCATCAGTTCGGACGCGATACCGTTCACCGTTGGCGTCAGCCAGGCCGGACGCACCGCTTCGATAGGATCGATAGACTCGCGCCAATCCGGAACATGATGGTTCAGATACGTCATCAGCGGCATCGGCTCGCCAAAGTTTACGTAGCCCTGACCCAGGTTGCGTAACTTGCTCAGGCCGCGCAGCATCTGCGGCAGGCTCTCTTTTTCTTTGGTCGCACCGCGCAGCTCTTTGGCGTACGTGCCAACTTCCATCACGTGCTCATAGCCAATGTAAATTGGCACAAGCGTGATTGGACGCGTACCGCCGCGCAGCATCGCCTGAATGGTCATCGACAGCGTGCCGGTCTTCGGATCGAGCAGACGACCGGTACGGGAGCGCCCGCCCTCAACGAAGTACTCTACGGAGTAGCCGCGGCTGAACAGCTCGCCTAGATACTCGCGGAACACGGTGGAGTAGAGCTTGTTGCCCTTGAAGGTACGACGAATAAAGAACGCGCCCAGGCGGCGGAAAATCGGGCCTGCTGGCCAGAAGTTCAGGTTAATACCGGCGGCAATGTGCGGCGGTACCAGTCCCTGGTGATAGAGCACGTAGGAGAGAAGCAGGTAGTCCATGTGGCTGCGGTGGCAGGGGACATAGACAATCTCATGACCATCGTGCGCCAGCTGACGTACACGCTCAGCGTTATGCACGTTGATGCCCTGATACAGGCGGTTCCAGGTAAAGCCGAGAATACGATCGGACAGGCGAATCATCTCGTAGGAGAAGTTCGCTGCGATCTCTTCCATCAGCGCAATGGCGTTCTGCTGGGCTTTCTCATGGGAAATTTTCTTGCTGCGCGCTTCGTCTTCAACGGCGCGGGCGATCGCTTTGGAGGCCAGCAGCTTGTTGAACAGGTCCTGACGCGCCGGAAGACGTGGCCCTACGGCCGCCAGGCGCTGACGGGCGAAGTGCATACGTGCCACGCGCGCCAGTTTTTGCGCGATGATCTTGTCAGTGCCGTGCTCGTCCGCCATTCGGCGAAGGGAGACGGAAGGGGAGAAGCGCACAAAGCTGTCGCGTCCCAGCCAGGAGACCGCGAAGAATTTCTGGATGCCGTTAAGCATGCGCAGCGGCGGGTTCTCTTCGCCTTTTTCGCGGCCCGGACGGCGACCAAACATCACCGATACCGGCACCATCTGTACATCCAGGTCAGGATTGCTGCGGTGCAGGTCGAGATAGTCGTGGAACAGCTTGATGGACTCTTCTTTCGGTGTGTAATAGGTAAACACGCGCGGCCCGCCGTGAATGAACACGTAGCGCGGCAGCAAAGTGCCGTCAACTTCCAGTGGTTCAAGTGGATCGGGTAAATCATGCGCCAGACACTGGGCACGGAGCGTTAGCAGGTCTGCCTTAGAGTTATAAGGCAAAACGTACATAATAGGGCGCGACGTATCGAGCCCCAGTTCCAGCGCGGGTTCTGCTGGGATAGACTTGCTTTTTACCAGTATGCTTAATGGTAAATTAAGTAATTTGTAGTAAATTCGTGGCCAGCCGGACATAAACGATGTAAAGCCTCTGGTTAATAATGCAATTGCGGCGCAAGGATAACAGAAAGCGCGCAAAATTTCTGTTGTTACCCGTCATACTTCAGGCGGCAGCGAAACGCGCTGCAGCTCCTGTTACTGACGCTCTTTTTTAAAAAAGGTTCTTTTAATGGCCAATAATACCACTGGGTTGACGCGTATCATCAAAGCCGCCGGCTATTCATGGAAAGGTTTCCGTGCCGCGTGGGTCAATGAAGCTGCTTTTCGCCAGGAAGGTGTCGCCGCTATCGTCGCGGTTATCATCGCCTGTTTCCTTGATGTAGATGCCATTACCCGCGTGCTTCTCATCGGTTCCGTACTTCTGGTGATGATAGTGGAAATTCTCAATAGCGCTATTGAGGCCGTGGTCGACCGGATCGGCTCTGATTTTCACGAGCTCTCTGGCCGCGCGAAAGATATGGGCTCCGCCGCTGTCCTGCTGGCGATTATCACCGCAGCCATTACCTGGGTCACGCTGCTTTGGTCACATTTCCGATGATGCTCGAGGAATAATTAAGTCCCTGGTTTTTTGTGCAGTTTTTGGTTCCAAAATCGCCTTTGACTGTATATACTCACAGCATAACTGTATATACACCCAGGGGGCGGAATGAAAGCATTAACGACCAGGCAGCAAGAGGTGTTTGATCTCATTCGGGATCATATCGGCCAGACGGGTATGCCACCCACGCGTGCGGAAATCGCGCAGCGTCTGGGTTTCCGTTCTCCGAATGCTGCCGAGGAACACCTGAAAGCGCTGGCGCGTAAGGGTGTGATTGAGATTGTGTCAGGCGCGTCGCGTGGTATCCGCCTGCTGGTGGAAGAAGAGACGGGCATTCCGCTGATAGGCCGCGTTGCTGCAGGTGAACCGCTGCTGGCACAACAGCATATTGAAGGTCACTACCAGGTCGATCCTGGTATGTTCAAGCCGAGCGCTGATTTTCTGCTGCGCGTTAGCGGGATGTCGATGAAAGACATCGGCATTCTTGATGGCGACCTTCTGGCCGTTCACAAAACGCAGGATGTGCGAAACGGCCAGGTGGTGGTTGCGCGCATTGATGACGAAGTGACCGTTAAGCGCCTGAAAAAACAGGGTAACACTGTTCAGCTGTTGCCCGAAAACAACGAGTTCACCCCGATTGTGGTCGACCTCCGCGAACAGAGTTTCTCTATTGAAGGTCTGGCTGTTGGCGTGATTCGTAACGGCGAATGGCTGTAATCTCTTCCTGACAGGCTACGCTTCCGCTGTAGCCTGCTTCATTTACCCTTCCCGGTATCTCTCATGTCACTGCTGACGGCATCTGATAAGGCATTGTGGCGTCTTGCCCTGCCGATGATTTTCTCCAATATCACCGTGCCCTTGCTGGGTCTGGTCGATACGGCCGTTATTGGTCATCTCGATTCCCCTGTTTATCTTGGCGGCGTGGCGATTGGCGCGACGGCAACCAGCTTCCTGTTTATGCTGCTGCTCTTTTTGCGTATGAGTACTACCGGGCTCACGGCACAGGCGTATGGTGCGAAAGATCCGTTACGTCTGGCGCGTGCGCTGGTGCAGCCGCTGATCCTGGCGCTTGGCGCGGGGGTACTCATTGTTTTACTGCGCACGCCCCTGATAGACTTTGCGCTCCATGTTGTTGGTGGCAGCGAGGCGGTACTGGAGCAGGCGCGTCGCTTCCTGGAAATCCGCTGGCTCAGCGCGCCCGCTTCGCTGGCAAACCTGGTTCTGCTGGGTTGGTTACTGGGTGTGCAATACGCCCGTGCGCCAGTGATTTTGCTGGTCGTGGGAAACCTTCTCAACATTGTGCTCGATCTCTGGCTGGTGATGGGCCTGCATATGGACGTGCGCGGGGCGGCACTGGCGACGGCGATTGCCGAATACGGAACCTTACTCATTGGGCTGTGGATGGTCTGGCGCGTGATGGCCCTGCGCGGGATATCCCTCGTAATGCTGAAAACCGCATGGCGCGGCAATATCCGTAAACTGCTGGCGCTCAACCGTGACATCATGCTGCGCTCGCTTCTGCTACAACTCTGTTTTGGCGCATTGACGGTTTTTGGTGCCCGTCTTGGGCCTGAGATCGTCGCGGTGAATGCGGTCCTGATGACATTGCTGACGTTTACCGCCTACGCGCTGGATGGCTTCGCCTACGCCGTTGAGGCGCATTCCGGGCAGGCGTACGGCGCGCGGGAAAGTGGCCAGCTTAGGGATGTCTGGCGGGCAGCCTGTCGACAAGCGGGACTGGTCGCGCTGGCGTTTGCACTGATTTATGCCTGTTTTGGCCGTGACATTATTGCATTACTCACTTCGATCCCGGCTTTACGTGAACTGGCGGACCACTACATCGTCTGGCAGGTGATCTTGCCGGTGGTGGGGGTGTGGTGTTATCTGCTGGACGGCATGTTTATCGGTGCGACGCGCGGAGCGGAAATGCGCAACAGTATGGCGGTTGCGGCGGCGGGGTTTGGTTTGACGCTGCTGACGCTTCCGTGGCTGGGTAATCACGGTTTGTGGCTGGCGCTTGCGGTCTTTCTCTCCCTGCGCGGCCTCTCGCTTGCCTTTATCTGGCATCGCCACTGGCAAAATAATACCTGGCTTCCTTCCCGTCACGATATATCGTGACGGTTAAAGATTCCGAATATGAAATCAACTGCCGAATCCTCAACTACAATTATTATCACGTCCAGCAGAAAAGAACGTAACGGACGTTACGACCCGACGCTTAACTAAGAGGACACGATGATGAATAAAGACGAAATCGGCGGCAACTGGAAGCAGTTCAAAGGTAAAGCGAAAGAACAGTGGGGTAAGCTGACTGATGACGATATGACCGTCATTGAAGGCAAGCGCGATCAGCTTGTCGGTAAAATTCAGGAACGTTACGGCTACGCGAAAGATCAGGCGGAAAACGAAGTCAAAGACTGGGAAACCCGTAACGACTACCGCTGGTAACGCTGAATAACCCACAGAGGCGGCTTAAGAGCCGCCTTTCTTTTGCTGCTAACGCGGCTTTTTCTTTATCAGAATTGAGTGGTCGTGCTGACACGCATCCTGATGTCGACAGGCTTCCACCTCAACGCATGCAGAACACAGCCCGTGCGCTTCAATCACGTTATGACGCAGGGCAAAACCCATTTTTGCCGCCAGCGTGTGCATAATGTCCTCTACGCCTTCCGCTCCCTCTTCTTTCACTACGCCGCAACGATCGCAGATAAACATGGCCGATGTATGCGTTGGCTGATCGAAAAGATGGCACAGGACATAGCTGTTTGTGGATTCAACTTTATGCACAAACCCTTGTTCCAGCAGGAAATCCAGCGCGCGATACACCGTGGGCGGTTTAGCCTGCGGCTCGCTTTCGCGGAGCAGGTCGAGTAGATCGTAGGCGCTGATCGCCCCCTGTTGCAGGCTCATCAGGCGCAAGACTTCAAGGCGCTGCGGGGTCAGGCGCACATTGCGTTGCGCGCACAGCTTTTCGGCCTGCGCTAACAGCTCTTTTGTGGACTTATCCATTTAGCACCTCGGATGTTCTGGGAGATAAAACCCTCACTTTATCATGTTCTGGCAAAAACACCGATATCCGCCAGGCTGTGCTATACCTGACGCATCGCAAACCGGGAATGTAACAATGAAAAAACCAGACTGTATCAAGCACTGGCGCGACGTAGAAAGGCCAGATGACGCCACCTACCCCGACAGTAACGAGCTTTTTTCCATCGGATCGCCGCTGGCGCGCAGCCTGGGCCTCAGGCGTATAGGCATTCATCATGAACGTTTACCACCGGGACGTCGGACGTCCTATCCCCATGCGGAAAGTGACGAAGAAGAGTTTATCTACGTGCTTGAGGGCTATCCTGAAGCCTGGATTAATGGCTATTTGTGGAAACTCGAACCCGGAGACAGCGTGGGCTTTCCCGCCGGAACGGGGGTGTGCCACACCTTTATCAACAACACAGAGGAAGAGGTTCGGCTACTGGTGGTGGGGGAGGCCAACAAGAAGCACAACCGCATCTACTATCCGCTCAATCCGGTTTATGCCGCCACGCGGGAAGATCGCTGGGTAGACCATCCGCCACAGTTTTTTGGGCCGCACGATGGAAAACCTGGGAAAAAATAATTTCCTCTTCTATAAATATTGAGGGCCGTCACAAATTACAACAGGCCGTAAGGAAGTTTTACTTAGGGAATGAATTAGCGGGTCTTTTTATCTTTATTCACAGCAATAGTTCGCGCCTGTTTGGGGGATAACAGACAGGGGTTATTTCATAACAGACTATAAGACGGGCATACTGTGAAAAAACATTTTAAATTTTCGGTGGTTAGCATCGCTGTCTCCTTGTTTATGGCAAATCAGGCGGGAGCAGCCAATACCTGGACAGAATCACGTAGCGACGCGATGGGGGGCACCGGCGTTGCTTCGGGCAGTTATGGCAGTGGGGCGTTAATCAACCCCGCGCTGCTGGCAAAGGCAAAGCCGGACGATGACGTGACGGTCATTTTGCCGTCCGTTGGGGTGCAGGTAACGGATGAGGACAATCTTCAGGATGAGATTGATACCATCAACGACAAAATCAATCACTACAAGGATGTGGTTGATAATCTTACGCCAATTCAGGTCATCACTAATCCTTTAGGCTCCATCAACCAGTTCCAGGGCGCGGCCAAAGATTTGGCTGATGAGCTGGACTATCTCAAGGGCAAAACCGCTCGCGCGACGGCAGGGGCAGGGCTTGCGGTGAGTATACCTAACGATGTGCTTTCCGTGGCCTTTATGGCGAAAGGGTACGCCCATGGCCGGGTAAGTTCGTCTATCGACCAGCAGGATATTGATTATCTGCGCGGTATTCAAAGAAGCAATCTGGTGGCTGCCGGCGTTGCCCTGGACGCTGCGCTGAACGGCACGGACCAGATCACTAAAAACCTCAACTCAACGGCGTCCGGTCGGGCGGCGATTATCTCCGACTACGGTATTGCCGTTGCCCGCCAGTTTGACCTTGGCGGCGTTCCGGTTTCCGTGGGCGTGACGCCAAAACTGCAAAAAAGCTGGATCTATAACTACACCACCTCGATCTACGATTACGACAGTAATAAGTGGAACGATAGCCGCTACCGTACAGACGATACCGGCTTTAACGTCGATGCCGGTATTGCCGCTGATTTTGGCGAAAACTGGACGGTCGGCGTGAGCGGGCAAAACCTGATGTCGCGCGATATCGACACCAAAGATATCCGCATCCGCAACGGGCGTACGGGGGAAGTGGTGAGCTATAAAGACACCTACCAGATCCGTCCGCTGGTGACCGCGGGCGCTGCCTGGCACAACGATCTGGTGACCCTGACCGCCGATGGCGATCTGACCGAAACCAAAGGATTTAAGAGCGAAGATACGTCGCAGTATGTTGGGGTCGGTGCTGAAGTGACTCCGCTGAGCTGGCTGGCGGTGCGTGCCGGTTATCGTGCGGATATGAAAGGGAACGACAGCAACGTCTTTACCGGCGGTGTCGGTTTCGCGCCGTTCAATACCGTTCATGTTGACCTGATGGGCCTGTATGGCGAGGACGAAACCTGGGGCGCAGGAGCTCAGCTGAGCATGACGTTCTAAAGTACACCGGAGGCGCTGCGCCTCCGGCTTTTCTTTGTGCTATAGTAGCGCCCCTTTTCCACCAGATGCTTAAAACTTCGCCATGTCGTCAGAACACCAGACCGCTTTTCCTGCACACCGTTTCTCTATTGCGCCGATGCTCGACTGGACGGACAGACACTGCCGCTATTTCCTGCGCCAGCTCTCCCGCCATACGCTGCTGTACACCGAAATGGTGACCACGGGCGCAATTATTCACGGTAAGGGCGACTACCTGGCATACAGTGAAGAAGAGCATCCGGTTGCGCTGCAGTTGGGGGGCAGCGATCCGGTCGCGCTGGCCCAGTGTGCAAAGCTGGCGGAAGAGCGCGGCTACGACGAGATCAACCTGAACGTTGGCTGCCCTTCCGACCGCGTGCAAAACGGCATGTTCGGCGCCTGTCTGATGGGCAACGCACAGCTGGTGGCGGACTGCATCAAAGCGATGCGCGATGTGGTCTCCATTCCGGTGACGGTCAAAACCCGTATCGGCATCGACGACCAGGACAGCTACGAATTCCTGTGCGATTTCATCAATACGGTGTCAGGGAAAGGCGAGTGTGAGATGTTTATCATCCACGCCCGCAAAGCCTGGCTTTCAGGCCTTAGCCCGAAAGAGAACCGTGAGATCCCGCCGCTGGACTACCCGCGCGTGTACCAGCTGAAACGTGATTTCCCGCACCTGACGATGTCAATCAACGGCGGCATCAAGTCTCTGGAAGAGGCCAAAGCGCACCTTGAACATATGGATGGCGTGATGGTCGGGCGCGAGGCGTATCAAAATCCGGGCATTCTGGCGACCGTCGACCGCGAAATCTTTGGCGTTGCAGGCGCAGACACCGACCCGGTTGCCGTCGTGCGTGCCATGTACCCTTACATTGAGCGCGAGCTGAGCAATGGCACCTATCTTGGCCACATCACCCGCCATATGCTTGGCCTGTTCCAGGGTATTCCGGGCGCGCGCCAGTGGCGTCGCTACCTCAGTGAGAACGCGCATAAAGCCGGTGCCGATATTGAGGTGCTGGAACATGCGCTGCGGCTGGTGGCGGATAAGCGATAATTTCGCTAAAAGATCGTCAAATTCACCACGCTCTGCGGATCCTCGCGGGGCGTTTTGCTTTAAGAACAATAGGTTAGCTTTGGCATGATTCTTGTAATGATTGCAGCATCATTCGGGAACTCGTGGGAGAGCACCATGCTTGAACTACTTTTTGTGATTGGCTTTTTTGTCATGCTGATGGTCACGGGCGTGTCGCTGCTCGGCATTCTGGCCGCGCTCGTTGTGGCTACGGTAGTTATGTTTATCGGCGGATTATTTGCCCTGACGATCAAACTGCTGCCGTGGCTGCTGCTGGCTATCGCCGTGGTGTGGGTAATACGGGCGATTAAAGCGCCAAAACTGCCGACTTATCAGCGCAATAACCGCTTCCGTTACTAAGGTATTGAGGGGTTCGTCACATACTTGTAACTTTTCCGGCAGCATGGCTTAGAACAGAATAGGATTTACTTATCGAATCTGTCACTATGGCTGCCGCTACAGAATTCATCGAGCTGTACCCTACATACAGCCGAACTAAAAAAAGAAAGGGCTTCCCACGGGAAGCCCAATTTCTTTTTGGGGGTCAGGGAATTAGCAAACTTGAACCCTGCGTCGCCCGGCTTTCCAGCACCTCATGCGCGCGCTGCGCATCGGTTAGCGGGTATTTCTGCGCATCCGCCACATCCACCTTAATCACGCCGCTGGCTATTAGCGAGAACAGCTCGTTGCTGGCTTCCTCCAGTTCTTCCCGGTTGGTGATGTAACCCTGCAAAGAAGGGCGCGTCACGTACAGCGACCCTTTCTGATTCAGAATGCCGAGATTGACGCCGGTGACAGCGCCTGAGGCGTTACCAAAGCTCACCATCAGCCCGCGACGCTGCAGGCAGTCCAGCGACGCTTCCCAGGTGTCTTTCCCCACCGAGTCATACACGACGCGTACTTTTTTGCCGCCGGTGATCTCTTTTAGCCGCTCGACGATGCTCTCTTCCCGATAGTTGATCACCTGCCACGCGCCCGCGTCCAGCGCACGCTGGGCTTTTTGCGCACTGCCTGTGGTGCCGATCAGCTTCGCGCCTAAGGCTTTCGCCCACTGGCAGGCAATCAGCCCCACGCCACCGGCGGCAGCATGAAACAGGAACTGCTCATCGGGCTTAATTTCGTAGGTTTTGCGCAGCAGGTAATAGACCGTCAGCCCTTTCAGGAAGGAGGCCGCCGCCTGCTCAAAGGAGATGGCGTTAGGCAGCAGGGCGGCTTTATCCGCCGGGACGTTGTGGATGGAGCTGTAAGCGCCCAGGGCAGACTGTGCATACACCACACGATCGCCTTCTTTAATGTGCTTAACCGCACTGCCCACTTTGCTGACGATGCCGGCCGCTTCAGTGCCCAGGCCGCTCGGCATTGACGGAGGCGGGTAGAGCCCGCCGCGAATATAGGTATCAATGTAGTTAATGCCGATGGCTTTGTTTTCAACCTGAATTTCGTTCTCGCCAGGCGCAGCGGGGGTAAACTCCACCGCTTTCAGCACTTCAGGACCGCCGTGTTTCTGGAACTCAATGCGCGTTGCCATGCTCCCTCCGTAAGAAAAATATGGTAATCTTTCGACCCACTCTTTATCTCGGTAACTCCATTCACTATGGCAGGAAACAAACCCTTCAACAAACAGACTGAACCTCGCGAGCGTGATTTCCAGGTCGCAGGGTTAAAAGTCCCGCCGCACTCGATTGAAGCGGAACAGTCGGTGTTGGGCGGTTTAATGCTGGATAACGAACGCTGGGACGACGTCGCCGAGCGTGTAGTGTCTGAAGATTTCTACACCCGTCCGCACCGCCATATCTTTACCGAAATGGCGCGCCTGCAGGAGTCCGGCAGCCCGATTGACCTGATCACGCTCGCGGAATCGCTGGAGCGTCAGGGGCAGCTGGACAGCGTCGGCGGCTTTGCCTACCTGGCAGAGCTGTCAAAAAACACGCCAAGTGCGGCGAACATCAGCGCTTACGCCGACATCGTGCGCGAACGTGCCGTCGTCCGCGAGATGATCTCGGTAGCGAACGAAATCGCCGAAGCCGGATTCGACCCGCAGGGCCGCACCAGCGAAGACCTGCTCGACCTTGCTGAGTCCCGCGTCTTTAAAATCGCCGAAAGCCGTGCCAACAAAGATGAAGGCCCGAAAAACATCGCCGACGTGCTCGACGCCACCGTTGCGCGTATAGAGCAGCTTTTCCAGCAGCCGCACGACGGCGTGACCGGGGTGAACACAGGCTATGACGATCTCAACAAAAAAACGGCGGGTCTTCAGCCGTCGGATTTGATTATCGTCGCGGCGCGTCCGTCGATGGGTAAAACGACATTTGCGATGAACCTCGTCGAAAACGCGGCGATGTTGCAGGATAAGCCGGTGCTTATTTTCAGTCTCGAGATGCCCTCGGAGCAGATTATGATGCGTTCTCTGGCATCCCTGTCGCGCGTGGATCAGACCCGCATCCGTACCGGCCAGCTCGACGACGAGGACTGGGCGCGCATCTCCGGCACCATGGGCATTTTGCTGGAAAAACGGAACATCTATATCGATGACTCCTCCGGCCTGACGCCGACGGAAGTGCGCTCCCGCGCGCGCCGCATCGCCCGTGAACACGGCGGCATCGGCCTTATCATGATCGACTACCTTCAGCTGATGCGCGTCCCGTCGCTCTCCGACAACCGTACGCTGGAAATTGCAGAGATTTCCCGCTCGCTCAAGGCGTTAGCTAAAGAGCTTCACGTGCCGGTAGTGGCGCTGTCGCAGCTTAACCGCTCCCTGGAACAGCGTGCAGACAAACGCCCGGTCAACTCCGACCTGCGTGAATCCGGCTCCATTGAGCAGGATGCCGACTTAATCATGTTCATCTACCGTGATGAGGTCTATCACGAGAACAGCGACCTGAAAGGGATCGCCGAAATTATTATTGGTAAGCAACGTAACGGCCCCATCGGTACGGTACGTCTGACCTTTAACGGACAGTGGTCGCGTTTCGACAACTATGCCGGTCCTCAATATGATGATGAGTAATTTCTAAGGAATTCAAATGCAAGCGGCAACTGTTGTTATTAACCGCCGCGCTCTGCGACACAACCTGCAACGTCTGCGTGAACTGGCGCCCGCCAGCAGGCTCGTTGCAGTCGTGAAAGCGAACGCTTACGGACACGGTCTTCTTGAGACCGCGCGAACGCTCCCCGATGCCGACGCCTTTGGCGTCGCCCGTCTCGAAGAAGCTCTCCGCCTGCGCGCAGGCGGCATTACGCAACCGATTCTGCTCCTCGAAGGTTTTTTTGAAGCCTCAGATCTGCCGACCATTGCAGACCAGCAGCTGCATACGGCTGTCCATAACGAAGAACAACTGGCCGCGCTGGAAACGGCTGAACTGAGCGAGCCGGTCACCGTCTGGATGAAGCTCGATACGGGCATGCACAGGCTGGGCGTGCGTCCGGAAAACGCGGAGGCGTTTTATCAGCGTTTGTGCCAGTGCAAAAATGTGCGTCAGCCGGTCAATATCGTCAGCCACTTCGCCCGTGCCGATGAGCCCGAATGTGGCGCAACCGAGCAGCAGCTTGATATCTTCAACACCTTCTGCGAAGGCAAGCCGGGAATGCGCTCCATTGCGGCATCCGGCGGCATTCTGCTGTGGCCGCAATCCCACTTCGACTGGGCGCGTCCGGGGATTATCCTGTATGGCGTTTCCCCGCTTGAGAATAAACCCTGGGGGCCGGACTTAGGCTTTAAGCCGGTGATGTCGCTGGTATCAAAGCTGATTGCCGTGCGGGAGCACAAAGCGGGCGAGCCGGTGGGTTACGGCGGTACCTGGACCAGCGAGCGCGACACGCGGCTTGGCGTGGTGGCGATGGGCTACGGCGACGGCTATCCGCGCGCGGCACCAACGGGCACGCCGGTGCTGGTCAATGGTCGTGAAGTGAAAATTGTCGGCCGCGTGGCGATGGACATGATTTGCGTGGATCTTGGGCCCGGCGCGCAGGATAAAGCGGGCGACGATGCGGTGATGTGGGGTGAAGGTCTGCCCGTCGAGCGCATTGCTGAGATTACAAAAGTAAGTGCTTACGAACTTATTACGCGTCTGACGTCGCGGGTGGCGATGAAATACATCGACTGAGCTTTAACGGGATGCGATGCATCCCGCTTCTGTTAACATCCCCTCGATCTTATTCCGCTTCCGGTTTATTGTTGAAAACCCTGCCTCATAATAATCCGGAGAACATCGCGTGTTTCAGAAAGTAGACGCCTACGCCGGCGACCCTATTCTCTCCTTAATGGAGCGTTTCAAAGAAGATCCTCGCAGCGATAAAGTGAACCTCAGCATTGGTCTGTATTACAACGAGGATGGCATCATTCCTCAACTGAAAGCCGTTGCCGAAGCCGAAGCACGTCTTAACGCAACCCCGCACGGTGCTTCGCTTTATTTGCCGATGGAAGGGTTAAACACCTACCGTAATACGATTGCGCCGCTGCTGTTTGGTGCGGACCACGCGGTGCTCGCGCAAAAGCGCGTGGCGACTATCCAGACGCTGGGCGGCTCGGGTGCGCTGAAGGTAGGCGCAGATTTCCTGAAAAAATATTTCCCGGATTCCGGCGTGTGGGTCAGCGACCCGACGTGGGAAAACCACGTGGCCATCTTTGAAGGTGCGGGCTTTAAGGTCGAGACCTATCCGTGGTTCGACAGCGAAACCAACGGCGTGCGCGTCGAAGCGCTGCTGGAAAAACTGAACACCCTGCCGGCGCGCAGCATCGTGCTGCTGCACCCATGCTGCCATAACCCGACCGGGGCGGACCTCACCAATGCCCAGTGGGATGCGGTGATCGAGGTGCTGAAGGCACGTAATTTGATCCCGTTCCTCGACATCGCCTATCAGGGCTTTGGCGCGGGCATGGAAGAAGATGCTTACGCCATCCGCGCCGTTGCCAGCGCCGGGCTGCCAGCGCTGGTCAGCAACTCCTTCTCAAAGATCTTCTCTCTCTACGGCGAGCGCGTTGGCGGTCTGTCCGTGGTGTGTGAAGACGCCGAAGCCGCGGGGCGCGTTCTCGGCCAACTGAAAGCGACGGTCCGCCGTATTTACTCCAGCCCGCCGAACTTTGGTGCGCAGGTGGTGGCGACCGTTCTGGGCGACGAACAGCTGAAAGCCACCTGGCTTGCGGAAGTGGAAGCGATGCGCAAGCGCATTCTGTCGATGCGTCAGGAACTTGTTAACGTGCTGAAAGAGGCGGTGCCGGGGCATAACTTCGACTATCTGCTCAAGCAGCGCGGGATGTTCAGCTATACCGGACTGAGCGCGGCACAGGTCGATCGCCTGCGTGACGAGTTCGGCGTCTACCTGATCGCCAGCGGCCGTATGTGCGTGGCGGGCCTGAATGCCGGCAACGTCCAGCGCGTGGCGCAGGCGTTTGCTGCTGTAATGTAAATGCTCACTAACCCAGCCCTCTCCCCGTGGGAGGGGGCTGGGGTGAGGGCATCAGACCGCATAAACACGTCCCCCGGCACTTTGTGATCGTCTTCTTTTTATTCATCTTTATAAGTAAAAACTCCTTTCCTTCCCCTCCCGCCGGGGTTATGGTCGGATAGATTTTTGACCATCCACTCAAAATATAAAGATAACAAACTGAATATTCAGGGGAAAATATGCGCAAGATCACACTGGCGCTCAGCGCCGCCTGCTTATTGTTCTCGCTTAATAGCGCCGTCGTCGCGCGAGCTTCCGCACCGACGCCGCTTTACACCGGCACCACCGCCGCCATCCTTGCCGAGCAGGCACCCATTCACTGGGTTTCCGTGGCCCAAATCGAAAACAGCCTGATGGGCCGCCCACCAATGGCCGTGGGCTTCGACATTGACGATACCGTGCTGTTCTCAAGCCCTGGCTTCTGGCGTGGCAAGAAAACATATTCTCCGGACAGCGAAGCGTATCTGAAGAACCCGGAGTTCTGGGAAAAAATGAATAACGGCTGGGATGAGTTCAGCATTCCGAAAGAGGTGGCCCGCGCGCTGATCGCCATGCACGTTAAGCGCGGCGACAGCATTTACTTTGTCACCGGCCGTAGCCAGACCAAAACGGAGACCGTCTCCAAAACCCTGCAGGACGATTTTCAGATCCCGGCAGCCAGCATGAATCCGGTCATTTTTGCCGGTGATAAAGAGGGACAAAACACCAAAACCCAGTGGCTGGAGCAGAAAAACATCAAAGTGTTCTACGGTGATTCGGATAACGACATTACCGCGGCGCAGGATGTGGGGGCCAGAGCGATCCGGGTGCTGCGTGCCTCTAACTCGACCTATCGACCGCTGCCGATGGCAGGCAAGTTTGGCGAGGAGGTGATTGTTAACTCCGAGTATTAGTTCTTGAGCGGCGGGTTTGATTCTTTTTTGAACAAATCCGCCGCTGCGGGTTTTACCTTTCGCCTTCTTGCTGCACACTTAGAAAGATTCATCTTTCAGAACGGAGCAGCTCATGTGGTATCAACAGACCCTGACCTTAAGCGCTAAACCCCGCGGGTTTCACCTTGTGACGGACGAAGTCATCGGGCAACTCCGCGACCTGTCGCGCGTCAAAACGGGTTTACTGCATCTGCTGCTTCAGCACACGTCAGCCTCCCTCACGCTTAATGAAAATTGCGACCCTACCGTCCGGTCTGATATGGAACACCATTTCCTGAAGACGGTTCCGGACAACGCCCCCTACGAGCACGATTATGAAGGCGCAGATGACATGCCTTCGCATATCAAATCTTCTCTGCTGGGCGTATCGCTGATGCTGCCGGTTCATAACGGGCGGCTAATGCTGGGAACGTGGCAAGGGATCTGGCTGGGAGAACATCGCATTCACGGTGGTTCGCGTAAAATTATCGCAACGCTACAAGGGGAATAAAGATGACAATTTCGGAGATACTTCAGTACTGCATGAGCAAGCCTGGCGCGGAACAAAGCGTTCACAGCGACTGGAAAGCCACGCAGATCAAAGTGGGAGACGTGCTGTTTGCGATGGTGAAAGAGGTTGAAGGGCGTCCGGCGGCGTCGCTGAAAACCAGCCCGGAACTGGCGGACCTATTACGTCAGCAGCATGATGATGTGAGGCCGAGCCAGCACCTCAATAAGGCGCACTGGAGTACCGTTTATCTGGACGGCTCGCTGCCCGGCTCGCAAATTTACTATCTGGTGGATGCGTCCTACAAGCAGGCGGTTGAGCTGCTGCCGGAAGCGACCCGACAGCAGCTCTCCGTGTAACAATTACAGCAACGGTTTAAGGAAGCGCGCGGTGTGCGAGGCTTCGCACTCTGCAACGGTCTCTGGCGTACCGGAGACGAGGATTTCACCCCCGCCGCTGCCGCCTTCCGGGCCGAGATCGACAATCCAGTCCGCGGTTTTAATCACGTCAAGATTATGTTCGATGACCACAATCGTGTTGCCCTGATCGCGCAGCTGATGCAGCACCTCAAGCAACTGCTGGATATCCGCAAAGTGCAGGCCGGTGGTCGGCTCATCCAGAATGTAGAGCGTCTGGCCGGTACCACGCTTGGACAGCTCGCGCGCCAGCTTCACGCGCTGCGCCTCACCGCCGGACAGGGTTGTTGCTGACTGCCCCAGGCGAATGTAGGTCAGGCCTACGTCCATCAGCGTCTGCAGCTTACGCGCCAGCGCAGGGACGGCGTCAAAGAACTCGCGCGCCTCTTCGATGGTCATGTCCAGCACTTCGTGGATGGTCTTGCCTTTGTATTTAATCTCCAGCGTTTCGCGGTTATAGCGCTTGCCTTTGCACTGGTCGCACGGCACGTAGATATCCGGCAGGAAGTGCATCTCAACCTTGATCACGCCGTCGCCCTGACACGCTTCACAGCGGCCGCCGCGCACGTTAAAGCTGAAACGTCCTGGCGTATACCCGCGCGAACGCGCTTCCGGTACGCCTGCGAAGAGTTCACGTACGGGCGTGAAGACGCCGGTATAGGTCGCCGGGTTGGAACGCGGCGTACGGCCAATCGGGCTCTGGTCGATGTCGATAACCTTGTCGAAATGCTCCAGCCCCTGAATATCGCGGTACGGTGCAGGCTCGGCCAGCGTCGCGCCGTTCAGCGCCGTCTGCGCAATCGGGAACAGCGTATCGTTGATCAGCGTCGATTTACCGGAACCGGACACGCCGGTAATGCAGGTAAACAGGCCAACCGGCAGCGTCAGGGTGACGTCCTTCAGGTTGTTGCCGCGCGCCCCTGTGAGCTTCAGCACTTTTTCCGGGTTCGCCGCGACGCGCTGTTTTGGCACTTCAATTTTGCGCTTGCCGCTCATGTACTGGCCGGTCAGCGACTCGGGCACCGCCATAATGTCCTTCAGCGTACCTTCCGCCACCACCTGGCCGCCGTGCACGCCCGCGCCCGGGCCGATGTCGATCACGTGGTCTGCGGCGCGAATTGCGTCTTCGTCGTGCTCCACCACGATTACCGTGTTGCCGAGATTGCGCAGGTGGATCAGCGTGCCGAGCAGACGCTCGTTGTCGCGCTGGTGCAGGCCGATGGACGGTTCATCCAGCACGTACATCACGCCGACTAAGCCCGCGCCAATCTGGCTCGCCAGACGGATACGCTGGGCTTCACCGCCGGAGAGCGTTTCTGCCGAGCGGGAAAGCGTCAGGTAGTTCAGGCCAACGTTCACGAGGAACTTGAGGCGATCGCCGATCTCTTTCAGCACTTTTTCGGCGATTTTCGCACGCTGGCCGGAAAGCTTCAGGTTGTTGAAGAAGTCCATTGCGTGGCCGATGCTCATGTCTGAGATGGTCGGCAGCGCCGTGTTTTCCACAAACACGTGACGCGCTTCACGGCGCAGACGCGTGCCTTCGCAGGTGGCGCAGGAGCGGTTGCTGATGAACTTCGCCAGCTCCTCGCGCACCGCGCTGGATTCGGTCTCTTTGTAGCGGCGCTCCATATTGTGCAGCACCCCTTCGAACGGGTGGCGACGCACGGAGGTATCGCCGCGATCGTTCATGTATTTGAACTCGATGTTCTCTTTGCCGGAACCGAACAGGATCACTTTGTGCACGTTCGGGCTCAGGCTCGCCCACGGCGCTTCAACGTCGAATTTGTAGTGCTCCGCCAGCGACTTCAGCATCTGGAAGTAGTAGAAGTTACGCTTATCCCAGCCGCGAATCGCACCGCCCGCGAGCGACAGCTCGGGGTTCTGGATCACGCGATCCGGATCGAAATACTGCTGCACGCCCAGACCGTCACAGGTCGGGCACGCGCCCGCCGGGTTGTTGAACGAGAACAGGCGCGGTTCCAGCTCGCGCATGCTGTAGCCGCAAATCGGGCAGGCGAAGTTGGCGGAGAAGAGCAGCTCTTCCGCTTTCGGGTCGTCCATGTCGGAGACCACGGCCGTGCCGCCAGAGAGTTCCAGCGCGGTTTCAAAGGATTCAGCCAGACGCGTGGCGAGATCGTCACGCACCTTAAAGCGGTCAATCACCACTTCGATGGTGTGTTTCTTTTGCAGCTCAAGCTTTGGCGGATCGGACAGGTCACACACTTCGCCGTCGATACGGGCGCGGATATAGCCCTGGCTTGCCAGGTTCTCCAGAGTTTTGGTGTGCTCGCCTTTACGCTCTTTGATGATCGGTGCCAGCAGCATCAGGCGTTTGCCTTCCGGCTGCGACAGCACGTTATCCACCATCTGGCTCACGGTCTGTGCCGCCAGCGGGACATCGTGGTCCGGGCAGCGCGGCTCACCCACGCGGGCATACAGCAGACGCAGGTAGTCGTGAATTTCGGTAATGGTACCGACCGTTGAACGCGGGTTATGTGAGGTAGACTTCTGCTCAATAGAGATAGCAGGCGATAACCCTTCAATATGATCGACATCCGGTTTTTCCATCAGCGACAGGAACTGACGCGCGTACGCAGAAAGTGATTCGACGTAACGACGCTGTCCTTCGGCATACAAAGTGTCGAAAGCCAGTGAGGATTTGCCAGACCCCGAAAGCCCGGTCACGACGATGAGTTTGTCGCGAGGGATTATGAGGTTGATATTCTTGAGATTATGGGTGCGGGCGCCCCGAACTTCGATCTTATCCATTCACCTTTCCCGGTTGGAACACGGATTGCCTGGTTTGTTTGAAGGACAAACGGCTGTCAGAAACGGCTAATTATGACACAAAATGACCTGTTTGAATATACAGTATTGGAATGCATTTTCTGATTCACTGTGTAACAATGTTGAGTTCGCGGGAGAACTCTGGAACGTGCTACGCAACTATCAAAGTGCAGCATGGAAATGGTACACTCGCGCGTTTACACTATTAAGAAACGTATTCAGGAGACACGAACATGGCCAGCAGAGGCGTAAACAAGGTGATTCTCGTCGGTAATCTGGGCCAGGACCCGGAAGTACGCTACATGCCGAGTGGTGGCGCAGTTGCCAACATTACGCTGGCTACTTCCGAATCCTGGCGTGATAAAGCGACCGGTGAAATGAAAGAGCAGACCGAATGGCACCGCGTTGTGCTGTTTGGCAAACTGGCAGAAGTAGCCGGTGAGTATCTGCGTAAAGGTTCTCAGGTCTATATCGAAGGCCAGCTGCGTACCCGCAAATGGACCGACCAATCCGGTCAGGAAAAATACACCACGGAAGTGGTGGTGAACGTGGGCGGCACCATGCAAATGCTGGGTGGCCGTCAGGGCGGTGGCGCACCGGCAGGTGGCGGTCAGAACCAGCAGCAGGGTGGTTGGGGTCAGCCTCAGCAGCCGCAGGGCGGCAACCAGTTCAGCGGCGGCGCGCAGTCTCGTCCGCAGCAGCAGTCTGCTCCTGCTCCGTCTAACGAACCGCCAATGGACTTCGACGACGATATCCCGTTCTGATCAACGGATGCTAAAACAAAAAACCCAGACATCGTCTGGGTTTTTTTATTGCTGAAGGGATCAGGTAATCACCATCGGCCAGTCTGGTGGGGTGTGGTTCATCGCCTCAACCATCACCACTTTTATATTTTCCCAGACCGCGGCCATATCCAGCAGGGTAATGCCCAGCAGGCCCGTTGCGAACCAGCAGGCCGCGCCAAGCCCTAGCAGGGTACTTATGACGGCAAGACCCGCGTAGTCGGATTTACGAAACTGAATGTTCAGCGTGCTGGCTAAAAACATCAAAACCGCGCTCAACAAGGGCCAGCGCAGGAGAACCATGCTGGTAGTAATGGTTGCCATAAAACCCATCCTCTACAAAACAGACGAACTGAATGAAACAGTGTTTCTCGTTACACAATATGTGTGAACTATATCACATTTGTTGATTTATTCGCCAGTGCCTGCGTAGCCAAAAAAGGGGATTTTATTACCCGGAAAAAAGAGCATGCGGTTCGGGACCGCCTTCGGACAGGGGGGAGGCGGATCCACAACGCGCTGAGGTAATCCCGTCGGGTAAGTAGGGAAGAGCATCTGGAGGCAGAGAGACGGCCAGCCGTGCCGTTTTTAGGGGGCGCATTATTTTCTGATAATATTGTGGTGATGTCTGATTATTTATAAAACAACGAACAAAATATACCCGCAGAAATAGGATAAAACGTCACGTTGGTGTTGTACTTTTTTCATGCCGCCAGAAGTTTTGCTTAATCAGCGATCCTCTGTTGTGTTCTCTTCAAACCTCCCGTACGCGATGGATAATTATTTTCCTTAATTAAAACGGAACGAATACTTACAGTTTAGCTTACGGGAAAATATTATCGTCATAACGAAATTTAAGATTTTTAATACTAAAAGTCAGTTGCTAACTTCGCATGATTCATGCAACGTAATCACCTGTTTAACAAAGCATCCGGCCTTCATTACTACAGGCGTACAACATGCAGGGATATAGGGCGGGAAATGAATCGTAGCGCGCGGCGCAAAATGCTCAGAGTGGTAGGGATCATCATGGTAGTTATGCTGCCGGTGATGCTTGCTTTATGGTTTGCCCAGCTACGAGCCGAGTCGGAAACGAGCGCTCAGCTACGGACATTTGCTGAACTGGCTTTAGACAAAACAGAACTGGTAATTCAACAAGTTGAACTGGCCAGGGGCGAGGCAGAAAAATATCAGGGTGAACGTTGTACGCCGGAACATCGTCAATATATGTTGAACGTTGTTCGTGGCCGCCTGTTTGTCGCCGATTTAATTTATGCGGAAGGTCAGAATTTTCTTTGTTCGACCGTTTTTACACCGGATCAACCCTACGTCATTCCGGTCGCTAATTACACGCGTAAACCTGACGTTGCTATCTATTATTTTCGCGATACGCCATTTTATACTGGCTATAAAATGACATATATGCAGCGCGGAAATTATGTCGTGGTGGTCAATCCGCTTT
Organism: Enterobacter bugandensis; assembly: GCF_900324475.1. Classification (NCBI taxonomy): domain Bacteria; kingdom Pseudomonadati; phylum Pseudomonadota; class Gammaproteobacteria; order Enterobacterales; family Enterobacteriaceae; genus Enterobacter; species Enterobacter bugandensis. The sequence continues at coordinate 338,371 of NZ_LT992502.1, forward strand.
CTTACAGTGAAGTGATGTCTACCGATCATTCCCTCGCATGGGGGGTATACGACACGGTAACTAATGCCTTCTTTTCCGTCAGCCAGAAAGCCAATGCGACTTTATTAAATTCGATGATTCGGGATAAGGAATCGGTATTTCAAAAAGATAACCGTTTCTATACTGTCGTGAAATCGACAAATCGGCCTATTGCCGCCATCGTGTCGACGTCAGATAAACGTTTTTATGAAACGCTCTATCACCAGGCGACGTTGACGCTACCGCTGGGAATGATCTGCAGCATTATTATTTTGCTGGTGTGGTCCCGCACCCATCGTGAGCTTAATTCGCCGGGGCGCTTACTGCACCGGGCGCTGAACAAGCGCCAGCTTTGTGTGCACTATCAGCCGATTATTGATATCAAGAACAACCAGTGTGTGGGGGCAGAGGCGCTGTTGCGCTGGCCTGGTTTCAATGGGCAGGTAATGAGCCCGGCTGAGTTTATTCCGCTTGCGGAAAAAGAGGGAATGAGCGAGCGGATCACGGATTATGTCGTTGAGGAGGTATTCAGCGATCTGGGCCATTTCCTGGCGGCGCATCCGCATCTCTATATTTCGATCAACCTGTCGGCCACGGACTTCCACTCCTCGCGGCTGATCGCCATGATTTCTGACAAGGCCCGGCACTACGCCGTACGCGCCCAGCAAATTAAAATCGAAGTGACGGAACGCGGCTTTATCGATGTGCCAAAAACCACGCCGGTGATTCAGGCCTTCCGTCAGGCGGGCTATGAAGTGGCGATCGATGATTTCGGGACCGGTTATTCCAACCTGCACAACCTCTACTCGTTGAACGTGGATATTCTGAAAATCGATAAATCGTTTATCGACACCTTAACCACCAACAGCACCAGCCACCTGATCGCCGAGCATATTATCGAGATGGCGCAAAGCCTGCGGCTTAAAACCATTGCGGAAGGGGTTGAGACGGCTGAGCAGGTGAGCTGGCTGTTGAAGCGCGGCGTTGAGTTCTGTCAGGGATGGCACTTCGCGAAAGCGATGCCGCCCCAGGAGTTTATGACCTGGCAGCAGCAACCTTTGCACTGATATGCATTAATTCAACTGGTGGCGATAATCGCTCGGCGTACGGTCAAACTCGCGGCGAAACACGCGGGAAAAGGTTTGTTGCGAGACATAGCCAAGATCCATCGCGATATCAAAAATCGGCCGCTGCGTTGAGCGTAACGCCTGCGCCGCCAGCAGGAGCCTGCGCTGACGAATGTACTCCCCCAGCGTCTGGTGCATGACCGTGCGGAACATTCTCTGTAAATACCATTTCGAATAGCCCGATTTTTTTGCGACCACATCAATGTTCAACGGTTGGTCGATATGATCGTCAATCCATTCAATAAGTGTCTGAATAATTTGCTGATGCGACATAAGGTTGCCCCTCTGTAGATACAACTTTCTCGGTTGATTCGTCGTTTTCTCTGCGGGGGAGTATAATTCCTCAAGTTAACTTGAGGTAAAGAGGTTTTATGGAAAAGAGATTGCCGCGCATTAAAGCGCTTTTAACCCCCGGCGAAGTGGCAAAGCGAAGCGGCGTTGCGGTATCGGCGCTCCACTTCTATGAAAGCAAAGGGTTAATTAAAAGCATCCGTAACGGCGGAAACCAGCGCCGCTACACCCGTGACGTGCTCCGCTACGTGGCGATTATCAAAATTGCGCAACGCATCGGCATTCCCCTGGCGACGATCGGTGAGGCATTCGGCGTGTTGCCGGAAGGGCACACGCTTAGCCCGAAAGAGTGGAAAGAGCTTTCGTCCCAGTGGCGTGAAGAGCTGGACAGGCGTATCCACACGCTGGTGGCGCTGCGTGACGAGCTGGACGGCTGTATCGGCTGCGGCTGCCTGTCCCGTAGCGACTGCCCGCTACGTAACCCTGGCGACAGGCTGGGCGAGCAGGGGACCGGGGCGCGACTGCTGGAGGAGGATTGAGTTCTTGCGGCAAAAAGCATAATAAAGAACTAAAGCGCCACTAAGGGCGCTTTAGTTTTTCCCGGTCTTTGTCTTTCTCTCTATCCCGCTGGTTCACGGGAGGGTTTCCCCCGACATCAGCACCCCTCGTGTCGAGCTGGTTGGGGAGGTTCCGGATTGTGCTGACACTTTAATTCTATGCAAGACCCGTTTTTTCGCCAGCCGCGCTAGCCGTTTTTTAGACGAAATTTTTTCGCGGTGTTGTTCGATTTTCTATAGTTAAAAAGTATGAATAACAGGAGAAAATCATGCTCACGGTACATCACCTTAACCAGTCGCGCTCGCACCGCGTGATCTGGGCGCTGGAAGAGCTCGCCCTGCCTTATGAGATTGTTCACTACCAGCGCGAAAAGAACATGCTGGCACCCGACTCCCTCAAAAAGGTGCATCCGTTGGGCAAATCGCCGGTCATTGAAGATAACGGGCTGATCCTTGCGGAGTCAGGCGCCATTCTGGAGTATCTGCAGGAAACCTATGATGCCGAATCGCGGCTGAAGCCTTTAGACCCCGCGCATAAGGTGCAATACCGCTTCTGGCTGCATTACGCAGAAGGGTCGCTGATGCCGCTGCTGCTCATGAAGCTGGTCTTCAGCAGCCTGGGCAAGCCGCCCGTGCCGTTTGGCATCCGAACGCTGGGCAAGGCGCTGGGGCAGGGGGTACAGAAAGCGTATCTCAACCCCCAGCTGGAGACCCATGCGCGCTTTATTGACTCACATCTTGCTAAAAACAGCTGGTTTGCCGGAGAGACGTTAAGCATGGCCGACATTCAGATGAGCTTCCCCCTCTTTGCCCTGCTGGCGCGCGGCGGCATTGCTAATCTGCCGCATATTCAGGCATGGAAGCAAAAAGTGGAAACGAGTCCTGGCTGGCAAAGAACCCTGCAACAAGGTGGCCCGTTAACGATCCCGGGCGAGGATTGAAATGTAAACAAATTGCGCATAGACGATAACGTTTGCGCATCCTCTGTTTATTTCTTCATCGTCATAAGTGAATTTTAGCGAAAAACGACAAAGTTCAGTTGAAAAGGGCGGGTATTAGGCTGGATAATCGTTTGCCTTAATTTGACCACCCGTTTTATAAGCGCGGAGCTAAACGTTTGCTTTTTTTGTGACGCCCTTTCGTCGCAAACGCAACACACGGATTTGACGTTTTAGCTGGCAGCGGTGTCTCCACCACGCTTATGGACGTTCTATAAAAACTCTCAGGGGATGTTTTCTATGTCTACGCCATCTGCGCGTACCGGCGGTTCACTTGACGCCATGTTTAAAATTTCGGCTCGTGGCAGCACCGTGCGCCAGGAAGTCGTTGCCGGTCTGACCACGTTTCTGGCGATGGTTTACTCCGTCATCGTGGTGCCGGGCATGCTGGGCAAGGCGGGCTTCCCGCCTGCGGCTGTCTTTGTCGCCACCTGCCTGGTGGCCGGCGTGGGCTCCATCGTAATGGGCCTGTGGGCGAACCTGCCGCTGGCGATTGGTTGCGCCATCTCTTTGACCGCCTTTACCGCGTTTAGTCTGGTGCTGGGCCAGCAGATCAGCGTACCGGTTGCCCTCGGCGCCGTGTTCCTGATGGGCGTACTGTTTACCGTTATTTCTGCCACCGGCATCCGTAGCTGGATTTTGCGCAACCTGCCGCAGGGCGTGGCGCACGGCACCGGTATCGGTATCGGCCTGTTCCTGCTGCTGATCGCTGCCAACGGCGTGGGTCTGGTCATCAAGAACCCGCTGGACGGCCTGCCGGTAGCGCTCGGTCATTTCGCGAGCTTCCCGGTCATTATGTCGCTCATCGGTCTGGCGGTGATTATCGGCCTGGAAAAACTGAAGGTGCCGGGCGGCATTTTGCTGACCATTATTGGCATTTCTATTGTCGGCCTGATTTTCGATCCGACCGTTCACTTCTCCGGTATTTTCGCCATGCCGTCGCTGAGCGATGACAAAGGCAACTCCCTGATCGGCAGCCTGGATATCGTCGGCGCGCTGAACCCGGTGATCCTGCCAAGCGTGCTGGCGCTGGTGATGACCGCGGTATTTGACGCCACCGGTACCATTCGCGCGGTGGCCGGTCAGGCCAACCTGCTGGATAAAGACGGTCAGATTATTGATGGCGGCAAAGCGCTGACCACCGACTCCCTGAGCAGCGTCTTCTCTGGTCTGGTGGGTGCGGCGCCTGCGGCGGTGTATATCGAATCTGCAGCGGGTACGGCGGCAGGCGGTAAAACCGGCCTGACGGCCATCACCGTTGGCGTGCTGTTCCTGCTGATCCTGTTCCTCTCTCCGCTCTCCTACCTGGTGCCTGCGTATGCGACCGCGCCAGCGCTGATGTACGTCGGCCTGCTGATGCTGAGCAACGTGGCGAAAATCGATTTTGCGGACTTCGTGGATGCGATGTCCGGCCTGATTACCGCAGTGTTTATCGTCCTGACCTGTAACATCGTGACCGGCATTATGATCGGCTTTGCCTCGCTGGTGATTGGCCGCCTGGTCTCCGGTGAGTGGCGCAAGCTGAACATCGGCACCGTGGTGATCGCCGTTGCGCTGGTGGCGTTCTACGCGGGCGGCTGGGCAATCTAAATTATCCATTGATGCGAAAACGGGTGGCTCAGGCCGCCCGTTTTTATTTTCAGGACTCATCCCGTTGCCTTTTGCGTTACTCTGGAGAGGATAGAATAAGAGGCACGACGCCTCAGGTTTGGCTTAAAAAGAAACACAGCAAACAGGGAACGCATGGAAATTTTCTTCACAATACTCATCATGACCCTTGTGGTCTCATTATCCGGGGTGGTTACACGCGTACTGCCCTTCCAGGTCCCCCTGCCTTTAATGCAAATAGCCATCGGCGCGCTGCTGGCGTGGCCGACGTTCGGTCTGCACGTGGAGTTCGATCCGGAACTGTTCCTCGTGCTGTTTATCCCGCCGCTGCTGTTTGCCGATGGGTGGAAAACGCCGACGCGCGAATTTCTTGAGCACGGGCGAGAGATCTTCGGCCTGGCGCTGGCGCTGGTGGTCGTTACCGTGGTCGGGATTGGTTTCCTGATCTACTGGGCCGTACCGGGTATCCCGTTAATTCCCGCCTTTGCGCTGGCCGCCGTGCTGTCGCCGACCGACGCCGTGGCCCTTTCCGGCATTGTGGGAGAAGGGCGCATTCCGAAGAAAATAATGGGCATTTTGCAGGGCGAGGCGTTGATGAACGACGCTTCCGGCCTGGTGGCTCTGAAGTTTGCCGTGGCGGTAGCCATGGGCACCATGGTCTTTACCATTGGTGGCGCGACCCTGGAATTCTTCAAGGTGGCGATTGGCGGTATTCTCGCGGGCTTCGTGGTGAGCTGGCTGTACGGTCGTTCGCTGCGCTTCCTCAGCCGCTGGGGCGGCGATGAACCGGCGACGCAAATCGTTCTGCTGTTCCTTCTGCCTTTTGCCTCTTACCTTATCGCTGAACATATCGGCGTGTCGGGCATTCTGGCGGCGGTAGCGGCGGGGATGACCATCACCCGTTCCGGCGTGATGCGCCGCGCGCCGCTGGCGATGCGCCTGCGCGCCAACAGCACCTGGGCGATGCTGGAGTTTGTCTTTAACGGCATGGTCTTCCTGCTGCTGGGCCTGCAGCTGCCGGGCATCATGGAATCCTCGCTGATCGCGGCGGAGGCGGATCCAAACGTTGAAGTCTGGATGCTGTTTACCGATATCGTGCTGATCTACATGGCATTAATGCTGGTGCGTTTCGGCTGGCTGTGGACGATGAAAAAGTTCAGCGTCCGCTTCCTGACCAAAAAGCCGATGGAGTTCGGGTCCTGGACCACGCGCGAGCTGCTGATTGCCTCCTTCGCGGGCGTACGCGGGGCGATAACCCTCGCCGGTGTGCTCTCTATTCCGCTGCTGCTGCCGACGGGCGACGTCTTCCCGGCGCGCTACGAGCTGGTGTTCCTGGCGGCGGGCGTGATTCTCTTCTCGCTGTTTGTCGGCGTGATTATGCTGCCGATTTTACTCCAGCACATTGATGCCGGTGACTCGACCCAACAGCACAAAGAGGAGCGGATAGCCCGTGCGGCGACGGCAGAAGTCGCGATTGTCGCCATTGAGAAGATGGAGGAGCGTCTGGCTGCCGATGCCGAAGAGAACATTGATAACCAGCTGCTGAAGGAAGTCAGTTCACGCGTGATTGGTAATTTGCGCCGTCGTGCTGACGGACGTAACGACGTGGAAAGCTCGCTGCAGGAAGAGAACCTCGAGCGTCGTTTCCGCCTGGCGGCGCTGCGCTCCGAGCGTGCCGAGCTGTATCACCTGCGCGCCACGCGTCAGATCAGCAACGAGACGCTGCAAAAGCTGCTGCACGATCTGGACCTGTTAGAAGCGCTGTTGATAGAGAATCAGTAGCGCGTTGTTGCCCGGTGGCGCTGCGCTTACCGGGCCTACATTCGAACCGTAGGCCGGGTAAGGCGAAGCCGTCACCCGGCACTATTCAGACCGCACCCAAAACCCCTCACAACATTGCAGCCACGCCTGTGCGCTGTGCGACAGATACACCCCTTCACGCCAAATCATCCCCAACTGCCAGTGCAAGTCACTCTCCAGCGGGATCCAGCGCAGCGTGTTTTTATCCAGCCGCTCGCAGATCGGCTGCGGCAGAATGGCAATTCCCACGCCCGCCTGCACCATTGCCGCCAGGAAATCCCACTGGCCGCTGCGCACCGCAATGCGGGGCTTCACGTTATGGTGATTAAACAGGGTCATCAGCTGGCGGCTTAAGGCGAAGTCTTCGTTGTAGATCAGCAGCGGGTGTTCGCCGAGCAGATCGGGCTTCACTGAGTCTATCTTCAGCCAGTCGCCGGAGCGGGGCACCAGCACGCACAGTGGATGGCTGAACAGCGGCAGCGTTGCCAGCCCGCTCTCTTCCTCCACGGGAAGGGCCGTCATCGCCACGTCCAGCTCGCCGTTGATCACCGCCTGCTGCACGGTCAGGCCGCCAAACTCAGATATTTTAAGCTCAACGCCGGGGTAGCGCTGGCGGAACAGGCTTATCGGCCCGGCCATCATCATGCCAACCATCGGCGGAATGCCGAGCCGCAGCAGACCTTTCGTCAGGTGGTTGATGTCCGCAAGCTCGGCCTCAAGCTGGCGAAACTCCGCCAGGATCGCCAGCCCGCGCTCGAACACCACGCGTCCGGTATCGGTCAGCAGCAGCTTGCGTCCGTCGCGGATCAGCAGGGTACAGTTCAGCTCGTCTTCGAGGTTTTTCAGCATCTTGCTGATGGTTGGCTGGGTAACAAACAACTTCTCCGCTGCGCGGGTAAAACTTTGCTGGCGAACCACCTCGACAAAATAGCGCAGCGTTCTTATGTCCATGATTATTCCTCGAAACTATACCTTCGATGATTTTAATTCATTTCAGTCGATGACGTACGCTCACTATACTGGCGCCTCGTCTCATTTCTGAGGAAAACCCCCATGGCCGTGGCGTTAAGCCGTGTTACGCCTGCCGTTGTGCAACGACTCCAGGTACCAGTTCAGGTACTGCTCTACGCGGGACTGTTTATTTTTGCGGAATATCTTGTCGACTGGCTGCACCTGCCTTTACCCGCCAACCTGGTAGGGATGGTGCTGATGCTGGTGCTGATCCTCTGCCGCGCGTTGCCCCTCAGCTGGGTGCGCGCCGGCGCGCGCTGGCTGCTGGCGGAGATGCTGCTGTTCTTCGTTCCGGCCGTGGTGGCGGTGGTGAACTATGCGCAGCTGCTGATGGTCGACGGCTGGCGCATCTTCACGGTTATTGCCCTGAGCACGCTGATGGTGCTGGGTGCCACCGCCTGGGTGGTGGATAAGGTGTACCGGTTCGAAATCAGCAGGCAAAAGCATGACTAACTTTCAGATAAGCGTGCTGTGCCTGATCGTGACGGTCGCCATCTACTTTGCCAACAAGCGCCTGTACCGCCGCTTTCGCACGCTGCCGCTGATGCCGCTGGTCTTTACGCCGATCCTGCTGGTGCTGATGCTGGTCTTCGGCCATATCTCCTGGCAGAACTACATTGGTGAATCCCACTGGCTGCTGTGGCTGCTCGGCCCGGCAACCATCGCTTTTGCCGTACCCGTTTATGAAAACCTGGCCATTATCAAACGCCACTGGATGTCGCTCAGCGCGGGCGTCGTCACCGCGACGGTGGTGGCGGTCTGTAGCTCCGTCTGGCTGGCGCGGCTGTTTACCCTCTCCGATGAAATTCAGCGCAGCCTGGCCGTGCGCTCGGTGACCACGCCGTTTGCGCTGGCGGCCGCCAAACCGCTCGGCGGGCAGCCGGACCTGGTGGCGCTGTTTGTGGTCGTCACCGGCGTATTCGGCATGGCGGTGGGGGATGTGCTGTTTCTGCGGCTGTCCATTCGGGAAGGGATGGCGAAAGGAGCAGGGTTTGGCGCGGCATCTCATGGGGCAGGCACGGCGCGTTCGTATGAGCTGGGTCAGCAGGAAGGGGTCGTTGCAAGCCTGGTGATGATGCTCTCGGGCGTGACGATGGTGCTGATTGCGCCGCTGGTGGCGTGGGTGATGTTTTAAGCTCCCCGGCCAGCGTGACCGGGGAGAAAGGCTTAGTGTGCGCGGCCCTGCTCAACGCCGAGGCCGGTTTGTGAGCGGATAAACTGGGCGCGGAATTTCTCACGCTCCAGGTTACCCTCCGGCGAGTTGTCGGTAGCCGAGAAGATCCAGATACCGATAAACGCCACGGCAATGGAGAACAGCGCCGGGTACTCGTACGGGAAGATAGCGCTTTCGTGACCGAGGATCTGCACCCAGATGGTCGGGCCGAGGATCATCAGAATTACCGCTGTCAGCAGGCCGAGCCAGCCGCCTATCATCGCCCCACGGGTGGTCAGTTTGGACCAGTACATGGAGAGCAGAATGATTGGGAAGTTACAGCTTGCCGCAATTGAGAAGGCCAGTCCCACCATAAAGGCGATGTTCTGCTTCTCAAACAGGATCCCCAGCAGAATAGCGACCACGCCCAGCACCAGCACGGTGATTTTGGAAACCTTCAGCTCGTCGCGCTCGCTCGCGCCTTTACGGAAGACGTTGGCGTAGAGGTCGTGCGATACCGCAGACGCGCCCGCCAGCGTCAGCCCGGCGACCACCGCAAGGATGGTGGCGAAGGCCACGGCGGAGATAAAGCCGAGGAACAGGTTGCCGCCCACCGCGTCGGCCAGGTGCACCGCCGCCATGTTGTTACCGCCAATCAGCGCGCCCGCCGCGTCTTTAAACGCTGGGTTCGCGCCCACCAGCATGATCGCGCCGAAGCCGATGATAAAGGTCAGGATGTAGAAGTAACCCATAAAGCCGGTGGCGTAGAAGACGCTCTTACGCGCTTCACGCGCGTCTGACACCGTGAAGAAACGCATCAGAATGTGCGGCAGGCCAGCGGTACCAAACATCAGGCCGAGACCGAGAGAGAGCGCGGAGATCGGATCTTTCACCAGCCCGCCCGGGCTCATTATCGCTTCTCCTTTCGGGTGGACAGCCATCGCTTCGGTGAACAGGTTATTGAAGCTGAAGCCGACGTGCTTCATCACCATAAAGGCCATAAAGCTCGCGCCGAACAGCAGCAGTACGGCTTTGATGATCTGCACCCAGGTGGTGGCCAGCATGCCGCCGAACAAAACGTACATCACCATCAGCACGCCCACCAGCACCACCGCGACGTGGTAGTTCAGGCCAAACAGCAGTTCGATAAGCTTGCCCGCGCCCACCATCTGGGCGATCAGATACAGCGCCACCACCACCAGCGAGCCGCAGGCGGAGAGGGTACGAATCGGCCCCTGCTTCAGGCGATAGGATGCCACGTCAGCGAAGGTGTAACGTCCCAGGTTGCGCAAGCGTTCGGCAATCAGGAACAGAATGATCGGCCAGCCGACGAGGAAGCCGAGGGAGTAGATCAGGCCGTCATAGCCGGAGGTGTACACCAGCGCGGAGATCCCGAGGAACGAGGCGGCGGACATAAAGTCACCCGCAATCGCCAGGCCGTTCTGGAAGCCGGTAATGTTGCCGCCCGCAGTGTAGTAATCGTTACGGGAGCGAACGCGTTTCGACGCCCAGTACGTAATGTACAGCGTCAGCACCACGAAAATCAGGAACATGATAATCGCCTGCCAGTTGGTTGGCTGGCGCTGTACCTCGCCGGTAATGGCATCCGCCGCGTGGGCGGCAAAGGGAAGTGTGGCGGCTAGCGCCGTCAGGATTCGCTTCATGATGCTTTTACCTCTTGCAGTACCGCTTTATTAAGACGATCGAACTCACCGTTCGCGCGCCAGACGTAGACGCCGGTCAGCACAAACGAAATCACGATCACGCCAATGCCAATGGGGATACCGCGCGTCACGCTGGTGCCCTCATGTAACGGGGTGCCCAGCCAGTGCGGCGCAAAGGCGATCAGCAGAATAAAGCCGACATAGATAATCAGCATGATGATGGAAAGGGTGAAGGCAAACCGTTGCCGCTTATCGACGAGCTCCCTGTAGTGCGCACTATTCTCTATCTGCTGACAAATATCGTTATTCATCACAGAAATCTCCAGAGGTAAGGTTGGTTTGTTTTATCCCCTCTCCCCTATGGGGAGAGGGTGAGGGGAGAGGGAGAAAACACTAGGATGGCATTGCGATGGCCTGCTTCTCTTCGAGCAGTTTGTCCACCACGCCAGGATCGGCAAGCGTTGAGGTATCGCCGAGGTTGCTGGTATCGCCTGCCGCGATTTTGCGCAGGATACGGCGCATAATCTTGCCGGAACGGGTTTTCGGCAGCGAGTCTGTCCAGTGCAGTACGTCCGGCGTGGCAAGCGGGCCAATCTCTTTACGTACCCAGTTGCGCACCTCGGTATACAGCTCCGGCGACGGCTCTTCACCGTGGTTCAGGGTGACGTAGGCGTAGATCGCCTGGCCCTTGATGTTGTGAGGAATGCCGACCACCGCCGCTTCGGCAATCTTCGGATGCGACACCAGCGCGGACTCAATCTCTGCCGTACCCAGACGGTGGCCGGAAACGTTCAGCACGTCGTCCACGCGTCCGGTGATCCAGTAATAACCGTCTTCATCCCGGCGCGCGCCGTCGCCGCTGAAGTACATGTTTTTAAAGGTCGAGAAGTAGGTCTGCTCGAAGCGCTCGTGATCGCCAAACAGCGTGCGCGCCTGGCCCGGCCAGGAGTCTGTGATCACCAGGTTACCCTCGGTAGCGCCTTCCTGCGGATTACCTTCGTTATCCACCAGCGCAGGCTGCACGCCGAAGAACGGACGGGTTGCCGAGCCGGCCTTCAGCTGCGTGGCGCCCGGCATTGGGGTGATCATGAAGCCGCCGGTTTCGGTCTGCCACCAGGTGTCCATCACCGGGCACTTCTCGTTACCGATTTTCTTCCAGTACCACTCCCAGGCTTCCGGGTTGATGGGCTCGCCCACGGAGCCGAGGATGCGCAATGAGGAGCGGTCAGTGCCCTCGATGGCCTTATCGCCTTCCGCCATTAACGCGCGGATCGCCGTTGGCGCGGTGTAAAGAATGTTGACCTGGTGCTTATCGACCACCTGACACATGCGCGCCGGGGTCGGCCAGTTCGGTACGCCCTCAAACATCAGCGTCGTTGCGCCGCAGGCCAGCGGGCCGTACAGCAGGTAGCTGTGTCCGGTGACCCAGCCCACGTCGGCGGTACACCAGTAGATGTCGCCCGGATGGTAGTCGAAGACGTATTTAAAGGTGGTGGCCGCATAGACCAGATAGCCGCCGGTGGTGTGCAGTACGCCTTTCGGTTTACCGGTTGAGCCGGAGGTGTAAAGAATAAACAGCGGATCTTCCGCGTTCATCTCTTCCGGCTGATGCTGGTCGCTCGCTTTTTCAATCAGGTCGCTCCACCACAGGTCACGCCCCTCGTGCCAGTCGATCTTGCCGCCGGTACGCTTGAGGACAATGACGTTATTGATGGATTTGACGTTCGGGTTTTTCAGCGCTTCATCGACGTTTTTCTTCAGCGGAATACCGCGCCCGGCGCGTACGCCCTCGTCGGCGGTGATCACCAGCTTCGAGTTCGAGTCAACGATGCGCCCGGCAACCGCTTCAGGGGAGAAGCCGCCGAAGATGACGGAGTGGATCGCGCCAATACGCGCGCAGGCGAGCATAGCTACTGCCGCTTCCGGCACCATCGGCATGTAGATCGCCACCACGTCTCCTTTTTTAATCCCCTGGTCCAGCAGCACGTTGGCGAAGCGGCAGACGTCGCGGTGCAGCTCTTTATAAGAGATATGTTTGCTCTGAGAGGCATCGTCGCCTTCCCAGATAATGGCCGTTTCGTTGCCGCGTTCGGCAAGATGGCGGTCCAGGCAGTTCGCCGCCAGGTTCAGCGTGCCGTCTTCATACCATTTAATGGAGACGTTGCCTGGCGCGAAAGAGGTATTCTTCACCTTCTGATAAGGTTTGATCCAGTCAAGGATGTGACCCTGCTCGCCCCAGAAGGCGTCCGGGTTGGTAACAGATTGCTGATATTTCTCGTGGTACTGCTCCGGGGTGATCAGGCAACGGTCCGCAATGTTTGCGGGAATGTCGTGTTTGTGTATTTGGCTCATGGCTTTTTTTCTCCTTGTAAGATGTTAATAATATGTCGCAAAAACGTTAATAGTAGGGGCTTTACAAGCTTTGTTTAGTATTTGGGCGACAGATCACGCATTGTTTGAACAGGTTGAAAATTGAGCGAATGAAACTTTGAAGAGAAATAATTCACGATGCCGATTATTCACAATTCTTTATAAAAAAGCGTTTTTATAACAAAAGGTTATTTATCAGAATTATGACAAACTCGCGTCATAACCGCTTTTGATAGTGAAATGCGTCGTTCTTTAAGGCTTGCGCAACAGGTCGTGCAAATGATACTCATACGCCGCGTTAAAAAATCCCATAAACCAACGCAACACAATTCATACCCTTTCAGTATGTCTCCATATTCATGCAGTTTTGCTGGTGCGGAGATTTCATTGAGGAAGTCAGTTTCTATGAAAAATTTGAAAGTCAGCCTGGCCTGGCAGATCCTGCTGGCCCTTGTGCTGGGCATCTTGCTGGGCAGTTATCTTCATTATCATAGCGACAGCCGCGAGTGGCTGATTGCGAACCTGCTCTCTCCGGCAGGCGATATTTTTATTCATCTGATTAAGATGATTGTGGTGCCCATTGTGATCTCGACGCTGGTGGTCGGTATCGCGGGCGTCGGCGATGCGAAGCAGTTAGGCCGCATTGGCGCGAAAACTATTCTCTATTTCGAAGTGATCACCACGGTTGCGATTATCCTCGGCATAACGCTGGCGAACGTATTCCAGCCAGGCTCCGGGATCGATATGTCGCAGCTGGCGACGGTGGATATTTCGAAATACCAAAGCACCACCGCTGACGTGCAGAGCCATTCCCACGGTCTGATGGGGACTATCCTGTCGCTGGTGCCGACCAACATCATTGCTTCCATGGCGAAAGGCGAGATGCTGCCGATCATCTTCTTCTCGGTGCTGTTTGGTCTGGGGCTCTCCTCCCTGCCGGCAACGCACCGTGAGCCGCTGGTGACCGTGTTCCGCTCTATCTCCGAAACCATGTTCAAAGTGACCCACATGGTGATGCGCTACGCGCCGGTTGGGGTGTTCGCGCTTATCGCCGTGACTGTGGCGAACTTTGGTTTTGCCTCCCTGTGGCCGCTGGCGAAGCTGGTGATCCTGGTGCACTTCGCCATTCTGTTCTTCGCGCTGGTGGTGCTGGGGATTGTGGCGCGCCTGTGCGGGCTGAGTATCTGGATCCTGATCCGCATCCTGAAGGATGAACTGATTCTGGCGTACTCCACCGCAAGCTCTGAGAGCGTGCTGCCGCGCATTATTGAGAAGATGGAAGCGTACGGTGCGCCAGCGTCGATAACGAGCTTCGTGGTGCCGACCGGCTACTCCTTTAACCTGGATGGCTCGACGTTGTACCAGAGTATTGCGGCGATCTTTATCGCGCAGCTGTACGGCATTGACCTGTCGCTGTGGCAGGAGATCGTACTGGTTCTGACGCTGATGGTGACCTCAAAGGGCATCGCAGGCGTGCCGGGCGTCTCCTTCGTGGTGCTGCTGGCGACGCTGGGCAGCGTGGGTATACCGCTGGAAGGCCTGGCGTTCATCGCCGGTGTGGACCGTATCCTCGATATGGCGCGTACGGCGCTGAACGTGGTGGGTAACGCGCTAGCGGTGCTGGTTATCGCCAAGTGGGAACACAAATTCGACCGTAAAAAAGCGCTGGCGTATGAACGCGAAGTGCTGGGTCGTTTTGATAAGACGGCTGACCAGTAACATCCTAAGCCCGGTGGCGCTGCGCTTACCGGGCCTACGGGTTTTGTAGGCCGGGTAAGGCGAAGCCGCCACCCGGCACGTTATTCTCCGCTCAACGCATCAAACTCCTCACACCCCGTATCAAACCCTTCGGTACAGCTCAGGTTTAGCCAGTAGAGCGCTTTCTGCTTATTCGGCGTGATAAAGCCTTTCTCACCCTGCTGGAACAGCATTCCTGCCCAGTACTCCGCATAGCCCGTACGTGACAGGGACGAGCTGCGCTTAAACCATGACGCCGCCTGTACGTCATCCTGCGGCACCTCTACGCCGTTGGCATAAATCAGCCCCAGCAGCAGCTGCGCATCGACCGCCGAGTCGTTGTCGATATCTTCGGCCGCCGTTTGCAGGAGCTTGATGGCCTGAGGATAGTCGGTTTTACCCGCCTGCGTGTTCACCATAATACGCGCCAGCATAATCGTGCCGCGCTTGCTGCCGGCGATGGTGGCCTGCTGCGCCAGCGCTTTAGCCTGAGCGTAATCCCCCTGCGTAAAGAGGATCTGCGAGAGTAACCCCATGGCGTCGACATCACCGCCTTTCGCGGCTTTCTCGGCCCACAGCGCTGCCTGCTTTCTGTCACCGGAGCTGAAGTAGGTATCGGCGAGATAATACTGAGCGCGGGCATCGCCGGCTTCCGCCTGCTTCTGATACTGGCTGCCTATCTCATCCGCGCGGGCGAACGACGTAAAAAATAACAACAACAGAAAAATGGCTTTCATGGATTCTTATCATCTGGGTACACGCCGCGCAGTATAATCGCGGTAGCAAAAGAAAAAAATGGGTGCATTAAGACCTCAGCATCCTACAAGCCGGGCGAAACCGTGGTTTCGCCCGTAGAGGTTAGCCTGCCACGCAGGCTAATTTCGCCGCCACCTCCTGATGTTCACTCTTTATTGAAAACTCGCACAGTCTACCGCGAGTAATAAAGGTAAATATCACTATCGTCAGGCAGATAATAAAGACGATGCCTAACGCAGTTTTTAATGGCGTCATGCCTTTTACTCCTTGTCAAAAAAAGAATAAGAGGCTACTCTCAACCTGTTGGTAGTTGAGGGGTAGCCTCGGGTGAATGAAAATTTCCCGGGGCTTTCCACTTTCTGTCCCTCAACAATGCTCAAGACAGAAAGTCTTAAGCACCCGCCGCACATCTTATCCTTCTGAATTAAAATGCAAAGATGTAATTCTGTTCTGCGCGAATTACATTATTTTGCGAGCCGCTTTCCAGAATAATAATTTATATTTTTAATGTTTTAAGCGGAAATAAAAAGGGAGTGAATAACTCACTCCCTTTATTCAACGATTAATTAACGGCTTCAACCCATTGCGCTTTCACGCAGCCGTGCTTTCAGCTTGTTATATTCGTCGATCACATACTGTTCCGCCGCGTGCTGATCCGCAATCGGCTCCACGTTGACGGCGCAGTATTTATACTCCGGCGTTTTAGTTATCGGGCTGAGGTTCTCCGTCACCAGCTCGTTACAGGCACCAATCCACCACTGGTAGGTCATATAGACCGCCCCTTTGTTTGGACGGTCGCTGACCTGCGCGCGGGTAATGATGCGGCCTTTGCGCGAATTCACCCACACCAGCGCTTCATCCTCAATGCCGAGGCGCTCCGCATCGGCGGTGTTGATCTGCGCGTAGCCCGGTTCGTCCGCCAGCGCCGCCAGCGCGGCGCAGTTGCCGGTCATCGAACGGCAGGAGTAGTGGCCTACTTCACGCACGGTAGAGAGCACCATCGGGTATTCGTCGGTGAGTTTATCGATCGGCGCAACCCAGTCGCAGGTGAAGAACTGCGCCAGCCCGTTCGGGGTGTCAAATTTCTCTTTAAAGAGATACGACGTCCCCTGGTCGGCCTCCGACTCGTCCCGGCACGGCCACTGGATGTAGCCCAGCTCACCCATTTTTTCATAGGTTGCCCCATAAAAGTCCGGGCACAGATGCCGCAGCTCGTCCCAGATCTCCTGGGTGTTGTTGTAGTGCATCGGGTAGCCCATGCGGGTGGCGATTTCGCTGATGATCTGCCAGTCCGTTTTCAAATCCCACTTCGGCTCGACCGCCTTAAAGAAGCGCTGGAAGCCGCGGTCCGCCGCCGTGTAGACGCCTTCATGCTCGCCCCAGGAGGTTGACGGGAGAATCACATCCGCCGCCGCCGCGGTTTTGGTCATGAAGATATCCTGGACAATCACCAGCTCCAGATCCTCAAAGCCTTTGCGCACCGCAGACAGCTCGGCGTCGGTCTGGAGCGGATCTTCACCCATGATGTAGGCCGCCCGCACTTCACCGTGCGCCGCGCGGTGCGGCAGCTCGCTGATGCGATAGCCGGTGTGTGCCGGCAGGCTCTCCACGCCCCAGGCCTTCGCGAACTTCTCGCGGTTTTCCGGGTACTTCACGTACTGGTAGCCCGGATACGTGTCCGGCAGCGCGCCCATGTCGCAGGCACCCTGGACGTTATTCTGGCCGCGAACCGGGTTAACGCCGACGTGCGCTTTGCCCAGATTCCCGGTCAGCATCGCGAGGCTGGTCAGGGATCGCACGGTTTCCACGCCCTGGTAGAACTGAGTTACGCCCATGCCCCACAGGATGGCGGCGGTTTTCGCTCCGGCATACATCCGTGCCGCCTGGCGGATCTCCTGCGCGCTCACGCCGGTTATTGCCTCTACCGACTCCGGCGTGTAGCCTTCGACAATTTTCCGGTACTCTTCAAACCCTTCCGTACGCGTGGCGACAAACGCCTGGTCGTACAGGTTCTCCTCAATAATGACGTGCCCCATCGCATTCAACAGCGCGATATTCGAGCCGTTTTTCAGCGCAATGTGCATATCCGCAATGCGCGCGGTTTCGATTTTGCGCGGATCGCAGACGATGATTTTCGCCCCGTTCTGTTTAGCGCGAATCACGTGGTTCGCGACGATAGGGTGAGAATCCGCCGGGTTATAACCGAAAATAAACACCAGATCGGTGTTATCTATCTCATTGATAGCATTACTCATTGCGCCGTTACCGACCGACTGGTGCAGACCTGCAACCGATGGGCCGTGTCAGACGCGAGCGCAGCAGTCGACGTTATTGGTACCAATAACGGCGCGCGCGAATTTTTGCATCACATAGTTGGTTTCATTCCCGGTCCCGCGTGAGGAGCCGGTGGTCTGAATGGCATCCGGGCCATACTTGGCCTTAATGGCACTCAGGCGCGTGGCGACGTAATCCAGCGCCTCGTTCCAGGAGACGGCTTCCAGCTTGCCGCCGCGCTCGCGGCGGATCATAGGGTTTTTCAGGCGCGGGGTGAGGATTTGTGTATCGTTAATAAAATCCCAGCCGTAATACCCCTTCAGGCACAGCGTGCCCTGGTTGGTTTTCCCCTGCGCGGCCTCCGCCCGGACGATTTTGCCGTTATCGACCACCAGGTGGATCTTGCAACCTGAGGCACAATAAGGGCAAACCGTGACGACTTTTTTCATCAGTCTGCTCCAGTTAATCAAATCTTTCGCACTGACTAATGCAGCTTCTATGCCATGTTTTTAGTGGGGTTACTCACCGGCTTTACGGTGCATTCCCGGCGAAATCTCTGACGAAAAGCAGACAATCGTCAAAATTGACGTGTCGAATGAGCGGCGGATGTGACATGGGTTGAATTTCCGTCACGGAAAAATCCATTTCACTGGAGCCGACGGCAGAATGGTTCAGACTTAACATAATCCCCTGACGGAAGCATATGATGAAACCGGCGATTCTGGTGGTTGATGACGATATGGCAGTGTGTGAACTGCTGCAGGATGTGCTGAGCGAGCATGTCTTTAGCGTGCTTGTCTGCCACAACGGCCAGGATGCGCTGCGACAGGTCCAGCAGGAGCCGGCTATCGCCCTTGTTCTGCTGGATATGATGCTGCCGGACATCAACGGCCTGCAGGTTTTGCTGCAGCTGCAAAAGCAGCGCCCGGCGCTACCGGTGATCATGTTAACCGGGCTGGGCAGTGAATCAGATGTGGTGGTGGGGCTGGAGATGGGGGCTGACGATTATATTGGCAAACCGTTTAATCCACGCGTGGTGGTGGCTCGCGTTAAGGCCGTGCTGCGTCGTACCGGAGCGCTGGCAGCCGAAGCGCCGATGCCACGTGCGGCGGGGATAACCTTCAACGACTGGACGCTGGACACCGCCCGCTGTGAACTGATTGATCCGCAGCGTAACGCCGTGCCACTGACTCAGGGTGAATATGGCCTGCTGCTGGCGCTCACGCAAAATGCCCGCCGGGTACTGAGCCGCGAGCAGCTGCTTGAGCTCACCCACAGCGAAAGTACCGAGGTATTCGACCGCACGATTGACGTGTTGATCATGCGCCTGCGGCGAAAAATCGAGGTCAACCCGCATCAGCCTAAGCTCATCAAAACCATGCGCGGTCTGGGCTACGTTTTTGCCGCCGATGTGTCTCATAGCGAGAAAGCGGCCTAAGTATTCTCTTTAATAAACAGCTGCAGCTCGGCCAGCGTTTTCGCGCCGTCAATCGCATTGGCCGCCAGCAGGCTTGCCCGCGCGCAGGCGTGCGCCAGATAAATACTTTCTGTCAGCGGCAGCGATTCATGGCAGCCGTATAAAAAGCCCGCGCAAAAGGCATCGCCCGCGCCGACGCTGCCGATAATCTCGTTCTGCTCCAGCTTCCACGACGGAACCCATCGGCCTGCTTCTCCCGGTGTTTCACCCCATGCCCCTTCCGGGCAGTGGATTACCACCCGCTGACGAACGCCTGCCGCCAGCAGCTGCGCCGCGGCATCGGCGATATGGGCGATGTTCAGGGCATCGTTGCCGTCGCGCATCTCCAGCCCGCTAAATTCACCGGCCTCGAGCTCATTAATCACCAGATAATCCAGATGGCGCAGGGCAGGGAGTACCAGCGGCTGATAGCGCGGGTCGCCCTTGCGGGACACCAGGTCAAGGGAGGTTTCATACCCTTGCTCGCGCATCTGCGCCAGCAGCCGCGCGCTGCGGGTGCCAAATTCGTCATCTGGCATATCCAGGCTGTCGAGCAGCAGCAGGTAGCCGAGATGGAAGATCTTCATCGATCCATCGAGACGATCGAAGGCGGGAAGATCCAGCAGACGGTTGGCGCCCGGCGAGTGGAAAAAGGTGCGCTGCCCGCTGGGATCGGTCATCACCTGCGACATGGAGGTTGGGGCGAAGGTGGTGCGCTGTACGCGCTGGCGGTTGACGTGGTACTGGTCGAGCATTGCCAGAATGTAGTCCCCGTCGCCGTCTTCCCCGATCAGCCCCACCGCCTGCAGCGGCAGGCCGGCGTGCATTTTCGCCAGCGTCAGCAGCACGTTGAGCGGCGCGCCGCCGGTGGAGCGTTCGCTGTGGGTGATTTCCGCCAGCCAGCCGCGCTCCGGCCACTGCACGATCTGGTGAACGTGATCCACCAGCATGTTGCCTGCGGCGATGATGCCTTTGCGTTCCATTATGCCTGCCCCGCGCTGCCGAAGATGCGCATCTGCTCGGCGACCGTATCGGTTATCGCCTCTTCTATCCCCAGCAGCAGTTCGGCAAACTCATCGTACAGCGGCTGGCGGTTCGCCATACGCTGCTCAACGGCGGCGAGCGCGGCCTGCGACATGCCGGTGTAGAAGTTGATTTTATGAATGCCCAGCTCGATGGCGCGGCGGAAGTCGGCATCGCTAATCCCGGAGCCGCCGTGCAGTACCAGCGGCAGCCCCGTCTGCTGACGAATGGCGTCCAGGCGCGGGAAATCGAGCTTCGGCTCGCCTTTGTATTTGCCGTGCGCGTTGCCGATGGCGACCGCCAGCGCGTCGATGCCGGTCTTATCGACAAACTCCCGCGCCAGCTGCGGGTCGGTAAAGAACGCTTCATCCGCATGTCCGTACAGCGCGCCGCCTTCATCCCCGCCGACCGCGCCCAGCTCCGCCTCCACCGAGACGCCCACCGCGTGGCACATCTTCACCACTTCCCGGGTCTGGCGAATGTTCTCCTCGTAGCTCAGCGTCGAGCCGTCGAACATCACCGAGCTAAACCCCAGGCGCAGGGCGCGCACGACGGCCTCGAAATGCAGGCCGTGGTCGAGATTCAGCACTACGGGAATATCATGACGGGCGGCTTCGAACTTGACCGCTTCGACCAGCGAATCCAGGGAAACATACTTAAAGTGCACTTCGGCGATGTTGATGATAAACGGCGAGCGTTCCTGCTTTGCGGCGGCAAACAGCGCGCGCAGGAAATGGGAGTCGAGCACGTTGAACGCGCCCAGCGCGTAGCGGTGTTTCCTGGCGTGCTCAAGACCGTCGGCAAGAGAAATCAGTGGCATCATTCACTCCTTATCTCCGAAACAGGTTGTACTCGTTGCACAGCACCAGCACCGCCGGTTCGTCTTCTTCGATGTTGTTATAGCGGGCAACGGGCTGCAAAAAGTGGTTGTCGTGCTCGTCGTCATTCACCGACGACACTTCGCCCACCAGCACGTCGCCAAAGCCGCGTTCGCCCCAGAAGCTGTGATACAGGCCGGGCGTGAGACAGATGCTTTCTCCTGGTGTGAGGCGCAGCTGGCTGCCGGGGGCGTGGGTTTGCCGACAGCCGTCAATCGTGACGGTCACGTCGGTGTTTTCGGTCTCCTCATGCATCCCGGCATTCCATAACTCAATGATCAGGTTCCCGCCGCCCCGGTTAATGATGTCCTCCCGCTTGCGCCAGTGAAAATGCATCGGCGTCACCTGGCCGTCGCGCACGTGCATGATTTTTTCGGCGTAGCATTTCTCATACGGCACGCCGTTGGGGGAGCCGTTGCGCAGGGTAAACAGCGTCAGACCCTGTGCGGCGAAATTGTTGCCGCCGAAAGCGGTCACGTCCCAGCCGAGCTTGAGGTCAAACACTTCCTGCCACGCTGCCTGGTCAAGCTGCTGCCATTTTGTGGGTGGAAAGCTGGCAAACGGCGGGAGATGCACGTCGTGCATGGAAAAGAACTGCCGCGTGTGGCCGAGGATTTCATTGATGTCGGAGCGTTTCATGGGGACTCCTTGAAAACAGTTCCCTCTCCCTGTGGGAGAGGGAAAAGGATCATTTAACCGTCCACCCCTTATACGTGCCGACGTTCTTTTTATCGATCATCGTCACCGGGATCAGCACAGGCTCTTTCGGCGCAGGTTTGCCCTGCAGAATGTCATAGCCGATCTCCACCGCCTTCGCCGCCATCACCTGCGGATCCTGCGCCGGGGTCGCCACAAACAGGGAGTTTTCGCGCTTCAGCGCCTCTTCACCGTCCGGGGAACCGTCCACGCCGACGATAAAGAACTCGTTGCGCTGGGCCTGTTTCGCCGCCAGATCGGCGCCGATCGCGGTCGGATCGTTAATCGCGAATACGCCGTCGATCTTCGGATTGGCCGCCAGCAGGGAGGTCATCACTTCCAGCCCGCCTTCACGACTGCCTTTGGCATTCTGGTTGTCCGAGAGCACCTTGATGTCCGGATGTTTTTTGAATTCCGTCTGGCAGCCTTCCACGCGGTTCTGCACCGCGGAGACCGGCGGTCCGTTGATGATCACCACGTTGCCTTTGCCTTTCAGGCGGTCGGTAATGTACTTACAGGCCATTTCCCCCGCCTGGGTATTATCGGAGGTGATGGTCGCATCGGCCCCTTCCGCCGCCACGTCCACCGCCACGACCACGATCCCCGCTTCTTTGGCTCGCTTCACCGCCGGGCCGATCCCTTTGGAATCCGCAGCGTTGAGGATGATCATGTCCACCTTCGCGGCGATGAAGTTATCGATCTGCGACACCTGCTGGCCCAGATCGTACCCGCTGGAAACCAGCGTCACCTTGACGTTATCGCCAGCCAGCTTGCGTGCTTCCAGCTCGGCACCTTTGGTGATCTGCACGAAGAACGGATTAGCCAGGTCGCCCACCGTCACGCCGATGGACTTCAGATCTTTTGCCTGCGCAAACGGCGTTGCGGCCAGCAGGGCGCCAGCACAGAGCGCGGTCACTAAGGGTTTCAAACGCATCTTGTCTTCCTCGCTTGTAGGGTATTGTTGTTATGCACTTTGATGATGTCGGGTACGGTATTTGTCGATTAGCACCGCTATGATGATCACCGCCCCTTTGATCACCAGCTGCCAGAAGTAGGAGACGCCCATCAGCGTCATGCCGTTGTTGAGGGTGGCTATGATCAATGCCCCCACCAGCGTGCCGGTGATCGTGCCGATCCCGCCGACGAAGCTGGTGCCGCCGAGGATCACCGCCGCAATCGCATCTAACTCGTAACCCGTGCCGAGGTTGCCGTTGGCGCTGTAGAGGCGCGAGGCGCTCATCACCCCGCCGAGGCCGGAGAGCAGGCCGCTCATGCCGTAGACAAACAGCAGCACCAGCCAGACCTTGATGCCGGTTAAGCGCGCCGCCTGCATGTTGCCGCCGACCGCGTAGATATGAACGCCGAGCGTGGTGCGGCGCAGGATGAACCAGCAGATAGCGATGACCGCCAGGGCAATGACTACGAGCCACGGAATCGGGCCGAGATAGTTATTGCCGATCCACTCGAAGCTGATGCTGGAGTTAATCACCGTGGTGCCGTCCGCCAGCAGATACGCCGCGCCGCGCAGCGCCGTATAGGTGCCGAGCGTGACGATAAACGGCGGCAGCCCGGCGAAGGCCACCAGCGCGCCGTTGAACAGCCCCAGCCCCATGCCGAGCATCAGCGCCGCCGGAATGGAGAGCATCGCGAATTCAGGAATAAGCGAGACCACCATCGCCGCCACCGCCGTGGTGCCGAGAATCGAGCCCACGGAGAGGTCAATCCCGCCGGTCAGGATGATGAAGGTCATTCCCGCCGCCAGCACGATGTTGATCGACGCCTGACGGGTAATGTTGAGCAGGTTACTTTCGGTAAAGAAGTTCGGGGCGATAAAGCCAAACACCGCCACAATCAGGATTAAAATCGGCAAAATGCCGACCGTTTGCATCAGATCGCTCATCAGCATTTTTTTGGCGGAGGCGGATTTCGCCACCTGCTGCGGATGGGTTGGAGTTGTCATGATTGCACCGCCTGATGATGTGTGTCGTTCACGCCGGTTGCCAGCGTCATAATATTTTCCTGAGAGATGTCGCGCCCGTGCAGTTCACCCGCAATGCTGCCTTCCCGCATTACGTACACCCGGTCGCTCATCCCCACCACTTCCGGCAGCTCGCTGGAGATCATCAAAATCGCCACGCCCTTGCGCGCCATCTGGTTCATGATGCGGTAGATCTCGCTTTTGGCACCGACGTCCACCCCGCGCGTGGGTTCGTCGAGAATCAGAATGCGCGGGCCAATCGCCACCCAGCGGGAGATCAGCAGCTTTTGCTGGTTGCCGCCGGAGAGCCCGCCCGCGCGCACCTGAGAATGGGGCACGCGGATGTTAAGCAGGGCGATAGCATCATCGGAAATGGACTGGGCTTTTTTGCGGTTAAGCATGCCGAAGGTGGCGTCGCGCTCCAGCGTCGCCATGGTGATGTTCTCCTGCGCCGCCAGCTCCAGAAACAGCCCCTGCTCCTTGCGGTTCTCGGTGAGAAAACCAATCCCGTTTTCAATAGCCGCGCGCGGGGAGTGGATCACCACCGGCTCGCCGTCGACCTCAATCATCCCGCCGGTGGCCTTGCGCACGCCGAAAATCAACTGCGCCAGCTCGGAGCGTCCGGCCCCGACCAGCCCCGCCAGCCCGACGATTTCACCGGAGCGCACCTGCAGGCTGCATGGCTGCACTTTTTTACCGTCGGTGAGGTGGTGCACGTTGAGACGCGGGCTGCCGAGAGGGATATCGCGCTCTTTGTTGAACAGATCGCTGAGCGGGCGGCCCACCATCATCTTCACCAGTTCAGACGCGTTCAGCTTGTCGCGCGTCAGGCTGCCGACGTACTGCCCGTCGCGCAGAACGCTCACGCGGTCAGAGAGTTCATATACTTCCGCCATGCGGTGGCTGATATAGATGATCGCCATCCCTTCATCGCGCAGGCGCAAAATCAGTTCAAACAGGCGATGGGTTTCGCGGGAGGAGAGGGCGGCGGTGGGTTCGTCCATCACCAGGATGCGGCTGTTGCGGTGCAGCGCGCGGGCGATTTCCACCTGCTGCTGCTCGGCGATGGTCAGCTTCATCACCAGGTCGGTGGCGCTGAACTGCGCGCCGAGACGGTCAATCACCGCCTGCGCCTGGGCGGCCATCTCCTTGCGCTGCACCAGCCCGCCGCGCGACAACTCGCTGCCGAGGAAGATATTTTCCGCGACGGTCAGATTGGGGGCGAGCTGCATCTCCTGGTAAATCAGGGTAATGCCTGCGGCCAGCGCGTCCTTCGGCCCTTTGATGTGAAACGGCTGGCCGTCGATCAGGATCTCGCCGCCGGTGGCGGTATAGGCCCCCGCGAGGATCTTCATCAGCGTGCTTTTTCCCGCGCCGTTTTCCCCCATCAGCGCGTGGATCTCACCGGGGAAGACCGTCAAATCCACGCCCTTGAGCGCGTGGAAATTGCCAAAGGTTTTGGCAATGTGGCGCATCTCTAAAACCGGGGTTCTGCTCATGGCGGATCTCCTGTGAATGTCGATATCTGCACTTCATCACAGGTGCGTAAATGCAAAATGTCAGAAGCTGTTCATATTTGTCATAGTTATGAATAGCGAATGTGGATCACAGTTACGGAGTCAACATGCCTTCACGCCCCCCGTTCTTCTCCAGCGCCCGCGGTCGCCTGCTGATATTTAACCTGCTGGTGGTCGCCGTCACGCTGATGGTGAGCGGCGTGGCGGTGCTCGGCTTTCGTCATGCCAGCCAGATTCAGGAGCAGGTCCAACAGCAAACGCTGGACGACATGACCGGGAGCATGAACCTCGCGCGCGACACGGCCAACGTGGCAACGGCGGCGGTGCGGCTTTCGCAGGTGGTAGGGGCGCTGGAGTACAAAGGCGAGGCCGAGCGGCTGAAGCAGATGCAAACGGCGCTGCGCCGCTCGCTGGAACAGCTGGCGGATGCCCCGCTGGCGCAGCAGGAGCCGGCGCTGGTGGCGCGGATTATTCGCAGAAGCAATGAATTACAGCAAAGCGTAACGGGGATGCTGGAGCGCGGGCAAAAGCGGCATCTTGAGCGTAACGCGCTGCTGAGCTCGCTCTATCAAAGCCAGAGCTATTTACGCCATCTTCAGAACATCAACCGTCGCTTCGGCAGCAACGTGCCGGACGCGCGGCAGCTGATGGAGATGGATCGGCTGATCGCGGCCGCGATTGATACACCTTCGCCGCGTGCTACCGTTCAGCAGCTGGACGCCGTGACCGCCACGCTGCCCCGAAGCGCCATACAGCCGGTCGTGGAGGGCGTTCTGCCCGATTTTAACGCCGAGCTGCGCAAGCTTGCCCCGCTGTCGAAGCAGCTGGAGGAGAGCGATCTGTCCATCAGCTGGTATATGTTCCACATTAAGGCGCTGGTGGCGATCCTTAATAGCGATATTAATCAGTACGTTGAGCAGGTGGCGCAGGTTTCCCGGCTTCGCACGGCCCAGAGCCATCACGAGTTGCAATCCATCAGCGTGTTTATCAGCATCTTCGCCGTGCTGGCGCTGATCATCACCGGCTGCGCCTGCTGGTATATCTACCGCAATCTGGGCTCCAACCTGACGGCCATCTCCCGGGCGATGTCGCGACTTGCCCACGGTGAACAGGATGTTTCTGTTCCTGCGCTGCAGCGGCGCGACGAGCTGGGCGAGCTGGCGCGCGCGTTTAACGTTTTTGCCCGCAACACCGCCTCGCTTGAGCACACCACGCGTCTGCTGAAAGAGAAAACCACGCAGATGGAGATCGACCGCATCGAGCGTCAGGGGCTGGAAGAGGCGCTGCTGCACAGCCAGAAGATGAAGGCCGTCGGACAGCTGACCGGCGGGCTGGCGCATGATTTTAACAACCTGCTGGCGGTGATCATCGGCAGCCTTGAGCTGACAGACCCCGAATCAAACGACGCACCGCGCATTACCCGTGCGCTGAAGGCTGCCGAACGCGGCGCGCTGCTGACCCAGCGCCTGCTGGCGTTTTCCCGCAAACAGTCCCTGACGCCGCATGCAGTAGAGATGCTGCCCCTGCTGGAAAACCTTCGGGAACTGATGCGCCACTCGCTGCCCGCCACGCTTTCCCTGGAGATTGAAGCGCAAACCCCGGCATGGCCCGCGTGGATTGACGTCAGCCAGCTGGAAAACGCCATTATCAACCTGGTGATGAACGCCCGGGATGCGATGGAAGGCCAGAGCGGGGCGATCAAAATTCGCACCTGGAACCAGCGCGTGACCCGCAGCGACGGACGCAGGCAGGATATGGTAGCGCTGGAGGTCATCGATCGCGGCAGCGGGATGTCGCAGGAGGTGAAATCCCGGGTTTTTGAACCGTTCTTCACCACCAAGCAGACCGGGAGCGGAAGCGGGCTGGGCCTGTCGATGGTGTACGGTTTTGTGCGTCAGTCCGGGGGGCGGGTAGAGATCGAAAGCGCGCCGGGACAAGGAACGACCGTGCGGCTCCACCTCCCGCGCTCGACGCTGCCCGCCGTTTCGGAGGATGAAGCGCTGGCTGCCACAACGTCCGTGGATAACGAGCGGCTTGTACTGGTGCTGGAAGATGAGGCGGACGTTCGCCAGACCCTGTGCGAACAGCTGCATCAGCTTGGCTACCTGACGCTCGAAGCGGACAGCGGCGAGCAGGCCCTGAGCATGCTGGCGGCGTCGCCGGATATTGGCATGTTTATCAGCGATCTGATGTTGCCCGGAAGCCTGAGCGGGGCCGAGGTGATTAACCATGTGCGCAGCCATTATCCGCAGCTTCCGGTGCTGCTGATCAGCGGGCAGGATTTGCGCCCGGCGCATAACCCGCAGCTGCCGGACGTTCCGTTACTGCGTAAGCCGTTTACCCGCCAGCAGCTGGCGCAGGTGCTGCGGAAGGTGATGGTAATTTGAGATTCCTCCGCTACCCCGGTTCCCAGCCATTCATTACCGTAAGGCCAGTTCCCCTGCGAGTCTGGCCTTATGAAACGTTACTCTACCGTCCTGTTATTTGGTCTGCTGACTTTAACCAGCCAACTGGCGCATGCCGATGTGATTGATGACGCCATTGGCAACATTCAGCAGGCGATCAACGATGCCTACAACCCCAGCAGCAGCCGTAATGACGATGACGACGATCGTTACGACCGCAGCCGTCAAATCGACAGCCGACAGTACGACGATCGTCGTCGGCAGCTCGAAGACAGACGCCGCCGCTTAGACGAGCGTCAGCGCCAGCTGGACGACGACAGGCGTCGGTTAGAAGAGGACGAGCGCAGGTTGGAAGACGATTACGATCGCGGCTAAGTGCGGCCTGTTGCCCTCACCCCAACCCTCTCCCACGGGAGAGGGAGAAAACCTAATCCAGCACAAGTACCATCCCGTCATATCCCGCTTCAATGCCGTCCGGCAGCGGGTTATCCATCATCCATGCGTCAAACTGATGGCTAATGTGCGTCAGGATCACCTGCGGACAGCCAATCACCTCGTTCAGGGCAATCACCGTATTTAAATCACTGTGGTTGCGCGGTGTCTCCGGACGCGGTTCATGGCTGCAGTCGATGATTATCGCCTGTGGCTGATTGTTGAGCAGAAACGTCACCGTTTTATCCGGCAGCCCGGCGGTATCAGAAAGCCACGCCACGCGGCTATGGGCCGATTCCAGCAGATACCCGAAGGTCAGTTTTGAATGGTTGAGCGGCAGCGGCGTGACCCGCAGCCCCTGCAGCTCAAACATCACGAACGGCTTGACCGTGTGGCTGAAATCCAGAATACCGGGGTGTTTAAACAGGTCGTCACAGCCCGCTTCATCCGGCGGGCCGAAGACCGGGATGGTTGCGCCCACGCCCCAGCGCAGGGGGAACAGCCCCTGGACGTGATCCATATGATAGTGCGTGAGCAAAAACTGCTGGAAGCTCCCCGCCGGCCAATCGTCCATCAGGTGCGGAATGCCCGCATCCAGCAGGGTGACAGCATCGTTGAATTTGACCACCGCGCTACAGGGGCGACGGCGATAGTTGTCCTGCAGGCGCGCCCTGCGACACGCCGCGCAGTCGCAGCCAAAGACCGGGACCAGCTGTGCGCTTCCGGTTCCCGTTAACGTGATGGTCAGACTCATAACGCACCTCTACAGCGGTTTGGTGAAGCGAAAATGGCTCTGCGTATATCCTTCGCGAACGTAAAAGCGGTGGGCGTCCGTGCGCTTCACGCTGGTGGAGAGCTCCGTTAGCTCGGCGCCGGCCTCTCGTGCCACCCCTTCCGCCCAGGCCAGCAGCTGGCTGCCCACCTTTAATCCGCGCGCCTGCGGCATCACCACCAGCTCTTGGATCTCGCCGATCCAGCGGGCATGATGCAGGTGAAACTGCATGTGCAGGCCGATCATGCCGACGACCTGTCCGTCCAGCTCGGCAAGCTGGTAGCGCATGTTGTGATCCTGCAGATTGGCAAGATAGCCAGCGTGAAACGCCTGGTGGTCAAATTCACACTGCTTAAGCTCGCAGATCAGAGCGTAAACGATTTGCGCGTCGTCGGCGGTGGCGGGGCGAAGCTGGCAGTCAGGCATGCTGTCTCTCCTTCTGGCGAATAAGCGATAAAAAGGTCTCGACTGACTGTAGCAAACTTCCGTCGTTATTGAGGACATGACAGCCCGACGGAGTGTAGCGCGCCGCACGTTCCAGCCGCTGGTCGATCTCACGCGCATTTTCGCGCCCCCGGCTTTGCAGGCGGCTGCGCAGAATATCCGGAGAAACCTGCAAACAGACCGGCAGCAGCGCCGCTTCGTACCGGGCTTTTGCCTGCGGCAGATGCGCGCGCGAGCCGTTAACCAGCACGTCGAAGCCTGCGTGCAGCCAGAGGTCGATCTCGATGCCGACGCCGTAATAAAAGCCGTTCGCGTGCCAGCTCAGCGCCAGCAGATTTTGCCCGGCGCGGGTAAAAAACTCCTGCTCGCTCAGGGCGATATGGTTTTCACTGCCAGCGTTCGCCGCGCGGGTAATGTAGCGGTGCGCCACCAGCAGCTGTGAATGTTCCCGCTGCCGTAATGCCGACAGCAGGCTGTCTTTTCCCGAGCCGGACGGGCCCATTAACCAGATGAGTCTTCCCATCAGAACACCCTTTTTCCCTGACGCCAGACGTGGTCGATATGAACGTGCTCGCCCTTGCGGTGCGCCAGCACCAGGTCTGCCCGTTTGCCTTCGGCAATCTCACCGCGGTCGTGAAGGTTGAGCGCGCTGGCCGGGTTTTTCGTCACCAGTCGAATCGCCTGCGGCAGCGTAAAGCGGTTGTCCTCGTCGTCTGCAACGCGGAAGGCCGCGTCCAGCAGGCTGGCGGGGTAGTAGTCAGACGAGAGGATATCCAGCAGGCCGAGGGAAGCGAGTTTGCTTGCCGCCACGTTGCCGGAGTGCGATCCGCCGCGCACGATGTTCGGCGCGCCCATCAGCACGTTCATGCCGTGTTTGCGCGATGCCTCTGCCGCCTCGAACGTGGTGGGAAATTCGGCGATCACGCTGCCAAGCTGGTGGGATTCGCGTACGTGATCGTGAGTGGCATCGTCATGGCTGGCCAGCGCAATGTTGCGGTCCCGACACATCGCGGCAATGGAGAGACGGTTCGGCTGCGACCATTGTGCCGCAAGCGCCAGCTGCTCTTCTTCGTAGCGCGCCATCTCCGCGTCGTTGAGCGAGTATTTGCCCTGATAGTATTCGCGATATTTTTCAATGTTGGCGAACTGGCGCTGCCCCGGGGAGTGATCCATCAGGGAGACCAGCGAGACCGGCTCGCGCCCGACCAGCTTTTCAAACAGCGGCAGGGTGGTGTGATGCGGCAGCTCGCAGCGCAGGTGCAGGCGGTGCTCGGCGCGGTTGAGGCCGCGCTTTTGCGTCTCCTCTACGGCGTTGATCATCTTTTCCAGATTTTCCAGACGATCGCCGCCGTCGCGCACGTCGCCGATCGCCACCGCGTCCAGCACCGTGGTGATGCCGCTGGCGACCATCAGCGCGTCGTGGCTGCTCATCGCCGAATGGGCGGGCCAGTCCACCTTCGGGCGCGGGGTGAAGAATTTATCCAGATTATCGGTATGCAGCTCAATCAGCCCCGGCAGCAGCCAGCCGCCTTCGCCGTCCATCGCTTCAGGAGAACGGCTTTGGGTTTCGGCAAAGGCGCGGATGACGCCGTCCTGGATTTCAACCGAACCCTTCACGACCTCATTTTCCAGCACCAGCCTGACATTATTGATAATCATGCGTTTGTCCCCATCGGGTGCAGCCTGTCCGCTACGCGATTGCGGACGGCGTCGTCGTGGAAGATCCCGACGATCGCCGCCCCGCGCGCTTTGGCCTGTTCGATCAGCGCTATCACCGCTGCGCTGTTTTTAGCGTCGAGCGAGGCGGTGGGTTCATCCAGCAGTAATATCGGATAGTCGACGATAAACCCGCGCGCGATATTCACGCGCTGCTGCTCGCCGCCGGAAAAGGTCGACGGGGCGAGGTGCCACAGGCGCTCCGGCACGTTGAGGCGCGTCAGCAGGCTGGCGGCCCTGGCGGCGCAGGTTTCGCGCGGCACGCCGAGATCCAGCAGGGGCTGCATCACCACATCCAGGGCGGAGATCCGCGGGATCACCCGCAGGAACTGGCTGACCCAGCCGATCGTTGAGCGGCGCACTTCCAGCACCTTGCGCGCCGGGGCCTGAACCAGATCGACCCACTCTTCGTTATGGCGAATATGGATGTGGCCTTCGTCCGGTAAATAGTTGGCGTACAGGGAGCGCAGCAGGGTCGATTTACCGCTGCCGGAGTGGCCGTGCAGCACCACGCATTCACCCTGACTCACCTCAAGCGAGGCGTTTTGCAGCACCGGCAGGCGCACGCCATTTTGCTGGTGGAGCACAAAGGTCTTACTGACATTTTCAACGTGGATCATGTTGGCCTCTCAATTCTGTAATACCGACGACACCAGCAGCTGGGTGTACGGAAGATGTGGATCGTCGAGCACGCGGTCGGTCAGCCCACTTTCCACCACCTGACCCTGCTTCATCACCAGCAGGCGGTCCGCCAGCAGGCGCGCAACGCCCAGATCGTGGGTGACAATCACCACCGCCAGGTTCAGCTCCACCACCAGGCCGCGCAGCAGGTCGAGCAGGCGGGCCTGCACGGAGACGTCCAGCCCGCCGGTGGGTTCATCCATAAATACCAGCTTTGGATGGGTGACCAGATTGCGGGCAATTTGCAAACGCTGCTGCATACCGCCGGAAAAGGTGGTTGGCAGGTCGTCAATGCGCGAGGCGGGGATCTCCACCTCCTCCAGCCAGTGCTGTGCGGTGGCGCGGATGTTGCCGTAGTGGCGCGCGCCGGTGGCCATCAGCCGTTCGCCGATATTGCCTCCCGCCGACACCTGACGGCGCAGGCCGTCCATCGGGTGCTGATGCACCACGCCCCACTCGGTGCGCAGCAGGCGACGGCGCTCGGCCTCGCTTATGTCGTAGAGGGAGCGTCCCTGATACAGGATCTCGCCGTGTTGCGGCGTCAGACGCGCGGAGATGGACTTCAGCAGGGTGGTTTTGCCGGAGCCGGACTCGCCGACAATGCCCAGCACTTCGCCCGGCCACAGCTCGAACGACACGTCGCTGAAGCCTTTTCCCGGCGCATAAAGGTGGGTCAGGTTATTAACCGAAAGCAGCGGTTTCATTGGCCGTTCGCCTCGCTCTGTTGGCGGCAGTAATCGGTGTCGGAGCAGACAAACATCCGTTTGCCCGTATCGTCCAGCACCACTTCATCGAGATAGCTGTGTTTG
This sequence comes from Enterobacter bugandensis, assembly GCF_900324475.1. NCBI lineage: Bacteria > Pseudomonadati > Pseudomonadota > Gammaproteobacteria > Enterobacterales > Enterobacteriaceae > Enterobacter > Enterobacter bugandensis. Next base: position 370,542 of record NZ_LT992502.1, read on the forward strand.
GATCCGCAGATGGCGCACGGCTCGTCCCACTCCTGCACCGTAAACGGGTGATCGTCGAAATCCAGGCTTTCGACACGTGTATACGGCGGTACGGCGTAGATGCGTTTTTCACGTCCGGCACCAAAGAGTTGCAGGGCAGGCATCATGTCCATCTTCGGGTTATCGAATTTTGGGATCGGTGACGGGTCCATGACGTAGCGCCCGTTGACCTTCACCGGGTAGGCGTAGGTGGTGGCGATATGGCCGAAGCGGGCGATGTCTTCATACAGTTTGACCTGCATGATCCCGTACTCTTCCAGTGCGTGCATGGTGCGGGTCTCGGTTTCGCGCGGCTCGATAAAGCGCAGCGGCTCCGGGATCGGCACCTGGAAAATCAGAATCTGATCTTCCGTCAGCGGAGTCTCCGGAATTCGGTGGCGGGTCTGGATCAGCGTCGCGTCTTCGGTTTTTTCGGTGGTGTTGACGCCCGTCACGCGCTTAAAGAAGTTGCGGATCGACACGGCGTTGGTGGTATCGTCCGCGCCCTGGTCGATAACCTTCAGCACGTCCGCTTCGCCAATCACGCTGGCGGTGATCTGAATGCCGCCCGTGCCCCAGCCGTACGGCATCGGCATTTCACGGCCACCAAACGGCACCTGATAGCCCGGAATAGCCACCGCTTTTAAAATGGCGCGGCGGATCATGCGTTTAGTTTGCTCATCCAGATAGGCAAAGTTGTAGCCGCTTAAGTTAGCCATTGGCGCGCTCCCGTTGCAGGCGTTTCAGCAGTTCCAGTTCGGCCTGGAAATCGACGTAGTGCGGCAGCTTGAGGTGCGAGACAAAGCCTGCGGCCTCGACGTTGTCCGCGTGGGCCAGTACGAACTCTTCGTCCTGCGCCGGGCCGGCAATGTGCTCGCCGTAGTCCGGCGCCTGCAGGGCGCGGTCAACCAGCGCCATCGCCATCGCCTTGCGCTCGCCGAGGCCAAACACCAGCCCGTAGCCGCGGGTAAAATGCGGGTCTTCATTCTCTGGCGCGACGAAACCGTTGACCATTTCGCACTCGGTCATCAGCAGTTCGCCGACGTTCACCGCAAAACCCAGCTCTTCCGGCACGATTTCGACGTCGAGATAGCCGCTGCGGATCTCTGCCGCGAACGGGTGGTTGCGCCCGTAGCCGCGCTGTGTGGAGTAGGCCAGCGCCAGCAGATACCCTTCGTCGCCGCGCATCAGCTGTTGCAGGCGGGACGAGCGTGAGCACGGGTAGACCGGCGGCGTGCGGGTGACGTCGTCCGGCGTGGCGCCAGTGTCTTCTTCCGCTTTCGCCAGCCCCTGGTTTGCCAGCAGGCTGAAGACGTGCGGAGACGGTTCCTGTTCGACGTCTGAAGTGCTGAGCGTTGGGGCTTCGCCGTTCGCCAGCAGCGTGAAGTCCAGCAGACGATGGGTGTAGTCGTAAGTCGGGCCAAGCAGCTGGCCGCCGGGAATGTCTTTATAAACGGCAGAGATTCGGCGCTCCAGGCGCATTTCCGCCGTGTTCACCGGCTCGCTGACTGCCAGACGGGGAACGGTGGTGCGCCAGGCGCGCAGCAGGAAGATGGCTTCCACGTTATCGCCGCTGGCCTGCTTGAGCGCCAGCGCTGCAAGCTCGCGGTCAGCAACGCCGCCCTCGGTCATCACGCGGTCAACCGCGAGGTTAAGCTGTTGCTCAATTTGGGCGACGCTCAGCTCGGGAAGCTGTTCATCGCCCCGGCGTCTGTGCTCCTGTAAGGCATGAGCGGCGGCGATCGCCTTTTCGCCTCCTTTGACGGCTACGTACATCAGCACACCTCCACGTGGGTAGTCCGCGGGATTGCCAGCAGGCGCTCCCCGCAGGTCAGGATCAGGTCAATGCCGAGCGGGAACGGGTGCGGGCGCTCGGTCAGCTCATGGATGATGCACTCCGGTAGCTGGGGCGCGACCATCCGCTCGTCGGCGATGCCTGCGCCCGTCAGGCGAAGCATGCGGCCACCGCTCAGGCTGGAGACCTGCAAAATCAGCGTGGCGCTGGTTTCCGGTGCGACGGCGCTGCCTTCGCTCAGGGCGTTAAGCTGTTCATGGCTGATCTGTTCGTCGGCCACGGCAAAGACCGCCTGCTGGGGCTGCTCGACCAGCGGCGCGCTGGTGTGAAAGCGCAGGTTCTGGCTGGCGATATCGTTCAGCAATGCGCCTGACAGCCATACCGGGGTGTCGTTGTCCGCCAGCGTCAGCAGCACGCTGGTGGAGGCGAGGTTCAGCGGCAGCCAGCCCTGCGAGAGCTGGTGCAGCGAGACGATCACGCCGGGCTCGCTCATGGCTTTCAGCAGGCGACGGAAACTCTGTTGGGCATCCTGGACGGCCAGGGTAAAAGCAGGTTGAAGCGTCATGCGTTGTCTCCGCGAACGAGCGTAAAGAAGTCGACCCGGCTGGTGTTCACTTCGGCCTGACGCGCGGCAAGGCGTGCGGCGCGGTCGGCTTCCAGCGGGGCAATAAGGGTTTCCATTAACGTCTGGAAATGCGGGTGTTCCTGTAAAAGCGCGTCGATCACCGCGCAGCGCTCGGCGTGCGTTTTGTCTCGCCCAAGTACGTAGCTATAACCCAGCGTGCCGCTGTTAAGGCGGATAGCCGCGCGGGTGAGGGTGGCATCGCCGGCGAAGAAGCGCTCGCCGGTGCCGCCCATGCGTGCCTGGATCTGCACCAGGCCGATCTCCGGCGCGCGGATCGTGTCGTAGTCCGGCGTCAGGCCGAGTGCGTTCATGCGGGCGGCCAGCGCAGCAGGCTGGCTATGGGCCAGCACGCGCATCCAGCGCTGTCGGGTGGAGGTGTCGAAGTGCATTCAGTGCTCCATGGTGAATTCAATCATGTCGGCGCGGGTCAGGCTGACGGAGTATTCCGTCGCGTTGATCTCGCCGTCACGGTGGTTGAGGGTGCGCACGCAGAGCAGCGGGGCCATGTTGGGGATCTCCAGCACCTTGCTCTCTTTCGCCTGTGCACGGCGGGCGCTGATGCGCGTCTGGGTGCGTTTGAGCGCGATACCCGTCGCGTCCTGAAGGAAATCATGCAGGGAACCGCTGGCGAAATGTTGCAGCACGGGCCAGAGGGTGAGGTCCGCGAAGTAGTGGTCAATCTGGCAGACCGCCACGCCGTTGACCCGGCGCAACGTACGCAGGTGTACGACGTTGTCACCCTCCTGAATCCCGAGCGCATCCGCCACGTGGCGGGAGGCCGGGCGCAGAACCGAGAGCAGCTTTTCGCTGGTTGGATGGCTACCCTGATCCAGCAGATTCTGGCTAAAACGCGCCTGGGCGTTGAGCGGGTAGTCAAACGGGCGCATCAGCACCAGCACGCCAACGCCCTGACGGCGCTGGACCCAGCCGCGCTCCACCAGCTGGTCAATGGCGCGGCGCAGAGTGTGGCGGTTCACCTCGTAGCGGTCGGCAAGCTGCTGCTCGGCGGGCAGGTAGTCACCGCAGCGGTAATGCGTGCGCAGCTCCACTTCGAGCCTGGCCGCAATCTCTTGCCAGCGGGTAGGGTAACTGGTCGGATGTCTGGATAAGTGCATACCAATCAAAGCCTCGCTAATCAGATGAAGTGCTTACGCAAGCGTTGAGAGAGGAAATCCAGCAGGCTGACGGTGACGATGATAAGCACCATCAGGGCGCAGGTTTGCTGGAACTGGAAACCGCGAATCGCTTCCCACAGGGTGACGCCAATCCCGCCTGCGCCCACCATACCGACCACGGTGGCGGAACGAACGTTGGACTCGAAGCGGTACAGCGAGTAGGAGATCAGCAGCGGCATCACCTGCGGCAGGACGCCGTAGAGGATCTCTTCGATTTTGTTGGCGCCGGTTGCGCGAATACCTTCCACCGGGCCGGGCTCGATGGCTTCGACCGCTTCCGAGAGCAGCTTGGAGAGCACGCCGGTGGTGTGGATGAACAGCGCCATCACGCCCGCGAACGGACCCAGGCCAACGGCGACCACAAATAGCATCGCAAAGACCATTTCGTTGATGGCGCGACAGGCGTCCATCAGGCGACGCATCGGCTGGTATACCCACCACGGCACGATGTTTTCGGCGCTCATCAGGCCGAACGGAATGGAGAGAACGACGGCGAGGGCGGTGCCCCAGACGGCGATTTGCAGGGTGATGGCCATTTCGCTGAGGTAGTCCTGCCACTGGCTGAAATCCGGCGGGAAGAAGTCGGCGGCGAAGGTCGCCATGTTGCCGGAATCTTTGAAGAGCAGCAGCGGATCCATCTCCGCGCCCTTCCAGGAGATAACGAGTACCGCCAGCAGGATGGCCCAGCTTATGAGCGAGAACCAGCTGCGCTTCGGCGGCGGGAGGGTGATGGTTTGCATGTTGGCTCCTTAATCTGTTCCCCCTCTCCCCCAAGGGAGAGGGGACTTGTGTTACTGCACCGCTTTATTCACGCTCGTCATCGCACCCAGCGCGGCGGTCAGGCGGTCGAGGTCTTCCAGCTGGGCCTGGATTTCAGAGACTTTGCTGGTCTTCTCCTCTTCCTTCAGCCCTTTGTTGTCCTTCACGGCCTGCATCTGCTTAAACAGCGCCAGCTGGCGAATCGGGACCAGCTGCAGATCGCTGGACGCGCGGAACGGTGCCCAGCCCAGACGTTCCAGAACCGCTTTCTCTTCCGGCGTTTTGCCGTAGTTCATAAAGAAGTCGTAGACCTTGTCCTTGGTGCTTTCGGAGAGATTTTTGCGCCAGACGATCGGATCGCCGGGGATCAGCGGGGATTTCCAGATGACCTTTAGCTCTTTCAGCTTGTCCGGCGCGGAGGTTTTCAGCTTGTCGAGGTTTTCGGTGTTGTTGGTGGCAACGTCCACCTGCTTGTTCGCCACGGCCAGCGCGTTGGTTTCGTGGCTGGCGTTTACGGTGCGCTTAAAGTCGCTGGCGGAGATGTTGTTTTTCGCGAAGACGTAGTAGCCAGGGACGAGGAAGCCGGAGGTGGAGTTCGGATCGCCGTTACCAAAGGTCAGATCTTTGCGTTTGGCGATCATGTCGTTGAGGTTGTTGATCGGGCTGTCTTTGTTCACGATCAGCACGCTCCAGTATCCTGGAGAACCATCTGCCGCAACGGTCTGGGCAAAGACCTGACCGTTGGCGCGGTCCACCGCTTCCATGGCGGAAAGGTTGCCGTACCAGGCGATGTCCACTTTGTTAAAGCGCATCCCCTGAATGATGCCCGCGTAGTCCGGGGCGAAGAAGGCGTTCACTTTGATCCCCAGTTTGGTTTCCATATCTTTCAGGAACGGTTCCCACTGCGGCTTCAGGTTTTGCTGTGATTCCGTTGAAATGATGCCAAAGTTCAACGCTTTTTCCTGCTCTTCGGCGTACGCCGGGCTTAACAGGGTGCTGATGCTGAACATGCTGGTGAAGGCCAGCGCGGCAACGGCTTTGTAGTTCATTTCCATTCCTCGTTATCGGGACGTTAAGCAGCCTGCGCGCGTTCTTCGACGCGGTTTACGCTGCGGTAGAGATGGTCAAAACGTTCGTTATCAAACTGATGGCTGGCGCCATCGAAGAACACGTGGCCCTGACGCAGGGCGACGATGCGCTCGCAGTAGCGCAGGGCGTAATCCACCTGATGCAGCGTCACCACCACGGTGATGCCGTCGTTCTGGTTGATGTCGCGCAGGGTTTCCATCACGATGCGGGCCGACTCCGGATCCAACGAGGCGATGGGCTCATCGGCGAGAATGATTTTGGCTTTCTGCATCAGGGCGCGGGCGATAGCGACGCGCTGCTGCTGCCCGCCGGACAGCGTGGACACGCGCTGGTGGGCGAAGTGCGCCATGCCGACGCGGGTCAGCGCCTGTAAGGCCTCCTGCTTCTGTGATGGGGAGAACCAGCGCAGGCAGGTGCGCCAGAACGGGGTGCTGCCGAGCGCGCCAATCAGCACGTTCTCCAGCACCGTCAGGCGGTTCACCAGGTTGAACTGCTGAAAGATGTAGCCCGTCCGGGCGCGGCTTTCGCGAATATCGCTCGCCAGACGGCCTGCATGCTGCACGGTGTTACCCAGCAGCTCGACGCGGCTTTCCGGCGTTTTATCGCAGGTAATAAGGCCGCTTAAGTGACGCAGAAGGGTGGATTTTCCTGAACCTGACGGCCCCAGCAGCGCCACCATTTCGCCCTGCTGGACGGTCAGATCAACGGCATGCAGCGCCTTGTTGTGATTGAAGGTCTTGCTCAGTTTCTCGACGCGGATAACAGTGTGCATGTGCTGGGCCTCACGATAAATGTGGCCTCATGCTGGCGCATCAATATGACATTTGGGTTAAGTGCAGGTTGCGGGAGTTTGAAGAGTTGAGGGGAGTTTGATGACAGGCGGAGGCAGACCGCCCACCGCCCGAAAAATTAGTGCTGCTGCTTAACGACGTTAATCATCCACGGCACGCCGTACTTGTCGGTGACCTTACCGAAGCCGTGCGCCCAGAAGGTTTCCTGCCAGGCCATGTCGATATTCCCGCCATCGGCAAGGTTGTCGAACCAGCGCTTGCCTTCTGACACATCCTGCGTGTCGAGTACCAGCGTGAAGCCCGCGTACTGTGCGCTGCTGCCCGGCGGCAGCCCGTCGCTCATCATGATATCGCTGCCCGCAATGCGAACGTTGGAGTGAGCGATAGCCGAATCCGGAAACTGCATGCCGGACGGACAGCCTTCTTCGCTGTTATCGCTTTTTGGCATTTCGCCGAAGGTGATTTTATAGAGGAGTTCTGCGCCGACGGCCTGCTGATAGAAGGCGGTAGCCTCTGCACAGTTGCCGGCAAAAGAGATGTAGGGACTTAACGGCATAATCTTTACCTCACGTAAGAAAAGCCCGTTAAGTGTAGTTCCCGAAAGCCCGGTAAGCGAAGTGCTACCGGGCGGGTTAAATCAGTTCTTTTTCACGAACTCAGATTTCAGTTTCATCGGACCGAAGCCGTCAATTTTGCAATCGATATTATGATCGCCTTCCACCAGACGGATATTCTTCACTTTGGTGCCGATCTTCAGCATGGAAGAGCTGCCTTTCACCTTAAGATCTTTCACCACGGTGACGCTGTCGCCATCCGCCAGCAGATTACCGTTGGCATCTTTGACGACCAGCGCATCAGCGTCCTGCGCTGGCTCGGCATCATTCCATTCGTGTGCACATTCCGGGCAGATGAACATGCCATTATCTTCGTAGGTGTATTCAGAATTGCATTTTGGGCAGTGTGGGAGTTGCATGTCGGTATCCTCAAAAGTGTTAACGCGCTGGAAAGTGCCAGCTAAATGACGGCAGAGTGCCGAAAAAGGCGGCAAGTATAACGCAAATCCACACTTTTGTCGGTGCTATTGTGAATTTAAAAAACGCAGAAAATGTGTTGCGAGTGACACTTACTGTCAGTCAGCTAAGCGATGCTAACGTCATTAACACGGTGGAAAGAGAAGTCGCTAAATATATCGAATATTTTATTGCGGCAAATTGCTACGCACCTTCATTTCGGATAAGGTGAAGCAACGCATTGTTATTTATCTTCGAACTTTACTGCCATGCATTTCTTATGTTGGCGGCCTATCCCTCTCTTTTTAGGTGGGTAAATAATGATGATATATCCTGAAGCTTCTTAAAATGGGCCAGGCTTTTTATCTTTTGGCTTTCAGGCCTTGAGGAGAGCTTTACACGCCATGCAGGGATAGCCATTTATTTCTGATTATCTTCAATTAGTTATATTTTGGTGAACATGTTTTCCACACGTGATCATATAAGCCTGAACATCATAATTAATACAAGTGGCTTAATAAAAGTAATAAATTTGCGTTAAGGAAAGGCTTTTATCATGCACACACAGACCATTTTTGAATTAAGTCAGGAAGCTGAGCGTTTGTTACAGCTTGCCCTGCAAAATCTCGATACCCTGAAATCAATGCCGACAGCGAAGCTGGAGAGCACGACGGCTGCTATTACAGGTGAAAAGAACAACGTGCTGCCTTTGCATTTTAGTGCGCGCGGCGTCGAAGCGCAGCAGGCAACGCTGAATAATGAATTACGCAAAATAACACGTCTGGAAATGGTTCTGGCTATCGTTGGCACGATGAAAGCGGGGAAATCGACCACCATTAATGCCATTGTGGGTACCGAAGTGTTGCCGAACCGCAACCGCCCAATGACGGCGCTGCCTACGCTGATCCGTCATACGCCAGGTCAGAAAGAGCCGGTGCTCCACTTCTCACATGTCTCTCCTATTGATGATTTGATTCACCTGCTGCAGAAAAAGCTTGGCGATTACGATCGCGGCAAGCTGGCTCTGCAACTGGAAATTGATAAGGACATGAATACGCTGCTGGAGCGTATTGAGAAAGGCGAGGCCTTTGAAAAGCATCATCTCGGGGCGCAGCCAATATTTCATTGCCTGAAAAGTCTCAATGACCTGGTGAGGCTCTCCCAGGCGCTGGGCGTGGCGTTTCCGTTCTCTGAATACGCGGCCATCGAACATATTCCGGTGATTGAAGTGGAGTTCGTGCATCTTGCGGGTCTGGATGCGCACCTCGGGCAGCTGACGCTGCTCGATACCCCCGGCCCCAATGAGGCCGGACAACCGCATCTGCAAAAAATGCTTAGCGAACAGCTAGCCCGCGCGTCGGCGGTGCTGGCGGTGATGGATTATACCCAGCTTAAATCTATTTCTGATGAAGAGGTCCGTCAGGCTATTTCGGTTGCGGGGAAATCAGTGCCTCTGTATGCGCTGGTGAATAAATTCGACCAGAAGGATCGCAATAGCGACGATGAAGAGCAGGTCAGGGCGATGATCTCCGGTACCTTAATGAAAGGCACTATTTCGCCTGGCCAGATCTACCCTGTTTCCTCTATGTGGGCATATCTGGCAAACCGCGCCCGCAACGAGATGAATGCCCGTGGACGCCTGCCGGATCATCAGGAGCAGCCCTGGGTGCAGGATTTTGCCGAAGCCGCACTCGGACGCCGCTGGCGTTCGGCGGACCTGGACGATATAAACCATATCCGTCACGCAGCCGATTTGCTCTGGGAAGATTCGCTGTTTGAACAGCCGATACGCAAACTGATTTACGCCGCCTATGCCAATGCCTCGCTATTCGCGCTGCGCTCGGCCTCGCATAAGCTGCTCAACTACGCGCAAAATGCACGGGAGTATCTCGACTTCCGCTATCAGGGGCTGACGGTGGCCTTTGAGGCGCTGGAACTGAACATCGCGCGTCTTGAAGAGGATATGGCGCTGCTGCAGACGCGCCAGAGCGCGGTGAGCGATGAGGTGAAACATGAAGTTGACCAGGCGCTGAACGCGACCGCGGACTTTATGGAGGCCGAAAAATCGGCGCTTCACCAGGCCGTGGGCCATGTGTTCAGCCCTCAAAATATTCTTGATTTGGCAGGCGTTGAGCGGCTGAATCGCCGCAGTGACAAACTGCAAGAGCGGGAACCGCTGGTTCTGGATGATGAAGGTCAGGCGCAGATCGTCCTGAGTAAAATTCGCTCCTCCTGTGAACTCATCATGCTGGATGCGCAGGCAAAAATTGCCCGGGAGCTGGCGTTACGCTTCGATCAGCTGGAATCTACGCTGGCGCGCTCGCTGAATGACGCTATCCGCCCCATTGAAACGCGTATAAAAGAGCATCTGAGCCATGCCGGCTTCCGGGCGCGGATCAGCTTCCCGGCTTTTCAGGCAAACCAGCTTGATTTCAATACGCGCGCGCTGTTTAACGATGCCATTGCACAGGATAACCGCCCGGCAGGTCAACTTTCCGCCGGGAGCAGTATGCGTGAAACCGTTTCGCGTTGGCTCAATAATCCGGGCTGGGGCTGGGATGAGTACGTGGTCACGCGCACGCACTATGTTATCGACATTGCGCAACTGCATGACAAATTTAAGCAACATATTGATCAGTTTTGTGAACAAATACGTAAAGCTTTGTCCGCGCAGGTCGATGTCTCTGTTACGGCCGGAATGGCGACGTTCTTTGCAGAATTTTCGTTATGCCTGACCGGGTTACAGGAAAGCTTGCGTGATAGCCTCGCAGTGCGTCAACAAAATGAGCATTCAACCCGAGCGCTCAGCCAGCTGTTGAAGCAAAGCATTTCGACTGCGACGTGGATTCAGGAAGATACCCGACTGTTACGCGATGACATTCAAACTCTATTCGCAGCAGAGCAACCATGACAACACAGCTACTGGACGGTCCCGGGCGGACGCTGGAGTGTATTCATCCCAGGTTTATGGTCGATCTTGTGCAGGGCGTGGACGCGGCGCGCCATCCCCATCTGGGGCCGCAGCAGCTGCAGTTTCGTGAACGTTTGACTCAGGAGATCATGACGCATACCCGGCTACGGCCCTGGGCGATGGCGGGAATGCTTAACGAGAACGCGGCCCTGCGCCTGGGGCTGGCGGAAAAACTCGCCGGCATGTTGGATCCGGGCCATCTTGCGCTGACGCTGATGGCCGATAAACTGACGGCACTGTGCCAGCAGGCTCACCTGCGCGCTCAGCCATCTCCCGGCCTGCTTGAACAGTATGCGGAGCTCTCCTCTCATTTTACCCAACGTGCCGCCTATAAAGAAAAGGCGCTGACCCAGCGTGGACTGACGGTACAGGCGGGCGAGCACAGTGAACAAATTTTCACCCGCTGGCGAGCCGGTCACTATGATGGCTGGTCTTTAGCCGGGCGCTGCTTCATTGTTCTGGAAGAGCTGCGCTGGGGAGCATTTGGCGATGCCTGCCGTCTGGCGAACAACGATGTGTCGGCAATGCTCAAGGATAATTTACGCAGCATGGCCGCCAACTACCTCGCGCAGGGCATCAATGCGTCTCCCACAACGCGCCATTTCTATCATCAATGGCTGACCACACCCGCTTCGGCGGGTTTAATCGATCACAAAGACATGCTGGGCTGGCTGGGCGACTGGTGTCAGGCGGATATACACCCGGTGAGTTGGTCAGTGACGCAAAACTGGCAGACTGTCGCGCTGGGTATGCCGAGGCTGTGTTCGGCAAAACGGCTGGTGGATGCAATGGTGGAAGAGATTTTTGGTTGAACCCCACATCCTGACCCTCTCCCCTGTACAGTCCGGGGACATGGTAGACAGGTGTTCGGGGACATGGTGAACACTTTTTAACATCCTTTACCCATGGTGATCGACTTTTTCTTCAGGTCGATCACCCCCACTTTCGTGCTGTACCACCACACTTCATAGCAGCCGTCATCCTGTGTCTCCCTCAGCCCGACCCGTTCTCCCCTGAACGCCTTGCCTGCGCTCAGACTGACACCCTGTATGCTCAGCTTTCCGCTGACATCCACTTTCCTGACCTTCACGCCTTCATCGTACTCAGGTGGCGTTACGCTGCCGCTGTACTGCCGGGCAGACGGCTGATAACGCGAGGCCGGTACCGCCATATCCAGCGCCTCGTGCGGGCGTTCAAGGTTGTACACCGTGCGCCAGTGATCGAAAGCGCGCTGCAGCTCTCCGCTGTCCGCGAACCATTTTCCCTGCAGCACTTCCGCCTTCAGGCTGCGGTGAAAAACGCTCCAGCTTGCCTGCGTCTGCGGATGATAAGGCCGGGGAGTGCCCCACCCGGATACCGTGGCGCATCAGCCACAGCTCCAGCGCCGTCCAGGTGCCGGTGGTGTCGCCCCACGGTGAGCCGTTGTCCATCGTCATCCTGTCCGGCAGGCCGTAGCGTTCAAACGCGCTGACCAGCTGCTGCTGCACGGTCTCGCGCCGTTCATCGGTACAGTGCGCCAGGCACAGGGAAAAACGGGAGTGGTCGTCCAGCAGGGTGAGCGGATGGCAGCGGCCACCGCCAAAGGGAAAGTGGCCCTTAAAATCCATCTGCCAGAGCCGGTTCGGCGCGTCATGTTCGAAGCGTCCCGTAGCCGGAACGCCCGGTGATGCGCCCGGCAGCAGACCGTGACGGGCCATCAGATTATGGACGGTGCTGAAGGCGGGCATACGGTGCCCCTGGTCTTCAAGCCAGCGCTTAATCTTGCGGGCGCCCCAGCGTTGATGACGGTCATGCGCCATGCGCAGCAGGGCCGTGATGTCGTCAGATGAGCGGTTCGGGGAATGATGAGGTGCGCGGGAGCGGTCCTGAAGACCGGAGGCACCTTCCTCAGCCCAGCGCTGAAGCCACTTGTAGCCGGTGGCAGGAGAAATGCCGAACTGACGGCAGAGGAAACGGATGTTCGCCCCGTCCTGCGAGGCGAACAGTACAAACTCGGTACGTAATGACATGGTATCTCTCGCATCCCAGGGCATAAGTGACTCCATAAACGGGTTCTTATGCCTCAGTTGTAAGTGTCTACCATGTCCCCGAACAAGTGTTCACTATGTCCCCGGACCGTACACCCCCCAGGGGAGAGGGGATGGCTGGCGCGGTGCGTTAGTGATTCATTTCTAACGGTTTCGGTTCAGGCGGGATCTCTTGCACATTTCCGTAGCGTTTCGCGTATAGCGCCGTGATGATGGGCACCAGGATTGCGGTGACAATCACGCTGGCGGCAACCAGTGCCGTCGCGGACGCGGCCACCGGTTCGAAGGCCGGGTTAATCTGGGCGATAATCACCGGGTTTGCAACGGCAGCGCCTGCGGCTGAAGAGGCGGCGACGCCCGCCGTGCCGTTTCCTCCCCCGATTACGCGGTCAGCAATGATCAGCGGAATACCGGTGATGATGATAACCGCGACACCCAGCACAATCCCCAGCAGTCCCGTATCCAGAATCACGTTCAGGTTGATGGTGTTACCCAGCGCAAAGCCAAAGAATGGGATCAGCACCGGCGTGGCTTTGCTGAAGAAATCACGCAGATCGTGATCCAGATTGCCCAGCGCGAAGCCGATCAGGAATGGCAGGATCGCGCCGACAAAATGATGGGGCTCAAAAGAAGCCAGGCCAGCGGACCCCAGGATCAGCATCGTCATGAGCGGGCCGGACTCCAGAGACATCAAAACAAACGCGCCGGACTCCTCTTTCGTTCCGTACTGGTTCATCAGGCTGGCATACAGCCCGCCGTTGGTCATGTCCATCGCCGAGACAATCGCCAGGACGGATAACCCGGCGAAGAAACCGGTCTGAATTCCATTTTCAGGAATGAACATCGCGCATATCATTGCGACCACCCAGGCAACCGCTATTTTGGTTATCACCAGCGTTCCGGATTTGCGTAATACGGTACCGGTTGCCCGCAAATTAATGGATGCGCCGATACAAAAGAACCAGACCGCCAGGATGGGAACGGTACCCGTAATCATCCCCTTTGTGAAACCACCAAAATAAGCCCCGGTTTCAGGTGCTAATGTATTCAGAATAGCACCGAGTACCAGCGGCACCAGCATCATACCACCCGGTATGCGTTCTATCGTGGCTTTAATCTTCATCTCTAACCCTCACAATTTCGCCTCTCATGGTGAGCGGCAGGTGCGAATAAAAAAATCAATAAATTCAATTTGATGAAGGGTGCTCTTGATGATTGGTTTGTGATAACCCTGCACCGAAATTCAGTTAGCGCTCTCGTTTCCTCTCGTCAGAAAACATGCGTCGCTATGTTTCAGGAATTATCATGCGATCGATGGAATATTGATTCAATGAAAATAAAACGGTGTTTTAGTTATCTTCATCACATATTGAATGTAAACTTTACGGCGCGTTGTGAGAGCTGAAAATTTATGTAAATCTCTTGTAAAAAATATGGCTTTTTATTCTGTTGGGAAAAGAAAAAGGATGAGGCCGAAAATGGGGGCTCTGGAAGGTTGAGAAAGTACTTATTTGCGGTAGTTGACAAAAACTGTCTTCACCTGACGCAGTATAAATATATGTGTGAAGTTGATCACAAATATAAACGCTGGTAGGGTAAAAAGGTCATTAACTGCCCAGACAGGCGTCAACAGGTTCGGTTGTATCGACGGAAAACGTCAATGTAAGTAAACCTGCTACGCTTGAAGATGGAGGTTCGCACGGAGCGGATCTCGGGTTCACAGAGTGCGAGTTGGCTGTGGAACGGACAGGGCTAAGTCTACGAGGAAAGCTATGCTAAGAAGGAAAAAGGTTAAACCCATTACGCTTCGCGACGTCACCATTATTGATGACGCTAAACTGCGTAAAGCGATCACCGCCGCCTCGCTCGGTAATGCGATGGAATGGTTTGATTTCGGTGTCTACGGCTTTGTTGCCTATGCATTAGGTAAAGTGTTCTTCCCCGGTGCTGACCCAAGCCTGCAGATGATTGCCGCGCTGGGTACATTCTCCGTTCCTTTCCTGATCCGCCCGCTGGGTGGTCTGTTCTTCGGTATGCTCGGTGACAAATACGGTCGCCAGAAAATACTCGCTATCACCATTGTCATTATGTCGATCAGTACGTTCTGTATCGGCCTAATACCGTCCTATGCCACGATCGGCATCTGGGCACCTATTCTGCTGTTGCTCTGTAAGATGGCGCAGGGCTTCTCCGTCGGGGGCGAGTATACCGGGGCGTCGATCTTCGTCGCGGAGTATTCCCCTGACCGTAAGCGCGGCTTCATGGGCAGCTGGCTGGACTTCGGTTCGATTGCCGGGTTTGTGATGGGTGCGGGCGTTGTGGTTCTGATTTCAACCGTGGTCGGTGAGGAGAACTTCCTCGACTGGGGCTGGCGTATCCCGTTCTTTATCGCGCTCCCGCTGGGTATTATCGGTCTTTACCTGCGACATGCGCTGGAAGAGACACCTGCGTTCCAGCAGCACGTTGAGAAACTGGAGCAGGGCGACCGCGAAGGGCTGCAGGACGGCCCGAAAGTGTCCTTTAAAGAGATCGCGACAAAGCACTGGCGCAGCCTGCTGACCTGTATTGGTCTGGTGATTTCCACCAACGTCACTTACTACATGCTGCTGACCTACATGCCGAGCTATCTGTCGCATAACCTGCACTACTCGGAAGATCACGGCGTGCTGATTATTATCGCCATCATGGTGGGTATGCTGTTTGTACAGCCGATTATGGGTCTGCTGAGCGACCGCTTTGGCCGTCGACCGTTTATCATCCTGGGTAGCGTAGCGCTGTTCGCGCTGGCGATCCCGGCGTTTATTCTGATCAACAGTAACGTGCTGGGTCTGATTTTCGCGGGTCTGCTGATGCTGGCGGTGATCCTGAACTGCTTTATCGGGGTGATGGCATCCACATTACCTGCGATGTTCCCGACGCACATTCGTTATAGTGCGCTGGCGGCGGCGTTCAACATCTCCGTTCTGATTGCCGGCCTGACGCCTACGCTTGCCGCCTCTCTGGTGGAAAGCACGCAGAACCTGATGATGCCAGCCTACTACCTGATGGTTATTGCGGTAGTCGGCCTGGCGACCGGCCTGACCATGAAGGAGACGGCGAACCGTCCTCTGAAAGGGGCGACGCCTGCGGCATCTGATATTCAGGAAGCGAAAGAAATCCTGCGCGAGCACTACGATAACGTTGAGCAAAAAATTGAGGATATCGACGCAGAGATTGAAGAGCTACAGAAGAAACGCTCCCGTCTTGTTGATCAACATCCACGCATTAACGAGTAATAAAGAAACCCGCCAACGGCGGGTTTTCTTTTATTAGCATCCGGCGGCGATGTAGTCGCCGTTGGCGCTAATGGGGATGACGGTCAGGAACAGGACGGTCGCGAACAGGATCAGGATGATACCTCCGGCAATTTTAACTGCCGGCACCAGCCATCTGAACGCGCTATCTCCCCCGAACCAGGCCACCGTGCGTTCACGGGCATAACGAACCGCCAGTGATAGCCCCATAATAGAGAGTGCCGTTCCTAAAGACATGGTCATAACGGCCGCCATTCCCCAGGTGACAATGCCCAGCGCGTTCGAAAACATCAGAATCATGATTGCACCGCTGCACGGACGTGCGCCAATCGCCAGAATGACGCCCAGACGCGTTTTCCAGTCACCTTGTGTCAGATCTGCGCCCACGCCGTGATGACCACATCCACAATGTTCATCGTGCTGATGAAGGGGAGTGATGGCTGAGATCCTCATTCTTTGAGGCCGCAGGCTTTTCAGCGCCTGGTAAATGATGAAAGCACCAAACGCGCCAATCAGCACGGCGCTTATCTTCTCGACATACCAGCGGCTGATGCTGATATCCCCTGACGCGAGGTTAAATCCTACTGCCAGAATAAAGACAAACAGAATGGCGCTGACGCCCTGCATCAGGCTGCCAAGAAAGGGAACGGTGCGTGCGGCCAGTTCGCTCTCCTTATTTGTGCTCAGGTAGGTTGTCACGATGAACTTCCCGTGCCCCGGCCCGATGGCGTGAAGGACGCCATAAAAGAAAGCGCCTGTTAAGAGCCATAATCCACCGCTGTACTGGTTGTTATTAAGCTGCAGGAGATACATCACCAGATAACGGTGCAGCGTAATCTGCGTGGCAAGGCACCACTGGATAAAGGCGTTCCAGTGCGTATGCAGCGTAAAAGCGGCGAAGAGGATGGTCAGCAGCATCAATCCGGCCGTAGGGAGGCGCCAGTCGCGAGGCAGGCGTTGTGTATTCATCAGGGGGAGCTCTGCGGAGAAGAATATTTGCCGCTAGTATAGTTGATCTTCTCTTTCAGTTCGCAGGATCGCATCAGGATCTTGCTGTAATTGTGGATAAGTCTGTGCGTAAAAGGGTATAAGGCGGGGTTTTGCTGGGGAATGCAGCAGTCAGTCATTTTTTTGCAACTTTTCTGTTGCGGGCTGCGGAGAACTCCCTATAATGCGCCTCCATCGACACGGCGGATGTGAATCACTTCACAGTTAACCCGGTCGGTTGAAGAGAAAAAATCCTGAAATAACGGGTTGACTCTGAAAGAGGAAAGCGTAATATACGCCACCTCGCAACGGTGAGCTGAAAGCCGCGTTGCAACTGCTCTTTAACAATTTATCAGACAATCTGTGTGGGCACTCAAAGTGACATGGATTCTTAACGTCGCAAGACGAAAAATGAATACCAAGTCTCTGAGTGAACATGCGTAATTCATTACGAAGTTTAATTCACGAGCATCAAACTTAAATTGAAGAGTTTGATCATGGCTCAGATTGAACGCTGGCGGCAGGCCTAACACATGCAAGTCGAACGGTAGCACAGAGAGCTTGCTCTCGGGTGACGAGTGGCGGACGGGTGAGTAATGTCTGGGAAACTGCCTGATGGAGGGGGATAACTACTGGAAACGGTAGCTAATACCGCATAATGTCGAAAGACCAAAGAGGGGGACCTTCGGGCCTCTTGCCATCAGATGTGCCCAGATGGGATTAGCTAGTAGGTGGGGTAACGGCTCACCTAGGCGACGATCCCTAGCTGGTCTGAGAGGATGACCAGCCACACTGGAACTGAGACACGGTCCAGACTCCTACGGGAGGCAGCAGTGGGGAATATTGCACAATGGGCGCAAGCCTGATGCAGCCATGCCGCGTGTATGAAGAAGGCCTTCGGGTTGTAAAGTACTTTCAGCGGGGAGGAAGGCGATAAGGTTAATAACCTTGTCGATTGACGTTACCCGCAGAAGAAGCACCGGCTAACTCCGTGCCAGCAGCCGCGGTAATACGGAGGGTGCAAGCGTTAATCGGAATTACTGGGCGTAAAGCGCACGCAGGCGGTCTGTCAAGTCGGATGTGAAATCCCCGGGCTCAACCTGGGAACTGCATTCGAAACTGGCAGGCTAGAGTCTTGTAGAGGGGGGTAGAATTCCAGGTGTAGCGGTGAAATGCGTAGAGATCTGGAGGAATACCGGTGGCGAAGGCGGCCCCCTGGACAAAGACTGACGCTCAGGTGCGAAAGCGTGGGGAGCAAACAGGATTAGATACCCTGGTAGTCCACGCCGTAAACGATGTCGACTTGGAGGTTGTGCCCTTGAGGCGTGGCTTCCGGAGCTAACGCGTTAAGTCGACCGCCTGGGGAGTACGGCCGCAAGGTTAAAACTCAAATGAATTGACGGGGGCCCGCACAAGCGGTGGAGCATGTGGTTTAATTCGATGCAACGCGAAGAACCTTACCTACTCTTGACATCCAGAGAACTTTCCAGAGATGGATTGGTGCCTTCGGGAACTCTGAGACAGGTGCTGCATGGCTGTCGTCAGCTCGTGTTGTGAAATGTTGGGTTAAGTCCCGCAACGAGCGCAACCCTTATCCTTTGTTGCCAGCGGTTAGGCCGGGAACTCAAAGGAGACTGCCAGTGATAAACTGGAGGAAGGTGGGGATGACGTCAAGTCATCATGGCCCTTACGAGTAGGGCTACACACGTGCTACAATGGCGCATACAAAGAGAAGCGACCTCGCGAGAGCAAGCGGACCTCATAAAGTGCGTCGTAGTCCGGATTGGAGTCTGCAACTCGACTCCATGAAGTCGGAATCGCTAGTAATCGTGGATCAGAATGCCACGGTGAATACGTTCCCGGGCCTTGTACACACCGCCCGTCACACCATGGGAGTGGGTTGCAAAAGAAGTAGGT
Organism: Enterobacter bugandensis; assembly: GCF_900324475.1. Taxonomy (NCBI): domain Bacteria; kingdom Pseudomonadati; phylum Pseudomonadota; class Gammaproteobacteria; order Enterobacterales; family Enterobacteriaceae; genus Enterobacter; species Enterobacter bugandensis. Next base: position 388,999 of record NZ_LT992502.1, read on the forward strand.
AGCTTAACCTTCGGGAGGGCGCTTACCACTTTGTGATTCATGACTGGGGTGAAGTCGTAACAAGGTAACCGTAGGGGAACCTGCGGTTGGATCACCTCCTTACCTTAAAGAACCTGCCTTTGTAGTGCTCACACAGATTGTCTGATGAAAAGTAAGCAGCAAGGCGTCTTGCGATTGAGACTTCAGTGTCCCCTTCGTCTAGAGGCCCAGGACACCGCCCTTTCACGGCGGTAACAGGGGTTCGAATCCCCTAGGGGACGCCACTTGCTGGTTCGTGAGTGAAAGTCACCTGCCGTCATATCTCAAAACTGACTTGCGAGTCACGTTTGAGATATTTGCTCTTTAAAAATCTGGATCAAGCTGAAAATTGAAACGACACATCTTAATGGTGTGTTCGAGTCTCTCAAATTTTCGCAATCAGAAGTGAAACATCTTCGGGTTGTGAGGTTAAGCGACTAAGCGTACACGGTGGATGCCCTGGCAGTCAGAGGCGATGAAGGACGTGCTAATCTGCGAAAAGCGACGGCGAGGTGATATGAACCTTTGACCCGTCGATGTCCGAATGGGGAAACCCAGTGTGTTTCGACACACTATCGTTAACTGAATACATAGGTTAACGAGGCGAACCGGGGGAACTGAAACATCTAAGTACCCCGAGGAAAAGAAATCAACCGAGATTCCCCCAGTAGCGGCGAGCGAACGGGGAGCAGCCCGGAGTCTGAATCAGCTTGTGTGTTAGTGGAAGCGTCTGGAAAGTCGCACGGTACAGGGTGACAGTCCCGTACACGAAAATGCACAGGTTGTGAACTCGAAGAGTAGGGCGGGACACGTGGTATCCTGTCTGAATATGGGGGGACCATCCTCCAAGGCTAAATACTCCTGACTGACCGATAGTGAACCAGTACCGTGAGGGAAAGGCGAAAAGAACCCCGGCGAGGGGAGTGAAAAAGAACCTGAAACCGTGTACGTACAAGCAGTGGGAGCACCTTCGTGGTGTGACTGCGTACCTTTTGTATAATGGGTCAGCGACTTATATTCTGTAGCAAGGTTAACCGTATAGGGGAGCCGCAGGGAAACCGAGTCTTAACTGGGCGTTAAGTTGCAGGGTATAGACCCGAAACCCGGTGATCTAGCCATGGGCAGGTTGAAGGTTGGGTAACACTAACTGGAGGACCGAACCGACTAATGTTGAAAAATTAGCGGATGACCTGTGGCTGGGGGTGAAAGGCCAATCAAACCGGGAGATAGCTGGTTCTCCCCGAAAGCTATTTAGGTAGCGCCTCGTGAACTCATCTTCGGGGGTAGAGCACTGTTTCGGCTAGGGGGCCATCCCGGCTTACCAACCCGATGCAAACTACGAATACCGAAGAATGTTATCACGGGAGACACACGGCGGGTGCTAACGTCCGTCGTGAAGAGGGAAACAACCCAGACCGCCAGCTAAGGTCCCAAAGTCATGGTTAAGTGGGAAACGATGTGGGAAGGCACAGACAGCCAGGATGTTGGCTTAGAAGCAGCCATCATTTAAAGAAAGCGTAATAGCTCACTGGTCGAGTCGGCCTGCGCGGAAGATGTAACGGGGCTAAACCATGCACCGAAGCTGCGGCAGCGACGCTTATGCGTTGTTGGGTAGGGGAGCGTTCTGTAAGCCGTTGAAGGTGTGCTGTGAGGCATGCTGGAGGTATCAGAAGTGCGAATGCTGACATAAGTAACGATAAAGCGGGTGAAAAGCCCGCTCGCCGGAAGACCAAGGGTTCCTGTCCAACGTTAATCGGGGCAGGGTGAGTCGACCCCTAAGGCGAGGCCGAAAGGCGTAGTCGATGGGAAACAGGTTAATATTCCTGTACTTGGTGTTACTGCGAAGGGGGGACGGAGAAGGCTATGTCAGCCGGGCGACGGTTGTCCCGGTTTAAGCGTGTAGGTGTGTGTTCCAGGCAAATCCGGTTCACTTTAACACTGAGGCGTGATGACGAGGCACTACGGTGCTGAAGTGATAAATGCCCTGCTTCCAGGAAAAGCCTCTAAGCATCAGGTAACACGAAATCGTACCCCAAACCGACACAGGTGGTCAGGTAGAGAATACCAAGGCGCTTGAGAGAACTCGGGTGAAGGAACTAGGCAAAATGGTGCCGTAACTTCGGGAGAAGGCACGCTGATATGTAGGTGAAGTCCCTGCGGACGGAGCTGAAATCAGTCGAAGATACCAGCTGGCTGCAACTGTTTATTAAAAACACAGCACTGTGCAAACACGAAAGTGGACGTATACGGTGTGACGCCTGCCCGGTGCCGGAAGGTTAATTGATGGGGTTAGCGGCAACGCGAAGCTCTTGATCGAAGCCCCGGTAAACGGCGGCCGTAACTATAACGGTCCTAAGGTAGCGAAATTCCTTGTCGGGTAAGTTCCGACCTGCACGAATGGCGTAATGATGGCCAGGCTGTCTCCACCCGAGACTCAGTGAAATTGAACTCGCTGTGAAGATGCAGTGTACCCGCGGCAAGACGGAAAGACCCCGTGAACCTTTACTATAGCTTGACACTGAACACTGGTCCTTGATGTGTAGGATAGGTGGGAGGCTTTGAAGCGTGGACGCCAGTCTGCGTGGAGCCGTCCTTGAAATACCACCCTTTAATGGCTGGTGTTCTAACGTGGACCCGTGATCCGGGTTGCGGACAGTGTCTGGTGGGTAGTTTGACTGGGGCGGTCTCCTCCCAAAGAGTAACGGAGGAGCACGAAGGTTAGCTAATCCTGGTCGGACATCAGGAGGTTAGTGCAATGGCATAAGCTAGCTTGACTGCGAGAGTGACGGCTCGAGCAGGTGCGAAAGCAGGTCATAGTGATCCGGTGGTTCTGAATGGAAGGGCCATCGCTCAACGGATAAAAGGTACTCCGGGGATAACAGGCTGATACCGCCCAAGAGTTCATATCGACGGCGGTGTTTGGCACCTCGATGTCGGCTCATCACATCCTGGGGCTGAAGTAGGTCCCAAGGGTATGGCTGTTCGCCATTTAAAGTGGTACGCGAGCTGGGTTTAGAACGTCGTGAGACAGTTCGGTCCTATCTGCCGTGGGCGCTGGAGAATTGAGGGGGGCTGCTCCTAGTACGAGAGGACCGGAGTGGACGCATCACTGGTGTTCGGGTTGTCATGCCAATGGCACTGCCCGGTAGCTAAATGCGGAAGAGATAAGTGCTGAAAGCATCTAAGCACGAAACTTGCCCCGAGATGAGTTCTCCCTGAGACTTTAAGTCTCCTGAAGGAACGTTGAAGACGACGACGTTGATAGGCCGGGTGTGTAAGCGCAGCGATGCGTTGAGCTAACCGGTACTAATGAACCGTGAGGCTTAACCTTACAACGCCGAAGCTGTTTTGGCGGTGAGAGACAGATTTTCAGCCTGATACAGATAACAGAATTTGCCTGGCGGCTTTAGCGCGGTGGTCCCACCTGACCCCATGCCGAACTCAGAAGTGAAACGCCGTAGCGCCGATGGTAGTGTGGGGTCTCCCCATGTGAGAGTAGGGAACTGCCAGGCATCAATCAAGAAGAACCCCGTACCGTAAGGTGCGGGGTTTTTTGCTTTGTGCGCCGGAAAATGCCGGATGGCGGCTTCGCCTTATCCGGCCTACAGGTTTTGCAGGCCCGGTAAGCGCAGCGCCACCGGGAAATGCTAACCGCACGATCTTACCGGGAAGAGATAGAGGGGTATAAATAAGGTAAGGTTTTGATAAACGCAGAAAAGCAAAAACCCAGCCATAGGCTGGGTTCTTTAAATAGTGGTGCCCGGACTCGGAATCGAACCAAGGACACGGGGATTTTCAATCCCCTGCTCTACCGACTGAGCTATCCGGGCAACGGAGCGCATTAAACCGCAATCGCGCCTTATCGTCAACATTATTTCAGGAAAAGCTGTTCAACTGCTTAAGTTTGCGGCAATCTGTACGTTTTCACCGTGAAAATGCACAAATCTTCCAGACAATACCGGGCCGTGCGGCAATGCTGATGACAACAGGAGGGCAGTATGGCAAACGACTGGCTTGAGCTCCGTCAGCATGCGGATACCGGCATTGAAACGATTAAAGCGCACTTCGAAGGCCATGCCTTCGATCCCCACTGGCACGATAGTTATCTGGTCGGGATTACCCTTTCAGGCACCCAGCAGTTCCACTGTCGTCGCGAACGCCACCGCAGCCATCCTGGTGATGCGTTCTTACTGGAGCCGGGCGAAATTCACGACGGCGACGCGCCTGTGGAAGGAGGCTTTACCTATCTCACCTTCTATCTTGACGAGCAGTGGCTGACGCGTACCCTCCGTGGATTATATGAAGCCACGCCGGATCGCTACTCGCTTCACTTTGCTCAAACGCTAACGCGAGAACCTCAGCTGGTCCGTTCTATCGGCGAGACGTTTAACGCGTTGCATAGCGATGAGATGAAAATTGTTCAGCAGAGCACAATGGATAAGCTGCTCTCTCAGATCACCTCCCATTGCCACTGGCGTAAGAAACTCCCGTCGCAGCTACAGAGCGCTGCCGTGGCGCACCGCGCACGCGACTATCTTTATGCGCATATCGGCGAGAACGTGGGGTTGTCAGACCTTGCGCGCGAGACGGGCACGGATCGCTTTACGCTGACGCGCTGCTTTAAGCGCGAGTTCAACCTGGCACCGCACGCCTGGCTTATTCAACTGCGTCTGGCAAAGGCGCGACAGCTGCTGGCGCACGGCGAACAGCCTGTTAATGTGGCTACAGCGCTCGGTTTTGCCGACCAAAGCCATCTGGGACGCTGGTTCCAGCGTGCATACCGCATTTCCCCTGCCCACTACCGCCGGTTGTGCACAAACCTTCCAGACGTTTCCAGAAAATAGCGGCACAGTAATGGCTCTAATAAAAAAGGAGCCATCTGTGAGTCTGATGCCTTATCTGCTGTTTGCCTTTGTCGCGTCGATAACGCCCGGCCCGACGAATATCCTCGTTCTCACTAACAGCCAGTACTTTGGTGTGAAAAATACCATTCCCGCCATTTTGGGGGGATGTATTACGGCGAGTCTGATTGTGCTGATATCGGGTGCCGGCGCCGGGGAGGTGCTGCGTCAGTTTCCTCTGATACGCCAGGCAATGAGTTGGGCGGGCGTGCTGTGGCTAACCTGGATGAGCTGGCAACTGTATCGGGCACCTGCGGCGAATCTTTCTGAGAAGACGCCTCATCGCTTCACCGCGCAAGCCGCAGCGCTGCTGCAGATGGTGAATCCGAAAACGTGGATGATGGCGCTGGCGGTAGTGAGCCTTTTTGCTCCCGCGAGCATTCATCCGTTAAGAGATATTGCGCTGATGGCGCTATGGTTCTTACTGATTTCTGTGATGTGCCTGATGTGCTGGGCGTGGCTGGGGAAGGCGGTAAACCGGGTGTTTCGCACCACCGTGGCGATGGTGCGGTTTCAGCGCCTGATGGCGCTATGTCTGCTCGTCTCCGCCTGGGCGGGCATGCTGGTCTAGGTTAACGCCCCGCCCATACGACACTGGGCAAAGCGCAGAATGTCTTCCGCCAGGCGGTGCGCCGTATCCACATCGGCCTGGCTACGGTTCACCAGCATGCGGCTCAGACAACCCTCCAGTACGAGCTCCATCTGCTTAGCGACCATTGCCGGGTCATCCACTTCAAGCGTTGTCAGCAGTTCGTGGGTGAAGTCATGCGCCGCACGTTTTTGCTGATCCGCCAACTGATGTATTGGATGGCCAGGATCGGGATAAAACGTACAGGCAGCAATAAACAGGCAGCCTGGATAACGATTGTTGCTGACGCACTCTGTCAGGGCGGTGTAGCGCGCTAACAGTTTTTGCTCGGCGGTCAGCTCTTCATTCAACATTAGCTGCCTGCGCCAGATATCCACCTGCTGGCTAAGATAGCGTAGGGCATCATAAAGCAGCGCCTCTTTATCCGGCCAGAAGCGCTTAAGCTCATCCAGAGGGTAATCGATACGGTCGGCTACCATCTCAAGCGTGGTGCTGGCGATCCCTTGAATCTCAAGTAGTTGCAGGGCTTGTCCCAGTACGTCTTCGCGTTGCACGGTTATCTCCTCCGCTATTCCCAACGGTATGTCCCGTCTAAAGTGTTGTTTACGGTTGGCGATTGCGCAAATGCGCGCTGAATGCCGGTGCGTCCATAAACCCGGTTACACGCTGTTCTGGCAGTTCTTCCCCCTGCTCATTGAAGAACAGAATGGTTGGCAGCCCGAGTACGGTAAGGTGTTTAAGCAGGGCCTTATCCTGCGCATTGTTGGCTGTGACGTTTGCCTGCAGGAGTACCGTCTCTTTCAGGGCATTTTGCACCTGAGGATCGCTAAAGGTGTATTTTTCAAACTCTTTGCAGGCAACACACCAGTCGGCATAGAGGTCGAGCATCACCGGTTTGCCTTTTGCCTGCGCCAGCGCGCTGTTGAGCTCATCGACGTTCTTAACGTGTATAAAGTTTAAATGTGCCTGCGTCTGGCCCACAGGCGAGCCGAACGCCCAATCCTGAAGCGGGCGCACGCTCACCAACGCGGCGGCGAGCAGGAGAATTTGCACCAGACGCATCCACGCTTTTTTTGCCCCCAGGCTGACGATAAACGCCCAGGAGAAGAACGCCACGCCGAGCATGGCCCACAGGCGCAAACCCCACGCGTCACCCATGATGCGCTCCAGCAGGAACACCGGGAGCGCCAGGATGACAAAGCCGAACGCGGTTTTCACCGTCTCCATCCACGGGCCGCTCTTCGGCAGCAGGCGGTTGCCAAACACCGTCACCAGTATCAGCGGCAGGCCCATCCCCAGCGCGTAAAGATACAGCGTACCCCCGCCGAGCCACATATTACCGCTCTGGGCGATGTACAGCAGGATAGCGCTCAGCGGTGCTGTAGTGCAGGGGGAACAAATCAACCCGGCGATGGCGCCCATTGCGAACACGCCGCCCGCAGAGCCACCCTGCTGGCGATTGCTCATCAGCGTTAAGCGGGTTTGCAGCGAAGAGGGCAGCTGAAGCGTGAACAGGCCAAACATCGACAGCGCAAGCAGAATAAATACGGCTGACAGGCCGATTAGCACGTAAGGGTGCTGAAGCGCTGCCTGGAACTGCAGTCCGGCCGCGGCGACCACGAGGCCGAGCGCGGTATAGGTGAGCGCCATGCCCTGCACATAAATAAAGGCCAGGAGCAGCGCCCGGGCGGTAGAAAGACGCTGTTTGCCGCCCAGAACAATCCCGGAGATAAGCGGGTACATCGGCAGGACACAAGGGGTAAAGGCAATGCCGATACCAATCAGTAAGGCCCAAAGTGCTGAGAACGGCAGAGCAGAAGCAGCTTCGCCTTCATCCCTCACCCTGGCCCTCTCCCCTGAGAGGAGAGGGGAGGCAGCCGCTTTAACTTCAGTAAGCGGAACGACCTTCGTTTCAGGAGGGTAGCAGAAGCCCGCGTCGGCACAGCCCTGATACGTAACCGTCAGCGTGGCATCTTTATCCGCCTGATTCACCGTGACGGGCACGCTTAAGCGCTGGCGATAAATTTCACTTTTACCGTAGAACTCGTCCTCATGCCATTCGCCAGCGGGCATCTGCAATGCGCCAACGTTAGCCTTTGCCGGCATGATGCTGACCTGCTTGCGGTAGAGGTAGTAACCCTCTTTCACCTGCCAGGTCAGATTGAGATCGTGCTGGTTTTGCTGAAAGTCGAAAATGAACGCCTGGTCGGCGGGAATAAAGTTCGAACGGCCGGGCGCGTCAAACAAACCGGCAAATACTGACGTGCTGCACAGCAGCAGGATCAGCGTAAAGAAGCGTTGAGCCATGAGAGATAGTCGTTATCGCCGTGGACCACTGGCAGCACCAGCAGCTCCGGGGTTTGATAAGGATGATGAGACTTGAGGCAGTCAAGGAGCGCCTGCTGATTCGCCAGATTGGTTTTGAGCAACATCTGGACTTCATACTCCTGCTCCAGCTTGCCTTCCCAATAATAAAGGGAGGTCGCGCCGGGGAGCAGCGTGACGCAGGCTGCCAGTTTTTCGGCCAGCGCTTTGGCGGCGAGATCCTGGGCAGAGGCTTCATCAGGGGCGGTACACAGTACGACAACAGCATCAGGCGTGTTCACAAGTCGACCTCCTCATCACGAAAGTCTTCACTATATCACGCCATGCGATTGGTCATTAATGAAACGGGCCGCAGAGCGGCCCGATTTTAACTATTTTTACAGCGGCTAACCGTTTACAGCACAATGCCGCCAATGATAAAGCCGAGGACGACGCAAAGCGTAATCGCCACCACGCCCGGGATCAGGAACGCGTGGTTAAACACGTACTTACCGATGCGGGTTGAGCCGGTATCGTCCATCTCAACCGCGGCCAGCAGGGTTGGGTAGGTTGGTAGCACGAACAGGGCGGAAACGGCCGCAAAAGAGGCAATCGCCGTCAGCGGCGTCACGCCCAGCATCAGTGCCGCAGGCATCAGCGCTTTGGTGGTGGCAGCCTGAGAGTAAAGCAGCGTCGCGGCAAAGAACAGTACCACCGCCAGCAGCCACGGGTAGTTGTGCAGCAGGTCGCCGGCAACGGTCTGGATATCGCTGATGTGTGCTTTCACGAAGGTGTCACCGAGCCACGCCACGCCCAGTACGCACACGCAGGCGCTCATACCGGATTTGAAGGTGCTGGCGTTCAGCACTTCGCTGGTGTCGATTTTACAGGTGATGCTAATCAGCGTGGCGATGGTCAGCATGAATACCACAATCGCTTCGTTACGCGGCAGCACCGGGTTTTGGATCAGCCCCACGGTGTCGCTGATGGCGGTCGCGTAGAACATCACGGCGACGATACCGATCAGGAACAGCAGCACGGAGCGTTTCGCGTGCGGCTTCAGCTCGAAGACCTGGCTACCGCGCAGGCTCACTTCACCTTTTGCCAGACGCTCCTGGTAAACCGGATCGTCTTTCAGCTCGGCACCCAGGAAGTTACACAGCACGGCGGTAATCATCACCGCAATCAGCGTGACTGGAATACAGATCGCCAGCAGCGTCAGGTAGCTCACGCCCATCGGCTCAAGGATACCCGCGAAGAAGACCACGGCGGCTGAGATTGGCGACGCGGTGATCGCAATCTGCGACGCCACCACGGCAATAGAAAGTGGACGAGACGGGCGAATCCCCTGTTCTTTTGCCACCTCGGTGATCACCGGCAGCGTGGAGAACGCCGTGTGGCCGGTTCCCGCGAGAATGGTCATAAACCAGGTCACCAGCGGGGCAAGGAAGGTGATGTATTTCGGATGGCGGCGCAGCATGCGCTCCGCCAGGCTCACCAGGTAGTCCATACCGCCTGCCACCTGCATGGCCGCAATAGCGGCAATAACCGCCATGATGATTTCGATAACGTCAAAAGGGATTGCGCCGGGTTTAATCTGAAAGATAAGGGTAAGTACGAGCACCCCGAGACCGCCGGCAAAACCAATGCCGATACCCCCGAGCCGCGCGCCCAAATAAATCGCCAACAGGACGATGACGAGTTCTGCTCCAAACATAAAGACCTGCCTTGCTTATTAACAAGTTGATATTGAATTGTTGTATTTAGGTAACGCCTAAAAAGAAAAAAGGCACGTCACAAGTGACGTGCCTTTCGGAAGCCTAGCCTGAACTGTTACTGTTCGCTTTCATCGGTATATCGTTTCGCTTTATATGCCGGATGCATCAGGTTCTGGGCCGAGAAGATATCGTCCAGCTCGGCTTCGGTCAACAGTCCACGCTCCAGCACGACTTCACGCACGCTCTTACCGGTTTCGGCGCAAATCTTACCAACGATGTCACCGTTGTGGTGGCCGATGAACGGATTGAGGTAAGTAACGATCCCGATGGAGTTATAAACATAGCCTTCACAGACTTCTTTATTCGCGGTGATGCCGTTAATGCATTTTTCCAGCAGGTTGTAGCAGGCGTTAGTCAGGATGTGAATGGATTCAAACATCGCCTGGCCAATCACCGGCTCCATCACGTTCAGCTGCAGCTGACCGGCTTCGGAGGCCATGGTCACGGTAGTGTCGTTACCAATCACCTTGAAGCAAACCTGGTTCACCACTTCTGGCACTACCGGGTTAACTTTGGCTGGCATAATGGAAGAACCCGCCTGCAACTCTGGCAGGTTGATTTCGTTCAGGCCAGCGCGCGGGCCGGAGGAGAGCAGGCGCAGGTCATTACAGATTTTGGACAGTTTCACCGCCAGACGTTTCAGGGCGCTGTGTACCATTACGTACGCGCCGCAGTCGGATGTGGCTTCAATCAGGTCTTCCGCAGGCACCACAGGCAGGTTAGACACTTCCGCCAGCTTCTGAACTGCCAGCTGCTGATAGCCATCCGGGGTGTTCAGACGCGTACCGATGGCGGTGGCGCCCAGGTTCACTTCCAGCAGCAGCTCGGAGGTGCGCAGCAGGTTTTTGGTCTCTTCGTTAAGCAGCACGTTAAACGCGTGGAATTCCTGACCGAGGGTCATTGGCACCGCGTCCTGCAGCTGGGTACGGCCCATTTTCAGAATGTCCTGGAACTCAACGGCCTTACGCTGGAAGCCATCGCCCAGCTGGTTGATCGCGTCGACCAGTTTGACCACGGAGGCATACACCGCGATACGGAAGCCGGTTGGGTAGGCGTCGTTGGTGGACTGGCATTTGTTAACGTGGTCGTTCGGGTTGAGGTACTGGTATTCACCTTTCTGGTGGCCCATCAGCTCAAGGCCGATGTTTGCCAGTACTTCGTTGGTATTCATGTTGACGGAGGTACCCGCGCCGCCCTGATAGACGTCAACCGGGAACTGGTCCATGCATTTGCCGTTGTTCAGCACTTCATCGCAGGCAGCGATAATCGCATTTGCCGCGCTTTTAGGAATGGTTTGCAGCTCTTTGTTCGCCAGCGCTGCGGCTTTCTTCACCATCACCATGCCACGGACAAACTCAGGGATATCGCTGATTTTGCTGTTGCTGATGTAGAAGTTTTCAATCGCTCTCAGAGTGTGAACACCATAGTAGGCATCCGCTGGAACTTCCCTGGTACCCAACAAGTCTTCTTCGATACGAATGTTGTTTAACATGTGAACCTTCTTTTCAAGCTGCCGATGGATTGTACTAAACACACAACATATATGTGGTTTTGAATATTTTCTGACCGACGATTATTCCCTCAATCGGCCAGATGTTCGAGATCATATGCTGATGATAGCGAATTGCCGTAAGCTGGATCACTTATTATCGACCCGATTCCATGATAATTATTAATCTGTGAAATGTGTCACCGCTTTAATATTTCCGAAAAAAATATCCGTGCAAACCGATTGAATTTTGGCTAACCGTCTCCATCTCTTACAGACGCGTGACGCGAACACATTCAGACAGGGGCCAGATGGCACCTGCCATACAGGAGATGCCAGTGCGCTGGATACCGTTTATTGCTTTCTTTCTCTATGTTTACATTGAGATTTCTATTTTCATTCAGGTAGCTCACGTGCTGGGCGTCCTGCTGACGCTGATTCTGGTGATCTTCACCTCCGTCATCGGCATGTCGCTGGTGCGTAATCAGGGTTTCAAAAATTTCCTGATAATGCAGCAGAAGATGGCCGCAGGCGAAAGCCCGGCTGAAGAGATGATCAAAAGCGTGTCGCTGATTATTGCTGGCCTGCTGCTGATCCTGCCGGGGTTCTTCACCGACTTCCTCGGCCTGCTGTTGCTGTTGCCGCCGGTGCAGAAGCACCTGACCATGAAGCTGCTGCCGCACCTGCGCTTCAGGCGCATGCCGGGCGGCGGGTTCAGCACAGGGCCAGGGGATACCTTCGAAGGGGAGTATCAGCGCAAGGATGAACAGCGCGATCGTTTAGACCATAAAGACGATCGATAATTTTTTTGCCCGGTGGCTTCGCTTACCGGGCCTACGGATTTTTCCGCTTCGGTAAAAACGCCCACAGCCCCGCCAGCATGACGATGGCGTACACACTCTTCCATCCCACCATCGCCAGCAACAGCAGGCACAGCACGCCCCCGACGACCGCCAGGGCTTTATAGCGACCTTTCAGCAGACGACAGCCCGCCAGCATGCACAGCAGGTAGATCATGATGAAAATACCGTTGGCGTAGATAATTAGAGCATCGAGGTTGATGTCGAGAAGATAAATACCCAGCGAGCTCAGGACGCAGCAGCCGAGCACGGCATTCAGCGCATTCATCGGGAGTTGACGTTTAGACAACCGCGCGAGGCGGCTCTCAGGTTTGTAGCGCGCCTGTGACCACACCAGACGGGCGAAGCTCTGGATATAAATGTTGAGGCTGGCAAAGCATGCGAGATAGCCAATCACACAGGCCACCCATAGCGCCTTCACGCCGAAAAGTTTAACCACGATACCCGGTAGCGATGCGGCGGCGGCTTTATCTTCGCCGAACGCGTTGAAGTGCAGCACCAGCACGGTACAGGCCCAATATACGGTGCCCGCCAGCAGTAAACCAATCATCAGAGCGCGGGGAAAATCACGCTCGGGCTGTTTAAACTCGGATGCCAGGTGAGCGAACGCTTCAAGGCCAACAAAACACCAGAACATGACGGATAACGCAGCGAAAAGCTGTGAATGGTCGATATCGTTTATCGCAGGGAAGGGGATATCTGCTACGGTAATGTTACCCGCAAACCAGATGGCGACGATCAGCACGACGATCAACGCTGCAACCAGCGTTTGCAGATTCGCGCTTGAACTGGCTCCGCGCGAGCCCACCCACCAGACGATCGCCAGCGTACCCAGTTCAGCCAGCAGCAGTTGTTCGTCGTGCCAGCCAAACAGCGCCTGTCCAAAGCCGGTGGCGATATGCAGGGCTGCCGGAAGGCCAACGGGTATTACCGACAAAAACAGCCAGCCGGTTACGCGCTCCATGCGCGGACCAAACGCCATGCCGACAAAATGCGCCACGCCGCCCGCGCTGGGGAAGTGCCGCCCGAGTATGGCAAACACAATCGCCACCGGGAACACCAGCAGGATCAGCACCGGCCATGCCCAAAGACTGTTATTTCCGGCGACCAGCGCCGCCAGTGCCGGTACGGCAAACACGCCGGTACCTAACAAGGAGGTTGAAAGCAGGCCAACGCCCTGCGCCAGCCCCAGCTCCTGCCTGAGTCCACTCATTTACCTTGCCCTGCCACCATCAAAAGAGAGTGGATGGTAACACTTTCGCAAATTTTTTTTCGATTCCCCCTTGAAGGGGTAAAAAGCTATCCCCATCTCTCAGGGCACTAGTCGGAAAACCGCATGCGGGCCGGCGTCATCCATAACTGATAATGACTTTCTCAAAGGAGAGCTATCAATGAGTATTCGTCCGTTACATGATCGTGTGATCGTCAAACGTAAAGAAGTTGAAACCAAGTCTGCTGGCGGCATCGTTCTGACCGGTTCTGCAGCAGCCAAATCAACGCGTGGCGAAATCATCGCTGTCGGTAAGGGCCGCATCCTGGAAAACGGAACTGTGCAGCCGCTGGACGTTAAAGTTGGTGACATCGTAATTTTCAACGATGGCTACGGCGTGAAATCCGAGAAGATCGACAATGAAGAAGTGTTGATCATGTCCGAGAGCGACATTCTGGCAATTGTTGAAGCGTAATTTACGCACGAGAATTTGAGGAAATAAGAACATGGCAGCTAAAGACGTAAAATTCGGTAACGACGCTCGTGTAAAAATGCTCCGCGGCGTAAACGTACTGGCAGATGCAGTTAAAGTGACCCTGGGCCCGAAAGGCCGTAACGTAGTGCTGGATAAATCCTTCGGCGCGCCAACCATCACAAAAGATGGTGTTTCCGTTGCACGTGAAATCGAGCTGGAAGACAAGTTCGAAAACATGGGCGCGCAGATGGTGAAAGAAGTTGCCTCTAAAGCGAACGACGCTGCAGGCGACGGTACCACCACCGCGACCGTACTGGCGCAGGCTATCATCACTGAAGGCCTGAAAGCCGTTGCTGCGGGCATGAACCCAATGGATCTGAAACGTGGTATCGACAAAGCTGTCGCATCCGCTGTTGAAGAACTGAAAGCGCTGTCCGTACCGTGCTCTGACTCTAAAGCCATTGCTCAGGTTGGTACTATCTCCGCTAACTCCGACGAAACCGTAGGTAAACTGATCGCTGAAGCGATGGATAAAGTCGGTAAAGAAGGCGTGATCACCGTTGAAGACGGTACCGGTCTGGAAGACGAACTGGACGTGGTTGAAGGTATGCAGTTCGACCGCGGTTACCTGTCCCCATACTTCATCAACAAGCCAGAAACTGGCGCTGTTGAGCTGGAAAGCCCGTTCATCCTGCTGGCTGACAAGAAAATCTCCAACATCCGCGAAATGCTGCCAGTGCTGGAAGCCGTTGCGAAAGCAGGCAAGCCGCTGGTTATCATCGCTGAAGATGTTGAAGGCGAAGCGCTGGCGACCCTGGTGGTTAACACCATGCGTGGCATCGTGAAAGTGGCTGCGGTTAAAGCACCTGGCTTCGGCGATCGCCGTAAAGCAATGCTGCAGGATATCGCTACCCTGACCGGTGGTACAGTGATCTCCGAAGAGATCGGTATGGAGCTGGAAAAAGCGACCCTGGAAGACCTGGGCCAGGCGAAACGCGTTGTGATCAACAAAGACACCACCACCATCATCGACGGTGTGGGTGAAGAAGCCGCTATTCAGGGCCGTGTTGGTCAGATCCGTAAGCAGATCGAAGAAGCCACTTCCGATTACGACCGTGAAAAACTGCAGGAGCGCGTAGCGAAACTGGCTGGCGGCGTTGCGGTAATCAAAGTTGGTGCGGCGACCGAAGTTGAAATGAAAGAGAAGAAAGCACGCGTTGACGATGCCCTGCACGCGACCCGTGCTGCGGTAGAAGAAGGCGTAGTGGCTGGTGGTGGTGTCGCGCTGGTGCGTGTAGCCGCTAAGCTGGCTGGCCTGACCGCTCAGAACGAAGACCAGAACGTGGGTATCAAAGTTGCGCTGCGCGCAATGGAAGCTCCTCTGCGTCAGATCGTTTCCAACGCCGGTGAAGAGCCATCTGTGGTTGCGAACAACGTGAAAGCGGGTGAAGGTAACTACGGTTACAACGCGGCAACTGAAGAATACGGCAACATGATCGACTTCGGTATCCTGGACCCAACTAAAGTAACCCGTTCTGCTCTGCAGTACGCGGCATCTGTAGCTGGCCTGATGATCACGACCGAGTGCATGGTAACCGACCTGCCAAAAGGCGACGCGCCTGACTTAGGTGCTGCTGGTATGGGCGGCATGGGTGGAATGGGCGGCATGATGTAATCATGTTGTTCTGAACCTCTCAGAACGAACCCCGGGCAGAAATGTCCGGGGTTTTTTATTGCCGCTACTCAAATGTTCCCTTCACGCATGCTGCGCCTTCGCGCACCATCTGGCGGCCTTTCGCCCAGACCTCGCGGATCTTCAGGTCATCCGTCAGCACCAGGAAATCGGCATCGCATCCGGGCGCGAGCCGCCCCTTATGCTCCAGCCCGAGAAACTCCGCTACGTTACGCGTAAACGGCAGAAGCGCCTCCTCCAGCGGCAGGTGATACCGGCTGACCAGTTGCTGCAGCGTCTGAGGCAGAGATTCGAACCCGGCTACGCCAATGCCCACCAGATTACCGTTCGCGTCAAAATTCGGTTGGCTGCCGTTACCATCCGAGCTGAGCGTAAGCCGGTTAAACGGCACCTGCGCTTCACGGGCCGTCGCGATGGCGGTGGCGGCGTCAATGGGCTCACTGATGCTGGTGGTGATGTCGATATAGCCCCCGTCGCGGGCATAATCCAGCGCGGCGAGGAACAGCGCCTGGTCGCGGTTAACGTGGGTTGGCAGCAGCTTCGTGCGTGGCACGTCGGCGTTTTTCAGGATGTTAAGCAGGGGCTCCAGCAGCTTCGGGCTGTTGCCGAGATGAAACACAGATATGCCCGCTTTGGCGCCCAGCAGCCCGCCGACGCGCGACTGGGCGGCCATATTCGCGAGCTGGTCATCCGCTGGTGCGGAAGAGCGATGGTCGGAAATCGCGCATTTCACGCCGATGATTTTATCAATCAGCGCCACATCCTTTTCGATGCTGCCGGTAATCGTCGGAGAAGGCAGCCCATACGCGCCTGTCAGCATCCACGCGCTGATCCCTTCATGCTCAAGCGCCCGCGTTTTTGCCAGCAGCGATTCGGGATGGCGGGTCACGCCGTCGGTACCCAGCAGGCCAACAACGGAGGTGATGCCCGCCGCCACCAGCGCGGACAACCGTACCTCCGGCGTCCGGGTGTGCGGACCGGCTTCACCGCCGCCGCCGATCAGGTGTACGTGCTGATCGATAAAGCCCGGGCAAACCACCGCCCCGGCGAGGTCGGTTTCAGGACAGTTAAGCCGCATTGTTGCGCGATCCGTTTTTTCAATCGCGACGATTTTTCCCCCGGCGATCAGCAGATCGCAACGTCCCCGGTCCTCCGGCGCGTAAAGGTGCACATTGCGGAAAAGATGGGGTTCCAGCACTGAAAAATCCATTTTTATCTCCTCAGAAGAGTAGCTGCATTACCCACATTGAGAGCAGGGCGTTAATGACGCAGACGGTAATGATGTGTGGATAATACTTCGGGTTAACGCCTGCGGTGCCCAGGCAGCGGCCGGTGTTTTGCACCGGATTGCCCATCAGATAGATGGCGGGCAGCAGAACGGTGGCATCGTGGCCGTTGAGCGTGCCGGCAGCCACCAGGCTGGCGCAAACCCCCACGCCGCCGCCCATACTCATCACCGAGGCCAGCAGGACCGTTGCCGCCGCGCCCGGAAGCCCCCACAGGGCCATAATTGGCTCGCAAATATTGCCAACAATATCCAGCAGGCCGGTCACCTTGAGCGCCTGAATGATGACAAACGCCATAACCACGTTCGGCAGCAGGCTGGTGGTGGCGATGGTAAAGCCTCGGCGGGCGCCATCGATAAACATGTCCATGATATTTTTACGCGGCTGGGCGATCATTTTTTTCCTCCTGAATACGACGATCTTCCATGCGAGCGATCCACAGACGCAGGAGGTTCGCGCCAACAAATTTAAACATCAGTATGACGGCCAGCGGCGTGATTACCGGGACGGTAATAAACGTGAAGAGTGCGGCGCCGGAAGAAAAATAGTTGGTAATGATGGCGCTACCGCTGGTCTGGAAGGTGGCGAAAATGGCGCGCTCGCGATCGGTAATAGCCCCTTCGTCGGTCAACTCTTTGGTCATCCCTGCTGCGGCATCGGTATTTTGCAGGTTGGCGATGAGGGCCAGAGAGCAGACGCCCGGTACGCCAAGCAGTGGGCGCAAAATGGGCGTCATCAGCTGTTGCGCGGCACGCAGCCCGCCCAGCCCCTCGGTGACGGCAATGATCCCGAGCGATAAAATGACCGAAGGCGCCAGTTCAAGGGCAAATAAGAAACCGTCTTTCGCCCCCGTGCCGCCCTCACCGCGAAACGTTAGCGCGCCGTTCACCGGACCGAAGCTGCCGTTTAGGACGGTAAAATCCAGCACGCGCCACCATTCGGTACTTTTGGCGAAAAAGCCTGAGAAAAATACGATGGTGAGCACAAACGCCAGATAGCCCACCCATGTTACCTTTTCCTCTCCTGAGGATGATGCACTCATGAAACCCCCTGTTTTAATCGCGTACAAAAGTTGTACGTCGCAACACTAAAAACGATCGAGGGCTAAAACACGATATCCCAAAGGGCATTATCAGAATTCATTTAAGATGTCGGAGGAGTGATGTACGGAATCCGGCTCGCAGAAATGCGCGGGGATTTTTCTTTTAGTCATCTTTTAGGTATAAGATTTACACACGGACAATTACTGTCCAGCTTATTGAAAACGAGGAATAACATGCGCGTAAAAGTCTGTGCAGGGATCGTAGGAGCAGCGTTGCTGCTGGCGGGTTGTAGCTCCAGCAATGAACTGTCGGCAGCGGGCCAGGGCGTTCGCTTTGTGGAAGATAAGCCAGGCAGCGAATGCCAGCTGTTAGGCACGGCCACCGGTGAACAAAGTAACTGGATGTCGGGTCAGCACGGTGAAGAAGGTGGCTCTATGCGCGGCGCGGCGAATGCCCTGCGTAACCAGGCTGCTGCAATGGGGGGGAACGTGATTTACGGCGTGAGCAGCCCGACGCAAGGAATGCTCTCCAGCTTCGTGCCAACGGCCAGCCAGATGAGCGGCCAGGTCTATAAGTGCCCGAACTGAGTTAACTTGCTGATGGCGCTGCGCCCCACCTCGTAGGGCAGGTAAGCGTAGCGCCACCTGCCTTTTAGCGCTGCCGCAGTTGCAAATCCAGCGGCGTCTTACTCGGCTCTCCGCCAATCTCGCGTGCCAGCTTCGGCACCATATAACCTGAAACCAGCGTTAACAGCTCGCGCATAATTTGTCGGGCTTCCTCATCCGTCACCATGAAATGCGCCGCGCCCTGCACGCGATCCAGCACGTGCAGGTAATAGGGCATCACGCCTGCGTCAAACAAGGCATTGCTGAGATCGGCCAGCACCCGGGCGCTGTCGTTCACGCCGCGCAACAATACGCTCTGGTTGAGCAGCGTCACGCCCGCTTTTCGCAGCCGCGCCATCGCCGCGCGAAAGTCCGCGTCAATTTCATTCGCGTGGTTGATATGGTTTACCAGCAGCACCTGTAGACGTGACTGCTCCAGGCGCGTGACCAGGGCGTCGGTAATACGCGCCGGGATGACGATCGGTAAACGGCTGTGAATGCGCAGACGTTTGATGTGCGGGATGGCTTCAAGCTGCGTCAAAAGCCAGTCCAGTTCATGATCTTTTGCCATCAGCGGGTCACCGCCGGAAAAAATAATCTCATCCAGCTCTGGATGGGCGGCGATATAGTCCAGCGCAACCTGCCAGTTGCGCTTATTTCCCTGGTTTTCGGCATACGGGAAGTGCCGACGGAAGCAGTAACGACAATTTACCGCACAGCCGCCTTTTACCAGCAGCAGGGCGCGATTGAGATATTTGTGCAGTAAACCCGGCACCACGCTGTTTTGCTCTTCCAGCGGATCGGTGCTGTAGCCCGGCGCTGTAATAAACTCATCCTGCGACGTAAGGGTTTGTTTTAATAAAGGATCGTCAGGGTTGCCTTTTTCCATGCGCGCAACAAACGCGCGGGGAACACGCAGGGCGAAAAGTCGCTTTGCCTCACGGCCAGCAAGCAACTCCGGGTGCTGATCGAGGTCTAAAAGACGCAGCAGTTCATCAGGACTGGTGATTACATCGGCAAGTTGCGATAACCAATCTTCTCTGGATGGGGTGTTTAGGGTTACAATATGCGCCATTTTGTGGCTTAGCTACCAGTTAACAAATTTAGAGGGCCTTATGGCAACGTACTATAGCAACGATTTTCGTGCTGGTCTTAAAATCATGATGGACGGCGAACCGTACGCGGTTGAAGCCAGCGAATTCGTTAAACCAGGTAAAGGCCAGGCATTCGCACGCGTTAAGCTGCGCCGCCTGCTGACCGGCACCCGTGTTGAGAAAACCTTCAAATCTACTGACTCCGCTGAAGGCGCTGATGTTGTCGATATGAACCTGACTTACCTGTACAACGACGGTGAGTTCTGGCACTTCATGAACAACGAAACCTTCGAGCAGCTGTCTGCTGACGCGAAAGCGATTGGCGATAACGCGAAGTGGCTGCTGGATCAGGCTGAGTGCATCGTGACCCTGTGGAACGGCCAGCCTATCGCCGTTACCCCACCAAACTTTGTTGAGCTGGAAATCGTTGAAACCGATCCAGGTCTGAAAGGTGACACCGCGGGTACTGGCGGCAAGCCAGCAACGCTCTCCACCGGCGCTGTGGTGAAAGTACCGCTGTTCGTACAGATCGGTGAAGTGATCAAAGTGGATACTCGCTCCGGCGAATACGTATCTCGCGTGAAGTAATTTACGTCATGATTCAAGGCGCAGCGCCCGCTGCGCCTGATTTTTGCAGGCAGGGATGATGAAACGTACCGTTAAAATTCTGCTTCTGTTAGCGCTCTCCAGCGTACTGCTTTCCGGCTGTAACACCGCCCGTGGCATGGGGGAAGATATCCAGGACCTCGGTCATATCATTTCTCACGCAGCCAGCTAAGTCCGTCTAATTTTCCTAAAATTGCTTCCTTTTCCGTCAATCGGCGGGATCTTGTCTATTCTTAAGTTGCTATACACAAAACAACTTTGGCTATAAAAGGAAGATATTATGGTTAAGAAAACAATTGCAGCGATCTTTTCTGTCCTCGTGCTTTCCTCCGTGTTGACTGCATGTAATACCACCCGCGGCGTAGGGGAAGATATCTCCGACGGTGGTAACGCGATTTCTGGTGCAGCAACTAAAGCTCAGAACTAATGAAGCATGGACGGTACGGCATGTGAGTTTCACCGTACCGTCAATTCTCTGCTTCCTGCAGGGACAAAAACGGTGAAAAGCGTGTATCCATATGCAGCTTCATGCGGATATTGCGTTTATAGGTATAAACCGTTTTTCCGTTAATGCTCAGGTGAGCGGCTATCTTTTGGTTGCTCGCGCCGTCCATCCATAACGTCAACACTTTCTCCTCCTGTCGTGTCAGCAAGGGGGCGGCCACCGTCGGGCGGTACGTGCTTGCGCGCGAAATTAACGCGTCATTGATAACCGTCGCGATTTCCTCAAGAGGGGCATTTTTCATTAGCGAAGACCAGACCGGGAAGTTCCCGAGCCAGGTCGCCAGGTCCTTGTCCTCTCCCGATTGCAGCATAATAAAAGGTAATTTTTCGCTGGCGTTCAGCAAGGAAGAGAGTTGCTGGAAATGGTGAATATCCTGCCTGAAACCATGCAGGTCAGCGATGACCAGCTCAGGTTTCCATTGCAGAATGTGCTCCCTGGCGAGGAATAGATTGTTCAGCCCGGTCACAACGTAGTGCCCCGGGAACAAACCGGAATGATTGAGCCATGCTTCAAACCCGGTGCGGGTGAAGTGACAACGGTCAATCAAAAGAATCTTGAACATATTTTATTCGCAGTCGGCTAGTTGTTTGGCTTCCTGCCATCAGAAAGCACATCATCATAGAGAAGTCCGATGAGCTGTAAATGCCTGAACTCCGTGCCATACTGCGGCTATTTCTGGGCTTAACGCGTTCATCAGAAAATGATTGAAAAAAAATCGCACGCTAACCAAAATATGGGGTGTTATCTGCCTTGCGGGACGACCCGTAAGCGCTTCCTTCATCGGGGACGGCCCCAACTGTTTTTAAGTTAAGGAGCCCGAGATGTCCTGGATTATTCTCTTTATTGCTGGTCTGCTCGAAGTGGTATGGGCGATTGGTCTCAAGTACACCCACGGATTTACCCGCCTGACGCCCAGCGTTATTACCGTTACGGCGATGATCGTGAGCATTGTTCTGCTATCGTGGGCAATGCGTTCTCTGCCCGTGGGAACGGCCTATGCCGTCTGGACGGGGATCGGTGCCGTAGGCGCGGCGATTACCGGCATTCTGCTGCTGGGTGAGTCAGCGAGCCTGGCGCGCATTGCCAGCCTCGCTCTGATTGTTGCCGGTATCATTGGGCTGAAGCTCAGTACCCATTAACGGGGCTGTTTTACCCAGATGAGTTTCGACACATCAAACCCCTGTCGGGTCGCGACGTCCAGCATCTGCTGTTTCATTTCTGACGAAATAGTTGGCGTGCGGGAAAGTATCCACAGATAGTCGCGATCCGGCCCGCAGACCAGCGCGTGACGGTACTCTCTGTCGAGTGCTATTACGTTATAGCCGCCATAAAACGGGCCGAAGAAAGAGACTTTGAGCGCGGCCCGTCGCGGGTCGCCAGTGAAGTAGGCTTTCCCGACCGACTGCTGCCACATCTCCCGATCGATTATAGCCCCGGTTGATCACTGAATACCGCCATCATCCATTGGGCTGTAATTAGCAGTAACCTTCTCTAAGCCCTGCTCAAACCGATGGTCGAGGCGCGCGATTTCATACCATGTTCCGAGGAAGCGTTGTGCATCAAAAGGCGTGACGACGGTAACGCCAGGAGGTGGGGTAGGGGAACTGCAGGCCACCACTAAAAACGCGGCTGTCACCGCGGCGATAACAGGCAAAATGCGCATAGGAGTTTCCTTACTGTTTTTTGTTAAGTGTAGATGACGGCAAGGAAAATGTGGTTTTTGTGCGGTGTGTTTCGCCGGGTAAGCGCAGCGCTACCCGGCAATGTTTTACTGCAGCGCGTCGAGGATACGGTATGCCGCCTCAACTCGCGCCGGGTTCGGATAGCTTTTATTCGCCAGCATCACAATGCCGAGCTGCTTTTCAGGAATAAAGGCCACGTAGCTGCCAAACCCGCCGGTTGAGCCCGTTTTGTGCACCCATGAGGCCTTAACCGGGGGAACGGGTGGACTCACTTCTCTCGCAGGCAACGGTGCCAGTGCCACCTTGTTATCACTGCCTCCGACGACGGTTTTGGCATCGACCGGCCAGTTAAGCATCTCCCAACCTAACCCCTGATACATGGCACCCACGCGCCAGTAGCGAGACTGCGCCAGCGTAATGCCTTGCTTCAGGGACGTATCCTGCAGCGCGTCAGGGGCCATATTGGCCATCACCCAGCTCGCCATATCCTGCACGTTGGTTTTCACGCCATATGCCTCTGCGTCCAGCATGCCCGGTGAAACGTGGACCGCTTTACCGTCACGATATCCCCAGGCGTAATGCGTCTCCTCCGCTTTCGGGACGTTAATCCAGGTATGATCCAGCTTGAGCGGCTTAAAGACCCGCGTCGTCATGGCCTGCTCATAGCTCATGCCGGAAGGTTTGACCGCCAGCGCGCCAAAAAGACCGATGCTGGAGTTGGCGTAAAGACGCGTTGTGCCCGGCTTCCACTGAGGCTGCCAGTTTTGATAGAAGCGCAGCAGGGATGCGTTATCTGTGACCTCATCGGGCACCTGTAAAGGCAGGCCACCGGCGGTGTAGGTTGCCAGATCCAGCATGCGAATCCCTTGCCACTGCTTGCCGGTCAGATCAGGCCAATATTTGGTTACCGGATCACCCAGCGAAATTTCGCCGCGGGCAATAGCATCGCCCCCCAGCACGCCGGTGAAGGTTTTACTTATAGAGCCCAGCTCGAACAAGGTTTGCGGGGTGACGGGTTTGTTCGCCGCGATATCGGCCTTTCCAAAGGTAAAGTAGTGTGGCTGGCCCTGATAAATCACGGCCACCGCCATGCCTGGAATACCCTGCGCTTTCATCAGGGGCGTAACGTTGCGTTCTACCACGTCAGCCAGCTGTTTTTCCGACATCGGCGCGGCGAGTACAGAGCAGGATGTGCTGAGCAGCAGGGCGCAGCAAAGGAATTTTTTCATCATCAATTATCTTCCATAATAGCAGGTCAAGGGAGTGTCCGGGCCCGGCAGACCGCTGTAGTCTGTTGGATTTGACTATGGCTGACAAACGGTTAAATTTAGCATGAGCTGTTAATTTTTCTAACGGATGGAACAATGACCCGCAGCTATCTTCCGCTTAATTCGCTTCGCGCCTTCGAAGCGGCCGCCCGGCACCTCAGTTTTACGCATGCCGCGATAGAGCTGAACGTCACCCATTCTGCCATCAGCCAGCACGTTAAGGCGCTGGAGCAGCATCTGAATTGCCAGCTGTTTGTCCGCGTCTCGCGCGGCCTGATGCTGACCACCGAGGGGGAAAATCTGCTGCCGGTGCTGAATGATTCATTCGATCGTATCGCCGGAATGCTGGATCGCTTTGCCAGCCAGCGCGCTCAGGAGAAGCTAAAAATTGGCGTAGTAGGAACTTTCGCCACGGGTATCCTGTTCTCTCAGCTCGCGGACTTTCGCCGCTGTTATCCGCATATCGATCTTCACCTTTCCACCCATAACAACCGCGTCGATCCGGCTGCTGAAGGGCTTGATTATACGATCCGCTACGGTGGTGGAGCGTGGCACGGCACCGAGGCGCAGTTCCTGTGCCCTGCGCCGCTGGCGCCGCTTTGCTCGCCCGAAATCGCCGCCGTGCTCCAGTCTCCGGCCGACATCCTGAAGTTTACCCTGCTGCGCTCTTACCGACGCGACGAATGGTCGGCGTGGATGCAGGCGGCAGGCGAGCATCCTCCGTCGCCAACGCACCGGGTGATGGTGTTTGATTCTTCTGTCACCATGCTGGAAGCCGCACAGGCAGGTATGGGCATAGCCATTGCGCCTGTCGATATGTTTACCCATTTGCTGAACAGCGAGCGCATCGTGCAGCCGTTTACAACGCAAATTGATCTGGGCAGTTACTGGTTAACGAGACTGCAGTCGCGGGCTGAAACGTCCGCAATGCGTGAATTTGCCCAGTGGTTGGTGGGAAAGATGCAGAGATAAAAGGCCCGCCGGATGGCGGGCCAGAAGCGTCAGATAGTGACAACGGCAATCAGCGTCACCACGGTCAGGATGGTTGCCAGCCCGTAGAACACCCATTTACCGCTCGGCACATGGATTTTCAGGTCATGCATCGCATGGTGAATGCGGTGCAGGCCGCACCACAGTGGCAGGACGATCATCAGGAAGATGAACACGCGGCCAATAAAGCTGCTCGCAAACGCCAGCACGCGCTCGTAGCTCAGCGCATCGCCCGGAAACAGCCCCAGCGGCAGCATAATGCCGACCAGCAGGATGATCACCGGGGCGATGATGGCACTCCACATGCCGCCTGCGCCAAACAGGCCCCAGAAGACCGGCTCGTCTGAACGTTTTGGATTTGGATTGATCACAGTAGTCTCCTTACCAGAACAGTGCGACAAACAGAATGACAACAGTGACCAGGATCGTCACTGCCCATAGCCCTTTAATGACTGGCTCCGGCCCCATTTTTTCGTCTTTAATGATGATGTTTGCCGCTTTTGGCGCCAGTTCAAACCAGGTTTTGGTATGAAGTAGCGCCGCCGCGAGCGCGATCAGGTTCAGAACCACGATGATTGGGTTTTGCAGGAAACCGACAAAGTTCGCCCAGGTTTCCGGCCCGTGTTTAAGGGCAAAAACGCCATACATTAACTCAAGGCTGAACCAGACCGCCGGTACCGCCGTGCCTTCACGCAGCATATAGAAGCGATAAAACGGCAGGTTTTTCCACCAGGTGGACGGCACAGGCCGCACGTAGGCTTTGCGTTTAGTCGTCATCATGCACTCCTTAGCGTGGTTTCAGGGTAGCGATAAGAAAGTCTTTCGAGCTTTCCACTTTACCCTGCTGAATTGCGGCGGCCGGGTCGACGTGCTTCGGACAGACTTCGGAGCAGTAGCCCACAAACGTACAGGTCCAGACGCCGTTCTGGCCGTTTAGCTGCGCCATACGTTCTTTTTTGCCGTGGTCGCGGCTGTCTTCGTTATAGCGGTGCGCCAGGGTAATGGCGGCCGGGCCGATGAACTCCGGGTTCAGGCCAAACTGAGGACAGGCGGCGTAACACAGGCCGCAGTTGATGCAGCCGGAGAACTGATGGTATTTCGCCATCTGCGCCGGCGTCTGGGTGTTCGGACCCTGGTCCGGCGTGCGCGGGTTGCCGATGATGTACGGCTTAATCGCTTCCAGGCTTTCGATAAAGTGGGTCATATCGACCACCAGATCGCGCTCGATTGGGAAGTTGCCCAGCGCTTCAACCTTAATGCCTTTGGTGTAGTCACGCAGGAAGGTTTTACAGGCCAGCTTCGGTACCTTGTTGACCATCATGCCGCAGGAGCCGCAGATCGCCATGCGGCAGGACCAGCGGTAGCTCAGGTCCGGCGCCAGGTTGTCTTTGATATAGCCGAGCGCATCCAGCAGGGAGGTTTGCTCGTCATAAGGCACTTCGTAGAAAGCGCTGTGGGGGGCGGTATCCACTTCCGGGTTGTAGCGCACCACTTCAACTTTCAATTTTTGCATCTCAGCCATTCGCCTTCTCCTTCTTCTCGGCGGCTTCTGCTTCTGCGCCATACACGCGTTTAGCCGGTGGCAGCGTGGTGATTTTCACGTCGCTGTAGTCCAGACGCGTGGTGCCATCCGCATCGCGCCAGGCGAGAGTGTGTTTCAGGAAATTGACGTCGTCACGTTCGGTGCAGCCTTCGTCCAGACGCTGGTGGGCGCCGCGAGACTCTTTACGCGCCAGCGCAGAGTGCGCCATACATTCCGCGACGTTCAGGCCGTGGCCAAGCTCAATGGTATAGAGCAGGTCGGTGTTGAAGACGCTGGAGGTATCGGTGATGCGCACGCGCTTGAAGCGCTCCTGAAGCTCCGCCAGCTTGTCGACGGTTTTCTGCATCAGTTCCGGCGTACGGTAGATACCGCAGCCTTCTTCCATCGACAGGCCCATCTCGTCGCGGATCTTCGACCAGTTCTCGTTGCCTTCCTGGTTCACCAGATCCTTCAGGCGTTTTTCAACGTCAGTGACCTGCGCATCCAGCGCCGCATCGTTTGCTTCGCCTGCGGTCGCCGCACGCTCCATGGCGCGCTCGCCCGCCATGCGGCCAAAGACGACCAGCTCTGCCAGCGAGTTAGAGCCCAGACGGTTGGCGCCGTGCAGGCCGACGGAGGAACACTCGCCCACGGCGAACAGCCCTTTAATACGGGTTTCACACTGCTGGTCGGTTTCAATCCCGCCCATGGTGTAGTGCGCGGTTGGGCGTACCGGTATCGGCTCTTTCACCGGGTCGACGCCCACGTAGGCTTTTGCCAGTTCGCAGATAAACGGCAGACGCTCCAGCAGTTTCTTCTCGCCCAGGTGACGCAGGTCGAGATAGACCACGTCGCCGCGTGGCGTTGAGATGGTGTTGCCCTTGCGCCATTCGTGCCAGAAGGCCTGAGAAACTTTGTCGCGCGGGCCGAGCTCCATGTATTTGTTCTTCGGCTCGCCGAGCGGGTTTCCGGGCCCATGCCGTAATCCTGCAGATAACGGTAGCCGTTTTTGTTGACCAGAATACCGCCTTCACCGCGGCAGCCTTCCGTCATCAAAATGCCGGAGCCCGGCAGGCCGGTTGGGTGATACTGCACAAACTCCATATCGCGCAGCGGCACGCCGTGGCTCAGCGCCATGCCCATCCCGTCACCGGTGACGATGCCGCCGTTGGTGTTGTAGCGATAGACGCGACCCGCACCGCCCGTTGCCATCACCACCGCATTGGCGCGGATCTGGACGAGCGTGCCTTCCATCATATTCATCGCCACCAGGCCACGTGCATGACCGTCGTCGACCAGAATGTCGAGGACAAAATGTTCATCGAAGCGCTGAATTTGTGGGAACTGAAGGGAGGTCTGGAAGAGGGTGTGCAGCATGTGGAAGCCGGTCTTATCGGCGGCGAACCAGGTGCGTTCGATCTTCATGCCACCGAAGCGGCGGACGTTGACGCTGCCGTCCGGACGGCGGCTCCACGGGCATCCCCATTGTTCCAGTTGGGTCATTTCCGTTGGGCAATGGTGAACGAAATAATCAACGACATCCTGCTCGCAAAGCCAGTCGCCCCCTGCAACCGTGTCGTGGAAATGGTATTCGAAGCTGTCATGATCCTGCGCGACGGCGGCGGATCCTCCTTCTGCTGCCACCGTGTGGCTGCGCATCGGATAGACTTTTGAAATCAATGCGATTTTAGCATTCGGGTTGGCTTGTGCCGCAGCAATTGCAGCGCGTAATCCAGCCCCGCCAGCGCCTATTACGGCAAGATCGGCTTGAAAAGTTTGCACGACATTCCTCCAGATTTTTGTTTTCCCGCAATGCGATGAACTAAAGGAAGTTCACCTGCCCGAACGGGCGATTGCGGAAGCGATTCCACTGCTCCTTTATGGGTATAACAGTATAACCGCGTAGTTGTGAGGGAAATTTGACGTGTTCGATTTTTTTGCTGTTCTGTGCGGTGATTTATCATCGTGATTGATGAATTGCATCACAGAATAATCCACATAAATGAAATACGCGTTTTTACTGCGCAAAATTTGTCTCTGCCACTGCTAACGAGTAGACTTCGTGCCCTTGTCTGAAATCGGAGAAAAACTCATGAGCGAAACGGCCACCTGGCAGCCGAGCGCATCCATCCCAAATCTGCTAAAACGCGCCGCAATTATGACGGAGATCCGCCGTTTCTTTGCCGACCGCGGCGTCCTGGAGGTGGAAACCCCGTGCATGAGTCAGGCAACGGTAACGGATATTCATCTGGTCCCGTTTGAAACCCGTTTTGTTGGCCCAGGCCACTCCCAGGGCATGAATCTGTATCTGATGACCAGCCCGGAATACCACATGAAGCGCCTGCTGGCGGCGGGGTGTGGTCCGGTGTATCAGCTGTGCCGCAGCTTCCGTAATGAAGAGATGGGGCGTCACCACAACCCGGAATTCACCATGCTGGAGTGGTACCGCCCGCACTATGATATGTACCGCCTGATGAATGAGGTGGACGATCTGCTGCAGCAGGTACTGGACTGCTCAGAAGCCGAAACGCTCTCCTATCAACAGGCCTTCCAGCGCCATCTGGAAATCGATCCGCTGTCGGCGGACAAAGCCCAGCTGCGTGAAGTGGCGGCAAAACTGGATCTGAGCAACGTGGCGGATACCGAAGAGGATCGCGACACGCTGCTGCAGCTGCTGTTCACCTTCGGCGTGGAACCGCAGATTGGCAAAGATCGCCCGACGTTTGTCTATCACTTCCCGGCAAGCCAGGCGTCTCTGGCGCAGATCAGCACCGAAGACCACCGCGTGGCGGAACGTTTTGAGGTCTATTACAAAGGTATTGAGCTGGCGAACGGCTTCCACGAACTGACCGACGCGCGCGAGCAGGCGCAACGTTTCGAACAGGATAACCGCAAACGCGCCGCGCGCGGTCTGCCGCAGCAGCCGATCGATACCAACCTGCTGGAAGCGTTAAAGGCGGGTCTGCCAGATTGCTCCGGCGTGGCGCTGGGCGTAGACCGTCTGGTGATGCTGGCGCTGGGCGCCGAGCAGCTGGGCGATGTGATTGCCTTTACGGTCGATCGCGCCTAAAGCATGGCCGGGTGGCGCTGTCGCTTACCCGGCATATAGTATCTGTGGCAATATTCCTTTCCATTTCTTCTCCGCAACATTAAAAACTTCCATTTTCTCTGTACACGGGTCTTTTTCTTAAATTGCCTCGTATAGCCACAATATTAGTCTGGTCATCTGCTACCATCCGCGCAGTTTAATTCCTCTTCGGATGGTTATATGTCCCAGTCACTCAAAAAGATGACCCTCACCGGGCTCATTCTGATGATTTTTACGTCAGTTTTTGGCTTTGCCAACAGCCCGTCGGCTTTCTATCTGATGGGCTACAGCGCGACGCCGTTTTATATCGTTTCTGCTCTGTTCTTCTTTATCCCGTTTGCGCTGATGATGGCGGAGATGGGCTCGGCTTACCGGAAAGAAGAGGGCGGTATCTATTCATGGATGAACAACAGCATCGGCCCGCGCTACGCGTTTATCGGCACGTTTATGTGGTTCTCCTCCTACGTCGTCTGGATGGTCAGCACGGCGGCCAAAGTCTGGGTGCCGTTCTCCACGTTTCTTTTCGGTGCGGATAAAACGCAGGTCTGGTCTTTAGCCGGGCTGAGCTCCACGCAGGTGGTCGGGATTCTGGCGGTGTGCTGGATGGTGGTGGTGACGCTGGTGGCGTCAAAAGGCATCAACAAAATTGCCCGTATCACTGCCGTTGGCGGTATTTCCGTGATGTGCCTGAACCTGGTGCTGCTGCTGGTGAGTATCGCCATTCTGTGCCTGAACGGCGGACACTTCGCGCAGGAGGTGAACTTCGTTTCATCGCCTAATCCGGGCTATCAGTCCGGGTTGGCCATGCTCTCCTTCGTGGTATTTGCCATTTTTGCCTACGGCGGTATTGAAGCGGTAGGTGGGCTGGTCGATAAGACCGAGAACCCGGAAAAAAACTTTGCCAAAGGGATTATTTTTGCCGCCATCGTGATTTCCATCGGCTATTCGCTGGCGATTTTCCTCTGGGGCGTTAGCACCAACTGGCAGCAGGTATTGAGTAACAATACCACTAACCTCGGGAACATCACCTACGTGCTGATGAAAAGCCTGGGAATGACGCTGGGTAACGCCATGCACCTGACGCCGGAAGCATCGGCCACCCTGGGGATCTGGTTTGCGCGCATTACCGGCCTGTCGATGTTCCTTGCCTATACCGGCGCGTTCTTCACGCTAATCTACTCGCCGCTGAAAGCAATCATCCAGGGTACGCCAAAAGCGCTGTGGCCGGCACGCATGACGCAGCTCAATACCGCAGGCATGCCTGCCAACGCCATGTGGATGCAGTGTCTGCTGGTGTGCGTGTTCATTCTGCTGGTGTCATTTGGCGGTGATACCGCGTCTGCGTTCTATAACAAACTGACCCTGATGGCGAACGTGTCGATGACGCTGCCGTACCTGTTCCTGACGCTGGCGTTCCCGTTCTTTAAGGCGAAGCGGGATCTTGAGCGTCCGTTTGTGATCTTCAAAACCCGCGCGGCAACGCTGCTGGCGACCACGGTGGTGGTGCTGGTCGTGGCGTTTGCCAACATCTTTACCGTTATTCAGCCCGTGGTTGAGGCGAACGACTGGAACAGCGCGCTGTGGATGGTCGGTGGGCCAGTCTTCTTCTCGCTGCTGGCGATGGGAATTTATGAGAATTACCGCCGGCGCTCAATGGCGTACGTCACGGAAGTGGCGTAGCGATAAAATGCCCCTCCCGAAAGGGAGGGGAGAACGATTACAGACTTCCCGCCGGGCGCGATCTTGCCGCCGACGTGAGCGTTTTACCCATCTTGCGTCCGTCCATGCTTTCCAGACGCATCTGGAACGGTGGGAACGGCATATCAATACCATGCTCGCGGAAGCCCGCCAGAATCAGCTGGTGGATCTCATGGCGCAGCGGCATGCGGTGCCCCATTTCGGCGGCGTATATACGCAGTTCGAAAATCTGGATCCCCTGCTGTAGATCAACCAGGAATACTTCCGGCGCAGGGTTATCGAGCACCAGCGTACAGCGTTCAGCGGCGGTGTAGAGGATCTGCGTGACCTCTTCACTGTTGGCATCCGACGGTGCCGGTACCGTCAGCACCACGCGCGTAACGGAGTCCGACAGGGACCAGTTGATAAACTGCTCGGTAATAAATGCCTTGTTCGGCACGATGATCTCTTTACGGTCCCAGTCGCTGATCGTGGTGGCGCGGGTGTTGATCTTCGTTACGCTCCCGGTCAGATCGCGGATCGTCACCGTATCGCCAATGCGAATCGGCTTTTCAAACAGGATGATCAGGCCGGATACAAAGTTAGCGAAAATCTCCTGCATGCCAAAGCCAAGGCCAAACGTCAGCGCGGCCACCAGCCACTGCAGTTTAGACCACTCAATACCAATCATTGAGAACCCGACCATTCCACCAAACAGCAGTATCAGGTATTTCGTAATGGTCGTAATGGCGTATCCCGTGCCGGGGGTTAAATCCAGATGCTGCAGCAGCGCCAGCTCCAGCAGTGCCGGGAAGTTACGCACCAGTTGGGTGGTGATGATCAGCACCAGAATCGCAATCAGCACCGCGCCTAAGGTGATCGGCTCCAGGCTTTCAACGCCCTGCACCGTGGACGTCACGTCCCACAGAGAGATGTTCTCCAGGAAGCCAAACGCGGAATGAATTTCCGACCACAGGAAGATCACCGACAGAAGGGCAATCAGCATCAGGAGGGAGCGCACCAGGCGCAGAGACTGGGTACTGATGGCATCCAGATCCAGTTCGACCTCGTCCGCATCCATCGTGCCTTCCGTGCTGTTGACATGGGTTGGCTCTTCCTCGCCACGGGCACGCTGAGCGAGGATCTCTGCCCGGCGATGCTTGGCGCGGTCAAAGGCCAGACGGCGGCGCTGGATCAGCATCCCGCGCCGGATCACGTGATACACCACCAGCAGCAGGAACCAGATCGCCACCGACGTTTCCAGTCGCGCCAGCAGCGCCTGCGAGGTTGCCAGGTAACCTACCGCCGCTGCCAGCATCGCAATCAGAGGAGCGCTCAGCAGCAGGTTCCAGAGCAGCCGGTTGAACATGTTGTCGCCGCTGCCGGATTTATCCAGATAGAGCGGTATCCCCGCGCGTTTCAGGCTGAGCGTGACGATGGCCAGCGCGCCGCAGATCAGCATAAAGCAGAGGCGCCCCAGCGAGCCTGAGAATTCCCGGTCGTTGAGATTATCAAACATGATCAGCGCCATTATCAGCGGCACAATCAGCCCGATGCTCATCAGGTAATAGCGCATGGCGCGCGCCACGCGATTACGAGGCCAGCCAAAGTGGGCGATGAACAGGCCGTTAGGCCGCGCGAACGTCGCGCAAATCATCACCACCCACAGCAACGGTACCGTGGCGGTGACGCCATCGCCAATGGCGACCGCGAGCGGATAGGGCCAGGCTTCCCGCAGGCCATAGCCAAGCGTCATCCACAGCACCGGTAGCGGAGAGGCGACGAGAATCGACCAGAACACGGTGCGCAGCGTCAGCCAGAAGTGATCCTGAGTGACTTTCCCCACCCGCGCGCTGGAACGCTCCAGGAAGCGGGTGAAATGTCTGCGCGAATAAATGCTGAAGCCCACCAGAACCAACGCGCCCAGCAGCGGGAAAATCGTCTCTTTACTGGTCAGCATCATCACGCTGGCCTGTCCGAGCTGGCTAAAGGTGTCGAGGGAAATCAGGCGGCGCAGATCCTGAACGATCTCAATTGGCCACGAGAAGGTCATTGGACGTACGTCGGATGTCCAGAAGAGATAACGGTGCGTAGCCTCGTTCACCTCTTTCAGCGCGTCTTCCAGCTGGCTGTTAGAGACCTTGAGCTTAGTCAGTTCCAGAATCAGCGTATCCCCGCCCTGCAGCAGGGAGTTCAGCAGTTCGCGCTGGGTGCGCAGCTGGGCTTCCAGAATACGGTTTTGCTCGCTGGTCAGAGGTTGTCCGTCAGCCTGACGGATCTGGCGTATTTGCGGCTGCTTATTGAGAAGATCTTCAAAGTGCAGTCGCTGCACGCGCAGCTGGGCCATCTCGGTATCCAGCTGCTGCGGTTTCGGCATTTCCGGCAGGCGCGCGACCTGGGCCTGCGGCGTGTTGCCGCTTTGCGTACCCACGCGGCGCTCAACGTCGTTAAGCTGGCGGCGGGCGTCGGTTTGCTGCTGCGGAAGCTGGCTGAGGGAGTCGGCAATTTCACGCGCTCGCTCCTGCTCCTGCTGAGCCTGGCGGCTCTTTTCCAGGAGCTGGCTGCTGACCTGCAGGATTTCCTGATTCAGGGCGTCGGTGGTCATGCCTTCCGGCACTTCGCGCGGCTCATCGCGCAGATTAGCGAGTTGCGCGCGCAGCGTTTGTGAGAGTTTAGGGAAGTTGTCGATAACCTGCTGATACTGCTGAGCGCGCTCAAGCGAGCCTTTCCGCTCTTCAAGCGCGTTCAGTGCGGACTGGAGTGACTCAACGGTCTCTGGCTGAGCGGGTTTAGCCGCTTTCGCCTGCTCCAGCTCCTGGGTTATCTGTTTGGCGTCGGGGGCTGTCGCTGCGTACGCCCCCATGCTGAGGCACCAGGCCATCAGTAGAACGATAATCGGGCGCACGTCAGCGATCCTTCTGTTGTTAGCCTTCGTCTTTTTTGTCGTCAACCAGCGGGCTGGCGTCGTGCTCGGCGTCGATCTCTTCTTGCGGCAGCGGAGCAGGTTCTGCATCCGGCGTCACGAAGGTTTCGGTAGAGACCGCCAGCGGCTGACCCAGTTTGGTGACCGACAGGCTTTCGAGCTGCTCAGCCAGCTTCACTTTGCCCGGCGCAAACAGGTTGATGACGGTAGAGCCCAGCTTGAAGCGACCCATTTCCTGGCCTTTCAGCAGGGCGACAGAGCCTTCTTCTTCACCGGCAGGCCACGTCCAGCGCTTGATCACGCCTTCACGCGGCGGGGTAATGGTGCCAGCCCAGACGGTTTCGATGCTGCCGACAATGGTCGCGCCAACAAGAATCTGCGCCATAGGGCCGAATTCAGTATCGAACAGGCAGATGACGCGTTCGTTACGGGCAAACAGGTTCGGTACGTTTTGCGCGGTCAGGTGGTTCACGGAGAACAGATCGCCCGGCACGTAGATCATCTCACGCAGGATACCATTACACGGCATGTGTACGCGGTGGTAGTCGCGCGGTGACAGATAGGTGGTGGCAAAGGTGCCGTTGCGGAACAGGTCCGCCATCAGGTAATTGCCCGCCAGCAGCGCTTCCAGGCTGTAGTTATGGCCTTTCGCCTGCAGGATTTTGTCGTCTTCGATGTTACCCAACTGGCTGATCACGCCGTCTGCTGGCATCACCAGGACGTTAGGGTCGGTGTTCAGCGGGCGCACTTCGTCGCGCAGCGGGCGCACGAAAAACTCGTTGAACGTGCGGTAGCTGGCGGTGTCCGGCTTCTGCGCTTCTTTCATGTCGACCTTGTAATACTTAACGAAAAGGTCGATGACCAGTTTGGTCAGCCAGCCCGCGCGTTTGCTTGCGCCCCAGCCCGCCAGGCGAGTGAGCCACAGTTTTGGCAGAATGTATTGAAGCGAAAGTTTAAATGCGTTTAACAAGGTAGCCTCCAGGCCATTGTTTTGTCGTTCCTGATCCGGCAGTAAGCCGCCGGAACCTGAAAAAAGGGGACGATTTTAGCGATGCTTAGCTTAGTTGTCAGTTATCAGAATCAGAAAAGTTTTTACGCGTTTTTACCTGATCCATGCTCTCAAGAATGCGGTGGTAATTCTCGAAGCGGGTCTCCGCGATTTCACCTTTCTCAACCGCTTCGCGGATAGCGCAGCCTGGATCGTTATCGTGTTTGCAGTCGCGGTATTTGCAAGCGCCTAAATAATCATGGAATTCGACAAATCCATTAAAGATTTGTTCCGGCTCAAGATGCCATAAACCGAATTCACGCACGCCCGGTGAGTCGATCACGTCGCCGCCGTGAGGGAAATGATAGAGACGTGAGGCGGTGGTGGTGTGCTGGCCCAGACCCGAGACGTCAGACACATCGTTAGTGAGGATCTCCTGCTGGAGGCCGAGAAGGTTGTTTAGCAGGCTCGATTTCCCCACGCCGGACTGACCCGCAAAGATGCTGATGCGATCGGTAAGCGCCTCTTCCAGCGGTTTCAGTCCGTCTTTGGTGTAGCTGGACACCATCAGAACGCGGTAGCCAATCTTGCGGTAGATATCCATCTGCTCATTAACGAAAGCCATGCCTTCGTCATCCAGCAGATCGATTTTGTTCAGCACGATAATCGGTTCAACCTGCAGCGTTTCACAGGCGACAAGGTATCGGTCGATAATATTGAGCGAAAGTTCGGGCAAAATCGCCGATACGATGACAATCTGGTTAATGTTGGCGGCTATCGGCTTCACCCCGTCGTAAAAATCGGGACGGGTTAACACGGACGTACGCTCATGGACCGCTTCAACGATACCTTTTACCGTAACGCCCTCTGCCGCCTCTTTACCCGGTCGCCAGACGACGCGGTCGCCGGTCACCAGAGAACGAATGGTCCGGCGAATGTTACAGCGGTGGATTTCGCCATCGGCGGATTCCACGTCGGCGTGCATACCGAAACGGCTGATAACTACGCCTTCCGTTGGTTCGCCAAACAGGTTGTCGTCGTAATCGACCTTCTCCGAAGTGGTTTTAAGACGGCGCTGATGATTGGCATTCACGCGGCGCTGCTGCCCTTTGGAGAGTTTATTTTTACTCAATCGCACTGGCTCCTGGTCGCCCGTAAGGGGCAAAACCTCTATGATACACTCTAATTAATACTAGTTAACCTGCTACTGTCGGTTATGCGAGAAGGGTGGAAAATAACATGAGCGCGGATGAAAACAACCTGATTTGGATCGATCTCGAAATGACCGGGCTGGATCCCGAGCGCGATCGCATTATTGAGATTGCAACTCTGGTGACCGATGCCAACTTGAATATCCTTGCCGAAGGGCCAACGATTGCGGTGCATCAGTCCGACGACCAGCTTGCGCTGATGGATGAGTGGAACGTGCGTACCCACACCGGCAGCGGTCTTGTCGAGCGCGTGAAGGCGAGCACGCTGGGCGATCGCGAGGCGGAACTGGCGACGCTCGAATTTCTGAAGCAGTGGGTACCAGCGGGTAAATCGCCGATCTGCGGGAACAGCATCGGTCAGGATCGCCGTTTCCTCTTCAAGTACATGCCGGAGCTGGAGTCTTACTTCCATTACCGCTATCTGGACGTGAGCACCCTGAAAGAGCTGGCGCGCCGCTGGAAACCTGAAATTCTGGACGGCTTTAAAAAACAGGGTACGCACCAGGCGATGGACGATATCCGCGAGTCCGTGGCGGAACTCGCGTACTACCGCGAAAACTTTATTAAGCTGTGATTTTGAGATCCGGCACCTTGCGTGGCCGGGTTTTTGTCGTTAAATTGTTCAGCTTGCCGATTAAATAAGCACTTGAACTGAATTTCGAAAAAATCACTTTAAGGGGGGTTGCAGCTAAAAGGATTTCTCGTATAATGCGCCTCCCGTAACGACAGAGAATTACACGTTACGACAGCAACAAAAGCAGTACAGATTTGCGGGAATAGCTCAGTTGGTAGAGCACGACCTTGCCAAGGTCGGGGTCGCGAGTTCGAGTCTCGTTTCCCGCTCCAAAATTTGAAGGTGCTTCCACAGCACAGACTGCCCAAGCGGGAATAGCTCAGTTGGTAGAGCACGACCTTGCCAAGGTCGGGGTCGCGAGTTCGAGTCTCGTTTCCCGCTCCAAAATTTGAAAGTGCTTCTAAAGCACGGACCACCCAAGCGGGAATAGCTCAGTTGGTAGAGCACGACCTTGCCAAGGTCGGGGTCGCGAGTTCGAGTCTCGTTTCCCGCTCCAAATTCTTCTTCATCTCTAAAATATCCACAGCGAAAAGACGCGCTGGGGACGTTTTCTATTGCATCTGAAATACTCTTGTAAACAGAGTTATCCACAGAATTCGCGCTTTACCCAAACCGTACAGAAAGTTAGCAGGGTGAATAATATCTTCCCAAGCCACTGTATTAATTGGATAAAATTTCATTTCAAAATGTTATTGAGATCACTTGACCTCTTCTCAAGTCCAGATGGCGCTTGAGTTTTTATTTTTATTCACAGGCTGTGAATATATCACGCATCCCGCGTAAGCCCTTTTTCAATCACCCTAACCAGCCGCTGTTTCTTAGGAGGCTGCACCTCGACCACGCAGGCATTTCGCTTCTCGATTTGCTGCGCAATCGCCCATTCTATGTGTTCATCAAGAAGTGGGTGCTCACCTCTACGGCTTTCGAGCGCCTGAATATTCGCTTCATCCCACGGGGCATTGCCCAGCGCGACGGCCACGTTTCGCAGCCAGCGCAGGTGGCCGATACGGCGAATAGCGGAACCTTCCGTCACCTTCAGGAACCAGGCTTCGGTCCAGGCGAACAGCTCAATAAGCTGTGGCGCATGCAGCGCTTTACGCGGGCTGAAGTCCTCTTCGTCCGTCAGCTGTGAATAGCGGTTCCACGGGCAAATCAGCTGGCAGTCGTCGCAGCCGTAGATGCGGTTGCCGATAAGCGGTCGAAACTCTTCCGGGATCGCCCCTTCAAGCTCTATCGTGAGATAGGAGATGCAGCGGCGGGCATCAACGGTGTAAGGCTCAACGATGGCGCCCGTCGGGCAGATGGTCATGCAGGCCACGCAGCGGCCACAGCCTTCCTCCACCGGGCCATCTACCGGCAGGGGTATATCAATCAGCAGCTCACCGAGGAAGAAGAACGATCCGGCGTCGCGGCTCAGGATAAGTGAGTGCTTACCTGTCCAGCCAAGTCCGGCTTTTTCGGCGATCGGGCGCTCAAGAACAGGCGCGGAATCGACAAAGGGTCTAAAATTCAGCGAATCACAGTGCTGCTGAATGGTTTCCCCGAGTTTTTTTAAGCGGTTACGCAGAAGCTTATGGTAATCACGTCCCAGAGCGTACCGGCTGACGTAACCCAGGGAGGGATTTTTTAGCGTGCGCGCAAAGGCCGCGTTGGCAGGCAGGTAGTTCATGCGCACGCTGATGACGCGTAGTGTACCCGGTAAAAGTTCATGTGGACGGGCGCGCATCATGCCGTGACGCGCCATCCACTCCATTTCGCCGTGGTATTGTTTGTCCAGCCAGGCCTGCAGTTTTGGCTCGCTGGCAGAGAGGTCGGTATCGGTAATGCCTACCTTCTGGAAGCCAAGCTCAGCACCCCACTGTTTTATTTTTTGCGCTAATTCATTGAGATCGAGGGGCTGTGACATGACGGACCATACGGTGAAGAAAAACCCCGCAAGTATACCACATTCCATCTGGCATGCGGATGACCTCCGGCGCGCCGAAAAAGAGGCCGCAGACAGTCTCGGCATTACCCTTTATGAACTGATGCAGCGCGCGGGAGAGGCGGCGTTTAACGTTGCCCGCAGCGCGTACCCGCAGTCCACTCACTGGCTGATTTTGTGCGGGCACGGCAATAACGGCGGCGACGGTTACGTCGTTGCGCGTCTTGCCGTTGCAGCCGGTCTCCGCGTTACCCTGCTGGCGCTGGAGAGTGATAAGCCCCTGCCGGAAGAGGCCTGCGCGGCGCGGGAGGCATGGCTGAACGCAGGCGGCGTGATTCATGCTCCTGATATCGTCTGGCCGGAAGATGTTGATCTGATTGTTGATGGTCTGCTGGGGACCGGGCTACGCAGCGCGCCTCGCGAAAACATTGCCGCGCTTATTGAACACGCTAACGGGTACTCTGCGCCGGTAGTCGCGTTGGATATTCCGTCGGGCCTGATCGCGCAGACCGGCGCGACGCCTGGCGCCGTTATTCAGGCTGCGCACACCGTGACCTTTATCGCTCTGAAGCCGGGCCTGTTAACCGGAAAAGCGCGGGATGTGGTCGGCGTATTGCACCATAACGCGCTGGGGCTGGAGAGCTGGCTCGTTGGACAGGAAACGCTCCTGTCGCGCTTTGATTCCTCGCAGCTAAAAGAGTGGCTTCCGCCGCGCCGCCCAACGTCTCACAAGGGCGACAACGGCAGACTGGTGATTATTGGTGGCGATCGCGGTACGGCAGGCGCGGTTCGCATGACCGGTGAGGCGGCACTTCGCAGCGGTGCCGGGTTAGTGCGAGTACTCACTCGCATTGAAAATATTGCGCCAATCATCACAGCCCGACCGGAACTGATGGTCCATGAGCTTACGCCCCAGACGCTGGAAGAAAGCCTCGAATGGGCGGATGTGGTGGTTATTGGTCCCGGGCTTGGGCAACAGACATGGGGTAAACAGGCCCTGCAAAAGGTCGAGAATTTTCGTAAACCGATGCTGTGGGATGCCGACGCGCTTAACCTTCTGGCAATAAATCCGGATAAGCGTCACAATCGCATTCTGACGCCACACCCCGGCGAAGCCGCGCGCCTGCTTAACTGCAGCGTGGCAGAAATTGAAAGCGATCGCTTACTTTCTGCTCAGCGTCTGGTAAAACGTTACGGAGGTGTTGCCGTTTTGAAAGGGGCAGGCACCGTTGTCGCCAGTGACGAGACGCAGGGCATTATTGATGCCGGAAATGCGGGCATGGCGAGCGGCGGTATGGGCGATGTGCTTTCAGGCATCATCGGCGCATTGCTTGGACAGAAACTTCCCCTTTATGATGCAGCTTGTGCGGGCTGCGTGGCCCACGGCGCGGCAGCTGACAGGCTTGCTGTGCGGGAGGGGACACGCGGTATGCTGGCCACCGATCTCTTTTGCACGCTGCGGCGTGTTGTTAACCCGGATGTGATTGACGTAGAAAATGACTAATCGAGCGATTCCTTTACCTGATGAACAAGCCACTTTAGATCTCGGCAAGCGCGTGGCGCAGGCCTGTCAGGGGGCAACCGTCATTTATCTGTATGGCGATTTAGGTGCGGGTAAAACCACCTTCAGCCGGGGTTTTTTGCAGGCGTTAGGGCATAACGGGAACGTGAAAAGCCCTACCTACACGCTGGTCGAGCCGTACACCCTCGACAATCTTATGGTGTACCACTTTGATTTATACCGCCTTGCGGATCCTGAGGAGCTGGAATTTATGGGGATCCGTGATTATTTTGCCAACGACGCCATCTGCCTGGTGGAGTGGCCGCAACAAGGTGCGGGTGTGCTGCCTGACCCGGATGTCGAAATTCACTTAGATTACCAGGCTCAAGGGCGTGAGGCTCGCATCAGTGCGGTTTCCTCATCAGGGTGTTCCTTACTGGCGCGTCTCGCCGGTTAAGAGTAGGGATGACGGGATGATTAGTCGCGTTAAAGGTTGGGTGTTGGCTGCGACGGTGCTGCTGTGCGCGCAGGCCGGGGCGGCAAGCCTTTCGGATATTCAGGTGTCAAACGGCGAAAGCCAGGCGCGGATTACGTTCAGCTTTATGGGCGACCCTGAATACGCGTTTTCACAGCCAGACAGCCACAGCGTGGCGCTGGATATCAAACAGACAGGCGTGATCCAGGGGCTACCGCTGCGGTTCAGCGGTAACAACCTGGTGAAAAGTATCCGCTCGGGTACCCCTCAGGACAGCCAGTCGCTGCGCCTGGTGGTCGATCTGACCGAAAAGGGCAAAACGAGGGCGGTGAAGCAGCAAAACGGGGCGAACTATACGGTGGTCTTCACCATCAATGCCGATGTTCCGCCGCCTCCGCCGCCACCGGTTGTCGCGAAACGCGTGGAAGAGCCGGTGTATATGCCTCGCCCATCGGAATCTGCGCGTAATCCGTTTAAATCGCAGAACGATCGCATCACCGCGGCAACCAGCAGTAACACGGTAACGCGTCCGGCGGTCAGCGCACGGCGTACGGTCAGCGGTGACAAAGTGATTATCGCCATTGATGCCGGGCACGGTGGACAGGATCCTGGAGCGATTGGCCCGGGCGGCACGCGAGAGAAAAATGTCACTATTGCGGTGGCCCGCAAGCTGCGGACGCTGTTAAACGATGATCCGATGTTTAAAGGCGTACTAACCCGCGACGGCGACTATTTTATCTCTGTGATGGGCCGCTCAGACGTGGCGCGTAAGCAAAACGCCAATTTCCTGGTCTCCATTCACGCGGATGCCGCACCGAACCGTAACGCGACGGGCGCCTCGGTATGGGTCCTGTCGAACCGCCGGGCAAACAGCGAAATGGCCAACTGGCTGGAAGAGCATGAGAAACAGTCTGAACTGTTAGGCGGCGCGGGTGATGTGCTGGCAAACAGCCAGTCTGACCCATACCTCAGCCAGGCGGTGCTGGATTTACAGTTCGGTCATTCTCAGCGCGTCGGGTATGATGTCGCCACTAACGTATTGAACCAGTTGCAGGGCATCGGGGCATTGCATAAGCGCCGCCCTGAACATGCGAGCCTGGGCGTTCTGCGCTCGCCGGATATTCCGTCAATTCTGGTAGAGACGGGCTTTATCAGCAATAACAGTGAAGAGCGCCTGCTGGGCAGCGACAGCTATCAGCAGCAAATTGCCGAAGCGATTTATAACGGTTTACGTAAATATTTTGAGGCGCATCCTCTGCAGTCCGCGCCGCAGGGCGGAGCAGCCCAGACGGCCAGCGCCGCGCAGCCGGGTGGGTTGACCGCCACAAATTAAGGAGATTTCATGCCGATTCAGGTTCTGCCGCCGCAGCTCGCGAACCAAATCGCCGCCGGTGAGGTGGTGGAACGCCCTGCGTCG
The DNA here is from genome assembly GCF_900324475.1 of Enterobacter bugandensis. Lineage (NCBI taxonomy): Bacteria > Pseudomonadati > Pseudomonadota > Gammaproteobacteria > Enterobacterales > Enterobacteriaceae > Enterobacter > Enterobacter bugandensis. The sequence goes on from NZ_LT992502.1 coordinate 430,695, forward strand.
GTGGTGAAGGAGCTGGTTGAAAATAGCCTCGATGCGGGCGCCACCCGCATTGATATTGATATCGAACGCGGCGGCGCAAAGCTTATCCGCATTCGCGACAACGGCTGCGGCATCAAAAAAGAGGAGCTGGCGCTGGCGCTGGCGCGTCATGCCACCAGTAAAATTGCCTCTCTGGATGACCTGGAAGCGATTATCAGCCTCGGTTTTCGCGGCGAAGCGCTGGCCAGTATCAGCTCGGTTTCTCGTTTAACGCTGACCTCCCGCACCGCTGAACAGCAGGAAGCCTGGCAGGCCTACGCTGAAGGGCGGGATATGGACGTCACGGTCAAACCCGCGGCGCACCCTGTCGGTACTACGCTGGAAGTTCTGGACCTGTTCTACAATACTCCCGCCCGCCGCAAGTTTATGCGTACCGAAAAAACCGAGTTCGGCCATATCGACGAGATCATCCGCCGAATTGCGCTCGCCCGTTTCGATGTCACCATCAACCTCAGCCATAACGGCAAGGTGATGCGCCAGTACCGCGCGGTGGCTGAAGGTGGTCAGAAAGAGCGACGGTTAGGCGCTATCTGCGGGACGCCGTTCCTGGAGAAGGCGTTGGCTATCGAGTGGCAGCACGGCGATCTGGCTTTACGCGGCTGGGTGGCCGATCCGAACGCCAGTAGCGCGGCGTATTCTGAAATTCAGTATTGCTACGTGAACGGCCGCATGATGCGCGACCGGCTCATTAACCACGCCATTCGCCAGGCCTGCGAAGACAAGCTCGGGGCCGATCAGCAACCGGCCTTTGTGCTTTATCTGGAGATCGACCCGCATCAGGTGGATGTCAACGTCCATCCTGCCAAGCATGAAGTGCGTTTCCATCAATCGCGTCTGGTGCATGATTTTATCTACCAGGGCGTGCTGAGCGTGCTGCAACAGCAGCTTGAACCCACGCTGCCGCTGGAAAAAGAAGACACCGCACCGCGCCCCATTCCGGAAAACCGTGTCGCGGCAGGCCGCAACCATTTTGCGGAGCCTGCCGTCGCGCGTGAACCAGACGCCCCGCGTTTTTCCTCTGCAGGAGCCGCGCCGCGTCCGACGGGCGTGAACTACCCGAACGCTCAGCCCGGCTATCAGAAGCAGCAGGGGGCGCTGTACCGTAGACTGCTGGAAACGCCCGCAGTCGAGCGCAAAGAGCACGTTTTGGTGGCGACACCTTCCCTTGAAGCCCATAGCCAGAGTTTTGGCCGGGTGCTGACGATTATCGCACCGGATATGGCCCTGCTTGAGCGCGACGGCAAACTGCTGCTTCTGGCGCTGCCGGTTGCCGAACGCTGGCTCAAGCAGGCGCAACTGACGCCAGGGGAAAATGCGGCCTGTGCGCAGCCGTTATTGATCCCGGTTCGCCTGAAAATATCCGCTGAAGAAACAAGGGTATTGCAGCGTGCAGAGGCCCAGCTGGCGCAAATGGGCATTGAAATTGTGCTCGAACCACAACATGTGACAATTCGCGCAGTGCCTTTACCCTTACGCCAACAAAATTTACAAAACTTGATTCCTGAACTGATAGGCTACCTGGCGCAGCAAACATCGTTGGAGGCTGCCAACACCGCGCAGTGGATCGCCCGCCATCTGGCCAGCGAACATTCACCGTGGAGTATGGCGCAGGCGATTACCGTGCTGGCGGAGGTGGAACGCCTCTGCCCACAGCTGGTGAAAGCGCCGCCGGGTGGGTTATTACAACCTGTTGATTTAAAAACGGCGATGACCGCCCTGAAACATGACTGACGTAAGCAAGGCGAGCCTGCCAAAGGCAATTTTTTTAATGGGCCCAACGGCCTCTGGCAAAACAGCGTTAGCCATTGAGTTACGTAAAGTTTTGCCTGTAGAGTTGATTAGCGTTGATTCCGCCCTCATCTATCGAGGGATGGACATCGGCACGGCGAAGCCCGGCGCAGACGAACTGCGTGCGGCACCGCACCGTTTGCTGGATATTCTCGACCCGGCAGAGGCTTACTCCGCAGCGGATTTCCGCCGGGATGCCTTAGCTGAGATGGCCGAGATAACGGCGGCGGGGCGTATACCGCTGTTGGTTGGCGGAACCATGCTCTACTTCAAGGCGCTGCTCGAAGGTTTATCACCCTTACCTTCTGCAGATCCTGAAATCAGAGCAAAGATTGAGCAGCAGGCGGCAGAGCAGGGGTGGGACGCATTGCATAAGCAACTGGCAGAGATTGACCCGGTTGCGGCGGCGCGAATCCATCCAAACGATCCGCAAAGGCTTTCCCGGGCACTGGAAGTTTTTTTCATTTCGGGTAAAACTTTAACGGAACTGACGCAAACGTCAGGAGACGCTCTGCCGTATCAGGTGCATCAGTTCGCCATCGCCCCGGCGAGCCGTGAACTGCTCCATCAACGAATTGAGCAGCGTTTTCATCAGATGTTGGCTTCAGATTTTGAAGCAGAAGTGCGGGCGCTATTTGCCCGTGGAGATTTGCATACGGATATGCCTTCCGTTCGTTGTGTGGGATACCGCCAGATGTGGTCGTATCTTGAAGGTGAGATTTCATACGATGAAATGGTTTATCGAGGTGTTTGCGCCACGAGACAGTTAGCGAAGCGCCAGATCACCTGGTTGCGCGGTTGGGAGGGGGTTCACTGGTTAGACAGTGAAAAACCGCAACAGGCGTTAAACGATGTGATTGAGGTTGTTGGTGATATCGCCCACTGAATGTGTACAATTGAGACGTATCGTGCGCAATTTTTCAGAATCGCAAGGTTCTAAGTACAAAACAAGCATATAAGGAAAAGATAGAATGGCTAAGGGGCAATCTTTACAAGATCCGTTCCTGAACGCATTGCGTCGGGAACGTGTTCCAGTTTCTATTTATTTGGTGAATGGTATTAAGCTGCAAGGTCAGATTGAGTCTTTCGATCAGTTCGTGATCCTGTTGAAAAACACGGTCAGCCAGATGGTCTACAAGCACGCTATCTCTACTGTTGTTCCGTCCCGTCCGGTCTCTCATCACAGCAATAACGCTGGCGGCGGCACAGGCAGTAACTACCATCATGGCAGCAACGCGCAGGGTTCTTCTGCTCCTGCGCAGGACAGCGACGAGACCGAATAAGGTTTTAGCTGTTATCCACACGGGGAGCCAGGGATCCTGCGTTCCCCGCTGATCTTTTTAGAGAGGTTTACGCTTGTTTGACCGTTATGATGCCGGTGAGCAGGCGGTGCTGGTACACATCTATTTTTCGCAAGACAAAGATATGGAAGACCTCCAGGAGTTTGAATCTCTGGTCTCTTCCGCCGGTGTCGAAGCAATGCAGGTGATTACCGGTAGCCGTAAAGCGCCGCACCCAAAGTATTTTGTTGGTGAAGGTAAAGCAGTAGAAATTGCGGATGCCGTAAAAGCAACCGGCGCGTCAGTCGTGTTGTTTGATCATGCGCTGTCTCCAGCCCAGGAGCGCAACCTGGAAGCTCTCTGCGAGTGCCGTGTTATCGATCGCACGGGATTGATTTTAGACATTTTTGCTCAGCGTGCCCGTACCCACGAGGGGAAACTGCAGGTTGAGCTGGCGCAGTTGCGCCATCTGGCGACGCGTCTGGTGCGTGGCTGGACCCACCTTGAAAGACAAAAAGGCGGGATTGGTTTGCGCGGTCCGGGTGAAACCCAGCTCGAAACCGACCGCCGTTTGCTGCGTGGCCGTATTACCCAGATCCTCTCACGTCTGGAACGTGTCGAGAAACAGCGTGAACAGGGGCGTCGGGCGCGAACCAAAGCCGACATCCCCACGGTGTCGCTGGTGGGCTATACCAACGCCGGTAAATCCACCCTGTTTAACCAGATAACCGAGGCCCAGGTGTATGCCGCAGACCAGCTGTTTGCGACCCTGGACCCGACGCTGCGCCGCATTGACGTTGCAGACGTGGGTGAAACAGTGCTGGCGGATACCGTAGGGTTTATCCGCCATCTGCCGCACGATCTGGTGGCGGCGTTTAAGGCGACGTTGCAGGAGACGCGTCAGGCGACCCTGCTGCTGCACGTGATTGATGCGGCTGACGTACGCGTGCAGGAGAACATCGATGCGGTGAACGTGGTGCTGGAAGAAATTGACGCCCACGAAATTCCCACCCTGTTGGTGATGAATAAGATCGATATGCTGGAGGATTTCGAACCGCGTATCGACCGTGATGAAGAGAACAAACCGATTCGGGTCTGGCTTTCTGCTCAGGCCGGAATCGGTGTGCCACTGCTTTTCCAGGCTTTGACAGAACGTCTTTCCGGTGAGGTAGCTCAGCACACGCTGCGACTGCCGCCACAGGAAGGCAGGCTGCGCAGCCGGTTTTATCAGCTTCAGGCGATAGAAAAAGAGTGGATGGAGGATGACGGCAGCGTGGGGATGCAGGTGCGTATGCCGATCGTTGACTGGCGTCGCCTCTGTAAACAAGAACCTGCGCTGGCGGACTATATCGTCTGATCAGAAAGGGGAAGCCTGAAAAATTCGCCCTTGCATAACAAATATGGAGCATATACATGGCGTGGAATCAGCCCGGTAATAACGGACAAGACCGCGACCCGTGGGGAAGCAGCAATAATCAAGGCGGCAACTCTGGGGGAAATGGCAACAAAGGTGGTCGCGAGCAGGGGCCGCCGGATCTGGATGATATCTTCCGCAAGCTGAGCAAAAAGCTTGGTGGCCTTGGCGGAGGAAAAGGTTCTGGCTCGGGTGGCAGTTCCAGCCAGGGACCGCGCCCGCAATTAGGTGGCCGCCTGGTGGGCATCGTTGCTGCAGGGCTGGTGATCGTCTGGGCAGCCAGCGGGTTCTACACCATTAAAGAAGCAGAACGCGGCGTGGTCACCCGTTTCGGTAAGTTCAGCCACCTGGTTGAGCCGGGCCTGAACTGGAAACCGACCTTCATTGACGACGTGACTGCGGTAAACGTGGAATCCGTCCGTGAACTGGCCGCTTCTGGCGTGATGCTGACGTCTGACGAGAACGTGGTGCGCGTCGAGATGAACGTGCAGTACCGCGTGACGGATCCTGAGCGTTATCTGTTTAGCGTGACCAGCGCCGATGACAGCCTGCGTCAGGCGACCGACAGCGCCCTGCGTGGTGTGATCGGCAAATACACCATGGACCGCATCCTGACCGAAGGTCGTACCGTTATTCGTAGCGATACCCAGCGCGAGCTGGAAGAGACGATTCGTCCGTACAACATGGGTATCACCCTGCTGGACGTCAACTTCCAGGCTGCACGTCCGCCGGAAGAGGTGAAGGCCGCGTTTGACGATGCGATTGCTGCCCGTGAAAACGAACAGCAGTACATCCGCGAAGCAGAAGCGTACACCAACGAAGTTCAGCCGCGTGCTAACGGTCAGGCGCAGCGTATTCTGGAAGAGGCGCGTGCGTATAAGACCCAGACCATCCTGGAAGCTCAGGGTGAAGTGGCTCGCTTTGCGCGCATCCTGCCGGAATACAAAGCCGCCCCGGAAATTACCCGCGAGCGTCTGTATATCGAGACTATGGAAAAAGTGCTGAGCCACACCCGCAAAGTGCTGGTTAACGACAGCAAAGGCGGAAACCTGATGGTTCTGCCGCTGGATCAGATGCTGAAAGGCGGTTCTGCACCGGCAGCGAAAGACACCAGCGGAGCGAACAACCTGCTGCGTCTGCCGCCAGCCTCATCAGGCAGCTCCAGCGCGAACACAACGCCTTCTTCGAACGATGGTGACATTATGGACCAACGCCGTGCTAACGCGCAGCGTAACGACTACCAGCGTCAGGGGGAATAAGGATGCGTAAGTCAGTTATTGCGATCATCGTCATCGTACTGGTCGTGCTGTATACCTCGATCTTTGTGGTGAAAGAGGGCGAGCGTGGGATCAAGTTCCAGTTCAGCAGCGTCGTGCGTGATGGCGACAAACGTCCGGTGATTTACGAGCCGGGCCTGCACTTCAAGGTGCCGTTCATTCAGTCTGTGAAAACGCTCGATGCGCGTATCCAGACCATGGATAACCAGGCCGACCGTTTCGTGACCAAAGAGAAGAAAGACCTGATCGTTGATTCTTACATCAAATGGCGCATCAGCGATTTCAGCCGTTACTTCCTGGCAACGGGCGGCGGTGACGTTTCTCAGGCAGAAGTGCTGCTGAAACGTAAGTTCTCTGACCGTCTGCGTTCTGAAATTGGTCGTCTTGATGTGAAAGACATCGTGACCGACTCCCGCGGTCGTCTGACCCTGGAAGTGCGCGATGCGCTGAACTCCGGTACAGCGGGCACCGAAGACGAAGTGGCGACGCCAGCAGCGGATGACGCGATTGCTAAAGCGGCCGAACGCGTTCAGGCTGAAACCAACGGTAAAGTGCCGGTGATCAACCCGAACAGTATGGCGGCGCTGGGTATCGAAGTGGTTGACGTGCGTATCAAGCAGATCAACCTGCCAGCGGAAGTGTCCGAGGCGATCTACAACCGTATGCGCGCCGAGCGCGAAGCGGTAGCCCGTCGTCACCGTTCACAGGGTCAGGAAGAGGCTGAAAAACTGCGTGCAGCAGCGGACTATGAAGTGACCAAGACGCTGGCGGAATCAGAGCGTCAGGGCCGTATCCTGCGCGGTGAAGGCGATGCGGAAGCGGCGAAGCTGTTTGCCGATGCATTCAGCCAGGATCCAGACTTCTACGCCTTTATCCGTAGCCTGCGCGCTTACGAGAATAGCTTTAAGAGCAACCAGGATGTGATGGTGCTCAGCCCGGACAGCGATTTCTTCCGTTATATGAAGACGCCGACCAACGCAACGCGATAAACTCAGGCTCGTTTGAGTATTCAAACCACCGCTCCCAACGGAGCGGTGGTTTTCTTTTATAAGGATGAAAAATGAATTCAACGATCTGGCTCGCGCTGGCCCTGGTTCTGGTGCTGGAAGGTCTCGGCCCGATGCTCTATCCGCGCGCGTGGCGTCGTATGATCGCGACCATGAGCCAGCTGCCGGATAATATTTTGCGTCGTTTCGGCGGTGGTCTTGTGGTTGCCGGTATCGTTATCTACTACATGTTGAGGAAAACGATTGGCTGATCAAAAACTAGCCGCAATTGGCGTATTTTAAGGTCAAAAAGTGCTGTATATCTGAAAAAGCGATGGTAGAATCCATTTTTAAGCAAACGGTGATTTTGAAAAAAATGGGTAACAACGTCGTCGTACTGGGCACCCAATGGGGTGACGAAGGTAAAGGGAAGATTGTCGATCTTCTGACTGAACGGGCTAAATATGTTGTACGCTACCAGGGCGGTCACAACGCAGGCCATACTCTCGTAATCAACGGTGAAAAAACCGTCCTCCATCTTATTCCATCAGGCATTCTTCGCGAAAACGTCACCAGCATCATCGGTAACGGCGTTGTGCTGTCTCCTGCTGCGCTGATGAAAGAGATGAAAGGTCTGGAAGACCGTGGTATCCCTGTTCGTGAGCGTCTGCTGCTCTCCGAAGCCTGCCCGCTGATCCTGGACTATCACGTGGCGCTGGACGTGGCGCGTGAAAAAGCGCGTGGCGCGAAAGCGATCGGCACCACCGGTCGTGGTATCGGCCCGGCTTACGAAGATAAAGTTGCACGTCGCGGTCTGCGCGTCGGTGACCTCTTCGACAAAGCGACCTTCGCTGAAAAACTGAAAGAAGTGATGGAATATCACAACTTCCAGCTGGTGAACTTCTACAAAGCTGACGCTGTTGACTACCAGAAAGTGCTGGATGACGTCATGGCGATTGCAGACATTCTGACCGGTATGGTTGTTGATGTGTCCGATCTGCTGGACCAGGCGCGCAAGCGTGGCGATTTCGTCATGTTCGAAGGTGCGCAGGGTACGCTGCTGGACATCGACCACGGTACCTATCCGTACGTTACTTCTTCTAACACCACCGCGGGTGGCGTAGCGACCGGCTCTGGCCTGGGTCCACGTTATGTGGATTACGTTCTGGGTATCATCAAAGCGTACTCCACTCGCGTGGGTGCGGGTCCATTCCCGACCGAACTGTTTGATGAAACCGGCGAGTTCCTGTGCAAGCAGGGTAACGAGTTTGGCGCGACCACCGGTCGTCGTCGTCGTACCGGCTGGCTGGATGCGGTTGCCGTGCGTCGCGCAGTGCAGATCAACTCCCTGTCTGGCTTCTGCCTGACCAAGCTGGACGTGCTGGACGGCCTGAAAGAAGTGAAAATCTGCGTAGGTTACCGTATGCCAGATGGCCGCGAAGTGACCACCACTCCGCTGGCTGCTGACGACTGGGAAGGCATTGAGCCAATCTACGAAACCATGCCGGGCTGGTCTGAGACCACCTTCGGTGTGAAAGAGCGTAGCGGCCTGCCGCAGGCGGCGCTGGATTACATCAAGCGCATTGAAGAACTGACCGAAGTGCCGATCGATATTATTTCTACCGGCCCGGATCGTACTGAAACGATGATCCTGCGCGACCCGTTCGACGCATAATCTTCGTGACTGCTGGCCTGCGGGGAGACCCGTAGGCCGGATAAGCGTAGCGCCAACCGGCGACCGCTCCTGGATCTCCGCTTTTTCGCCCCGTCTGTCAAATAAATTAGCCGCTAACTATCTGGCTGGTTTATCATCATTAATGAATATCTCTGCGGTTTAACCGCGTTTTCCCTTTTTCCTGAGGTTGATGTGCAGTTAACAAGTTTCACCGATTACGGCTTACGCGCGCTGATTTACATGGCGTCGTTACCCGAAGGGAAGATGACCAGTATCTCTGAAGTGACAGAGGTATACGGTGTATCCCGTAATCATATGGTCAAAATAATCAATCAACTTAGCCGTGCCGGATACGTTGCTGCCGTCCGCGGGAAGAATGGAGGGATCCGTCTTGGTAAACCGGCACAGAGTATTCGTATCGGGGATGTGGTACGCGAGCTGGAGCCCTTGTCTCTGGTGAACTGCAGCAGCGCGTTCTGCCACATTACGCCCGCTTGCCGCCTGAAACAGGCGCTTTCTAAGGCCGTGCAAAGTTTTCTCAAGGAACTGGATAACTACACGCTGGCCGATTTGGTTGAAGAGAATCAACCGCTTTATAAATTATTGCTGGTGGAATGAAGAAAATTTCCACCGGAGCTGACAACGGAGGAACCGACATGTCACAAGATCCTTTCCAGGAACGCGAAGCCGAAAAATACGCGAATCCTATCCCCAGCCGCGAGTTCATCATTGAACACTTAACAAAACGCGAAAAACCTGCCAATCGTGAAGAACTTGCCGTTGAATTAAATATTGAAGGTGAAGAGCAAATTGAAGCCCTTCGCCGCCGCCTGCGCGCGATGGAGCGCGACGGCCAGCTGGTCTTTACCCGCCGCCAGTGCTACGCGCTGCCGGAACGCCTCGATCTGCTGAAAGGGACCGTCATTGGTCACCGCGATGGCTTTGGCTTCCTGCGTGTGGAAGGCCGTAAGGACGACCTTTACCTCTCATCCGAACAGATGAAAATGTGCATCCACGGCGACCAGATCCTGGCGCAGCCGCTGGGTGCAGACCGTAAAGGCCGCCGCGAAGCACGCGTGGTTCGCGTGCTGGTGCCAAAAACCAGCCAGATTGTGGGCCGCTACTTTACCGATGCGGGCGTAGGCTTCGTGGTGCCGGACGACAGCCGTCTGAGCTTCGATATTCTGATCCCACCTGAAGAGGTGATGGGCGCGCGTATGGGCTTTGTGGTGGTGGTTGAACTCACCCAGCGTCCGACCCGTCGCACCAAAGCGGTCGGTAAAATCGTCGAAGTGCTGGGCGATAACATGGGCACCGGCATGGCCGTCGATATGGCGCTGCGTACCCATGAAATTCCGTACGTCTGGCCGAAAGCGGTCGAAGAGCAGATCGAAAACCTGCGCGAAGAAGTACCGGAAGAGTCCAAAGCGGGCCGTGTGGATCTCCGCAGTCTGCCGCTGGTCACCATTGATGGTGAAGACGCCCGCGACTTCGATGACGCGGTCTACTGCGAGAAAAAACGCGGCGGCGGCTGGCGTCTGTGGGTGGCTATCGCTGACGTAAGCTACTACGTGCGTCCGCACACGCCGCTGGATAACGAAGCGCGCAGCCGTGGTACGTCGGTCTACTTCCCGTCGCAGGTGGTACCGATGCTGCCGGAAGTGCTCTCCAACGGCCTGTGCTCCCTAAACCCGCAGGTTGACCGTCTCTGTATGGTATGTGAGATGACCATCTCCACCAAAGGGCGCTTAACGGGCTACAAATTCTACGAAGCGGTAATGAGCTCGCACGCGCGTCTGACCTATACCAAGGTCTGGCATATGCTGCAGGGCGACCAGGACCTTCGCGAGCAGTACGCACCGCTGGTTAAACACATTGAAGAGCTGCATAACCTCTACAAAACGCTGGAGCAGGCGCGCGAAGAGCGCGGCGGGATCTCCTTTGAGAGCGAAGAAGCGAAGTTTATCTTCAACGCCGAGCGCCGCATTGAGCGTATCGAACAGACCCAGCGTAACGATGCGCACAAGCTGATCGAAGAGTGTATGATTCTGGCGAATATCTCGGCGGCACGCTTCGTTGAGAAAGCCAAAGAGCCTGCGCTGTTCCGTATTCACGATAAGCCGACCACGGAAGCCATTACTTCGTTCCGCTCCGTGCTGGCTGAGCTCGGCCTGGAGCTGCCTGGCGGTAATAAGCCTGAGCCACGCGATTACGCTGAACTGCTGGAATCCATTAGCGACCGTCCTGACGCAGAAATGCTGCAGACGATGCTGCTGCGCTCCATGAAGCAGGCGATTTACGATCCGGAAAACCGGGGGCACTTCGGCCTGGCGCTGCAGTCTTACGCGCACTTTACCTCGCCGATCCGTCGCTATCCGGATCTGTCACTGCACCGCGCGATCAAGTATCTGCTGGCGCAGGAGCAGGGCCACAAAGGCAACACGACCGAAACCGGCGGCTATCACTACTCCATGGACGAAGTGCTGCAACTGGGTCAGCACTGTTCCATGACCGAGCGCCGTGCGGATGAAGCGACGCGCGACGTGGCGGACTGGCTGAAGTGTGACTTTATGCTGGATCAGGTGGGCAACGTCTTTAAGGGCGTGATTGCCAGCGTGACCGGCTTTGGGTTCTTCGTTCGTCTGGATGAGCTGTTTATCGACGGTCTGGTGCACGTCTCCAGCCTGGATAATGACTACTACCGCTTCGACCAGGTCGGTCAGCGTCTGATTGGCGAATCAGGCGGCCAGACCTACCGTCTGGGCGATCGCGTGGAAGTGAAGGTCGAAGCAGTGAATATGGACGACCGTAAAATCGACTTCAGCCTGATCTCCAGCGAGCGCGCGCCGCGTAACGTCGGTAAAACCGAGCGTGAAAGGGCGAAAAAAGGCGGAAACGGCAAAGCGAGCGGTAAACGTCGCCAGGCGGGCAAAAAGGTAAACTTCGAGCCGGACAGCGCGTTCCGCGGCGAGAAGAAACAGAAGCCAAAGGCGGCGAAGAAAGAGGCTCGCTCAGCGAAAAAGCCTTCCGCGAAGACGCAGAAAATCGCTGCCGCGACAAAAGCGAAGCGCGCAGCCAAGAAAAAGCAGGCGGAATAATTCTCCCCTCACCCTGACCCTCTCCCCAACCGGGAGAGGGGAAATACTTATTACGAGAACCATCAATGAGTGAAATGATTTACGGCATCCACGCGGTGCAGGCCCTTCTCGAGCGCGCACCGGAGCGTTTTCAGGAAGTGTTTATTCTGAAAGGTCGTGAAGACAAACGTCTGATGCCGCTGATCCACGCGCTGGAAGCGCAGGGCGTGGTGATCCAGCTGGCGAACCGCCAGTTCCTGGATGAGAAAAGCGAAGGCGCGGTGCACCAGGGGATCATTGCCCGCGTGAAGCCGGGCCGTCAGTATCAGGAAAACGATCTGCCGGATCTGATTGCTGAGTTGGAGAATCCGTTCTTCCTGATCCTCGATGGCGTAACCGATCCGCACAACCTCGGCGCGTGTCTGCGCAGCGCGGATGCGGCGGGCGTGCATGCGGTGATCGTGCCGAAAGATCGCTCCGCGCAACTGAACGCGACGGCGAAGAAAGTGGCCTGCGGCGCGGCGGAAAACGTTCCGCTGATCCGCGTGACCAACCTGGCGCGCACCATGCGTCTGCTGCAGGAAGAAAATATCTGGATCGTCGGTACCGCGGGCGAAGCGGATCATACTCTGTATCAGAGCAAAATGACCGGCCGTCTGGCGCTGGTGATGGGGGCGGAAGGTGAAGGCATGCGTCGCCTGACGCGCGAGCACTGCGACGAGCTGATCAGCATCCCGATGGCGGGCAGCGTGTCGTCTCTGAACGTTTCCGTTGCAACGGGTATCTGCCTGTTTGAAGCGGTGCGCCAGCGCGGAGAATAAACAGCAAGGCCGTCCAAAGGACGGCCTTTAGTGTTTTCTCCCTCTCCCCGTGGGTGTACGGTCCGGGGACATAGTGAACACTTGTTCGGGGACATGGTAGACACTTACAACTGAGGCATAAGAACCCGTTTATGGAGTCACTTATGCCCTGGGATGCGAGAGATACCATGTCATTACGTACCGAGTTTGTACTGTTCGCCTCGCAGGACGGGGCGAACATCCGTTTCCTCTGCCGTCAGTTCGGCATTTCTCCTGCCACCGGCTACAAGTGGCTTCAGCGCTGGGCTGAGGAAGGTGCCTCCGGTCTTCAGGACCGCTCCCGCGCACCTCATCATTCCCCGAACCGCTCATCTGACGACATCACGGCCCTGCTGCGCATGGCGCATGACCGTCATCAACGCTGGGGCGCCCGCAAGATTAAGCGCTGGCTTGAAGACCAGGGGCACCGTATGCCCGCCTTCAGCACCGTCCATAATCTGATGGCCCGTCACGGTCTGCTGCCGGGCGCATCACCGGGCGTTCCGGCTACGGGACGCTTCGAACATGACGCGCCGAACCGGCTCTGGCAGATGGATTTTAAGGGTCACTTTCCCTTTGGCGGTGGCCGCTGCCATCCGCTCACCCTGCTGGACGACCACTCCCGTTTTTCCCTGTGCCTGGCGCACTGTACCGATGAACGGCGCGAGACCGTGCAGCAGCAGCTGGTCAGCGCGTTTGAACGCTACGGCCTGCCGGACAGGATGACGATGGACAACGGCTCACCGTGGGGCGACACCACCGGCACCTGGACGGCGCTGGAGCTGTGGCTGATGCGCCACGGTATCCGGGTGGGGCACTCCCGGCCTTATCATCCGCAGACGCAGGGCAAGCTGGAGCGTTTTCACCGCAGCCTGAAGGCGGAAGTGCTGCAGGGAAAATGGTTCGCGGACAGCGGAGAGCTGCAACGCGCTTTCGATCACTGGCGCACGGTGTACAACCTTGAACGCCCGCACGAGGCGCTGGATATGGCGGTACCGGCCTCGCGTTATCAGCCGTCTGCCCGGCAGTACAGCGGCAGCGTAACGCCACCTGAGTACGATGAAGGGGTGAAGGTCAGGAAAGTGGATGTCAGCGGAAAGCTGAGCATACAGGGTGTCAGTCTGAGCGCAGGCAAGGCGTTCAGGGGAGAACGGGTCGGGCTGAGGGAGACGCAGGATGACGGCTGCTATGAAGTGTGGTGGTACAGCACGAAAGTGGGGGTGATCGACCTGAAGAAAAAGTCGATCACCATGGGTAAAGGATGTTAAAAAGTGTTCACCATGTCCCCGAACACCTGTCTACCATGTCCCCGGACTGTACATGGGAGAGGGCCGGGGTGAGGGCACCAGACGGTGACAACCTCACTCCTCTAACGACCGTAAATGGTCATCCTTCCTGAGCGTCATCAGCGCGAAAATACTCACCACCGCCGTTGCCATCACGTAATAGGCCGGAATGTCCAGGTTGCCCGTCTGCTTAATCAGCCCGGTAATAATTAACCCCGCACAGCCCGAAAAAATCGCGTTTGATAACGAATAGGCCAGCCCCAGTCCCGTATAGCGCACGCGCGTCGGGAACATCTCAGACAGCATCGCCGGCCCCGGCCCTGCCAGCATCCCCACCAGACCGCCCGCAATCAGCACCACAATCGCTTTGACCGCCATCGTACTGGACTCCGCCTGCAAAATTTTCAGCAGCGGCAGGGCGAGGATCAGCAGGAGCACGGTGCCCATAATCATCACCGTTCGCCGCCCGATCCTGTCGCTCAGCATTCCCGACGGAATGATGGTGAGCGCAAACCCAATGTTAGAAATCACCGCTATCAGCAGCGCCTGATTAAACCCGGTGTGCAGCGCCGACTGCAGATAGGTCGGCATGATCACGAGGTAGGTATACCCCGCCGCGGACCAGACCATCACGCGGCCAATGCCCATCAGGATGGTTTTGAGCGTGGCGGAAGTACTGGCCTGAGCAATGACCGCTTTTTCCTTCTGCTGCACAAAGCTCGGCGTCTCTTCCATGCTCACCCGCAGCCAAAGCGCGACCACGCCCATCGGCAGGGCAAGGAAGAATGGAATGCGCCAGCCCCAGTCGTGCAGGGCTTCAGGCGTGAGGAGGGCAGAGAGCAGCGCGACAATACCTGCGCCTGCTAGCAGCCCAAGCGCCACGGTAAAGGACTGCCACGCGCCGTACAGACCGCGCTTGCCGCGCGGGGCGAATTCCGTCATCAGTGAGACCGCACCGCCGTACTCGCCGCCCGCGAACAGGCCCTGTAGGATGCGCAGCAGCGTAACGATCAGCGGCGCAGCAATGCCGATGCTGGCGTAGACGGGCACGATGCCGATGGCCGTGGTGGCGAGCGTCATTAGCACCAGCACAATAATCAGCGTCGGTTTTCGGCCTATCCTGTCACCAATGCGGCCAAATACCACCGCACCCAGCGGACGGAAGAAGAAGGCAATGGCAAACGAGGCCCAGGTGAGGATCAGACTGGTCAGTCCCGCCTCTCCCTCAAGCTGGAAGAAGTTCTTCGCAATCACGGTCGCCAGAAAACCGTAGACCGCAAACTCATACCACTCGATAAAGTTACCAATGGAGCCTGCAATTAATGCACGCTTGTGCGCATCCTGTTGCATAACGATTCTCACAAAGACGGGTTAAGAATAAATTATTCAACATAAGCGAAGTAATGAAATAGTTTATTCTTATGTTCTGTGAGCTATTTCACGAATGATATCAGCGGGATCGCCATCGTGTGACCTCACTCCCATGCAGCGTTCATACGGTCTGTCCATACTTACCTTCATTGCCACTGAAGGAGGGAGACAGCATGCACTGGCAGACCCATACCGTTTTTAATCAACCAGCCCCACTCTCTAACAGCAACCTTTTCCTCTCTGACTGCGCCCTGCGCGACGCGGTTGCGCGCGAGGGTGCCGAGTGGGATATGGATCTTCTTGCCAGCATCGGACAGCAGTTAGGCACGGCGGAGTCGCTGGAGCTGGGCAGGCTGGCGAACGTGAATCCGCCGGAGCTATTACGCTACGACCCCACGGGTGAGCGGCTGGATGACGTTCGCTTTCATCCGGCATGGCACCTGCTGATGCAGGGGCTCTGCGCTAACCGGGTACATAATCTGGCATGGGAGGAAGAGGCACGAAAAGGTTCTTTCGTCGCCAGGGCCGCGCGCTTCGTACTCCATGCTCAGGTAGAAGCGGGGACGTTATGCCCGGTGACCATGACCTTCGCCGCCACGCCGCTGTTGCAGCAGTCGCTGCCCAAACCGTTTCATGAATGGTTAACGCCGCTGATGAGCGACCGTTACGATCCCCATCTCGCGCCGGGTGGGCAAAAGCGCGGCCTGCTGATCGGCATGGGAATGACGGAAAAGCAGGGCGGCTCGGACGTGCTCAGCAACACCACCAGAGCGGAAAAATGCAGCGACGGCAGCTACCGACTGGTGGGCCACAAGTGGTTTTTCTCCGTGCCGCAGAGCGATGCGCATCTGGTGCTGGCGCAGGCGAAAGGCGGTTTGTCCTGCTTCTTTGTCCCGCGTTTCTTACCCGACGGACAGCGCAACGCCGTACGGCTGGAACGTCTGAAAGACAAGCTCGGCAACCGCTCGAACGCCAGCAGCGAGGCGGAGTTCCTCGATGCCTCCGGTTGGCTGCTGGGTGAAGAGGGAGAAGGCGTGCGGCAAATCCTGAAGATGGGCGGGCTGACGCGCTTCGACTGTGCGCTGGGCAGCCACGGGCTAATGCGCCGGGCGCTTTCCGTGGCGCTGTACCACGCCCATCAGCGTCAGACCTTCGGCAAAAATCTTATCGATCAGCCGCTAATGCGTGAAGTGCTAAGCCGTATGGCGCTGGTGCTGGAGGGGCATACGGCGCTGTTGTTCCGTCTGGCCCGGGCGTGGGATAACCGCACCGACCCGCAGGAGGCCGCCTGGGCGCGGCTTTTTACCCCGGCCGCAAAATTCAGCGTGTGCAAAGCGGGCATTCCGTTCGTGGCGGAGGCGATGGAGGCACTCGGCGGGGGCGGGTACTGCGAGGAGAATGAACTTCCACGCCTGTATCGCGAGATGCCGGTGAACAGCATCTGGGAAGGATCGGGCAATATCATGTGCCTGGACGTGCTGCGGGTGCTGGCGAAGCAGCCAGGTATCCACGACCTGCTTGCCGACGAGTTTGCCCAGGTCAAAGGACAGGACAGACACTTTGACCGCAGCTGGCGGCAGCTTCAGCAAAAGCTGCGTAAACCGCAGGAGGCGCAGGGGAGGGAGATCGCTCAGCAGCTCTTTTTGCTGGGGGCCGGCAGCCAGATGCTGCGGCACGCATCGCCGCCCGTGGCGCAGGCGTGGTGCCGCATGATGCTGGATACCCGTGGCGGTACGCTCATGAATGAGCAGGTGCAAAGCGATCTGCTGCTGCGCGCCACGGGCAGGGTTGGCTAGCGTTTAAGCTGGAACAGGCTGACCAGTTGGGTAAGGTGTGACCCTTTCTCGCGCAGCGTGCGTGCGGTTTGCTCGCTGCGTGAGATGCGATCGGCATTGATATGCGACGCTTCGCCAATGTGGGTCATGGCAAGATTGACCTGGCCGATCCCCGCGGACTGCTCGCGTGACGCGTGGTTAATCTCCGTGACCAGCTGGCTGATGTTGTCGATATGAACGATGATGGAATCCATCGCCAGACGCGTCTGTTCAGACAGCGCGTGGCCTTCGCCCACTTTTCGCAGGGTATCGCCAATCAGATGTTCAATCTCCTTCACCGCGTTGGCGCTTCGACCTGCCAGGGCGCGAACTTCCTGCGCGACCACGGCAAATCCTTTTCCATGCTCGCCTGCGCGTGCCGCTTCTACCGCCGCATTCAGCGCCAGAATATTAGTCTGGAACGCGATGGACTCGATCACGCGGGTGATGTCTTCGATACGTTTTGACGCTTCGCGAATATCGTCCATGGTGGCAACCGCATGGGTCACCGTTTCACCACCCTGATGAACCGCGCGCGAGGTTTCACCTACCAGCTGCTGCGTTTGCTCCATGTTGGCGGCATTTTGCTGCACGGTCGCGGCCAGTTGCTCCATGCTGGCGGAGGTCTCTTCAACGCTGCTGGCCTGCTTGTTGATCTGCTCGGAGATGTCTCCGGTATCGGAGGCCAGCGCATTGGTGCCCAGATGGATCTCGCCCGCGGCCTCGCGGACCTGCAGGACAATTTTTTGTAGCCCATCACCGATACCGTTAATGGCTTCAACCAGCTGGCCAACCTCATCCTGGCGGGTCACGGGCAGGCTGGAGCGTAAATCGCCCGCGGCATACTGGCGGGCAAGGTCAATCACGTTACGCAGCGGACGGGTCAGCATCCGGCGAATAAGCACCACAAACAGGCCCGCGAAGAGGACAGACAACGCTACGCCGGCCAGCAGGAAACGGTCGCGCATAGCGTTAACGCTTGAGAGCAGGACTGATTTATCCACTTCACCGACGATGGTCCAGTTCCAGCCGGGCAGCGGCGTATAGGCCATTTTCAGCGTGCGACCGTCGTCGCTTACGCGTTCCAGCGAGCCTGAGGAATCGCTCAACAGCTGCTGTTGGGTGGCGCTATCCCACTTCGGCAGTTTTCCCTCTTCGCTGGCGTGGAACAGATACTGACCGCGCGTTTTGCCGTTGCTGCGGTCCAGCACGAAGAAGTGCCCGCTCTCGCCCAGGCGGCGGTTGAGGATTTTCTCGCGCATGACATTCCAGGAGTGAGTGATATCCACCCCAACGAAGATGATCCCGATAACCTGACCTTCACTGTTCTTCACGGGCTGGTACTGGGTTATGTAGCGCTTGCCAAACAGGAGCGCCAGGCCGCGGTACACCTCGCCTTTCGTGACGGAGGCAAACGCCGGGCTGCTCGTGTCCAGAACCGTCCCCATAGCGCGATCGCCATTCTCTTTGCGCAGGGAGGTGGCAACGCGAATGAAGTCGTTACCGCTGCGAACAAACAGCGTTGAGATCGCTCCCGTACGGCTCAGAAAATCATCAGAAAACGTTGTATTTTCATGGAGTTCAGCGTCGCCACCTTTCAGCAGGGGAACGGCGAGCCCGTTTATGGTCCGGGTCTGCTGAGTATCGACGCTAAACGGCTGGGGCAGAAATGTCGTAAACAGTCTGGTGTAGCTTTCGACTTCTTCGCTCAGGCTGGTATTAAACATCTGCACCATGTCGACCATACCGGTGGACTGATTATGCAGATCTTCTACCGCGAGGGCTTCAAGCTGCTGGCTGGCTTTTTGGCTGAGCAGGAAAGTGAAAAGCAGAAACAGCGTGGCGACACTGACGCCCGTCAGCAGCGACAGCTTTGTTCCAAGGCCCGCACGGCGGAAAACATTGATCATAAATTGCTCATCATTGAAAAGGTATGGTTCTTCAACGGCAGAGCGGAGATTACGTTTACTGAATTAATGTAACAAAATGTTATTTTATTGTTTTAGAGTGGTTTTAAATTAGATAAAAAATTTGCAAAAACGAAAAGCCACTAAAAATAAGTGGCTTTTATCAGGAAGGATTTATACATAGAGAATGGCCTGTACCCGCCACTGGTCGATATGGTTATCTTCCTGCATCTGGATGATGCGATACCATGACGCGCCCTGTTCATCGGCCTTTAATGCCACGATACGTTCAACGTCTTGCGGGCTCCCCGGAATGTTATTGACGGAGATCTGGCCTATTTCATTCAGACCTGTTACGCAATCCGCACTGGCGAATTCTGCTGACTGCGCGGTGGTGCTCACCAGGCCTGCAGAGAGCAACAGAGAGGTCAAAGCAAGAGTTCGTTTCATCGTCAGCTCCATTTCACATATTTCCGGTATCCGCCGGGCAATCCTTCGCGAATAAACTCCCATTCCTTGTCGCTGGCATGGAGTTTATTGTGGACAGGAAAATGTCTATGGACGCAAAGCAGTGTAAATGTCGTTCAAAGGTAAACCATTATTTCCGGTACAAAATGGCTTGTGAATACCACTGTCCCGTTATGATGGTTTCGTCGATCATAATAATGACGTAATAATCTGCTTTGGCAGCGACGGCTTGTGCCTTTATTGCGTCTTCTGCGTCATCCGGCGAACCGCGAACGAGCGCGGAGACGGTGCCCATTCGCTGTAATCCTTCCGTCTGATTACGACGAATCTCCTGCGGATGATCGGCAACCGGGGGAGCGGGTTGCGGTGTACCCTGCAGTGCGCTACAGCCGCTGAGCAGAAACACCAGCAATAAAGCAGCAAACCTGTGCATAACCATATCTCGTTTCCTGTTAGCCATAGTGTAGTTGTCTGCGAATTTAGTTTTGGGGGAATGTTCCCGAAGTGTTATCTGGGACGTAATTTTCGAATGAAAATAGCGTCAAACCGTAATCCAGTTCTCAACATTATGAATCATTCATTCGTACAGGGTCGACAATGATTGAAATTGAAATACGCCATCTCGGCGACCATGAAATTTTACACGCTGTGCCGGCAGGGAAACGTGATAAATCGCTGCCTGTTGTGGTTTTTTATCATGGGTTTACCTCATCGAAACTGGTTTACAGTTATTTTGCAGTGGCGCTGGCTCAGGCAGGTTTTCGCGTGGTAATGCCGGATGCGCCTGACCACGGCGCGCGCTTTACGGGCAATGAGCGGGCGCGACTGGGGCAGTTCTGGCACATTCTGCACGGCAGCCTGACCGAGTTTGCCGGGCTGCGCGATGCGCTTTATGAGGCTGGGCTGGTGGCCGATAATCGGCTGGCGGTGGCCGGGGCGTCCATGGGTGGCATGACGGCGCTGGGGATTATGACGCATCATCCTGACGTGCGGTCTGTTGCCTGTCTGATGGGCTCGGGCTATTTTACCTCGCTGGCGAAGACGCTTTTCCCCCCTCAGGATTTAACGGAAATTACGCCGATGCTGGCAGAGTGGGAAGTGACCCGGGCATTGCCGCGCCTGGCCGATCGCCCGCTGCTGCTATGGCACGGTGACGCGGACGATGTTGTCCCGCCCGATGGAACCTTCCGCCTGCAGCAGGCGTTAAAGAATGAAGGACTGGACGCTAATCTGACCTGTTTGTGGGAAACAGGCGTCCGCCACCGCATCACGCCAGCGGCGCTGGACGCCACGGTGGCGTTTTTCCGCAAGCATCTTTAAACGCGCAGGACTTTCACCCCTTGATCTTCCAGCTTCTGGAGGATCTCGGGATTCGCCCCTTTGCCGGTGATCACCATGTCGATCTGTTCTGCGCGGCTGAACAGCATGCCTGCGCGTTCACCGACTTTGCTGCTGTCGACCAGCACAACGAGCTTGCCCACCACGTTGAGCATGTTTTGTTCCGCCATCGCGGTCAGCATATCGGTTTTATACAGGCCGTCAGCGGTCAGGCCTTTGCCGCTGGTAAACATCCAGTGCCCGGCGTAGAGACTGTTTTCGCTGTCCTGCGGGCTGAGCGTGATGGACTGGCTTTTGTTGTACTGGCCGCCCATGATCACCACGCTCTCATGTTCCTGATCGATCAGGTAGTTAGCCAGCGGCAAATAGTTGGTAATGATTTGCACCGGCTTGCCGCACATTTCACGGCCCAGCAAAAACGCCGTGGAGCCGCAGTTGATGACGACGCTCTCACCGGGGTTCACCAGCTGTGATGCCGCTCTGGCAATCCGTACTTTTTCATCGTGATTCTGCGCCTGATGAATATTCATCGGCGACCAGCGTGGACGCTGCTGGCTGATGGCTTCTGCGCCGTTGCGGACTTTTTTCAGCTTGCCGCTCTCATCCAGCTTGTTGATGTCTCGCCGCGCGGTGGCGGGGGAGATCCCTAAACGTTCGATCACTTTCTCGACGGTGATAAACCCTGTTTGCGCCAGGAGTTCCAGTAAAATTTGATGCCGTTGCGCTTCCGTCATGAGCTATTCCGATAAGAATTGATTTGAAAAGATGATATTTGAAATAGCGTGAAATTACTAAAATAAATATGAAATCGCCAGACACAGGGTCTGGCGATGTGGCCTCACAATCAGAGGAAGGATTTGAACGGGAGATCTGGCTCAATGGTGAAGCAATCATCGAAGCCGCGCGGGTAGTGATACTCAAGATTGTCTTTGTCCAGCGGCCAGGTGAACTTGCCGCCTACCTGCCAGATAAAGGGCTTGAAGCCGTACTTCAGGCGGTCTTTTTTCATCTCCCACAGCACGCGGATCTCTTGCGGATCGGCCTGGAAGTTTGACCAGATATCGTGGTGGAACGGTATCACTACTTTGGTGTTGAGCGCTTCCGCCATGCGCAGCATATCGGCGCTGGTCATTTTGTCCGTAATACCGCGCGGGTTTTCCCCGTACGAGCCCAGCGCCACGTCAATCTGATGTTCGTTGCCGTGCTTCGCGTAATAGTTGGAGTAGTGGGAATCACCGCTGTGATACAGGGAGCCGCCCGGCGTCTTGAACAGGTAATTCACCGCACGCTCGTCCATGCCGTCTGGCAGTACCCCAGCAGCCTTCTGGTCGGCCGGCAGGGTAATCAGCGCGGTACGGTCAAAGGCATCCAGCGCGTGGATTTCAATGTCTTTAATTTTCACCACGTCGCCAGGTTTCATCACGATGCAGCGCTCTTTCGGCACGCCCCAGCCAATCCAGAGATCTACGCAGGTTTGCGGCCCGATAAACGGTACGTCGTCCGCGCAGTTTTGCATCACCGCTGCCGCCACGTTCACGTCGATATGGTCGTTGTGATCGTGAGTAGAAAGCACGGCATCGATCTGGCGAATGGCAAAAGGATCAAGCACAAACGGCGTGGTGCGCAGGTTCGGCTGGAGCTTTTCCACGCCGGCCATACGCTGCATCTGGTGGCCTTTTTTCATCAGCGGGTTACCGTGGCTCTGTTTGCCGGTGCCGCACCAGAAATCGACGCAGATATTGGCGCCGCCTTCAGATTTCAGCCAGATACCGGTGCAGCCCAGCCACCACATTGCAAACGTGCCAGGAGCAACCTGTTCCTGCTCGATCTCTTCGTTCAGCCAGCTACCCCACTCCGGAAAGGTGCTCAGAATCCATGATTCACGGGTAATGGTTTTCACTTTACTCATCGTTTTGACTCCTGGTTTAATCAAAAGTAGTCACATTGTGATTCGTTATGATTAATGCTGGCACTATTTGACGTGCTTTGCAATGGTCAAAATGCGGAATTTTATCTGCGCGACTTCACGGACTCTCCACTCTTTACTTGTTAGATTATCCTGCATTAAACATTAATTTGATGAATTATAAGGATTAATTTATTTTTGTGGTGCGGTAGTGAAAATCATTACTAACAGCATGGAAATAAATTGCGTGATGCGTCACAAATAATCAAATGCAATCTTGTGGTGATTATTTGTGATTAATAGAGTGATGGCACCAACCGCACAGGGATTGCCCCTTGTGTTCTCATTTCTGGAGAGAGTTATGGAGATCCTCTACAACGTCTTTACCGTTTTCTTTAATCAGGTAATGACCAACGCCCCGCTGTTGCTGGGTATCGTGACGTGCCTGGGGTACATCCTGCTGCGCAAAAGCGTCAGCGTGATTATTAAAGGCACCATCAAAACCATTATCGGTTTCATGCTGTTGCAGGCGGGGTCAGGCATTCTCACCGGTACGTTTAAGCCGGTCGTCGCCAAAATGTCGGAAGTGTATGGCATCAACGGCGCTATCTCTGATACCTACGCCTCAATGATGGCGACCATCGATCGCATGGGTGATGCCTATAGCTGGGTGGGATATGCGGTGCTACTCGCGCTGGCGCTGAACATCATTTACGTGCTCCTGCGCCGCATTACCGGCATTCGCACAATCATGCTCACCGGGCACATCATGTTCCAGCAGGCGGGGCTGATCGCGGTTTCTCTCTATATCTTCGGTTACCCAATGTGGACCACGATTATCTGCACCGCGGTGCTGGTCTCGCTCTACTGGGGTATCACCTCCAACATGATGTACAAGCCAACGCAGATCGTGACCGACGGCTGTGGCTTCTCCATCGGTCACCAGCAGCAGTTTGCCGCCTGGATTGCCTATAAAGTTGCGCCGTACCTGGGCAAAAAAGAGGAGAGTGTCGAAGACCTCAAACTGCCTGGCTGGTTGAATATCTTCCACGACAACATCGTCTCCACCGCGATTGTGATGACCCTCTTTTTCGGCGCCATTCTGCTCTCTTTCGGCATTGACGTCGTGCAGGCGATGGCGGGTAAAACCCACTGGACGGTCTATATCCTGCAGACCGGTTTCTCCTTCGCGGTAGCGATTTTCATCATCACTCAGGGCGTGCGTATGTTCGTCGCCGAGCTGTCGGAAGCCTTTAACGGCATCTCTCAGCGCCTGATCCCTGGTGCGGTACTGGCGATTGACTGTGCGGCTATCTATAGCTTTGCGCCAAACGCCGTCGTCTGGGGCTTTATGTGGGGCACCATCGGCCAGCTGATTGCGGTGGGCATCCTGGTGGGCTGCGGCTCCTCAATCCTGATCATTCCTGGCTTTATCCCGATGTTCTTCTCCAACGCCACCATTGGTGTGTTTGCTAACCACTTCGGCGGCTGGCGCGCGGCGCTCAAGATCTGCCTGGTGATGGGCATGGTGGAAATCTTCGGTTGCGTGTGGGCGGTCAAGCTCACCGGTATGAGCGCCTGGATGGGCATGGCGGACTGGTCAATTCTGGCCCCACCGATGATGCAGGGCTTTGCCTCCGTCGGTCTGGCCTTTATGGCCGTCATCATCCTGATTGCTCTGGCTTATATGTTCTTCGCTGGCCGTTCGCTGCGAGCTGAAGAAGATGCGGAAAAACAAACAGCAGAAGTGTCTGCTCATTAAGGAGTTTCGATTATGACCGTACGTATCCTGGCTGTGTGTGGCAATGGGCAAGGTAGCTCCATGATCATGAAGATGAAAGTGGACCAGTTTTTGACCCAGTCAAACATCGACCACACGGTGAACAGCTGCGCAGTGGGTGAATACAAAAGTGAACTGAACGGCGCGGACATCATCATCGCTTCAACTCATATTGCCGGTGAGATTAGCGTGTCGGGCAACAAATATGTGGTAGGCGTGCGCAACATGCTCTCGCCTGCGGATTTCGGGCCAAAACTGCTGGAAGTGATCAAAGAGCACTTCCCACAAGACGTGAAGTAAGGACGCCACATGAAACTACGTGATTCGCTGGCAGAGAATAACGCCATCCTTTTACAGGCCGACGCCAGCACCTGGCAGGAAGCGGTGAAGCTGAGTGTGGATCTGCTGGTTAAAGCGGACGTTGTCGAGCCGCGCTATTACCAGGCCATTCTGGATGGCGTGGCGCAGCACGGCCCCTATTTCGTGATTGCGCCGGGCCTGGCCATGCCGCACGGCCGCCCGGAAGAGGGCGTCAAGAAAACCGGTTTTGCGCTGGTGACCCTGAAAACGCCGCTGGTGTTCAACCACGAAGATAACGACCCGGTCGACATTCTCATCACCATGGCGGCCGTTGATGCCAACACCCACCAGGAGGTGGGCATCATGCAGATCGTCAACCTGTTTGATGACGAAGCCAATTTTGACCGTTTACGCGCCTGCCGCACCGCGCAGGAAGTGCTGGATTTAATTGATAACGCCACTGCGGCGGCCGTTTAAGAGGAATTGAACATGTCATTACCAATGTTGCAAGTTGCGCTGGATAACCAGACGCTGTCTCACGCTTACGAAACCACCCGCCTGATTGCGGAAGAGGTGGATATCATCGAAGTGGGGACCATTCTGTGCGTGGGCGAAGGCGTGCGCGCCGTTCGTGACCTGAAAGCGCTCTATCCGCACAAAATCGTGCTGGCGGATGCCAAGATTGCTGACGCAGGCAAAATCCTTTCCCGCATGTGCTTTGAAGCCAACGCCGACTGGGTCACCGTGATCTGCTGTGCGGATATCAACACCGCCAAAGGCGCGCTGGACGTGGCAAAAGAGTTTAACGGCGACGTGCAGATTGAACTGACCGGCTTCTGGACCTGGGAGCAGGCGCAGGAGTGGCGCGATGCGGGCATCCAGCAGGTGGTGTATCACCGCAGCCGCGATGCGCAAGCCGCAGGCGTGGCGTGGGGCGAAGCGGATATCAGCGCGATTAAGCGTCTGGCGGATATGGGCTTCAAAGTCACCGTCACCGGTGGCCTGGCGCTGGAAGATCTGCCGCTGTTCCAGGGCATCCCTATTCACGTCTTTATCGCTGGCCGCAGCATTCGCGACGCGGCATCTCCGGTGGAAGCGGCGCGTCAGTTCAAACGCTCAATCGCTCAGCTTTGGGGTTAAGGAGCGGGTATGTTGTCAAAACAGGTCCCGCTTGGCATCTATGAAAAGGCACTCCCTGCAGGGGAGTGCTGGCTGGAGCGGTTACGGCTGGCAAAACAGCTGGGTTTCGATTTTGTCGAAATGTCCGTGGATGAGACGGATGTGCGCCTTTCTCGCCTCGACTGGAGTCGCGAGCAGCGCCTGGCGCTGGTGGGCGCCATTGCCGAAACCGGCGTGCGCGTGCCGTCCATGTGTCTGAGCGCCCACCGCCGTTTCCCGCTCGGCAGTGAAGACGATGCCGTACGCGCTGAAGGGCTGGAGATCATGCGCAAAGCCATTCGTTTTGCGCAGGATGTCGGCATCCGCGTGATCCAGCTGGCGGGTTACGACGTTTACTATCAGGAAGCCAACGACGAAACGCGCCGTCGTTTCCGTGACGGCCTGAAAGAGAGCGTTGAGATGGCAAGCCGCGCGCAGGTCACGCTGGCGATGGAGATCATGGACTACCCGTTGATGAACTCCATCAGCAAGGCGCTGGGCTATGCGCACTATCTGAATAACCCCTGGTTCCAGCTTTATCCGGATATCGGCAATCTGTCGGCCTGGGATAACGACGTGCAGATGGAGCTGCAGGCGGGCATCGGGCATATCGTGGCGGTGCACGTCAAAGATACCCGCCCTGGCGTGTTTAAAAACGTACCGTTCGGCACCGGGGTGGTGGATTTCGAACGGTGCTTCGAGACGCTCAAACAGACAGGGTATTGCGGGCCTTATCTGATTGAGATGTGGAGCGAAACGTCAGACGATCCGGCTGCGGAAGTGGCAAAAGCGCGGGACTGGGTGCGCGAGCGTATGGCGCGCGCGGGGTTACTGGAGGCTGAACATGCTTAAGCTGAAACAGCAGGTCTTTGAGGCCAATATGGATCTGCCGCGCTATGGCCTGGTAACGTTCACCTGGGGCAACGTGAGCGCCATCGACCGTGAACAAGGTCTGGTGGTGATCAAGCCGAGCGGCGTGGCGTATGAAACCATGAAAGCGGACGATATGGTGGTGGTCGACCTCGAAGGAAACGTCGTTGAGGGCAAATGGCGTCCTTCTTCTGATACGGCGACCCATCTGGCGCTGTACCAGCGTTATCCATCGCTGGGTGGCGTTGTGCATACCCACTCCACGCACGCCACCGCCTGGGCACAGGCGGGGTTGCCCATCCCGGCGCTGGGCACGACGCATGCAGACTACTTCTTCGGCGACATCCCCTGCACGCGGGCATTATCGCAGGCTGAAGTGGAAGGCGAATACGAGCTCAACACCGGAAAGGTCATCATCGAAACGTTGGGTGAAAGCGAACCGCTGCATACGCCGGGTATTGTGGTCTATCAGCACGGCCCGTTCGTCTGGGGAAAAGATGTCCACGACGCCGTTCATAATGCGGTTGTCATGGAGGAAGTGGCGCGCATGGCGTGGATTGCACGCGACATTAATCCACAGCTTCAGGGCATTGACGATTACCTGATGAACAAGCATTTCATGCGCAAGCACGGCCCGAATGCCTACTACGGGCAGAAGTGAAAGAAGTGAATAAGTGCTCTGGAATACCGAAAAACAGTTGTAACCGGTGGTATTCCGGAGCCATTCACAAAAAAAGCCCCCGGACAGGGGGCAACGTCAATTATGGCTATGTTCTCGTTGTTGGCTTTCCTGGTGCTAGCGTTAAAGGTTACCGGTAGATATCTGCACTGGCGTGCATATTGCCGTTGCTGCCGGGCTCACGGGTTAACATCACGTGGTAATAGGTTGCGCCCTGGGCATCGGTCTCTTCATTTAGTGCCCGATCTGCTTCGCTTTCAGTGGCGAAATTATGATTGATATAGATTACGCCTAAGCTATGCACATCATCCATGTTTCTGGCCTGCCGGCCGTCTATTTTGATGGCTGCCATCGCGTTTGCACTGAGCAAAAGCGCCGCCATTATGGCTACTGCGATTTTTTTCATGATATGCGCTCCACGACTGCGTGCTGTGTGAGGGGAATACTCCTTCTTTAATTCAGCTGATCTCTGATTAAAGTGTAATCATTCCTCCGGCGGGGATGCGTGACCATTTCTGATGCAGTTGTTCAAAAAAACAACGCTTCCTGATGCGATTAATTTTAAATCACCCACTTAGACCAGCTTTACGCTTTGTGCGAATTATTTGTGCAATCAGCTTGAGTTTCCTGGGGGGGGCAAGTATTATGACGCGTCAATTTTTCAGCCGACCTTTAACACGTTCCTTGCCTCCCCGGGCCTCGGCTGACCCAGACAGGAGGCTGAATAATCCGTAAGGAGCAATTCGATGCGTCATTACGAAATCGTTTTTATGGTCCATCCTGACCAGAGCGAACAGGTTCCGGGTATGATCGAGCGTTACTCTGCTGCCATCACTGGTGCAGAAGGTACGATCCACCGTCTGGAAGACTGGGGCCGCCGTCAGCTGGCTTACCCGATCAACAAACTGCACAAAGCACACTACGTTCTGATGAACGTTGAAGCGCCGCAGGAAGTTATCGATGAGCTGGAAACTACCTTCCGCTTCAACGATGCCGTTATCCGCAGCATGGTTATGCGTACCAAAAACGCAGTTACCGAAGCATCTCCGATGGTTAAAGCGAAAGACGAGCGCCGTGAGCGTCGCGATGATTTCGCAAACGAAACCGCAGATGATTCTGATGCTGGGGATTCTGAAGAGTAATTTCTGATGACCAACCGTCTGGCGTTGTCCGGCATCGTATGCAGGGCTCCCCTTCGAAAGGTCAGTCCATCAGGAATTCCGCATTGCCAGTTCGTGCTTGAGCATCGTTCTGTGCAAGAGGAAGCCGGGTTTCACCGGCAGGCGTGGTGCCAAATGCCCGTTATTATTAGCGGACACGAAAACCAGGCCATTACTCACAGTTTAACGGTCGGTAGCGCAGTAATCGTTCAGGGGTTCATCTCTTGCCACAAGGCAAAGAACGGCCTGAGCAAAATGGTTCTGCATGCCGAGCAGATTGATTTGATAGATACTGGAGACTAGCCATATGGCACGTTATTTCCGTCGTCGCAAGTTCTGCCGTTTCACCGCGGAAGGCGTTCAAGAGATCGACTATAAAGATATCGCAACGCTGAAAAACTACATCACCGAAAGCGGTAAGATTGTCCCAAGCCGTATCACCGGTACTCGTGCAAAATATCAGCGTCAGCTGGCTCGCGCTATCAAACGCGCTCGCTACCTGTCCCTGCTGCCGTACACTGATCGTCATCAGTAATCGGGCACGGTCCATTAATACGACTTTAAGAGGATAAGGTAATGCAAGTTATTCTGCTTGATAAAGTAGCAAACCTGGGCAGCCTGGGTGATCAGGTTAACGTTAAAGCGGGCTACGCTCGTAACTTCCTGGTTCCACAGGGTAAAGCTGTTCCAGCTACTAAGAAAAACGTAGAGTTTTTCGAAGCACGTCGCGCTGAACTGGAAGCCAAACTGGCTGACGTTCTGGCGGCTGCTAACGCTCGCGCTGAAGCAATCAACGCACTGGGCACTGTTACCATCGCTTCCAAAGCTGGCGACGAAGGTAAACTGTTCGGTTCCATCGGTACCCGCGATATCGCTGATGCAGTTACTGCAGCAGGCGTTAAAGTGGCTAAGAGCGAAGTTCGCATGCCGAACGGCGTTCTGCGTACCACTGGTGAGCACGAAGTTGACTTCCAGGTTCACAGCGAAGTGTTCGCTAAACTGGTTGTTAACGTTGTAGCTGAGTAATTTTTTACTCTGCTCGCGTCGAAGCGCCGGCCTTGTGCCGGCGTTTTGCTTTTTTAAGGCTACCGGAAATTCTCTTTTTATCTCGTATGGTAGCTATTCCTGACGCATTCTCTGATAATAAATTGAAACGCAATTTTATTTATGAGATTTGTCATGGATACCGCTCTGCCCACGCCCGTCTTTGCCCGTCGACATGTGGCCTACGCCTGCGCCACGCTCTGCTGCCTGCTTTGGGGGAGCTCGTACCCGGCCATTAAAAATGGCTACGAACTCTTTCAGATCGCGACCGATGATATTCCGTCCAAAGTCGTTTTTGCCGGATACCGTTTTCTGTTTGCCGGTGCCTTGCTGCTGCTCTTTGCGCTGGCCCAGCGCAAACCGATTGGCAGGCTCACGCCCGCGCAGTTTGGCCAGCTCACGATCCTCGGGCTGACCCAGACCACCATTCAGTACACTTTCTTCTATATAGGACTGGCCTACACGACGGGGGTAAACGGCTCAATCATGAACGCCACCGGGACTTTCTTCAGCGTACTGTTGGCGCACTTTATCTACCACAATGACAAACTCAGCTATAACAAAACGCTGGGCTGTATTCTTGGGTTTGCCGGGGTGATGCTGGTGAACTTTCACAGTGGGTTAAGCGATTTCCAGTTTATCTGGAAAGGCGACGGTTTTGTGGTGCTGGCGGCTTTTATTCTCTCTGCCGCCACGCTTTACGGGAAACGTATTTCCCAGACCGTCGACCCAACGGTGATGACCGGCTGGCAGCTGGCGATAGGCGGGGCTGCGCTGGTTGCGGGAGGTTATGCCACGGGCGGAACGCTGGAAGTGCACAGCATGAAGGCCGTTGCGGTGCTGGGGTATCTGACGCTGCTCTCATCGGTGGCGTTCGCCCTGTGGAGCGCGCTGCTGAAAGTGAACCGGGTAAGCATGATTGCTCCGTTCAACTTTGTCATTCCTGTTGCAGGGACGGTGCTTTCCGCCATTTTCCTCGGCGAAAATATTCTGGATATCAAATATGCGATTGCGCTGGTGCTGGTCTGCTCGGGGATCTGGTGGGTGAATAAACGGAGTGCCTGAGAACAAAAGTGCCGGGTGGCGGCTTCGCCTTACCCGGCATACGCCATTAACGTGCTCTGATGAAACTGCCGTCCGGCTGGCGGGTAAATAGCACCTGCTGCCCATTTCCGGTATCAATGGTCAGCCCGGTGACCACCCCGCTGGCGTTCTGGCGAATCTGCACCATCTGGCCGTTCTGTAAGTTGCTCAGCGGTTTACCTGCGCCTTCCACTTTTGCCATGGCATACACGTCGGTCGGCGGCAGGTTGTGGTCGCGGAAAAGCTGTGCCAGGGTTTTGCCCGGCTCCACGCGATAGGAACGCCACTGTTGCTCGATGCCGGTCGGCTGCTGGGTTTGCGGCTCAGACGGCGCTGCGGTCTGCTCCTGTTCATCCTGAACGGGTTCGGGTTCAACAGGCGCGACCTGACCCGGATCGTTAGACGGGGTTACCAGCTGCGTCTGCATCGGCTGCGCGTCAGGCTGCGGCCGCGTTTGCGACTGAAGATCCAGCTGCGCATTGCGGGTGACCGGCGCGGTATCAACATCATCACCGCCGGAAGGAAGCAGGAAGCCCACGATCACCATCAGCGCACCAATGATAATCCCCCTGCGGTGCAGAGGAGGCAGCGGGTCCATAATGCGAAAATTGTCCGGCGCCTGCCAGATTTTCGCCAGGGTAGGTTTCAGTTCAAATCGCCCGGGCATGGCTCTCCTCCTGCTCCGCGTCTTTTATATCCTGTGCTTCGAAGTATAGTTCGCTAACTGCCTGAACGACGTAGCAAACCGGACATCCGTGACATCAGTTCTGGATTAATCCTGGTTGTCTCTATTGTTTCTGTTTCGTCGCGGTTTGTCACCTTAACTTCAGACAAAGTTTTACCCATAAGGGCATGGCTGATATGCTGCCCGCTACTTTAAATGTGATGGAAGGAAAACCCATGACCACCCCGACTTTTGACACTATCGAAGCGCAAGCAAGTTACGGTATCGGCTTGCAGGTAGGACAGCAGCTGAGCGAATCCGGCCTGGAAGGTCTGTTACCTGAAGCGCTGGTGGCGGGTATCGCTGATGCGCTGGAAGGCAAACAGCCTGCCGTTCCGGTTGACGTTGTGCATCGTGCGCTGCGTGAAATCCACGAACGTGCTGACGCTGTGCGTCGCGCGCGCTTCGAAGAGATGGCAGCCGAAGGCGTGAAATATCTGGAAGAGAACCGCGAGCGCGAAGGCGTGAACAGCACCGAATCCGGCCTGCAGTTCCGCGTGATCAACCAGGGCGACGGCGCTATCCCGGCGCGTACCGACCACGTTCGCGTGCACTATACCGGTAAGCTGATCGACGGTACCGTATTCGACAGCTCCGTGGCGCGCGGCGAACCGGCTGAGTTCCCGGTCAACGGCGTAATTGCGGGCTGGATCGAAGCCCTGACCCTGATGCCAGTGGGTTCCAAATGGGAACTGACCATCCCGCACAACCTGGCTTACGGCGAGCGTGGCGCTGGCGCGTCCATCCCGCCATTCAGCACCCTGGTATTTGAAGTCGAGCTGCTGGAAATCCTGTAATCGACTTTTCTTATTTCCTCTCTCCGCCCGGGGAGAGGAAAATAGTGATAAAACCCATAGTTACGACGGAATCAACATTTTATCTTGCAAACGAAACTGTTGCGTGTATTTTTGTGAGCTGTTTCGCGCTGTATGAGTGATATGACACTCACTTTCAACATATTATTAACATAATATCTAAATCATAGTATTCATCCCGCCGATTCTTACCTAATATCGATAAACCCTTACGAAGGGACCGTCATTTATTTGACGTTTTTAAAGGCCAGAAGAGCCTTAACAACACAGACAGGCATAAACAGGAAAAATTACATGGTAGATCAGGTCAAAGTCGCCGCTGCAGAAGAGGCGACGTCTGAACAGTCGCTACGGCGCAATCTCACAAACCGTCATATACAGCTTATCGCCATCGGCGGTGCCATCGGCACCGGGCTGTTTATGGGGTCCGGCAAAACCATCAGTCTTGCCGGGCCGTCGATCATCTTCGTTTATATGATCATCGGTTTTATGCTCTTCTTCGTGATGCGCGCAATGGGTGAATTGCTGCTCTCGAACCTCGAATACAAATCCTTCAGCGACTTCGCGTCGGACCTGCTCGGCCCGTGGGCGGGCTACTTTACCGGCTGGACCTACTGGTTCTGCTGGGTGGTCACCGGCATGGCGGACGTCGTGGCGATTACCGCTTACGCGCAGTTCTGGTTCCCGGGGCTGTCGGACTGGGTCGCCTCGCTGGCGGTAATTATTCTGCTGCTGAGCCTGAACCTTGCCACCGTGAAAATGTTCGGTGAGATGGAGTTCTGGTTCGCGATGATCAAGATTGTCGCTATCGTAGGGCTGATTGTGGTGGGCCTGGTGATGGTCCTGACGCACTTCCAGTCGCCAACGGGCGTTCAGGCGTCCTTCACCCATCTGTGGAATGACGGCGGCTGGTTCCCGAAAGGCATCAGCGGCTTCTTTGCGGGCTTCCAGATTGCGGTGTTTGCGTTTGTGGGGATTGAGCTTGTCGGAACGACCGCTGCGGAAACCAAAGATCCGGAGAAGTCCCTGCCGCGCGCCATCAACTCCATACCGGTGCGTATCATCATGTTCTACGTCTTCGCGCTGATCATCATTATGTCCGTGACGCCGTGGAGCTCCGTGGTGCCCAGCAAGAGCCCGTTCGTTGAGCTGTTCGTGCTGGTAGGGCTGCCTGCTGCGGCGAGCCTGATTAACTTCGTGGTGCTGACCTCTGCGGCATCGTCTGCGAACAGCGGCGTGTTCTCAACCAGCCGTATGCTGTTTGGTCTGGCGCAGGAGGGCGTAGCGCCGAGCGCCTTTGCGAAACTCTCTAAACGTGCGGTACCGGCGAAAGGGCTGACCTTCTCCTGCATGTGCCTGCTGGGTGGCGTGGTGATGCTCTACGTAAACCCAAGCGTAATTGGCGCGTTTACTATGATCACCACGGTGTCGGCGATCCTGTTCATGTTCGTCTGGACCATTATCCTGTGCTCGTACCTCGTGTACCGCAAACAGCGTCCGCACCTGCATGAGAAGTCGATCTACAAGATGCCGCTGGGCAAGCTGATGTGCTGGGTGTGCATGGCGTTCTTCGTGTTCGTGCTGGTGCTGCTGACGCTCGAAGATGACACCCGTCAGGCGCTGATCGTCACGCCGCTGTGGTTTATCGCGCTGGGGCTGGGCTGGCTGTTTATCGGTAAGAAACGGATGGCAGGCATGCGTTAAGCATATTGCCGGGTGGCGCTGACGCTTACCCGGCCTATGTTCGAGGACGTTGTAGGCCCGGTAAGCGCTAGCGCCACCGGGCTTTTTTATTCCCCCGCCAATGCCCGCGGGAACAGCACGTTATTCTCAAGACTGATGTGCTCCATCAGATCGTCAATCATCTCGTTAATGCCGTTGTACATCGCTTTCCAGGTGGTGCACGCTTCCGGCGGCGGCGTGACGTTGTTAGTGGTGTGTTTGATCACATCCAGCAGTTCGCCCGCGTCATCGTGCTCGCTTTCCATTACGCTGATAGGCCCCATCGCCTGGCTTCCCATTCCCTGTTTAATCATCGGGAAGAGGATCTGCTCTTCTTTCATCATGTGGCTGGAAAGCTCTTCATGCAGCATGGTCAGGTATTTTGCCAGACCGCGCGGCACGGAAGGCTTGTCGGCATGTACGCGCTCAACTTTCGTTGCCTGCAGGATCAGCTCAGGCAGCTGTTCACGGTGGCGGTCGTGGTAACGCACGATGATATGGTCGATGATTTCCGTGAGCGGGGCGGTGCGCCAGTCTTTTTCAACAGGCTGTTCGGCCAGCAGCGCCAGCTCCGCTTCGATAGCCTCCACGTCCAGTTCCTTGCGCGAGGCCGCTCGCGCCAGCGTTTGCTTACCGCCGCAGCAGTAATCCATATCGTATTTACGGAACAGCGCGGAAGCGCGAGGGATGGAGAGCGCCAGCTCGCCGAGGGGGTGGTCGCGAAAGGCCATAGCAGTTACCTCGTCATCAAGAATATAAGATGCATATTAAATGCATCTTTAAGGCGGCGCTATAACCCTTTAGAGGGAAGGGAGAAAGTGCGACACGGATCACAAAAAAATGTCCCGTTTAACTCCCTGAATGGATTTAGGAAAGTGGTTTAGAAAGTTTTTAAAGGTGGAGAAACAGTAAACAACCCGCCGCGCGTGCCGATAGATACACGTCAGACAAACCTGCATATAACAAAGGCAACGCATGTTTAAACGTATAAAAGTCATTACTCTTCTTATTTCGGTGCTGCTTGTGCTCGGCATCATGCAAGTGATTTCCGCGGGTATCTTTATCAACGCGCTGAATAACGATAAAGACAACTTCACCGTGTCGCAGCTTTCCAGCCAGAACGTGGCGGAATTTACCGACGCCTGGATCAGCCTGAACCAGGCGCGCGTCACGCTAAACCGCGGGATGCTGCGTCTGCAAAGCAGCATGGCCTCTCAGATTAACGGCGGACAGCTGAACGAGCTGGTTAACACCGCGAAAAATCTGCTGGCCAATGCACAGGTCCATTACGACAAATACTACGCCCTGCCGAATACCCCGGGTCTGGATGAGAACCTGGCCGATCGGCTGGAAGAGCAGTACCGCATCTACTCCGCCACGTTGACGCAAATGAACGTTCTGCTGGGCCAGGGCAACCTGGAAGATATGTTCAAGCAGAATGCAGAACAGAAGCAGACGGCAATGCAAAAGGTCTATCGCGAGTGGCGCGAGGCGCAGGCTGCGCTCACCAGTAAAGGCATTCAGGATAACGAAAGCGACTACAAGCGCATCCTGTGGATCCTTTCTGCCGTCATGATCCTCGTCATTGCGGTGATTATCTCCAGCTGGATCGCCATGCGCCGGGTGCTGCTGCTGCCGCTGGAAGAGGTGATCAACCATATCCGCGCCATCGCGGCAGGGGATTTAACCCAGCCGATTCAGGCTGAAGGCAAAAACGAAATGGCTATCCTGGCGCGCAACGTGCAGGAGATGCAAACCTCGCTGGCGAACACCGTGGGCGTGGTGCGTGAAGGCGCAGACACCATCTATACCGGTGCGGGTGAAATCTCGGCGGGCAGCAACGACCTCTCTTCTCGTACCGAGCAGCAGGCCGCGTCTCTGGAAGAGACGGCAGCCAGCATGGAACAGCTGACCGCCACCGTGAAGCAGAACGCCGATAACGCGCGTCAGGCGTCTCGTCTGGCGCTGGATGCCTCTTCAACCGCGAAGAAGGGCGGTAACGTGGTGGAAGGCGTGGTGCGCACCATGGACGAGATCGCCACCAGCTCCAGCAAAATCGCGCAAATTACTAACGTTATCGACGGCATTGCCTTCCAGACCAACATTCTGGCGCTGAACGCGGCGGTGGAAGCGGCGCGTGCGGGTGAGCAGGGCCGTGGCTTTGCGGTGGTTGCAGGAGAAGTACGCACGCTTGCCCAGCGCAGCGCCCAGGCGGCGAAAGAGATTAAGGCGCTGATCGATGATTCCGGCGAGCGCGTGAACGCGGGTTCTCAGCTGGTGAACGAAGCGGGCGCGACGATGGCGGAAATCGTTAACGCGGTTACCCGCGTGACCGACATCATGGGCGAAATTGCCTCTGCCTCTGACGAGCAGAGCCGCGGTATCGACCAGGTTGGTCAGGCGGTAGCCGAGATGGACCGCGTGACCCAGCAGAACGCCTCGCTGGTGGAGGAGTCTGCGGCGGCAGCGGCGGCGCTGGAAGATCAGGCCGCACGCCTGAACGAAGCGGTAGCAGTGTTCAAAATAACGCGTAATCAGGCGGTCAAAGCGGCACCGGTGAAAACCTATGTGCCAAAAGCGCAGCCAGCAGCGACGGCGTCTGAAGCGAACTGGGAAACGTTTTAACATCATGCCGGGTAAGGCGTAGCCGCCACCCGGCAAAATCATACCTCCGAAGCCGGAACAACCCTCGGTTTTTCCGGCTTCGCTCTTACCGCCATCACCACCCCCACCACCAGCAGCGCGATCCCGCAGGCCGTTAACAGCGGCGGCACGCTCTGGCGCATCAGGAAGGTGTACAGCAGCCCGGCCAGGGTTTCGAACACAATCAGCGGCCCTAAGATCACCGTCGGCAGCTTCTGGCTGGCAATGTTCCAGCACAGCGCGCCCACCCAGGAGCACAGCACCGCAATCGCAACCATTAAGCCCAATAAAGACCCAGGGTCTTGGCCCGAAGGGCTGGGCAAATTCCGGCTGCTGATGACCCAGCCAGAGGCATGCGCCGGCATACCCCACTAACGAGACGGGGAGCGTGACCAGCGCCTGCGCCGTTGCCCACATCATCGGGTGTTTGTCCGGGTTCTCCCGCAGCCAGCGCGCATTGCGCAGGGCGTACCAGGCCCAGCACGCGACCGAGATGAACGCTAAAACGATCCCTGAACCGTAACGCCATAAGCTGAAGTCTGCCAGGCCGTGGCGCAGCTCGGCGATATTGACGCACACCAGCCCCACGGCGGTGCAGGCCAGGGCGGGTATCATTTTCGACCACGCCAGCTTGCCGTCCCGATGACTATAGAGCAGATTCGCGAAGATGGGGATGACCACCGGCAGCGTGCCGATAATCATGGTCGACACCGGGGCACCGGTTCGCTGAATGGCGCTTGCCAGGCAGACGTAATAGATGAGATTGCCCATCATGGTCAGCGCCAGCGCGGTGCCCCAGTCCTGACGGCTGAGCTGTCGCAAGCGTGTACGCCCCAGCCATGCCAGAGGAAGAGCAATCAGCCCGAGCGCCAGATAACGTCCGGTAGACTGCAATATCGCCGGGTATTCCGGCACGATCAGAGGGCCGACAAAGATCAGCCCCCACATCAGACCTGCAAGCAGGGCATACAACACGCCGCTAATCATTTTTCCATCCACATTGATTTACTCTGCACTCAGTCTAGAAGGGGGAAACGCGCGCGTATTGTATGAGATTGCGCATTAGCGCCGGGTGACCTGTTTCTGGTAGCGCACGGGTGTAATGCCGTAGCGGCGGGTGAAGGCGCGGGTTAAATGCGACTGGTCGGTCAGCCCCGTTGCGGCGGCGACTTCGGCGGCGGGCATACCGTGGGTGAGAAACGCCTTGGCGCGCCACAGGCGGATGGCCATCAACATCTGGTGCGGCGTAACGTGAAAATGGGCTTTGAACTGTCGCTGGAAATGGTACGGGCTGAGCGAGACAACGTTCGCCAGTTCGTCCAGCGTCAGGGCGTGCATATAGTTGTCGTGCAAATACTCGCGCACGCGCTCGAAACGGTGTGCGCCTTCCTGAACCACCGGCGCGTGATGGGCTAGCGGCTGAAAAGTCTCGATCAGATCCAGCAATAAGCCTTTTTGCGCCAGCGGATCGTCCGTATGCCACAGGCCGTAAATTAGCCTGCCGATCTGCTGAGAGCGCTGCGGGTCGTAACGGGTTACGTCGCTGAACCACCAGTGGCGCAGGCCGGTTACCTCTTCCAGAAGATCGGGTTCGATGTAGACCATCCGGTAGCGCCAGCCGTCTTCGGTGGCGGACTCCCCGGTATGGATCTCGTCCGGGTTCATGGTAACAACGGATTTTTCAGGTGCGAGATGCTGGGTGCCGCGATAGCGAAAGCGTTCGGCGCCGGTTTCGATGGTGCCGATGCCGAAGGCTTCATGGGTGTGAGGCTCAAAGGCGTAGTCAGAGATATGCGCGTGATAGAGTTCAAGGCCCGGCAGCTGCGCCAGGTGGCGAAAGCGCGCGCTGTCTCTCTCATCAATAAACTGTTCCGGTACGCCTTGCACGGTGAGCCTCCTCTGGGTCATCGCTTCATTATCAGAGATGACCCGAGGGGATGCCACAAAAAATAACCAATCCGTAACAATTACAGAATGGCTTTGACGCTCTCCGCCAGCGGTGTAGTCGGGCGGCCAATCAGCTTGCTCAGGGTACGGCTGTCGTCAAACAGGCCGCCTTTGGACGCGCCCACGTCGGAGTCCGCCAGCATATCCGCCAGCCCGGCGGGTAAACCCACGCTCTTCAATGCGGCTGCAAAGTCCGCTTCGCTCAGGTTTTGATACGCTACTGGTTTACCGCTCTGCTTGCTCAGTTCCGCCGCCAGCTCGCTCAATGTCCAGCCGTGGTCGCCTGCCAGTTCGTATACCTTGCCCGCATGACCCTCTTCAGCGATCACTTTGGCGGCCGCCGCGGCATAGTCTGCGCGGGTGGCAGAGGCAATTTTGCCTTCGCCTGCGGCACCAATGAATACGCCGTGTTCCAGCGCAGGCGGCGCGCTCGCCAGGTAGTTTTCGGTGTACCAGCCGTTGCGCAGCAGGGCGTATGGCACGCCAGATTCTGCCAGCGCTTTCTCGGTTTCGACATGTTCAACGTGCAGACCCAGCGGTGATTTATCCGCGTGCAGCAGGCTGGTGTAGGCGATAAATTTCACGCCTGCCGCTTTGGCGGCGTTGATTACGTTCTGGTGCTGGGTCGCGCGCTGGCCCACTTCGCTGGAGGAGATGAGCAGCAGCTTTTCCACGCCGCTCAGCGCGGCAGTAAAGGCGGCTTCATCGGTGTAATCCGCCTGACGAACCACAATACCCTGGTTGCTTAACGCTTCAGCTTTCGCCGGGTTACGAACAATGGCAACAATCTGGTTTGCTGGAACGGTTTTCAGCAGTTCTTCAATAACGTGCTGGCCAAGCTGGCCGGTAGCGCCGGTAATCGCGATCATGATAAATCTCCTTCGTGTTTGTCTGGTGTTGTGGCACACTATCACCATAGCTAACTTTTAGTAAGTACGTACAAAAAGGTAAGTATGAAAAAAACGATCCCAACGCTCAGCGAGCAAATGCGCGATGGCAATCTCTTCGCGGAACAGTGCCCTTCACGGGAGGTGCTTAAACACGTTACCAGCCGCTGGGGCGTGCTGATCCTGCTGGCTCTGCGCGGAGGAACGCACCGTTTTAGCGAGCTGCGCCATAAAATGGGCGGGGTGAGCGAAAAGATGCTGTCCCAGTCGCTTCAGGCACTGGAGCAGGACGGGTTTGTCGATCGCGTGTCGTATCCGGTCGTGCCGCCGCACGTCGAGTATAGCCTGACACCGATGGGCATTGAGGTGAGCGAGAAAGTCGCCGCGCTGGCGGACTGGATTGAAGTCAATACGCCGAAGGTGATGGCGAATCGGGATGAGCGTGCGGCGTAAAAGCCGGGTGGCGGTTTCGCCTTACCCGGCACAATCACCGCTACCTGCTCAAATCCACCTGATAAATCGCGAACCCGATATCATCCGTCGCAACCTTCTTCATCGGATACTGCGCCTTATCCTTAATAAACGCGGCTGCTTTATCGGACGGTGACGTTTCAAAGCGGATATCCAGTTTCGCATCGCTGTGGATTGGCGCAAGACGCCAGTTGTTATCCACCGCCGGGTGAATTTCGCCCGCCTTCTTCGACTCCGCGCCGATCCACGCCGCCAGCACCGAGCGGTTTTCGTCCGGTGAGGCAAAAGCGATGTGGCTATCGCCCGTACCGGCAAACTTACCGCCGTAGGCGCGGTAGTTATTGGTCACCACCAGGAAGGTGGCATTCGGGTCGATCGCCTTGCCGTTGAACGTCAGGTTTTTGATGCGTTCGGCCTGCGGATTAATCGCCTGGCACTCGCCGTCATATTTCGCCGGCTGGGTGACGTCAATCTGGTAATTTACGCCGTCGATCACGTCGAAGTTGTAGGTGCGGAAGCCATCCCAGTTAATCAGCGGCTGTGGTTTACTGCTCTTCGGGTCGATCTGGTTAAACTGCCCGGCGGAGCATTCCAGCCACTCCTTCACCTCTTTCCCCGTGGCTTTAACCACCACCAGGGTATTCGGGTAGAGATAGAGATCGGCGGCGTTACGGAAGGTGAGCTGGCCTTTTTCGACCTCAACATAGCTTGCCGGGTCGTTCTTGCGTCCGCCCACTTTGAATGGCGCAGCGGCAGACAGCACCGGCAGTTTTGCCAGATCCGGATCGCCCTGAACAAAGTGTTCGGCATAGGCTTTCTGGGCCATGTTGACTACCTGAACGGTCGGATCGTCCTGCACCAGTGCCAGGAAGCTGTACATATTGTCGGCGGATTTGCCGATCGGCTTGCTGACGAATTCGCGGGTGGCGTCGTGGTCGTGCTTCAGCACGTCGACCAGCTTTTTATCTTCCGCGGCCAGGGATTTTTTAGCCGCCGCGTCGTAAATTGGGCGCGCTTCGGCTTTTGACTGCGTCACCTTCCAGCTGCCGCTGTCGTTATTTAGCACCAGATCCACCACGCCAAGGTGGTCGCCCCACATGCCCGGCATCACCGACGGTACGCCGTTGAGCGTCCCTTTCTCGATATCCGCCCCTTTAATGCTGGCAAAGTCTTTGCCCGGGAAAACGGCGTGAGCGTGGCCGAACAGGATCGCGTCAACGCCCGGGACTTCGCTCAGATAGTAAACGGAGTTCTCCGCCATGGCCTGATACGGATCGGCGGAGAGACCCGAGTGGGCGACAATCACCACCAGATCCGCGCCTTTCGCGCGCATTTCCGGCACGTACTTGCGCGCGGTTTCGGTAATGTCATTAACGGTCACTTTGCCGTCGAGGTTGGCTTTATCCCAGGTCATGATCTGCGGCGGTACGAAGCCGATATAGCCGATTTTCAGCGTCTGCTTTTTACCGTCCCGATCGACAACTTCACTCTCTTTAATCAGGTAAGGGGTAAAGAGCGGCTTTTGCGTCTTAACGTCGATGATATTAGCGTTAACGTACGGGAACTTCGCGCCGGCCAGCGCATCGTGCAGGTATTTCAGGCCGTAGTTAAATTCGTGGTTGCCCAGGTTGCCGACGGCATAGTCCAGCGTGTTCATCGCTTTATAAACGGGATGGATCTCGCCTTTCTTCAGACCTTTTGCCGCCATGTAGTCGCCGAGCGGGCTGCCCTGAATGAGATCGCCGTTGTCCACCAGCACGCTATTTTTGACTTCACCCCGCGCGGCGTTGATCAAACTTGCTGTACGTACCAGTCCGAATTTTTCCGTAGGGGTATCTTTGTAGTAATCGAAGTCCATCATATTGCTGTGCAGATCGGTCGTTTCCAGAATACGCAGATCTACCGTCGCCGCCTGCACGCTCGCTGCAATCAGCGTCGCCAGAAGCGTTGCACTAAACTTAATCATCAGAGGAGTCCTTTTTTCGATCCGTTCCACAAAAGAGTATGTATCTATCGTTTGTTGCTTACAGAAATGTGAATCCTGACAGAAAAAAGCGACCTGAAACCGGAATTGCTTCACAGATAGCGGAATTGTTCACATTACGATATAACTAAAACAAAGAGTTAACCTCACTGCGTTAACAAAGAGGTGGAAAATGCTAGATAAGATTTGTCAGCTCGCACGGGATGCGGGAGATGCCATCATGCAGGTGTATGACGGTGTTAAACCGATGGAGGTCGTCAGCAAGGCGGACGACTCCCCGGTCACGGCGGCCGATATCGCGGCGCATAAGGTGATCCTGCAAGGTCTGCAGGCCTTAACGCCGGATATCCCCGTTCTGTCTGAAGAAGCGCCGCAAAGCTGGGACGAGCGCCAGCACTGGCAGCGCTACTGGCTGGTCGATCCGCTGGACGGGACAAAAGAGTTCATCAAGCGCAACGGTGAGTTCACCGTCAATATTGCCCTGATTGAGAAGGGTAAAGCGGTGCTCGGCGTGGTCTACGCGCCGGTAATGAAGGTGATGTACAGCGCCGCTGAAGGGAAAGCCTGGAAGGAGGAGTGCGGCGTACGCAAGCAAATCCAGGTGCGCGATGCCCGTCCACCGCTGGTGGTGATTAGCCGCTCGCACAGCGACAGCGAGCTGGAGGAATACCTGCAACAGCTGGGTGAACACCAGACCACCTCGATTGGCTCGTCGCTGAAATTCTGCCTGGTGGCGGAAGGTCAGGCGCAGCTGTATCCGCGCTTTGGGCCAACTAACGTCTGGGATACCGCGGCAGGCCATGCCGTTGCCGCGGCCGCCGGGGCGCATGTCCATGACTGGCAGGGCAAGCCGCTGGACTACACCCCGCGCGAATCATTCCTCAACCCCGGCTTCCGCGTCTCTCTTTACTGAGCCAGCAGTTTGTGCAGCAGGGCGACAACCTGCTGCACCTCTTCCTGAGTTAACGCGCCGTCTTTCACCCACTGCACGCGGCCGTCCTTATCCAGCACTACAATCGCGGAGCTCTCTTCCTCAAGCTGCCAGGCCTTACGCGTCACGCCGTTGCTGTCGACGATAAACTGGGACCACGGGTAGAGCTTTTTATTGCTCTCAAGGCTTGAGCGCACAAACATCCCGGAGCCCGGAATGGCATCATCGGTGTTCACAATCGTGGTGGTCTGGTAGCGGTCATGGGGGAATTTTGCGGCCTTGATCGCCTCCACCAGGCTGGCATTCTTCTCTTTTGCGGATGTACGACCGGCAATATGTTGTACAACTCTCACTTTGCCCGCGAGCTGCGCGCTATTCCAGGCTTTATAGCTAAACTTATCATTGTCGAGAATCAATTCTCCCCGGTCAGCAATGCCGACTGGCGGTACACGTTGTCCTTTTTCAATGCTGTGAGCGGAAGCCCACAGGGGCAGCAGCAGGCAGGCTGCCGCAAGGATGTTACGTAGGGTCATGGCGTTTCCTTATTGTTTGCAGGTGATCCGACCACTTGGTCATACGCTTTTAATCATAAGTGCGATCAATGTGGTTTTCCCGCAATCCGAGTGCCAGTTTGCGGGTGAACGCACATATCCATGAAAAAACGACGGCTTATACTGCTCTCTATCACGCTTTGCAAAGATTATTCTGAATAATTGTAATCAAACGGTAAATAAACTTATGCACACTGGGTAACACCGTAGTTCTGGTCTATAGTCATTGGGCATCAAAATTTGCGCTCAGGACAGTCGGGCCGATTGTGGCACCGCAAGAGCGTATGATTCGCAGGAGATACAAGAATGAAAATTTTCCAACGCTACAACCCGCTTCAGGTGGCGAAGTACGTGAAGATCCTGTTCCGTGGACGGTTGTATATCAAGGATGTTGGCGCTTTTGAGTTTGATAAGGGCAAGATCCTTGTCCCAAAAGTGAAGGACAAACAGCACCTGTCTGTGATGTCCGAAGTCAACCGTCAGGTTATGCGTCTGCAAACTGAGATGGCTTAACCAACGTGCTATGCAGTAGGTAGTTAAAAAGACGGCTCCCGATGGGAGCCGTTGATGTTTGTGGGGGTAGGTACGTTACGCCGACACCTTCTCTTCCGCGTCCGGCAGCTTCGGCACCAGTACGGTCGGCTTGTTGTCGATACGCGTCACCAGCAGCTGGTCGATGCGATAGTTATCAATATCCACCACCTCAAACTTGTAGCCGGAGAACTTCACCGAGTCGGTGCGTTTCGGGATTTTACGCAGCATAAACATCATAAAGCCGCCGATGGTTTCGTAGTTACCGGACTGCGGGAACTCGTCGATATCCAGCACGCGCATGACGTCTTCAATCGGCGTACCGCCGTCGATCAGCCATGAATTATCGTCACGCTGAACAATCTGCTCTTCCAGTCCCTGGCCAACCAGGTCTCCCATCAGCGTGGTCATCACGTCGTTCAGCGTGATGATACCCACCACCAGCGCGTATTCATTCATGATCACCGCGAAGTCTTCCCCGGCGGTTTTGAAACTTTCCAGCGCTTCGGAGAGCGTCAGGGTGTCCGGCACAATCAGGGTATTGCGGATCTGCACGCCGCTGTTCAGCGCCAGGCTCTGGTTTGCCAGCACGCGGTTCAGCAGGTCTTTGGAGTCGACGTAACCGATGATGTGGTCGATATCTTCATTACAGACCAGGAACTTGGAGTGAGGATGCTGCGCTACTTTGTTCTTCAGGCTCTGCTCATCTTCATGTAAATCGAACCAGATAATGTTTTCGCGGCCCGTCATGGAAGAGGGCACGGTACGGGATTCCAGTTCAAATACGTTCTCAATCAGCTCGTGTTCCTGCTTACGCAGCACTCCGGCCAGCGCGCCGGCTTCCACCACCGCATAAATGTCGTCAGAGGTGATGTCGTCTTTACGCACCATTGGCAGCTTAAAGATGCGGAAAATCACGTTCGCCAGGCCGTTGAAGAACCACACCAGCGGACGAAACACGTACAGACAGAAGCGCATCGGGTTGATGATACGCAAAGCTACAGCTTCTGGCGCAATCATACCGATGCGTTTCGGGGTCAGGTCTGCAAAGAGGATGAACAGGCCGGTTACCAGCGAGAAGGAGAGAATAAAGCTCAGCTGTTCGGCAAGCTCAGCGGACATGTATTTGACAAAGAGGCTATAAAACGCTGGAGAAAAGGCCGCATCGCCCACGATACCGCCGAGAATGGCGACCGC
The DNA here is from genome assembly GCF_900324475.1 of Enterobacter bugandensis. Taxonomy (NCBI): domain Bacteria; kingdom Pseudomonadati; phylum Pseudomonadota; class Gammaproteobacteria; order Enterobacterales; family Enterobacteriaceae; genus Enterobacter; species Enterobacter bugandensis. The sequence continues at coordinate 475,637 of NZ_LT992502.1, forward strand.
GTTAAGGCCAATCTGCACCACGGTGAAGAACATGCCGGGGTTTTCCTGCATTTTCAGGATGCGGGTGGCATTGATGTTGCCCTCGTCGGCAAGCAGCTTCAGTTTGATTTTACGGGACGCGGCCAGCGAGATCTCAGATATCGAGAAAAATGCACTGACGGCAATAAGACAAAGTATTACTAAAATACTGTTTAACATAGTTTATCCGGCTTCTCGCCAGATCCTCAGAAGGGGAGTTGATACCATTTGTGTGAAAACACGTAGAACGTCAGCTCGTAGCGTTGAGCCGATTATTTCAGCGGTAGTATAGCGTAAAGAGATGTAAATCTGCCAGAGGTCACATTTTTGGCATAAAACAGACCGGACAGCGTGCGCTGTCCGGTACGGGTGACGATTTAACGGTTAATAATCAGGCCAGCTGTGGCGGCAGGCAGACGCCGATGCCCCCGATGCCGCAGTAGCCGTACGGGTTTTTGTGCAGATACTGCTGATGATCGTCCTCGGCATAGTAGAACGGCTTCGCGGTGGCGATTTCCGTGGTCACCTCGCGCGTATCGCCTGCTTCACGCATGGCCTGCTGGAAACGCTCAAGGCTGGCGCGCGCGGCGGCGTCCTGCTCAGGCGTGAGCGGATAAATGGCCGAGCGATACTGTGTGCCGTGGTCGTTGCCCTGACGCATGCCCTGCGCCGGGTCATGATTCTCCCAAAAGACCTGCAGGAGCTGTTCGTAGCTGATGACCGTCGGGTCATATACCACGCGGACCGCTTCCGCATGGCCGGTTTCGCCGGAGCAGACTTCGCGGTAGGTTGGGTTTGGCGTGTAGCCGCCCGTGTAGCCGGCCGCGGTGCTGTAAACGCCGGGCAGCTGCCAAAAGAGGCGCTCAACGCCCCAGAAGCAGCCCATGGCGAACAGGGCGATTTCCATTCCATCAGGAACGTTGGTCATTGAATGGTTATTGACGGCGTGTAAGGTCGCCATAGGCATAGGGGTGTTGCGTCCCGGTAATGCATCAGCTTGTGAAACCAGATGCTTCTTGTCGAATAAACTCACGATGGGGCCTCCCGGGGTGCGATGTTTCGGTTAAGGTTGTCACGAAGCGTTTAATTGAACACAATAAATGCGCTGAATGAGACTAGATTTAATCATAAGAAATATTTGGGTGTTACACCCGTTTTCAACCCACGATTTGGGTTTTTGGCTTCCGGGCCGTATTTTGCCGCACGGCGGCGCTTCATTTGCTTCCAGGGTGGAAAAGGGATATTCAGGAGAAAACGTGACAAAAATCCGCCAGTTATGTTTAGTCAGTGTATTGCTGACAAGCGGGGTTGCCAGCGCGGCGAATGTCCGTTTGCAGGTTGAGGGGTTATCCGGGACGCTGGAAAAAAACGTGCGTGCGCAGCTGTCGACCATCCAGAGCGATGAGGTGACGCCGGACCGGCGTTTTCGCGCGCGCGTGGATGACGCGATCCGTGAAGGGCTAAAAGCGCTGGGGTATTACGAACCCACCATTGATTTCGATCTCCGCCCGCCGCCAAAGAAGGGGCGTCAGGTGCTTATTGCCCGCGTCTCGCCGGGCGAGCCGGTGCTGATTGGCGGCACGAACGTCATCCTGCGCGGCGGTGCGCGCACCGACCGCGACTACCTGGACCTGCTCAGCACGCGGCCGAAAATCGGCACCGTGCTCAACCACGGTGACTACGACCACTTCAAAAAAGAGCTGACGAGCGTCTCTCTGCGCAAAGGCTACTTCGACAGCCAGTTCAATAAAAGCCAGCTGGGCATCGCGCTGGAGCGACGTCAGGCCTTCTGGGATATTGACTACGACAGCGGTGAGCGCTACCGCTTTGGCGATGTAACGTTTGAAGGTTCGCAAATTCGTGAAGAATATCTGCAAAACCTCGTGCCGTTTAAAAAAGGCGATTACTACCAGTCGAGCGATCTTGCGGAGCTGAACCGTCGCCTCTCCGCTACCGGCTGGTTTAACTCCGTAGTTGTCGCACCGGAATTTGATAAGTCTCGCAAAACCAAGGTGTTGCCGCTGCACGGCGTTGTCTCGCCGCGCACCGAGAACACCATTGAGACCGGTGTTGGCTACTCGACAGACGTCGGTCCGCGCGTGAAGACCTCCTGGAAAAAACCGTGGATGAACTCCTACGGCCACAGCCTGACCACCAGCGCCAGCATTTCCGCACCGGAACAGCAGCTTGATTTCAGCTATAAAATTCCGCTGCTGAAAAACCCGCTTGAGCAATATTACCTGGTGCAGGGCGGCTTTAAGCGTACCGATTTGAACGATACCGAGCAGGACTCGACAACGCTTGCGGTTTCACGCTTCTGGGATCTCTCCAGCGGCTGGCAGCGCGCCATTAACCTGCGCTGGAGCCTTGATCACTTTACCCAGGCAAACGTCACCAACACCACTATGCTGCTTTATCCGGGCGTGATGATCAGCCGTACCCGCTCGCGCGGCGGCCTGATGCCAACCTGGGGTGATTCACAGCGGTACTCTATCGACTACTCCAATACGATGTGGGGCTCTGACGTCGACTTCACGGTGGTGCAGGCGCAAAACGTCTGGATCCGCACGCTGTATGACAAACACCGCTTTGTAATGCGCGGCAATCTCGGCTGGATTGAGACGGGGGATTTCGAGCGCGTTCCGCCGGACCTGCGCTTCTTCGCCGGGGGCGACCGCAGCATTCGCGGGTATAAGTACAAATCGATCTCACCTGAAAACGAAAAAGGCCAGCTGACCGGGGCATCCAAACTGGCGACCGGATCGCTGGAGTATCAGTACAACGTCAGCGGCAAGTGGTGGGGAGCCATGTTTGTTGACGGTGGTGAAGCGGTGAACGATATCCGCCGCAGCGATTTCAAAACCGGTGCAGGCGTGGGCGTACGCTGGCAATCACCCGTCGGGCCCATCAAGCTCGACTTCGCCGTGCCGGTGGGCGACAAAGATGAACACGGATTACAGTTTTACATCGGTCTGGGGCCTGAATTATGAGTTTATGGAAGAAAATAAGCCTCGGGGTGCTGATTTTTATCGTGCTGCTGCTCGGTACGGTGGCGTTTCTGGTGGGAACGACGACCGGGCTGCATCTGCTGTTTAACGCCGCGAACCGGTGGGTGCCGGGGCTGGAAATTGGTCAGGTAACGGGCGGCTGGCGCGACCTGCATCTGAAGAACATCCGCTACGAGCAGCCGGGCGTGGCGGTCAACGCCGGGGAATTCCATCTCGCGGTGAAGCTGGGCTGCCTGCGGGACAGCAAGCTCTGCGTGAACGATCTGTCGCTAAAAGACGTCAACGTGGCGATAGACTCAAAGAAAATGCCGAAGTCTGCGCCGGTTGAGGAAGAGGACAGCGGCCCGCTGAATCTCTCCACGCCGTACCCGATTGCGCTCTATCGGGTGGCGCTCGATAACGTCAATATCAAAATCGACGACACCACCGTTTCGGTGATGGATTTCACCTCCGGCCTGCGCTGGCAGGAGAAAAACCTCACCCTGACGCCAACCTCGCTGCAGGGGTTGCTGATCGCGCTGCCGAAAGTGGCGGACGTGGCGCAGGAAGAGATCGTCGAACCGAAGATCCAGAACCCGCAGCCGGAAGAGAAGCCGCTGGGCGAAACGCTGAAAGAACTCTTCTCGAAGCCTGTCCTGCCTGAAATGACCGACGTGCATCTGCCGCTGAACCTCAACATTGAGGAGTTCAAAGGCGAACAGCTGCGCCTGACCGGCGACACCGATCTGACGGTCTTTAACATGCTGCTGAAAGTCAGCAGTATTGACGGCAACATGAAGCTCGACGCGCTGGATATCGATACCAACCAAGGCTCGGTGAACGCGTCAGGCAACGCCCTGCTGCGCGACAGCTGGCCGGTGGATATCACCCTCAATAGCGCCCTGAATATCGACCCGCTGAAGGGCGAAAAAGTGAAGGTTAAAGTGGGCGGGGCGCTGCGCGAGAAGCTGGATATCGGGGTGAATCTCTCCGGCCCGGTAGACATGGCCCTGCGCGCGCAAACCCAGCTGGCGGAAGCCGGGCTGCCGCTCAATCTGGAGGTTGTCAGCAAGCAGCTTTACTGGCCGTTTACCGGCGAAAAACAGTATCAGGCCGACGATCTGAAGCTGAAGCTGAGCGGCAAGATGACCGACTACACGCTCTCGTTCCGCACTGCGGTGAAGGGGCAGGGCGTGCCGCCCGCGACCATCACGCTGGATGCAAAAGGCAACGAACAGCAGGTTAACCTCGACAAGCTGACCGTCGCGGCGCTGGAAGGCAAAACGGAACTGACTGCGCTGCTCGACTGGCAGCAGGCGATCAGCTGGCGCGGCGAGCTGAAGCTGACGGGAATTAACACCGCCAAAGAGGTGCCGGACTGGCCGTCGAAGCTGGACGGGCTGATCAAAACCCGCGGCAGCCTCTACGGCGGCACGTGGCAGATGGACGTGCCGGAAATCAAGCTCACCGGGAACGTGAAGCAGAACAAGGTGAACGTTGAAGGCTCGGTGAAGGGCAACAGCTACCTGCAGTGGATTATCCCGGGACTGCACGTGGCGCTGGGCCGCAACATGGCGGATATCAAAGGCGAGCTGGGGGTAAAAGATCTCAATCTTGACGCCACCATCGACGCGCCGAATCTGGATAACGCCCTGCCGGGTCTGGGCGGTACGGCGAAAGGACTCCTGAAAGTGCGCGGCACCGTGGACGCGCCGCAGCTGCTGGCAGATATCACCGCCAACAATCTGCGCTGGCAGGAGCTGAGCGTTGCCCGCGTCCGCGTGGAAGGGGATGTGAAATCCACCGATCAGATCGGCGGCAACCTGAACCTGCGCGTGGAGCGCATTTCCCAGCCGGACGTGAACATTAGCCTGGTGACTCTGGACGCCAAAGGGAACGAGAAGCAGCACGACCTCCAGCTGCGCGTGCAGGGCGAGCCCGTCTCCGGCCAGCTTCACCTGACCGGCAGCTTCGACCGGAAGGAAACGCGCTGGAAAGGAACGCTGGACAACACCCGCTTCAACACCCCGGTGGGGCCGCTGACGCTCTCGCGCTCCATTGCGCTGGACTACCGCAACGCCGAGCAGAAGATCAGCATCGGGCCTCACTGCTGGACCAACCCGAACGCGGAGCTGTGCGTGCCGCAGACCATTGATGCGGGGGCGGAAGGGCGCGCGCAAATCAACCTGAACCGCTTCGATCTGGCGATGCTGAAACCGTTTATGCCGGACACCACGCAGGCCAGCGGCGTCTTCAGCGGGAAAGCCGATGTCGCCTGGGATACCACCAAAGAGGGGCTGCCGCAGGGCAGCGTCACGCTTTCCGGGCGCAACGTGAAGGTAACGCAGGAGGTGAACGACGCGCCGCTGCCGGTGGCCTTCGACACCCTGAATGTGAGTGCAGACCTGCATAACAACCGTGCGGAGCTGGGGTGGCTTATCCGTCTGACCAACAACGGCCAGATGGACGGGCAGATACAGATTACCGATCCGCAGGGGCGGCGCAATCTGGGCGGCAACGTCAATATTCGTAACTTCAACCTGGCGATGGTCAACCCGATCTTCGCCCGCGGGGAAAAAGCCGAGGGCATGGTGAATGCCAACCTGCGTCTGGCGGGCAACGCGCAAAGCCCTCAGCTGTTCGGTCAGCTGCGGCTCAGCGGTGTGGATATCGACGGTAACTTTATGCCATTCGATATGCAGCCCAGCCAGATTGCGATGAACTTCAACGGCATGAGCTCGACGCTGAACGGCTCGGTATTAACTCAGCAGGGGCAAATCAACCTGAGCGGCGACGCGGACTGGAGCCAGCTCGACAACTGGCGCGCCCGTATTGCCGCGAAAGGCAGTAAGGTGCGCATCACCGTACCGCCAATGGTGCGCCTGGACGTCTCGCCGGACGTGGTCTTTGAGGCGACGCCAAGCCTCTTCACCCTGGATGGCCGCGTGGACGTGCCGTGGGCGCGCATAGTGGTTCACGAGGTGCCGGAAAGCGCGGTCGGCGTCTCCAGTGATGAAGTTATGCTCAATGAAAATCTGAAACCTGCCGAAGAGAAGAGCGCTGGCATACCGATTAATAGTAACCTTATTGTACATGTGGGAAATAACGTGCGGTTGGATGCGTTTGGGCTGAAGGCGAGGCTCACGGGCGACCTGAAAGTGGCGCAGGATAAACAAGGGCTTGGCCTCAACGGGCAGATCAATATTCCTGAAGGGCGTTTTCATGCCTATGGTCAGGATCTGATTGTCCGTAAAGGCGAGCTGCTGTTCTCCGGCCCACCGGATCAACCGCTGTTGAACATCGAAGCGATTCGTAACCCGGAAGCGACGGAAAACGACGTCATTGCTGGCGTACGCGTCACCGGCTCTGCCGACGAACCGAAGGCGGAGATCTTCTCCGACCCGGCGATGTCGCAGCAGGAAGCCCTCTCTTATCTGCTGCGCGGACAAGGTCTGGACAGCGGACAAAGCGACAGTGCGGCGATGACCTCAATGTTGGTCGGTCTGGGGGTTGCACAAAGTGGGCAGGTTGTGGGTAAAATCGGCGAGACGTTCGGCGTAAGCAATCTGGCGCTGGACACCCAGGGCGTGGGTGACTCCTCGCAGGTGGTGGTCAGCGGCTATGTACTGCCGGGTCTGCAGGTAAAATATGGTGTGGGGATCTTTGACTCACTGGCAACACTCACGTTACGCTATCGCCTGATGCCTAAGCTATATCTGGAAGCAGTGTCCGGCGTAGACCAGGCACTTGATCTGCTCTATCAGTTTGAGTTTTAGCAATGCGAATATTTGTCTACGGCAGTTTACGAACCAGGCAAGGCAACAGTCACTGGATGACCAATGCCCAGCTACTGGGGAATTACAATATCGAGAACTACCAGTTGTACAGCCTGGGCCACTATCCAGGCGCGGTTCCCGGCGAAGGAACAGTACAGGGTGAAGTTTATCGTATTGATAATGCTACACTTGCCGAACTTGATGCCTTGCGCACCAGGGGCGGTGAATACGCTCGCCAGTTGATCCAGACACCGTACGGAAGCGCGTGGATGTATGTCTACCAGCGTCCGGTCGACGGGTTAACGCGGATTGTAAGCGGTAACTGGTTAGACAGAGACCAGTACTGAAAAACGACAACGCCACCGTGAGGTGGCGTTGTTTTTTGTGTCTGGCAGTAAGAATTACTTCTTAGCAGCGCGTTCGAAGGAGGCGATGATTTCTGCTTTCGCCGCTTCTGCGTTGTCCCAGCCGTCAACCTTAACCCATTTACCTTTTTCGAGGTCTTTGTAGTGCTCGAAGAAGTGGGCGATCTGCGCTTTCAGCAGCTCTGGCAGGTCATTCACATCTTTAATGTGATCGTACTCTTTGCTCAGCTTGGTGTGCGGTACCGCAACTAGCTTCGCATCTTCACCCGCTTCGTCAGTCATCTTCAGCACGCCAACAGGACGGCAGCGAATGACGGAGCCTGGCTGCAGTGGGTATGGCGTTGGAACCAGCACGTCAACCGGGTCACCGTCCAGAGACAGGGTGTGGTTGATGTAGCCGTAGTTGCACGGATAGAACATGGCGGTAGACATGAAACGGTCAACGAACAGCGCACCGGTGTCTTTGTCGATTTCGTATTTGATTGGATCTGCGTTGGCCGGGATTTCAATAACAACGTAGATGTCTTCTGGCAGTTCTTTACCCGCTGGGACGTTGAGTAAGCTCATGTCGGTGTCCTTTAAAATGGATGGTAAACAAGTGGCAGGTATTATAGCCAACTCACGCTGAATGTCTCCGCCTCTTTTCGCTTTCTCTCCCCGCAAGCCCCACTTTTCAGACCGTTTCCATGACAGGAAAATCCATAAACTCAGCCGCATTTTTAATGGTGAAATGAAAGCGATTACAAACTTGTGATTAACATTTTATTCACTTTCCTGAAGTGTGATGTAACGCAATTCGTTACATATTTCATTGGCTATAGTCATTTCGCAGAACATCTTTTAACCAACAATAAACACCCCTACGAGGACGTTCATATGTGGAAGCGCTTACTTCTTGTCACAGCAGTTTCGGCAGCCATGTCGTCTATGGCGATGGCCGCTCCCTTAACCGTAGGTTTTTCGCAAGTTGGCTCTGAATCCGGCTGGCGTGCGGCGGAAACCAACGTTGCGAAAAGCGAGGCCCAGAAACGCGGCATCACCCTGAAAATCGCCGATGGTCAGCAAAAGCAGGAAAACCAGATCAAAGCCGTGCGCTCGTTTATCGCCCAGGGCGTGGATGCCATCTTTATTGCACCAGTGGTGGCGACCGGCTGGGAACCGGTTCTGAAGGAAGCGAAAGACGCTGAAATTCCGGTCTTCCTGCTCGACCGTTCCATCGATGTTAAAGACAAATCTCTCTATATGACCACCGTCACCGCTAATAACGTGCTTGAAGGGCAGTTAATTGGCGACTGGCTGATTAAACAGGTCGACGGCAAGCCGTGTAACGTCGTTGAACTGCAGGGCACCGTCGGTGCGAGCGTAGCCATTGACCGTAAGAAAGGCTTTGCTGAGGCCATTGCCAAAGCGCCAAACATCAAGATTATCCGCTCCCAGTCCGGCGACTTTACCCGCAGTAAGGGTAAAGAGGTCATGGAGAGCTTTATCAAGGCTGAAAACAACGGCAAGAATATCTGCATGGTTTACGCCCACAACGATGACATGGCGATCGGGGCGATTCAGGCGATTAAAGAAGCGGGCCTGAAGCCGGGCAAAGATATCCTCACCGGCTCTATCGACGGCGTGCCGGACATCTACAAAGCGATGATCGACGGTGAAGCCAATGCCAGCGTCGAGCTGACGCCGAACATGGCGGGACCGGCATTCGACGCGCTGGAGAAATTCAAGAAAGACGGCACGATGCCTGAGAAGGTGACCGTCACCAAGTCCACGCTCTACCTGCCTGATACAGCGAAAGAAGAGTTAGAGAAGAAGAAAAATATGGGCTACTGATCCAGTGAAATTGCCGGGTGGCGCTGCGCTTACCCGGCCTACGGGAACGTGCCGGGGACATGAATATGAAAACTGAACAACACCAGGAAATCCTCCGCACAGAGGGCTTGAGTAAATTCTTCCCCGGCGTAAAGGCGCTGGATAGCGTTGATTTCAGCCTGCGGCGCGGTGAGATCATGGCGCTGCTGGGTGAGAACGGCGCGGGAAAATCGACGCTGATTAAATCGCTGACCGGCGTTTATCACGCCGATCGCGGCACCATCTGGCTGGAAGGCAACGCCATTTCGCCAAAAAATACCGCCCACGCCCAGCAGCTGGGGATCGGGACGGTTTACCAGGAAGTGAACCTGCTGCCGAATATGTCGGTGGCGGACAACCTGTTTATTGGCCGCGAGCCACGCCGCTTTGGCCTGCTGCGCCGCAAAGAGATGGAGGCGCGTGCCACGAAGCTGATGGAGTCCTACGGCTTCTCCCTCGACGTCCGCGAGCCGCTGAACCGCTTTTCCGTGGCGATGCAGCAGATCGTCGCCATCTGTCGCGCGATCGATCTCTCTGCGAAGGTGCTGATCCTCGATGAACCCACCGCCAGCCTCGATACCCAGGAAGTGGAGATGCTCTTCACCCTGATGCGCCAGCTGCGCGATCAGGGCGTGAGCCTGATCTTCGTCACGCACTTTCTCGATCAGGTGTATGAGGTGAGCGACCGCATTACGGTGCTGCGCAACGGCAGCTTTGTCGGCTGCCGCGAAACCCGCGAGCTGCCGCAGATCGAGCTGGTGAAAATGATGCTGGGCCGCGAGCTGGAAACCAACGCGCTCCAGCGTGCGGGCCGTACGCTGCTGAGCGAAAAACCGGTTGCCGCGTTCAGCGATTACGGCAAGAAAGGCGTGATATCGCCGTTTAACCTTGAGGTGCGTCCCGGCGAAATTGTCGGGCTGGCGGGCCTGCTGGGCTCGGGCCGAACCGAAACCGCCGAGGTGATCTTCGGGATCAAGCCTGCCGACAGCGGCACCGCGCTGATCAAGGGCAAACCGCAAACCCTGCGATCGCCGCATCAGGCCTCCTGTCTGGGCGTTGGCTTCTGCCCGGAAGACCGGAAAACGGACGGCATCATTGCCGCCGCCTCGGTGCGGGAAAATATCATCCTGGCCCTGCAGGCCCAGCGCGGCTGGCTGCGCCCGATCCCTCGTAAAGAGCAAAACGCCATCGCCGAGCGCTTTATCCGCCAGCTCGGCATCCGCACCCCGAGCGCGGAACAGCCGATTGAATTTCTCTCCGGCGGTAACCAGCAGAAGGTGCTGCTCTCCCGCTGGCTGCTGACCAAACCGCAGTTCCTGATCCTTGACGAGCCGACGCGCGGTATCGACGTGGGCGCGCACGCCGAAATTATCCGGCTTATCGAAACGCTCTGTGCGGACGGGCTGGCCCTGCTGGTTATCTCATCCGAGCTGGAGGAGCTGGTGGGCTATGCCGATCGCGTCATCATCATGCGCGATCGCAAACAGGTGGCAGAGATCCCGCTGGATAAACTGTCCGTTCCGGCAATCATGAATGCCATCGCGGCGTAAGGAGTGAATCGTGATGTCCCGTTCGCTTTCGCAAACCGGTGAGTCAAAGCGCCGCTTTAGCTGGCCAACCGGCACGCCGCAAATTGCAGCGCTGCTGGTGGTGCTGCTGGTAGATAGCCTTGTCGCACCGCATTTCTTCCAGATTATTGTTCAGGATGGCCGCCTGTTTGGCAGCCCGATCGATATTTTAAACCGCGCCGCGCCCGTGGCGCTGCTGGCGATTGGGATGACGCTGGTGATCGCCACCGGCGGAATAGATCTCTCCGTCGGCGCGGTGATGGCTATCGCCGGGGCCACGGCAGCCTCAATGACCGTGGCCGGTCACAGCCTGCCGGTGGTACTGCTAGCGGCCTTAGGCACCGGCGTGCTGGCCGGACTATGGAACGGCATTCTGGTGGCGGTGCTGAAAATTCAGCCCTTTGTCGCTACGCTGATCCTGATGGTGGCCGGGCGCGGGGTCGCACAGCTGATCACCTCGGGGCAGATTGTTACCTTCAACTCTCCGAGCCTGGCATGGCTTGGCAGCGGTAACCTTCTGTTCTTCCCGACGCCAGTGATTATTGCCCTGGTCACGCTTATTGTCTTTTGGCTCTTCACCCGCAAAACGGCGCTCGGGATGTTTATTGAGGCGGTGGGGATCAACATTCGCGCCGCGCGCAACGCCGGGGTCAACACCCGCCTGATGGTGATGCTGACCTACGTGCTGAGCGGCGTCTGCGCCGCCATTGCCGGTGTCATCGTCGCCGCCGATATTCGCGGGGCCGATGCCAATAACGCCGGGCTCTGGCTGGAGCTGGATGCGATCCTCGCGGTGGTGATCGGCGGCGGGTCGCTGATGGGCGGGCGCTTTAACCTGCTGCTCTCGGTGATCGGCGCGCTGATCATTCAGGGCATGAACACCGGGATCCTGCTCTCGGGATTCCAGCCGGAACTCAACCAGGTGGTAAAAGCGGTAGTTGTACTCTGCGTGCTGATCGTCCAGTCGCCGCGCTTTGTCAGCATCATTAAGGGGATCCGTGGCCATGATAAAACGTAATTTACCGTTAATGATCACGCTGGGTGTGTTTGTGCTGGGGTATCTCTACTGCCTCACGCAGTTCCCCGGTTTTGCCTCAACGCGCGTGATCTGCAACATTCTGACGGACAACGCCTTTTTAGGCATTATCGCCGTCGGCATGACCTTTGTGATCCTCTCCGGCGGGATCGATCTCTCCGTCGGCTCGGTGATCGCGTTCACGGGGGTATTCCTCGCGAAGGCGATCGGTTTCTGGGGCATCTCGCCGCTGGTGGCGTTTCCGCTGGTGCTGGTGATGGGCTGCGCGTTTGGCGCCTTTATGGGGCTGCTGATCGACGCGCTGAAAATTCCGGCCTTTATCATCACGCTGGCCGGGATGTTTTTCCTGCGCGGCGTAAGTTATCTGGTTTCTGAGGAGTCGATTCCGATTAACCATCCGGTGTATGACACGCTCTCCAGCCTGGCGTGGAAAATTCCCGGCGGCGGTCGCCTGAGCGCGATGGGGCTGCTGATGCTGGGCGTGGTGGTGATTGGCATTTTCCTCGCCCACCGCACCCGGTTCGGCAATCAGGTATACGCCATTGGCGGCAACGCCACGTCGGCCAACCTGATGGGGATCTCAACTCGCAGCACCACCATCCGCATCTATATGCTTTCGACCGGCCTGGCAACGCTGGCGGGTATTGTCTTCTCGGTGTATACCCAGGCGGGCTATGCCCTTGCAGGCGTCGGCGTGGAACTGGATGCAATTGCTTCTGTGGTTATCGGCGGCACGCTGCTCAGCGGCGGTGTAGGGACGGTGCTGGGGACGCTGTTCGGCGTCGCGATTCAGGGGCTGATACAAACCTATATCAACTTTGACGGCACGCTCAGCTCGTGGTGGACGAAGATCGCCATTGGCATTCTGCTGTTTATTTTTATTGCCCTGCAGCGGGGGCTGACGGTGCTCTGGGAGAACCGTCAAAGCTCGCCTGTTACCCGCGTAAACACATCGGTAACAGAGCGATAACACACTGAATTTGCTTAAAGTCTAAACATTTTCCGGTAGCGGCCGATACTCTTCTTTTATGCCCAGAAATATCTCGCTACCGGAAATAATATCATGCTTAAAACGCTATCGATTCGTACCGGCTTGCTCTCTTTACTGGCCGTTATGACCCTTCTGCTGCTGATTGTCAGCGGCATCGGCATTTATGCCCTCACACAGAGTTCTTCCTCACTGCAGCGCATTAATCACCTTCAGGGTGAGCAGATGGTGCAGCTGAATACCGGCTATACGCTGATCCTGCGCGCGCGCAATGAGGCAGGTCAGGCCGTCCGCATGATGGAAATAGGCATGCTGGACGATGCGGCCAAAGCGGTAAAAAACATCAATCAGGAAGTCGCCCTGGCCCGGAAAACGTTAAAAGGCGTGATTGACGGCGGCGTGGCTGACGAACAGGGGCAGCAGCTCCTCGACAAAGTCGCGGCCAGCCTGGCGACGTATAACCAGCAGGGGATCGGCCCGATGCTGAAAACCCTGAATGACCAGAGCGCAGATAGCTATTACGATCTGCTGGAGAACACGCTGATTCCGGTGGCGAAGCAGTTCGATAACGACATGCAGGCGTTTCAGAAATGGAGCGAAGCGCGGGGTCAGGCGGAAGTGCGTGCCGTGCAGGCGAGTAAAACCCGCGTGCTGATCCTGATTATTGTCGCCGCGCTGCTGACGGCGGGCATTATCGCGCTCGCCTGGCTGGCGCTGCGCCATATGCTGCTCAAGCCGCTGTCGGCCTCCATTGCGCAGCTGGAGAACGTGGCGGCGGGCGATTTAACCCACACGCTGAATGCCCCGGCGAGCCAGGAGTTTAACCGCCTCAATGCGGCGATAGAGGAGATGCGTCAGTCGCTGATGAGCTCGGTTCTGCGGGTTCGCGATGCCAGCTCGCAAATTGATACCGGCAGCCGCGAGCTGACGGCGGGGAACCGGGATCTTGCCGAGCGCACCGAATCCACCGCCACGTCGCTGGAACAGACCGCCGCCAGCATGGAGCAGATCACCGCCACGGTGAAGCTTAACGCCGACAACGCCGAGCAGGCGCACCAGCTGGCGAAGTCTGTTTCCGACACCGCCGATCACGGCAGCGAAATGGTCTGCTACGTGATTGAAAAAATGCGCGATATCTCCGGCAGTTCGGCGCGCATCGCCGACATCCTGAGCGTGATTGACGGTATTGCCTTCCAGACCAACATTCTGGCGCTTAACGCTCCGTGGAAGCGGCGCGCGCGGGAGAGCAGGGGCGCGGGTTTGCCGTGGTCGCGGGTGAAGTCCGCAACCTTGCCAGCCGCAGCGCCGACGCGGCGAAAGAGATCCGCTCTCTGATCGGCGATTCGCAGGCCCACGTTAACGAGGGCAGCGAGCTGGCCCAGCAGGCGGGTGAAACGATGGATGAGATTGCCACCGAAGTGCTGCGCATGACCAAACTGATGCGCGAAATTGCCACCGCGTCTCAGGAGCAGAGCCGCGGCATCGAGCAGGTGAATATTGCGGTGAACCAGATGGATGAAACCGCGCAGCAGAATGCGGCGCTGGTGCAGCAATCCTCCGCCGCGACCCGCTCCCTTGAGGAGCAGTCGCGTCAGCTGATGGAAGCCATGTCATCATTTAAAGTGACGGCTCAGACTGCGGCATAATATTTCCCAGCCCCGGTGCGTTCTGTGCCGGGGCTTTATTTTTCGCGGAATTTACCGCCGCAATATTATCGTGAATATCACCCATTAATAATTCCAGCGAGCTGGTTAACGCTAACGCTTTTTCAGTCGGCTCGAGATATAAACCTTTGCGGAAAAATAACGGCTCATCAAACAGTTGATTAAAACGCTTCAACGCCAGGCTCACCGCAGGACGTGACATCTCCAGGCGCAAAGAGGCTTTTGCCATACTGCCGCAGCGGACGACTTCAATAAATACAGGGATAAGATTTAAATCAATGCCGGTATTAGCCCGGGAATAATTTTTCATTGCAATTCTGCTCCAGGAAATAAATGTCAAACTGTTATGGAAATAATGCAGGAGCAGGGGTGAAGATTAAAGCGTGATTTTTATAAACACTTATACGGTAAAATATATAAATGTGTTGGGGAGCCAGACTGGCTCCCCGGGAGAGATATTACGCGTCCGGGTACTCACGGATAAAACGTTCAACGTCTTCAACCATATGGTTGTTGCCAACGAAGAACGAACGGCGCTGGTGAAGGCTTTCCGGCACGATGTCCAGAATACGCTGTTTACCGTCGCTCGCCTTGCCGCCCGCCTGTTCGGCCAGGAACGCCATCGGGTTGCATTCGTACAGCAGGCGCAGCTTCCCGTCCGGGTGGCTGGCGGTGCTTGGGTAGAGGTAGATACCGCCCTTCAGCAGGTTACGGTGGAAATCCGCGACCAGAGAGCCAATGTAGCGGGACGTGTAAGGGCGCTGGGTCGCTTTATCTTCTTCCTGGCAGAATTTGATGTACTTCTTCACGCCGTTCGGGAACTTGATGTAGTTGCCTTCGTTGATGGAGTAAGTGCTGCCTTTCTCCGGGAAGCGCATACGTTCCTGACACAGGCAGAAGACGCCCAGCGACGGATCGTAGGTAAAGGCGTGAACCCCGCATCCGGTGGTGTAGACCAGCATGGTGGACGAGCCATAAACGACGTAACCGGCCGCAACCTGGTTACTGCCCGGCTGCAGGAAATCTTCCTCGGTTACCGGCGTACCAACAGGCGTGACGCGGCGGTAGATGGAGAAAATGGTACCGACAGAAACGTTAACGTCGATGTTGGATGAGCCGTCGAGCGGATCCATCAGTACGACGTATTTCGCGTGTTCACACCCTTCGAAAACAACAATTTCATCTTCTTCTTCGGAGGCGATACCCGCAACGATGTCGCGCGCGCGCAGTGCAGCTTTCAGTTTTTCATTTGCGAACAGATCGAGTTTCTGCTGAACCTCGCCCTGAACGTTCTCGGCACCGCTGGCACCCAGGATATCGACCAGACCGGCCTTGTTGATATCACGGTGGATGATCTTAGCGCCCAGCTTTATTGCCGACAGCAAAGCAGTGAGTTCACCCGTAGCATGAGAGAACTCGTGCTGCTTTTCGACAATAAATTCACCTAACGTTTTCATAACACTTTCCCTGCATCTTTGTGAGTAGAGCGATTGTATGTTCACTAAAACGACTAAAGCCCAACAATCTTAACAAATATTCAAATAGTAGCGCAGAGGTGAATCGCGCCAGCAACATACGGATTTACCTGAAATGCGTTTCACAGCCGCTAACATGTGAGTAAAATGTGCGCCACATTAAAGAAGGATAGTGACGTATGCGCATTCATATATTGGGGATTTGTGGCACTTTCATGGGCGGACTGGCAATGCTGGCGCGCTCGCTGGGCCATGAAGTGACAGGTTCGGACGCCAATGTGTATCCGCCGATGAGCACGCTTCTGGAGAAACAGGGCATCTCTTTAATTCAGGGCTACGATGCCAGCCAGCTGGATCCCGAGCCGGATCTGGTCATCATTGGCAACGCCATGACCCGCGGTAACCCGTGCGTTGAAGCGGTGCTGGAACGCAATATTCCGTTCATGTCCGGCCCGCAGTGGCTGCATGATTTCGTGCTGCGCGACCGCTGGGTGGTTGCCGTAGCCGGTACCCACGGCAAAACCACCACCGCCGGCATGGCGACCTGGATCCTTGAAGCCTGCGGCTACAAGCCGGGCTTCGTGATCGGCGGCGTGCCGGGTAACTTCGACGTCTCTGCGCGTCTCGGCGACAGCCCGTTCTTTGTGATTGAAGCGGATGAATACGACTGCGCATTCTTCGACAAGCGTTCCAAATTCGTGCACTACTGCCCGCGCACGCTGATCCTCAACAACCTTGAGTTTGACCACGCGGATATCTTTGACGACCTGAAAGCCATTCAGAAACAGTTCCACCACCTGGTGCGCATTGTTCCGGGCCAGGGCCGCATTATCCTGCCGGAGAACGACATCAACCTGAAGCAGACCATGGCGATGGGCTGTTGGAGCGAGCAGGAACTGGTGGGCGAGCAGGGCCACTGGCAGGCGAAAAAACTCAACGCGGATGCCTCCGAGTGGGAAGTACTGCTCGACGGTGAGAAAGTGGGCGAGGTGAAGTGGGGCCTGGTGGGCGAGCACAACATGCACAACGGCCTGATGGCGATCGCCGCGGCGCGCCACGTGGGCGTGCTGCCTGCGGATGCGGCCAATGCGCTGGGGACGTTTATCAACGCCCGCCGCCGCCTGGAGCTGCGCGGCGAAGCGAACGGCGTGACGGTGTATGACGATTTCGCGCACCACCCAACGGCCATTCTGGCGACGCTTGCTGCGTTACGCGGCAAGGTTGGCGGCACCGCGCGCATTCTGGCGGTGCTGGAACCGCGCTCGAACACCATGAAAATGGGCATCTGCAAAGACGACCTCGCACCGTCCCTGGGACGTGCCGACGAAGTCTTCCTGCTGCAGCCGCAGCATATTCCGTGGCAGGTGGCTGAAGTGGCCGATGCCTGCATTCAGCCTGCGCACTGGAGCGCGGACGTGGATGTCTTAGCGGATATGGTGGTGAAAGCCGCACAGCCTGGCGACCACATTCTGGTGATGAGCAACGGCGGGTTCGGTGGGATCCATCAGAAGCTGCTGGACGGTCTGGCGAAGAAAGCCGCGGCCGCAGAGTAAAAAAAAGCCCGGTGGCGCTAGCGCTTACCGGGCCTACATTATCTCTTCTCCCTCTCCCCTTTGGGGTGAGGGGCTTACTCTGCGTTTTCAGACAGCTCGCGCAGATACTGGAAAATCAGACGCGCGGATTTCGGCGGCTTATTCCCCTCTTTCTCTTTCTTCGCGTTGCGGATCAAAGAACGCAGCTGCTGGCGGTCGGCATCCGGCCACAGGTTCAGCACTTCCGGTACCGCATCATCACCCTGTTCAATCAGACGATCGCGGATCTGCTCCAGCTTATGGAACAGCGCAACCTGCTGGTTGTGGCGGTTTTTCAGCTTGTCCAGCGCCTGACGGATCGGATCCACGTCGCGCTGACGCAGCATTTTACCGATAAGCTGAAGCTGGCGACGACGGCCTTCTTTCTTGATTTTCTGTGCCAGTTCAATGGCATCACGCAGATCCTGGTCGAGCGGGATCTTATCCAGCGCGTTTTTACCCAGTTCTACCATTTCTGCGCCAAGCTGTTTTAACTCTTCGGCGTCACGTTTAATTTCACTTTTACTGACCCAGATGATCTCATCATCTTCGTCTTCGATGTCATCACCGGGAACGTCGTCGAGCCAGTCTTCGGGCTGCTTAGTCATGTCAGGCTCCTTAAAAAAAGAGGCTAATGTTACCAGTTAAGACGCGCACTGAAAAACGGTTCTCTGTTAGACTTCACTTAACTCTCTCTTACAGTATGGCATTTGCGATGAAAGTAACCTCACAAGTTGAAGCGCAGCGTAAGATTCTGGAAGAAGCCGTCTCCACCGCGCTGACGCTCGCTTCAGGTAAATCAGATGGCGCCGAAGTGGCGGTCAGCAAAACCACCGGCATTAGCGTGAGCACCCGCTATGGCGAAGTGGAGAATGTAGAATTTAACAGCGATGGCGCGCTTGGGATCACGGTGTATCACCAGAACCGCAAAGGCAGTGCGTCGTCCACCGATCTCAGCCCGGATGCCATCGCCCGCACGGTGCAGGCGGCGCTGGATATCGCCCGTTACACCTCTCCGGATCCTTACGCAGGCGTGGCGGATAAAGATCTGCTGGCGTTTGACGCGCCGGATCTCGATCTGTTCCATCCGGCGGAAGTGACCCCGGACGAAGCCATTGAGCTGGCCGCGCGCGCCGAGCAGGCGTCTTTGCAGGCTGACAAGCGCATCACAAATACCGAAGGCGGCAGCTTCAACAGCCACTACGGCATCAAAGTTTTCGGCAACAGCCACGGCATGCTGCAGGGCTACTGCTCCACCCGTCACTCGCTTTCAAGCTGCGTAATTGCCGAAGAGAACGGTGACATGGAGCGTGACTACGCCTACACCATTGGCCGCGCGCTGGGGGATTTGCAGTCTCCTGAATGGGTGGGCAAAGAGTGTGCCGAACGCACGCTGTCTCGCCTGTCGCCGCGTAAGCTCTCCACCATGAAGGCCCCGGTCATTTTTGCCAATGAAGTGGCGACCGGCCTGTTTGGTCATCTGGTGGGCGCTATCGCGGGCGGCTCGGTGTACCGTAAATCCACCTTCCTGCTCGACTCGCTGGGCAAGCAGATCCTGCCGGAGTGGCTGACTATCGAGGAACATCCGCACCTGCTGAAAGGGCTGGCCTCCACGCCATTCGACAGCGAAGGCGTGCGCACGGAACGCCGCGATATTGTTAAAGACGGCATTCTGACCCAGTGGCTGCTGACCAACTACTCCGCACGCAAGCTGGGGCTGAAAAGCACCGGACATGCGGGCGGGATCCACAACTGGCGCATTGCCGGTCAGGGCCTGAACTTCGAGCAGATGCTGAAAGAGATGGGCACCGGTCTGGTGGTCACCGAGCTGATGGGCCAGGGCGTAAGCGGCATCACCGGCGACTATTCTCGCGGTGCGGCAGGCTTCTGGGTCGAAAACGGCGAAATTCAGTATCCGGTGAGCGAAATTACCATCGCCGGTAACCTGAAGGACATGTGGCGCAATATCGTTACGGTCGGTAACGATATTGAAACACGTAGCAATATACAGTGTGGTTCTGTATTACTGCCGGAAATGAAAATCGCCGGCCAGTAATACCCGAAAAGCGTTTTAATAATAAAAAAGGAAGTGAGCAATGCGTAAACACCTGTTAGCGATCGTCGCGGCTTCAACGCTGGTTCTTGGCTCTTCTGCGTTTGCTGCCGATCTCGAAGACAACATGGACATCCTCAGTCAAAACCTGAAGGTAGTGCAGAAAACGGACAATGCGGCGGAAATGAAAGGCGCACTGACCAAAATGCGTGAAGCGGCGCTGGACGCGCAAAAAGCGACGCCGCCAAAGCTGGAAAGCAAAGCGGCAGACAGCGCAGAGATGAAAGACTATCGCCACGGCTTTGACGTGCTGGTCGGTCAGATCGACGGCGCGCTGAAGCTGGCTAACGAAGGCAAAGTGAAGGAAGCCCAGGCGGCGGCCGACCAGTTTGTGGCGACGCGCAACACGTACCACAAGAAATACCGTTAATTGGGTGCCTGAGCTGTACGTCCTTCCTCCGTATGCGGAGGCGCACTAAGCGCCCCCGCATCCTTGCTCCCTACTGGCCGGAGCGACAATCCATCCGCGCTGTCACTTCAAGCGAGCCGTTTCGAAAACGGATCTCGCACAGTGTTTTCCTCGTCACCAGCGTTAAGATGATTATTGTCAAAGCAACAATCATCGAAACCCGGATAATTGGGGATTGGCGTTTCATGGATGCCTCCTTGCTTTAAAGCGGGCGAGGTAGCGAACTCCACGGTCCGACGTGTCGTTTCGAGCCCCCGCCCTGATTTTCTATCAGGCGGGGCTTTCCACTTTCCGTCCCATGCCTGAGACGGTCAGTCTCAAGCACCCGCAGCCACTCTAGCGAATCCCCATAAGAAAACCTTATCCACGTCACATTTCTACGAGCCTGCTCGTAAACTTTTCCACTCCGCTTACCTGTTTAGTGCCGCTTAATAGCGTGATATTCATCACGTAAATGCGGTCGTTAATCCAGATTCACCATATTTATGTGGCACAGATCACTGCTGCGGCTCGCCTTTCCACTTCGAAGTGGAAAACAACTCGCTACAAACCCTTCACGCCCAACGTTAGTTTTATTCCAGAGCCATTAACGGGGTAAGACGAGTGATTAACGGAGCGGTAATGAACGACGTTGGGGAACAGGCGGTACAAACAGAACAGCTCGCGAACACCATGCTGCAGCAGGTTTATGCCCTGCTGGCCCGGCACAACATCATCCCCAATGCGGTACAGGAGCAGATGCTCACCTCCCACGTTCGCGCAATGGCGCACCGGTCCGTGACCGGCGAGCCGCTGCCGGAGGTTGAAGCAGAGCTGTTCGACGAAATTTCACCAGATTCAATGCAGCTTGCCCGTGAAGTGGTGGCGCAGTTTGGCAACCTTCCTGATGAAGAGGCCTGGCTGCTCTCCGTTCACTTTGAAGTCGCGAAAGACAACCTTTAAGGAGCAACACATGGAACAGATTACAGTCGTGATTGGCGATCGCCTGGGTAAAGGTCAGAAAGTGGCTGCGGGTGTGGAAAAAGCAGGTGGACGCGCAGTGGTTGTGCCGGGCATGGCGGCGGACATGAAGCTCGGGGACGTAATGAAAGCGGAAAACGCCACCTTCGGCATCTCCTTCTGCGGCAGCGGCGGCGCGGGTGCCATCACCGCCCAAACCAAATATGGCTACAAGGCCAAATACGGCATGCGTTCCGTGGAAGAGGGCGTGACCGCCATCAACGAAGGCTGCAACGTGCTGGGCTTTGGGTTTATGGATAAAGAAGAGCTGGGCGAGCGTCTGGTGCAGGCGTGGCAGAAGAAATACGGCGCATAAGCATGAAAGAACAGTTCACAACCACGGTGAGAGTGAAGGGGAAGGGCGACGCCAAAGCGCGCGCCTTTGCCGACGCCCTCAACCACGTTCAGGCCGCGGTGATGAAAGCCTCACCGCATATCTTACTGCGTATTGAGCCACAGGATGTGCAGGTTGTTCAGGCGCAAGAAGCGGTGCGTAAAGAAGCGTTTCTGTTCTTCTTTTTGCGCCGGGAAAGACGCACCTACAGCGTGGAGCTGGATGTGACCGTCAACGTGACCGCCATCAATCTCGACCAGGTGGATTTCGTCACGCAACGCTGATTATTCATAAAAGGGCAGACTGATGTTCTTAATTATATTAATAAAATCGCTCATCATTGGCGGCCTGGTTGGCGTCGGTGTCGGAGCCGGGGCTGCACGCATGTTTCATGCGCCTACCACTCAGGGTATGGGCGCGTTTCGTACGTTGGGGGAACTGAACTCCTGTGAAGGGGATCCGGCGTCCCACTTCTCCTTTGGGTTAGGTTTCTTCTTTAACGCCTGGGCCTCTTCCGTGGCTGCAGGTGCCTTCACACAGGACGTTGACCACCGCATCATCCCGAACTGGGGGGCTGCTGCACTGATGATCAAAAACCGTAACGTCGGCGAAACGCTGCACGATCCCCGCAAAATGGCAATTGCCTGCGGCGTGATTGGCATGCTCGTCGTCACCTTCCTGAACCTGACCGCCTCCTCCGTGCCGGCAGCGCTGCAGGTCACCGCCGTGAAGGTGCTGGTGCCTGCCGCGAACCTGCTGGTTAACACCGTGATGCCGGTGATCTTCTGGCTGGCGGCCATCGACGCGGGTAAAAAATCGGGCTTCTGGGCCACCATCTTTGGCGGCGCGGCGCAGCTGATCATGGGGAACGCCGTACCGGGTCTGGTTCTCGGCATCCTGATCGGTAAAGGCGTTGAGGAGAGCGGCTGGAACCACGTCACCAAAGTGATGATGGCGGCGATCGTCCTGCTGTTCGTGTTGAGCGGCTTCTTCCGCGGCTTCGACATGAAGATGATCGAATCCTTCCATCTGACCGTGCCGAACTGGCTCGACATGATCCACAACTCGCTCAGCGGTAAATAACAGGAGCCTCTAAATGGAACAGAATAAAGGTTTTTGGTATGCCGACTGGTCGTTCCCGATCTTCGTTGGCCTGCTCTCCTCCGGCGTCTTCGCCGGGACGCACATGTACTACCTCTACGGCATCGGCGCGTTTAACGAAGTGGCCTTCGTGGCGATGCTGAAAGCGGGAATCGATACCGGCGTCTACGGCGCGGTGGCGGCGTTCGGCGCGAGCTTCCTGTTCGCCCGCATTATTGAAGGGTCGCTGGTGGGTATTCTCGACATCGGTGGGGCGATCCAGACCGGCGTGGGCCTCGGCGTACCGGCGCTGCTGCTGGGCGCGGGGATCATGTTCCCGGTGACCAACTTCATTGCCTCGCTGATTACCGGCCTGGTGATTGGTCTGGCGATTGGCTACGTCATCATCCTGGCGCGTAAGTTCACCATCAACCAGAGCAACTCCACCTACGGCGCAGACGTGATGATGGGCGCGGGTAACGCCTCCGGCCGCTTCCTCGGGCCGCTGATTATCCTCAGCGCGATGACCGCCTCCATTCCAATCGGCGTCGGTTCGCTGGTAGGCGCGCTGCTGTTCTACATCTGGCAGAAGCCGATTACCGGTGGCGCCATCCTCGGCGCAATGATTTTGGGCTGGCTGTTCCCGGTCGCCCTTTAATACCCGCGGGCGCTCCGGCGCCCGCCCTATCAGGAGATCCTCATGTTTGATTTACTCCTGCGCCGTGCGCGCCTCGCCGACGATACCCTGACCGATATCGCCATTCAGGACGGGAAGATCGCCGCGACGGGCGAAATTGACGCTCCCGCCCGTAAAACGGTTGAGCTTAACGGTGACGTGTACGTTAGCGCGGGCTGGATTGACTCCCACGTTCACTGCTACCCGAACTCACCGATTTACCACGACGAGCCGGACAGCGTGGGTATTGCCACCGGCGTCACTACCGTGGTGGACGCGGGCAGTACCGGGGCCGACGACGTGGACGATTTTTACGACATCACCCGCAAAGCCTCCACCGACGTCTTTGCCCTCCTGAATATCTCCCGCGTGGGGCTGATTGCCCAGAACGAGCTGGCCAACATGGCAAACATTGACGCCGATGCGGTGAAGCAGGCGGTGAAGCGCCACCCGGATTTTATTGTCGGCCTGAAGGCGCGCATGAGCAGCAGCGTGGTCGGTGAAAACGGCATCACGCCGCTGGAGCGCGCCAAAGCCATCCAGAAAGAGAATGGCGACTTGCCGCTGATGGTGCACATCGGCAATAACCCGCCGAACCTCGATGAAATCGCCGAGCTGTTAAGCTCCGGCGACATCATTACCCACTGCTATAACGGCAAGCCTAACCGCATTCTGACGCCGTCCGGCGAGCTGCGCGCCTCCATCACCTCCGCCCTTAAGCGTGGCGTGCGTCTGGACGTCGGCCACGGCACGGCGAGCTTTAGCTTTGAGGTGGCGAAACGCGCCATCGCGATGGGCATTCTGCCGCACACCATCAGCTCGGATATCTACTGCCGCAACCGCATCAACGGCCCGGTTGGCTCGCTGGCAAGCGTGATGTCGAAGTTTCTCGCCATCGGCATGTCATTGCCGCAGGTGATTGACTGCGTGACCTCGAACGCCGCCGACGGCCTGCGCCTGACGCGCAAGGGTCGCATCCAGCCGGGTCTCGACGCCGACCTGACGCTGTTCACGATTAAACGCCAGCCAACGGTGCTGACGGACGCTGAAAACGACAGCCTGCAGGCTGAACACATTCTGATGCCGCTTGCCGCGATCCGCGCGGGCAAGGGCTACATGACCGAACAAGGGAGCACGGAACATGCCTTCGATTTATGAGAAGTATAATTTAAAGCAGGTTATCAACACCTCTGGCCGCATGACGGCGCTGGGCGTCTCCACGCCGCGCCCGGAAGTAGTGCAGGCGGCGATGGACGGCATGAATCATTACTTCGAGATGAAGGATCTGGTCAATAAAACCGGGGAATACATCGCGAAGCTGCTGGATGTGGAAGGCGCGACGGTGGTCTCCTGCGCGTCGGCGGGCATCGCCCAGTCCGTGGCGGCGGTGCTGGTAAAAGACAGCGACTGGCTGCTGGAAAACCTGCACGTCACGCCAATCGAGAACAATGAAATCGTCCTGCCGAAAGGCCACAACGTTAACTTTGGCGCGCCGGTCGGCACCATGGTGGCGCTGGGCGGCGGCAAGCTGGTGGAAGCGGGTTACGCCAACGAATGCTCCGCCGACCAGCTGGCGGCGGCCATCACCCCGCGCACGGCAGCGATCCTCTACATCAAATCGCACCACTGCGTGCAGAAAAGCATGCTCAGCGTCGAGCAGGCGGCAGTCGTCGCACGTAAACACTCCCTGCCGCTGATCGTCGATGCCGCAGCGGAAGAAGATCTGCACGTGTACTACCGCTCCGGCGCGGATCTGGTGATTTACAGCGGCGCGAAGGCGATCGAGGGGCCAACCAGCGGCCTGGTGATCGGCAAAACCCAGTACGTCGAGTGGGTGAAACGCCAGACGGCGGGCATTGGCCGCGCTATGAAGGTGGGTAAAGAGGGGATCCTCGGCTTGACCTGCGCCATTGAACACTACCTGACGGCCACCAAGGAAAGCGGTGCCGAGATGGTGGCGAAAATGACGCCGTTTATCGACGCGCTCAACACCCTGAACGGCGTCACCGCCCGCGTGGTCTGGGACAGCGCGGGTCGCGATATCGCCCGCACCGAAATTAAGTTCGACGAAGCCACCACAGGCGTCGGCACGGGTGACCTGGTGAACGCGCTCAAGCAGGGCGAATACGCCATCTATTTCCGTGGCTACAAGGCCAACGAAGGGATTATCGAA
Organism: Enterobacter bugandensis; assembly: GCF_900324475.1. Lineage (NCBI taxonomy): Bacteria > Pseudomonadati > Pseudomonadota > Gammaproteobacteria > Enterobacterales > Enterobacteriaceae > Enterobacter > Enterobacter bugandensis. The sequence continues at coordinate 500,720 of NZ_LT992502.1, forward strand.
GCGGACGTGCGTAGCGTAAGTGCTGACCAGCTGAACATCGTCTACCGCCGCATTAGCGAAGTATTAGGACAGGAGAAAAACGCATGAAACTGACCCCCAATTTTTACCGTGACCGCGTCTGCCTGAACGTGCTGGCCGGCTCAAAGGCCAACGCCAGCGCCATTTACGAGGCGGCGGAAGGTCACGTGCTGGTGGGCGTGCTCTCCAAAAATTACCCGGACGTGGCGAGCGCGGTCGCGGATATGCGCGAGTACGCGGCGCTGATTGATAACGCGCTCTCCGTAGGGCTGGGCGCGGGCGATCCGAACCAGTCGGCGATGGTGAGCGAGATCTCCCGCCAGGTGCAGCCGCAGCACGTTAATCAGGTCTTCACCGGCGTGGCCGCGAGCCGCGCGCTGCTGGGGCAGAATGAATCGGTGGTCAATGGCCTGGTCTCTCCGACCGGTACCGTCGGCATGGTGAAAATCTCCACCGGCCCGCTGAGCAGCAAAGCGCCGGACGGCATCGTGCCGGTTGAAACGGCGATTGCCCTGCTGAAAGACTTCGGCGGCAGCTCGATTAAGTACTTCCCGATGGGCGGCCTCAAGTGCCGTGACGAATACCAGGCGGTGGCGGAAGCCTGCGCCCGTCACGACTTCTGGCTGGAGCCGACGGGGGGGATCGATCTGGAAAACTATGAGGCGATCCTGCAGATCGCCCTCGACGCGGGCGTAAGCAAAATCATCCCGCACATCTACAGCTCGATTATCGACAAAGCCAGCGGCGATACGCGTCCGGAAGATGTGCGTACGCTGCTGGCGATGACGAAGAAGCTGGTGAAATAGAACTCACACATATAAAGGAGCCACCATGCACACCCGTAACCTGCTTGTCGCTTCACTCTCAATGCTTGCCACCGCCGCCATCGCCCAGACGCAATACGCCTGGGTGGGCACCTATAATCCGAACGGTGAAGGGCTGTACCGTTTTACCATCGACCCGCAAACCGGCGCGCTGGACGATAAAACGCTGGTGAGCAAACTGCCGAACGCGGCGCAGTTGACCCTTTCGCAAGACGGTAAAACGCTGTATCTGGCAAGCGAAGTGGAGCAGGGCGTGGTGCAGGCGCTGCGCGTCGGCGATAACGGTGAGCTGAGCGAGCTGAATCAGGTGGCCTCCGGTGGCGCCGGGCCGGTGTATCTTTCGCTAACGCCAAACGGCAAGCATCTGCTGGTGGCGAACTACGTCAGCGGATCGATTGCCGTTTTGCCCGTCAACGCGGACGGCAGCCTGGGTGACGCGACGGACAGACATCAGGACCAGGGCGAACCGGGCGCGGCGAAGCCGGAAGCGGCTGTCGAAGGTAGCTTTGCCATCAGCGATCACAACGGCCCGCATGCGCACATGATCGCCGCCGATCCGAGCGGGAAATACGTTTTTTCCACCGATCTTGGGCTGGATCGTATCTATCAGTACCGCTTTGACGATCGAACAGGAAAGCTAACGCCGAACGATCCGCCGTTTATCAGCGCCTCCTCAAAAGGCGCCGGCCCGCGTCATTTTGTTTTTACGCCGAAAGGCGATGCCCTGTGGCTGATTAACGAAGAGGCGTCGACGCTCACCCATTATGCGCTGGACAGCAGCGGCAGGCTGAAAGAGGGCAAAACGGTCTCTGCCCTGCCGGACGGTTACAAAGGCACCAGTTTTGCTGCCGGGCTGGCGCTAAGCGCCGATGGTAAACAGCTGTATGTGGCGAACCGTTTGCATAACAGCATCGGGCACTTTACCGTAACAGCGGAGGGCACGCTGAGGCATCAGGAGGATGTCTGGACGCGCGGCGACTACCCGCGCACCCTGACGCTCGATAAGCAGGGACGCTGGCTGTACGTCATGAACCAGCGCAGCGACAACATTACCCGTTTCCGCGTGGCGCAGGACGGCAAGCTGAGCTTCGAGCCAGACTATACCCCGGTCGGCAGCCCATCCCAGATGGTCATTTCACCCTGAGCAGTAAGAGGACAACGACGTGCGATTTCCGAACCAACGTTTAGCGCAACTTTTCGATCTGTTGCAAAACGAGACGCTGCCGCAGGACGAGCTGGCGCAGCGGCTGTCGGTCTCCACGCGAACCGTCCGCGCAGATATCACCGCCCTGAACGCGCTGCTGGCGAGCCACGGCGCGCAGTTTATTCTGAGCCGGGGTAACGGCTACCAGCTTAAAATTGACGATGCCGAGCGCTATCAGCAGCTTCAGGCATCACACCCGCGCGCGCTGCGTATTCCCCGAACGGGACCGGAGCGCGTGCACTATCTGGTGGTGCGTTTCCTGACGTCGGCGTTTTCACTTAAGCTTGAAGATCTGGCCGACGAGTGGTTTGTCAGCCGCGCCACCTTGCAGAGCGACATGGTGGAAGTGCGCGAGTGGTTCCAGCGCTATAACCTGACGCTGGAAACCCGCCCGCGCCACGGCATGAAGCTGTTTGGCAGCGAGATGTCGGTCCGCGCCTGCCTGACCGATCTTCTGTGGGAGCTGGCGCAGCAGGACAGCCTTAACCCGCTGGTGACGGAGGTCGCGCTCAACGCCGGGGTACCGGAGCAGATGGTGGTCGTGCTTCACGACGCGCTCACCCGCCATCACATTCGTCTGACCGACGAAGGCGAACTGTTCCTGCGCCTGTACTGCGCGGTGTCGGTGCGGCGCATCAGCGAGGGGTATCCGCTGCCGGAATTCCACGCGGAAGACGTGGAAGAGAACGTGCGCGAGGCGGCGAAGGATATCGCGGTGGCCATTCAGGAGCTGGCGGGCAAGGCGCTTGCGCCATCGGAAGAGAGCTGGCTGTGCGTCCACATCGCGGCGCGGCAGATTCAGGAGATTGCCCCCAGCGCGATTAACGCCGACGACGACGAAGCGCTGGTCAACTATATCCTGCGCTACATCAACACCCACTATAACTACAACCTGCTCAGCGACGCGCAGCTGCACGCCGATCTGCTCACGCACATTAAAACCATGATCACCCGCGTGCGCTATCAAATCATGATCCCCAATCCGCTGCTGGACAACATCAAGCAGCACTATCCGATGGCGTGGGATATGACTCTCGCGGCGGTATCGAGCTGGGGGAAATACACGCCGTATGCGATCAGCGAGAATGAGATTGGTTTTCTGGTGCTGCACATCGGCGTGGGGCTGGAGCGCCACTACAACATCGGCTACCAGCGCCAGCCGCGCGTGCTGCTGGTGTGCGACGCCGGTAATGCGATGGTGCGCATGATCGAGGCGGTGCTCCAGCGCAAATATCCGCAGATCGAGGTGACGCGCACGCTCACTCTGCGCGAATACGAGCTGGCGGATGCCATCGGCGAAGACTTTGTCATCTCCACCGCCCGCGTGAGTGAAAAATCTAAACCGGTGGTGACGATCGCCCCGTTCCCGACCGATTATCAATTAGAGCAGATCGGCAAGCTGGTGCTGGTGGACCGCACCCGCCCGTGGATGCTGGAGAAATACTTCGACGCGGCCCATTTCCGCATTCTCGACAAGCCTGTTGACCAGCAAACGCTGTTCCGCGAGCTGTGTGAACAGCTTGAGGCCGAAGGCTTTGTCGGCGCGGAGTTTCTGGATTCGGTCGTTGAGCGTGAAGCTATCGTCAGCACCATGCTCGGCGACGGCATCGCGCTGCCGCACTCCCTCGGCCTGCTGGCACAGAAAACGGTGGTCTATACGGTGCTGGCTCCGCAGGGTATTCAGTGGGGGGATGAAACGGCGCACGTCATCTTCCTGCTCGCCATCAGCAAAAGCGAGTACGAAGAGGCGATGGCGATTTACGACATCTTCGTCACTTTCCTGCGAGAACGCGCAATGACGCGCCTGTGCCAGTGCGAGGATTTTGCGGCGTTTAAGGCTGAGGCGATGGAGAGTTTGAGCCGGTTTTGAGAGGCGTTATCCAGAATTCGATGTAATGCGAATGTAATGCTAAACTGCATTACAGATTCGATTTTACTGGAGGCATAATGGCCACGCTTAACGTCCGTCTGGATGACAAACTCAAAAATGAGGCGTATGCCGTGCTGGAAAAACTCAATATTACCCCAACGGAAGCCGTGCGGTTACTGTTTCAGTACGTTGCGGAAACAGGGCGTATGCCGGTGAAAACTGTCACCATCAGTGACAGTGAAGATGAACTGATACAGACAGTCCGGGAGCGACTGGCGAATCCACAAAAGGGAATTAAGGTTAGTCTGGATGATTTATGAACTGGAGTTCGACCCGAGGGCTTTAAAGGAGTGGCATAAGCTGGGCGATACGGTGAAATGCCAGTTTAAAAAGAAACTTGCTGACGTCTTAGTGAACCCCAGAATTGAATCGGCCCGCCTGCACGGCCTGTCGGATTGCTACAAAATAAAACTCAGATCTCTGGGTTATCGTTTGGTTTATCAGGTTCAGGATAACGTAGTTACGGTATTTGTTATCGCTATCGGAAAGAGAGAGAAATCAGCCGTTTATCATGAAGCAAATAAACGGCTTTAGCATTTAACGCAGGTGATGCACAACCTGGTTGCTGCTGCCGCGCCAGATCAGGGCCGGGTCTTTCAAATCCTTCACGAACTTGCCGTCCACCAGCACGTTAATCAAATCCACGACTTCCCTCTGAGCAGCATTCAGCTCTTCCAGCTTATATCCCGTCCAGACCCAGATATCTTTTCCCGCGCACTCGCGGCGAATGCGTTTCACCAGCTTCAGGATCTCCGGCACGTTTTGCGGATGAAGCGGATCGCCGCCGGAGAGCGAAATCCCCTGGCGTTTGATGCGCGTGTCGTTCAGGTCGTTGATGATGCGGTCTTCCATTTCAGCGGTAAACGGCATGCCGGAATTTACGCGCCAGGTGCTTTTGTTGTAGCAGCCTGGGCACTCATGAACGCAGCCTGAAACGAACAGGGTGCAGCGGGTACCGGGGCCGTTGACGATGTCGACGGGGTAGTACTGATGGTAGTTCATAGCGGTTAACTAAGCCGGGTACAGTGTGAGTGCGGATTGTAGGCCCGGTAAGCGTAGCGCCACCGGGCATAAATGTGGCAGTGGCTCAACCGATCTGCCCATTCCCCAGATGTTTCACCCGGCGCTTCACCTCTTCCTGCTTGCCGGCGTTAAACGGACGGGCATCCGGGCTGCCGAGATAGCCGCACACGCGACGGGTCACGGAGACACGGGCTGCATCGTGGTTGCCGCATTTCGGGCAGGTAAAGCCTTTGCTCGTACACTCGAACTCACCGGTAAAGCCACACTCGTAGCATTCGTCGATTGGCGTATTGGTCCCGTAATACGGCACGTGCTGATAGCTATAATCCCACACGTCTTCCAGCGCCTTCAGGTTGTGCTGGATGTTCGGGTACTCGCCGTAGCAGATGAACCCGCCGCTGGCGATGGGCGGATAGGCCGCTTCGAAGTCGATCTTGTCGTACGGGTTTACCTTTTTCTCCACGTCGAGGTGGAAGCTGTTGGTGTAGTACCCTTTGTCGGTCACGCCTTCCACAATCCCGAACTCGGCGGTGTCCAGACGGCAGAAGCGGTCGCACAGGTTCTCGCTCGGCGTACTGTAGAGGCTAAACCCGTAGCCAGTTTCCTCTTTCCACTGGTCAACCGCGTCGCGCAGGCGCTGGACAATCGCAATGCCTTTTTCGCGCAGGGCCGCGCTGTCGTACATATGCGCGTCGCCAGACAGGGCGTTGATGGTTTCGTGGATGCCGATATAGCCCAGCGAAATCGACGCGCGGCCGTTTTTGAAGATCTCGGACACGTCATCGTCCGCCTTCAGGCGCACGCCGCAGGCCCCTTCCATATAGAGGATGGGCGCCACGCGGGCTTTCACCCCTTCAAGGCGTGCGATACGGGTCATCAGCGCCTTACGCGCCAGCTGCAGGCGTTCATCCAGCAGTTTCCAGAATTCAGCTTCATTGCCTTTGGCCTCCAGCGCGATGCGCGGCAGGTTCAGGCTGATGACGCCCAGGTTGTTACGCCCGTCGTGGATCTGCTCGCCGTTTTCATCCTCGTACACTCCGAGGAAGCTGCGGCAGCCCATAGGCGTTTTAAACGAGCCGGTGACTTTTACCACCTGGTCGTAGTTCAGAATGTCCGGGTACATGCGCTTGCTCGCGCACTCCAGCGCCAGCTGTTTGATGTCGTAGTTCGGATCGCCAAACTTGTGGTTCAGGCCGTCGCGGATGGCGAACACCAGTTTCGGGAACACCGCAGTTTTGCGGTTCTTGCCGAGGCCGGAAATACGGTTGCGCAGAATGGACTGCTGGATCAGGCGTGATTCCCAGCTGGTGCCCAGGCCAAAACCGAAGGTTACAAACGGCGTCTGCCCGTTGGCGGTGTGCAGCGTGTTCACTTCATATTCCAGCGACTGGAACGCGTCGTAGCACTCTTTTTCGGTACGGGAGCGCGCATAGCCGTCCGCGTCCGGGATCTGCCACTCTTCGGCAGTTTTCCGATGCTTGTTGAAGCTCGCCGTCACGAACGGGGCCAGCACTTCGTCAATGCGGTTAATGGTGGTCCCGCCATAAATGTGGCTCGCCACCTGAGCGATGATCTGTGCCGTTACCGCTGTCGCCGTGGAGATCGACTTAGGCGGTTCAATCTCGGCGTTACCCATTTTAAAGCCCTGGGTCAGCATGCCTTTCAGGTCGATCAGCATGCAGTTGAACATCGGGAAGAACGGCGAGTAATCGAGGTCGTGATAGTGGATCTCGCCGCGCTCGTGTGCCGAGACCACGTCGCGCGGCAGCAGATGCTGGCGGGCATAGTGTTTGGCGACGATACCGGCCAGCAGATCGCGCTGGGTCGGGATCACTTTGCTGTCTTTGTTGGCGTTTTCATTGAGCAGGGCAGAGTTGGTCTGCTCCACCAGGCCACGGATCTCCTGATTCAGGCGACCGCGCTTCTCACGCTGCACGTCGCGATCGTGGCGATACTCAATGTAGGCGCGGGCTAACTGTTTGTAGGGGCCAGCCATCAGCTGGTTTTCAACCGCGGTCTGGATCTCGTTGATATCGACCTGGCTGCGTTCAGTCATCTGGCTGCTAACGACTTCTGCGACGGTGGCGCAGTAATCTGCGTCATCGACTCCCGCTGCTTTAGCTGCACGCAGAATGGCTTCCTGGATGCGCTCTGATTTAAACGGCACTTTACAGCCATCACGTTTCATCACATGCGGTGTCATGATCACTCCATTTTTAAAAACAGGTTATCCACAGAGGTGGAGAAGTATTCACCGGACGTATTCCCCGCCAGGCCAAAGACTTCCCCCGTTCCCAGCTCGTGTTATCCACAATTCCGGCCAGCGTAAGCGCCGTCTTGTTGTTGGAATAGTAGACGATTAATACAAGATGTTGGGTCGGCGTGCATTTTAAGTTCTACATATAGTGATTTGCATCAAACAAGTTTGCGATTTATTTGACGCAGAACAAAGTAAAAAGACGAGAGTACAAACGGCGGGCGCTTCAGCCTTTGTAAAGACGCGAAGGAAAAATCTGATTAATTATTCAACAAAAACAAGCGCTCAACGTGGTACATGCTGAGCGCCGTTCGGTTAACTCACCGCGCAGGCCCAGCTCAATCCTGCCTGTAAAAAGGCTGCGGTAGCGATACTGCCCAGTATCACCGGAATGAGAAGGGAGCGGTCAGGGGCCGCATCCTGTTTTTGAGGTTCTTCAGCACTCAGGGCGGACATCGCCTCTTCCCGGGTGCGCGCCGCCAGAAGCTGCGCGCGCACTCGATCTTCTGTCAATAAACTGGTCAGCGTCGTCAGCAGCTGCATATGGGTACTGCCTGCTTCCGCGGGCGGAATGGCGAGCAGGAAAACCATTCTGACCTCTTCATCACCGTCCAGCCCCGGCCAGCGTATCGGGTCGTCAAAGAGTGCCACACAAAACGCCGCCTGCTGCACCGCCTCGGTTTTACCGTGCGGAACGGCGAGTGCTTCACCCAGCGCGGTAGGGCCTTCGCTTTCGCGCTGTAACACGCTCTGGATGAATGTTTCTTCATCGCAGATGATTTTTCGCCTGGCGAGCGGTTCGGCGAGCCAGCGGATCAGCGCTTCAGGCGTACGGTGCGGCGGGTTGATAAAAACCAGATCGGGGTGCGTCAATGCAAGCAAGTTCATATTAAGCCTCCATCAAAAAATCGCAGGTTGCGAAAGGGGGGATTGCCGTTACCGGCGGCACAGGCTCTTCCAGATAGTTGATCTGACGTAGCCCCGCCAGACTTTCCGGGACGGGAACCGGCTGCGTCCCGGCGTTAAACACCCGGACGACGGTGCCATTCGACCGTTGCGCATGGGGCAGGGCAGAAAGGACTAGCGGCTCCGGCAGGGTCAATAATGAGAATTCTGCCGGAAGCCTGTGGTCGGGCAGACGCAACGCAAAGCGCTCAAGGCGGTGATCGAGCGTGTGTAACGATTGCCGTTGGTAGGTGAAGGGCTGTCCGGCCGCCTGATTTTCCAGCTGGCGAAGCGTGAGATGATCGGCGCTGTCGGCCAGCGCGACGGTAAATGAAAAGTGCAGCGGTTTCAGCAACTGCGCATCGGGGGTCTCAACCACCGTATTATTAATGCCGGACGCACGGCCCGGTCGCCAGTCGAGATCGTTGCGCCCGAGCACGCCCGTCGCTTTAAACAACGTCAGGGCAATCGTCGCGGGTTCGCTGCCGATAATCTGAAATTCCTTCATACCGCGACTATTCACCACCAGCGCTTTGCCCGCTTCCGCGACAGCGATAATGCCTTCGGTGGTTTCGATATCCACGGGCATCTCGCGATAGCGCTCCTGCCAGTTTCCACTCTCACACCCCGTATCGCGCTGGATTATCGCGAAGGGCTGGGAGGCGATAGCGTGACGGGTGCGAATATCGCTGCCGATCAGTAAACGTAGCCGGTGATCGCAGTGGCTGTTTTCCAGCGAAGCCTCGACGTACAGGTTCGGATCGTCTTCGCGTAATGTGCACTCCAGACGAATGGATAACGGCGTTCGGGCAGTATCCTGGCGTCCGGCGAGATCTGGCGGAAGAAACAGGGTGGCTTCAACGATCAGCTTTTCGACAAGCGGCGTTTTCAGGCAGCCGATGAGCGTGAAATGGTCGCATCGCGTCGGCGTTTCGCCCGCAAGCGGTGAGAAATCGTAGCTGTCGCCCGCATCCGCACAGTCTTCAAGGGTAAAGAACGAGGGGATGCATCTGCCGCTGCGTTTGTCGTGCAGAGTTAGCGTGCCGTCGTCCAGCGTTAATCGATACTGTGCATTCTCTATCTCGCTGCCCGTTGTCTGTTCAGGCTGCCGGAAAGGCGCCGGGTCATCTTCAACGTTAACGCTGAGATAGCCGACCGGCGGCAGAACCGGTGTTTTCACAGCAACGTGCCAGCGGTAATAAGGGGGAAGGGGCGTTTCACACTCGCCTTCGGCGTTAAGGGAGATCGCCGTTCCGCCGGGCAACACGTCTCTTTTCAGGACGTCGAAGGGGATGGCCTGCCCCTGATACGACAGGGCGATATTTTCAGCGCGGCTATAGAGAGTGGTTTTCACCACGCGCTGCGTTTGCGTGGCCAGCGGGTTAAAAATCAGCAGATCGCCTTCCCGAGCGCAGGCGGCGGCCAGGGTTTTCACCACCAGGTTCCACAGGCTATGGCACAGCTGTTCGGTTTGCTCCAGTCGATGCAAAATATCGCGGTTGGTGGCATCGCTGTTACAGCCGCCGATGGAGTCATGGGCATGGCTTCGCAACAGCTTCTTCCAGAGCGTATCGACCACCGAGAGGTTGACCGGGAGCCCCTGATGACGCGCCATGGCGATTGTCGGCTCCAGCTGCCGCAGGATGAACTGCTCAACTGCATCATTTTTCTTTTTAATGTCGTAGCGCACGGAGCCGATCGTTTTATGGATGCGGGTGTAGCGCGGCGATTTCAGCTCTCCTTCCCAAAATTCAAACTGCTCACGCTGCGCGCGCAGAATGTCGACGTAGTGCTCCAGCGAACTGATGACGTAACGGTCCTCATCCGGGGAGCGTGCGCTGGCGACCTGCAGGATTTTCGGCAGCGCTGGGTCGATGCTGACCTGATCGCCGCCGCAGGGCAGCAGCAGGTCATTTATTCCGGCCCGCGAGCGCAGAAGATTGACCATCGGGAAGATTTTTCCCTGCAAATGGCTCGCGTCTGAAGAGATGTTTTTAGCCGCGCCATAACCGAGCGCCATCGCGCAGGCGATAACTGTCTCCCCTGACGGCGCGCGCCAGAGGAACTGGCTGCTTTTCGCCTGTCTGTCGTGATCGACGCCGCGCCAGAAGACGATGTTGTCGATATTGCAGCCCTGCAAAATCGTGGGCATCTGCGCATTGTGGCCGAAGGTATCCGGAAGATACCCAACCTGCATGGCGTGCCCCAGCTTACGGGCAGAGAAGATGCCGTATTTGAGGTTGCGGATAATGGATTCGCCATGCACGTTGTAGGTATCCGTCTGGGTATACCACGGCCCCACAAAAATCCTTTTCGCTCTGACCAGCGTCTCCAGCCTGGTGCGATACTCGGGATTGATAGCGAGAAAGTCTTCTACCACCGCCATCTGTCCATCAAGGTGATAGCAGCTGTAAGCCGGGTCCTGCTCCAGCGTGTCGATGACGTCCGCAAAGTTATATGACGCCAGCACCATGCTGTCCTGACGGGTGAAATACCACTCCTGATCCCAGTGCGTATGGGCAATGACGTGGATCTGATTCATGACCTTCCCCTTAGCTGGCGTTCTTTGGGCTGACGTAAAGCACGCCCAGGGCGCAAATCAGTGCGCCAATAAAGACGCTCGCCAGGTAGCCCACCACGTTGGTTGCCAGCGGCCAGCCCCAGATGGCAGGCAGCGGCAGCGTCTGCTTCACGCCGAGTGCAATGGCGACCAGCGCGCCGGTGACGGCACCGGTCATGAACACCGGGATCAGACGTGGGTTTTTCAGGATGAACGGGATCGCGCCTTCGGAGATCCCAATCACGCCCAGCAGCAACGAGGTACTGCCAACGGTTTTCTCTTCCCGGCTGAAGACATCCGGTAGTCCAAAGCGGCCATTGAGGAACGCGGCAAAGCCGACGCCAATGGAGGGGATCACGATGGAGAGTTCGCGGGCGGTGAGATCAAACGTTTCGCTCATGCCATTCAGGCCGAGCGCGACTGAGCCTGCCGCCTTGTTGACCGGGCCGCCCAGGTCGAACGCGGTGCCTGCGGCGATCATCGCGGAATAGAATCCGCGCCCGGTGTCACCTGCCGAGGTAAAAAAGACCACCATCAGCTGGTTAAGCGAGCCAAAAATCGGGTTAATCAAATATTCCATGACCATCACCAGCGTAATGCCGGTGATGAGCGGGACGACCAGCATGGTCTTGATGGTGGTGAGCTGTTGGCGGACGTGAATGGAATCATTCAGCCAGCGCACCAGATAGCCCGCAAAAAAGCCAATGCCGATCGCGCCGAAAAAGCCGGACGGCATAAAGCCTTCGATATCAAAGAAGCGCTTATAGACCTCGTCTGACATGATGCCGCCGATAAGTCCGGGGATCAGCGCCGGTTTGCCGGCAATGGAAAACGCCAGATACATGGCGAAAACCGGATACATGAACTTAATGGTCATAAAGCCCACTTTATCCAGCACGCTGAACGGCGAATGGTCGATGTTAATAAACTGGCCGGTAATTTTGGCCGTTGCCATCATCAGCCCGCCCATGACCACCACCGGCAGCATATAGCTGATGGCCGCCATGATATGGCCAATAAAAATCTGGTAAGCCGAAGGCTGGAGTTCGTCTTCATGTACGACAGTCGTGACGTTTTTTTCCATGGCAAGCGCCTGACGCAGATAGCGATCGGTATGCTTGATCAGCTCTTGCGTGCGGGTCTGAAGGTGGGGAATGTTTTCAAAGCGCTCGGCATCCTGAATGGGGACGTCGGTTGCCAGAATAATGGCCGTGGCGGAGGCGATATCCTGCTTCGTTAAGCGGTTTTTAACGCCGTCGCTGCCCTGCGTTTCGACCTTAACCTCAATATTGTGCTCTTTAGCCCATGCAATAATTTTATTCGCCGCCATAAAGGTATGTGCAATGCCCGTTGGGCAGGCCGTTACCGCGACAACTTTCTGTTTCGTCATTGTCATAATTCCCTGGATGTGAAAACAGGGAAAGTATAAAGAGAACCTAAAACAGTTTTTAACGTTTGCTAATACTAATTACGTATCGCGATACGCGTAAATGCAATGTGTGAAGCGCCTTCCAGAGACTATTTCTCTGTTGTGTTAATATCATGCCGGGATTAAACAGGGTGTAATATATGAATTCATTCCAGGGAAGTGAACGCTTGATATTTGAATACATTCAGCATCACGCGTGTAATATTTCTAATATTTCGGCAAAAGAGATTGCCCGTGATACCTTTACAACGACAACATCCGTTAATCGTGTGTGTAAAAAAATGGGGTATAAAAGCTATACCGAACTTCGGTATCGTTTTTTACGCGATCATTTTACCCCTGCGCCTGCAGTGCCCGACGCGGGTCCGCAGGCGGACGACATTGTGGCGGAGGTGTCCAGGCTGCTCATCCATTCCAGCCATATCTATCTGTACGCACGCGGCGCCTCGCTTACCAGCCTCAACTACCTGTCGCGCTTTTTATCGCTGGCGAGCCTGCCGCATCTTATTTTGAATGACATGCACCAGCTGACACGGGTATCGAAGGGGACGCTGGTGCTGATCAGCAAATCCGGGGAGACACAGTCGCTGATAGAAATGGCGCGAAACGCGCTGCGCAAGGGCTTAAAGATTATTGCAATTACCCGTCAGGGGGCGACGCTGGCGTCGATCTCAACGCTATGCTGGCCGTTATCGATCGACATTAACGCGGTATCGCTGTATCAGCGGGAGGGACAGCTTGAACTGTTAAGCGCCGTGGACCGTATCGGCTGCAGGCTGCTGCAGCACGATACGGTGTAGTCAGGCCGTCAGAGCTGCTTCACTATCCCCAGACGTACGGCATAATCATTTTCATGGTTGCCGTCATTGTTGATATAGGTTTTATCCAGTGACACCAGCTCGACGTAAGGCGTCCAGCCATCGTCGAGCTGGTAGTTGAACGCAACGGTATGCTCCCAGTAGGTATCATCCCCGGTTCCCTGATCGACATTATCCTGCCAGCGGAAGCGCGGGTTGTAGGACATACCGAATTTGCCAATATTGTACGCGAACCAAATGTCGAACTGGTGTGACTGACGGCGGGTATAGCCGCTGCCGTCGAGTTCTTTGTCGCTGTGCGCGTCATTGATGGTGTTATAACGGTAACGGGCAGAGAGGTTCAGACCGTTATCAAACGCTTTCCAGCCCTGAATGAAGGGGCGATAGTGGGTATTACTGGGGGTGAAAACCGTCACCATGCCAGGCGCAACGGCAAAGCCATTGCCCAGATTGAAGCGCCAGCGCGTTTCAATCTCCTGTGCCGCCTCCGTTAATCCTTTGTCATCGGGATTATTTCGGTCGGTATCACCAAAAAAGGTGTCGTTATGGTTTTGTGCGGCTTCAACGGAGAAGTAAAAACCGTTATCCGCCTGATGCATAACCTTAATACGAGAATCATTTACGTCAGAGCGCGTATTATGGCCAAAGCGAAGGTCGACGGACGTATTTCTGCACCATCCTTGTGTGCTCAATAATAATGCGCTAATACACGTTACTTTAATAATTGTCTTTTTCATCATGTCCTGCCGAGGTTATTTAATTGGCAGGACTATTTTTATTTTCGGTACGCCGTGATGTAAAAGTTATCGTCGTACATTTAGCGTATCGCTAAACATAAAAAAGGAGATACAGCATGCTGTATCTCCTGACGTTTATTCCTGCACCCACCAGATGGCTTCAAACGGGCGCAGTTGCAGCGTATCGGGACGAGAGGGGACGTCCTCATAGTTGCTGAGTGCGACCTGCCATGCGCCCTGGACCGGGTCCGGCTGCCACTGCTGGCGCTCTCGGCTCAGGTTTGCCACCACCATCAGCGTCTGGCCCTGCCACTGGCGGCGATAGCACCACAGGGAAGGGTGTTCCGGCAGCAGATCGTCGTAATCCCCCCACGTCAGCACCGGGAGGGTTTTGCGCAGACGAATCAGCGACTGATAGGTGTAGAACACTGAATCCGGGTCGTCCAGCGCCGTACGGGCATTCACGGTTTCATAGTTATCGCAGACCCCAATCCACGGCTCGCCCTCGGTAAAGCCCGCATTGTGCGACGAGTCCCACTGCATTGGGGTTCGCCCGTTATCGCGGGATTTACTCGCCAGAATCGCCAGTAATTCATCCGGCTCACGGCCATTGGCCCGCAATTCGGCGAACATGTTCAGGCTTTCCACGTCGCGGTAGTCGGTGATGCGGCTGAAGTGCGGGTTGGTCATGCCCAGCTCTTCACCCTGGTAGATATACGGCGTGCCCTGCATGCCGTGCAGCACCATGCCGAGCATCTTTGCAGCGTGAACGCGGTGTTCCCCTTCGTCGCCAAAGCGCGACACGATGCGCGGCTGGTCGTGGTTACACCAGAACAGCGCGTTCCAGGCTTTGTTGTGCATCCCCTGCTGCCAGTGGCGGAAAAGGGTTTTCAGCGCCACGAAGTCCGGCTTTGCCTTCGTCCACTTTTCGCCGCCGGGGTAGTCCACCTTCAGGTGGTGGAAGTTAAAGGTCATCGACAGCTCGCGCCCGTCGAGCGACGCGTACTGCTGGCAGTTCTCCAGCGAGGTTGACGACATCTCGCCCACTGTCATCAGGTTGCGCGGGGTGAAGACGTCGCGGCTCATCTCCTGGAGATATTCGTGGATGCGCGGCCCGTCAGTGTAGAAGCGGCGACCGTCGCCAATGGTGTCGTCCGGGAAATCCTGATCTTTAGAGATGAGGTTAATCACGTCCAGACGCAAGCCGTCCACGCCGCGATCGGCCCAGAACTCGCATACCTTTTTCAGCTCGGCGCGCACCGCCGGGTTTTCCCAGTTGAGATCCGCCTGCTCGGGCGCGAAAAGGTGCAGGTAATACTGCTCGCTCTCGGCGTGCCAGCGCCAGGCGTTGCCGCCAAACTTGGAGCGCCAGTTGTTGGGGAGCTGCTCCGGCGTGCCGTCGCGCCAGATGTAGAATTGGCGGTACGGGCTCTCTTTGTTCAGCGACTCGCGGAACCATGCGTGCTGCGTGGAAGTATGGTTAAACACCATATCCAGCACGATGCGAATGCCGCGTTCGTGCGCTTCGGCAACCAGCTCGTCAAAGTCATCCAGCGTGCCAAAGGACGGGTCGATGGCGGTGTAATTCGCCACGTCGTAGCCGTTATCCACCTGCGGGGAAATATAAAACGGCGTCAGCCAGATAGCGTCGATGCCGAGGGTTTTCAGGTAATCCAGCCGCTGCGTCACGCCGCGCAGATCGCCGGTGCCGCTGCCGGTGGTGTCCTGAAAACTCTTTGGGTAAATCTGGTAGATGACGCCGTTTTGCCACCAGTGAGGAAGGGTATTCATAGTGCGTTCCTGCAAATGCGAAGGGGCGCAACTGCGCCCCGAAAGATGAAGTTAAACAATCTGCAGCGTGCCCTGACGGAACTTACGCTGGTAAACCACGGTGGTGAGCGCCATGGGGACGATAATCGCCACCGCCATTGCCAGGGCAAACACCTGCCAGAAAGTAGGCTGGATGGAGAGGATGCCCGGCAGGCCGCCGACGCCAATCCCGTTCGCCATCACGCCGTTCAGGCCGCACAGCAGGCCCGCCAGGCCAGAGCCGATCATCGCGCAGAGCATCGGGAAGCGGTACTTCAGGTTGATGCCGTACATCGCCGGTTCGGTGACGCCGAGATAGGCGGAGATGGCCGCCGGAACGGAGATCTCACGCTCGTTGTGCTTACGGCTAACGATAATGATGCCGGTCACCGCAGAGGCCTGCGCAATGTTAGAGAGGGCGATAATCGGCCAGACCGGGGTACCGCCGAGGCTCTGGATCATCTGCATATCGATGGCCAGCGTGGTCTGGTGCACGCCGGTGATCACCAGCGGGGCATACAGGAAGCCAAACAGCGCGGCACCGATTGGCGCGAAGCTGCCGGTCATCAGATGACGCACCGCGAAGGCCACGCCGTCGCCAATCATGCGGCCAAACGGACCGATAAAAGCGTGCGCCAGGAAGACGGCCAGGATCAGCGAGCAGACCGGCACCACCACCAGGTAGAGGTAATCCGGCACGATGCGCTTCAGACGCGTCTCAATAAAGCCCAGCGCCAGACCCGCCAGCAGGGCCGGAATGACCTGCGCCTGATAGCCCACCTTGGCGATGGTAAACAGACCGAAGTTCCATACCTCAGGCACCTGCTGACCAAGTAAGTAAGCGTTCATTAACTGCGGAGAGACCAGCGTGACGCCCAGTACGATACCGAGAATTGGCGTACCGCCCATCTTGCGCACGGCGGACCAGCAGATCCCGACCGGCAGATAGAAGAAAATCGCCTCGCCAATCAGCCACAGGAAGTCATAGATGCTTTGCAGCGCCGGGTACATCTGCGCCAGGGTTTTACCGTCGCTCATTGGCACATCGCCGATGACGTTACGGAAGCCCAAAATTAAGCCCCCGCTGATCAGCGCCGGCAGCAGCGGGAAGAAGATTTCTGCAAAGTGGGAAATCAGCTGCTCGTGCCACTTCATATTCTGGCGCGCCGCCTTCTTCGCCTGCTCTTTATCGGCAGAAGAGTGTCCGGTGGTCGCCAGCAGAGCCTGATAGTAATCGCCCACTTCGGTACCAATCACCACCTGGAACTGTCCGGCGTTGGTGAAGCAGCCTTTCACCATGGAAAGCTCTTCAATCGCCTTCGGGTTGGCCTTGGCCGGATCGTTCAGCACGAAGCGCAGGCGGGTAATGCAATGGCTGACGGTGGCGATGTTTTCGCGGCCGCCGACCAGGACGATCAGCCGATCGATATCTGCTTGTTTGACTTTACTCATCATGAAACCTCATGACAGATGTTGAGGGGGGTAATGACCTGAGCGCAAGCCTACTCCTTCAGCGTGACGGCGAAAATGGGAACGTTCCCGAAATCGGGCGAAGATCACAATAAACGATTCAGGGGGGTTATGAGAGACGGGCAGGAATAACGATCTGGCGCGGCTCGCTCCGCCCGTTGATCTGCTCGATCAGCTGCGCGGCGGCCTGCCTGCCGGACTCGGCGTAGCCCGGATCGACGGTGATAATTTCAGGGTGCAGGAACTTCATCAGCGGCGTGCTGCCGACGCTCGCCACCTGCAGGTTATCAATGCGCTGCTCCTGCAGATACTTGCTGGCACCCAGCGCAAGGGTGTCCGTGGCGCACACCAGCGCGGTGGTCTGCGGCGTCAGGACGCTGGCGACCTGCTCGTAGCCCTGCTTCATGCCCAGCCCCGGCAGGGAGGCCACGGCAGGGAGATTGTGCTTTTTGCAAAAGGCCAGATAGGCCTCGTGGCGGCGCTTGCCGGTGGTAACGTCCGCGTGCGGCACGCCCAGATAGCTGATGTGGCGGTGGCCTTCTTCGTACAGGCGCTGCATCAGGGTGATAATCGCCCCCTCATCGTCATAACAGACGGAGGCAAAGCCGTGGGCATCGCGCGCCAGCAGCACCAGAGACGGCTGCCAGTGTTTCAGCATCTCCTCGTCAATGCCGGTAAAACCAAACAGCACCACGCCGTCAATGTTACGGCGCTGGAGCATGCCGAGATGTTCTTCCACCAGCTGTGGCGAGAACTGGCTCTCCATCATGATCGGATCATAGCCCTGCTCGTAGAAGGCAGGCAGCATGGTCTGAACGGCGAGGTTTTCGGAGAGGGAATCCAGACGCGAAACGATGATCGCAACCACTTTATCGCTCTGCCCGCGCATGGCGCGCGCGGAGCGGGAAGGGGAAAAACCGTGCTGATTCATGACCGCCTCAACGCGCTCGCGGGTGCGTTCGCTGACGCCGCTTTCGTTGTTCAGCACGCGTGAGACGGTTGATTTCCCCACGCCGCTTAAACGCGCGATGTCTTTAATCGTAAGGCGGTTCTGCATGCTGTATTCCCTGTAACAACGACAAAATGGTCAATTGAGCCTAATGCTATAGCGCGATTTCGCTATGGGCAAAGTCTGGTTTACGTACTGTTTATTTGCAGGCGCGTATAATACCGCCCGAATCGTCACAAAGGGTACGCTTAAATCTTTATACTGCGCGGCGACACCCTGTTTTTTTACTTACCGGAGGCTTTATGGATCCCGATCCCGCACCTCTCCTGAACGGGAGAATTTGTTCTTTCCGGTAAGCCAGCTTTTGCTGTCTCACCGGTAATGTGAGGCAGCAACGTCCCAAACGTTCCTGCTTGAAAAATTGAGTGCCTGACAGGTACGGCTTTGCCACGCCTGAAGGGAATGCTGCGTCCGCCTGGCGGATGCGGAGGAATGTCTATGTTTAAAAATATCACCCGGCAGCTGCAGGCGCTGCTGAGCCGCCATCTGCCACACCGTCTTGTTCAGCGCGACCCGCTGCCCAATGCCAAAAACATGGCGGGAGCGGCGATCCCGGCGTCCCTGACCGAACGCTGCCTGAACGTGGCGGCGATGGATGAAAACGAAGTCTGGCGCGCCTTTGGCGGCCATCCGGAAGGGCTGAACGCGTCTGAAGTGGAAAAAATCCGCGCCGTGCACGGCGATAACCAGATCCCGGCGCAGAAGCCCTCTCCGTGGTGGGTGCACCTGTGGCTCTGCTACCGCAACCCGTTCAACCTGCTGCTGACCGTGCTCGGCATCATCTCTTACGCGACGGAAGATCTCTTTGCCGCGGGCGTGATTGCCCTGATGGTGGGTATCTCTACGCTGCTGAACTTCATTCAGGAAGCCCGCTCCACCAAAGCGGCGGACGCCCTGAAGGCGATGGTCAGCAACACCGCGACCGTCTCGCGCGTGATTAACGACCTCGGCGAAAACGCCTGGGTTGAGCTGCCCATTGACCAGCTGGTGCCGGGCGACCTGGTGAAGCTGGCGGCGGGAGACATGATCCCGGCGGATTTACGCATCATCCAGGCGCGCGATTTGTTCGTGGCGCAGGCCTCCCTGACTGGCGAGTCCCTGCCCGTTGAGAAGGTATCGCGCAGCCGCGACCCGCAGCAGATGAACCCGCTCGAGTGCGACACCCTGTGCTTTATGGGCACCACGGTGGTCAGCGGCACGGCGCAGGCAATTGTCACCGCCACCGGCGGCAACACCTGGTTTGGGCAGCTGGCCGGACGCGTCAGCGAGCAGGAGAGCGAGCCGAACGCCTTCCAGAAAGGGATTGGCCGCGTCAGCATGCTGCTGATCCGCTTTATGATGGTCATGACGCCGATTGTCCTGCTGATCAACGGCTACACCAAGGGCGACTGGTGGGAGGCGGCGCTGTTTGCGCTCTCCGTGGCCGTCGGCCTGACGCCGGAAATGCTGCCGATGATCGTTACCTCCACGTTGGCGCGCGGGGCGGTCAAACTCTCTAAACAAAAGGTGATCGTCAAACACCTCGACGCCATTCAGAACTTTGGCGCGATGGACATTCTCTGCACCGATAAAACCGGCACCCTGACGCAGGATAAAATCGTGCTGGAGAACCACACCGACATCGCCGGTAAAACCAGCGAGCGCGTGCTCCACAGCGCGTGGCTGAACAGCCACTACCAGACCGGGCTGAAAAACCTGCTCGACGTGGCGGTGCTGGAAGGCGTGGACGAGGAGGCCGCCCGTACGCTCTCCGGCCGCTGGCAGAAGGTGGACGAAATCCCGTTCGACTTCGAGCGCCGCCGCATGTCGGTGGTGGTGAGCGAGCAGCCGGACGTGCACCAGCTGATCTGCAAAGGCGCGCTGCAGGAGATCCTGAACGTCTCCACGCAGGTGCGCCATAACGGGGAGATCGTGCCGCTGGACGACACCATGCTGCGCCGCATCAAGCGCGTCACCGACAACCTGAACCGTCAGGGGCTGCGCGTGGTGGCGGTGGCGAGCAAATTCCTGCCCGCGCGGGAGGGGGACTATCAGCGTATCGACGAATCCGATTTGATCCTCGAGGGTTACATCGCATTCCTCGATCCGCCGAAAGAGACCACCGCACCGGCGCTGAAGGCGCTGAAGGCGAGCGGCATCACCGTCAAAATTCTCACCGGCGACAGCGAGCTGGTGGCGGCCAAAGTGTGTCACGAAGTGGGGCTGGACGCAGGCGACGTGGTGGTGGGGAGCGACATTGAGCACCTCACCGACGACGAACTGGCGCAGCTTGCCCAGCGCACGACGCTGTTTGCCCGCCTGACGCCGATGCACAAAGAGCGCATTGTGACGCTGCTGCGTCGTGAAGGGCACGTGGTGGGCTTTATGGGCGACGGCATCAACGATGCGCCCGCGCTGCGTGCGGCGGACATTGGCATCTCCGTGGACGGCGCGGTGGATATCGCCCGTGAAGCGGCGGATATCATCCTGCTGGAAAAGAGCCTGATGGTGCTGGAGGAGGGCGTCATCGAAGGGCGTCGCACCTTCGCCAACATGCTCAAGTACATCAAAATGACCGCCAGCTCCAACTTCGGTAACGTCTTCAGCGTGCTGGTGGCGAGCGCGTTTCTGCCGTTCCTGCCGATGCTGCCGCTGCACCTGTTGATCCAGAACCTGATGTACGATGTCTCTCAGGTAGCGATCCCGTTTGATAACGTGGACGACGAGCAAATCCAGAAGCCGCAGCGTTGGAACCCCGCCGATCTGGGTCGCTTCATGCTGTTCTTTGGGCCGATCAGCTCCATCTTCGACATTCTGACCTTCTGCCTGATGTGGTTTGTGTTCCACGCCAACACCCCGGAACACCAGACGCTGTTCCAGTCCGGCTGGTTCGTGGTAGGTCTGCTGTCCCAGACGCTGATTGTGCATATGATCCGCACGCGCCGCATTCCGTTCATCCAGAGCCGTGCCGCGTGGCCGCTGATTATGATGACGGGCATTGTGATGGCGCTGGGTATCGCGCTGCCGTTCTCGCCGCTGGCAAGCTACCTGCAGCTGCAGGCGCTGCCGCTGAGCTACTTCCCGTGGTTGGTGGCGATCCTCGCGGGTTATATGGTGCTGACCCAGATGGTGAAAGGATTCTATGCGCGTCGATATGGGTGGCAGTAAGCTCATTTTGCCACAATCCAAACGTAGGCCGGGTAAGGCGAAGCCGCCACCCGGCATCTGGCTTTCCTCCCAAATTCAACAACCTGTGATCTCCGTCGGCGCATTCGCTTGACGACAATTTGTACGCATGTTAACAGAATGTTTTGCCTGTATTTGGCCCGTCAGATAAGGAACATTCATGTTACGGTACAGTCTCTTAACCGCCGGGCTTATGCTCGGCGCCTCCGCTTTTGCCGCGCCGGCAGGCGACCTTCCCCTGATGCCCTGGCCTGCGAAGGTTGAACGCCCGACGACGCAGGGCGCGCTGGTGCTTAACAATCAACTCTCCGTGAGCGTCAGCGGCGACGATCTGGGGGACGCGGTCAACCGCCTGCGCCAGCGCATTGCGCTGCAAACCGGCTGGACGCTACAGCCACAGGCCGAAAAACCTGACAAGCCGACCATCCGTATCGCCATCGCTAAAAAGGTGAAGCCGCAGCCGCTGCCGGACAGCGATGAGAGCTACAAACTCATAGTGGATGCCAACGGCGTGAACATCTCCGCTAACACCCGCTTTGGCGCATTGCGCGCAATGGAAACCTTGCTCCAGCTGATGCAGAACGGTGCCGAAAACACCTCGATTCCGTGGGTTACCATCGAAGATTCGCCGCGCTTCCCGTGGCGCGGGCTGCTGCTCGATTCGGCGCGCCATTTCATCCCGTTACCCGATATCAAGCGTCAGATCGACGGCATGGCTGCGGCCAAGCTCAACGTCCTGCACTGGCATCTGACTGACGATCAGGGCTGGCGCTTTACCTCGAAGCGTTATCCAAAATTAACCCAGCTTGCCAGCGACGGGCTGTTCTACACCCCTGAGCAGATGCGTGAGATTGTGCGTTACGCAGCCGAACGCGGCATACGCGTGGTGCCGGAAATCGATATGCCGGGCCACGCCTCAGCGATTGCCGTCGCCTATCCAGAGCTGATGAGCGCGCCGGGGCCGTACGCTATGGAGCGCCACTGGGGCGTACTAAAGCCTGTGCTGGATCCCACCAAAGAGGCGACCTACACCTTCGCCGACGCGATGGTCAGCGAACTGGCGGCGATCTTCCCCGATCCGTATCTGCATATTGGCGGCGATGAGGTGGATGACAGCCAGTGGAAGGCAAACGCGGCGATCCAGAGATTTATGCGCGACAATAAACTGGCGGATAGCCACGCGCTGCAGGCGTATTTCAACCGCAAGCTGGAGACGATCCTTGAGAAGCACCACCGGCAGATGGTCGGCTGGGATGAGATCTACCATCCCGATCTGCCGAAAAGCATTCTGATCCAGTCCTGGCAGGGGCAGGACGCGCTGGGGCAGGTGGCGCAGAACGGCTATAAGGGCATTCTCTCAACCGGCTTCTACCTCGACCAGCCCCAGTCCACCGCCTATCACTACCGCAACGAAATCGTGCCGCAGGGGCTGAATGGCGTGGACGTGATAGCGGACACCGACAGCGTCCAGAACTGGGCTTTCTCCATGCCGCGCCTGAAGGGCAAACCGGTGGAAGGCAGCTTTACGCTGGTGAAAGGTGACGCCGGGTGGCGCGGATTTATTGATTTTGCCGGGAAATCGCGTCGGGCGGTGAATAACATTCAGTGGCGCGACGACAACCAGGTGACTTTTACCGTCGACACCTGGATGGGTGAAACGCGCCCGGTGGTCAACGTTGATAACGACAAACTCACCGGCTATTTCCTGGTGGGAAACACCCGCTACCCGATTAGCGGCACGCGTCTGGACGACGTGCCGAAAGGTACCCCTCCGGTCGTGCCGGACGTGGCGAATCAGGCCAACCTGCTCGGCGGCGAAGCCGCGCTGTGGGCGGAAAACGTGGTCGCGCCGGTGCTGGACATCCGCCTGTGGCCGCGCGCCTTTGCGGTGGCGGAGCGGCTGTGGTCCGCGCAGGACGTCAACGACGTCGATAATATGTATACCCGCCTGCAGGCGATGGACAGTTGGTCGACGGTGTCCGTCGGGCTGCAGCAGCATACCCAGCAGCAGGTGCAGTTCACGCGCCTCGCTAACAATGCCGACACCCTGCCGCTGCAAATCCTCGCCCAGGCGCTCGAGCCGGCCCAGTATTACACCCGCCAGCACCTGAAGTTCCAGGCCGGAAACTACCATCAGTTTGAGCCGCTTAACAGACTTGCAGATGCGTTGAACGCCGAAAGCGCCACCGTGCGCCAGATGCACAAGTGGGCGGACCGCCTGGTGAGCGACGCGGAAGACACGGAGAGCGCCGAGGCGCTGCGCCACGTCTTTAACCGCTGGCAGAACAACACCAGCGACGTGCTGGCCTTGAGCGAAAACAGCTATCAGCTGAAGGCCATTAAGCCGGTCATTCTGGAGGTGGATAAGCTGGCCTCGATTGGCCTGAGGCTGACGGATCTGGTGGCGCGTCAGGGGACGCTGGACGACAAAGAGATCGCGTCGATCCAGAGCGAGCTGGACAGCGCGGCGAAGGTGCAGGATGAGGTGGTGATTGCGGCGGTCTATCCGCTGGAGACGCTGCTACGCGCCACGCGAAATCAGTAACACGCATGCCCGGTGGCGCTGCGCTTGCCGGGCCTACGTGGTGTAGGCCCGGCAAACGCAGCGCCGCCGGGCGTAAAGGCCACTCAGTTCTTCAGAACCCACGCCTCTTTCCAGTGTGCGCCAACACCTGGCTCATACTGGTTTGCGGTTGGGCTGTACTGCACGCAGAAGCCGCTGTACGGGAAAGGCTTACATTCGTAGGTCTTACCGTCTTTAGGCTGAAGCACCACGGTACCTGCCTTGTACGACGCGATATTGTCCGGGAAGGTAAAGTCGTGGTGGCCGGTGCTATCCGCAGCGGCATCGTCTTCCAGCATCAGGTTCAGGACGTCCTGCGCGAACAGGGTGCCGTCTTTATTGGTCGCGTAGTATTTCAGCATGTGGTGACCGGCGGTCACGTCGGTCAGGGTCATGGTGACGTCCTGATTGCTGTTGTTCATGTCCTGCTTCAGGTAGCCTTTTTCCGCACCGTGGTGGTTCATCACGTGTGCTTCAAAATTCACGTCACCCTGCGTATTCACGTGGAAGGTCACGGTCGCGTTGCCATGTTCGATTTTGCTGTATTGCAGATCGGTAACGGCGATGGTTTCGCTCACCTGCGCTTTCTGCTCTTCATAAGAGATAGCAACGGACTGTAAGGTGCTGCCGTCTTTCACGAAGACGCTGTTGGCGCCGTGAACCGGGCTGATGTCACCGGCTTCATCCTTCACGCCGACGCGCACGTCGTGCTGCGCGGTGTTGATCTTCTGCGCCAGATCGTAGGACCACTGGTTAGCGTCGCCTTGTTCAGCAGAGCCGATGGTCATCTCGGTGCGCATGGCGGTCACTTCGCCGTGGGCGTCGAAGAAGCGTGCGATAACTTTATCGCCCACGTTCAGGTTATTACCGGCAATCTGGCCGCTCAGGGTTTTGCTCCACTCGGACACAACCGCAGGTGTTTCGTCCGGGGTAACGTTGCCGCCATTCCCGAAATCAACGTCGATAGCCTGATAGAAGCTGTTTGTGGTATCTGCAATTTCCCATACGCCGTAAATTACCTGATAGCCTGTACGTTCAGGAACATTACAGGTCATGGATTTAGTTACGGCTGGCGCCTGGCTATTTCCGTTAATTGTACAGAACGGGGTTAATTCAAACTGATCGCGAGTTAGCGGCTTATTTGGGTCCCAGTTTTGTTTGGTAATGTAATAACGCCAGTTGGTGGTTTTGTGCGGCGCAGTATGGTGCCAGACAAATTCATGCGGGCCCGCGGTCATCGGGTTTTTAGTCCACGCATTCAGGCTCTGCTTATCCAGCTGAGAATATTGAGAGATACCCGCGCTGGCGAGGTGTCCGTCTGCTGGCTCTGCCCCGGTCGGGAAGCCGGAGGTTTTCTCTACGCTCTGCGGTTCATACTGTACGGAGCCGCAATCAATATTTTGACCCAGCTTACACATATAGGCGCGGCTGGCAGGAGATTCAATATATCCGTGAGCAAATGCCGAAGATGCAACGGTCACTGTTGCGAGGGCAAGTGCAATTTTTGAAAGTTTCATTACTCATCCATTATTAGAGAATATTACTAGGCGAGGGAGAGTCTAATAATGGATCTGGCTCTGTGTCATTTTACCCGGAGAGTAAAAATAACCGAAATAAAAAAGGCAGCCCGAGCTGCCTTCTGTTTATTGAAATGTATTAACGACGTACGGCGATCGCTTCAATTTCAATTTTCACGTCTTTTGGCAGACGCGCCACTTCCACGCAGGAGCGCGCCGGGAAGGTGGCGTTGTGCTCGGTGAAGAACGCTTCATACGTAGCGTTAACGGTGGCGAAGTCGTTCAGATCTTTCACGAACACCGTCGTTTTGACGATATCACCCACTTTCAGGCCCGCAGATTCAACGATAGCCTGCACGTTTTCCAGCGACTGACGCGCCTGCGCCGCCACGTCGGCCGGTACTTCACCGGTTTTCGGGTTTACCGGGATCTGGCCAGAGGTGATGATCATGCTGCCCAGATCAACGCCCTGAACGTATGGGCCGATAGCCGCTGGTGCATTTTCCGTCGCGAGTACTTTGCTCATTTTTTCTCCAGAATTACAGCGTTAAGAATGTTCCCGGCCATTATAACAGCCGGGATTTCATTACCAACCTCAATTAGTTGGCCAGCACCACATAATGGGAAAACTCTTTTTCGCAGTATTTGCATTTGAGCGCGATGTCATTGGCGCGCTTTTTCACTGCAAAGCTGGACGAAACCGGCTCGGCGTGGCTGATGCAGTTGCTGTTCGGGCAGACCAGCACGCTTTCGATGCGCTCCGGCAGGCTCGGGCGGGATTTGCCCACCACGTCGTAATCGTCGATGCGGTTAACCGTGGCCTCCGGCGCGTACAGCGACAGCTGGTTGACCTGCTCGTCGGTCAGGAAGGTGTTCTCGATCTTGATCAGATCTTTACGGCCCATTTCGCCGGAAGGCAGGTTCAGGCCGATGGTGATGCGCTGGTCGGTTTCGGTCAGTTTGAACAGCGTCAGCAGCTTAAAGCCCACCTGCGCAGGGATGTGGTCAATCACGGTGCCACGCTTGATGGCTTCAACCTGGAGTTTGTTATCGTGTGTCATGGTCGTCTCCCCTTACAGAGCTAATTCGCGATTCAGAACCAGTGCCAGTAACGCCTGGCGAGCGAAGATGCCGTTTCCGGCCTGCTGGAAGTACCAGGCGTGCGGCGTTTTATCCACGTCGGTGGCAATCTCATCGATGCGCGGCAGCGGGTGCAGCACCTTCATGTTGTCGCGCGCGCCGTCGAGGTCGCTGGCGCGCAGCACGAACTGCGCCTTCACGTTGGCGTATTCGGACGGATCCAGACGCTCTTTCTGCACGCGGGTCATATAGAGAATATCCACGTTGCCCACCACCTCTTCGATGCTGGCGTGCAGGCTCCACGTAATGCCTTTCTCGTCCAGCATGTCGAGGATGTACTGCGGCATCGCCAGCGCGTCCGGGGCGATGAAGAAGAAGCGGTTGCCGCTAAATTTCGCCAGCGCCTGGGTCAGGGAGTGGACGGTGCGGCCGTACTTCAGGTCACCGACCATGGCGATGTTCAGGTTTTCAAGCGTGCCCTGCGTCTCCTGAATGGTGAACAGGTCCAGCAGGGTCTGCGTCGGATGCTGGTTGGCGCCGTCACCGGCGTTCAGCACCGGAATGCCGCCAGAAAACTCGGTCGCCAGACGCGCCGCGCCCTCCTGCGGGTGGCGCATCACAATCGCGTCAACGTAGGTGCTGATCACTGAAATGGTATCCGCCAGGGTTTCGCCTTTTTTGCCCAGCGACGTGTTGCTGCTGTCCGAGAAGCCCACCACGCTCGCGCCCAGGCGGTGCATGGAGGTTTCAAAGGAGAGGCGGGTGCGCGTCGAGGCTTCAAAGAAACAGCTCGCGATCACCTTGTGCTTCAGCAGCTCCGGCTGCGGATTGGCCTTCAGTTTTGCCGCGGTTTCCAGAACCAGTTCCAGCTCTTCGCGGCTGAGGTCGTTTATGGAAATGATGTGTTTTTGATAAAGCGGATTCATGTTTATCTCCTGACGCCGGGCAAAAAAAAGCCCCTCAAATGAGGGGCTCTGGGAATAGGTTTAGCAACGGGAAGAAAAACGGCAGGCCAGCGTCTGATTTCAGACGCGGTAAGACGTTATGTCGTACACGCTTGACCATGCTTCCTCCCGGCAAATTGTCGGGCATTATACGCAGCTCGTTTTTGGGATCAAGCGATTTAATGCACGCTTTACTCAATGCAAACGGTTCTTTATGAATATTAATGCATTCTGAGTAAATAATTAATTTGCTTGTGCACCAGCGCGGTACGCTTCACCACCCGGGGCGCGACCCAGACGATACTGCTTCCCGCCACCACGCCTAAAATTTCCGGTAACTGGTGATAATCCAGAATACGCGCCACCGCGCGGCCATATCCGGCAACGGTATGAATAAGGATAAATTCGCTATTGTGCTCCACGCTTACCACCATTTCGGAGACGGTACGCGCGGCGTCGGGGGCAGGGCGCAGCTGGGGATTCAGCGAATAAATCTTTAGCCCTTTGGCATTGCGAATTTTTATGACGCCAAGCAGCTTGAGCAGACGTGAAACGGTGGACTGGCTGATGGTCTCAAAACCCCGCTCCTGCAAGTCGCGGCGGATCTCTTCCTGAGAGAGATAGCTCTTTTCCGCGATCAGACGCTGGCAGACCGTTAGCTGTAGTTGCTCTTTGGGAGAGTACTCTTCGTAATCCATCATAGTTCCCATATCAGTTCCCGAAATAACCGGTGGCACCGCACCGATCCGTAGGCCGGATGAGCGCAGCGCCATCCGGCAAATCACAACAACGCGCCCAGGCTTAACGCCACCATAATCACCACCGTCAAAATCCCCAGCAGCGGCGCGACCCATTTCAGATAACGCACGTAGGGCACGCGGGCGATAGCCAGCCCGCCCATCACGACGGCAGAGGTGGGGGTGATAAGGTTAACGATGCCGGACGCCGACTGGTAAGCCGTAACCACCAGGTCGCGGTTGACGTTAGCGAAATCGGCAAGGGGCGCCATGATCGGCATCGTCAGAACGGCCAGGCCGGACGAAGAAGGCACAAGAAACGACAGCACCACCTCCAGCCAGTACATCACGTTAATGAACGCCACCGTCGACAATCCGGTGACCATCCCCTCGGCGCTGTGCAAAATGGTGTGGGTAATCATGCCCTTATCCATAATCACTACGATACCGCGCGCGATGCCGATAATCAGCGCGACGCCCAGCAAATCTCGCGCGCCGTTGATAAACGTCGACGTCAGCTCCTCTTCGCTCATGCGGGCGATAAGCCCAACGATAATGGCGCTGGCGAGGAACACCGCCGAGATCTCCGCCATCCACCAGCCCAGCACCGCCACGCCGTAGATCATCACCGCGAAGGCGAGGGCGAAAATCACCAGGATGAGTTTGCGCACCGGGGTAAATTCCAGCGACTGCTCGCCCTTGTTGCCGAGGAAGTGGGCGAGGTTCTCCTCCTGTTTATCCGCCACGATCGACAGGGACGGATCTTTGCGCACCTTGCGGGCATAGCGCATCACCCACGCCACGCAGATGATCCAGCCGATGACCAGCAGCGCGATGCGCAGCATGATCCCATTGGTGAAGGGGATCCCGGCGGCGTTAGCGGCGATCACCGTCGCGAACGGGTTAATGGTGGACCCGAGCGTGCCGATCCCCGCCCCGAGCAGTACGGTGGACGCGGCAACCACCGGATCGAACCGCGCCGCCAGCATCACCGGCACCAGTAAGGTATAGAAGGGCAGCGACTCTTCGGCCATGCCGTAAATCGTGCCGCCTGCGGCAAACAGCGCCATCAGGATCGGGATCATCCACTCTTCGCGCCCGCGCAGCTTAGTGGTGACGCGCTCGATCCCGGCGTCAATTGCCCCGGTTTTGGTGACGATCCCGAGAAATCCCCCGATGATCAGGATAAACAACGCAACGTCGATCGCCCCGGCCTGGCCGGACTCCGGATCGTACAGCCCGGCAATCGGCGCCATCAGCACCGACACCAGCCCCTGCGGGTGCGATGCCACGTGCGCATAGGTGCCGGCAACCGGCACCTCTTTGCCGAGCGCCTCGTTCATCGCCATATGGTACTGCCCGGCCGGAACAATCCACGTCAGCACGGCAACCACGGCAATCAGAAAAAAGAGAATGGTGTAAGCGGAGGGAAACTTGAACTTGCCCATGATGTTCTCCTGAATCCCGGCGCACCCCGCGGCGCGCCGGGCGGTGATTAGTCGCCGAGTGTCGCCACCATGACCGCCTTAATGGTGTGCATGCGGTTTTCTGCTTCGTCAAAGACGATGGAGTTCGGTGATTCAAAGACCTCTTCCGTCACCTCCAGCCCCTTCAGGCCGTACGCCATCTCGATCTCGCGGCCCACTTTAGTGTGCTCGTTGTGGAACGCGGGCAGGCAGTGCATGAACTTGACGTTCGGGTTGCCGGTGGCCTTCATCACGTCCGCGTTGATTTGATACGGCTTCATCAGGCTGACGCGCTCGGCCCACGCCTCCTTCGGCTCTCCCATGGAGACCCACACGTCGGTGTAGAGGAAATCGGTGCCCTGCACGCCTTCTTCCACATCGTCGGTGAGGGTGATGCGCGCGCCCGTTTCTTTGGCGATGGCGCGGCACTGCTCAACCAGCCCGGCTTCCGGCCAGAAGGATTTGGGCGCGACGAGGCGGATATCCATCCCCATCTTGGCCGCGCCGACCATCAGGGAGTTGCCCATGTTATTCCGCGCGTCGCCGAGATAGGCAAAGCTCAGCTCCGGCAGAGTTTTGCCCGGTGAATGCTCCAGCATGGTCATCAGATCCGCGAGAATTTGCGTCGGGTGGAACTCGTCCGTCAGGCCGTTCCATACCGGCACGCCCGCATACTCGCCCAACTCCTCGACGATGGCCTGGCCGTAGCCGCGGTACTCGATGCCGTCATACATGCGGCCCAGCACGCGGGCGGTGTCTTTCATCGACTCTTTATGGCCGATCTGCGACCCGCTTGGGCCGAGGTAGGTGACCTGCGCGCCTTGGTCAAACGCGCCCACTTCGAAGGCGCAGCGGGTGCGGGTGGAGGTTTTTTCAAAGATCAGGGCGATGTTTTTCCCGACCAGCGTCTGCTTTTCGCGCCCGGCTTTTTTGGCCGCCTTCAGCTCGATGGCGAGGTCGATCAGGTACTGAATTTCCGCCGGGGTGTAGTCCAGCAGTTTGAGGAAGTTGCGGTTTTTCAGGTTGATGGTCATGGCTAAATCCTTTTTAAATGAGTGATCAGTTACGAATCAGCGTGCCTTTCTCGCCCGCGAGGATCTCCGCGCCGTCGGCCAGCGCGCCGATCCCGGCAATGCCGTTGCAGGCCTCAACAAATTCGCGGCAGGCGGCCACTTTCGGCCCCATCGATCCGGCGTCGAACGGCATGTCTTTAAGCAATTCCGGCGTCACCTGCGCCAGCGGGCGCTGGGTCGGCTTGCCCCAGTCGAGGTACACCGCGTCGGCATCGGTGAGGATCAGCAGGGCGTCGGCCTCGATCTGGCGCGCCAGCAGGGCGGCGGAGAGGTCTTTGTCGATCACCGCTTCAACGCCGCGATAGCCGTTGGCGTTTTCCACTACCGGCACGCCACCGCCGCCGTTGCAGATGACCAGGTGGTCACGCTGGATCAGCGCCGTAATGGCATCGCTCTCGACGATGCGCTTCGGCTGCGGAGAGGGCACCACGCGGCGGAAATAGGTGCCGTCGGCCCTGAACGTCCAGCCTTTCTCCGCGGCCAGCGCTTTCGCCTGGGCCTCGCTGTACACCGGGCCGATGTATTTGGTCGGGTTGCTGAACGCCGGATCGGCGGCGTTCACTTCCACCTGGGTGAGCAGGACGCTCACCTCACGCTGGGGCAGATTGTTTTTCAGCGCCTGCTGGAGCATGTAGCCGATCATCCCCTGGCTTTCCGCGCCGAGAACGTCCAGCGGGTAGGGCGTCACTTTGTCGTAGGCGCTGTTCTGCAGCGCCAGCAGCCCGACCTGCGGCCCGTTGCCGTGCACCAGCACCACGCGCCACTGCGCCGTCAGCCCGGCGATGATGCGGGCGGCCTGCTCGATGTTCTGGCGCTGGATATCCGCTTCCAGCGGCTCGCCGCGCTTGAGCAGCGCGTTGCCGCCCAGGGCCACAACCAGAGTGGGTTTTCGTTCCATGATGGCTCCTTAAATTCCGTCGCGTTCCAGTGGGCAGCTCATGCAGCGCGCGCCGCCGCGACCGCGTCCCAGCTCGTCGCCGGGGATCGGCAGCACGGTAATGCCCGCTTTGTCGTACTTCTCGTTGGTCCAGACGTTACGCTCGTAGCCGATCACTACGCCCGGGCGGATGGTCAAAACGTTGTTGGCGTCGTTCCACTGCTCGCGTTCCGCTTCAAAGGCGTCGCCGCCGGTGGTGATCAGGCGGACCTGGTTAATGCCGAGGGCTTTTTCGATGGCGTGCAGCAGGTCGGTTTCCTGCGTGCGCAGCAGGCCGCCGCGTCCGTCCGGCGTGAGCGTCCAGCACTGGGCATCTTTGCGCACCACTTCCGGATAGACGGAGAAGGTGTCCACGTCGATGTGAGTCATCACCGTGTCGAGGTGCATGCAGGAGCGATGTTTAGGCAGCTCAACGGCGATTACGCGTTCGGCCTGACGGTGTTTAAACAGGCTGTTGGCGAGGAACTCCACGCCCTGCGGCGTCGTGCGCTCGGACATGCCGATCAATACCGCGCCGCGGCCAATCACCAGTACGTCGCCGCCTTCTAAGGTGGCGTGGTCGTAATTAATATTCTCGTCGCCGAAATACTTAATAAAATCGCCGTCGGCAAATGCCGGGTGCCAGCGATATATCGCGCGCAGATTATTGGTTTCACGCTGGCGGGCGGGTTTCGCCATCGGGTTAATGGAGACGCCGTTATAAATCCAGCAGGAGGTATCGCGGGTAAATAAATGGTTCGGCAGCGGCTTCATAATAAAATCATTCGCCGTGTGGGTATCCACTACCATATTTTTAATGGCTGCCGGAATTTCGCCGTAGGTTAATCCCCCGCTTAATCGCCGCGCCAGTTCGCGGTGCGGCATATCCGCCAGCCAGCCGCGCACGTCGCCGGCAAAGGTTGGCCCGAGGCGATAGTCGGAAATTTGTGTTTCAAGAAGCCAGGCTTTCGCTTCTGCGATATCAAGGGTTTGCGTGAGCAGGTCGGTCAATAGCAGGACTTCCACCCCCTGCTCGCGCAGCGTGTTGGCGAAGATGTCATGCTCCTCACCCGCCCGTTCAACCGACAGTACATCATCAAATAACAGTTCCTGACAGTTTGAGGGCGTTAACCGCTTCAGGCTTAAATTAGGGCGGTGCAGCATAACGCTACGCAATTGACCAATTTCAGAACCGACGTAATGCTTTTCCATAATTATTCCTTTAACTGTTTTTCAGAATAAAAAGGGCATGCGCCATGTGGTGTGTTTAATTACATGGCGGCTAAGCTCAATTGATTTCGTGATTTATACTAGGCAGTTAAATAATCCGTAATGTGATATTGCTCACGCGAAAATTGATATTAATGAGTTTGTTTTCATTTGCATGATTCGCATCAGATAATGATTAATTTCATATTATTGGGAGTTGAATAGCTAAGCAGGATCCGGTGGCATTATTTGAGGTTGTTATTATTTTGTAGAATTACACATTTTGTAATTATTAGTTATCCATTTGATTTTAAAAGATTAAATAAAATGGAAGGAATGGCTATGCAATAATGGCAATTAACTATTTTTGACTTAAGTAAAATCCATAAATAATTATGGGCTTATAACGGAAATTATCAAAGTCGTAAAATGTGATACGGCAGCGGGTTTTGTTATTAAGCTCTTTATTTCAGTGGGTTATGTGAGAACCTTAGCGCGCGCGAAATGAGGTTATGCATAACCGCTGCATAATTGCCTGGGCAGGGTTAACAGTGGGTTAACACCTTTCCCGATAAACATGCGCTCGCGCAAGCCTCGTCGAAAAAGGGCTGGTATGGCAGGCTTAACTCTCGTATAAAAGACAAAAATGAAACGTTGTTTTACATCGAGAGGTTTCCCATGATTATCGGCAACATCCACCATCTGCAGTCCTGGCTGCCTGACGCGCTGCGCCAGGCCATTGAGCACGTTAAAGCCCACGTCACCGACGCCACGCCGCTCGGCAAGCATGACATCAACGGCAACAGCCTGTTTTATCTGGTGTCAGAAGACATGACCCAGCCGTTCGCCGAGCGCCGCGCCGAGTACCACGCGCGTTATCTGGATATCCAGATTGTGCTGAAGGGCCAGGAAGGGATGACGTTCAGCACCCTGCCGCACGGCACGCCGGACACCGATTGGCTGGCGGATAAAGACATCGCGTTCCTGCCGGAAGGCGAGCAGGAGAAAACCGTGGTGCTGAGTGAAGGGGATTTTGTGGTGTTCTGGCCGGGTGAAGTGCATAAGCCACTGTGCGCGGTGGGGGAGCCTGCTAAGGTCAGAAAAGTGGTTGTTAAAATGCTGGTGGAGTAATTTCCCCTCACCCCAGCCCTCTCCCATGTACGGTCCGGGGACATAGTGAACACTTGTTCGGGGACATGGTAGACACTTACAACTGAGGCATAAGAACCCGTTTATGGAGTCACTTATGCCCTGGGATGCGAGAGATACCATGTCATTACGTACCGAGTTTGTACTGTTCGCCTCGCAGGACGGGGCGAACATCCTTTTCCTCTGCCGTCAGTTCGGCATTTCTCCTGCCACCGGCTACAAGTGGCTTCAGCGCTGGGCTGAGGAAGGTGCCTCCGGTCTTCAGGACCGCTCCCGCGCACCTCATCATTCCCCGAACCGCTCATCTGACGACATCACGGCCCTGCTGCGCATGGCGCATGACCGTCATCAACGCTGGGGCGCCCGCAAGATTAAGCGCTGGCTTGAAGACCAGGGGCACCGTATGCCCGCCTTCAGCACCGTCCATAATCTGATGGCCCGTCACGGTCTGCTGCCGGGCGCATCACCGGGCGTTCCGGCTACGGGACGCTTCGAACATGACGCGCCGAACCGGCTCTGGCAGATGGATTTTAAGGGCCACTTTCCCTTTGGCGGTGGCCGCTGCCATCCGCTCACCCTGCTGGACGACCACTCCCGTTTTTCCCTGTGCCTGGCGCACTGTACCGATGAACGGCGCGAGACCGTGCAGCAGCAGCTGGTCAGCGCGTTTGAACGCTACGGCCTGCCGGACAGGATGACGATGGACAACGGCTCACCGTGGGGCGACACCACCGGCACCTGGACGGCGCTGGAGCTGTGGCTGATGCGCCACGGTATCCGGGTGGGGCACTCCCGGCCTTATCATCCGCAGACGCAGGGCAAGCTGGAGCGTTTTCACCGCAGCCTGAAGGCGGAAGTGCTGCAGGGAAAATGGTTCGCGGACAGCGGAGAGCTGCAGCGCGCTTTCGATCACTGGCGCACGGTGTACAACCTTGAACGCCCGCACGAGGCGCTGGATATGGCGGTACCGGCCTCGCGTTATCAGCCGTCTGCCCGGCAGTACAGCGGCAGCGTAACGCCACCTGAGTACGATGAAGGCGTGAAGGTCAGGAAAGTGGATGTCAGCGGAAAGCTGAGCATACAGGGTGTCAGTCTGAGCGCAGGCAAGGCGTTCAGGGGAGAACGGGTCGGGCTGAGGGAGACACAGGATGACGGCTGCTATGAAGTGTGGTGGTACAGCACGAAAGTGGGGGTGATCGACCTGAAGAAAAAGTCGATCACCATGGGTAAAGGATGTTAAAAAGTGTTCACCATGTCCCCGAACACCTGTCTACCATGTCCCCGGACTGTACACCCACAGGGAGAGGGCTGGGGCACCAGACCGCACCCACGCATAATGTGATCCAGCTTAAACTTCCCGCACTCCCTCCTCATCTCCCATTTACCTCCCCTTTTTCTGCGTCATAGTATGATCGTTAAATTAATGAACGCTGTTCTATAATGTAGAACAAAATGATTCAACAAGGAGATCTTATGCCGCAGTCCGCGTTGTTCACGGGAATCATTCCCCCTGTCTCCACCATTTTTACCGCCGACGGCCAGCTTGATGAGCAGGGCACCGCCGCGCTGATCGACGATCTCATCAAAGCAGGCGTTGACGGCCTGTTCTTCCTGGGCAGCGGCGGCGAGTTCTCCCAGCTCAGCGCCGAAGAGCGTAAAACCATTGCCCGCTTTGCTATCGATCATGTCGATCGTCGTGTGCCGGTGCTGATCGGCACCGGCGGCACCAACGCCCGGGAAACCATTGAACTCAGCCAGCACGCGCAGCAGGCGGGCGCGGACGGCATCGTGGTGATCAACCCCTACTACTGGAAGGTGTCGGAAGCGAACCTGATCCGCTATTTCGAGCAGGTGGCCGACAGCGTCACGCTGCCGGTGATGCTCTATAACTTCCCGGCGCTGACCGGGCAGGATCTGACTCCGGCGCTGGTGAAAACCCTGGCCGATTCGCGCAGCAATATTATCGGCATCAAAGACACCATCGACTCCGTCGCCCACCTGCGCAGCATGATCCTCACCGTTAAAGCCGCTCATCCGCACTTCACCGTGCTGTGCGGCTACGACGATCATCTGTTTAATACCCTGCTGCTCGGCGGCGACGGGGCGATTTCGGCCAGCGGCAACTTTGCCCCGCAGGTGTCGGTGAATCTTCTGAAAGCCTGGCGGGATAAAGACGTGGCGAAAGCGGCTGAGTATCATCAGACCCTGCTGCAAATCCCGCAGATGTATCAGCTGGATACGCCGTTTGTGAACGTCATTAAAGAGGCGATCGTGCTTTGTGGTCGTCCTGTCTCCACGCACGTGCTGCCGCCCGCCACGCCGCTGGACGAGCCGCGTAAGGCGCAGCTGAAAACCCTGCTGCAACAGCTCAAGCTCTGCTGAGCCGGACGATAACGATGACCATTGAGAAAATTTTCACCCCACAGGACGATGCGTTTTATGCGGTGATCACCCACGCGGCGGGGCCGCAGGGCGCGCTGCCGCTGACCCCGCAGATGCTGATGGAATCCCCCAGCGGCAACCTGTTCGGCATGACGCAGAACGCCGGGATGGGCTGGGACGCCAACAAGCTGACCGGCAAAGAGGTGCTGATTATCGGTACCCAGGGCGGTATTCGCGCCGGGGACGGACGCCCGGTTGCGCTGGGCTACCATACCGGGCACTGGGAAATCGGCATGCAGATGCAGGCGGCGGCGAAGGAGATCACCCGCAACGGCGGGATCCCGTTTGCGGCCTTCGTCAGCGATCCGTGCGACGGGCGCTCGCAAGGCACGTACGGCATGTTCGACTCCCTGCCGTATCGTAACGACGCGGCGATCGTGTTTCGCCGTCTGATCCGCTCCCTGCCGACGCGCCGGGCGGTGATCGGCGTGGCGACCTGCGATAAAGGGCTGCCCGCCACCATGATTGCGCTGGCCTCCATGCACGACCTGCCGACCATTCTGGTGCCGGGCGGGGCGACGCTGCCGCCGACCGTGGGGGAAGATGCGGGCAAGGTGCAGACCATCGGCGCGCGCTTTGCCAACCATGAGCTCTCATTACAGGAGGCTGCCGAGCTCGGCTGTCGCGCCTGCGCGTCGCCGGGCGGCGGCTGCCAGTTCCTCGGCACGGCGGGCACCTCGCAGGTGGTGGCGGAAGCGCTGGGGCTGGCGCTGCCGCACTCCGCGCTGGCGCCGTCCGGGCAGGCGGTGTGGCTGGAGATCGCCCGCCAGTCGGCGCGGGCGGTGAGCGAGCTGGATAACCGCGGCATCACCACGCGCGATATCCTCACCGATAAAGCCATCGAAAACGCCATGGTGATCCACGCGGCGTTCGGCGGTTCCACGAACTTACTGCTGCACATCCCGGCCATTGCCCACGCGGCGGGCTGCACTATTCCGGACGTAGAGCACTGGACGCGCGTCAACCGCAGGGTTCCGCGTCTGGTGAGCGTGCTGCCCAACGGCCCGGACTACCACCCGACCGTGCGCGCGTTCCTCGCGGGCGGCGTGCCGGAAGTGATGCTCCACCTGCGCGATCTCGGCCTGCTGCATCTGGACGCCATGACCGTCACCGGCCAGACGGTGGGCGAGAACCTCGACTGGTGGCAGACGTCCGAGCGCCGTAAGCGCTTCCGCCAGTGCCTGCGCGAGCAGGACGGCGTGGAGCCGGATGACGTGATCCTGCCGCCGGAGAAAGCAAAAGCGAAAGGGCTGACCTCGACGGTCTGCTTCCCGACGGGCAACATCGCGCCGGAAGGTTCGGTGATCAAGGCCACGGCGATCGACCCGTCGGTGGTGGATGACGATGGCGTTTACCGCCACACCGGCCGGGTGCGAGTGTTTGTCTCGGAAGCGCAGGCGATCAAGGCCATCAAGCGGGAAGAGATTGCGCAGGGCGATATCATGGTGGTGATCGGCGGCGGGCCGTCCGGCACCGGCATGGAAGAGACCTACCAGCTCACTTCCGCGCTGAAGCATATCTCCTGGGGCAAGACGGTGTCGTTAATCACCGATGCGCGCTTCTCGGGCGTATCGACGGGCGCCTGCTTCGGCCACGTGTCGCCGGAGGCGCTGGCGGGGGGACCGATTGGCAAGCTGCGCGACAACGACATCATCGAGATTGCCGTCGACCGCCAGACATTAACAGGCAGCGTGAACTTTATCGGCACGGCGGATAACCCGCTGACGCCGGAGGAGGGCGCGCGCGAGCTGGCGCTGCGGCAGACGCACCCGGACCTGCACGCCCACGACTTTTTGCCGGACGACACCCGCCTGTGGGCAGCATTACAGTCGGTAAGCGGCGGCACCTGGAAAGGCTGTATTTATGACACCGATAAAATTATTGAGGTAATTAACGCCGGTAAAAAAGCGCTCGGCATTTAATTATTTTTCACGCGATTGTCGTCTACGGAATATATTCCGTGGGCGGCTTTTTCGTATCTGTAATTTGTTAATTTAAACAATATGTTGCGATATATCGTTGGCGTCACAAAAGCAAAATAACATAATTCAGAAATAAGATATGACCATTGCTGGTTAATTGAACAGCTCATTACACTCCATTAACACGATGTTGTAATTCAGCACACTACCAAAGGGTGTAATTCTGATGACGCAATTAACCATGAAAGACAAAATTGGCTACGGGCTGGGTGACACCGCCTGCGGCTTTGTCTGGCAGGCCACGATGTTCCTGCTGGCCTATTTCTACACCGACGTGTTTGGTCTCTCTGCGGGCATTATGGGCACGCTGTTTTTAGTCTCCCGCGTGCTCGACGCCGTGACCGACCCGCTGATGGGGCTGCTGGTAGACCGCACCCGCACGCGGCACGGCCAGTTCCGCCCGTTCCTGCTGTGGGGTGCCATCCCGTTTGGCATCGTCTGCATGCTGACCTTCTACACGCCGGACTTCTCCGCGCAGGGCAAAATCATCTACGCCTGCGCGACCTACATTCTCCTGACCCTGGTCTACACCTTCGTTAACGTCCCGTACTGCGCCATGCCCGGCGTCATCACCGCCGACCCGAAAGAGCGCCACGCCCTTCAGTCCTGGCGTTTCTTCCTCGCCGCGGCGGGCTCGCTCGCCATCAGCGGCATCGCGCTGCCGCTGGTCAGCATCATCGGCAAGGGGGATGAGCAGGTGGGCTATTTCGGCGCCATGTGCGTGCTGGGGCTGACCGGCGTGGTGCTGCTCTACGTCTGCTTCTTCACCACCAAAGAGCGCTACACCTTTGAGGTGCAGCCGGGTTCGTCGGTGGCGAAAGATCTCAGGCTGCTGCTCGGCAACGGCCAGTGGCGCATCATGTGCGCGTTCAAGATGATGGCGACCTGCTCCAACGTGGTGCGCGGCGGGGCGACGCTCTACTTCGTGAAATACGTGATGGATCATCCGGAGATGGCGACCCAGTTCTTACTTTACGGCAGCCTCGCCACCATGTTCGGCTCGCTCTGCTCCTCCCGCCTGCTGGGCCGCTTCGACCGCGTCACCGCCTTCAAGTGGATCATCGTCGCCTACTCGCTCATCAGCCTGCTGATTTTCTTTACGCCAGCAGAGCATATTGCCCTGATTTTCGCCCTCAACATCCTGTTCCTGTTCGTCTTTAACACCACCACGCCGCTACAGTGGCTGATGGCCTCCGACGTGGTGGATTACGAGGAGAGCCGCAGCGGGCGTCGCCTCGACGGGCTGGTGTTCTCCACCTATCTGTTCAGCCTGAAGATTGGCCTGGCGATTGGCGGGGCGGTGGTGGGCTGGATCCTGGCCTGGGTGAACTACTCCGCCAGCAGCAGCGTGCAGCCGGTTGAGGTGCTCACCACCATCAAAATTCTGTTCTGCGTGGTGCCGGTGGTGCTCTACGCGGGCATGTTCATCATGCTGTCGTTCTACAAGCTCACCGACGACCGCGTGGAGGCCATCAGCCAGCAGCTGATCAAACACCGCGCGGCGCAGG
This sequence comes from Enterobacter bugandensis, assembly GCF_900324475.1. NCBI lineage: Bacteria > Pseudomonadati > Pseudomonadota > Gammaproteobacteria > Enterobacterales > Enterobacteriaceae > Enterobacter > Enterobacter bugandensis. The sequence continues at coordinate 540,504 of NZ_LT992502.1, forward strand.
GCGAGGCCGTACCCGACGCCGCGACAGCCGCATCCCATTAACCGGAGGCAACATGGAAATTACTAACCCGATCCTGACCGGCTTCAACCCGGACCCGTCTCTCTGCCGTCAGGGCGAGGACTACTACATCGCCACCTCGACCTTCGAGTGGTTCCCGGGCGTGCGCATCTACCACTCCCGCGACCTGAAAAACTGGTCGCTGGTCAGCACGCCGCTGGACCGCGTGTCGATGCTGGACATGAAGGGCAACCCGGACTCCGGCGGCATCTGGGCGCCTTGCCTGAGCTACGCCGACGGCAAGTTCTGGCTGCTCTATACCGACGTGAAGATTGTCGACTCGCCGTGGAAAAATGGCCGCAACTTCCTCGTCACCGCGCCGTCGATTGAGGGGCCGTGGAGCGAGCCGATCCCGATGGGCAACGGTGGGTTCGATCCGTCCCTGTTCCACGACGACGATGGCCGCAAATACTACCTCTACCGTCCGTGGGGGCCGCGCCACCACAGCAACCCGCACAACACCATTGTGATGCAGGAGTTTGACCCGCAGACCGGCACGCTCTCGCCCGAGCGCAAAACGCTGTTTACCGGCACGCCGCTCTGCTACACCGAAGGGGCGCATCTTTATCGCCACGCGGGCTGGTACTACCTGATGGTTGCCGAAGGCGGCACCAGCTACGAGCACGCGGTCGTGGTACTGCGTTCAAAAAATATCGACGGGCCGTACGAGCTGCACCCGGACGTGACGATGATGACCAGCTGGCACCTGCCGGAGAATCCGCTGCAAAAGAGCGGCCACGGCTCGCTGCTGCAGACCCATACGGGAGAATGGTATATGGCCTACCTCACCAGCCGCCCGCTGCGCCTGCCCGGCGTGCCGCTGCTGGCCTCCGGCGGGCGCGGCTACTGCCCGCTGGGGCGCGAGACCGGCATCGCCCGCATTGAATGGCGCGACGGCTGGCCGTACGTGGAAGGCGGCAAACACGCGCAACTGACCGTGCCCGGCCCACAGGTGGCGGAGCAGCCCGCAGCCGCTCAGGGTAACTGGCGGGATGACTTCGACGGCAGTACGCTTGACCCGGAGCTGCAGACCCTGCGCATTCCGTTCGACGACACCCTCGGCTCGCTCACCGCGCGCCCGGGCTTCTTACGGCTCTACGGCAACGACTCGCTCAACTCGACCTTCACCCAGTCGACCGTGGCGCGCCGCTGGCAGCACTTCACCTTCCGGGCCGAGACGCGGATGCAGTTCTCGCCGATCCACTTCCAGCAGAGTGCCGGGCTGACCTGCTACTACAACAGCAAAAACTGGAGCTACTGCTTTGTGGATTACGAGGAGGGGCAGGGGAGGACCATCAAGGTGATTCAGCTCGACCACAATGTGCCGTCGTGGCCGCTGCACGAGCAGCCCATTCCGGTGCCGGAACATGCGGAGAGCGTCTGGCTGCGGGTGGACGTGGATACGCTGGTCTACCGCTACAGCTACTCGTTCGACGGCGAGACGTGGCACGCCGTGCCGGTGACCTATGAGGCGTGGAAGCTGTCGGACGATTACATCGGAGGGCGCGGCTTCTTTACCGGCGCGTTTGTGGGGCTGCACTGCGAGGACATCAGCGGTGACGGCTGTCACGCGGACTTCGACTACTTCACCTACGAGCCGGTATAGCCCAGCGCACGTGACAGCTCGAGCCCGGCCTGCTGAAGCTCCTCGCGGAAGCGGGCCAGCTCGGCGTCATCCACGCGGGAGGTGAGCGTCGACAGGCTCAGGGCGGCAATCACGTGGGATTCGTGGTTCCACACCGGCACCGCCACGCAGCGCACGCCCTGCTCGTTCTCTTCGCTGTCCAGGGCGTAGCCCTGCTCGCGGGTCTGCGCCAGGGCGGTCATTAACGCTTCACGAGAGGCGAGGGTCGCGGGAGTAAAGGTGGTGTAGTGATAGCCCTCCAGCAGGGCGTTCAGCTCGGCCTCGCCCAGCCAGGCAATCAGCACCTTGCCGATGGCGGTGGCGTGAACCGGCAGGCGGCGGCCGATGCGCGAATAGGCGATGGCGGCCAGCTTGCCTTCAATCTTCTCGATATAGACCCCTTCACGCCCGTCCAGGATCCCCAGATGGGTGGTCTGCCCGGTACGCTGGGACAGCTCCGTCAGCCAGCCTTTCGCCTTCTGGCGAATATCGATTGAGCCCACGACAAAATGACCGCGCTCGACCAGCTTCATGCCGAGGCGATATTTGCCGTTCTCCGGGTTCTGATCGATATAGCCGTGAAGCTGGAGGGTTTTCAGCAGCGAGTGGAGGGTACTCTTGCTCAGCCCCATCAGTTTGCTGATGTCGGTGATCTTAAGCTCGGTGGCCTGCTCGTTGAACAGGTCGAGGATCTGCAACGCACGTTCAACAGACTGAATAATCGGCATAATGCTGGCATGTCCACGCTGGAATGAAGGCGAAAACGTACCTTTTTTGGGGTGAAAAATCAATGAAATGGAGCCGGTTTGCCCGGCGGCGCTTCGCTTGCACGGGCCTACGGGTTTTGTAGGCCGGGTAAGCGCTGTGTCACCCGGCAGGAAGATCGCACCGATCCAATATCATGTCAGTACGTTGTTTGGCTCAGTTCGGTTTAGTCAGGTTTCTTGAAAATTCAACAGCAGAAACCGACTGCACCTTCCATAAGTTGTTTTCTTTAACCATGCAGTCTATGACTACGTGGTCCTGCTTTTTACCGAATGCAATGTATACGTTGACACAGACTGGATCGGTATCCCCGGCTATGGCTGTTACATTCTGCGGCCAGTCATCGCCGACGTATTGCGCTTTTAAAAATATATCAGCCTCGTAAAAGTCTTCGTCTGAATAGCGAGGATCCTGCGCGTGACGGAGTTTTTTCATTGTTGATGCTGTGACATATTTATCTATTTCGTTTCCATCAGTGATGGGAAATACGTCTTTGTTGATTTGATTTACGTACCAGCTGTTAAATTTTACAGCACGCTCAATCGGATCAGAATGGCCAGCCATTGCAGAAAAAGAGAATATGAAGAGAAGCAGTAAGATATTTTTCATATCAATAGTGCCTGTAAAGGGTGATTTTGGGCTGTATCTTCCGATATGTCTGGCCGGGATAAAGGCTATTCTGTTTAAAGTCTGAATACCAGGTACCCGATCCGTCGTAGATACAAGCATGCCCGTTCTGATGCGCTCCAGGTAATGCGTCAATGACTGCAACATCACCCTCAATAGGGGTGCCATACACTTTACTGAATCCTGCCTTCTCAAGAGAACGCCAGAAGTTTTTGGCATCAGCGCCATCAATCTTCAGTCCTCCGGCGCGGATAGCTGCAGCAACGGCGCGGGCGCAGTAACCGGTACTTTTATGATGTGCGTGGCTGCGGGCATACGATACAGCTTCATGCTTATTCCATGACATAAATAATCCTTATTAACGAAATGCAGCAATAAGGAAATATTACGCCGATAATATACGGTGTTTTGTAATTGATAATGACCTGATATTAACCATTATCTACTCAATAAATAATGGTTAATAAAAACATAAATTCTTATTATGGTTAATGCCTGGCTGAGAAAGCGTCAGTAAAATGAATTTTTCTGCCAGACCATAACGCTATTGTCGTTTTTAGGGTTTTCTCCCTCTCCCTGTGGGAGAGGGCCGGGGTGAGGGCACCAGCGCGCAGAGGACCCAATCACTCCCCAAGCGTCGCCACCATCACCGCCTTAATCGTATGCATCCGGTTTTCAGCCTGATCGAACACGATGCTCGCCGCCGACTCAAACACCTCGTCCGTCACCTCCATCCCGCCGTGCAGGTCGAACTCCTTCGCCATCTGCTTGCCGAGCGTGGTCTGGTCGTCATGGAACGCGGGCAGACAGTGCAGGAACTTCACGTTCGGATTGCCGGTCAGCGCCATCATTTGCGCGTTCACCTGATACCCCCGCAGCAGCGCAATCCGCTCAGCCCACTTCTCTTTGGCTTCGCCCATCGACACCCAGACGTCGGTATAGATAAAGTCCGCGCCCTTCACGCCCGCCGCCACGTCTTCCGTCAGGGTGATTTTGCCGCCGTGCTTCTCCGCCAGCGCGCTGCACTCCGCCACCAGGCTCTCTTCCGGCCAGCAGGCCTTCGGGGCCACCAGGCGCAGATCCAGCCCGGTCAGCGCCGCCGCTTCCAGCATTGAGTTGCCCATGTTGTTGCGCGCGTCGCCCGCGTAGACCAGCGTCATCTCGTTAAACGCCTTGCCCGGCAGGTGCTCCTGCATGGTCAGCAGGTCCGCCAGCAGCTGCGTCGGGTGAAACTCGTTGGTCAGCCCGTTCCACACCGGTACGCCCGCATACTGCGCCAGCGTTTCGACGACTTCCTGGCCGTGGCCGCGATACTGAATGCCGTCGTACATCCGCCCGAGAACCCGCGCGGTGTCCTTAATTGACTCTTTATGTCCAATCTGGCTGCCGCTCGGCCCTAAATACGTGACGCGCGCGCCCTGGTCAAATGCGGCAACTTCGAAAGAGCAACGGGTACGGGTCGAGTCTTTTTCGAAGATGAGCGCGATATTTTTACCGGTAAGTTTCTGTACTTCCTTGCCATTTTTCTTATCGGCCTTGAGCTGTGCGGCAAGGGTCAGCAGAGAAGTGAACTGTGCAGGGGTAAAGTCGAGCAATTTCAGAAAGTGTTTCTTGTACAGATCAGACATTTTATCCTCGCATGGCGAACGCCACTTATTGAATTAAAATTCACTTTATATGTGTAATTATTCATTTGCAACCCCGTTTCACAAATCTTTCCAACAAAGGTGGAGGCAAACCCGTCCGTGTGTGAAAATAGAAGTATCTGCCGCACTTTAAAGAGGATTGAGCCATGGCAAACCCGGAATTACTGGAAGAGCAACGCGAAGAGACGCGTCTGATTATTGAAGAACTGCTGGAAGACGGTAGCGATCCGGACGCGCTGTATACCATCGAACACCATTTCTCTGCGGACGACTTTGAAGCGCTGGAAAAAATGGCCGTGGAAGCCTTCAAGCTGGGTTACGAAGTGACCGAGCCGGAAGAGCTGGAAGTGGAAGAGGGCGATACCGTCATCTGCTGCGACATCCTGAGCGAAGGCGCGCTGAAGGCGGAGCTGATCGACGCGCAGGTTGAACAGCTGATGAACCTGGCCGAGAAGTTTGAAGTGGAGTACGACGGCTGGGGAACCTACTTCGAAGATCCAAACGGTGAAGACGGCGAAGAAGGCGACGACGAAGATTACGTCGACGAAGACGACGACGGCGTGCGTCACTAAGTGATTCAGGCGGTGGCGCACGCCACCGCTTTTTTCAAGGCAGAACCATGGATTACCCGCAGATACTCGCCCCCGTACTCAACTTCCTCCAGTACCCGACCCCGCAAGCATGGATTGATAAAGCCCGAGACCCGTCGAACCTGCCGCTGCTGCTCACCGACCATATGGTGTGCGAGCTCAAGGCCGCCCAGACCGCGCTATTACTCGTGCGTAAATACGTCGCCGACGAAAGCGGTGCCGACGCGCTGCTCGACTGGCTCAAACCCTACGAACAGTTCACCTTCCGCGACGGCCCGGAGCCGGACTTCATCGCCCTGCATAAGCAGATTGGCAAAAGCGTAATGCCCAAAACCGACGACCCGTGGGGCCAGGCGCTCATCGACAGCATGGTGCTGCTGATTAAAGAGGAGCTGCACCACTTCTGGCAGGTGCGCGAGGCGATGCTGGCGCGCGACATTCCGTACGTCAAAATCACCGCCAGCCGCTACGCCAAAGGGATGCTGAAGGAAGTGCGCACTCACGAACCGCTGACGCTGATCGACAAGCTCATCTGCGGCGCCTACATCGAAGCCCGCTCCTGCGAACGCTTCGCCGCGCTGGCCCCGTTCCTCGACGATGATTTGCAGAAGTTCTATCTCTCGCTGCTGCGCTCCGAAGCGCGCCACTATCAGGATTACCTGACGCTGGCTCAGCAGGTGAGCGACGACGATATCTCACCGCGCATACAGCATTTTGGCGAAATTGAAGCCACACTTATCTCGACACCGGACCACGAGTTTCGCTTCCACAGCGGCGTGCCGGTGTAAACCGGCATAACGCAAGGATAAGGATGCGAGATGAAAAAAACGTGGATCAGTACGGTCATTGTTGTTGTCGCGGCTGCCGCCGTGGCGTTCTGGGTCTTCTTCGACAGACAGCGCGCTCCGGAAGCGCAAATTGATACTGCCCTTAACGCGATGCCCGCCTGGCAGGTGATTAAGGAGCAGGAGCCTGTGCTGCATCAGCGCATCCTCGACCAGATGGCCGCCCTGCAAAAGGCCGGCGAGCCGGAGCAGCACATTATCGACACCATCCAGCCGCAGATCCTGCATTTGCAGATGACGCGCCTGCAAAATGCCCCGGACGCCAACGTGGTGAACTACATGACCATCAACATGGAGCAGACCGCCGCCATCCAGAAGGTGAGCGACGACGCCTGCTTCCGCTTCCTCTACCCGATGGTGAAGGGCGGCATCAACCCGATGCGCATGCTGGATAAAGACCTGATGACCCGGCGCATGCAGGCCGATGCCGACATGATGCGCGCGGCCTACGGCAAAAACCGCCACACCGTGACCCAGGCCGAACGCGAGGCGGCCGTCGAGGATGTGCGGCCAATTATGAAGGCGCTTGCCGATAAGTACGGCGAGGACATTCAACTGTTGCAGATGCCGGAGAAGGCGGCGGGCAAAGAGAAGCTCTCCTGCGATATGGTGCAGGAGATGTGGGCGAAGGTGCTGGCGCTGCCGGAGCAAAAGGCGGCAGGGGTGATTCGGCTTGCGGTATCTGAGCTGGAGTGAAAGGGCGCTGGTTTTTTGGGCACTTAGAGCGGGTTTCGCGCGTCGTCGCTTGCATGGCGGCGCGCGACAGGTATAATCCACAACGTTTCCGCATCCCCTTCAGTGCCGAAGTGGCGAAATCGGTAGACGCAGTTGATTCAAAATCAACCGTAGAAATACGTGCCGGTTCGAGTCCGGCCTTCGGCACCATAAAAAGCTTTTTTTAAGTCTACTAACGTCTACTTTAGTCCATAAAAACAGTAAGTTAAGCATGTATCTGGCTTTTCTTAGTCTGTCCACGTCTACTCAATTCCTTGAACATATACCAACTGATGATGGTATAACTGATGGTATTCCCGGTTCGATTGATTTTGGTACCAACACTGGAGGTATCAACTGATGGCTCTCACCGATATCAAAGTTAGGACTACCAAGCCCTCTGACAAACCCTTCAAACTTACTGATGGGCAGGGTATGCACCTGCTGATCAATCCTAACGGCTCGAAGTACTGGCGATTACAGTACCGTTTCGACGGCAAACAGAAAGTTTTAGCATTGGGTGTTTATCCAATGGTCTCTCTTGGTGAGGCCCGCAGGAAGCGAGATGAAGCCAAAAAGTTGGTATCTGATGGTATCGACCCTTCTGAGAAGAAAAAAGCCGACAAGATCGAGCAGAGCGAAGCTCTTACTTTTGAATCTGTTGCCAGGGACTGGCATAAGGCTTGTAAAAGAAAATGGTCAGATTCCCACAGCGAGAGAGTTCTAAAAAGCATGGAAGATGGTCTCTTTACTGCCATTGGTAAAAGAAAAATATCCGAGCTTAATACCAGAGATCTTCTTGCCCCTATCAAGGCTGTTGAAGCTTCCGGGCGATTGGAAGTTGCTTCCCGCCTACAGCAAAGAACAACAGCAGTAATGCGATATGCCGTCCAAAATGGGCTGATAGATTACAATCCTGCTCAGGAGATGGCAGGAGCTATTGCGGTAGCTAAAAGAGTCCACAGGCCAGCTTTACCATTCGAACGATTCTCAGAACTTTTAGAACGAATTGATAGTTTCAAGGGTAGAAAACTCACGAAGTTAGCCGTGAAACTCACATTGCTCATTTTCATTCGGTCAAGTGAACTCAGGTTTGCTCGTTGGTCCGAGATAGATTTCGACAATGCCATGTGGACTATCCCTGGGGAACGTGAGCCATTGCCAGGGGTCAAACATTCTCATCGAGGCTCAAAAATGAAGACCCCACACCTCGTGCCGTTAAGTCGTCAGGCTTTAGAACTCCTCAAAGCTATCAGAGAAATCAGCGGTGAATGTGAACTTGTGTTCATTGGTGATCATGATTTTAGAAAGCCTATGAGTGAAAACACGGTAAACAAGGCTTTAAGGTCTATGGGCTACGACACTACTGTTGAAGTATGTGGACATGGTTTTCGTGCGATGGCATGTAGTGCGTTGATCGAATCGGGAAAATGGTCAAGGGATGCTGTTGAACGGCAGATGAGCCACCAAGAGCGAAACTCCGTTCGTGCTGCCTACATTCATAAAGCAGAACACCTTGATGAAAGAAGGCTTATGTTGCAGTGGTGGGCTGATTACCTTAATGCCTTGAAAGATAGGTTTATCAGTCCCTTTGATTTTACAACAAAGTAGCTTGATCAACGATTAACTATCCACTGGCATAGCCGTGTGATATGATTACAATGGCTATATTTTTAATTTAAATTTAATAGGTAAAAAATGTCCACAATTAACCCCGCAATTTTTTCTTTTTTCTCTGGTTCAGGATTTCTTGATCTTGGATTTGAAAAAAATGGTTATGAAGTGGTTTTCGTGAATGAATACCATGCTCCGTTTATGGATGCATATAAACATTCGAGGAAAAAATTAAATATAGCACCACCTCGTTTTGGGTATGCAGAGTGCAGTATTGAAGATGTAGAACATGAAAAAATTAAGTCTTCTATGCTTCAACTTAAAAATGAGGGGCGATTGACTGGATTTATTGGTGGTCCACCATGCCCGGATTTCTCTGTAGCGGGTAAAAATAAAGGTCGAGATGGTGAAAACGGTCGGCTTTCACAAAGCTATATTGATATCATTCTTGAAATGAAACCAGATTTCTTTCTTTTTGAGAATGTTAAAGGTCTATACCGTACCAGTAAACATAGGGAGTTTTTTGACCATTTAAAAACTCAATTAGAATCGGTTGGTTATTGTTTGCATGAAAAACTAATAAATTCTATTGAGTATGGTGCTCCTCAAGATAGGCAACGAATCATATTGATTGGTTTCCTTGATGAAAAATACGCAAGTCAGTTCAATTGGGGGCAAAGAGTCTACCCTGAAAGAACTGCATTTGAATATAAATGGCCGACGACAAACCAATTTTCAGAAAACACTTCTGTTATAAAACCAAAGGGTATCCCAGAAGAGTTAACAGTAGAGCATTGGTTCAAGAAAAACCAGGTTGATAATCATCCAAATGCAAAGCATGTATTCGCGGCAAGAGCAGGGCTTGCGAGGTTTTTGACTGTCGAAGAAGGGGACGATAGTAAAAAATCCTATAAAAGGTTGCATAGATGGAGATTTTCACCAACTGCTGCTTATGGTAATAATGAGGTACATTTACATCCTTATAAACCAAGAAGAATTACTGTTGCCGAAGCATTAGCAATTCAGTCTTTACCAAAAGAATTTGAATTACCTGCTTATATGACTCTGTCTAATATGTTTAAAACAGTCGGTAACGGTGTACCCTACTTAGCAGCGGCCGGTATTGCCAAATCTATTATAGAGCATTTAGGAATCGAATATGAGAGTAACTGCGGCGAACTTAGCACAGGCGATTGCCAATCTACCAAAAAACACGCAGTTTAATTATGTAAATGTGCGAAATTCGGGAAGAATCATTGTAACGAATGTCCAACTTCCCGAAGGCCCAATAGAATTTAAAAGATTCGATCCAAAAAAGGGTGAGACACTACATAGTTCTAAATCGGAAAGTATCTCCACACAAATGTTGTGGAGATTGGCTAATGCTTTACAGGAAGATGTCCCTGTCAATTTGGATCGTATTTTTGGTGCAAGCTATAATACACGTGCTGTTCTCGAAAGCCTTTTGGCCCATACTCCTGAGTTTTATTGGTGTAAGCTTGATCGCCTTGAGGTAATGAACACTCAGAAAAACATTAAAAAAGGTCACAAGCACCTTATTTATAGACCAAATGACCCACATGAAAATGGTGTAGCAATAGAACATATTACTAATGTTATAATTTCTGAAATGAATTTAGATGTTGTCCATCAATCAGTTGATATAGAGACAATCTTACCTACTAAAGGAATGACGATTGAGGAAAAAAGACGTCATGCACAAATTCAAATCTCATTAGTAAAAATAGGTCATTACTTAGGTTATCGAACATGGGTTGCAGCAAATGATCGAGGCCTCCAATATAATGGAAAATCTATAGCTCAAATGGATGGGGTCATAGATAATTTAAGAAATGAACAAGTGCTTCAATCATATGATAAAGCTATCAAGGAAGCTCGGCTTATAGATTGCATTTGGTTTCGAAATGGAAAATTAATGCCTGCAGTTATGGAGATTGAACATAGCACTGGTATTAAAAGTGGTTTGGTAAGAATGAAACAATTTTATGATTATGCACCACAGTTAAAAAATATACGTTGGACCGTTGTGGCACCTGACGAATATAGAAATAAAGTTATAGAGTTTTCTAATATGCCACAGTTTAAAGAATTAGACACTCGATTCTTCCCCTATTCTGCTGTAGAGGAACTCTATTCATTATGTGCAAGAAGGAATCCTCAAGGAATTACAGACGATTTCCTCGATGCATTCATGGAAAAGTGTGTGACACATTAGTACTCCATAATCAGTTACCAGAGCAAATTACTTTGCTCTGGTTGGTTAACTGAAAATTAGTATTGAAATATGAAGGTGTTTATTTTATAAATAAATATCAAATTTAATGTTATTTTCAATAATTATTTCTAAGAGCGGTTTATGAGAGCAATTAGCCCCTTTGAGGAATTGAAGAACTGGTTTAATCTTGATAACTACGAACCGATAAAATCGTTTACAATCAAGGAACTGCATAGAGAAATTGTCTTTAGAGAAGTGATTTTTGATAGTATAAATTTTGAATGGGAAGATGAAAATCAAAATTTGAAGTCAATCCTTGACGGTAATCCTATTTTAAGTAGACAAGAAAATTATTATGATCCCTATGTTAAGGGACAAAAACATGTTGTACAGATAAGTTTCGGTGATATAGAAAAATTAGAGAAAAAACTAATAATGTTTGATATGGATTTCTTTGAACAGAATGGTGATTTCAAGAAAGAATTAAAAAATAAACCCATAACACAAACCATGAGAGACTTTTTTCTCAACAAAAATAGCAGCAAGATGTGTGTATCATTTGATTTGGGGTTATCTAGTGATGAGGAAATTATATCAGCCCTGCAAACTATGCTTCCAACTCTAAGGAAAGAATACGAGATTGATCCAGTAAAAACAGAAAAGATAGGGCTCGCAAAAATAAGAAAACTTGTCGATTACAACATTATTCCTATGATGGACCTACTAATTTGGTCAAAATTCAAAAAAGCAAAAATCTCAAATATGGTCTTGTCTCGTGTGTTGTATCCTGATTTCACTCACGAGATTAGAGGCGAAGATCACATTAAAGATACAGATAGGCCCGTTGCTGAGAAGGCTTTAAATGGAGAGATAACTCGTAGTTTGGAGTACTTTCTTAGTAAAAACAGTCATCTCATCAACATACCGATTTCAGAACTCGGATCTCTCTAGCTATAAATCATCATGCAATTGTCAAGGGGATGGTGAAAATATTTTTCTTCCCCTAAATTTCTCTCCATTCTTCCCTCATCTAAATTTTCAGTTATCAGCACTCCCTTCATAGATACAAATCTGTGTGGCTAATATCTCCTTAACGGAAGCGGAGGAGACAGCCAAATGAATACAATCAATCAAAGCTTAATTCGTTTACCAGAAGTCTTGAAACGAACTGGTTTCGGCAAGGCCTGGATCTATCGTCTGATCAGTGAAGGTCGGTTTCCGGCACCCGTTAAGATCGGAGTTCGTGCCGTTGCTTTTGTCGAGAGTGAAGTTGACGAGTGGATTCAATCAGTTATCGAAACAAGCAGAATTAAAGTTGCTTAATTAAACCTGGGAGAGATTTTTATGAATATCGAAGAATTTATGAATGAAGAAAACCATATGTGCAATTTAGGCGAGGATCTTTTTTGCAAGATCTTCCAACCCGGAGCTATTTATGATTTGCCGAATAGCGATTTTAATAAAGAAATCATTTACTGGCTCAGTCAGTATCTTGTCGGAAATTTGAGACAACCTTTAGACGCGATCTCTGAGCTTGATATTTTCGAGCAGTTTTATGTTTACGAGACATGGTTCTCACTAATCAAATGCCCTGATGAAATTAGAAATTTATCGAAACGGATAATTCGATATCAGATTGGGTTGAAAACAATTCTTTGAATGAATCAATATTTAGTACTATTTTGTAAATTGCATTGTTGAAATGATAGTGCTATTTACTTTTTAATTTACAAAACACCTCTAATTCCTTTTAAAATAATGGGTTAACTATTTCAAGTGAAAAGAAAGGATTATAATATCCCTCTAGAGGGATATTATAAATTTTCGACCGGGATGCGTCATTGTAAAAGGGAATAATGTTAAATTCAGGAAAATATATTTGTAAATTGCTTATGTTATATGCTTTATTTATTTTCACTGACGATTAAATGTAAATAGAGGTGATATGACTTTGAAATATAAAATAAAAAGATTGAAGAATAAGGATGGTATCAGAAGTTGCATTATTATTAATGAGAGCAACGGATTACCCTTGGTATATCCTAACTTATATATGAGTGTTATTTCACGAACAAATAGCTATTCATTTTCAACAATGGAAGCAATAGCAAATGCTTTGCTTTTATTTGAAAGATATAATGCTGACATGAATGTGGGTGTTTTTGATATGGTAAATCATGATATCGAAAAACTTGTCTCGAACAGAGGATATTTATTCGGGTTAATGAATGCCCTTTCTTACAGAAACGACTTAGAGAATGTTACAAGCATTCTTAAAGAACAGCATGTCTCTAAAAGAACCCTTTATTTCAAGATAATGACAATTGAAAATTACGTCAAATGGTTTTTTGATAACATTGCTATCAATAATATTGATTCTTCTCGTTATGAAACAATCAGTCGAGCATTTGATTTTATAAAGCCAAGAATAGAGAACGGAAAGAATTACAATATCGAAAGCGAAAGCAAATCATTGACAAATGAGCAGGTTACAACTTTGACTGATATGGTAAGTGTTAAATCTAAGATTAATCCATTTTCGGAGCATGTAAGGTTTCGAAATAATCTAATAATTGAAATTTTGTTAGAGACAGGTATTAGGGGAGGGGAACTACTTAATATTAAGTTGGTTGATTTTGACTATGTCCACAAAAGTCTATGCATAGTAAGAAGGCCAGATGATCAAAACGAACCACGATTAAGGCAACCATTGGTTAAAACTTTAGAAAGAAAAATACCATTGAGTATAGAATTGACTGAGTTAATACAGAATTATATTAGTGATTTCAGAAGTAAGCAGTGTCATGCAGGGGAGCATGACTATCTGCTTGTTACTCATAGCAGTAAAGGTCAATTAGGTCATGCATTGACTATTTCAGGTTATCAGAAAATTTTCGAACAAATTAGGAAAAATAGTAATGTATTGAGCGATATTGTGGGGCATTCGCTAAGACATACCTGGAATGTGAAATTCTCAGAAATGATACTCATGAATTCGAACTATCAGGATTATATTACTTATGAGAAAGTAAGAAATTATCTTATGGGGTGGAAGAAGAATAGTACAACCTCAGATATCTATAACCAAGCATTTATAGCACAAGAAAGCCGAAAAATAATGGCTGTTATTAACCCACTCAAAAACATAGTAGAGGACAAATCCAATGTTTCAAACTCTAAGAAAGCTACAAGAAAGTCAATATTCGGTTTTTGAAACCAAGGATGGTAATTTCAAAGTGAACTTTTCTTATTCCAAGTGGAAGATAAGTGAAAGTATAACATTGAACATTGATTCTTTAAGAATGGTCATCAGTGCATATATACCTATCAAAACCACTTTGGCATATTTCGCTATAAATTATAGTGCCAGTTATACTAAGAAAATGTTTTATGCAGTAAAACATTACATTAAGGCCTGTAATACGAATGATAGCTTGTTTTCTAAAGATTGCATAAAGTATTACTATAAAGTTGTGAGCTCATTAGATTACACACATGCAGAGACAGTGAAATATTTTTTTATGAAGATGAGTGGTCTTTACCCATCTTTGTTTTCGTCAGAAGCAATCATATTTTTAGAAAATATTAAAGTTAAAAAAACAAATGCAAACAAGTCTATAAAGACACGTGATTATAAAAAAGGTCCCTTTAGTGACTCGCAATTAAAGGTAATTATCGATTCTGTAGCGATAGCTTATAAGGAAGAAAAGATAAGTCTGTCAAACTATCTGCTAACCTTCCTTGTTGCATATTCCGGGCGGCGACCTATGCAAATATCTCAACTTGAAGCTGGTGATCTCTTAGCTTTTAATGGAGAGTACTTTCTCAATATCCCAAGAATTAAACAACGAAATGGATATAGAAAAGAGTTTAGAAAATTACAAATTCCAGAAGAGCTTTTCAGCCAATTGACATATCTCGTTGAAGCTGTGAATTCGCTGGTCAATGACACATTAAAAATCGATTTAAGTGAAAAACAAAAGAGAAAACTACCAATTTTTATAAACACATATCCATTCAAAAAAGGATGTGTTGAGCTAAACATGATTGAAAGTGGTGGATTAAAACTTAACCCCTATGCCATAACACTAAAAATAAGGAACACTATAAATCGTTCAATAAATGAATATCAAGCCTATCTGGGGTGTATAAATTCGCGCAGATTTAGATATTCATTAGGCACTAAGGTTGCACAATTGGGTTATAGTCCTTCACTGATAGCAAATGTTTTGGACCATTCTTCAATCAATTCTGTTATGAGTTATATAGAAAATACAGCGGAAAATGGCAAGAGGATTAATGAAGCTGTAAACGAACTAATGAAGCCACTGGCTAACAAATTTATTGAGGGAAAAGAGCTTCAGCAAGAGTTAGATTCTTTGAAGCATTTGATAGAAGAATACTGCGGTGGATCTAAAACTAACTCTTTTGATAATACAGCAATATCGTTAGTAACTAATTCTATCGACGATATGATCAATAGCATTTAAAAGAAGGATAAAGTGATGAAAGAAATCCATGATAAAATGATCAATAACTTCATTATCGCTAATAAGGCTCATGCGAAAAATTTTGGAAATTTTGAGTGGGATAATTCAAGTTGGGGAGGCGGAATTACATTTTTTAGCGGAATCAAGGTTAGAATGGGGAACAAGAATAAGAAATTAATGAATTATAACATTGCAGAGTTCGCAAAAGCATATGTATGGCATGAGTGCTTTCATGATTTATCTGTAGCTTTCAGAGTGCTGAGATTATTTAGGATGTTAGAAATTGCCATAGTTAAAACAAATAAAGAAGTTAAGGATTCAAGTATAGATCATAAAGTATTAGATGAAGTTATGACTATTGTTCAAGAAAATTTTGCAATATCCACTTCTTATAAAATATATTTAGATCTTAGGGTATTATGTTCTTTTATGTCTAAGAACGAAATGTTGCCAGAATCCATTACACGATGGTCATATCCATTTAAGGCATATGATGCTTACACAAATAGCACAATGGATTCGATGGGAAATTTATCCAATCAGAAAAAACTTCCTGATGAAAAGGCTATAGATTTTATTGGTAAAATATTTAGCTCTAATCCAGTTAATGAAAGGGACATATTTACATCTTCTATTTTTGCATTGCTCTTATGTGCTCCATCTCGAATTAGTGAAATTATGCTTTTGGAAGAGGACTGTGAAGTTATAGTTGAAGATAGTAATGGCATATCAAGATATGGTTTGCGATTTCTTTCTCTGAAGGGCTTTGGATACAATACCAAATGGATTCCAGACTGTATGGTTCCTGTAGCTTCAAAGGCTATCATGCGATTGAAAAAACTTACAAGGAATGCAAGGGTTGTTTCACGGTTGATAAAAGCAGGGGAAATAAATTTATACGAGTCATTAAACAGAAGTGCATTTGATTGTTTAACAATTGAAGATCTCCACAAACTTGGCTTTGTTATAAATCAATTAAATATCTCCCAAGAAAATCTAAAATTCTTGTCTAAGATAAAACATGGCACAGTCAGTGTAAAAGCATTTTGGATTTATATACAGCGAAAGAATGTTAATTCTGAAGATATTAATGCTAATTTATGCTCCATAAATCATAATTTATTGGACTCTATCAAGGGTGCTGATATTTTCACAACAATTAAGGCATCTTCAAAGTATTTTAGAGGGGATTTTCGCACCGATAATATGAATAACATATTTCATAGGAATATACATTTTAACTGTGATAGTCCTGTTTTAATTTTCCGCAGCCATCAAATTAGACATTTACTTAATACTATAGCTCAACGAAGCGTATTGCCAGAGATACAAATTGCCCAATGGTCTGGGAGAAGGAGTGTTAAGCAGAATTCAGTATATGATCATATGTCTCACGACGAGTTATCAGAACTATCAAGGAAACTATTGAACAGAAACACCTACGAAGAAACAAAAATTTCAGAATCTTCATTTAATGAACAATCGATTATTATGAATTTGATTAAAGATAAATTTGAAAAACTAGAATTAAAAATCCAAAATTCAGATCCAAGAAAAAGAAAATATATTCTGGAAAAAATTAAAGATTTAAGATTGGAAATTGAATGCATATTAATGTGAGGAGATTATATGGCAAGAAAATTTTATGATAAAGAAATAAAAGCTATCGTTAAACTTATTGAAACCTGGAGTAAGCCTAATTTTACTTGGGATTCTTTATGCGTGGCTTGCAAAAAAATTTTAGGCAAAGTACCTACACGGCAAGCATTAAGCCAGCATAGTGAGATTGTCGTTGCGTATAGGACCAGAAAAAGATCTGGTATGGTTAAACGTCAAAATACGAAGTTACCCGGTAGCCTGAGCCTTGCGGCGAAAAGAATAGAACGACTTGAAAATGATAACTCGGCACTAAAATATGAAAATAATAATTTACTGCTTATGATTCAAAGAATGCACGAAAATGCTTACAGGCATAATATATTGGCTTCTATTCTTGAAGAAGAATTTCAACAGAGAGCAAGAAAATAATATTTTGATAGGTTTTACCTATTGACAGGTTATGTTAATATGGTATTTGTATATATAGTCAGGAAGACAAAACTAACTTGCAAGGATGCAATTTATGGACAAACAAAACAACTTTCCAGTGGTAACACTGGAAGAGCAGCTTATCGTCATCGTAGATAAATATATCTCTAAGCAATATCAGCCACATGATAAAAGTTTCTCCTATCATTTATACTTAGTGTTCGTTGGCTATCACTTAAAGTATTTCTATCCAAAACAACTATACACCCGTTCTAACCGAAACATAGACAATATTATGACGATGTTTAGTTCTGTGTATAAATGCCTTACGAGTAATCTGTTACAGCGATTAAACAATAAAGAAGCTGTTCTCAGAGAACTAAACTCGCTTGTTAACTACATAGATAGCAATCAAGAAAGAGCCGAAGGGATCTATACTGTTGTAAAAGCACAGTATGAAATGAAAATTATCGAGAACGAGTTGACCCATGAAGTTCGAGTGAGAACCGTCAGATTATAGGCAATAAAAGCCCCTATGCAGGGGCTAAAAGAGACTTCTCGATATAAACTACTACTGAACTTCTTTCCAGACACCATCAGCTTTCACAAGCTTAACAGGCCTTGTCTGTTTCATATTGCTAATGGAGGCATCAACTATGCAGTTATAAACATTGTTTGTTTTTTCTGTGCAACTTACTTTCTTCACATAGTCGATTCTTAGAAGGTCTTTTTCTGAAACTCTTGAATCAAAAGCTTTCATACTTGCATTTGATCTATCTACAACACTTTTGAATACATTATAGATGTCTTTATCGGAAGGTTCAGAATTACAGGCTGTTAATAAAAAAGTTGAAAGAATGATTGTTATGATAGCATATGTTTTCATTTTCTTATCCAGAAATAATTAATTGAGAATGCCTGATTTTGTATTGTTATTATCAGTAGAGAATGTCCATTTGCTGACAATTTCGCCTTTGAAATCTATTTCAAGAGTTTTAGACTGAGTCTGAGAACCGCCAGTTAGCAAACCGACAACAGGGATAAAAGTCGAGGCATTGAACTGATTGTTATACATGAAGTATCTCCACTGCTCGTTGCCATCGTCAAGAGTCGTTCTTGTATCTGGTTCACCTAACTTAGCGAGTAGATCGTTCTTAGTAGTCTTGTTTTTAATGATCTTTGACTGAAGACTTTGTGCAGTTTCATTTTTAATTTGTTGGTTCCCTGATGTTGAGCAGCCAGAAATTAAAAATATTGCAATGAAAAAGGCGGTAACAATAGATTTATTCATTCTATCTTCCTTATTATATTTGGTCAGGGTTAACTTTTATATGTGAAAACGGCTCTGTGGGCAAATTTCTTGCGTAAATAAAATCTTAAAGAAATTGCTGAGGCAAAATAGATAACGACAGTTAATATAAAACTTTGACTGATAGCGAATATGAAGAAAGCAATTACTAACAGCACAATTCCTATGAGTAAAGCTAACCAGGATGAAACGGCTCCATATTTGATAGTCGAATGACAGCCAGTGCAGACACGAACACCATGTTCGCTTTCTTTAAAGCAAAATGGACACTTTATTGTTTCATTTTTCATAGCTATCCCAATCTGGAAGATTAAATGCTGTTTGTAGGGATTCTCGATGGCTGGCTGGCTAAAGTAAAATCACTTGTACCGATCGATGTTTGAATCATGATAGGTAAAAGCTATCGTAACTAGTTTATTGATCTGTAATAACGATCAATTTGTTATTGACTTATCCTAAATTAACCACTACCCAAACGATATTGCTGTCAGGGATAAGCGGTAAGATTTTGTTTATAAATGAATTTTCCTTTCTTTATGTAAAGGTCGTGTTACATAGAGATTTGAGAATCCTGGGAGGGGCTTGTGAAGAATGCTCTTACCATAGCTTCGGAGAAGCTCTGCAAGCCTTCTAAGAAATGGAAGCCAGCCGATAAGCCTGAGATGCTTTTGCTGGTTAACCGCATTCTTTTGGAGAATCTTCTCAATGATCTCGTTTCGTCTGTCTTTTCTGAGTCGCAGTTCGAGTTCAGCAATTTTTTCACTGATACTTTCCTTTCTCTCAGTGGTTTTTAAAATGGTTGCAGGAGCAGGAGCAGGAGCAGGAGCAGGAGCAGGAGCAGGAGCAGGAGCAGGAGCAGGAGCAGGAGCAGGAGCAGGAGCAGGAGCAGGGTGGTCTTTTGTCGGTGTGTTGGTTCGTATAGCTTCTAAGTGGTCAGGATTGTAGTTAAGTTGCTTTTGAAGATTTGCCCAAGAGTAACCCTTGCCTAACTGTGAAGCTTTGAAAGCAATATCGCGGTAGGAAAATGAGAACCCGTTCATTTTACCTGTGCTTGCGACATTTGCCGTCCAGCCGACTTCTGCTTCTTCCAGTCGTTTTGTGAAAGTTAGAAGGTCCGGCTTATCAGATAAACTTTTATCAAGTATCTGCTGCAGAGCTTCTCTTGGTGAAAGCACCCCGGTTCGTTCCGATAGCATTTTCTCATTACGGGACACTCTCTTCCGCTTCGGTTGTGCTTGCGAGGGGGGAGATGCAGTTTTTGTCACTGTCAGGCCATGAGCGACTTCGAGTTTACTGATGATCTGTGTGCTGATGAGATTTTCATTCCTACCCAAGTACAGCTTCCCTCCATTAAGATCTATGCGACTTGCAATAATGTGTATGTGCTGACCAGCCGGATCGTCATGAAGCACATAGCAACGGAGATGAGTATCACTGAATCCCATTCTCTCCATATAGTCATCTGCGATGCTGGACCACTGTTCAGCCGTTAGTGATTCACCATCCGGTAATCGAAGCGAGTTGTGCCATACGGCCTTCTGAACATCTGGCCGAAGCTGTTTAGTGCCATCAAATTCAGCGATCAGTTCAAAGGCTGAATCACCTAACATGTTCCCGCCAATGACGATTGGATCACTTGTATGATGTGAATCTGGCTTCAATGCATACTGGACCACACCTGAGAAGTTCTTACCCCTTTTGATCTTCTGCATACCCTTCATCGGAGTTGCTCCATATGTCAGCATTTATCAGGTGATGGCGAAGCTCTTTAATTAATCTTCTAACAGCAAATAGTTCAGTATGGGTAAGCTGGCTATCTTTGCTCTTACCATCGATATGGATCGTAATTCTTTTTAGCTTTTGAGATATTTCAGATAATACTTTCCAAGTTTCATTGTTAATGGATGGAACAGTTGGTGGGATTTTTTCTAGTGCGATTAAACGAAGCCACTCTGCTTTGCTTCTTTCTCCTCTTTTAAAATTAAGAACTTTTAATTCTTCATCATTAAATCTAACACTGATGCAATTATTCCTTAAATTAGGATCGCGAGATGTTCTTTTTGTTTTTAGATTATTGGTATAATAAAATAAATTATAATTTCCATTGTTCATATGAATTCCTTTTCATATAGTTGAAGTCTTAGTTAAACCACAATATGAAATAATGTCAATATCCATTATTAATAGCACCAACATATTGACTTTTACTGTGGATTGCTAAAAAATTAGTCAATGGACAATATTTTTTAAAGAAATGGCTAGGAAAATCAGATGGTTGGGTCTTCGATAGTGATAAAAGAGCATTTAATAGAATCAAAAAAATATGTGATCAACCCCAAACATAGATGTAATGCAGCTAAAGCTGATTGCACCCAATGGACGGTTACTGAAAACGAAGAGCTTGTTTGCTTTGGTAACTCCATAGTTAACAATTACTTATGCCCATCCCAATGCTATTGGTGGGTAGTTGATAAAGAAACTAGTCAGCGATTAGGGAAAACTGATATTGACGATGCCTATATTGCTAAATTCGTCGTTGATAATAATGCAACATGGCATGGATATCCAGTCACAGGGAAAAGAGAGTTGGATATCCCTGATAGTTCTATTTTGAGTATTTGGGGAAACAGTGGTGTTCTTAAAAAGAAATACATAAGAAATATAGCAAAAAGGATGGGGTATGTCTGATATCGCACTTAATTTAGAAATTGAAGGTGACTATATTGACTCATTTATCTATATGGGTGTTTTATTTTTAGTTGATTTCGATTTCAATATTCATTCATATCAATGGAATGAAATTTGTGATTTTATTTGGAGACGGAATGGATTTAATGATAAAAATAATGCTGAATCGGTTATATCCTATTTAACAAAAGGTAGATACAGTAGTCAACGAAAGCATGATTTGATTGATACACTTATTAATCAAGATGAGTTAAATTCACTTAGCTCTGATAAACATCATATAGGATATTATCCCTCAGATATATATATATATTCTAAGAAAATATATTACACTCATGAGAAAGGTGTTTATTTTTCAGCATTAAAGCATGAAACAGGAGGAGTTAGTGGTAATAACCCTGTCAAAATTTTTGATACAAGATGTTTTTCAATATCACCTAATACTTTAGATCGCCTCGCATTAGCTGCAGGTCGGGAAGGAGTGCTAACATGCGAAGCTGGCTACTTTACTAATTTCCGGAAAAATAAAGACTTCAAGCAAATTTCAAATAGTGACTCCATTGATATCGAGTGGATTGATAACTATTTAATGATAAATAATACTGGGAAAAATGTAATAGTTAATAAATTCAAAGAGCAGCCTAAAGACGAAGACTTTATTTTGAATAAGGAATTATTGCTGAATATTCTTAAGGAAAATAACAAAACAAATCCCGAAATTATGGAAGCATTCAAAAGTGAGTCTGGAATCCCAGATAAAATAAAAAAAGAAATCAAAAGAATTGTAGTATCTCTAAGTCCGGAGGAAATTAAGACTGATAAAAATTATGTTTACTCATGGACATCTGGAGATTTTAATTTCTTTTTAGATGACAATCTAGCAGTAGATATTTTTAAAGACAATACACTCTTAGAAACTAAGAAATTCATTAACATTCTTGATAAACAAATCGATAGGGTCAGAACCTCCGGTTGTGGAACATATTTAGAAAGTGATAATAAATTGCTCTCTTTGAATGATGATAAATTAACCATGGTTGATGATGATATTGTCAATTGGCGAGTATTTCCAAGAGCAAAAAAACATTGTAATCATTTGCATATAATTAAAGATGATCTGATTAACATAAAAGTTTTTGATATGAGTCCAGATGATCCTTTTAAATCATATCTTAAAAAGCATAATTAGAGATATAAGGCGGAATAAGGAGCTGAGATTTATCGTCTTATCTTTTTAAAAAGCAAAGCGCATTAAAAAGCAAGGCAACCAAAAGAAGCAGAGCTTCTTTTGGTTAGCCCTTGCTTATTCATATGATTTGTATTTCTTTTCATCTACTAAATTTATTATGGACGATGAGGTTTTATATATCAACTTTACATTGTGTAAAGATATATTGTGTTTGCTAATAACATATAAGAGATCCAATAGCATCTGTTCTTGCCGTTCTTGTGGAAACTCTAATTTTACGATTGGAGTAAATTCAACAATAAAACCACTATTCAACAGTAGTTTTATGTAGCTAAATGAGTTTGGCGTAACTGTTTTGATTTTTATTATTTTATTATTAATTAGATGCTTATGGTTTATAATAATGTGAGGGTTGAGCAGTGCCATATCATATGACATGAATGTTAAACCATGACTATCTATTATGTTCAAGTCGATACCAAGTTGTATAAACAAATCGATTATTGCTTTGCTAAGTATCCAGTTATAAAATAACGGTGTCCTTCCATAGTTATCTAAATGATATAGGTCGGCTCCTGCAGCTAAAAGAGATGTTGTAAGTAAATAATCATTAGAATAAAATAATGGTGTACGACCACAATTATCCTTTAAGTTTATTAAACCATTGTCTATGAATATATTAGAAATTATTGTGCATTTTACCTCCTTTTATCATTATGTATATTGAAAAAAGGAGGTTGTCAATATTCAGAGGTTAGTTAACCACCAAATGTTTTTTTCTTAGGTTGTGGGGGCTCTGCATTAAGTATGATAGTTTTAATATTTGCATTTATTTGATTGATATTATCAGTCAAAATATTAATAACTGATAATGCTTCTACAGGTGTGCTAAATGGTGATTCTAAAAACACGCCTGAGCCTTTCAAAAATATATGGTAAGTGAGTATACCATTTTCTTCATTTTCATAGATATCATAAACTTCATTTACTGTTTCGTACAATTTCATTATTATACTCCTTGATAATAATGGTTTATTTCAATGGGCTCGCGATATCACTACCTTATAAATGATCTCCAATGTGAGCAATAGCGATTTGTGCCGGTCTATCAGGAATTCTATTAAAGAAGCCAAAGTATATTCTATTGTAGTAATAAGTTCCTTTTCGATTAGTATTGTCCATGTATTCAAGTTTATAATGGAATTCACAATTCACGTCTTTATAGATACAATCACCCACTTTAAAATCACGTTTTAATTCCCCTATGGCTCGTTTATTTTTGCCGCCACCTTCTGGTGTTACAAGATAAGGTAACGATGAATTCATAATTCTAATGTTATTTTGTGAGTCATTAGGTATAATTGTATAGTTATTAGCAAAATAAAGAAATTCAGTGATGCTTTTCAAAAAATTTTCATATCCACCTTCAATTTTCCTAATAAAATTAAAGGATTGTGGTGGGTTATCCAAAAAAATGACATTCTTGAAAATGTTTTTAATATTGTCAGCATATTCATCACAATCCGCTGGGAATTCATCAAGGATTTTCTTAGAAAGATCAATTATTTCACTTTCACTAGAAACTGTATTATCCTTTTTTAAAGGTATGTCTGGAGATTGATAGGCACAGAGTTTTCTTTCGGCAAGTATCGATGGGGGTGTATTGATAATATTTAGAAGTTCATTGCAGCCTATTTCATCCAATAAACTAATTTGGCCTATTTTATAATACTCATTAACAAGGCCACCGTAATCAGGGTTTGTTGAAAATAATTTAGTGACAAATTTTCCATCAAATTCATTGGAGCGAAGAAACTTTATAAAATCTGAATCCACTCTCTCTACAAGTGCTTTAAGATCT
This sequence comes from Enterobacter bugandensis, assembly GCF_900324475.1. Taxonomy (NCBI): domain Bacteria; kingdom Pseudomonadati; phylum Pseudomonadota; class Gammaproteobacteria; order Enterobacterales; family Enterobacteriaceae; genus Enterobacter; species Enterobacter bugandensis. The sequence goes on from NZ_LT992502.1 coordinate 564,787, forward strand.
TTAATCTGGTTAAAAATCTTAATTTGTTCTTCTTCAAGAGAAAAACTATCTATGAACAAGCAAACACCTGCTTTCATGAAATCCCCTTAATTTTCAATATCAGGAGTATTAAATGATCCTGTCATAATGGTATACATATCAATTGATTGCTGGTCAAAGAATCCTTTCGGCCAACTAGACAGTTTTCCATCTTTGCCAATAGATATCTTTTCTGCAGTAGATTCATTATTCTCATGTGAAATATAAAATAACGAAATTAGCTCAGGTGAAAAGTCAGGAGATGTTCTTGCTACGACACGGATTCCGTTGAGAAGGTGATCGCTATGAGTTTCTATCAATACCTGTACTCCCGCTTGAGCAGTGTAAGCTATTAATCTACCCATATAGCTTTGTCCTCTAGGGTGCAAATGGGCTTCCGGGTTTTCTAAAACTACTAATTCGCCCGGTTTTGCTAAAAGTAATGCTGAAACAATACTCAAAGCATAGCTATAACCAAAACCAATGTTTTTGGGTTTAGTTTGTTTTCCTGACTCAGCCTGTATTGTGTTATAAGCAATGTTTGCACTAACTTCCAATTTTGGCTGTATTTTATAATTTGGGGATATTTCATCCATCCATGCCTGTATATTATTCGCAACCCTGACATTATTATAATTATGATGTATTCTTGGGTCGTCTTTGTTTGGATTATCATCTTTCAGTATTAGTCTATCTTGTCTATTCATTATATTGTCTAATACTTCGATGACATATTCACCTTTTTTCCCCAACCAATCGCTATGAAAATTGTGTTGTGATAAAGAAATATTGTCTCTTGGACCAATACGTTCGGCTTCAATATATTGAAAATTACTTGCATTTATAAAGTCTTTAATTGTTTTAATGCTATCCATACCTGAAATACATGGAAGTTCATTACGAAGATTTGCTGAGTCCTCTTGTGTAACCCCCCAACTGACTTCACATTCTTTAACTGATAGAGTGATTTTCAGTTGATCATCATCTGAAATAAAGTCATTAATAATATCGTCAATACGACCAATGTTTATCAGTTCACCATTTAACTTTATATCATTTTTACTACCAAAATCAGACTGTAACACCATACCTATGGCTTGCATTACTGTACTCTTACCGACAGAGTTATTACCACAAAATACATTTAGACCTGACAAATCAAAAGATTGCTCTTTGTATGATTTAAAATTTTTGAGTTTTATCGATTTAATAGGGAGCATTATCAATTACCCTCATTAGCATTAACAATCTTAATGCCTGTGCTTTGTTCAAGAATTTTCGCAAAAGAATTGAATCTATATAATATAGTTATTTTCTTTCCTGTTGAGGTAGAGATAGAGTCCTTGAACCCTCGCTCTGCTTCAATGTAAGTCTGTGAATCCCATTTGGCATATTCTTTTGAATTGCTATCAATAGCAGAATAAAGGGTATCAACCAATTTATCAGAATTTTTCAGCAATAATTCTTCTTGTTCCTCAGTAACATAATAGAAATAGTAAATTATCACTTCATAAAGTTGCTTACTTATAGGTGATGTATTAGAGCCAATCTCTTTTATGAAAGCTAAATCACCGAAAACATCATAGGCGAGGTTTAAAGCCCTCAAATATTTTCTTTCTATTTGAAGATACTCGTTGCATTCATTCGAAATGTACGCACTTCCTAAATCTATTTCTTTTTCGTTTAATAAGTTTAGTTTATATAGATTTAAGTTTTCCATGGCTTTTGATAAAAACTTATCATAGGAATTAAAATTATAATTTTTAAAGCCAATATTTATAAATGCAAGAGCAGCAAGGCAAAGCTCCATATCCTTTTGTCTATCAGGCTTAACCTTACCATGCGTTGCTTGTTTGAATTCGTTTTTGGATGCCAGATACCGTAAAAACTTAACACTTGAACCTTGATTCAGGGCCGAACGAATTTCTTGATCACTTAACTTAACACCATATGTATTGATACGGTGGAATAATTCAACTATGAGATCAGTGCTATCTTTATTCATTTCTATAAAGTAAGCCGTGATTTCATATTCTCTTATGGCTCTTTGTTCAGTGCGAGTAAGCTCACCAAACTCTTTACCATTTAAATCCTCAAGGATATCAAGTTTAGAAAGTTTAAATTCTCCACTCATAAAATCATAAATTGTTGTGATCCGTTGTAAACCATCAACAACGACCCACTTATCCTCTGCGATTCGATTACCAAAATAAAATACAGGAAGTGGGAGTTTTAAGAGAATAGACTCGATTAATTTAGACTTCTTCTCATTATTCCAAATACGATCTTTTCTTTGGAAGTCAGGTTGTAGTTCAATATCACCAAAATGAACCCGATCAAAAATGAGAGATAAAACTGGGGTCTTGGAGGTAATTCTTGCAACACCAAGTTTAGCTTGTAGAGTTTTTAATTCCAAGTTCAACTGTGATGATGTTGTATCATTTTCACCCTCATCTACTCCATAAGTATTGGGTGACTCTATAAGTTCTTCTACGGTAGTATTATTACTAATTTTTAATGTTGGCACCTCTATATTATAATCAAGAGTCACAACTGAGTTAGCCATATCTGCGGAAAGCTCTTTAAATCTATTAAGAGTAACCTCAACCTTTTTTGAAGCAATTTCAGATGGGAATTTCTTCAAAACTATTTGATAAGCATCATCAAGGCTTTGAACTAATTCAACCTGCTGTTCATAAATTTTCCCAAGATTCAAATTGAGAAAATTATCAATTTTTTTTCTTAAAACCCTAAATTCAGAGCCTTGAACTTCTGATAATGTCGCTGCCTCATGGACATTATGACTACGCAATAACAGATGTTTTTTGTTTTCATACTTGAAATGTTGAATATAGGGTAAGTTAGCAAATATTGTTTCTGGTTGGTTCCTGCTTGAAGAGCTACCGTAAAGAACCTGCTCTACATTACAAAAACCTCTAATATTTAAATTGCTGTAAATCGATTCAAGCTCTGATAATGAACGTGTTTTAGATTCAGAATTAGAAGAGACTTTATATTTACCGTTTTCACGATCAATGCTTGTAATACATAGTGGAGGCGTAGAAGGATTAATTGGCTGTAGCTGTTTGCCAAAAAGAAGATTTTCGATGTCGTTTAGCACTTGTTCAAAGTTAAGCATTAGTGCTTCCTAAATCCATGTTAGAATTGAAAACCATCCTGTAGGATACCATCATTTGGGTATTGGTTCAATTTATATCTTTACTTCAATAAAAAATTGCGTTATGCGTTTAAATGACTATGTTGCGTGATGGTATTTATGATGGTATTGATTATATTGTATTCAGAAAATGACATATAAACCAATGAGGTAAGTGCGATGTTCGAGTCCGGCCTTCGCACCATAAGATGCAAATCAAAGTCGCTTAAGGGCGGCTTTTTTTGTGTCTGAAATCCAGTTACTACAAGCTTTACCGTTTCTTTGTCTTTGAAAAAATTACAATTTTGTTCTAGGGGTAGATGAATCCAGTTGCGTAGGCTGCTTATATCCTTAAAGCTGTTCTTTTGAAGATGAATCAATCGATTTGAGAGTTCTTCCTAAATGCATGTTGGTTGAGAAGAATTAGTCTGATTGCCCTTATCATAAATCTTCAGTGTGTTTGGTAAACAAAACAAGAATCGATAATGTATTCTTGAATAGTTTCCAATTGTTTTTTATAAATAGATCAGGCTTCCTTTTAAGAGATGCACTATGAAGACTTTCGATACCCAACTTGCTATGAGCATTGTTTCGCATTCGACTGGCGGATTTAGCTATGACACCCTTGCTAGGGCATTGATTTCAATGGATAAAAGTGAAGACTCAACAAAATTACTCGAGAGTTGTAGGGTTTTTTGCCTTTCGTTGGAAGAGAAAGGAATTTTGAGACGATGCCATAAATGCACTTACTCACAAGATGAATACTTTGAGTATGTTGCTCACTAACAATAACCAACCAAAAAAATCACGGTGAGTAGCAATTCGTTTCTTGCAACATCTCTTTTTCTGAGGTAGCTTTGGCTGCACAGTTTCAGGAGAGCGATTGTGAGTAACATCAATTTAATAACAACTTGCACAAATGGTAAAAACAGTGATGGCAAGGCTATATTGAGTTTAGCCCACTATACCTCTGGACAGACCCCTCCAAATGTATTGGTGAACTCTTGGTGTAATGCTTTAAATGAATCCCTAAAAACATCTGCTACAGTATGTGCTGTAGATCTGTATAAGGGGGGGCACTGGGCTACTGCTAAAGAAATATTAAAATCCTATCATGTTGATTTATGGGTTGTTTCTGCAGGTCTTGGCCTCCTTCACTATACTGATCAAGTCGTACCCTATAAAGCAACATTTGCGATTGGGTATGATGAATCAATACCGCTATACTCACGTGAATATGTAGGCAAATCTTTCCATAGAACATGGTGGAAAGAATTAACAGAGAGATCTCCATTCATTTCTGAGCATCCATCATCAATTAAAAGTTTGATGAAAAAAAACAAGGAACATTATTATATTATTTGTGGTTCTCCTGATTACATCAATGCCATTGAATTAGATATCATTAATGGTCTTGAGTATCTGGTTGATTCTAAAAAGCAATTGCTAATTATCACATCAAAGGTAATTAACGACAGGCTGATGAGTTATTTATTTAAAACTAACCACGATATGGCTCAATGGTTAAAGTGCAATATGCTCATGCTAAATGTGAGTATGGCAAAGCATATTATTCGTGAGTTTACTGAAAGAGGCTTGGATAATTTAAGTGATTTTTCTCAGAGGTTATCAACTGAATTAAATGAATTGCCTGCGCGAGAAGTAAAAAAAGGAATTAGGCGTAGTTCTGAAGAAGTTAAGTTGTACATTTTGAAAATTTTGCAACATCAACCAAGTATCAGTGCAACACAGGCCTTGCGCGAGTTTCGTGACTTAGGGAATTCATTCGAGGAAAAGCGGTTCCGTGTGATTTTCAAGAGTTTGACGGGCAGCAAAGCTTGATGCCACTGGTCAGGTTTTCATGATAGAATCTTCCGTTTTTTGAGGCTTTGCAGTGGCGTCACAGGAGAGTAAGTTGTCGAAGCTTAAATATTTTTTCCCGGATAGTCAGGATTTTATCGATCCTAGTTTCGACTTCTTCCATGAAACGCGAAACGAACATCGCGTTCGCCAGCGTGACGATCATTATCCACATGAGGTATTTTCTCGGCCTTATGACGGCATGCTGGTTTCGAAAGCAGTAGTTGACGGTCTTGGCAGTGGAGAAAGTAAATATACGCGAGCCCAGCGCTTACGCTACTTCCGTAATGGCATGAAGCACTTCTTCCGCTTGCCGGAAAATATGGAAACTATGGGTGATTGCGGAGCCTTCACCTATGTTAACCAAGATGTGCCGCCATACCGAGTGGAAGAGGTTATTGAATTCTACGAAACCTCCCGATTTAACCATGGTGTTTCTCTCGATCATATCGTTTTTGGCTATGAGAAACCTGGTGAGGCATTCAGTGGCGAAGTATTGACTGAGTGTCGCCGACGCCAGGATATCACGTTGACCTTGGCTCAAGAGTTTTTAAATAAGTCTCAAAAGTCCTGTTTCACCCCCTTTGGCGTTGCACATGGATGGAGCAAAACCTCCTACCGTCAGTCAGTAGAGGCTCTGCTGGCCATGGGATACAAAAATATCACCATGGGGGGGATGGTGCCGTTGAAAACGGCGCAGATCCTTGAGACTCTCGAAGAGATTAAGCCGCTGCTGAAAAGTGATACACGTGTTCACTTGTTAGGTATTGCTCGTCCAGAGAGTTTCGCCGACTTTATCAAGTTTGGTGTGACCAGTATTGACTCGACTACACCGCTTCAGCAGGCCTTCAAAGATCGAAAAAATAACTATCATACGCCTGATGGCCCGGCCTATACCGCTGTGCGAGTCCCTCAGTTTGATGCTAATCCAAGTTTAAGCCGCAAAATAAAATCTGGCGTTATCGATCAGGATATTGCTCGACATCTGGAAAAGGATGCCATGAATGCCCTGTTCGAATACGATAAAGGGACTTTGTCCCTTGAGAAAACTCTTGAGGCAGTACTGGCTTATGAACGCCTGCATTCAGGTGAAAAAGAGGCCGATAAAATCCGTGCGGATTATGAACGCACACTCGGTGAACGTCCCTGGAAACAGTGCCAATGCAATATTTGCCAGGCTATCGGTATCAACGTCATCATTTTCCGCGGAGCAGAACGTAACCGTCGCCGCGGTTTCCATAATATTCAGGTGTTGTACAACCGTTTACAGCACACATTGTCATTACGCTCAGAGGAACTGTCATGAGTGAATATCGTGTTCCCGCCCTGCGAATCCGACAGGGTGAGGAGAGGCAACTCTATAGCCTTGCGATAGAAGGTAAACAGATCAGCAAAATTGCAGCGATTTCGCGTATTCGTCGCGGCGAAGAGAATTTGGTTGGCTATCAGCGTCCAGAAGTACGTAACCATATTCGCGAAATTCAGCGCTATATTGAGAGCTCAAACCCGATGATACCAAACCCGGTGATTATCGCTTTTGATAAGCGTGTGCGTTTTGAACCACTTACAGATAATGGCGACATGGGGCATCTGGTAATACCTTTCTCCGAAGATAAGGATTTTGAGAAGCCAGGATTTATAGTGGATGGTCAACAACGTACCGCTGCTTTGCGGGATGCGGAAATAGACTCGTTTATGATGCCGGTATCTGCATTTATCGCTAATGATGCAGAAGAACAGCGTGAACAGTTCATGCTGGTTAACTCCACAAAACCGTTGCCCAAAACGTTGTTATACGAACTGGCACCGCATACCCACGGTCGTTTGCCATCCGATCTGCAAATGCGTAAGTTTCCTTCACTGCTAACTCAACGACTGAACTTCGGCGAAGGTCCACTTGCAGGGCGCATCAAAACGGCGACCAACCCTGATGGGGTTATTGCTGACAACTCGATGATCAAAATGATCGATGCCAGTCTTCGTGAGGGAGCATTGTATCGCTTTCGTGACCCCGCGACAGGGTTGGGGGATGAAGGGAAGATGGTGAAACTGCTGAATAACTTCTGGTCGGCTGTGGAAACTGTGTTTACTGATGACTGGGATAAAAAGCCTCGTTATTCCCGCTTGCTACATGGCGTTGGTATTCTTGCGCTTGGCAGTTTGATGGATGAAATCGATCAGGTTCATCAGGACTATAAAGGTGAACCAGGCTGGACTGAGATCCCTTCCTATACTCGTTTTGTCGAAGAGTTAAACCGTATTAAGCCGCTTTGTGCATGGAGTAGTGGCGTGTGGAACTTCGGCACAGATGTTGATGGTCAGCCTATTGTTCGTAAATGGAATGAACTGCAAAATCTTTCAAAAGATATATCTTTGGTTACTGATTATCTTGTAACCAGCTATATAAAGACGGCAAACGCAAACATCTAAAAAAATAAGGGGCGAATGCCCCTTATTTTTTATACGTCAATACTCATGGGTTGTTGAAGACGTGCAACAAAGGCATTGAGAATCGAACCAGCACCTTTACCTTCAGGATAAATGAGATCGCGACGATGAGGCGTTATCGCATACAGTGCCTGATGTTTTGCGCTCGCAGCGGCAAAAATAAAGTAATCAGCCTGTTTTGCTAAATTGACCAGCTTATCGGTTGCGTTATGGTCATGATTCACATCTACTCTGATCCCCTGAAACAACACTTCAATCATCCCCTTGGCCCGGCGGGCAGATCCTTCTGTCAGGGTATAAATGGCGACACGTTTGCCCGAGAGATCCGGAAGTGTTTCAGGCTCGCTATCATCGCTTCGTGCCGGTTCCGGAGGAAACGCTGAATCAGCACCATTGCCCAATACGTTGATGGCCAGACTACGCATGATGGCTCGGGTTGAGTGATCGAGGCGCGGCCATACACCAACGGCAAAAGTCTGAATATCCATCCATAGCGCGTTTCGTGTGGCGTTATCGTGCTCCGGTGCATCAAGAAACAGTTCGATCATCTCTTCAAGCGAGGTCAGATTTTTAAGTGAACTGCAGCGCTCAATAATAAGTTGCAATGTAGCAACAAAATTCTGGTATTCAGCCAGGGTGAGAGGACCTTGCAGGAAATATTCGGTTGCTAGGGTCGCCAGTTTGATGTCCGCCGGACTGACGCTTTGTTCCATCGCCAGAACATCCATCCATTTCAGCCATGTTGTACTCTGCAATTGCAGCTGGTTTTTCCCCAGCCACTCGATAAAGGCGGGCATGGCGTTGCGTAGTGTTGAAAAGGCATGCGGCGGAAAATCCTGCGCCAGCAGGTGAACAAAAGCCGATTCTTGGAAGGAGGCGACTGGCCAATGCTCGCTCTCCAGCGCGACAATTTGCATCAGAGCGTTTCTATCGGCATCGGGTTCGCGCAGGCGCGAGAACCAGTTGTCCCAGCCGGTGATGCTCGCGGCAGTAAGCCGGTTGATGCTCTCAATCAGCGTTTTTAGAAGAGGGGTTTTCTGAGCTTGCTCATACAGTTGTGGATCTATCTTGCTGAGCATCTCAGCATAGCGCCCCAGCGTTTCGGCTGTGGCTGTCAACGACGTTTGTAGATAACTGGCCAGAGATTCAAGTGTTGTTGGCGGCAGCGACAACGAGACAGGAGATGAGGCTGGAGTATCGTACGCGGTGCTCTTGAGTTCGGCCCAGTGCTGTAATTCCTGAAGCCATCCTGATTTCAGCGTGTCAGGTATTATGCTGAGCAGGTTTTGTTCACCCACCAGCGCCACGCCAATCGCCCAACTTCTCCAAGAGTTAATTTCCCCTTCCTCGCTTCCTAGCAGTGGAACCTGCGTAAAAAGCGGTTGGAGGGCAAGGAAGGCTGGGCGCAAAGCCGATGGCGTCTCCTGCGTGTAGCTAAGGGCATCATGGCCCAGATAGCGGTGCTGATAAGCGGCAAGCAGCATTCTGGTCAGCGACGAGGGAATGCGCCCTCTGATCAGATCTGGCAGGTCTTGGTGGTTTAGCAGGGCATCCCAATTTTGCCATTTCCCGGCCTGCTGAAGCTCAAGTAGCAGTAGATTGCGTTTGGAGAGCAGACCGTTATCACGCAGTTCTTGCAGAAAGTCATTGCTGGCCTCCACCTCTTTTTGATTTGTTGCCAGCATGAAATCGCTAAGGATACGACCAAACGGGCGCTTGCGGGTGCGAACGAGAGATGGACGCTTTCGGAACAGGTCAATCAACTCTTTCAGGGCGGCAAAAACCCTTTTGCCTGCTTATCCTCACGTTTACCTTCCAGCAACTCAATACGAATAAACCCTGCTGGGCTATGTTCGAGCAATGCGGTTTCTGCCGTAAAAGTCGGGCCAGAAGTCGGACTCAAGTAAATTCGGCGGTCGGGCTCAACGTCAGCTGAACCAAGCCGGGCATTGATAACTTTGGTGAGTTCCTGCAGGGTGCGCTCATCTTCTGCCATCGCGAAGAAAACCCAGTGTTGGCGGTCGCACCAAGGCAGAATAATGGGCCATTCACCGTCAAGCGCGCTCTCCACAAGAGGCAACAGCGCATTTTTCTGCTCAGGCGCGTAAGCACCGGGGGAGTCGCTTAGCAGTTTATCAAGGCTGAGCAAATTGCTTTCGCCAAAGAAGGCCCTAATCCAAGAGGGGATATTATTCATCACTGTCACCGAAGGTATATTGTCCACCGAATTCAATCAGTGCGTCAGAAATGAGGGTTTTGTTGCTAGAGAACAGCAAATGCTCATCGTTAAGGTTCGCACCGCTCCAGGTATAGTTCATCGAACCTTTCAGAAAGAAGTGCTTTGTTAACATGCCTTTGGCATGTAGGTTCTCATAATAGGAGCATTGCATATCATGATTCGGCGAAAGTCTTGCCTGCAGTCGCTCAACGAACACTTTGTTAAGCGTGTCCGGGCGAGTGACTATCCTGAGTGGACAGCCGTTATTCACTGCCGTCGCCAGAAGCTCCTGGAAACTGACCATTCTGGCACCCCACGACGGATCAAGAAAACTCCATTGCCCCCCGCGATTATCAATGACGTCAAAATCGCTCATCCATGGCGAGATCAGCCAGATGAGTTCAGGGTACAGGATAAGCCCACTGAACTGCGCACTCAGTACTTCCCTCAGTTGTCGCTGTCCGAGAGGTCCATGGAGAAATATTTGTCGTTGCTCTTCCATTCATCGTTCTCCTTACTGCAGGGCTTCAGCCAGTTCGACTCGCAACACGATGTTGCCGCCTCGATAGTCGACGGCCCCAATTCTCGGGTAGAGGTGCAGGCCGAAATAATCGACAGGTACCAGTTGTAACGCGGATACGGTCTGTACCACCTGTTGGCGGGCTTCCCGGGGGATCAGTAATTCAGCAAACCCTTCGCGAGAGATCGCCGTGTGGATCTGCGAAAGCCAGTCGCTGTCTGTCACATCAATCTGCGTCGCAGGTTGCCAGAACAAGGTGCTGAGCAGCAGCCTTTCCGTGAGTTTTGGCCCGTTATCAAAGGGGTTGTAGTAGCTGAGTATCGACTGGCGGATAGTATTGCCACGCTGCCACAGCATGCCCTGAATCTGGCAAAAACGGTCGAAAATTTTTGTGACGTTCGCTCCGGGAAGTTCCTGAATTGCCTGAGTATGGGCAAAAATGTTCAGGTTAATTTCATAACCGGCTTTGGCCTCCAGCGCCCGCCATTCGCGCAGATAGTCCAGCAAGCGCCGATCGTGAGAAAGCTGGCTGCCAGGGCGAAGGATGCGGGTATGCAGCACAGACATAAAGCTGTGAGAAAGCGCAAATCCTTGTTTTTTTAGCTCAGTACGTAGGTTTCCATTCGCAACCCGACGATCATGATGACTCTCCGCCAAGCGTAAATCGTTCAGCGTCTGCTGCAATGTGGTGTTTGAAGGGAGTTGCGAGAGCAGTTCGAAGAGATCGTCATCGATCTGCTCGTAGTCGCTGGCGGCAAAGCTACGAATAAACAGATTCAGCAGGGCGACCGGATCGCCGTGGAACGCTTCTTCGAGGCGGGTGATAATCCCGCAGCCCCCAGGCTCTGATTCGGTGAGCCAGATATCGAGTTGCTCCCCATCAAGAACGGCGTCAACAAGCAATCCTCTGTCGTCCACCTCAGGCAGCAACATATGGCTGGTCTGTTTTACGGCACCTGAGAAGGTGCTTATCAACAACGTCTGGAGCCACTGGCAAAAAGAGGCATTTTGGCTGAGGTCGTCAGTTAACACGGCGCTATGCGTATCAAGCATTGCAAGCAGTTCCGGCTCGTTGAACAGGCTCCTCAACTGCTGCTGTAGCTCCTGGCGCTCCGCTGAGCCCTCTCCATCTTCGTTGTTTTCAAAAATATTTTCGGCCTGGAACAGCGAATCGGCAATTGTCGCCAGCGACTCTCTGCCCTCCGGCGTGCGCAGAGCGTGAATTGCATCCGCGAGGGCTGTGCTGCTGACAATTTCTTTGGTCAGCGCCGCTATATAGCACTCGTAGATCCAGTCCGCGGTGAAACTGTCATATTCAAAACGAGCTTCACTGCTAATACAGTGGCGGAAATAGAGCGTTCTGAGAGACCCGGCTAACTTTGTATCATTCATGACCTGCTGATGCAGTGCGGAAGGCAGCGTAAAACTCAACTTCATGCCATCCACCCACTGGCGGGCACCTACTGCGACCGGGTGACCGTTTTCGACCCATCTAAAATTCACCCAGGCCTGCTGTTTGCTTTTACTCCGCAGCGAAGCGCTGGCGGCGGTGGCATAACGCGTCAGCTCAAGGGGGGTCATATGTTGATGTGTATAAAACGTGGCGGACCGCAACACTGTGCTCCATGGCCCCGCGGGGATCGCCATCGCTTCGGCATGGGCATCTGCGGAAAAGTGAGTGTGCCACGTCAACTGAGAATTACTCTTCTCCGTCAGATTCTGTTTGAAATCAAGAGCTCGGGTAAGAATTTGCAGAGGACGAATGACTTTTAGCTGCGATGCATCCGCAAGGGTTACCAGACACTCCGGCTGCCAGGTATCACCAAATGCCTCGTTGATCTCGAAATCGACGTCTGAAACCTGGTTCAGTTGCGGCACAAAATTGTTTGGCACCAGCCAATCGGCTTCCAGATCCGAATAAATGGCGTAGCGCTTGGAGATGCGGCCCGGTGCAAACTCCTTCAGGCCTTGAATAAATGGCAGATTTTCATATTTCGCAAAGCGGCGTTCAAGCTGGATGCTCAGTTCAGGCAAGTTCAACTCACTGAAGAGGGCTGCTGGAATAAACGAAGGTAGAGGTGAACGCCCCATCGATCTGTCTGCGCCGGGAATACCCATCAGCGACCACCGGGTGGTCAATTGGCGCTTCAAGGTCGGGAGCATCTCCATCATGATAGAGCGCGGCGGAGACCACATAACGCGCTGAAGTTGCGGCTCGGTTATTTTGAGCGCGTAGAATAAGTATTGTTCCAGTTCCTGCTGAGAGACATTCTTTTCCAGCACGGCGGAAATCAAAGTGAGTATGCGCTCTAGATGCCCTTGCTGCTCTTTGCTTTTGGGCGGATTGTTCAATAATGACCAGATGTTACTGCCAGGGATCTTCATGCTTAGCCAGTCCAGAGTTGCCATCGCTGCCTGCATTTTCTGGATATGGATATTGCCTAGAGGAAGCGACTGGCCCTTGATTTCCGGTGTCACTAACTCCTCATAACGTTGGTACACCACGCGATCGCGACCGAATTCTGACAGCACGACCACCATCCAGGGGCGCATGGTTCTTGAACGCCCGGCACGGCCTTTGCGTTGCAGATAAGAGGCGACATTGCGCGGTGCTTTATGCTGAATCACTACCCCGACTGAAGGATCGTTAAAGCCGACTTCCAGCGAGGCGGTTGCTACGACAATGTCGGCTTTAGGATTGACTCCAGCGTCCTGGCTGGATGTCCGCGCCACTATGGCACGATCGTGACCATCAAGAGGATGCCCAATATCGATCACCATTCGCCAATTTTGACCGGCAAGGGTCAATGCGTCGAGAGCACCACTGTTTTCGTTACGCTGAGCTGCGAGCGGAGTTTCGTTAGGCAGAAGTTGTTGTCCGCGCGTACGCCACCCTTCGGCATCGCAAAGCTGGTGGTAGAGGCGGTTATTGATATCAAGATCGTCGGTAAAGACGAAGGCTTTGCGACCCCAGGTGCCGTGCGACGCGGCTTTGCGGGTATCCATAATCCGGCGTGCCAGCATACTGGTTTGGATGGTGGTTGAGAGCAGAGCCGTTTGCGAAACGGGATCGCCCCGCAGTGCCAACAGATATTCAGCCCCTTCGTCTACCATCTCCTGGAAAGCGGGCTCAATGAGCATGACATGTTTTTTGTTGGCTCCTACCAAGTCTGCGAAGAACCGCTCAGCATCGCTCAACGTTGCCGAGAGGCCAACAAAATGCGGGCGGCAGCGCGCCAGTTGCATCCAGCGACGAAGTAGATAGGCAGTTTGCGCGCCGCTGTTGCCTGAATAGGTATGGACCTCATCGAGCAAAACCACCGGCGGTGCAATTACGTTCATGCCGACGCCGAACAGATGGCTGGCCTTGTTGTTGCCTAGATGCTGGTTGAGCATTTCAGTGGTGGTAAACAAAATATCCGGTGGGTTATTCATCAATGAGACGCGGGTGAGCACCACTTCATCTTCACCCACGCTGTGCGTGCAGTGCGTACAGCGCAAGATCTCTTTGCCCTGACGGATATCTTCCGCTTTCCAGCGCATTTCGCCTTGGCATTTTGGAGTGCTACAGCGTAGCAGATCAAAAGGAAGATCTTTGTCTTTATCAACGTACTGGATGCTGTACGGCGTATCGCCAAAGAATGAGCCAATGCGGATTTTTCGCCCTGAAAGTTTCTGTGCCTGGGTATCCACTTCACGGCATTTTACCCAAGTCTCCATAAACTGATCTTTAAGCAACTCTTTACGCGGATAAAGAGCCAGTGAGCGAACCCGCGCCGAGCAATCGCGTTGCAGATCGTTGATAAGTGACGTTAGAGCAGGCAGATAAAACGCCAGGGTTTTACCGCTGCCAGTGCCAGCACATACGATGGTGGCGGTTGCTTCTTTGGCGTGTGGGTGGCGGCTGTGAAAATCCCATGCCCTCAGGATGCGTGCCGTCGCCTTGGACTGAAAACCGGCTATGGAGAAATCACCGATAAGCGTTTGCAGGGCCTGACGTTTAATGTCGTTCATCCACTCAACGTCGGACCATTGATTCAGTACCTCTTCAGCCGGATGTATCCTTGCCGGGTAACTGCGCGGGCGGCGTATAAAGCGATAGTCAGCCACCAGCGACCGCGTGCGATTCAACTGCTGGCCGCGAAACCACTGGCGCTGATGGCGAAACAGATGAACAGATTCCGCCATACGAGTGCGATAAAGCCTCATTCCCTGAGTATTGGGGATGCTAAATAACATCGCGGCGTCTTGAAGATCCTGCATCAGCACTTTGCCGTTATCATCAGGAAAATGGTGGGCAAACAGGGACAGAATATCCGCATCCGTAAAGGCACCTTCCGTGTCTCCCCAGACTAGCAACTCGGCTTCGCGCCCTTCGAGCACGTCCAGCGCCGCATGCAGACGACTTATATCCTCAACAGTCATGTCACTATTTCCTTGTAATCACAAAGTCTTCCAACATGTCTTCATCTCGAAGCCACTCAAACACTTCTGTTGTCAATGCGCTCAGCGTTGGTTTGTTTCGCTGCGGGCCATTGATGCGATCAAGGAAGTTCTGCACCGCTTCTGGCCAGTCAGTTTTCATCATGCCGCGCAGGGTGTTCAGGTGCTCCGCCATTGCCCGGATCTTTGTCACGCTCTCGCCGTTCTCAGGCAAAGGTTGGATCAAGGTGTCAAACTTGTCGCGCAGGCTTAGGTATTCGTCAGCAATCTCTTTCAGTTTCTCGAGTTTCTGCTGAGCATCGAGGGTTTTGCTGTCTACCTGAATCTGCTGATGCAGGATTTGTTGCCACTCTTCCCATGCGTTTTTCAGCTGGTCGCTCAGAGTGCGGTGCAGGCTGAGCGCCTGGCTCACGCAGTTGGTCAGGGAGTCATTCTGAATGATGTCATATGCTGTAGGTTCCTGCGTTGCGATCACTCCATCCAGCGGTTCATCCGAGGCTTGCGTATCGGCAGCTACTTGGGTCTGATTATTCAGCCAGCGTCTCCACTGAGACAGCAAGTTATTGACACCGTTAACCACATTTTTGAGTTCATTTCGTTGATCTTCTCTCCAACTGACCCTCAGTTCAGGCGGCAGAAGTTGTAGGGCCGGGTACTGGTATTTAAGGCGACAATAATGTCCAGCGACGGTGTCAGTTTTTGAGAGCACTACGCCGCATTTCTCAATAATCTGCGTGGCTTTACTTGCTTGGACGCTTAAATCCAGTTGCTTCTGCATCTCTGCAAGCTGTTGGCGTAATGTACTCATTCATTCACTCCAGAGGCGCTGATATCAGCCGCCAGATTTTTCAGTCGCTCTTCAACTAGCGTGCAGGCATTTTTCAGTTTCGGTGCGTCACCCTTACTGTTTATCTGCTGTAGCGTAAAGCTGATTTTCGATTGAATATTCTGCCATTGCGCAAGAAGGTTACCGATACGGCTGACGTAATCACCATCCAGATGGGAAATGTCATGCCACAGCATGAAGGCATCTTTCTGTCTGACGAGGGAATTAAGCGTGAGCAGCGTGTTCAGGCTGGCCTCTGCGTCTACTCTTAATGCTTCAATTTCACCCAGCAACCATGATGAGTTTCTGATCTGCTCGGATTCCGAAGGGTAATATTGGGTGCGTACCGCTTCGATAAACATCTGCCACTCATCAAGAAGGGCAATGAAGTCATCCTGATTTTTTATATTTTCAAAGAGTTGTGCATTTTCGATAGTTGATGCGATCTCTTTGCGGGCTTTCTCTGCCGCACGCTGCACATCCGCTCCAAGCGGTTCCTTCTGGATCTCTCGCAACGCGGAGGTTACCACTTCGGCTTCAAGTGCTCGGACTGAGGTGAGCCCGGAACTTAATTCAGGGACGGCAACCAGAGAAAGCCATGCGTCGCGGGCGTCGTCCCACCCCTGAAGTGCTGCCTGCCGGGCTTCAGCCACTTTTATGCTGGAATGTGGTTTCTGGTTGGCCTCGAGTCCGTAGAAACAGAGATCGGATGGGCTTGTTTTGATTGTTCGTCCTTGATTCTTACCCTCAGTTCGACCGACGCCTTTCTGCGTCAGGCAAAGTGCATCAATGAGCTCCGTCGGATTTTCTTTGCCAGTCAACAGGCCCAACAGCAGCGCTTTTTGGTAATGATTACGCAGCGCAGGCTTCAGTTTCCGCGCCCGGGCATGGTTGATTGCAATCTCCGCGGTCTGCGGCACCCACCAACTGGCAAAGTTTTCATAGTGGGCGTAGTCTTCCATAGCTTCAGGGTAGCTAAGCCCTTCGCTTAAGTTGGCGTAATGCTGGATACGCAAAATCGCCAGCGACACGTTGTAGATCTCTATCCTGCGTAGCGGATCGTTGAGGTCTTTGAGTTCATAGAATTTCACAATAGCGTTCGAGGGATCTGAAGCCGCCAGTGGCAGGCTAATCAAAGGATTACGCTCAATCAGTGAAGGTCGCTCTGCCATACTGGAAAATTCCACTTGGGCATAGAGTTCATAGCAATTGTTAAGTCCTGCGCGCAGATCACTGGCAATTAATTGAGGTAAAACGGTTTTTTCATCGACCCAGGCTTTGAGATGTTTGATGAAAGCTAGCTCAGATTTCGGTTCAGGTTTAGGTTCAGGAACTGTAATACCGGTTGGTTTGTTAAGTTTTTCATCATCGTTGCCTCCTGCTGGTGGGGCAGAAATTTTACCGTTAATACGTTCGGCCAACTCAGTGAGACCAAAAGCTTTTGCTACTCCCGGCGGCAGTTGATTGCAGACTTTTTCCCAAGAGTCGCAGCCATAGCTCCAAAGTGCGGTCAATGACGCTGCACTGGTAACTCTGTTTCTGGTTAACTGATTTATGTTGTGAAGTATTTCTGTGCCAACGTCAATTCCTGCAAGGTTCGGCGGTGGAAATAGCCCGCGCTCTGCCTCAACACGGCAATCACGCAAAATATCCAGCAGGATACGGTTAATCACAATTCGTGGGTTAAAAGTCAGTTGGCCGCTGCTGTCACGGCAGTTTTTATCAGCCAGCGCACGGATAGCTTCGCGGTTAAACGGGAACAGCGGAACTTGCTGTTTGTCTGTCATACCAAAGTCCTTCAACCATTCCGGCTTTTCTTCGTCTTGCCAGACAGTCGGCCAATTTGCCTGGTTTTGCGCCCGCGACTGCTTCAGCGCCGTTGCGCCATGGCGCGCTGCATTCAGATAACGACCGCACAGTGACACAATACGCCCTTCGTTGTTGTCTCTGTCGGTGTGCTCAATGATCCACTCGTAGCCCGCTCGTGTCATCAGCGTTTCCTGACGCCGTTTGTAGCCCGGATAGTTATCGGTAACGGCAATAACCGAATGCACCGGGCATAGTGTTTTCACTCCATCACGCATGCCTTCTTCGATCAGACTGTCAATCAGTACATCTTCAATGGCCGAAATAGCTGCCATATCTTCCACCAAGATCACAAGGCGGCGATCTTGTGCGAGCAACTCACGGCGAATCTGCTGGAACAACTCCTGGAAGTTACCGCCGTTGAATGTAAAGAGTTTGGCAAATAGTGATTTTAACGCCGCATGCATCGCTTCATTCAGAACGCTTACAGCCTGAATGCGGGCTTTTTCATTATCATGTTCATCAATACGCGAGTGTCGAATATATTCACGAGCAAGCGACGACAGGTCATCTATGTTGTCTTGGAAAAAGAGATCGGCGGGTGCCAGTTCGTAATTATCGTGATCCTCATCCTCCTCTTTAAGCCCATCGCTCATTCGACTGGCGCGTTTATAGAGGCAATGATCTTGTTTGAGCAGATTCAGCTTAAAGTTAGGGTCAGTAATCAGGTTGCCAATGCCGTTTTCGACTTCTTCAATGATGGCTTCGAGTCGGTTCAGAAGATCTGCCGGGATCTCTTTCCCTTGCGATTCGTAATCTTGGCCGATCTTCATCGCTTCGTTATACATGCTTTCTAATTGATGAGACATCATGGTCAGCATCAGATCAGCGAGATCTTTAGCGGAGTGTTGTTCAGCCACATCATCAACACGCTTACGCGCGTCATCAAAAATTCCACCGTGCAGATTTTTCAGGATCAGCAGCAGAACCTGACGCAGGCTGGCGTTTTTCGGAATACGGACAATTTCCCACTGTGCCAGTTCGCCGTTTGCATGCAGATGGCTTTTTAGACGACAGTCAAGCCAGCGCACCAGATGTGATTTCCCCATCCCTGAACGGCCGATGAGTGGGATAGCCCGCTCGGTGGTGAGCAGTTGTGTAAACATGTCTTCGTCGCGGAGGGCTACCTGATTGTTGTTAACATCACGACGGGTAAGCACCATTGGCTCATGTACCGCTAGTAGTACATCATCCTGCAACTCTTCGGCTTCGTTACGGATGCACTGCTCGATATTTTCAAGTGACGGCCAGTAGTTCATGATACTCATTGTGCGGCCTCCCTGAGACGGACCTGGCTGACTGGGCGAATCTCACCATTGGGCAATTGTAGCGATAATGATGCGGCGTCATCGCTCCCAACGATCAGCTGAATTTTCTGGTCGATTTCCAAGCGACGCAGCGCAAGTGATGTGCTGGTGCTGATATTTTTACCTTCCGGAGCAGACCAGTTGCGTTCGCTCATGATCTCCTGCATTTTTACCCGGAATTCACCGCCGTCCATCATTGGCATCACTTCAGCCATATTGGCCATGAAGGTTTTAATGGAGAGGCTATTTTGTTCGCCAAAAATCTGCGGCAAAAAGCACTGAATCGCCCGGGTTGGATCGGTATAGTAGTTCTGGTCCGGCGCTAGTTCCAGAAAGCCCAAATAGCGTCCATATTCCCTGACCAGCTTTTCGGTATTGGAGTTAACGGTTTCGGTTGGAAGCCATCTTTGCAGTTTTTCAGTGATGATATTTGGGGCCAGCGGTTCCTTGCCGCCTAATGAGTGCTGCTGAAGATTCATCAAACAGGTTAGCACTCGCCACAATGGTTCACATTCCTTACCTTCAGCGATACCTTTTTCTTTGCAGGCATCAATGGTGCATTGCAGCACGCGCTGATAGAGCGGACGAGTCTCATTGGGCTGCGGCAGAATCCTCTCTTCTTCCATAGGCCAGAGTCCCAGTCGGCACCAAAAGGCGAGGTTCTCTCTGATTTTTCCCCAAGCGTTATCGTTAGCGGGCAGGTTATTGGGCCGATAGCGAGCCACAACCGCTTCCGGGGAAAGCGGTGCCTGGGCATTTTGTACAATGCGATCAAATAAGGGGATCAGCACCAGGCTGCTTCCTGGGTTTGCGTTATTGATGATTGACATGCTGTAGTTGCCTGATAAAAGTGTCCAAGGGTTGCGCGTTGCCTGCGCTTTCCCACCATTTTCTGTAAGGATGCTGCGGATCGGCCAGGTGCTGCGGGGCGATGATGATGCGTTCATATCGCGAGGCCGGTAGGTCCGGTAGCGCAGTGGCAGTGTTAGACACAATCACAATTTCCGCACTGTCCGAAGTGGGTGCAGCAAGTTTTTGCACGCACCAGAAGCGAGAGATGGAATCCAAGGCGCGTTCCAGATGCCTGAAATCGGCCTTATCTGCTCGGATGGTCTCGTAATCGCCAGAGCCGATCAACTGACGAAGCGGTACGCGGAGTTCTGATAGAAGAGCCCTCATTTCCAGTTCATCGGTGTAATACACTTTCCTGACGGCACCAGCGAAGCGCGCTCGTTTCTTCGGCGTCGCTCGTATAATTTCCACATCGGCCCCAACTGTTGGGGAGAACGCGCCTTTACCCTGAGCCCGACACCCCGGGCATCCGCCGCAAGTGATTTCTGGCGCATGGTGCTGATAAATATAAAATTTTCTTAGTATCTGGCACAGGGGAGGTCGAGGGTCGAGGATCCACGTTTTTAACAAGGTAAATGCCGCGCGGCGCTTAGCTAGTTCTTCTTGGCGGGCCCTATCAACAAAGGTGTTCCAATACTCTTCAGAGTGGTGCGAGTCGTTGCAGTGGCGAATATGCACTTTGTTGTAATACTGGGCAAACCAGTCGTGAACTGCCTGAGCGTTTTCTTCTTCATCTTTTCGCAGGTTTTCTGGCAGCTCAGGGGCTGCGAACACTAGCTCAATCAGCCCGGTGCGCTGCATCAATAGTAAGGTTCTGCGGTTCCAGGCTTGATTTCGATCGCCCTGATAGTCGATATGATCGGGTTTAGTATCCAGTGAGATGCTGTAACTGGCGATGTCGCTGGGCTGGTACCGCTTAAACATGGCCATCCAACGCTGGTAGCCTTTTTCGACGCTGATAAGTTTTTCAACCGAAAGGCTTTCTGCCGTCTCCATTTGTGCACTATGCCAGACCAGATGCGCCTGGCAGGCTTTGCCATCACGCCCGGCGCGTCCACATTCCTGATAATAGCGATCGATATTTTCCGGAATGGCGGCATGAATGACCGAACGGACGTTGCTTTTATTCATTCCTACCCCAAACGCCGAGGTGGCAACCATGATGTCCAGTTGGTCGCTTGCCCATTGTGAAATCAGTTTTTTGCGAGCTAGGGTTTCCGTGTCGCCATGGAACAGGCCAACACGCTGGTATTGCTGTTGCTGAAGTCGGAGATGCCAGTTTTCCGCTTCTTCCTTCGTGGTGCAATAGAGGATGAGCGGGCGTGGGAGCGTCATTAGCAACTGCTCCACGCGCTGCTGATGCGCACCAGGGGTGGGCTCAGCATGTACGAAGTATTCGGGTTCGGGGCGCAGGAAGTTCGCTGTAATCTCAATCAGTTCGCTGTCATCTGAGCGGAACTGCTCAACAATCACATCACGGGTGTTCTGGCTCCAGGTGGCGGAGAGCAGCAGGGTGCGAAAACGGCATCCGGGCTGGGCTTTTAATGAACGAATCAGCGGCGCAATCAGCTGAAAATCAGGGCGGAATTCAGCGCCCCACTGGTCTATAAGATGGGCTTCGTCGATAACGACGGCACCTATTAGGTTATTTTTCGCCAGGTCAAACAGTACCGGAACCAGCGACGATTTTGCCGCCTCCGGCGAACAAAAGAGCACGCGCTGTGAGCCGTTTCTCAACCGCTCTTTCAGCGTCTGGCGCGTTGTGTGATCCTGACCGCCAACCCAGGCATAGGTTCCTCCGTGATCCTGCTCAGCCTGCCGCAGCATGTCCCGCATAAAATCCGCTTGTTCTATGGCGAGGGCGACCGTTGGGACAATCACCAGCGTTAACGAACCGAACGGCGCACTGATGGCCTGGATTTGCGTGATAAGGCTTTTACCGCAGCTGGTGGGGAGATTCACCACCAGAGTGCTGTTGACGTCGGAGGTGAGCAGCGTGCGGATTGCCGCCTGCTGTCCGAAGCCACGGTAGTGCGTATGGGGCGTGTCGACCAGCAAGTTCTTGAGCGCCGGATCCATTTCCGGCTGCAATAAGTTACGTCGGGTTCGGCTCTGGTAAGTGGCCCGGGTGCTCGTCAGGTCCGCTTCAGCAGCGAGTGACAATATCTGTCCCACGACGGATTTTTCCAGCCCCCAAAGTGGGTCTGGGGTCTCCGTCAGCGACGGTGGAGAAGGCAGCCAGGGATCTTCGATGCCGTTCACCTGTGCAGTGCGAAGGGCATCGGCATAGCCGGCAAAAATATCATTCAGGCCTGCAGTAGGGTCGATGATGATATTCATTAACCGCATGAAGAAGGGATTTTCAATCCCCTCTTTGAAGGTAACGTCATCGGTAAAATAGGTGGTTAGCGCAAACTGCAGACGTGACCATTGTTCCGTCATCAGGCGACTCCAGATAAAATATTGCTACTGCAAAGAATGATCGCTTTTACCGACATCAGCTGGATATAAGCGTTGGCTTGAGACAAATCACGCTGTTTTTGCAGCGCTTTATCATATACCTGCTCAACCTGTTCTTTCCACGCATCAGCGGAAATCAGCTCTTCAATTTCTTGCCATCTAGTGGCTCGCAGATTGAGGTCCACATAACTTTTTGTGGCAGAAGGGGTCTTGCTGTACTCGCTGTTCAGCATTCCAAGCAGTTGTGGATTTGTCACCTGAGAACCGTCTGCAGCTACCCACTCCTCAACAATGCGTGGCGGCTCCAGTTCATCGCATTGACGAAGAGTGGCGTAAGGGCTTAGCGGATCGCAGCCAGTAATGAGCCAACTCATCTGAAAGAAATAGCGAGGTTCATTTAGTTCTGCGTTAATCATACGTAGCATCGCCACCGAACTGCCCCGCGCGTCCTGATTCAGTAACTGCCAGATCGCATCGACGAAAGGTTGGCCGTAACGCAAGGGATAAACCGTTGTCCCGTCAATGGCAGGGATACGTTCTGCACTCATTAGATGGGTAGACGGTGGATTGCCTCCCTCTTTGTCGAAGCTGAGCATGCAGGTTGACAGAAAAGTTTTAAAATCTACCAGCGTCCCAGAACTGCGTTCAGCTAGTTCAAAACTAAAACGCATCCCTTCTTCAGCATTTCCTGATGAACGGAAACGCAATCCTTGAGAGATCCATGGCGTAAGTGCTTTACACTGTTCTGCTGCAATGAGATCGTCATTACTAAGTTGCTGAGCGAAAAGTGCCGCTTGCGAGACTTCTTCATCCATCGCCAGCAATTTTTCCTGCATGTTGATTTTGTTGGTCTCTCTGACCAAAACGCCATTTTCGCCAGGAAATTCTGCCGCAAGGTTTCCCAGCACTTGTGGGCCTTCGAGGAATAGTCTGTTCCAGGCATCACCGATATAGTCATCCAGTACGAACTGCAGGCTAGCGATGGTATTGTTAAATACGCCAATGCTGTTCACCAGAATGTCGGCCCACTGATTGCGTAAGCTATCGGTCACATGGTTTTTTAGTATCAGGCTTTGAACCGGTTTGATACCACGCAGGTTGGCGCTGTAGCGGTTGAGACGGCCCAGACGTTGCTCAATCCGACTGCAGGATCGCGGCAAACCATAATGAACGGCCAGACGACGTCCTCCGTGGAGATTCAGCCCATCCTCGCCGCTTCTATCGCACAATAGAACCCGAACGGGGGTTTGAGCCTGAGTGAACTGTAGTGGTTGGCCTGGCTGATAGCGTTCTATCGGGTAATCCAGCAGAATGCTCATCTTAACTGACAGGTGCTGCGCTAGTTCAGGACGATCGCAGAAGACAATAGCTTTGCCATCTGGAAATTGATTTAACCAATCATTAAGCGATGCGGCCAGCATATTGTCGATAGCTTGTTGCTCATTTTTAGCCGTCGAGACGATATGTTCCAGTAAGGCTTGCTCATCCTTGGGCAGTCCAGTTGACTCTGTGAGAATGGCTTTTGCCCGCTGCAGAACACAAATCGGACTGGAAAAGAGATCGTCAATCCAGGCGATGTAGTTCGCTTCTTTTAACGACCAATGCTGGTTTTGCGGTAGTACGGCCATAGCGCGATACTCTTCCAGCAACTCATCCAGGGTTAGTCCTTCGGTTTGCCAGTGAGATTCCCTCACTCCGTTCAGACCAGGGAAGAGAAGATCCAGATTCAGATTTTTGCTTTCATCCTGACTCAGTGCAACCTGACGGCGATTTCTCAGCAGACGGTGGTGGATGCGGTAATTCTCGCCAAGATGTAGTCTTATCGCTTTAATACCCGCTTCACGTTCAGGAGTTGGCTGAGAAAATCTCCCAATCAGTGGAAACAGTCCTTGGCATAACGTTGCCAACTGATGGTCGTCGGGGAATTGCACCAGAACCTCTTCAAGGTTACGGCGAAGACTAATATTAGACACAGATGGAACTAGAGAAGAGAAAACACCGCCAAGGCTCTCACGGTTTTTCACTAGTTCGGTGAAGGCATGCAGATGGTTTTCATCAATCTGGAATGCTTCCGGATTGATGCAGTGCAGCATCGACAGGAAGTTGCGCTCATGGCCATGCAGCGGCGTACCGGTGAGAAGCAATGCGTAATGTGCTTTCTGACATGTTTGTGATATCAGTTTGAAATCATCACGCTGTTCTTCGTCCGTAGACCACGGCCAGTCGGCAATTTGATGGACTTCATCAATAGTAATCAGGGATGGTGAGAATCCTCTGCTCAGCAGGAGGCATGCCTCAGAATAACTACAGATAACAATCCCTTGTGCAGCACCATCTTGCTTTAACAAGGAGAGCATTGCTGAAACACCAACGAGCAACTGTTTTAGCTGAAAACGTTCACCTAATTCTTCCCGCCACTGGCTGACGAGTTGGCTTGGCACGGCGATAAGCATACTGACATGCCCCGCTTCTTCCAGAGCATGTTCACGGATAACCATACCTGCTTCAATGGTTTTCCCAAGACCCACTTCATCTGCCAGAATATATTTCGGCGTTTTATCTTGTAATACTCGCCGTACAACGGCCAGTTGATGTGGTTCCAGTTCGACAGCGCTGCTGGAAATGGATGCTAGACCCCGGCAGGAAGCGCGTTGCTGGATATAGGTCTTGATGAAGGAGTGTCGGCGAGGAAAGAAGAAGGGAGCGTCATTGGCCTGGTAAGCCAGAAAATGTGCAGGATTAATAGGTTTATCGGGTGCTTTGTTCAGTATGAAGATCTTATCGATAGGCAGCGTCGTTGCGTCATCTTCGCGAAAAATGACCAAAAAATCACCATTAGGTCGCGATCCACCGAATCGAGCGCGCGTCCAACGTTGACTTTGTGGTTCAAGACAGTAGACGACAGCTTCTTCATGGGGAAGGGTCGGTGTCAAGTTCTCAAGGCTAATCGCAACCTGACGTGTATAGGGGTGTGCTGGTGACTCAAAAAAAGCAACAGTTGCATTATTTGCCTCAATATCAATGCTGACGACTTTTCCGATACCGTCAAAACTCTCGGAAGCAACCAACGACCCTATAGGTAATATGTTCATCATCACAATCCTTGAAATTATCTTCGCATGTATGATTTGTGCGAAAAATGAACAGTCATGGGATGAAGTAAGGGGTTTCCATGCCTGAACGACACACATTGAGAAGCAAAAGTTCAGTCGATACTGACAGGATACTGAGATGAATCCCATATTCAAGTGAAAAAAATCAAAGTTCTTAGTAGATTCACAAATAACACAGTAAGTGAATAGCTTTCTTTGTAGTGATTGATTTCTATACGTAAAACCCCATTTCCAACTACTATTTTTCGTATTAGTAGTATCGAGTTTAACTTAAGACTCATTAAATTGATCTGAACTAGGTGATTAATCAATTGCAATATATGAAATATTCTTGCTGTAGTACTTACATATAACAATGGGATTTTAAAAGAATAGATAGCCAATATAATTTTGGCTATCTAGATAAGTTATTTTATGCCGCGATAAATGCAGCCTGCAGAGCATGTCTCTTTCACGACGACTGCGCTAAGGATCGGGAGTTGAGGTTTAATCTGATTCCAAATCCATTCAGCAAGCACTTCGCTGGTAGGGTTTTCCAGGCCTGGAATGTCATTGAGATAGTAATGGTCCAGCCTATCCAAAGTAGGTTTAAAAATCGCTTTT
Organism: Enterobacter bugandensis; assembly: GCF_900324475.1. Classification (NCBI taxonomy): domain Bacteria; kingdom Pseudomonadati; phylum Pseudomonadota; class Gammaproteobacteria; order Enterobacterales; family Enterobacteriaceae; genus Enterobacter; species Enterobacter bugandensis. Next base: position 590,478 of record NZ_LT992502.1, read on the forward strand.
AGTTCGGCGAAATCAATAATCCAACCAGTGTGCTTATCCACATCATCGGTTATCTCGAGTCGCACGACAAAGGAATGTCCGTGTAAGCGACCGCATTTATGGCCTTCCGGAACATTCGGAAGACGGTGTGCGGCTTCAAAGGTGAAATCTTTGTATAACGTAGTTTTCATAGTGACCTCATTTTTTTGTTATACAGTAACAATAAGAACCAAGATCTCCTAGCATTTCTGAGTTAGCTGCCACTACTCTTTTGATAGACAAAAACAGTCCGGTCTAGCTATACCGGACTGTTTTCGATTGTGAGCCTTTAGGCGGGATGGGCATGACGCTAAATTGTGGGTTATCGGTAGCCACAGCCGAACGTTGAACACTTTATTTGATGCCCTCTTAATGGTGTTAAAATGGTGGAAAGGAAAAACCTCAAGATTTTCAAATGGTCACAGTTGCTAGTTGGCTGGCGGCTCAAGTACATCAACTCAGGAAGTAACGTTCACCATGTAATCGGCTGCATATTGTGAGCATTACCAGCCGACTTTACTGACCCTGGGAAAAGGAGGTCTGGTCTAAACCCTATCAGGTAAAAGGGGACATTTTCTATCTGTACTTCAATGCCACCACGGGTGAAGTTGAGCTGACCAAGGTGATAAATGACTGAGTTAATTTACTCCGTATCGATTAGCACCGCCTGATAATCAAGCGGCGTTTTTTCGTAATATTCCATTCAGCCATGTCTCATCTCTGTCCGGTCGGTTATCCTGCGTCGCCCACAGCGAAGCGCTCTCCATCCCCGGAACCGTCTTCAGCAACTCCCGCAATCCCTCTTCATCCAGGTCCGTAAACCGTCTTTCCCCCTGCACACGCTCACCATTGCCATACTTAAACGACACGTACCAGACGCCGCCAGGCTTAAGCGCATCCGCAAGCTTCTGCATCACCGCAGGCAACTCAGAAGAGGGGACATGCAGCAAAGAGGCACAGCACCAGATCCCATCGAACTGCGCTTTACTCTCGATTTCTGAAAACGCCATCAACTGCACGGGTAACCCGGTATGTTGCCTTGCCAGCTCCACCATCGCGGGAGAGGCATCAAAAGCATCCACCAGATAACCCATCTCATGAAAGGCTTTTGCATCCCGGCCAGAACCGCACCCAGCATCCAGAACCCGGGCACCGTGAGGCAGATGTTGGGTAAAAGCCTCGTAAAGCGGGGTCATATCGACATTGACCGTGCCATCGAAGAAATCCTGTGCGTGATTCTGATAGTAGTGAAGTGTCATTAAAACGTTGCCTCGCCTTCCACGTTGGGTTTCCAGGTATGGATAAGTTTGTCCAGCGCGGCCTGCCAGTTACGCTGAAGAAAGCTTCTCCGTGCTTCAGGACGTTGCCCTGTCTGTAGAACAATCGTCTCATGCAACGGCAGTTTGCTCTGAATAAAATACTCATTGCGGGTGTGTAACCGTTGCAGGAGCCTGAGGTCGGGAATGCGTGCATATTTACCTTCGACGCCACGGTTACAACATCGACAGGCCAGCACTAAGTTCCATACGCCGTTAATATTGCTCACTTCATTGCGGGCAGCCCAGGGAATAAAGTGGTCGACGTCCGCCAGTTCTGCATCTCCCGGTACTAGGCTGATGGGTTTGAAGCAGTAAAAGCATCGTCCTTTCTGGTAACCATTAAGGCTGTCGCGGCAGCTGGTGATGTCTACGCGACGCGCGTTCACCCTCGTGAACAACAGCTGATTATCTTCGTCGAACTCCACGCCCACAAGATTACGAGAAATCCCCATCGACCAGGCCTGTTCTACCAGGTTCCAGCGGGCATTGGTTTCAAAAGCGAGGTTTTTATACTGCAGGCGTTCGCCCAGTAAAAAGAAGTTATCCGTCAGGCGGATCCCATTGTTGGTTTTGCGCTCATCGAGGAAAAAACGTTTATCGATCTCGCCCTGGTTGACGTAGTGAAAGGCATCAATCACGTTGTTAAAGCCAAGGCGCACCGTCGCTTCAATGAGCTGGGCGTGGGTGATTTCACCTCTGTTGAACTTCAGACAGGTTTCCAGAAATTGGCTGCTGCGGGAGGTGATCTGTTTTGGCGCATGTTTCAGGTGCTCGCAAAGATAGCGGCTAAACGGCACGGCAAGCTGGTCGAGCGTTATCAAATCGCTGCCCGTCTTATCCACTTCATACAATGCTGACGCCAGCGCAAATTTGTAAGATGCGACGTTCCTTCCAAAGAGGATCACACCACGCCAGTAGTTCTCAAGCGTCGGATCGGCCTGATAAAATTCCATCAATGAAGTCCTGTTACGGTTGGCTGGGCAGGGCGTTACTAAAGCCTGTAACAGGATCACATAACAAAATCAGGGTGATGTAAATCGTTAATCTATAGGTCTGATGAATTTTTGTGGGATCTGAGAAGAAGGGCTGGATGCGACGGATTTGTCGTTAAAGGCAAGTTAGCGAATGAATAGATTTATGGATGAGGAAAATAAGACTGATTTTTCAAGCCTGCGATTTACCAGTATCCCCCAAACCCATTCCCTGAATCCCCCTTGTATTTCCCAATTTTACCTGTCGCAAAACCGCTGTATTTATATTCAGTTCTGTATAATAGGCAGCGGTAATTACGCCAGTCGGAAAAACGCCTCTTCATGGGGATGTCCTCATGAGGCTTATGAAGACATTACTAGCATCAGGGAGCAGGTCACTCTGCCAGCGGTTCGGTCATGCCCCTGAGGGCACATGGTCAACTTGATAAACCTAGCTTCCTGACACACCTCTGATGTTACCGCCTAACGGCCTTACGCGTTGTCTTACCACCAACGGGCTATTGTCTGAAAATCAGAGGTCTCTCGGAAGAAAACCTTCTTATGTCCGATTGCGTAGGAGTACGATAAGCCAACAAATCATTATAGATAAAAGGGTTATCTATGGCTCTACATGGAAAGTTCGTAATTAATGATGCGTACTATTCCCCGTTATCGTTTCCTGGTATAGGCACGTTTTTAGCTTTCTCTGGTAATGGTGCTTACCGTAATCGTGGGGCATGTGGAATGATGCCCAAAGAGGGGCCAGTACCAGCGGGTAAATAATGGATTGTTGACCGCCCTCAAGGTGGACTCAAGTCACAGCTAAACACAGTGGGAAGAGACATTTATAATCACTTCGCCAATGGTACAACATTCAAACATTCTGAATGGTTCGCATTATGGCGTGATGTTTGGGGGATCGACGATTACACATGGATTGAGAGCGTTCAGCGTGGCAATTTCCGTTTGCATCCAGGCGTACTATCAGAAGGTTGTATCACTCTCCCACATGATTCTGATTTTGCCATGTTGCGTAATGCTCTGTTGAGAAGCCAGAGAATAGATGTTCCTTGCATGAGGAAGCTACAGGCATACGGCACGATTGAGGTGATTTCCAATGGCAAAACATGCCCTTAGTTTATTCATCAAGATAGTGCTGTTCGCTGTTGTTGTGCTGATCGTTGCTGAAATGGTTCCGTATGATGGATTAGTTAATTCTATTACGGGGCTTTTTGATTTCCAAAGCGCCGACAAGTTTACCCGCTTCATTTTGGGTGAACCTGATTCAGAAGTTTGGGAATCGTTAGACGCCTATTTTAGCATCTTAATCAATACGTTAATCAGCGTACCTGTCATGAGCGCCATTACCACGGCGTACAGTGGCACGACACACAAAGTTAGTCCAGCTGGTATCCCCAGAGAGTGGTTCAGTTCCACATTGCGACGGTTAGCTAAAATCTTCGGGTTTACCTTCCTGTTTTGGGCGTTGTTTCGCTTGCTGCCTTATCAGTCTTTATTCCCGGATCAAACGTATTCAAATTTCACAATAGCGGCGATTGTGGGCTTTCAGTTGCTCTTAACGATTGTTTGCTACTGGTTCATCACGATGAAAATCACAACTAAAAGGAGTTTGTAAAATGCCTATTCCGGCTTACATGTGGCTTAAGGACGATGGCGGCGCAGACATTAAAGGAGCTGTAGACGTTCAGGATCGTGAGGGGAGTATAGAGATTGTTGGCTTTAGTCATGGGCTGAACATTCCAGTAGACAGTGCCAACGGGAAGATTACTGGCAAGCGTTCACATTCTCCGATGATGATTAAAAAGGAGTTTGATAGCTCCAGCCCGTATCTATACAAAGCCGTTGCCACCGGCCAAACGTTGAAAAGTGCGGAGATTCGCTGGTATCGCATTAACCATGCAGGACAAGAAGAGTGCTACTTCGTCATGACCATTGAGGGTGTGAAAGTGACGGGCATTAACCCAGGGATGCCAAACGCTAAGATGGCAGGAAACTCACAGATCAACCACATGGAATCTGTTTCCCTGATGTATGACAAAATCACCTGGCGTTATGTTGATGGTAATGTCCAGTATACGGACGATTGGAACGTAAGAGCGTAACAAATAGAAAGGAGGCATTGAGTGCCTCCTCTTTATTAACGCTTATCCTCTCAAAGGAGCCTGTCCGTAATGCTGTGTAACTGCCATCGTATTAAAGGCGATCGCTCAGTCGGTCACCGAACTTGATAATAAAACGACTCATTGCCAGCCCGCAGAGCGGCGAATGGTTGCTCTGAGGTCCATGCGGGCGCTCACCTTATATTCTGATAGTCCTCGCTGCGTAATTTCCCTGACCCAACCCTTTTCCTGAATCCCCCTCGCAAATTTTAAATTTACCCCGCACCAAACTGCTGTATTTATATTCAGCCCTGTATAATGGTCACCAGAATTTACGCCGAATGGCAAAGGAAGTATCAAAGAATATTTAACGAGAGAATTCGCGATATGAAGGTGCTGCAACACCCCCATACCGCTAACCACAACCAACTTGATAGGAGTTGTATATGGCTGCGACGAATTTTAAGCCAGAGTTTACCGTTTGCAAAACAGAATCAGACGCTTTCACCGGCATGATTGAAAACCGCGAGTTGGTACGCAAAAACAGCGCCCGCCGTCTTCACGGCAACCCGCCTAACGCGGCGCCCGTCCATCCCCGAGCGGAAACGCCGCAGGACAGTGCCGCCTGCTGCGAACTGTATGCACGCATAGACATGAAATATCTTCTTCTGGGCGGCGAGTGGTTAACCCGTGCAGGCTTTATCAACGGCATGCCGGTAAAAATCCGCGCCATGAAAGACTGCATTGTGATTACACCACAGCATACAAGAGAATTATGGGGATGCCTTGAAGGGATGAGCATGGTGAATATAAATAAGCAGAAAGTCGCGCAGTGGTTGAAGACCTTTCCGGGAGCGCTGAATGATACAGGTGATATACCGGCTGTTAAACGTGGAACAGGGAAGGCGATGTCGGAGTAACCGTGCTTCCCACCTCATGTAATCCTTGAAGCAATAAAACGATACGGGCATGTTATCCCATGCCCGTAATCTTCAGAAATCACTCGTGCTTTACCTGCTCTTTCACAGCCTTAACCAGCACAGCGTGAAGTTCGCCGACGGTTAAATCGCGTATAACAGGTTCGGGTATGCCATGCAACCAGCGCATAAACCTACAGATGCCAAAAAAATCTATACCCTCGCCCGTAAACAGATACTCATTCTCAGCAAGAGAGAACGTTTTCATATAGCCATCTTCTTCCGTGGTAAGCTGAACGCCAAACGCTTCTTCGCAGTCTTCCTGTAGGTCTTCGCCGTCCCTACCACAAATATGCAAATCGGCCTCAATTTAAGGTTTATCACAACAAGAGCTTGAGCTTCTCTCAAAAAACTTAAATTGATGCCTTCTTTTGCCATTTCCAGGTGTTGGTTCATAGAGCCTGAATGTCCCTTTGGATATGTTTTCCATGAAATAAATCCTGCATCTACCAATTCGTCATGACTTTTCCCTGGATAAACAATCATTGCCTCATGTTTGTAATCATCTGTATAAGTCCACCCTATAGTTTAAACGTAAGCTTTTTTTTCTCGTTTCAGGATTTAGAGTTATAAAGTACCGTCCAGATGTAAATTCTTAGGTTTTCGAAATGAGAAAAGGGGCATTATATATTTAATCTTCATTTAAAGCTCTCCTCCTGAAAGCTGAAAAATTAAATCGTCCGAGTAGAATGTTTTACCTATGAGCATTTCTAAAAGATGTGCCTGTTTTTCGTTTATATTATAAACACCGATGCCATACGAGAAGTCGGCTTCATCTTCCTCTGAAATACCCATAATGTCATACAGCGCAGCTACATTTCGCTGAGAGATTATGATTTCATAAAGTAAAAGTTCATTTGTTTTACTGTATACATCTATAGAGTAAACGATCATTGTTTAAATCCTAAAAAATCACTTAGACTTGAAGCAAGGTTTACCATGAGGCTGACACCACTCTTTTACTTCCTGGACAACGCCTTCCGGGCTATCATCTTTTCCATCTTCAGGATAAAAATAAGATCTGTGCCAGAAGGATGCTCGGCAAGTCGTACGAACTCTTTAACCTGACGATTACCATCTTCCTCTGTTTCACTTGTGGCGGTACAAATTTTTCGCACCAGACTTAGAAATTCACTTTCAGTATAATCTCTTAAATCCTTCATTGTTTTTAACTTTTTGAATTTTATTGTACACATTCCGCGCCCGAAAGCGCGGGAGTCTCAAAGATTGTTATTCTTTAAATCCGGATTTACTATTTTCTTTACGCCACTCCTTAACTTCTCTAACAATACCTTCTGGACTATAATCTTTGCCCTCTTCAGGATAAAAAATCAGGTCAGAGCCTGCGGGATGCTCGGTAAGTCGTTTAAATTCTCTAACCAATCGATTCTCGTCTTCTTCAGTTGGTGCGTCCGCATTGCAAATTTTGCGTACCAGTTCTAAAAATTCTTCTTCTGTGTAATCACTTAACAGTCTCATATCACTCTCCTTTATGAATTTTGATGTGATGTTTTGGAGTGGTTATTCCCATATTATCAACGTCATACACCTTACCGCCCTGACGGATAGGTTGTATGTGATGAATTTCATAACGTTCTCTTTTTCCAACCGAGTCAGGTGTGCGTGTGAAAGGGGCGTTTCCTTTACGCATACTTGCGCGGTTATTGCTGATAAATTGCTCCAGCAGTCCCGGATCCCTCGACACCTCCAGCCAAAACGCCTTACGAAACTGGTCAAAGTCCGTAAATGTCTGACCACGTAACCGATCCGCTATCTGGCTTGGAATAGGAGACCCATTCCCCGCATTCGCATCAGATAACCAAACCCCGCTAACTTTTTGCCCCTTGCCTGTGACCTGTCCGGGATTGTGGCGGATATAAACATAAATCGGCGGCACCCCGCCCACCGGCAGAATCAGAATATAATCCGCAAACGTCTTCTCTTCCGGTGTCGGGCTGGTCGTCGCACCAATCCCCGTATCCTCCGGCAGCGGATCTACCACAACCGGGTTCGGTATCCGTACCGGGTTGTGATTGCCCGTATCCCACGGCTTACTCTCTCCGGTGCGGTCCGGTGTCCAGATGAGGGTGATGCCAGGGTCTTCTTCGGTAGTAAAGGTGTACGCCTGGCGTCGGCTATCCCACTCCATCGTGCGAACGCGCACGCTGTCTTTGCCGGGCGGCGTATGCCAGCCTCGCGGTGTTGGGTTGCCGCTGGCGTCGTTCTCCCAGGTGAAGCGAACGCGGGTAGGGGCTTCCCGCATCTGTTCGGCGCGCATCCTGTCGATAAAATCCTGTTCGCCGTCGTTCAGCTTGCCGGGGTACATTCCTATCAGCAGCCCTGCGACAGGGGCACCAAGGCCTCCCGTGGCTATCTCGCCAAATGCAGCGCCGCGCACGGCCCAGGTGCCAGGAGTGATTGTGCTCCCGCCAACCAGAACAAGTTCGCTGGCATCGGCGATCGCGGTCCGTGCAATCCAGGCCCTTTCTTCGTCCGCAACGGCAGCCTGATAGTCCATCTCCTCGTGATGCCCATTCCACCAAAGATAAAGCGCGCTGCGTTGCTTCGGCTTTGGGATCGCCTTACGCTTTGCCGCCTGAGCGTGTTGCGGGGCGTCGTTAGGCATGGCCTGGTAAAATGCCATCTCGGCGAAGTTGGTGTGCGGCTCGCTTCCGGTACCCGCATCGTTACATCCTTCACCACGCAGGCAGGATTTCGCAAAGACCCGATTGCGATCGCGTTCTTCTGTTCGCCGCAGCGCTTCGGCCTCTTGCTCTTTTTGGCGCGCTGCGAGCATGGTCTGATGCTTTTCCTGTGCGATCTGTTCAGGAGAGGGACCGAAGCCGAGCCACTCTCCCGATGGGGCAATCACGCGGTTGGTTCCGTGCGGGCAGCCACAAATAACGACAGAACCATCGACGGCTGAGGCTTGCCCCATCCAGTTAACGCGAGGTTCACCGTCTGCAACAACGCCCTGCTTGCCGCATTTAAGGCATGCAGTGGTTTTATCGCCGACGCGGATAACGCCGCGACCGTGCTCGGTGCAGTTGGGCAAGGTACTACAGCATATTGCGCCGGTGGTCGTTCTGTCGCCGTGCAGCGCCTGTCCGCGGCCGTAGTTCGTTGAACGGTAGCCCATGGCCTATTCTCCGGGCCAGGTTAAGAAATCCTCTTGAGGTGGAATCCCTTCGCGGGTTACCAGATAAGTACTGCCGAGCGGTGTGCTGATAATCTCGTCATCGTTATCAAGCAGGCTACCAACCAGGGCAACGCCGTGTCCTTTCCACGTAAACGCGGTTCCTGATGAGGTCATAATCGTGGCGAGCGTTCCATCCGGATAGGCCACACAGTCTCCTTCGACAATCGGGCTGGTGTAACTACCATCGTCCATGAGCATTGTGGCTTCACGATCGACGGGAAGTACCATGCCGCCCATTCGGGTCTGGCTGCCAGCCGTGGCAATCCGCCAGATGGCGGTGACGGGATGTAGTCGATGAAAGGCTTCCTGTTCGGCAATAATGGCGCGCGCGTCCTCAGGCATGGCGGCCAGTTGTTCATCGGAAAAAGGCGAACGATCTATTTCCGCTTTTAACTCAGCGGTAAATTCATTGGTATAAAGCTGCATGACAATTCCTTGTAGGGGTAGAAGAGTAAATGCAGCAATGCTAGGTTTTAGACTGTATGGCGAATATACATAAAGTGGTTAATAAACCGGGCTAAAATCCGAAATAAATATCCAGATTGATGTCGGTCATGTTCCAAGCAGGGGTTGTAATGGTTCCTGTTAATTAAAAATGTAATACTCTCTGAGTTGCCGATAAATAATATTATGCAGCGCATGTAATATTTGAATGCATACGCTGCATGACGTTATTTCAAAACACCGGCACCCCCAACCCAACCTTCATCTCCCTCAACGTCTCCTGCGTCACCCCCTGCGCCCGTTCGGTCCCGCGCTTCAGCATCGCCATCAGCTCCCCCTTGTCCTGCATATACATCGCCCGCCGCTCCCGCATCGGCGCAATCAGTTCCTGCAGGCACGCCTCCAGTTCGTTCTTACATACCCGGTCACCCAGCCCGCCCGCCTGATAGTGCGCCTTCATCGCCGCCACTTTCTCCTTGTCCGGATGAAATGCATCTAGATACGTAAACACCACGTTCCCCTCAATCTGCCCCGGGTCGCTTACCTTCAGGTGGTTCGGGTCGGTGTACATCGCGCTGACCGCACGGTGAATGGTCTCTTCACTGGCCGAAAGGTGCAGCGTGTTGCCCAGCGATTTCGACATCTTGGCGCTGCCGTCGATGCCGGGCAGGCGGCTGGTGTCGCTCAGCATCGCCTTGCAGTGGCGCAGCACCGGGGCGGGCAGCAGGCTGTTCATCTTGTGCACAATCTCGTTGGTCTGCTCAATCATCGGCAGCTGGTCGTCGCCGACGGGCACGCACTCGGCCTTGAACGCTGTGATGTCCGCTGCCTGGCTGATGGGATAGGCCATAAACCCGACCGGCAGCGAGCGGGCGAAGCCTTTCTGCGCAATCTCATTTTTCACCGTCGGGTTACGCTCCACGCGGGCGACGGTGACGATGTTCATATACAGCATCGTCAGCTCGGCGAGGGCGGGCAGGGCGGACTGGAGGCAGATCGTGGTCAGGTTCGGGTCGATGCCGGCGGCGAGGTAGTCGGCCAGCACTTCGGGGATGTTGTCGCGAATTTTTTGCGGGTTGCTGCCGTTGTCGGTCAGCCCCTGCAGGTCGGCAATCAGCACAAACTGGTTGTGTGTGTGCTGGAGCGCCACGCGCTGGCGCAGCGATCCGACAAAGTGGCCGAGGTGCAGCGGGCCGGTTGGGCGATCGCCGGTGAGGATGGTGGGTGCGTTCATAAAGACTCCTTAACGTTGTAATGCCGAAAGGGGTCTTAAAATGTGAAAGCCGCCTTTCGGCGGCTATCTGAAAATGGGGAAAACTACTCCGTGCCGCCTTTAAGAAGGCAGCCACCAGCGGTTTACGGTGAGGACGGCGTGGTTTATGTTCATCTCTTTACCGTACCACGTCCGGCGCGAAAAACAAAAGGGCACGTCATGCTGCAATCACTCAACCACCTGACCCTCGCGGTCAGCGACCTGCAAAAAAGCGTCACCTTCTGGCACGAGCTGCTGGGACTGACGCTGCACGCCCGCTGGAATACCGGGGCCTATCTCACCTGCGGCGATCTGTGGATCTGCCTGTCGTACGACGAGGCGCGCCGGTATGTGCCGCCGCAGGAGAGCGACTATACCCACTACGCGTTTACCGTGGCGGAGGAGGATTTTGAACCGTTCTCGCAAAGACTTGAGCAGGCGGGCGTCACCGTCTGGAAGCAGAACAAAAGCGAGGGGGCGTCGTTTTACTTTCTCGATCCGGACGGGCACAAGCTGGAGCTGCACGTGGGCAGCCTCGCCGCGCGGCTGGCGGCGTGTCGCGAGAAGCCCTACGCGGGCATGGTGTTTACCTCAGACAAGGCTTGAGGCACGCACCTTCAGCCTGCCCGCCAGCGTCACGTGCGTGGCGGCATCTTCCTCATTGCACAGGTACTCCACCGCCAGTCGTCCCAGCTCGCTGTAGGGCAGCTGAATACTGGTCAGCGGCGGGGTGAGCTGCTCGGAGATCTTCTGGTCGTCGTAGCCCGCCAGCAGCATATCCTGCGGGATGCGCACGCCGTTCACCGCCAGCGCCTGATAGCAACCAATCGCCAGCCAGTCGCTGGCGCAGAAGATGGCGTCCGGGCGCTCGGCCAATTCCAACAGGGCTGTGGTGGCGGTAAAGGACTCGCTGAACTGCCAGTTGGTCTGGCGCACCAGGCTATCGTCGCAGGTTAATCCGGCCTGCTGTAGCGCTGCCCGGTAGCCCGCCAGACGCTGGCGGGAGGCCTCCATCCAGCTCTCGCCGGTGATGTGGGCGATGCGCGTGGCCCCGCAGGCGATGAGGTGTTTAGTCACCTGGAAAGCATTGGCGTAGTCGTCCGGGATAAACGACGGCAGCAGCGGCGAGCCGGGGTCTCGCTGGTTGAGTAGCACCAGCGGGATGCGGGTGCAGTCGTGAAACGCCGTCATGTCCACCAGCGTGGTGACCGGAGAGGCGAGAATAATCCCGATGCAGTTGCGCTTCTCCAGCTGGCGGATAATGTTCAGCGCCAGCTCCACGTCGTCGCCGTAGTCGTAGACGGTGAGCAGGGTCTCGTTGCGCCACGCGGCTTCCCGCGCCTGGCTGATGGCGTCGATAAACGGGTCAAAACTCTGCAGCGAGCTGACCAGCAGGGCGATCTCTTCCTGGTTGCGCGGGGCGTGAACGGCGGGGAGGCGGTCATAGCCGAGCTCGGTGGCGACGCTAATCACCCGCTGGCGGGTGTCGTCGCTGAGCTTGATGTTGCGGGACTGGTTGAGCACCAGCGATACCGTTGCCTGCGACACCCCTGCCGCCCGCGCAATATCGTTCATCGTCACTTTTGTTTTTCGCTTCATCCGTCCTCTCCCTTTCGCGACTTCGCATCATACCCTAACCGCACGCTTTAGCGCCGTCGATCACGTTTCTCATTCATCGAAGCGTGAACTTTGTGAGGGGCATCGCTTTTCTAAACGCCGTGATTTGCGCATTTATCCTGCAGCTAATATTTATTAGCTAAACATTATCAGTAAGAGGATGCGTAATGAAAGAGCAGTGGAGCAGGGAGCAGGCACAGGCGTGGTATGAGCAGAAAGGCTGGCTGTGCGGGTTTAACTATTTGCCGTCGACGGCGGTGAACTGGACCGATATCTGGCAGGCAGAGACCTTCGATGCCGCAACCATTGACCGCGAGCTGGGCTGGGCGGCGGAGGCGGGCTATAACACCCTGCGCATCAACCTGCCGTTTATCGTCTGGGAGCATGACCGCGACGGGCTGATGGCGCGCATCGACCGCTTTTTGACGATTGCCGACGGTCACGGGTTCAGCACCATGCTGACCCTGATGGACGACTGCGGCTTCTCCGGTGACGAGCCGTACCTCGGCCCGCAAAAGCCGCCCGTGCCGGGCAAGCACAACAGCCAGGCGGCGGCGAGCCCCGGTCGCGATAAGGTGTGCGATCCCGACTGCTGGGCAGACATTGAACGCTATATCCGCGACGTTGTTCGCCAGTTCCGCGACGATAAGCGCGTGCTACTGTGGGATCTCTATAACGAGCCGGGCAACCGCGGCATTTTCGCGACCGGCACGCAGGAGGTGCAGTACGACGCGAAGCTGGAGACCTGCGCCCACGCGCTGATGAAGCTGGCGTTCCAGTGGGTGCGTGAAGAAGACCCGACCCAGCCGCTCACCGTCTGCGCGTGGCGCGTCCCGCCGGAAGAGGAGGGCGAGACGTTCTTCCAGCACCCGCTGGACCAGACCGCGCTGGCGCTCTCGGACGTGGTGAGCTTTCACGCCTACACCCACACGGGGCGCATGACGGCGATGATTCAGCAGCTGCAAAAGCTCGGTCGCCCGCTGTTCTGCACCGAATGGCTGGCGCGCCACGTGGGCAGCACCATCGAAGAGCAGCTTCCGCTGATGTACATGGCGAAGGTTGCGCCGTATCAGTGGGGGCTGGTGCGCGGCAAGACCCAGACGTGGCTGCCGTGGCCGGTAGTGATGAAGGAGTCCACGGACTACTGTCGCCTCTGGTTCCACGACGTGTTTGAGGAGAACGGCATTCCGTTCTCACGCGCTGAAATTGCGCTGATGAAGAAGCTGCGCAAAATCGCCCCGAATCCGCAGGGCTAATAATAACGACCCGGCGCGCTGTCGCCGGGCAACCAGGTACGCACTATGACAACGACAATGAAAATACCGTCTCGCGAGTTGTGGTCTTATTTTGGCTATGGTTTAGGTCAGTGTTTTAGCTTTGGTTTAGTGGGTTCGTTTATTAACTATTTTTACACCGACGTGCTGGGGATCTCGGCGCTGGCGGCGAGCACCATCTTCCTGATTGCCCGCGCGTGGGACGCGGTTCACGATCCGCTGTTTGCCAGCATAATGGACACCATTAACAGCCGGTTCGGCAAGTTTCGCCACTTTTTGCTGATCGCGCCGCTGCTGATTACCGGCGTCACGCTGCTGTCGTTTTATAAAATCGAAGCGGACATGACCACCAAAATCCTCTACGCCGGGGTGACGTATATCCTGTGGGGGACGCTGTACGCCATCTCCGATATCCCGTTCTGGTCGATGTCGTCGGTGATGACCAACGACTCCGCCCAGCGCACCTGCGCGGTGACGGCGGCGATGCTCGGGGTGAACGCCGGGATTGCCTGCGCCAATATCTTCTTCCCGAAGCTGGCGGCGTTCTTCGCCCAGTACAGCAACGATAAAGGCTACTTTATGGCGGCGCTGGTGATGATGCTGGTGGGCCTGCCGCTGATGCTTAACGGCTTTATACAGATCAAAGAGCGTGTGCCGCCGAGCCCGGAAAAGGTGACCATCCGCGACACCTTCCACAACCTGCGCCAGAACAAGCCGCTGTTTATCGTCCTGTTGTCGTTCTTTTTTTGCGTGTTCCACAACGTAGCGGGCGGGCTGTATATCTACTTCTTTATCAATAACCTGGGCGACGGCAGCCTGCAGATGGCGATTGGCGTGATGGGCATTGTGGCGGCGGTGCTGTGCCTGGTCGCCCCGATGCTGACGCGCCGGATGCAGAAGCGGAAGCTGTTTATGATCCTCTGCGGGCTGGACGTGGCGGTGCGCGTGGTGATGTGGTTTGTCGGATATCAGCAGGTGACAATGCTGTTTATTCTCCTCGGCCTGAGCACGCTATTCGTGATGATGACCAACATCCTCACCTCGTCGATGATTGCCGACACCATCGAGTACGCGGAGTACCACACTAACAAGCGCTGCGCGGCGATCACCTTCTCCGGGCAGACCTTTACCGGCAAGATGTCGGTAGCGGTGGGCGGCGGGTTAATTGGCGTGTTCCTGACGATGATCGGCTACGTGCCGCAGGCGCAAATCCAGAGCGAAGGCGTGCTGTCGGGGCTGTTCTTTGGGATTTGCCTGCTGCCGGCGATTGGGTCGCTGATCCGCATGGGCTTTATGTCGCGCTTTACCTTTACCGAGGAGAAGCATGCGGAAGTGTGTCGGCTGCTGGCGGAGCGCAGGCGGGGGAGCGAGCAGAATGGCATCGGGGATGAGGCGTTGACCCGCCCGGTATCGGTCAATTAATCGCTTCAGACGCCTGCTTTGCAGGCGTCTGTTTCTAATTCCGCAGCTTCAGGGACTCGGGGAGGTGGAGTATCGAGTTCTGAATACTGGTTCCGATGGTAAAAGGGACGACCCACAAACGTAGCGCATGGCTGTCCGGCTTATGAAGTTCGAAGGGATGGGGAAGCGCATCGCTAAAACCGTCATACTGCGGGTAGATCAGGATCATATCGCCGCGGCTATCGAGATATTTCGTTCCGTAGGCCAGCATCTGGTAAAGATCGCTTTGCGAAATGTTAAAGCCAGGTTTATGAGGCTTAATCTTTTTCCATTTCGTATCGCAAATAATTGAAGAATGTTTCGACGTGTCATACGGGCGAAGCCAGATATCCGGCTTGAGTCTAAACATATACCTGGTGTGATAGCGAGCCAGAGTGTGTGTTTTTGCTTGGGTATCAATTTGGTAACGTTGATGATGATGATGCCTCATCCACGCCGCAACAAAGGATTCAAATACCGCTTCCATTGGAAAGAGCAGCGATATGGCATCAGCATGACCCTGCATACAAAGTGGTGACTCCCCGTGTAGGATCAATTTGGCCCACTCCAGCGCCTGTTCATAGTGATGCATATGCCTGTCGAGGCGAACCAGATCGAACGCGTGAGCGGTATCAACAACGGGAGGAATACCTTCGAAGGCCGACTGCAAGGGGCGAAGCTGCTGGATGAGCTGAGGGTTGCGGGTCAGGCGCGAAACCGTATCGATGGCCGTTTTGAGAATGCGGTTCTCCGGTCGGTCAACACTGTACTCGTCATACTCCACCTGAAAGCGATCCCGGCGAACGCTATTTGTCGACAGTTGTGCTGAAACCCGCAGTTTTCCCTTCATCCACGGTAGATTCTCCTGCTGGCGAAGGTAGTCACGCTTAAGACCCTGCTGCAGGACCGCCTGGACGCTCTGGATAAATTGATGAATAAAGATATCCATCAGCGGCATGCGCGAGGTTTTGATACTGGCGGAGGTTGTGGCGATGTGCCGGAAGGTTTTCAGCGTGCGCAGCATCATCATCAGCTGTTCGCGGGCGTTATCATGGCCGGTCTTTGGCAACACCTCGATGAACGCTCCTCCCGGCAGCGCAATGACGCCGACATAGTTTTTCACCTGCAGCACCTTCACGCGCCCGACCGTTTTCAGCGTTAGCAGGCGCGCGTCGTATTCCGCATCGTCGTTCAGGCAGCATTGCTCCAGCCACGCAAAACAGGCCGGAGGAAGCTCCACTGCGTCCTTAACCCGGCCGCTGTCCTCTTTACTGACCAGATAACCGTATTCAAAGGTGGACCACTGCCGCCGCCCGGTCATTCGTCGTTCTCCGCGCCTCGCGCACCTGCATCGTAAATCTGACGCCAGGCGATGGCATTATTCCAGACAGGATCGTCTTCGCCTGCAAGGTGATAGCGCTCTCCCTCTTCCTGCAGATCGTCCGATGCATCCGTTCCAAACAGCCGCTGAATATTTCCCTCGTTTTTGATCGAACGGATGAAGCACAGGGCGGGATCCTGCTTCTGGTTATCTCCAAGGACCAGACGAATTTTCTGCCAGTCGTTGTAAAAGTACTCCTCCAGCAGCGGCAGTACTTTATTTTTCATCACCCGCTGCAGACGGGCGAAAGCAATGTCATCGTCCTCCGTCTCAATTACCGGTATGAAAAAAGCGTGCCCGAGCGTGTGCTCGCTATCGTACAGCGCCTCAATGCGTTCATTGAGCATCTGCAGTAGCCGTTTGAGATCGATACCTTTGATGACGTGGCCTTCCAGAATGGAGGCTTTCGGCAGCATGGCCTTAAACTCGAAGCGGCGGCGCAGGGCGGTGTCCAGAGCGGTCAGGGAACGGTCCGCGGTATTCATGGTGCCGACCAGGAACAGGTTGTTTGGCACGCTGAATTTTTCGCCCGAATAGGGTAGCGTCACGCTCAGGGCCTCGGGTTCACCCATGCGCTTGGATTTCTCAATTAAGGTGATGAGCTCTCCGAAAATTTTGGAGATATTGCCACGGTTAATCTCGTCAACAATCAGCACGTAGTTCTGGCGTTTTGCCGGTGCATTTTTTTTCGGTGTGACGGGAAGATTATAATTATCATGAAGATAGTTGAGGATACCCCGGACATACGACTCGTTGTGGATATCAATCCCGTTGTTCTGATACCAGGCTTTGATGTCTTTCACGTAGGCGTTGTATCCATTCCCCAGATCCCCTTTTTTGCTGTTTAAAGGGAAGATGCCGAAGTTCGTTTCACTTTTATAGGTGACGCCGAACGGTTTACCTGATGTCGTTTTGAGCGTGGCGGCTTCGCCATTAAGCAGTTCTTTTTGAAACTTTGATAGCGCCTCGTTCAGCGCCAGCTGTTCACCTGCGTAACCAAACGCCGCATCCTCACAGATTTGCTTAAAGACGCCGGATTTAATGTCATAGCGAACGTTACCGTCACGGGTGGTATCGGCGCGTAGCCCTTCAATAAACTCTTCATAACCAAAGCTTTGGTGGAAAGTGACAAAGCGGATGCGCTGTTCGGAGACCAGCCGGTCATAAAGCGCTTTAAGTGCGTTCCGGTAATCACTGCCCTGAAGGCCATCCAGCAGGCGGGAATACTCAGCGGGTTCACAGGCGCGGACGGCATGCTCAACGGTGGAATAGGTTTTACCTGTCCCCGGAGGGCCATAGAGAATGACGTTCAGTGGAACATCCGCCACGCTCTCATCCGTATCCTGATCGTCGTCTTCGGCCCAGGACTCGCTACCTACCAGGCCGATATCACTTTTATCTTTGATGAAATGCGTGTAGAGATGCCACAGCGACATATTGAGTTCGACAGGGTCTACATGGCCGCCCAGCTCGCGGTTCAGAGCCGCCTTCAGCTCCAGGTTTTTTTCAAACCACGTCCCTTTCCCGGCGAGCCCAAGCCCGAAGCGGTTATTACAGTAGTTATAAATGCGGGAAAACATTTTGGTATTTACCACGTTCGAAACCCGCTCAGGGTACAGCGTGGCAAAAGCCCGGTGACACAACGCCCAGTACTGTTTCTTGAGAATGGATTTGGCCTTAAGCGCCTGTAGCTTGTTGACCACCTTTTCATAAACGGCCGGGGTGCAGCCCTGTGCCATCAGGGTTGTGATTTCCCGCAGGTGAATCTGGGCCGCATTGTATTCGTTCTGCGACATTCCACCCTGTTTAATGCTGGCGACGCCGTTGGAGCGTTCATACCAAAGTGCCTTGATAAGGCTTTGATCACGAAACTCGGGCCGCTCTGTCGCTACGCGTTTGACCATCTGGTGATAGGCTGGCCCCCATTTAGGGCTGTATCGGCTGTTGTTATTGATATGCTCATTAAAGAAGGGGGCTAACGCGGTGCGATCCTGAACCATCACAAACTCCGGAAGTCGGGTAAAGGCGGTAAAGGTCAGTATTTTATAGGATTAATCTGAATAGTGTCACTGCTTGTTCAGGTGGGTTGAGGTGATAAGGGGGCTGTCGCCATTGGCGTCAGCCCTCAGACTTACAGCGACTTCACAAACGCCAGCAGATCTTCGTTGAGCTGATCCTGGTGGGTCAGCGCGAAGCCGTGCGGCGCGTTGTCGTACACCTTCAGCGTGGCGTTTTTGATCATCTCCGCCGCCAGCTTGCCGGTGCTTTCAAACGGCACGATCTGGTCGTTGCTGCCGTGGATCACCAGCGTCGGTACGTCGATTTTCGCCATATCCGGGCGGAAGTCGGTTTCGCCGAAGGCGGTCACGCAGTCGATGGTGCCCTTCAGGGATGCCAGCAGGGCGATGTTCAGCGTCTGGGTCAGGGCACCGGCAGAGACGGTCTGCCCGGCGTTGGTGCCGTAGAACGGCGTCGCGAAGTCGCTGATGAACTGGGCGCGATCTTTACGCAGTCCGTCGCGAATACCGTCGAACACGCTCTGATCCACACCCTGCGGGAAGGAGTCGGATTTACCGAAGATTGGCGTGACCGCGCCCAGCAGCGCCAGACCGGCCACGCGCGCGCTGCCGTAGTTGTTGATGTAGCGGGTCACGTCGCCGCCGCCCATGGAGAAGCCCACCAGCGTCACGTCCTGAAGGTCCAGGGTAGTAATCAGGTCGTTGATATCGGACGCAAAGGTATCGTAGTCGTAGCCGTTCCACGGCTGATCCGAGCGGCCAAAGCCGCGACGGTCAAAGGCGATGGCGCGGAAGCCGCGCTCCGCCAGGTAGTTCAGCTGGCTGTCCCACATGTCGCCGTCCAGCGGCCAGCCGTGGCTGAAGAGAACCGGTTTGCCCGCGCCGCAGTCTTTGTAGTAAATCTGCGTGCCGTCTTTTGCCTTAAACGTTGCCATAGTGTGTTCCTGTACAGGTGATGGTTATGGTTATACCGGCGCGACCAGATAGCGAATTGCCGGTGATGTTGTGCCCTGATGAAAAGCCAGAACGCGGCTCTGCAGCAGGAGGTCATTCATGGTATGGCGCTCCTGCTGGCGCAGATGCTCAATCCAGGAGCCCATCAGGAAGGTCTCGATAAACAGACCGGGGCGCTCAATATCCTCGTACACCGCCCAGCTCATCGCCCCGGCGCGGCGGCGCACCCGGCGCAGCTCGTGTACCGCCTCCAGGAAGGCTTTCGCGTTCTGCGGGTCGATGATGTACTCGTGCGACACCAGCACCGGGCCGCGCTCGTTCGGCAGCTCAATCTCCACGCCGTCCAGCGGCTGGCCGCTCAGGTCGAGGTTTAAATCAGGATCTTTCTCCAGCTTCCAGCGGAACACCGTTGCGCTTGCCAGCACCATCCCCAGCGTGGCGACAACCAGCGAGGTCGGGGTGCCAAACTGCGAGGCGATCTGCCCCCAGATGGCGCTGCCCGTGGTCATCGAGCCGAAGAACACCGTCAGATAAACCGCCAGCGCCCGGGCCTTCACCCAGCGGGCGGCGCTGCGCTGTGCGCCGAGGTTGAGGGTGGAGAGCACCGCAATCCACGCGAAGCCGGTGAAGAACTCAAACAGATTGAGCAGCCAGACGTGGCGCACGAACGCCAGCGCCAGCATGGTGAGGGCAAAAACCAGGCTCGCGGCCACCATCAGCCGATCGGCGTTCAGCCGCTGGCGCAGGCGCGGCAGCAGGATCGCCCCGGCAATGGCGCCCAGGCCGATGCACGCCAGCATCACGCCGTAGCCCGCCGGGCCTAAGCCCAGCTCGCGGCGCGCCACCAGCGGCAGCAGCGCCCAGCCCGCGCTGCCGAAAACGAAGAACGCCACGGTGCGCACCAGCACGTTGCGCAGCACCGGCGCGGCGTGCACGTAGCGAATGCCGGAGCGCACCGCAGAGAAGAAGTGTTCCGGCGGCAGGCGCTGCACGGACGGCGCCGGACGCCAGCGCCACAGCACCCACGCCACGCCGACCACGGACAGCGCGTTCAGGGCAAACACCATCCACGGCCCGGCGAGCGAAAGCAGAAAACCGCCCAGCGCGGGGCCAATCGCCCGGCTGATGTTCACCCCGAGCGAGTTCAGCGCCACGGCGGCACCCAGCTCCGGCTTGCTCACCAGATCGGGCACCACGGCCTGGAACGGCGGCGAGCTCATCGCCGCGCCCACGCTCAGCAGGAACGTCGCCACCAGCAGAACGGTAGGGGTGACGTGTCCGGTGAAGGAGAGCACCGTCAGCCCGGCGGCGGCGATGAACACCCACAGCTGGGAGAAGAGCAGGTATTTACGCCGGTCAACGATGTCCGCCATCACCCCGGACGGCAGGGAGAAGAGGAACATCGGCAGGCTGCTCGCCGCCTGCACCAGCGCGATATCCAGCGGATCGGCGCTGAGCGTCAGCATGCTCCAGTTGATGCCGACGTCGCTCATCCATGAGCCGACGTTAGAGACCACCGTGGCGATCCACAGCATGCGGAACACCGGCTGGCTCAGCGGCTGCCACGGCGAAGCCGCCCGCGCGGGCGTCGTCTCAACGTGTGCGTCGCGAACGTCGTTAACCTGGGTCATGCGAACCTCTCCGTCGCCTTACGCTGCAGCCGCCACTGGCCCGGCCCGGTGAGGGCGAGAGTGGTGAAGATAATCAGCAGCAGCCAGCCAAACTGCCCTTCGGCAATCGACCAGTCCGGGTGTACCGCCAGCATCGCCACCAGCAGCACGGCGATAATCGGCAGGCACGCCAGGCGGGTGTAGACGCCCGCAATGATCAACAGCGGGCAGATCACCTCGGCGACGATCGCCGGGATCAGGCTCGCGTAAGGCCCGAAGCCGAACGGATCTTCAATGCGCGTCAGCTCTTCGCTGAAGTGGAGCACCTTCGGCAGGCCGTGCACGTAGAGCAGCAGCAGGCTGCCGGTGAGGCGCAGGAAGAACAGCCCCAGGTCGACCCGGGGCGGCATAGTAGTGTTTTTCATCAGAATGCAAAGCAGCTGCAGCCCAGCGCCCCCCAGAAAGCGTTATCGTCGGACACCGGCATCTCTGACGTGCGGGCGAAATCATGCTGGTGGCTGTGAACCCCGCACGGGCCGCTGCAGTGGTGAGCCACACTCAAGCCGACGCGCGTAGCCTGCGGCGGCGCGCTGCGGTAGTGGCCCGGTACCTTCACCACCGGAGACCACTCGGGCAGAACCGGAATGGCCGGTGGCGCGAGCGGGCCGAAGGTGCCTGCGGCGTAGACGATGTCGCCGTTGACCACCGTCAGGACGGACTCGATGCCCTTGATCTCCTCTTCCGGCACGCGGAAGTAGTCTTTGCTGAGCACCGCCAGGTCGGCGAGCTGGCCGACCTTGATCTGCCCCTTCTGGTTCTGCTCGCTGGAGAACCACGCGCTGCCCTGGGTCCAGAGCATCAGGGCTGTGTCGCGGTCCAGACGGGCGCTATGATCGTACATCTGCATCCCGCCTACGGTGCGGCCGGAGACCAGCCAGTAGAGCGCGGTCCACGGGTTATAGCTCGCCACGCGGGTGGCGTCGGTACCTAAGCCCACCGGCACGCCGGTCTCGAGCATTTTTGCCACCGGCGGCGTGTGGCGGGTAGCTTCGATGCCATAGCGCTCGGCAAAGTACTCCCCCTGGAAGGCCATGCGGTGCTGGACGGCAATGCCGCCGCCCAGCGCTTTGATGCGGTCTATGTTGGCCTGGGTAACGGTTTCCGCATGGTCGAAGAACCAGTGCAGGCCGTTGAACGGAATGTCGCGGTTAACTTTTTCGAACACGTCCAGCATGCGGCTGATGGATTCGTTGTAGGTGGCGTGCAGGCGGAACGGCCAGCGGTGCTCCACCAGATGGCGCACCACGCGCTCCAGCTCGTCCTCCATGCCCGGCGCGAGGTCCGGACGCGGCTCGAGGAAGTCTTCAAAATCGGCGGCGGAGAAGACCAGCATCTCGCCCGCGCCGTTGTGGCGGAAGAAGTCGCTGCCCTGGCCCGGCGTGAGCATGTCGGTCCATTTTTCAAAGTCTTCCAGCTCGTGGCCCGGACGCTGGGTAAACAGGTTATAGGCGATGCGGATGGTCATCTGCTTTTTCTCGTGCAGCTCGGCAATCACCTCGTAATCTTCCGGGTAGTTCTGGAAGCCGCCGCCCGCGTCGATGGCGCTGGTCAGCCCCAGACGGTTCAGCTCGCGCATAAACTGGCGCGTGGAGTTGACCTGCTGCTCCAGCGGCAGCTTCGGCCCTTTCGCCAGCGTGGCATAGAGGATCATGGCGTTCGGACGGGCAATCAGCATCCCGGTCGGGTTGCCGTTGGCGTCGCGCTGGATCTCGCCGCCCGGCGGGTTCGGCGTCTCTTTGGTGTAGCCGACCACCTTCAGCGCGGCGCGGTTGAGCAGGGCGCGGTCGTACAGGTGCAGAATGAAGACCGGGGTGTCCGGCGCGGCGTCGTTAATCTCATCCAGCGTCGGCATGCGGCGCTCGGCAAACTGGAACTCGCTCCAGCCGCCCACCACGCGCACCCACTGGGGCGACGGCGTGCGCAGGGCCTGCTCTTTCAGCATCCGCAGGGCATCAGCCAGCGACGGCACGCCTTCCCAGCGCAGCTCGAGGTTGTAGTTCAGCCCGCCGCGGATCAGGTGCAGGTGCGAGTCGTTCAGGCCGGGGATCGCGGTGTGGCCTTTCAAATCCACCACCTTAGTGCCGTCGCAGTGGTGCTGCATCACCTCGGCGACGGTACCCACTTCCAGAAATTTTCCGTCGCGCACGGCAACGGCTTCCGCGACAGGGTTCTCGCGATCGACGGTGTGAAACTGGCCGTTAACCAGAATGAGATCGGCTTTACCGAGGGTAACCATAACTGCTCCTGACTGAGAGGGGGAATGGTCAGGATTATGGGAACCGGTTTCGGCAAAGATCCAGTTATACAATAGGATAGGTATACCAAAGTATAACTATACCTAAGGTTAACTATACGAAGAGATAATTACGCGCGGCGACGGAAATCCGCAGGATGAGGGTGACTTTATCGTCGCGGCGCTCGCGGCGATTTCTACCCTTAACCACTGGAAAATGCTATGACCTCTTCAAAGCTCGAAGTGTTAACCCCTGCGAACTGTCAGATCATCTTTATCGATCACCAGCCACAGATGGCGTTTGGCGTGCAGTCTATTGACCGCCAGGTGCTGAAAAACAACACCGTGGCGCTGGCGAAAGCGGCCAAAGTGTTCAACATCCCGACCATCATCACCACCGTTGAGACAGAAAGCTTCTCCGGCAATACCTATCCGGAGCTGTTGGACGTCTTCCCGGGCCAGGACATTCTGGAGCGTACCTCCATGAACTCCTGGGACGACCAGAAGGTGCGCGACGCGCTGAAGGCTAACGGCAAGAAGAAGGTGGTGGTTGCCGGCCTGTGGACCGAAGTGTGCAACAACAGCTTTGCCCTGTGCGCGATGCTGGAAGGCGACTACGAAATTTATATGGTGGCGGACGCGTCCGGCGGCACCTCCAAAGAAGCCCACGACTTCGCGATGCAGCGCATGATCCAGGCAGGCGTGATCCCGGTGACCTGGCAGCAGGTGATGCTGGAGTGGCAGCGCGACTGGGCGCGTAAAGAGACCTACACCGCGGTGATGGATATCGTGCGCGAACACTCCGGCGCGTACGGCATGGGCGTGGATTACGCCTACACCATGGTGCACAAAGCACCGTCTCGCCAGAAGAGCGAGCACCGCACCTTAGCGCCGGTCCCGGCTCGCTAAGTTCCGCTGGCGGGCTGGTCCCTCATCCGGCTCGCCGCTGCCTCTTTCTCTGGAGTTCACAATGAGTACTGGGCTGATATCCCTTGCCGCAGGCGTGTTGATTGGCCTGATGTATGCCGTGCTGAAGGTGCGCTCCCCCGCGCCGCCCGCGCTGGCGCTGATTGGCTTGCTGGGGATGCTGGCGGGTGAACAGGCGACGCGCCATCTGTTATCCCGCGACGGCGCGCCGCCTCCTCAGGTAACGGTTCCGCAGGTGAAATCGCAGACGGGAGCGACGTCATGAGAGCATGGATAATTTCGCTGGTGTGCGGCGTGGTTGCTGGGGTAATTTACGCCCTGCTCGACGTTCATTCCCCGGCACCGCCGGTTGTCGCCCTGCTTGGCCTGTTTGGCATGCTGGTGGGTGAACAGCTCATCCCGGTGGGACGGCGTTTACTGAGTCGCGAACCGTTTACCCTCGCCTGGTTTCGTCACGAATGCGTGCCGAAAATCAGCGGCACGGCGCCCCCCGCGCCCGCGAAGGACGATCGCGACGTTTAATGATTTTTTTGAGGAAAGACAGCATGACGCTGCCGTGGCGCATTGCCATCATTGATGACGAACGTTCCGTCCGCAGCGGGCTGAGTAATCTCCTGGAGTCGGAAGGGTATGCCGCCGATACGTTTGATTCGGCAGAGGTGTTTCTGAGCCATCCGCTCGCCCTGTCCGGCGCGGCGCTGGTGATCGCCGATATCAAGCTGCGGGGCATGAGCGGCCTGGAGCTGTTTGAAAAGCTGCGGCTGCTGGCCGTCCCCCCGCCGCCCGTGATCTTTATCTCCGGTCATGCTGATGAAAATATGCAGCGGTACGCTCTTAGCCTGGGCGCCGCTGCATTTTTGCGTAAACCCATTAACATCGATATTCTGCTGGATCATATACAGCGGGAGCTGGCCCGCCGACGATAAGGATCGCGGATGAACGAACACGAGCAGCCTGCATTCTGGCCCGCCCAGGGGAATCTTCACCAGGGGCGGGTTTTTGTCCTTAAAGAGGATGTGATTTTTACCGTGCTGGCGCAGGAGGGCGGTATCGCCTGGATGCACGCGCGCCATCCCCATTCAGGCGGCTCGTTCATCATTGCCACCGCGGTGAGCGACGAAGAGGAAGAGCGGGCCACGCGGCTGCTAAAAAACGAATTTGCGCTGCGTGACGTGCTGCAGGACAGCTGGGCCATCCGCGCTGTTGCCTCCACCCAGTACCGGGGACGATTCGCGCTGGTGTATGCGCCGTTTGCGTTTGAGCTGCTGGCGCGACGCGCGGGCAGGGCGATCTCGGGGATCTCGCGCTTTATTGAGATGGCGATCCAGATCTGCGTTCCCCTGCGCCAGATGCACCTGCAAAACCTGATCCACGGCGATATCAAGCCCGGCGCGATTTTTGTTCATCACGATGCCACCTGCCGTCTGGGCAGCTTTGGCCTCTCCTGTAGCCTCTCCGGTGCCTTCTCCCAGACCCGGCTTGCCGTTTCAGGCGGTACGCCCGCGTATATGTCGCCGGAGCACACCACCCGCACCCGGCGTCCCGTTGACGGCCGCAGCGATCTCTACAGCCTCGGCATGGTGCTGTATGAACTCCTGACCGGACGCCTGCCGTTTGAGTTGGGGGAGGACGATCAAACCAACTGGGCGCACTACCATATTGCCTCGGAGCCGCTGGCCCCGGACGTGATTCGCCCGGACGTGCCGGGGATGCTGTCGACCATCATCCTCAAGCTGCTGGAAAAGCACCCCGATAACCGCTACCAGACGGTCGACGGGCTGATTGCCGACCTCCGCCGCTGCCAGGCGACGCTGACCTGCGAGGGTGAGATTGTCGCCTTTACGCCCGGCCAGCAGGACCGCACTCCCGCGATCCATCTGGCGGACTCCCTGTTCGCGACGCATCCGCAGGCGAATGACGTCATTGCCGCGTTTGAGCGGGTGGGGCAGAACCTGGTGCCGGAGCTGGTGACAATCGGCGGGCCGTCGGGGATTGGCAAATCGTCCATCATCGCGACGGCGCTCAAAACGCTGCAGCAGCGTCAGGTTTTGCTGGCGGTGGGGAAAGTCGATCAGTTCTCGCCGTCTTTACCCTACGGCGTATTAAGCTCCGCGTTCCGCACCCTGACGCTGCACCTGCTGGGGCTGCCCGCGGAAGATGTGGCGAAGTGGAAAATCCGCCTGTCGCGCGCCCTGGAGGGGTACGAAGCGCTGGCCGTCAGCCTGGTGCCCGAGCTGGGGCTGCTCCTTGAGAGCAAGCTGCGCTACTCGGCGGATACGTTTTCCATTGATGCCCGGGCGCGCTTCAGCCATATGGTGCTGGCGCTGGTTAAAACCTTTGCTTCTCAGGGCTGCCCGCTGGTGCTGGTGCTCGACGATCTCCAGTGGAGCGACGCGGCCAGCCTGCATACGCTGAAACATCTGCTGGTGACCTGCGGCGCTATCCCGCTGCTGCTGGTGGTCGCCCACCGCGATATCGGTTCGTTGTCTGAACCGACGCTGCAACAGCAGCTGGCGAGCCTGCCGGAAGCGGCGCAAAACGCGACTGAAATTGTCCCGCAGGCGCTGTCCGTGAAGGCGGTGGCGCGCTGGCTGGCGACGATATTTCGTGCCCGCAGCGCGGCGACGACCGACCTCGCCACGCTGATCCACGAGAAAACCGGGGGTAACCCGCTCTTTGTGCACGAGTTTTTCCGCCGCATCGTGGATGACGGGCTGGTGGTGCACAACAAATATCAGGATAAGTGGCACTACGATCTGCAGGCGATCCGCGCCCGGCACTACACCGAAAATGTCGTTACCCTGGTGCTGGAGCAGCTCGAAGAGCTGCCCGACGAGACGCGCCGCCTGCTGGGCAGCCTCGCCTGCCTCGGCGGCACGGGCGAGATGGAGATGATCTGCCGGGTGGTCAGCATGTCGATGGCGGAAATGCGCTATGCGCTGCATCCGGCGGTGATGGCCCAGCTCATTGTGCTGACGGAAAAAGAGTACGCCTTCACCCACGACCGGGTGCAGGAGGCGGCCTTTGCGATGCTGGATCAGCATGAGAAAAGCCATCTTCACCTGACCACCGCCAGCCTGCTGGCCGACGCCGCGCGTCAGGCCGCGGGGAACGAACTGCTGTTCCGCGCCGTTCACCACGTCACGGCCGCGCTGGACTGCATCCAGCCCGTGCCGCAGCGCCAGATGTTCCGCGAGCTGAGCCTGCTGGCCGCACGACGGGCAAAGCGTTCGGGGGATTATCCATCGGCGCTCAGCTATATCCAGACCGCCAGAGCGCTGGGCAACGCCGGGACGGTGTCAGACTTTATGCTTGATATCGAAGAGGCGGGCTGCGAGTTTGCTCTGGGGCACCTGGAGCGCACCCGCGAGCTGTGTGACGCCATCCTCGGCTGCCCCGGCGGGCTGACCGAAAAGGCGCTGGCGGCCAACCTGCTGGTGGAAGTGTACATTCGCCAGTCGGACAGCCGTCTGGCGCTGGAGGCGGCGCTCTGCTGGCTGGGGATTTTTGGTATTCAGATTGGCCGCCACCCGGAAGATGCCGACTGCGACGAGGCCTGGGAACACTTCTGCAACCGCACGGCCGACGCGCCGCAAAGCCTTTTTGCCCAGCTGTCGCGGATGGATAACCCGGAAACCGAAGCGGTGATGAACCTGCTCTACAGCGCCAGCATTTGCGCCAGCTTCATCTGCCCGCGCCTGCATTTTTTGCTGCTCTGCCGCATGATGCACCTCACCCTCGACCACGGCATCACTGGCGCCTCCACCACGGCGATGGCCTGGTTTGGCGTGCTGATTGGCCAGCGCTACGCCGAGTACCGCCTCGGGTTCCAGTACGGCACCCTGGCCCGCGAGCTGGTGAACCGCCACGGCTACGACGCGTTCGAAGCCAAAACCCTGCTGCCCCTCGACCAGCTCAGCGTCTGGACCCAGCCGCTGTCATTCACCATTGAGTGCGCAACAGCCTGCTTCACCGCCGCCGTTACCCACGGCGATATGACGGTGGCCTGCTTTGCGGCCTGCCATCAGGTCATTAACTTCCTCTCTCGGGGCGATCACCTGGACGGAGTGTTGACCAGCATCGATCGCGGCCTGGCGTTTGTACGTAAAACCCACTTCCAGGACGTGGAGACCATATTGATGCTCCAGCGCACCTTCGTGGAGTTTTTGCGCACGCCGACGATCGGCACCTGGACCGCGTCGCAGGCGCTGCCCGAGGCGCTGCTTCCCGCGTCGCCGGAGCAGGCCCCGGAGCAGACCTCCACTATGCTGTTCTGGTACTGGCTCTACCGCGGCATGGCGCACTTTACCTGCGGCGAGTATACCGACGCGCAGGCGGATCTTGAGATGGCGGGCTGGTACGCGTGGTCTGCGCCGGGCCATATCCATCTGCTGGATTACCATCTCTACAGCGCGCTGGCGCTCTCACGTCAGCTGACGCCGGAGACGTTTTCGGCAAATCACCGCCGCAGCATTCACGCTCACTACGACAAAATCGCCCTCTGGGCGCGCATTAATCCCGGCACGTTCGCGGATAAAGAGGCGCTGATCTACGCCGAAATTGTCCGTCTGGACGGGATGAACAGCATTGCGCTTGAGCAGTATGAGAAGGCGGTCCGGCTCTCCCGCGAGGGTGGCTTTAACCCGATTAACGCCCTGGCCCACGAGCTGGCGGGCCGCTTTGCGCTGGCCTGCGGCTACCCGACCGCATCAGACGCGCACTTCCGCGGCTCGATTGCCGCCTGGGGCCGCGCGGGCGCGCAGGCCAAGGTGCGCCAGCTGGAGCAGGATTTCCCGCACCTGCTGGCCTCCGGGCAGGCCAGCGCCTACGACACGGTGGCGTTTGCCCAGAACGAGACGATCCGCGATCTGCAGAGCGTGATCAAGGCTTCCCGCGCGCTGTCGGAAGAGATCAATCTTGAGCGCCTGATTGAAAACCTGATGACCATCCTGCTCGAACGCGCCGGGGCGCAGCGCGGCTTGCTGCTTCGCGTGAACGATAACCTGATCCCGGAGATCGAGGCCAGCGCCTGGACCAGCACCGACGGCGTGCGGGTGCGGATCCTGAAAGACGTGCCGATGGCGACCGACATGCCGCTGTCGGTGCTGGCTGCGGTGATCCGCACCGGGCAGGAGATCCGCACCGGCAAGCCGGAGGAGTTTCATCCTTTCAGCCAGGACCCTTATCTGGTGACCTCGGGGGCGGCGGTGATGTGCGTCCCGATGTTCAAACAGGCGCGGCTGGTGGGCGTGCTCTACCTGGAAAACCGCCTGATGCCGGAGGTCTTCACCGCCGAGCACTCGCGCGTGGTCAGCCTGCTGGGCGCGCAGGCAGCGGTATCCCTGGAGACGGCGCGGCTCTACGCCGAGCTGCTGGCGGAGAACATTCAGCGCCGCCGGGTGGAAAAAGAGCTGCGCGCCAGCCAGACCTCGCTGATGCTGGGCGAGCAGATCAGCCACACCGGCAGCTGGCGCTGGGAGCTGGAGCAGGATCTGATGTTTGTCTCGGAAGAGTACGCCCGCATTCTCGGCCTGCCCGACCAGCAAAAGATGATCTCCATGGCGGAGTTTTTAACCTTCGTCCACGAGGACGATTACGCCCGCATCAGCGCCATCGTCACCCAGAGCGTGCGCGACGGGCTCTCCATGCGTGCGGAGTTTCGTATAAAGCGCACCGACGGCTCAACGCGCTACATCCTCGGGATTGGCGATCCGGTGGGGGTGGGCAGCGAGGTGAACGAGTACTACGGCATTATTACGGATATCACCAGCCAGCGCGCCGCGGAGGATGCCATGCGGGTGGCGCAGGCGGATCTGGCGAGGGTGTCCCGCGCCACCACCGTCGGGCAGCTGACCTCCTCCATCGCTCACGAGATCAACCAGCCGCTGATGTCGATCGTCTCGAATGCCGGGGCGAGCCTGCGCTGGCTCAGCCGCGAGCCCGCCCGCCTGGATAAAGTGCGCGAAGGGCTGGAGGAGATCGCCGCGGAAGGCGCGCGTGCGGGGGAGATCATTCGCAGCATCCAGTCCCTGACGCGCAAGCAGGATCCCACCTTCTCGCGCATTGATATGCACTACCTGATCCACCATATCATCACGCTTTCGCGCAGCGAGCTGGAGCAGAGACACATTAGCGTTGATTATCTGTTGAACGCCAGCGACAGCTTTATCACCGGGGACAGCGTGCAGATCCAGCAGGTGCTGCTGAATCTGGTGATGAATGCGGTAGAAGCGATGGCCGAGGTGAGGGATCGCGCCAGCACCATCATCCTCAGCACCGCCAACGCGGAAGGGAAAGTGCTCGTTGAGATCGCCGATACCGGGAGCGGCATTGAGCCCGAACGGCTGGAGCAGATTTTTGACTCGTTCTACTCCACCAAGCCGCAGGGGATGGGGATGGGGCTGACCATCAGCGCCAGCATCATCGAGCGCCACTGCGGAAAGCTGAGCGCGCGCCGCCGGGAGCCGCACGGCACGGTGTTTACCTTCGCGCTGCCGCTGGCCGCGCAGGAAGGGTAAACGTTACTCAGCGGGCTGGCTTTTGGTCAGGCGCTCAACGGCCCTGACCAGCTCGGCCACGGAGCGCACCTGCATTTTCTCCATCACGCGGCGGCGGTGCACTTTCACCGTGATCTCGCTGACGCCCAGCTCGGCGGCAATCTGCTTGTTGAGCTTGCCGGTGATGGCAAGCTCAAGCACCTCGTGCTCGCGCGGCGTGAGGGACAGATGGCGCTGCTTCAGGGCGTAGTGCTCTTTATTGCGCACGGCGTTGTTTTCCGCCAGCTGCAGCGCGGACTCAATGGCGTCGATCAGCGCGGCGGATTCGACGGGCTTGGTGAGAAATTCGTACGCGCCGCCTTTGATGGCGCGCACCGACATCGGGATAGTGCCGTGGCCGGTGAGAAAAATAATCGGGATCTCGCGCCCGCTGTCTTTGAGCGCGTCCGCCACCTCGAAGCCAGAGATGGCGGGCATCTGCATGTCGAGGATCACGCACGACGGCAGATCCTCAAACCGGTGTTGAAGAAACGTTTCTGCTGATGAAAAGCCGATGGCGTTTAAGTCTGCCGATTCCAGTAGCCCGATTACGGACTGCCTGACCGCGTCATCGTCATCAACCACATACACAATGTGTTCCATTCACCGCCCCGGTGCTGATTTAAATGTCGAGGATGCAAACAGTCTCAACGGTGGCGTAAGAGACTGTTTATGCTGACTTTCATCTTAACACATTAAATATCATTATCATTTAACAATATGATAACCATATGAAGTATAGCGAGCCGGGGCGGGGGTGGTGAAGGAATGAAACGCTGTTTTTATGCACCGACAAGTTCGATGCGGTTGCCGTCCGGGTCCGCGATTACCGCTTCATAAAAGCCGTCCCCGGTCATGCGCGGGGCGCTGAGCAGCGTGCCGTTTGACTGCGCCCGCTCGGCCATGCTGTCCACTTTTGCCTTGCTGCCGACGTTAATGGCGATATGCGCCCAGCCGATAAACTCCGGGTGCGACGGGGCGTCGGGCAGGTCCGGCAGCGTCATCAGCTCGAGGGTCGGCCCGTCATCCAGGGTAATAAAATGGGATTCAAACCCCGGACGGTTTTTGCTGACGTAGCGTTCGTTACTGCGGCCATTAAACACCGTTTCCCAGAACTGAACCTGGGCCTCAAGGCTGCGGGTCCAGAGTGCGACATGTGCAATATTCATAAGATCCCTCGTTATTTGTCTGTGAGGACTTTCACCGATAAAACAGGCTACACTCTGGTTTTGAGCGCGACAAGCTGAGGAAACAACAATGCACTACACACTGAAAGAAAGCGACAAGGACAAAGCGGAAGGGTCAAGCGGCGCGGGCGCTCTGCAGCAAAAACTGCTGGAGTCCCGTTCGATTGTTATCTCCGGCGAGATCAACCAGGAGCTGGCGCAGAAGGTCATTACCCAGATGATCCTGCTGCAAAGCGTCAGCAACGATCCGATCAAGCTGTACATCAACAGCCAGGGCGGCCACGTGGAAGCGGGTGACACCATTCACGACTTCATCAAGTTCATCCGCCCGGAAGTGCACGTCATCGGCACCGGCTGGGTGGCGAGCGCCGGGATCACCATCTTCCTGGCAGCGAAAAAAGAGCACCGCTACTCGCTGCCGAATACCCGCTTTATGATCCACCAGCCGCTGGGCGGCGTGCGCGGTCAGGCGACGGATATTGAGATCGAAGCGCGCGAGATCATCCGCATGCTGGATCGCGTCAACAAGCTGATCGCTGACGCCACCGGCCAGCCGCTGGAAAAAGTGAAAAAAGACACCGACCGCAACTACTGGATGTCTCCGGCAGAAGCGCTGGACTACGGCATCGTGGGCAAACTGATTACCCATTACGACGAGCTGAACCTGGATTAAGTTTTACTGCCGTGTACGTGTCGGGTAGCGGCTTCGCCTTACCCGACCTACGCGCGCTCGTTTGACCCATGACAAGTTCCCCCTCTGCCTTCTTGCCTATAATCGCGCCTGTTTCCCCTCTCACTGGTGCTACCCATGGCGTATCAATTGAACCTGAACTGGCCGGAATTTCTTGAGAAATACTGGCAAAAACAACCCGTAGTGCTGAAAAATGCCTTCCCGAATTTTGTCGACCCGATTACCCCGGACGAGCTGGCAGGCCTGGCGATGGAGCCGGAAGTCGATAGCCGTCTGGTGAGCCACGCTAACGGCAAATGGCAGGCCAGCAATGGTCCGTTTGAGCACTTTGACGGTCTGGGCGAAACCGGCTGGTCGCTGCTGGCGCAGGCGGTGAACCACTGGCATATGCCCGCCGCGGAGCTGGTGCGTCCGTTCCGCGCCCTGCCAGACTGGCGTCTGGACGATCTGATGATCTCCTTCTCCGTGCCGGGCGGCGGCGTGGGTCCGCATATCGATCAGTACGACGTGTTTATCATTCAGGGGATGGGCAGCCGCCGCTGGCGCGTGGGCGACAAGCTGCCGATGCGTCAGTTCTGCCCGCATCCGGCGCTGCTGCACGTGGAACCGTTTGAGCCGATCATCGACGAAGATCTTGAGCCGGGCGATATCCTCTATATTCCGCCTGGATTCCCCCATGACGGCTTCACCCATGAAACGGCGCTGAACTACTCCGTCGGCTTCCGCGGGCCGAACGGCCGCGATCTGATCAGCAGCTTTGCCGACTACGCGCTGGAAAACGATCTGGGCGGCGAGCACTACAGCGATCCGGATCTGACCTGCCGCGAACACCCGGGCCGCGTGGAGCAGTATGAGCTCGATCGTATCCGTCAGATGATGATCGACATGATTAGCAAGCCGGACGATTTCACGAAATGGTTTGGCAGCTTCGTCTCCACGCCGCGCCACGAGCTGGATATCGCCGCCGCCGAGCCGCCGTATTCGGCAGACGAGGTGCTGGACGCGCTGCAGGGCGGCGAAACGCTGTCGCGCCTGAGCGGCCTGCGCGTGCTGAACGTTAACGGCAGCGTCTTCATCAACAGCGAACAGCTGGAGACGGTAGACGCGAAGGGCGCGGATGCGCTGTGCCGCTACACCGAACTCGGCCAGGCCGAGCTGGGCGATGCGCTGAAAAACCCGGCGTTTGTTGACGAACTCACCGGGCTGATTAACCAGGGGTACTGGTACTTCGACGAGTAACCGGAGGCGGCGTTTAGTCAGCCTAAACGCCGCTACGTTCAAACCAGCATATTACACGCCTTCCAGTAGTTCAAAAGCCGCTCGTCGTCGCGTTCTTTCTCCGCTTTGATTTTCATCGCCTGGGCGAGATTCTCTCGCGATAACTCATGGCCTTTTTGCACGATGTCCAGGACCGCTTCACCAAGAGCCAGCGAAATTTCTGCCCGATTATTGTTGCGAATCGTCATAAATACCTCCTCGTTGGTTGCGATAATTTAATTATGATCGGGAAATAATCAGTCGGAAATAATTCATCTCATTCTTATTTTATTCACTTCGGCGTTAAATAGACATCATATTCCATTCTGTCAATGATGTTTCAAAATGCTAATAAGCCTTTTAAGCCTGAATTTATGCGCTACAGTTATTTTTCGTGCAACAGGCAAATAACCGAAACAGGAGAATGATTATGGTAGATAAAAGCGCAATTAAGGATCACACTCAGGTTGTCGCCAGCTGCGGAACGCACGTCGGGGTTGTGGACCATTTAGACGGCGAGCGTATCAAGCTTGCTAAGAGTGACCCTGAATCAGGCGGCAAGCACCACTTTATTCCTCTCGGCTGGGTCGATAAGGTCGAAGATAATAACGTTATCCTGACCAAAAACCATAAAGAGGTTTTTGCTGAGTGGCAGGAAGCATAAATATATTTCTCGTAAAGAAATATATATCTTCGCTCCGGCTTTGTCCGGAGCGTAATAGTGTCTGCGCCCGGTGATTGCTGACATGGCAAATGGATGGTACTGTTTTGCCTGTCCTTTTCCCGATGCAGGCCCCGAATTATGCTCCAGAGTGAAAATAGATCAGCGAAACGCATATTTTTTGTTGAGGATTTTCAGGTATTCGGCGAGCGCTACGGCATCGACTACCGTTTCCCGCTGTTAAAAGGGGAGCAGATCAGCGGCAGCCCGGTGTTGCAGGGGAATGTGGAAGAGATGACGCTCTCGTCCGGCATTTCGCTGACTCACTCCGACGTGCATGTATTACAACCCTACGAAACCACATCCCGCCACAGCAGCCCGCTCTATATGCTGGTAGTCCTGGAAGGGTGCGTTACGATCGCGCTCAATGGCATCGACTATCACGTTCGTCCCGGCATGGCGTTCAGCGCCCGTCTGAGTGAGGAACAGGTGATGAGCGCGCGTCACGACGCCGACAGCGCGCTGAAAACGCTCTCGTTTGGCGTGTACCCGCATGAAGCCGGGCGTGAAGCCCTGCTTGAGTCGCTGCTGCTGGAATGGCAAAACCTGAATACACCCACGTTTGTCTGGCACGTTCCCGAGTTTGTTATGTCAGGCATTCAGCATGCGCAGCAGCAGAGGGGAAGCGTGCTCGCGCGTAAGCTATTGCTGGAGGGGCTGATGTACCAGCTGCTCGGCCACGGCCTGAATCAGCGCCAGCAGCCCTGCCCGAGCCGCCCTGAGCATGCGCGCCTGGAACGCGTACGGAGCATGCTGGAACAGTCTCCTGAACGGGATCATACTCTCGCGCAGCTGGCAGCCCTGGCTGCAATGAGCCCAAGCAGCCTGCGCAGCAAGTTCCGTCAGCGCTACGGCTGTACCCTCTTCGATTATCTTCGCGACTGTCGCCTTGCGCTGGCGCGTCGCTATCTGCTGGAAGGCCACAGCGTGCAGCAGGCGGCCTGGATGTGTGGGTATCAGCATGCCACCAACTTCGCTACCGCGTTTCGTCGTCATTACGGGATTTCTCCGGGCGACGTGCGCAAACTCCGCTAACGTAATTTCGCCCATCGCGCGAACGCATCCCGTGCGGTTTAGCATCGCGCATACGTAACCTGGCGGCGCGCATAGCCGTTTGCACTCTCAAAAAGGTAATAATTCTTATTAACAATAAGAAATATCTCTGGAGAGGGTTATGTTTGCTAAATCGCGTCTGGCACTGCTGGTGGGATGGGTTACCGGTAGCGTCGCTTTTCCTTTACTGGCGCAGGATGCGCAAAAAACTGACACCGTGGTGGTGACCTCGCAGATGCAGTCTGCGGCCACCAAGCTTGAAACGCCGGATATTGAAACTCCGCAGTCGGTCTCTATCGTCACGCGCGAGCAGTTCGAAGAGCAGGGCGCAACCAGCGTGCGTCAGGCCGTGAGCTACACGCCGGGTGTCTACAGCAACCAGATTGGGGCGTCTAACCGCTTTGACTACATGGTGCTGCGCGGCTTCTCTGACGGCAGCCTGGACAACGTCTACCTGGACGGCCTGAAGATGATGGGCGACACCAACTCCCACAGCTCGCTGGTGGTTGATCCGTGGTTCCTGGACAGTATCGAAGTCGTGCGCGGTCCGGCCTCCGTGCTCTATGGCCGTTCATCGCCGGGCGGGATTGTGGCGCTTACCTCCCGTAAGCCGTCGTTCGATCCGGGCGGGGAGATCAAGCTCTTCGCCGGGAACAATAGCCAGCGTGGGGCGATGTTCGACGTCACTGGCCCGGTTGATGATAATGACCGCGTGGCGGTGCGCCTCAGTGGGATGACCCGCTATGCCGATTCCCAGTTCGATCCGCTGAAGGAAGAGCGTTACGCGCTGATGCCGAGCCTGACCTGGCGTATCACCGATAACACCCGTCTGGATCTGATGGCCTACCTGCACCGCGATCCGGAAGGCGGCAGCCACTCCGGCCTGCCGTACGAGGGCACGGTTGTGCCGCACAGCGGGAAGAAAATCTCCAACACGTTCTTTGAAGGTGAAGACGATTACGACAAGTACGATCGTCGGGAAAACATGGTCGGCTATAACCTTGAGCACCTGTTTGACAGCGGCTGGTCCGTGCGCCAGAAGCTGCGCTACCTGCACACCAAAGTGGAGCTGAACCAGGTGTATGCCGCAGGCTGGCTGAATGACACCGAGCTGAACCGCGGCTATTCCGGCTCTGACGAGAAGATGAACGCCATCACCCTGGATAACCAGGTCGACGGCAGCTTCGACACCGGGGCGGTGAACCACCGCGTGCTGATCGGCATGGACTACCAGGACCGCACCAACAACGTGACCGGCTACTATGGCGGCTTCCCGCCGATTGACGCCTTCCACCCGGTTTACGGTGCGAAGCCGGACTACATCACCCAGTACAGCAGGGAAAAGCATAAGCTTCGCCAGACCGGTTACTACCTACAGGATCAGATGTCCGTTGACCGCTGGCGCCTGACGCTCGGCGGGCGTTACGACCAGGTGAGCGTGTCGAACGTCGACAACTTTAACCACACCCGCAGCGATCTGGATAAAAACAACTTCAGCAGCCGCGCGGCGCTGCTGTATCTGTTTGATAACGGCGTTGCGCCGTACGTCAGCTACTCCACCGCCTTTACGCCGACCAGCTTTGCCGACGAGCAGGGCAATATCCTGGATCCGATGAAGGGCAAGCAGTGGGAAGCGGGCGTGAAGTATGAGCCAGAAGGGATGAACAGCCAGTTCAGCGCCTCGGTGTTCCGCATCAACCAGAAGAACATTGCCACCAAAGAGGAGCCGACCGATCCGTACCGTTCCATCGGTGAAATCGAATCCGAAGGCGTTGAGCTGGAGGCGATTGGTCAGCTGACCGACAGCCTGCGTATGCAGGCGGCGTACACCTACACGGATGTTCGCTATAAGAAGAGCAGCCCGGAAGAGGAGGGCAAGCGCGCCGTCTATGCCCCGCGTAACATGGCCAGCGCCTGGCTGAGCTACGACGTCAAAACCGGCCCGCTGGACGGCCTGACCGTCGGCTCCGGCGTGCGCTATGTCAACGGGATCGCCAGCGATCGCCAGAACACCCATACGCTTCCATCGTACACGCTGGTGGACATGGTCGTGGGATATGACCTGTCGAAAGTGGGGCTCACGGGCGTGAGCGCGCAGCTGAACGTCAATAACCTGACGGACAAAAGCTACGTTGCGGCGTGTAACTCGCTCTCTTACTGCTACTTCGGTGCAGAACGCAGCATTGTGGGCAGCGTTTCGTGGAAGTTCTGAGTCGTTGATTTTGCCGGGTGGCGGCTTCGCCTTACCCGGCCACTTTATTCCGTAGCGCCACCGGCGCTAAAAAACGTACTACTCCTCCATCGCAATCACAATCGCCTCGCCCATCTTCTTCAACGCCTCGCGATGCTTATCCGTCGGCGGCAGCGCCACGTTGATCCGCAGGCAGTTGCGGTACTTCCCTGACGCGGAAAATAACGATCCGGCCGCCGCCTGGATCTTCAGCCGGCACAGCTGCTTGCTGACGCACACCATATCCACCTTCTCTGGCAGCTCAACCCACAGCAGGAAGCTCCCCTGCGGGCGCGTGACGCAAATCTCCGCCGGAAAATACTGCCGCACCCAGCAGGTGTAGGTTTCCATATTCTGCTGATAAATCTGGCGCATACGGCGCACGTGGCGATGGTAATGGCCGTCGCGAATAAACGCCGCCACCGCCATCTGGGTGCCCGGCACGTTAAACCCGCCCGCGGCGTATTTCATGTGCATCACCCGGTCGTAATAGCGTCCCGGCACAATCCAGCCGACGCGAAGGCCCGGCGCCACGGTTTTGGTAAACGAGCTGCAGAGGATCACGCGGCCATCGATGTCCATCGAGTGAATGGTGCGCGGGCGCGGGTACTCCGCCGCCAGCTCACCGTAAATGTCATCCTCCACAATCACGATATCGTGCCGCTGGGCGAGGGCTAAAACCTGTTTTTTCCGCGCTTCCGGCATGATAAACCCGAGCGGGTTATTGCAGTTGGGCACCAGGATCACCGCCTTGATCGGCCACTGCTCCATTGCCAGCTCTAACGCCTCAATGCTGATCCCGGTTTCAGAGTCGGTGGGAATTTCAATCGCCTTGATGTCAAACCCGCGCAGCATCTGCATGGTGCCGTGGAACGACGGCGATTCCACCGCCACGATGTCCCCCGGCTTGCACACCGAGAGCAGGGCGATCGACAGCGCGCCGTGGCAGCCGTTGGTGATCACAATGTCGCTTGCCGAGACGGTAGAGCCGCCGTCCAGCATCAGGCGGGCGATCTGCTCGCGCAGCTCAAGGCGGCCGTCGAGCACGTCATAGCTCAGCATCTCGCTTGGGTTATGCTGCGCAAGGCGGCTCATCTCGCGCCACAGGGGCTTCAGGCTCGGCTGGTAAATGTCCGGCGAACCGCCGCCAAAGGAGATCATCTCTTTGTCGGCGCGGGCGTCCAGCAGCATCATCACCTCATCCCACTGGGTGACGTCTACCGGGCGCTGCACCGGGCGCGTCATCGCCGGGACGGGCGGCTGGGCTTTGCGTTTCGAGACAAAATAGCCGGAGCGCGGCTGGGGGGTGATCAGCTGAAGGTTTTCGAGGATCTGGTAGGCCTGCTGTATGGTGCTGATGCTCACGCCGTGCTCCTGGCTCAGGGCGCGCACCGACGGCAGACGCTCGCCGCTGCGATACAGCCCTTGTTCAATGCGTTCTGCCAGAAGGTTGGCCAGGTGTTGATAGCGTGTCATGCTGTATCCTTTATTTTCACCATACAGATTATTAAACCAGTACAGATTGCCGCAAAAAACGGCATGCAGATACCGTTTTAGCGGATCTGTATGTTAAACAAAAGTTGTTTTTGCATCTGTATTGCGCAGGTCGATTTGCAGGAAGATAACCCCACTGGCACAGTGAGGAGAGCATTATGGAATTCTACGAGAATCGTTCAAAACGTCCGTTTATTGTGTTTGTCTGGATCGCAAAAACGCTGCGTAACTGGTACCGCATCAACCGGACCCGCCGCATCCTGAGCCAGATGAGCGACGAGCAGCTCAAGGACGTTGGGTTATCCCGCAATGATATTTAAACCGTGGCCGGGTAAGGCGCAGCCGCCACCCGGCGTTTTTCAGCTCAACAGCGCGAGCGTCTGCCGTTTCGGCCTTTCCAGCAGCTCCACCGCCTCCTGATACGTCCGTACGTTGTTATAGCCCATCACCAGCCCGTAGCGTTTGCCCGACCCGCGATACCACTCCGAGAGCGCATTGACCTGCAGCTGCTGTTCCTGCCAGCAGCGGGCCATTTCCCGGTCGCAGCTACCTTTGGTGAGAAACGCCACGATATGCATCCCGCCGTCGTTTTGCTCGGTGAAAAACAGATCGCCATACACCTCGCGCAGGGCTGTAGTCATCCAGTCGCGGCGGGTCTGGTACAGCGCGCGCATCTTTTTCAGGTGACGGAAAAAATGCCCTTCGTTGAGAAGCGCGGTGAGGATCTTCTGCGTCAGCACCGGCTGGCCGCTGGTGGTGATATCCGCGCAGTCGGTAAAGGCCCCGACGGTGCTGGCGGGCATCACCACGTAACCCATGCGCAGCGACGGCATGATGGTTTTACTGAAGGTGCCCATAAAGATCACCCGGTCGTGCTGGTCGAGGCTTTTCAGCGACGGCAGCACTTTGCGGGTGTAGTGAAACTCCCCGTCGTAATCGTCTTCGATAATCCACGCCTCGTTCTGGCTGGCCCAGTCGAGCAATTGCTGCTTGCGCGGCAGGGAGAGCGTCACCGCCAGCGGGCTCTGGTGCGAGGGGGTGACGATGGCAAAACGCGCATCACGATGGTGACGAAGCAGGTAGTCCGTATCAATGCCGCAGCGATCGACCGGCGCCGTATGCAGGCGCGGCACGATCCGCTTCAGCAACTGCTGACCCATAAAGTAGCCCGGATCTTCAAACACCACCTTGTCGCTGCGGCTGGCGAGGGTGTCAAGGATCAGCCGCAGGCTGCCGCTGTAGCCGCTGGTGATCAGCACCTGTTCGGCGGTGCAGGACAAGCCGCGTGAGATATTGAGATAGCTGGCGATGGCCTGCCGCAGCGGATACCAGCCCAGGACGGGCGGGTTGAGCATCTCCTCCTGACGCATGGCGCGCGTCGCCTGGCCCGCCAGCAGCAGCCATTTTTTATACGGGAAGCTGTCGAGGGCGGGGATGCCGGGGCGCAGAAAACCGGCCCGCTCGCGCTGGCTGATAAGCGAGGCCGGAAGCGTGCCGGTAGGCTGTTCTGCAGGGGCATTGTTATCCGGCAGCAGTAAATCCGGGTTGACCCGCGTGCCGCGCGCGCCCTGGCTCACCAGATACCCTTCACCCGTCAGAATGGCATACGCCGTTTCGACGGTTTTGCGCGCCACCTTCAGCTCTTCCGCCAGTACGCGGATGGCAGGCACCTTATCGCCCGGCTTCAGCACGCCGCGCGTGATGTTGTCGCGATAGCGGGAATAAATGTCGTGATAGCCCGGCTTCATGTCCTACCTCATTTCACGCTTTTTGTATCTTTTTACTATGTCATGAACGGCGTAGATTTGCCTCATCGCACGGCACATGCCGCACAAAAAGAGGAAAGACAATGAGCACTCGCGTTAACCACCATAAAGTTACACCTGCCCTCGCCAACGCGCTGTCTGCCCTGAGCATGGAGGTGGCAAAAACCTCCATCGACCCGGCGCTGAAGCACCTGATCGACATTCGCGTGTCGCAGCTGAACGGCTGTACGTTCTGTCTGGATATGCACTCTAAAGAGGCCAAAATCGCCGGGGAACGCGAGCTGCGCCTGTACCATCTGGCGGCCTGGCGCGAGTCCCCGCTGTTCAGCGCCCGCGAGAAAGCCGCGCTGGCCTTCACCGAAGCGCTGACCCAGATTGGCGTTCACGGGGTGAGCGACGCGCTGTACCGCAGCGTGGCGGAGCACTTCTCGGACGTGGAGATTTCAGAGCTGAACTTCGCCATCGTGGCGATCAACGCCTGGAACCGTCTGGGGATCACCTCCCGCATGGCGCCCGGCTCGCTGGACGCGGCTTACGGGCTGAATAAGGCTAACCTGGAATAATCCCGCGCTCGCGGATCATCGCCACCAGCGCCCGCAGTCCCGGCGGGACGTGGCGATGGCCGGGGTAATACAGGCGCAGCCCGGCAAAGGGCTGCGCCCAGTCGTTTAAAACGCTCACCAGTTCTCCACGCTCAAGCTCTTCCCGGATATACAGTTCCGGCAAAAATCCTACCCCTAATCCCGCCTTTACGGCGCGGATCGAGGCGAAAAGATCGGATGTCGCAAAGCGCGGCGGTACGGCAAGGGCGTACGTTTCCCCCCGACGCGCCAGCTCCCAGCGGTAGATCCCGCCGTGGGCCATGCGCATGCCGATCCCCTGATGTGAAAGCAGATCGTCCGGCGTCTGCGG
The DNA here is from genome assembly GCF_900324475.1 of Enterobacter bugandensis. Lineage (NCBI taxonomy): Bacteria > Pseudomonadati > Pseudomonadota > Gammaproteobacteria > Enterobacterales > Enterobacteriaceae > Enterobacter > Enterobacter bugandensis. Next base: position 632,139 of record NZ_LT992502.1, read on the forward strand.
AGTACCGTGACGGGCAAAATAGTCCGGCGTGGCGGTCACCAGCTGACGGATCTCGCCGGTCAGCGGCACGGCGATCATGTCCTGCGGCACGGACTCCTCGAGGCGGATCCCCGCGTCGTAGCCTTCCGCGACGATGTCGATCATGCGCGCTTCGCTGACGGTTTCCACGCGCATCTTCGGGTAGCGGATCATAAAGTCGATCAGCAGCTGGTCCAGAAACAGGGTGCCGATATGGTTCGGCACGTTCAGACGCAGCGTGCCGGCGGGTTCCCCGGTGTCGCTGTGGATCTCCTCGCTGGCGAGGCGGATCTCCTGCAGCGCCGGGCCAACGCGCGCCACGTAGCGCTGTCCGGCGTCGGTGAGCGCCATGCTGCGGGTAGTGCGGTTAAAGAGGCGGGTATCCAGGCGGCTCTCCAGCCCGGCGATGGCGTTACTGACCGCCGTGGCGGACATGCCGAGCTCCTGCGCCGCGCCGCGAAAGCTGCCGCGCCGCACCACCGCCATAACCACTTCCAGCTCTGTCAGACCTGAACGATGCATAGATTATCCTGAAAATCGAAACAACCCTTGCAGCATAGCGTGGATTATCGCAACGGAGAAGCCGTGCCAGACTGTGCTCACACAGCCTGAGGAGGTTTATATGCACACTATCGAACAGATCTTTATTAACGGCGAATTTGTTACCCCGCACGGCACCGAACGGTTTGATTTATACAATCCGGCGACGGCGCAGGTCATCGGGCAGGTACGCCTGGCGGATGAGGTTGACGCAGCGCGCGCCGTTGCGGCGGCAAAAGCGGCGTTCCCCGCGTGGTCGCAGACGACAAAGCAGGAGCGCATTGCCGCGCTAAAACGTATGCACGCCGCCGTGGCCGCTCGTCACGACGATCTGCTGGAAGCGGTCATCGAAGAGTACGGCGCGCCCGCCTCGCGCTCGGCGTGGATGGCCAGCTATCCGGCGGAGGTGATTGCTCAGGCGATTGAGGCGCTGGAGGCGTTTGAATTCGTCACCCACGCGGGCGTAGCCACGGTGCAGATGACGCCGCTTGGCGTGGCCGGGCTGATTACGCCGTGGAACAGCGACGCAGGATTTATCTGCGGCAAGCTGGCGGCAGCGCTGGCCGCGGGCTGTACGGCGGTGATTAAGCCGAGCGAAATGAGCGCCCTGCAAACGCAGATTGTCACCGAAGCGCTGCGCGATGCGGCTCTGCCGCCGGGCGTGTTTAACATCGTCACCGGGCGGGGTGAGACGGTCGGTGACACAATCAGCCGCCATCCGGACGTGGCAAAAATCTCGTTTACCGGTTCGACGCATACCGGCAAGGCGATCCTGCGCAACGCGGCGGAAAGCTTTAAGCGCGTGACGCTGGAGTTAGGCGGGAAATCGCCGACGATCCTGCTGGATGACGTGGATCTGGCGCAGGCGATCCCGCTTGTCATTCAGGCCGGGTTTATGAACAGCGGGCAGGCGTGCGTGGCCGGTACGCGCATTCTGGTGCCTTACTCGCGTAAGGCGGAGATCGAAACCGCGCTGGCGCAGGCCGTAGCGGCGGTGAACTCCGGCGACCCGCGCGATAAATCAACGGACGTCGGCCCGATGGTCAGCGCAAAGCAGTGGCAGCGGGTGCAGGGCTATATCCGCAAAGGTGTCGAAGAGGGGGCGCGCCTGCTGGCGGGCGGCGAGGGGCGGCCGGAAGGCACGCAGGACGGCTGGTTTGTGCGCCCGACGCTGTTTGCCGACGTGAACAACCAAATGACGATTGCCCGCGACGAGATTTTTGGCCCGGTGCTGTGCGTAATTCCCTATCGTGACGAGGCGGAGGCGATTGCCATTGCCAACGACACGGACTACGGCCTGAGCGCGGTGGTGCTGGGCGGTGCGGACCGCGCGCGCCGCGTGGCGCAGCAGATTGTTTCCGGTCGCGTGCTGGTGAACACCCTGGCCCATGAACCGAAAGCGCCGTTCGGCGGGTTTAAGCACTCCGGCGTGGGGCGCGAGATGGGCGAGTGGGGGATCCGGGCGTTTATGGAGCCGAGGTCGGTTCTGGGCTAAAGCTTCGCTCTTTACCGAAGCATTGTGTTTTTCCATCCTGCATTCTCTCCTCAACATCACAGCGGAGAGACCATCATGATCGCAGTCCTTTTCGAAGCCAAAGCCGCGCCTGCCCATCAGGCGCGCTACCTCCAACTTGCCGCAGAGCTTAAGCCTTTGCTGGCCGACATCGACGGCTTTATCGATATCGAACGGTTCCAGAGCCTGACGACCGACGGCAAAATTCTTTCCCTTTCCTGGTGGCGGGATGAAGAGGCCGTCCGCCGCTGGAAGCAGAACGTTTTCCATCAGGCGGCGCAGGCCGAAGGGCGGGAGTCGATTTTCTCTTTCTACCGTATTCGCGTGGCGCAGCTGGTGCGGGAGTACAGTTCTGAAACGGGAGGGCGCGCGAATGTATGACGTTCACGTGATTTTCCGCGACGGACCCGGCGAGCTGGCGCGCTTTGGACAGCTGTTGGGGCGCAACGGCGTAGGGCTTGAGGGGGGCGGCGTATTCGGTACCGATGCCCATTTCCTGGTGGAGGACGGGGAAAAAGCCCGCCGCGTGCTGGTGGAGGCCGGGTTTACCGTGCAGGCGGTGCGCAGGCCGGTTATCAGAAAACTCAGGCAGTCGCGTCCCGGCGAGCTGGGTGAAATCGCGGCGGCGCTGGCGGCACGCGGCGTGTCTGTTCTTACCCAGTACAGCGACCATGCGAATCACCTTATTCTGCTGACGGATGATGATAAGCTGGCCGCAGAGATCACCGAACCCTGGGCAGCACATGTTAAAGACAAGCTTACCGACTGATAACGGCGCGGCGCTGGAGCAGGCCATTGCGGCGGTGGCGGCGGCAATGGCCGATCCGTCGCGCGTGAAGATGCTGTGTGCGCTGATGGACGGGCGGGCGTGGACCGCCACCGAACTGAGCACCGCGGCAGACGTCGCCCCCTCGACCGCCAGCGGGCATCTCGCCCGGCTGGTGGAGGGAAAGTTGATTACCTGTCTGTCTCAGGGGCGGCACCGCTACTATCGTCTGGCGGGGCACGACGTGGCGGAGCTGATCGAACAGATGATGGGGCTCTCCTGGAGCCGCATTGCGCCGCCGGAAACCACCGCGCCGAAGGCCATGCGGGAGGCGCGCACCTGCTACGATCATCTGGCGGGCGCGGTGGCGGTAAAGATCTACGATTTCATGCAGGCGGAAGGCTGGCTTGAGGCAGACGGTTCAGCGCTCACGCTGTATGGCCGGGAGCAGTTTCTGAAGCTCGGCGTGTCGTTAAGCGCTCATCCGCGCCGCAAGGCCTGCTGCGCCTGTCTGGACTGGAGCGAGCGGCGGTTTCACCTCGGAGGCGAAGCTGGCGCGGCGCTGCTTATTCATCTGGAAAGCAAAGGGTGGATCCAGCGGGTGGCGGGGTATCGGGAGGTGGTGGTGACGGCTTCGGGAAAAAGTGCCGTCAGGAGGCATTTTAGCCGCTAAACTCCACTGCGGGCTGGTGCCCTCACCCCGACCCTCTCCCACGGGGAGAGGGAGACATCGTTTTCGCAATTCCTGCGCTTTTGCCTCTCGTTTCTTGATACTTACCCTGATAACTATTATCTTGGCCGCGTGTGACGAGAGGTTTCCCCATGAGTGAAGAAGCGCTGTTTAGCCGCAGGCCGATGGGCATGCGGATGGCGATGATCGTGCGCCAGTGGCGTGCGGTGATCGATGATGCCATTCTCGATACCGGCTTAACCCAGTCGAGCTGGACGGTGATGATGCAGCTTCATCAGCTCGGGGATAACGTCTCAATGAGTGAGCTGGCGGAGGTGCAGGGTATTGAACTGCCGCCGCTGATGCGCACCCTGACACAGCTGGAAAAACAGGGTTACCTGCTGCGCACCACATCGCCTTATGACAAGCGCATCCGGCTTCTGACGCTGACGCCTGAGGGAAAAGCCATATTAAAAAGGCTCACTCAGGTGATTGAGACCTATCAGGCGCGCGTGTCGCAACACATCGCGCCGGAGCATATTGAGATTTTCAGCGCCACGTTAAATCAAATCGCCTGCAATTTGCGGACAATCCGCGAAGAAGACAACAAGACCGAAAAATAATGACCCCTGAACAAAAGTTTGCCCGCTGGGTAAGGGTGAGTATTGCCTCTTTCCTGCTGATGTTTATCTATTTTGTCGTCGCGGATATCTGGATCCCGCTGACGCCGGACTCCACCGTCATGCGCGTGGTGACGCCGGTTTCTCCGCGCGTCTCCGGCTACGTGGCGGCGGTACATGTCCACAACAACAGCCAGGTGAAGAAAGGCGATCTGCTGTTTGAGCTCGACGACACGCCGTTTCGCAATAAAGTGGAAGCGGCGCAAATCGCGCTGGAGCAGGCGCGTCTCTCTAACGAACAGCTGGACGCGCAGATCGCCGCCGCGCAGGCCAGCCTGAAAACCGCGGTGCTGACCGCGCGTAACGACAAGGTGACCTTCGAACGCTATCAGAAGCTGAGCACGTTACAGAACGTCTCGCAGGCGGATCTGGATAAGGTCCGCACCGCCTGGCAGAGCAGCGAGCAGTCCGTCAGCACGATTCAGGCCAACATCCGGAACCTGCGCATCCAGCGCGGCGAGCGCGAAGAACACCGCAACGTGACGCTGCAAAAATACCGCAACGCGCTGGATGAAGCAGAGCTGAACCTCGGCTGGACAAAGGTCTACGCCCAGGCGGACGGCACGGTCAGTAACCTGCAGTTAAGCCCCGGTTTTTACGCCTCATCCGGCTCCGCCGCGCTGGCGCTGGTAAACAACCAGACCGATATCGTGGCCGATTTCCGCGAGAAGAGCCTGCGCCATACCCGTCAGGGCACCGATGCCGCCGTAGTGTTTGACGCCTTCCCGGGGCAGGTGTTCCGCGCCCACGTGGCCAGCAGCGACGCGGGGATCCTCGCAGGCCAGGAGGCGGTTAACGGCCAGCTCTCCCAGCCGGAGACCTCTAACCGCTGGGTACGAGACGCTCAGCGCATGCGCATTCACGTCACGCTGGATGAGCCGCTGCCGAAGCCGCTGCCAACCGGCGCGCGGGCGACCGTGCAGCTCTACAACAGCGAAGGGCCGTTTGCGCGCTTCTTCTCCGGAATGCAGATCCACCTGGTGAGCCTGCTTCACTATGTCTATTAATACGCTGGCACGGGTCTTTACCCCGCACGGCAACATCGTCTACACGGCAAACGACTTTCGCCAGACCCTGCGCATCGTTTTTGCCGGGATGATTGCCTTGAGCATATCGAGCTTCTACAACACCAGCTACGGCGTGTTTTTCGTGGTCTATCCGATCATGCTCCTCTCGCTGGTGCCAGTTTTTAACCGCCACGTGGCGAAGCAGTTTATCTTCAGCGCATCGCTGAACTGCGTCGAAATGGTGATTATCATCGGCTATCTTTCCCAATGGCCGGTCATCATGACGCTGGTGGTATTTGCCCTTTACGTGATGCGTTTTCGCTTTATGAGCAAAGGGCCGCTGTTCCTCTTCGGCTCGATGGGCGTTGTGTGTCAGAGCGTAATGCTCAACTTTATGAGCTACCCCACCACAAACTGGCACACGCTGCTGTTTTCCAACATTGAAGCGAGCGTGATGGCGGTGTGCCTGAGCGCGCTGATGAACTACCTGCTGCCGGACGTGGAGCCCCGCAAGCCGCCGCCGCTGATTGAGAAAGACGACGCCCGCGTGCGCCACGAGTCGCTGCTCTCCGGCAGCGTCGCGACGATGATTTTCGTGGTGTTTCAGATTAGCGACTTAAGCGATTCGCTCTCGGCGCTGATGGCAGGAATTCTGATCTTGTTCCCTATGCACTACCGCGGCGCGGTGATGAGCTCCATCTGGCGCGTGGTCGGGGTAGTGCTGGGCTGCCTCTACATTCTGGTGGTGCAGCTTATCCTCTACGATCACAGCAGCCATATGCTGCTGATGATGCCGCTGATTGGCCTCGGCCTGGCGTTTGGCGCGCGGCTGCACGTGATGGAGAAAGTGGGCGCGGGCGTGGGGTTTTCCAGCATCACGACCATCGGCATTATGTTCGGGCAGAACATGCACCCGGACAGCGACCTGGTGTTCAGCGATCTCTATCGCATCACCTCCGTGACCTTTTCGCTGGTGGCGACGCTGACGATGGTCTTTCTGGTGCATTTGATCCTGAACCGTTTCGCCGCCACGCGCTACGTCATTCAGGGCTGATAGCGTTTGCCGCCGCTGAAGCTCCAGTCCTCAGCGGCCGTAAACTGGATAACGACCATCACGTCTCCACCTTCAATGCCCATCTTCTCATTCAGTTGCGCAGCCAGCTGGTGGTAGAGGGCAGATTTCTGTTCAGTGCTCCTCGGCTTACCAGCAACGATATTAAACAGTATCGCCCCCTCCGTTCTGCCCGTGCTGAGATAGTGCCGATCAATGTATCGATCCCCGGCTGCGAAGCATTCAAAAAAATGGAATCTGTCCTGTGCGGGAACGGCGAAGGTTTCCGTCAGCGCCTGGTGCAGAATGTCCGAGATCTGCTTTTGCTGCATCTCGCTATAGCGGTCACCCGTCATGATACGAACAAACGGCATTATTGTTTCTCCTCTGCAAGGCTGCTCAGCGCGCTGACGGCGGCCGGCCAGCCTGCGTAAAACGCCAGATGGGTAAACGCTTCGGCTATTTCGTCGTCCGTCACGCCGTTTTGCCGGGCGAAGCCGATATGCCAGGGAAGCTGCGCGGTGCGCCCCAGGGCTGCCAGCGCGGCAAGCGTGATCAGACTGCGATCCCGCGGGGCTAGCTGCGGACGCTGCCAGATATCGCCAAAAAGTACCTGCTGGCTCAGTTCAGCCAGCTTAGGGGAAACCTGCGCAAGCGTGTCGCGATTCAGTGTTGTGCTCATTTTTATTCCTCCTGTCGTCTGGAAATCACTCTCGCAGGCTGCCACCATAAATAAAATCGCAATGTTCAGGACTGAATGTCCTGAAAATGAGGATGATATGGATAAACGCTTTTCAGCATTAGACCTGGACGCGCTGCGCAGCTTTGTGGAGGGGATCCAGTCCGCCAGTTTTGCCGAGGCAGCGGACAGGCTGTGTCGGTCCACCTCTGCGGTCAGTGCCCAGTTAAAAAAGCTGGAGCAGCAGTGTGGCGTGGCTCTGACCGTTAAGCAGGGGCGTACGCTGGCACTGACCCGAGAGGGTGAAATTCTGCTGAGCTACGCCCGACGCATGCTGGTATTAAATGATGAAGCGCTCCGGGCTATCAGAGGTGAGTTGCTTCAGGGCGAGGTACGGCTGGGTATGCAGGAGGACTTTGGCGAGTCCGTGATGCCGAAGGTCCTCGGCGATTTTCACAGACAACACCCTGAGCTTCGCATGACGGCACGTGTCGATCGCAACCCGCCGCTGCTGCGCGGCGTGGCGGCGAATGAACTCGATCTGGCGCTGGTCTGGCAGGAAGGTCGAGAAGGCGACTACGTGCGAAGCGAATCGCTGGCATGGATTTGCCGGTCCCGCGAGGACATTGAGGTCCTTCTGCAACGAGGTGAGCCGCTGCCGCTGGTGATGTTTGACGCGCCCTGCCTCCTGCGAAGCCGGGCCATCGCGGCACTGGATGCCGCAGGTATTCCCTGGCGTATCGCTTATACCAGCTATAGCCTGAGCGGGCTGTGGGCGGGAGTTAGCGCGGGGCTGGGTATTACGCTCCGCACGCGTATTGGTCTGCCCGAGACGTTACGGATCGACAGCCACCTGCTGCCAGATGCAGGAGAGCTGGGGATCGCGCTGCATCAGGGGAGCGCCTCCCCCGATGCAGCTATTACCAGCATGAAGGCGCTGATCCTCAGGACGCTGAATGGATAAGCGTTGGGACTTGCGAGAGTAAGAACAGGATTAGGCCTATCGTCCCGCCCACCAGCGTGCCGTTGACGCGGATGAACTGCAGGTCTTTGCCGATGTTCAGCTCAATCTGGCGGGACATGTCTTTGGCGTCCCAGCTTTTGACCGTGTCGCTGATGTGGCGGGTCAGGAACGCGGCGAAATCCGGCGCGACGCGGTGCGCGGCCTGCTCCAGATGCTCGTTCAGCGACGCGCGCAGGCTGGCGTCGTTTGTTAGCGTTTCGCCAAACCACAGCCCGGCGTTGGCGATGCGCTGCTTCACGCGCGAATCCTCGCTCTGCATATCCGCCTTCAGCCACTGGCGCAGGTCAGCCCACATCTCGCCCAGATAGCGGTTAAACGCCTCATCGTTTTTCAGGTAGTGCTTGATGTTGTCGGCTTTCGCCGCCATTTCCGGATCGTTTTTCAGGTTGTCGATAAGCTTCAGCGTGGCGCGGTCGAACGCCTGACGGATCTGGTGCGTGCGGTCGTGGCTGATATCGTCCAGCAGCGTGTTCACCGCGTTCGACACCATCTCCGCGCTTTGATCGCCCAGCCACTCCGTGGGGAGCACCATCGCCTTGCGGGGATGCTCGGTTTTGAGCCAGTGGACGATCTGATCGGCAATAAACTCCCGCGTGCTTTCCCGCTGGATCAGGGTAATCAGCCGGTTGATGATGGCGTCCAGCAGTACCTGATGGCGGTTGTTTTTGGTCATGCTCTCCAGCATGACGGCGCTGGTTTCGGTGAAATCCACCTTATCGATGGCCTTATGCACCGCCCGTTTTAGCAGGCGCTGAATACGTCCGTCATCGGTTAACTCAAGAAAACCGCTCATCACCTGCATCAGATGCAGCCCGACGCGCTGGGCGTTGTCGGGCTTGCTGAACCAGGCGCCAATCATTTGCGCTGGCTCATAGCGCCGGATCAGCGCCACAAGCGACTGAGTATCAAGAAACTTCTCCTGCACGAACTGGCCGAGATTGTCGCCGATTCGGTCCTTATTGCGCGGGATGATCGCCGTATGGCGCGAAATAAACGGAATGGGAACCCGGCGGAACAGCGCGACGACGGCAAACCAGTCCGCCAGCGCGCCGACCATCGCCGCCTCGGCAATGGCTTTGACGCCGCGCACCCAGAAGGTCTGCGGCAGGAAGAGGGTGGTGACAAAGGCCGCGGCGGCAATCAGCAGCAGCGACAGCGCCAGCAGCTTGGCGCGTTTGAGTTCAGCGATTTTTTCCATGGGTTAAGGATAGAGGGAAGCGGGGGAAAAGTGCAAAAATCGCCACAGCACCCACCCGCCAAACCCCATCAGCACCACCCCCGCCGTGCGCTCTATCAGCCACAGCGCACGGCTGAGCTTCTGCTGGACCGCGGGCAAACCCATCAGCGACACCAGCGCCAGATCCCATACCAGCACCACCATCACCATCCAGAGACCGCAGGTCGACTGCTGAAGCAGCGTCACGTCCGGTCCCAGTAGCGCCGTCATCAGCGCCAGATAGAACAACGCGTTCTTCGGATTAAGCAGCGCCGAGCCGAGCCCCAGCAGGATCTGCTTGCGCAGCGAGGGGCAGCGCTGACGGGGTTCATTCAGCGCCAGTGCCTGCGGTTGGCTGCGCACCAGATGCGAGCCGATCCACAGCAGGTACAGCGCCCCGCATACCTCGATAAGCGTAAACAGCCACGTTAACTGGCGCAGCGCGCTCCAGCCGATAATCACCAGAACAATATAGAGCGCGTTACCCGCGGCGATGCCGACGCACAGCCCGGCGCTGCCGCGCAGCCGATAGCGCGCCGCGTAGCCCACAAGCAGGAAAAAATCCGGGCCCGGGCTCAACAGCGCAACAAAATGCGCCAGCGCCAGAGCGAGAAAAGCGGAAGGGAAGAACAGTTCCATAGCGACCTCAGTTAACCATCTGAGGACAGGCTACGGCGCTGCAGAACCTATTTATTGTCTGATATTGATCGGCCCGTGGCGTACTGGCGCGGCGTGGCGGCGGTATAGCTGACGAAGGTCTTGTGAAAATGGCTCTGGTCGGCAAAGCCGCTCTGGTAGCCGACGTCGGCGATGTCGTCCCCGGCACGTAGCCGCGCTTTGGCGAACTCCACGCGGGAGATGTTGAGGAAGCTGCCCGGCGTCAGGCCGGTGTCCTGCCGGAAGGTACGGATCAGCGTCTCCTTGCGCAGCGAGAAGCGTTGGGCAAGTTCGTCAAGCGAAGGCGGTGCGGCCAGGTCGGCAAGAAACGCCTGCCGCACCTGCTGGCTGGTGGGCCGAAGCGCGTCTGCGTTATCCGCGCAGCGGGGAAGGGCAGAAAGCAGCGCCTCCACGGACGCTGGAGACATTGTCTTAACGACGTCCAGGTAACGGGCAAACAGGGCAGGGTTACGAATCACCTGTAGCGCCAGAGGAAGATCGGTGTCGATATAGAGCATATGGTAGCTGCGCGGCTGCCCGTCGACGGGGTTGCAGCTGTGCGGCACATAAGCCGGGATCGCAATGAGGTCCCCCGGATGAAGAATGTACTCTTGGTCATGACACACGCAGCAGGTCTGGCCCTCAACAATCGCGCCGATGGAGAGTTGAGGGTGACAGTGGCGTTTGTACGCCTGCGTGCTTTGCCAGGTGCTGCGCAGCTCAAGGCCCCTGGCGCGGTGAAAAGTCTGGCGAACGTGTCGGGTATCGGTCATGGAAACTCCTTCTGGACGTTTTTTATACCACGTCAGCGAACTGTCCGGCACTGCTTAACTCAGAACCTTCCGGATATACCCAACTTTACGTCCACAGCCAGTCATGTTGACTACCCTTAATACCCTAAGCGGTAAAACATGGAGATTCGATATGGCTTATCAGACAGTAAATCCTGCCACTAACCAGCTCATCAAAGAATACCCCTCACATACCGACGCGGATATCGAAGCGGCGCTGAAGGCGGCCGATGCGCTTTACCATTCGGAATGGGCGAAAGGCGACATCAGCCAGCGCCTGCCGGTGCTGCATAAGCTTGCCGACCTGATCGACGAGCGCGTGGAGGATCTGGCCAAAATCGCCAGCCAGGAGATGGGTAAGCTCATCGAACAGAGCCGCGGCGAGGTGAAGCTTTGCGCGCAGATCGCCCGCTACTACGCCGACAACGCGAAGCAGTTCCTCGCCCCGGTGAAGTACGACTCTGAACTTGGGGAAGCGTGGGTGGAGCATCACCCCATCGGCGTGCTGATGGCCGTCGAGCCGTGGAACTTCCCGTACTACCAGCTGATGCGCGTCCTGGCACCAAACCTGGCGGCGGGTAACCCCGTTATCGCCAAGCATGCCAGCATCGTGCCGCACTGCGCCGAGACCTTTGCACATCTGGTGCGCGAGGCGGGCGCGCCGGAAGGGGCGTGGACGAACCTGTTTATCTCGTCCGAACAGGTGGCGAATATCATCGCAGACGATCGCGTGCAGGGCGCAGCGCTAACCGGCTCCGAAAAGGCGGGCAGCGTGGTGGCCGCGCAGGCGGCGAAGCACATTAAGAAATCGACCCTCGAACTGGGCGGTAACGACGTCTTCGTGGTGCTGGACGACGCGGACCTGGATAAAGCGGTTAAGATTGGCGTGAATGCGCGGCTCAACAACGCCGGGCAGGTCTGTACCGCGGCGAAGCGCTTTATCCTGCACGAGAAAATTGCCGACGCGTTCCTCAGCAAATTTACCGAGGCGTTTAAACAGGTGAAGATTGGCGATCCGCTGGACGAGAGCACCACGCTGGGGCCGCTCTCTTCCAAAGATGCGCTGGAAACGCTGACCAAACAGGTTAACGAGGCGGTGAAAAACGGTGCCACGCTGCACTATGGCGGCAAGCCGGTGCAGCGCGACGGGAGCTTCTTCGAACCGACTATCCTGACGAATATCTCCCGCGATAACCCGGCGTACTTCGAAGAGTTCTTCGGCCCGGTTGCGCAGATGTACGTGGTGAAAAACGACGACGAAGCGGTCGCGCTGGCGAACGACTCCCACTACGGCCTGGGTGGGGCGGTGTTCAGCCGGGACATTGAGCGCGCGAAGAAAATGGCGTCGCGGATCGAGACCGGGATGGTGTACATCAACTGGCTCACCGATACCGCAGCAGAGCTGCCGTTCGGCGGCGTGAAGCGTTCCGGCTACGGACGCGAGCTGTCGGATCTGGGGATCAAAGAGTTTGTGAACCAGAAGCTGGTGGTGGTGCGTAAGTAAGAGGTAATAAAAAAACCTGCCGGTTGGCAGGTTTTTTCAGTTGATTACTGTACTTCGATCTTGTCCCAGCCGCTTTTGAACATGCAGCTGTCGACTAACGTATCCCGGCGATATTCATTCGCGTCTTCAACCGTGTAGCTCGTGGAAATATCCTTTTTCTTGTTCTTTTTGTCCGTTTTTTCCGAGCTCGAACCGGTCACCACGTTATCCGGAGGCAGATCGATCAGGGCCTGCGCTTCGCATTCCGTAAGCTTTTTATTCATCTCAGCGTCGCTCACGCCCGGTTTTACCCATTTGTACTGGACGCAGCCGGTGAGCATCAGCGTGAGGCTCAGAACGCAAAGCGCGGTAACGCGGTGTTTCATCAGAAGCTAACTCCACCGCCGACATATGCGCCATCAATCAGGGTGTGGTTTGGACGACCATCTTTGCCGTCAACGCTCACGTGGCGGTAGCCTACTTTCAGCGTAACCGGTTTGATTGGGGTCCAGCTTACGCCGCCGTTAGCTTCAACGTAGTTTTTCACGCTGTTGTTCAGGCCTTCTGGTGCCGCATAGCCTTCGCCATAGACGTGGATGCTGTCGGTCAGCGCAACGTTTACGCCGCCGCCAATCGGGAAGGCCACGCCGTTATCGCCTTTTTTCGGGCCGATGTAGATGGCTTTTGCGCCCGCATTCAGCATCACCGGGCCCACTTCCAGGTTGTAGCCTGCGCCCACGCCACCGGTCTGGGTACCGTCGTCGGTGTTTTTCAGCCAGTTACTTTCGAGATAAACACCGGATGAGGATTTGCCCATTTCCAGGTTGAGGTTGGTAAAGTTTTTACCCTGCTCAATGCTGCCGCCCATTGCCAGTGCGGAACCCGAGATGGCGGTCAGTGCAGAAAGAAGAAGAATGTTCAGTTTTTTCATGTTTCGTGCCTCATCATCAAATTAATCTGGGGGCACCTTAACAAGCGATGTTTATGACTGCAAATGTGATGCAAATCGACTTTTCATGCTGTAATTGTTAATTCTTTTATCTTTATTTGTAACGCTTAAGTTGGGTTGTCGGTGTGTCAACGCGCAAATTTCAGGTGTTGAGGAACAGTTTAATTTTTTGACTAAACGAAATCTGAACGAGGCAGGGATAGTGATTTGAGACGCATTAATTGCGCTTCTAATAATTTCCAATTCCATTTCTAAAATCACATAAAAAAACAAATTTTTACATTTTTATGGTCATTATTCGTTCAGATGTCCGGCCACGTTTCCTTTCCATGTCATTTTTCTGACACGTTTGTTCATTACGTTGTGGGCTTCACTTTCCGGATGCTAACAATATGAAAAGAAAAATCATTCCTGTGCTTATCGGCTGTACGCTCTCTTTCTCTGGCCTGGCGGCGCAGCCCACGGCTGAGCGCTATGTTGTCAGCTTCCCTGACGGCTCACACGTGAAATACAGCGGCGCGTTTGCCGGTGCGTTTCCGAATGGACTCCCGGTAGGGATTGGCTCCGGCCTGCTGTTTACGGGCAAGCAGGGCGATGCTCTGACCTTCGCGACCGTGACCGATCGCGGTCCTAACGCCGATGCGCCCAAAATGGGTAAAAACGAAGCCAAAATTTTTGTCACGCCGGATTTCGCGCCGCTGCTGATGACAATTCGCGTTCAGAACGGCAAAGCGGAGGCAACGGATGCCCGCCCGCTGCATGATGATAAAGGCGAGATTAACGGCCTGCCGCTGCAAAGCGGCGTGATCGGATCTACAAATGAGGTGGCGTTCAGCGATACCCTCAACATTCTGAAGGGTGACAACCGCGGGCTGGACACGGAAGGCATCACCCCGGACGGCAAGGGCGGCTTCTGGCTGTGCGACGAGTATGGCCCGTTCCTGATTAACGTCGACAGCAAAGGGAAAATTCTGGCGATCCACGGGCCGCAGGCGGCGGAAGGGGAAAAATCCATCGCGGGCGGTCTGCCAAACGTTATCAAATGGCGCCAGCCGAACCGGGGCTTTGAAGGCCTGACCCGGATGCCGGACGGGCGGATTATCGCCGCCGTGCAAAGCACGCTGGATATCGACGGTAAGAGCAAAAAGCAGGCGCTGTTTACGCGTCTGGTCAGCTTCGACCCGGCGACCGGGAAAACGGCGATGTACGGCTACCCCATCGACAGCGCGGCCTACAGCAAAAACAGCGACGCCAAAATCGGCGACATCGTGGCACTGGACGACCAGCACATCCTGCTGATTGAACAGGGTGAGGATAAAAATGACGCGATGCGTAACCTTATCTACAAGGTGGATCTCAGCAAGGCGAGCGACCTGACCGCTTTCGACAAGCCGGGCGAGTACCCGGAGTTTGATGATGAGAAAACCCTGGCACAGCGCGGCATTACCCTTGCTGCAAAAACGCAGGTCGTCGATCTGCGCGCGCTGGGCTGGCAGCAGGAAAAGGCCGAAGGGCTGGCGCTGATCGACGGCAAACGGCTTGCGGTGGCGAACGATAACGACTTTGGCGTGAAGGTGGCGATGCAGCATCCGGTCGAGGGCAAAAAGCTCAAGGACTATCGGGTGAACGAGGAAGGCAAGCTGACGCTGGATGATAAACCGGTGGAAACCACGCTCAGCGTGAAGCCGCTGAAGAAGCCGGAGTCAGAGAGCGAGCTGTGGATTGTGACGCTGCCGGAGGCGTTGAAATAATTTTACCTCTCATCCTTCCCCTCTCCCCACAGGGGAGAGGGGAAGCAAGGCGGTTATTTCTTCAGACCTGCAAACGCTGCTCGGATTTCTTCTTCCGGCAGCTGGATACCAATAAACACCATCACGCTGTGCGGCGCTTCATCGCCCCACGGGCGGTCCCAGTCGGCGCTGTACAGGCGCTGTACGCCCTGAAACAGCAGGCGGTTCGGCTCGCCGTCGATCCACAGCATGCCTTTGTAGCGCAGCAGCTTGTCGGCAAACGACAGCAGCAGGTTTTCCATTACCCGGGAGACTTCGCTGATGTCCACCGGGTAGTCCAGCTCCACCACAATCGACGCCACATCGTTTTGCTTGTCTCCCATAAAGTGGAAGCGCGGTTTCGTGGTGACGTTCTCCTCCAGCATAAAGCCGTTGGTGTTAAACAGCTGGGATAGATCGATATCGCCATGCGTCACCGTATAAATCGGCGCGCGCGAGTTGATGCGCGTCAGGCGCTCGCGGAGTTTTTCGCTGTCGCCTGCCACGTCGGTTTTGGTCAGCAGGATGCGGTCGGCGTAGCCCACCTGAGACTGGGCAATGGTGAACTGGTTCATCTGCTCGTCGGCGTGGACCGCGTCTACCAGGGCAATCACCCCGTCCAGCAGGTAGCGCTGGCAAAGAATATCGTGAGAGAAAAAGGTCTGAATAATCGGGCCGGGGTCGGCCATGCCGGTGCACTCGATCACCAGGCGGTCGAAGCCGATGTCACCGCGATCGCGGCTGTCGAGCAGGTCCAGCAGGGCGTCTTCCAGCTCGTTAGAGCGGGTGCAGCAGATGCAGCCGTTGGTCAGGGTTTTGATTTGCGTGGCGCGGTCTCCGATTAATTGATCGTCAACGGAGACTTCGCCAAATTCGTTTTCGATGACGGCGATTTTGAAGCCGTGCTGCTCGTTCAGAATGTGGCGCAGCAGGGTGGTTTTACCGGCGCCGAGGAAACCGGTCAGCAGGGTAACGGCAATCGGGGTCATGGTCTCTCCTTTAGCAGCATCGGACGCCGCCTTCTCCACTTCCGCCGTAGCGCGCTTCCTGACGCTCGCGGAAGAATTCGGTGTAGGTCATATACGGCTTATCCGGATGGTTGGTCTTCATATGCTCAACGTAGTTGTCATAGTCCGGAATGCCAATCAGCATCTTCGCCGCCTGACCGAGGTATTTTTTTGCTTCGCCTAAGTTACCAAACATAGTCCATCCTGATAAGAACAAAGCCCCGCCGGAGCGGGGCTGAATACAACCAGATTAATGGTGTGAAGAGGTCTTCACGCCGCCTTCCGGCACCGGCACGTACGGGGTCTCTTTATCCGTACGGCCATCGGTGTTGCGCACTTTCATCCAGGTTTTGATGCCGTAGAAGATAATGCTGTACACCACCACCAGGAACAGAATGCTCAGACCCGCGTTGGTGTAGTTGTTCACCACGATATGGTTCATGTTAGCAATCTGCTGCGCGGTCAGATCCGCGCCGCCTGCGGCAATCTTCTCTTTGTACTGGTTAGCCATGAAGAAGAAGCCTTCCAGCTGCGGGTTGGTGCTGAACAGCTTCAGGCCCAGCGCCCAGGTGGTGCAGAGCAGCAGCCACAGCGCAGGAACCACGGTCACCCAGATGTATTTGGTGCGTTTCATCTTCACGAGGACGACGGTACCGAGCACCAGGGCAACGGCTGCCAGCATCTGGTTAGAGATACCGAACAGAGGCCACAGGCTCTTCACGCCGCCGAGCGGGTCGACAACGCCCTGATACAGCAGGTAGCCCCACAGCCCTACGCACCCGGCAGTACCCAGAACACCCGCTACCAGAGAGTCGGTTTTCTTCAGGAACGGCACGAAGTTGCCCAGCAGATCCTGCAGCATGAAGCGGCCCGCACGGGTACCGGCATCCAGCGCGGTGAGGATGAACAGCGCTTCGAACAGAATACCGAAGTGATACCAGAAGCCCATGTCCGCCCACGGCAGCACTTTGTGGAACACGTGTGCGATACCCACGGCCAGCGTCGGCGCGCCACCTGCGCGGTTCAGCACGGACGGTTCGCCAATGTCCTTCGCGGTCTGCATGATCTGCTCAGGCGAGATCACGAAGCCCCAGGAGCTGACGGTCGCCGCCGCGTGTGCGCTGGCCTCTTTCAGCTGCGCCATGATCAGCGCGGTATTTTCCCCGCCCATCTCATGCAGGTTTGGCATGGTGATGCCCAGACCCGCCGGTGGAGTGTTCATCGCGAAGTACAGGCCTGGCTCGATAATCGAGGCTGCAACCAGCGCCATGATCGCCACGAAGGACTCCATCAGCATCGCGCCGTAACCGATAAAGCGCGCGTCGGTTTCGTTAGCCATCAGCTTCGGCGTGGTGCCGGAAGCGATCAGCGCGTGGAAGCCTGAAACGGCGCCGCAGGCGATGGTGATAAACAGGAACGGGAACAGGGCGCCTTTCCACAGCGGACCGGTGCCGTCAATGTACTGGGTCACCGCCGGCATTTTCAGCTCAGGGTTGATGATCACAATCCCGATCGCCAGCCCGACGATGACACCGATTTTCAGGAAGGTCGCCAGGTAGTCGCGCGGAGCCAGAATCAGCCACACCGGCAGCAGGGCGGAAACGAACGCGTAACCGATCAGCGCGAAGGTGATGGTGGTGTCTTTAAAGGTCAGCGCCGGGCCCCAGTACGGGTCGTGCGCAATCACGCCGCCGAAGTAGATGGAGGCGACCAGCAGCACGATACCAATGACCGACACTTCACCCACGCGGCCAGGGCGCAGGAAGCGCATATAGATGCCCATGAACAGCGCAATCGGTACGGTAGAACAGACGGTGAAGACGCCCCACGGACTTTCGGCCAGCGCTTTCACCACGATCAGCGCCAGCACCGCGAGGATGATGATCATGATCAGGAAGCAGCCGAAGAGGGCGATAGTGCCCGGCACGCGGCCCATCTCTTCTTTGATCATCTCGCCCAGCGACGAACCGTTACGGCGCGAGGAGATAAACAGCACCATAAAGTCCTGCACCGCCCCCGCCAGCACCACGCCCGCCAGCAGCCAGAGCGTACCCGGCAGGTAGCCCATTTGCGCGGCCAGTACCGGGCCAACCAGCGGGCCAGCACCGGCGATAGCTGCAAAGTGGTGACCAAACAGCACGTAGCGGTTGGTTGGCACGTAGTTCAGACCGTCATTGTTAATGACCGCCGGGGTGGCGCGCGTCGGGTCGAGCTTCATGACCTTCTGCGCGATGTATAAGCTGTAGTAGCGATAAGCCACAAGGTAGACGGAGACCGACGCGACCACGATCCACAGGGCGCTGACGTGTTCGCCCCGGCGTAATGCGACAACCGCCAGACAAAAAGCGCCGAGGATCCCGAGTAAGGCCCAGGGCACGTGCTTAAGTAGTTTTTTAGTATCCATAGTAAGACCTGGTTTTTTATGTAAAGAAAAAAGGGTCAGGGTTCGTTGTGAGGAGGTATTGATTAATGCTGGAGCGATCGTGCCAGATCCGCGCGCGCGTAAAGGACGGTAAATGAGTGAGTGGTTGAAAGTGATGGGTGAGCGGTCAAAGGACGCGGCGAGTGGTTCAGGCTCGCCGCTGGTCGGGGAAATTATGTGATTGAGATCACGTGGTTTTCCGGGCTGCGCTCCATCGACAGGTAGCTTTCCAGCGTCTTGATGAGCTTCTCCTTCAGCCAGCTTGGCTCCAGGATCTGAATATTCGGCAGCCAGTAGAACAGCAGCGGCAGGATCTGGTTTTCGTGTGCCGCCTGGCAGCGCAGCGTGACGCCGCCGCGCCGCTCCTCCAGCAGCTCCTGTTCCGGCAGGAGATCGCGGCGCAGGAAGTAATGTGAAATATTATCCTTAATGAATATTTTCACGGTGAAAGTAGTTTCGGACACCCACGGGTCGAGGCTTTTTTCCAGCAGTTCCCGAACATTTTCATCAGGAGTAAAAAAGGTTTTTTGAACATCAAACCAGCTAATCTGGCTTAATGAAAAGGATTTCAACCGGCTATTTTCGGTAGCTTGTAAATACCATATATTTTTTTTGTTAATGAGTTTATAGGGATTAATCAGACGGGTTTTACCCTTATAAACGATCTGACAGACATTATGGTTCTTAATCGATTTCTCGATTTTCGCTAAATGGCGGCGGATATCTCGCTGCACCGTGTGCTCTGCGTCATTACCGAGGATAAGAATATGGTTTTCGTCGACGCGCGCCTCCAGCTTTTGCCAGAAGTCAGTATTTCTTTCAGGGAAAAAATTATCGGCATTCAGGAAGTTAGCCAGAGCATGATGTAATCCCTGCCCGCCGGGAGATTGGGCGGAGTGGATCAGTCGATATAGCCCGTTACCGGTATGTTCAACAATGGGCGAGAGCGCATTTAAATCCCGGTAGACGGTACGCTCGGTAATTTTAAATCTCTCCATTAGCGCACTGCGGTTTACCACCCCGTGTAAATGTAGCTCAAGGAGAATATCGACCAGACGTTCAGCCGAGCGGCTCCGCGTCGTTTTAGCCATAAGGTCTTCCTGTATATTGGGTATGCGCTGAACAATGCAAAAGCACTGACCGGAGATGTCAGTATTCAGGCACAGAAAATTTCTCTTATGGATATATAACGGCGTGATTTAGCGGAAACCTTAGGAATTTTTGTAGAAAGCGGCGCTGGCCCGAAAAAAGGCCAGCGCGAGGGGGATCACACGACGGCTTCCATCTCCATCATCACCGGGTGGAAACGGCGCTTAAAGTAGATCAGGCCGTGTCCCGCGTCACTCAGGATGATGTTTTTCACTTCGACAAGATAAACCAGATGCGTGCCGATGGTTTGCACCTGGGTAATCTCGCCTTCCAGACTCGCCAGCGCGCCTTTCAGCACCGGCTGCCCCAGCGGGCCTTTCTGCCAGCAGGAGAGGGCAAAGCGCTCCTCCATTGCCATCCCGGTCATCCCGGCGAAGTGGCGGGCCATGATCTCCTGCTCGTGGTTTAGCACGTTGACGCACAGCCTGCCGTTGCCCTGAAAGACCGGGTTCATGGCGCTGTTGGCGTTAATGCAGACCATGACCGACGGCGGGGTATCCGTCACCGAGCAGACGGCGGTGGCGGTAATGCCGCAGCGTCCGGCGTCGCCCTCGGTGGTGACCACATTGACCGCCGCCGACAGGCTGCTCATTGCGTCGCGAAAACGCAGGCGTTGTTCATCTGAATGCATTGTAACCTCCCGCTGCGCTATTTCAGCAGCTTGTCGAGCATGTTGATATCGCTGTTGTTGTGCAGGTGCGGCACGGTCCAGCCGTGCTGGTCGTACTCGGACATGCAGCGGTCGACCATTGCCATCATCTTGTCCATATTCCCGGAGCTTTGCGCCTGACGCAGGCATTGCAGGCGGATCTCATCCTGGCTGCCGGAGTAGTTGATTTCGTACAACTCGTGACGACCCCCAAACTCGCTGCCGATGGCGTCCCACATCAGTTTCAAAATCTTGATGCGTTCGACGTGATCCATTCCGTTAGAGCCGCGCACGTACTTCGCCAGATACTGGTCGATCTGCGGGTTGTTAAGGTCCCGCGCGCTGGACGGCAGATAAATCAGCCCGGAGGTCACGTTACGTTCGATGATGTTCTTGATCTTCGCGTAGGCCATCGGGGCCATCACGCGGTAGGTTTGCAGCGCCGCGTGGTCCGGCAGGTACGCGCCGTTCACCCACGGCGTCGCTTCTGAGCACATGGAGTCGCTCAGCGCCCAGAACATATTGCGCCAGGCCACTACTTCACCGAGATCCGCCTGCACGCCGCGGAACTCCAGGGTACCGGTGCACTCCAGGGATTTCTTCAGAAGGGCGGTGATGAAGTCGAGCTTCACCGCCAGACGCACGCAGGCCTGCAGCGGGTACATGCGGGCGAAGCCGCCCTCCATCGTCCAGCGACGGCAGCGGTCGAAATCGCGGTAGATCAGCACGTTTTCCCACGGGATCAGCACGTTATCCATCACCAGGATCGCGTCGTTCTCATCGAAGCGGCTGGAGAGTGGGTAGTCGTACGGGGAGCCGGTTGCGCCTGCCACCATCTCGTACGAGGCGCGGGAGATCAGCTTCACGCCTTCGGCATCCATCGGCGCGACGAACATCAGCGCGAAGTCCGGGTTTTCGCCCATCACCTGCGCGGAGCCAAAACCTATCATGTTGTAGTGGGTCAACGCCGAGTTGGTCGCCACCACCTTCGCGCCGCTGACAACGATCCCGGCGTCGGTCTCTTTCTCCAGCTTGATGTAAACGTCCTTCACCTCGTCCGCCGGCTTGTGGCGGTCGATCGGCGGGTTGACGATGGCGTGGTTAAAGTACAGGCCGGTTTCCTGAATGCGGGTGTACCAGCTGCGGGCGTTCTGCTCGAACTGACCGTAGAAGGCAGGGTTCGCTCCCAGCGCGCAGCCGAACGCCGCTTTGTAGTCCGGCGTGCGGCCCATCCAGCCGTAGCTCAGGCGCGACCACTCGGCGATGGCGTCGCGCTGCTGGCGCAGGTCGTCGGCGCTTTTCGCCACGCGGAAGAATTTGTGGGTGTAGCCGCCGCTGCCGGTGTCGGTGCCCCAGCACAGCGTGTCCTGCATGTCCGGCTTGTGCAGGGCGTCGTACATCTGGGCGATGGACGCCGCCGCATTGCGAAACGCCGGGTGGGTGGTGACGTCCTTAACGCGCTCGCCGTAGATATAAATCTCGCGTCCATCCTGCAGGCTTTTTAAATACTCTTCGCCGGTTAACGGACGTTTGGCATCAGCGCGGAAATCTTCAGGCTTCATAGGGACCTCGTATCGGAAGATGATTGTTAAATTTATGTTTTGTTTTTGTTGTTTAATTGAAGCGTGAGAGGGGCGGAACGTGAAGGGACGATTGGGACAACGGCGGGTACTTTTCGGGCGGAGAAGGGATTTGTGATCTGTGCGGGTTTTTGGCGGGTGGAGCTGCGCTTACCCGCCCTACATACCGCGATGCGCTCAGGAAACCGGTACTTTCTGCGCCCGATACGCGCTGGGCGAGCAGCCCGTCAGGCGATTGAAAAACCGGGCGAAATAGGCCGGATCTTTAAATCCCAGCTGCCAGGCAATCTCGCTGACCGCGCTGTCGGAAAACAGCAGCAGGCGCCTGGCCTCGCGCAGCTGCCGGTCGAAGATCAGCCGTTTCGGCGAGCGGTTGGCGAAGCGGCGGCAGATGTCCGTCAGGCGGGATTCGGTCAGGTGCAGTTCGCTGGCGTATTCCGGCACCGTCCAGTGCTGGTGATAGTGGGTGTCGATCAACTGGGTAAAGCGCTGAAACAGCTTCAGCTCGCCGCGCATCCCGCTGGCCGCGTGGTCGTCGAGCTTCGCGTTGCGCAGCAGCAGGGTAAATACCGCCTGCGCCAGCAGGACCAGCGTATGCTCACGGCCCGGCAGCTGCGCCGTGGATTCCCGGGCGATGAGCTGCCAGTAGTGCTTCAGCGCCGCCAGTTCGTCAGGCTTGTCGGCAAGCGACAGGCAGATCCCCGGCAGGCCGAACGCTTCCCGCGTGCCGGGGTAGAGCACCTCCAGCAGCGGCCAGATGAGATCCTCGCGCACCGTCAGCACGTGCCCGTCGCTGTCGGATTCGGTGATAAACGCGTGCGGCACCGACGGCGGCGTCAGCACAAACAGCGGCGCCTGCACCGAATAGCGGTGGTCGTCGAGCTGGAGCTCAATCTGCCCGGTGTCGAGAAAGTGCATCTGAAAATACTGGTCGTGACGATGCGCCTGCATGTCGCGGCCAAAAAAGGCCGCCATGCGGGCGAACGATTGATAGTGCACGTCGTCGGTGCCCAGGCTTTCGTCGTACTCCTTGCTGATATCAATGTTGGCGATAGGGCTCTGGCACATGATCGTTCCTATGTTGAACCCGCTGCGTCATCGGGATACGCGTCAGCACCAGCGCGCCGACCACCAGCAGACCCGCCACGAACCACAGCCCGGAGCTGAAGCTGCCGGTCGCGTCGCGCAGGATCCCAATCAGCAGCGGGCTAACGGCGGATCCGACGTTACCGATGGCGTTGATCACCGCCAGCGCCACCGCGCGGGATTGCAGGCTAATAACCTGGTCCGGTGTGGTCCAGAATATCG
This sequence comes from Enterobacter bugandensis, assembly GCF_900324475.1. Taxonomy (NCBI): domain Bacteria; kingdom Pseudomonadati; phylum Pseudomonadota; class Gammaproteobacteria; order Enterobacterales; family Enterobacteriaceae; genus Enterobacter; species Enterobacter bugandensis. The sequence goes on from NZ_LT992502.1 coordinate 655,067, forward strand.
CCATGGCGGTAAACGATCCGGTTGAGGCCATGATGATGCCAAGCAGCTGGATCAGGCTGTGATCGGTCGCTGAGGCCAGCATCCATCCCGCCGCTGCAAACAGGTACGGCAGGATGGTGTGCTTTTTTCGCTCTTTCAGCCTGTCGGAGCGGCGACTCCACCAGATCATCCCGAGGATGGTACAAAACTGCGGGATCGCCGCCAGCAGGCCAATCACGATATTACTGCTGCCGGTGTTGAAGCTTTGCAGGATCTGCGGCGTCCAGATGTTGATCGCGCTCAGCGTATTGGTCAGGCAGAAGTAGGCCAGCGTGTAGAGCAGCACGGCGGGCGTAAGCACCTCGCGAAGCGTCGATCGCGGCGTGACGGATTGGGCGATGGCGACCTCCTGCTCGCGCGCGATCATAGTTTTCAGCGCCTGCTTTTCGTCCTCATCCAGCCAGGTGGCCTGGTCCGGCGTGTCGTTGAGGTAAAACCAGGTCACCACGCCGAGCACCACCGACGGCAGCCCCTCCAGCAGAAACAGCCACTGCCAGCCCTTCAGGTTCCACAGCCCGTCCATCGCCAGAATATACCCGGAGAGGATCGAGCCAAGCATCATGGTCACCGGCATGGCGATCATAAACAGCGCGTTGGCGCGGGCGCGGTGATAGGCCGGGAACCACCAGGTGAGATAGACCAAAATCCCCGGCAGGAAACCGGCTTCCGCAATGCCCACCAGCATGCGCAGGACGTAAAGCGTTTCGGGGCTGGTAGCGAACATGGTGCAGGTGGAGGCAATGCCCCACACCACCATGATCCCGGCGATCCAGCGGCGTGCGCCGACCTTCGCCAGCATGATGTTGCTGGGGATCCCGCACAGCACGTAGGTGACGTAAAACAGCGTCGCGGCCAGGCCAAACATGGTCGACGTGAGGCCCAGATCTTTGCCCATCGTCAGCCCGGCAAAGCCGATGTTAATGCGATCGAGAAACGAGAAAACAAACAGGATAAAGAGAAACACGATCAAACGACGGAACAGCTTATTTATTGCGCGATGTTCTACATCTTTATTATGCAGGGTTGAGGTCGTCATGTTGCGCTCCACATCGTACGTTTAGTAGACGGATTTATTGTTATCAACTGCTGTGGTGACGTCGGTAAAGCGGGCCGCCAGCGCTTCGGCGCTGCGGGCGAGCAGGGTGGTATCCACACCGACCGCCACAAACAATGCGCCGAGGCCGAGATAGCGTTTCGCCAGCTGTTCATTCGCCATCAGGATGCCGGGCGCTTTGCCCGCGCTGAGGATCTGGGCGATCGCCTGCTCGATGGCGGCCTGCACCTCCGGGTGCTGCGGATTGCCGGCAAAGCCCATGTCGGCGCTCAGATCCGCCGGGCCGATAAACACGCCGTCGACGCCTTCCACGTCCAGGATCTGCGGCAGGTTTTTCAGCGCCTCGCGGGTTTCGATCTGCACCAGCACGCACATGGCGTCGTTAGCCTGATGCAGGTAATCCGGGATGCGATTCCAGCGCGACGCGCGCGCCAGGGCGCTGCCGACGCCGCGAATGCCCGCAGGCGGGTAGCGGGTGGCGCTTACCGCCAGCCGCGCCTCGTCAGCGTTTTGCACCATCGGCACCAGCAGGGTTTGCGCCCCCACGTCCAGCAGCTGCTTGATCTGCACCGGATCGTTCCACGACGGGCGCACCACCGGCTGGCTGGGATAAGGGGCGATAGCCTGGAGCTGAGTCAGGACGGTTTGCACGCTGTTCGGCGCGTGCTCGCCGTCGATCAGCAGCCAGTCAAAACCGGCCCCGGCCAGCAACTCAGCGCTGTAGCTGCTGGTCAGCCCCAGCCATAAACCGATTTGCGGGCGGCCCGCCTTCAGCGCCGCTTTGAATGCGTTTTGCATGGTCGCCTCCTTATACAAAGCGACAGCTGATGGAGCCCATGTTGCCGTAGTCAACATGGAAGGTGTCGCCCCTGCTGGCGGCAACCGGACGGGTAAACGAGCCGCCGAGGATGATTTGTCCGGGCTCAAGCTGCACGTCGTACGGCGCGAGCTTGTTCGCCAGCCACGCCACGCCGTTCGCCGGGTGGTTAAGCACGCCAGCGGCGACGCCGGTCTCTTCGATCACGCCGTTGCGGTAGAGCAGGGCGGAGATCCAGCGCAGATCCAGCGCGTCGGGCTTAATCGGACGACCGCCGAGGATCACCCCGGCGTTGGCGGCGTTATCGGAGATGGTGTCGAACACCTTGCGCGGGCGCTGGGTCTCCGGGTCAACGTTGTGGCAGCGGGCGTCGATCAGCTCCAGGGCGGGAATGACGTAATCCGTGGCGTTGTAGACGTCGAAGATCGTGCAGTTCGGGCCGCGCAGCGGTTTTGCCAGCACGAAGGCCAGCTCCACTTCGATACGCGGGACGATAAAGCGGTCGACGGGAATGTCGCTGCCGTCGTGGAAGAACATGTCGTCCAGCAGCGCGCCGTAGTCCGGCTCGCTAATCTGCGAGCTGGCCTGCATCGCTTTCGAGGTGAGGCCAATCTTGTGGCCTTTCAGCACGCGGCCTTCGGCAATTTTCAGGCTCACCCATTCGCGCTGTACGGCGTAGGCGTCTTCGATAGTGATCTCCGGGTACTCCAGCGAGATCGCGCGGATCTGCTCCCGGGACTGTTCCGCCTGATGCAGGCGGTGGGCGATCAGGGTATGGGTGTGTTTGTCGAGCATGGTGATATCCTGTTTTTGCCGGGTGGCGCGTAGCGATCCCGGCCTACGTTCTTGGCCGTTGTAGGCCCGGTAAGCGAAGCGCCACCGGGCGAGCAGACGGCTACTTAAACAACGCGTGCACGTTGTTTTGTTTGTAGTTGAGCGTCGGATCGAGTTCTTCCATGGCGAACGACAGCGCCAGATAGCGCTCCGCCATCAGCTCCGCGAAGTGGGTTTTGATCAGCGCAAACAGCATCTCCCCCACGGCTTCCCGGCTCTCCAGGCTGCGCCCGGCGCCGATCTTCAGCGTCATATGCACAAAGGCGTAATCATGCTTACCGTCCGCCATCTGCCAGGTGTCCAGCCAGTGGGCGCGGCTGCGGATGCCGCCGAGCGGGAAGATGCCCGTGGCGGCCAGCGCCTCGTTCACTTTGGCGAACAGCCCCGGCAGGTCGGCCTGCGCGCGGATATTGTCGGTACATTCAGCAATAAAGTGCGGCATAACGGCTCCTTATGCGGGAAGCGGGAAAACGGCGTTGACCTGGCCGGTGCCGGAGCTGGCGAACAGCTCGGTGAGGAACTCCACCTTGCCGTCGTATTTATCCCAGCCCAGCATCCCCAGCAGCATCACCGTGTCATGCATGTTCCCCTCGCCGTAGCAGTAGTCGGCGTACTCCGGCAGCATGCTGCAAAACTCTTTAAACTGGCCTTCGCGCCACAGCTTGACCACCCGCTCGTCCATCTGACGGTCGAACTCGCGGGTGTAGCTGTTCATCCCTTCTTCCGCACGCTGGTCGTCGATAAAGCGGTGCGACAGCGAGCCGCTGGCGAGCACCGCCACGGTGCCGTCGTACTTTTCGATGGCGCTGACGATGGCCTCGCCCAGCCTGCGGCTGTCGGCGAAGTCGTGAACCGTGCAGAACGCGGAGATGGAGATCACTTTGAAGTGCTTATCCGCGTTCATGTAGCGCATCGGCACCAGCGTGCCGTACTCCAGCTTGAGGCTCGGGATGTTGTGCGCCTTGGCGCGCACGCCGAGCTTCACCGCTTCGTCGGCGATCAGCTGCCCGAGCTCCGGGTTGCCGTCGTAGTCGTAGGTCATGTCGCGGATAAAGTGCGGCAGCTCGTTGCTGGTGTAGACGCCCGAAAAATGCTCCGCACAGTTGATGTGGTACGCGCTGTTCACCAGCCAGTGGGTGTCGAACACGATGATGGTGTCCACGCCCAGTTCACGGCAGCGCTTGCTGATCTCTTTATGCCCGTCGATGGCGGACTGGCGGCAGCCGTGGTTTTTCCCCGGCAGCTCGGAAAGATACATCGACGGCACGTGGGTGATTTTTGCCGCTAACGCTAGCTTGCCCATTGTCAGATCCCCCATTTTGGAATCGGATGGTCGCCCATGGAGATGCAGACGTTCTTCATCTCCGCGAACACTTCAAAGCTGTATTCGCCGCCTTCGCGCCCGGTGCCGGAGGCCTTCACGCCGCCAAACGGCTGGCGCAGGTCGCGCACGTTCTGGGTGTTCACGAACACCATGCCCGCTTCAATGCTGCGCGCCAGACGGAGCACCTTGCTGACGTCCTGGGTCCAGATGTACGACGCCAGGCCGTACTCCACGTCGTTCGCCAGACGCAGGCCTTCCGCCTCGTCCTTAAACGGCAGCAGGCAGGCCACCGGCCCGAAGATCTCCTCCTGCGCCACGCGCATGCGGTTGTCGACGTCCGCCAGCACCGTCGGGCGCAGGAAGTTGCCGCCTTTCAGGTGTGCAGGCAGATCCGTCGGTTTGTCCGGGCCGCCCGCCAGCAGGGTGGCGCCTTCCTCGATGCCGAGGCGGATATAGCCGGAGACTTTCTCCCAGTGCTGCTGGCTGATGAGCGCGCCAATCTGGGTGTTCGGATCGGTCGGATCGCCCACGCGCAGGCGATTGGCGCGTTCGGCGAAGCGCTTGACGAACTCCGGGTAAATGCTCTGCTGGATGAAGATGCGCGAGCCCGCGGTGCAGCGCTCGCCGTTGATGGAGAAGATGGTGAACAGCGCGGCGTCCAGCGCGCGCTCGATGTCCGCATCTTCAAAAATCAGCACCGGGGATTTTCCGCCCAGCTCCATGGAATATTTCTTCAGCCCGGCGTTTTTCATGATGTTGCGCCCGGTGGCGGTGCCGCCGGTGAAGGAGACGGCGCGCACGTCGTGGTGGCGCACCAGCGCGTCGCCTGCCGTCGCCCCGTAGCCCTGCACCACGTTCAGCACGCCCGCCGGAATGCCCGCCTCCAGCGCCAGCTCGCCCAGACGGTCGGCGGTCAGCGGCGAGAGTTCAGACATCTTCAGTACCGCGGTATTGCCCAGCGCCAGGCACGGCGCGACCTTCCAGGTGGCGGTCATAAACGGCACGTTCCACGGCGACACCAGCGCGCAGACGCCCACCGGCTGCACCAGCGTGTAGTTGAGCATTTTGTCGTCGACCGGGTAGGTTTTGCCGTTCATCTGCTGGCACACCTCGGCGAAGAACTCGAAGTTGTGCGAGGCGCGCGGGATGAGCACATTTTTGGTCTGGTGGATCGGCAGGCCGGTGTCGGCGGTTTCCATGGCGGCGATCTCGGGCACGTTCTGGTCGATCAGATCCCCCAGGCGACGCATCAGGCGCGCGCGCTCCTTCATCGGCAGGTTGGCCCATTTCGGGAACGCCTCTTTAGCGGCGGCAACGGCCTGATGAATTTCCGCTTCACCGCCGGAGGCGACTTCCGCTAATACCTCGCCGGAGGCCGGGTTAGTGGTATGGAAGTACTCGCTTCCGGCGACGTTTTTACCGTTGATCCAGTGGTTAATCTTTTTCATTTTGCAGTCTCCTCGCTGACAATCCGGTTCACCAGGCGGCCCACGCCTTCCACTTCCACCACCACTTCATCGCCCGGCACCACGTCGGACAGCCCCTTCGGCGTGCCGGTGGCGATCATGTCGCCCGGCTGTAGGGTCATAAAATCGCTCAGATACGCAATCAGGTAAGGAATGCTGAAAATGAGATCGGCGGTGGTGCCTTCCTGACGCAGTTCGCCGTTGACGTAGGTGCGAAGACGAAGGTTATGCGGGTCAGGGATGGCTTCTTTCGGCACGATGTTCGGGCTGATGGGGGTTAATCCGTCGCGGCTTTTGACCCGCAGGTTCGGGCGGTAGTAATTTTCCAGGTAGTCGCGGATGGCGTAGTCGTTGCAGACCGTGTAGCCCGCGACATACTCCATCGCCTCGGCTTCGCTCACCTTACGCGCGGTTTTACCGATGACCACCACCAGCTCCGCCTCGTAGTGCATGTATTCGATATTGTTCGGGCGCACCGAGGTCTGGTTGTCGCCATTGAAAGTGTTCGGCGCTTTGATAAACACCAGCGGCTCGGTGGGAGGCTTGAAGTCCAGCTCGCTGGCATGATCGGCGTAGTTAAGACCGAGGGCGAACAGCGTGGCGTGTTCAGGCGTGCGGTGGGAAAGGGCAACGTCGCGCTCGTTCACCACCGGGTTTTCCAGTGGCGGGAAACCTTCCGCCAGAATCCGCACGCGATCGCCCGGGCGGATCTCCACGCGGCTTTGCGGCGTGCCGAGCAGGATCGCATCGCCGGGATTGAGGGTGGCGAATTCGCTCAGGGCGCTCAGCAGTTCGGCGGCGCTGCGCTGCAGATCGGCGGTGTTCCAGTGGTCCGCTTCGCGGCCGTTGATCTCGGTGATGATGGTCAGGTTGCCGACGTTATCAACGGCGGCCAGTTCGCCAAGCGGGCAAAAGCCGTCCCGGCATTTGGCCTTAATGGCCGGGCGGTAGAAGCTCTCTTCCGGCAGGCTCACCTCGTTGGCCAGCGCGTACCCGGCGATGTAGGCCGCGGCGTCCTCTACGCACACCCTGCTGGCGGTTTTACCCACAACCAGCGCCACCGTAGCGCCGCTTAACACCGTTTCCCCCTGCGGGAAAGGAATGGGCTCGCCCGCGCGAATCACCGTGTTGTGCGGTTTGATAAACCACACCGGCGTTTTTGGCGGCGTGTTGTAAGGGGCTTTTTCAAACGCCTCAGCCCAGGCTTCTTGCTGACTCTGGTGGTTCAGCGCGACGGCAAATACGGTACCTTTCATTCACCTACTCCTCACCCCGACGGTCCGGGTTATGATTTCATTAATATGTTAATGATCTGTTTTTATGCTTTTGCTGTTTATTTCGCAATCAGAAGTGAAGAATTTGTGATATGAATAACAATAAATTTACATGTTGGATTTTAATGTCATCTAAATCAGTTGCTTAATAAAACAGAATGGTTTCTGTTAGACTTTCTGGCAGGAAACGTGTTGTTTATAAAAACATCTTTTATGAATCGTTTACTTGTTAATGATGTGAAGGGGAGAGGCTATGCATGATTCATTAACCATCGCGCTTTTGCAGGCGCGGGAAGCGGCGATGTCGTACTTCCGTCCGATTGTGAAGCGGCATAACCTCACCGAGCAGCAGTGGCGCATCGTGCGCGTGCTGGCTGAACATCCGTCGATGGATTTTCACGATCTGGCGTTTCGCACCTGTATTCTGCGCCCGAGCCTGACCGGCATTCTGACGCGCATGGAGCGCGACGGCCTGGTGCTGCGCTTAAAGCCGGTGAACGACCAGCGCAAGCTGTACGTGTCGCTGACCAAAGAGGGAAATGCGCTGTACGAGCACGCCCAGGCGCAGGTGGAAGAGGCGTATCAGCAGATTGAGGCGGAATACACGCCGGAGAAGATGAAGCAGCTGACGGCGCTGCTGGAAGAGTTTATTGAACTCGGAAACCGGCATAACGCAGCGCGGGAAGAAGAGTAAAAACCACAAATTCCAGGATGATTTTCGTAAAGTTTTCCCTTTCCAGGCCGAAAATTCTGTATCTGTCTGAGGAAAGAGAAAACATGTTAAACCGTATCAAGATTGTCACCAGCTTAATGCTGGTTTTAGCGATATTTGGCCTTTTACAACTCACATCCGGTGGTCTTTTCTTTAATGCTCTGAAGAATGACAAAGAGAATTTCACCGTCCTGCAAACCATTCGTCAGCAACAATCCACCCTTAACGGGAGCTGGGTTGCGCTGCTGCAAACCCGTAATACCCTGAACCGCGCGGGCATCCGCTACATGATGGATCAGAACAATATCGGCAGCGGCGCGACCGTTAACGATCTGATGCAGATTGCGTCTGCCTCGCTGAAACAGGCGGAAAAAAACTGGGCTGACTATGAAGCCCTGCCGCGCGACCCGCGTCAGAGCGACGCCGCTGCGCTGGAAATTAAACGTAACTACGATATCTACCACGGTGCGCTGGCTGAGCTAATTCAGCTGCTGGGGGCGGGCAAAATCAACGCCTTCTTCGACCAGCCGACCCAGAGCTACCAGGATGGATTCGAGAAGCAGTACGTGAGCTACCTGCAGCAGAACGACAAGCTGTACCAGATGGCGGTTGAAGACAGCAACAGCTCTTACACTCAGGCTATCTGGGTGCTGATCAGCGTGCTGGTTGCCGTGCTGGTGGTGATCGTGGCCGTCTGGCTGGGTATCAAGCAGGCGCTGATCTCTCCGCTGACGCGTCTCATTGACAATATTCGCCACATCGCCAGCGGCGACCTGGTGAAGCGCATCGACGTGGAAGGCTCTAACGAGATGGGCGAACTGGCCGACTCGCTGCGTCATATGCAGGGCGAACTGGTGCGTACCGTGGGCGACGTGCGTAACGGCGCGAACGCTATCTATAGCGGCGCGAGCGAAATCGCGATGGGCAATAACGACCTCTCTTCCCGTACTGAACAGCAGGCCGCTTCACTGGAAGAGACCGCTGCCAGCATGGAGCAGCTGACGGCGACCGTTAAGCAGAACGCCGAGAACGCCCGTCAGGCGAGCCACCTGGCGCTAAGCGCGTCTGAAACCGCGCAGAAGGGCGGCAAGGTGGTGGACAACGTGGTGCAAACCATGCGTGACATCGCGGGCAGTTCGCAGAAAATTGCCGATATCATCAGCGTGATCGACGGCATTGCCTTCCAGACCAACATCCTGGCGCTGAACGCGGCGGTAGAAGCGGCGCGTGCGGGCGAACAGGGCCGTGGATTTGCGGTGGTGGCAGGGGAAGTGCGTAACCTGGCCCAGCGCAGCGCTCAGGCAGCACGTGAGATCAAGAGCCTGATTGAAGACTCCGTGGGACGCGTGGAAGTGGGTTCAACGCTGGTGGAAAGCGCCGGTGAAACCATGGGTGAGATCGTGAACGCGGTGACCCGCGTGACCGATATCATGGGCGAGATTGCCTCTGCGTCCGACGAGCAGAGCCGCGGTATCGACCAGGTGGGCCTGGCGGTGGCAGAGATGGACCGCGTGACCCAGCAGAACGCCTCGCTGGTGGAAGAGTCTGCCGCAGCGGCTGCCGCACTGGAAGAGCAGGCAAGCCGTCTGACCCAGGCCGTGGCGGTGTTCCGCATTCAGCAGGAGCAGATGAAGGCGCGTGAATTCGCTTCGGCGAAAGCCGTTGCCGCACCGGTAATGACGCGTAAAACCGCTACTGCCGATGCAGGTGATAACTGGGAAACGTTCTAACGCCGTGCGTTGTGCCGGGTGGCGGCTGCGCCTTACCCGGCCCACTGTTCAGTGTTTTGTAGACCCGGTAAGCGCAGCGCCACCGGGCGATATTACAGAGGCAGGCGCATGGCGCAGCGCGTTTCATACGCTAAACCGTGCGCCGTCTCTTCTTCCCTTTTCTGACGCAATTCAGGCGTCAGCCTCGTCATCATTTCAAACCCCAGCCGCGCATAGAACGGCGCATTCCACGGTACGTCCCTGAACGTCGTCAGCGTCAGCGCGGTCAGACCCCTTTTACGGGCGCAATCTGCCACGCAGGCGATGAGCTGTCTGCCAATCCCTTTTCGCTGCCAGTCCAGATCAACCGAGAGTTCGACAATAAACAGTGATGACGGGTGGGCTTCGGCAAGGACAAACCCGACGGGCTGGTCGTTTGCCAGCGCCAGCCAGCTGAGCCCGCGTTCGGCATAGTCGAGGTGTTGCTCAGCGGGAATGACCTCGCCGTCGGCAAGCCAGGCGAGTTCCGGGATGTCGCGGAATCGCCCGGCCGCCGCGCGTTCAATGGCGGACAGGGCGGCAACGTCGCTGAGGGTGGTGGGGCGAATGCGAATAGTCATGGCGGCAAGTATAGCCTGACCCGTCGACATTATTCCGAGCAGATCAGCACCGGCGAATAAAAATTGCTGATCACCAGCGCGTCTTCCGGCGTGCGCTCTATCGTCAGAAGCCTTTTATTGCCCAGCGTCAGGCCGGCAACGTATTTTTCAAAGACCCCGGGCGGCATCGCGTCATGGCTAAAGCGCTCCACTTTTTGAATGACGATCTCATACAGTTCGTCCTCCACGTGACGCCATTTAAACATCTCCTGGCGAGAAACCTCCCAGCTGCGCGGGGCATTCACCACGTTGCCGTTAACCGTGATGTACCCCGTTTTGTCGGGGTGAAAGCGCATAATGACCTCACCGTCAAAGGTGAAATTGTGGCTGTCGCGCTCGTCGGTAAACGTCAGGTTTCCGTCGCAGGTTACCGACAGCGGAGGCGTGTGAAAATACCACGCCAGCGCGGTGCCCAGCAGCAGCAGGTTGAGGATCAGGATTAGCCAAACTTTTTTCTGTCTCATATCACCACTCGTAATAGTAAAGCGTACGACAGGCGCTGGCTTTACCCCGCGTGAGGGAGCATTGGGAGAGCACCAGCCGCCCTTCGTGGCCGTAGAAAAGCGTTCTCTGAATGTGCATGTAGAAAATCGAATTTTTCAGACACGGAAGGTGACCGTCCTTTTGAAGCGTTTGCGCGAGCGTAATCGCCTTCCCGTGAAACACGTCCGCCAGCGGCGTAAAGGTGTAAACCGGACAGGTGCCGATATGCGTCAGCAGATGGATCTCCCGCTGCGGGGCGTCTGGCTTGATGAGCACGATCCAGATGCTTAGCGCAACGACGACCAGCGTGAGCGCGCCGCAGAACAGCCATTCCGGGCGAACGCGCCATGCAGGTTTCACCGTTTTGGCGATCGGGGGGGCCTCCTCCAGCGGAGTGACGGTGACGTCTGCGCTGAGCATAAAGCCCGTTTTCGGTACGGTAACGATAAACAGCGCGTCGGGAAGCAGGGTCGCCAGCATCTTGCGCAGAATGCTGATGTACTGGTTTAAGGAGTTGTTAGACCCCTGGAGTCCTCGACGATCCCAGACTTCCTGGAGAAAGGTTTCCCGTTCGACCACGTTCCCATGATGCTGAACCAGCAGCCTCATGATGGTATTGGCCGTGCAGGTGAGGAGCTGCGCATCCTCATCCGGCGCATTGATAAGAGAAACAGAGCCGTCCTCGTCGTTATAGACGATGGCGTCAGCAAGCAGGTATTTCATAAGTTGTTGTAATAAAAACAGAGATAATGAATGAAAAAAGGCTTACGCCCTCAAGGCTGCATTGCTGGCTATTTTAACGCCACTGTTACCGATAACATTGATCCAGACAGGTTTTTGGGTGATTTAATAAGTCAGCGTGATAATCACGTCATCAATAAACTCCCCGGTACCGGTTAGCGGCTGTGCCGGGACCTCGCCGTAAACGGTGTAGTTCTGGGTGCCGCCTGCAGGGTTGGTGACCTGCAGCGCATCGCCGCTGCTTTGATCTCCCCAGCGTTGCGTGGCCGCCTCATCCTGCCAGAGACCGTAGCGCAGGCAATGACCCTCGCTGTTGCAGAGCTGCCGCTGGTTACCGCTGGCATGGTTGCCTTTTCCCATGGCAAGGGTGAACGCGGTTCCGGCCGGACAGCGCGTGGTGAGGGTGGCGGAGGATCGCGTCGGGCTCAGGGTAGCGGTGCTGGTCAGCGTGCCGAAGTTAAGCGGCGTCACGCGCTCGATGTAGCACCCCTGGCTGATTTCGGCCTGCGCGCTGGTGCCGCCCTGCACCTGCTCCCCCTCTGCGGAACCGTCCGAGCAGTTTTGCAGCGCGTCCTGGCGCAGGGCGCTGTGCCAGGCGATGCGCAGATTCATGTTGTAGTTGTAATAGTGATAGGCCGGAAGCTGGCTTTGCCCTGGCGGAATGGTAGCGATAAGCGGAAAGGTACCGCTGACGTTGGCATTGCTTTCCGCGGCGAGGGTCTGCTGAATCAGGTTCCCGTTGCTGACAGGCCCCAGCTCCTGAGAGCGCGCTGCGCCGTTAAGCAGGCGGAAGAGAAGGGTGTACTGTTTCCCCTCCTGATCTCCCTGGGAGATCATCTCAAAGGGCGGGGCGTCTACGCTGCTCAGGCAGACGTTAATATATTCCGTCCTGCCCTCGTTGTCGGCCTGGCAGCTAAATTTGACCTCGGTGTTGACGGAGGTGGTATTGCCCGCCACGACGTTGCCAAAGTTAATGGCGGGCATGGAGGTTATCCAGCAGGCTGCCGCCATCGCCTTCACGGACAGGACGAGCAGCAATAATAACGGCGCTCTTAATGACACAGTTGTTCTCCGATATTCTGTATAGATGACGCGGTACGGGGCGCCGGAAGCGTGACCCGGCACTCTCCCTCACCGGTCTTAACCACCAGTTCGCCCGGCAGGGGCGGATCTTCAAGCCAGATAAAGCCGTCGCGTCCCACGATGGTGGCACCCTGCGGCGTTGACACGATGCTGCCCAGCGGGAGCGGCCTGCGGCGGCTGTCGACCAGCCGGGCCTGAACCGTGACGGCGTGATGGACGTTAAACTCGACTTTCACCGCGCTGCTGTTGCCCGGTCTGGCATGCATGTCGGTAACAGGGGCGATCACATCGGCGGGCAGATCGAGCGGGTTAATGCTGACTTTGCTGTTGTGGTAGCGCGGCAGGTCGGTCAGCAGGAGATAACCGTCTTCATCCGTTTCACCGGCCGGGCGGTTTTCCAGCATTACCGGTACGTGCCCAATGCCGTGGGTGGACACCAGCGCCATGCCCTGCTGGATGTAGCGCAGCGGGTACAGGCTGCCGTCCAGCAGCGTCAGGCTGCCTTCGGCGGAGGCGTACTGGTTGCCCTGGTTGGCACCTTGCTGCAGCCCAACGTGCCATTCGCCCGCTCGGCCTAGGTAGCCGAGGTCCGCATATCTTTCACGTCGTTCGCCGAAGCCCTGGCCCAGCTCCCATGACCAGCCGCCGGCCTCATCGTCCGGCTGGTGGCGGTAATCCATGCGCGGCGTATCCCGGCTGACCTGAGCGGAGAGCGTGTCCTCGCGACCCAATGGGACGGAAAGCAGCAACTGAACGTGGCTCGACGCGTCCGTAAACGAGCGGGTGTAGCTCAGCGTGGTGGAGATGTGTGCCGGCAGCGATACCGACCAGGAGGCGTTGAGGTAACGCTCTGTGCTGCCCTGAATGTTCTGCTGTACCCAGCCCGCGCCCACGGTACCGAAGTGGGGGATGGACTGGCTTACCCAAACGCTGTCGCTGCGTCTGACGGGCGCGGCACCGCTCATGCGGGCGTTGTCGGCGAAATCCGCCTCGGTACGGACGGTGCTGGCAGAAATGCTCGTTCCCCTGCCGTTCCACTGCCAGCCAAGGCCCCACTGAACGCCCTGACCGTAAGGGCTGTCGCTCACGGCAACGTGCTTGCTGACCACCCCCACGGCGGGAGAGACCAGCCAGTCAGTGCCCATACCCACGTTGCGCAGCCTGCGCTGCTGTTCCGTATGCAGCGCCAGCGTCAGGCTATTATTCACCCCATAGCGCCAGCCCGCGTCCAGCAGCGGCGAGGCGGCATAGTCGTCGGAGCGCAGGGCGTAGTTTTCGCGCATCCAGCCGATGTCCAGCGAACCGCTGCTGAACCCTTCCGCCAGCATGCCCGGCGCGCCGTAGAGGTCGAGCTGTACGGTGCGACGCTGGCCGTTGATATCGGTAATGACCACCTCCGCCTGTCCGCTTCCGGTGAAGGAGGGCAGGGTATCCAGTAGAAAGTCTCCCGGCGTGACGCGCTGGCTGCTCTGCTTAAGGCCGTCGATATACAAATCGACCGTGGAAGGCAGCACGGCCGTGTCGCTGTAGCGGCTGCGCGGTTCGGTATTGAGCTGGGGATTGAGCTCAAAGTTACGTGCCCAGTGCAGCCCGCCAAAGCGTACCTGTCGGCTCCAGCCGGTGCCGGTGGTGACGCTGTCGCCCAGCGCCAGCGTGGTCAGCGAGTCGGTGTTGTCCCACTGCCAGCGGGTTTCGAGACGCGTATGGGTCGGTCGACCGGCGCTGTTTTCCTCCCCGACATGGCTTGAAAAACTGCTGCTGAACGTTCCGGGTAGCCCACCGGACGCGGTCAGCATGGTCTGGGCGTTAAGCTGGCGCTTCCCTTGCACGTCGCTGGCGTAGAGCGCATATCCGAGCGTATAGGCGTTGACGGGCTGCGCATCAGGATAGCGGTACATCGGCGTGGGCCTTGAGACGGTCAGATGCTGCTGGCCCTCGAGCGCGTCTGCCTCTGCGGTAATCGACACCTGCTGGGACAGCACGTCGAGATTGACGTTCAGGCCCGGCAGGGAGGTCAGCTCAACCCACTCTGCGCGATCGTCCGGGGCGTGAAGCCCCAGCTTTTTCATGTCGCTGCGGCTTATCCATAGCGCATTATCCACCACCCGGCAGGCCCATAGCTCGCCTCGCGGGGCGTGGTTCACGGTGATGGCCAGCCATTGCACGGTGTCGGCGGGCTCAGTCCGGGCTGACAGCATGAGCGGTAGCCAAAACAGGAGCGCGAGAAGCGAGCGGGCGCAGGGGTATCTGGCTGGCATGATGGTCATCATTAAGATAGACGCGCAGCGAGCTGAGCGCGTAACGTGTGGGCTGCTTGAGCGATAAAAGGGCGGTTTGTCCCGGGAGCACATAGCCCGCCAGGCCTTTAATCGACCCGACAACCTTCCCATCGGCCGTCAGGGCCTCAAGGTGGCTCAGGCGGATGTGGCGGTTTCCGGCGTTAAAGCAGCGGAGAGTGGCCGGTATGTCTGCCTGCTCACAGCTCAGGGCATCGTGGCTGACGGGCGCGCTCTGGCTCCCGGCAATAAACACCGGAATCGAGTAGCGCAGCAGGAAGTGTACCGCGGAGGGGTTGGCGGCACGGGACGCGGCGTCCGGCAGTTCATCAATAACCAGCCGGTAACTTTGCTCCTGCGCACGGATGCCGGGCTGCATGACGATAATGCGCACCAGTTGCTGCTGGCCCGGCGCCAGTGAAGTCATCGCCGGGCTGGTGACCACCTCCCCGGTGGACACCAGCACATCTTTACCGTTTTTTTGCGTCCATTCGTATACCCGAATCTGCGCATTGATGGCCGCTCTCCCACTGTTTGTGAGATAGACCGCCGCTGCCCGCTGGTCGCTCTGCAGATCGAGCGTTACCGGGGCCACCTGAAGCGTGGCGGCCAGCGCGTAGCGCGACAGCAGCGCCAGCATCATGAGCCACAGAATGAAGCAGGGAAGGTAGCGACGCACGATCAGTACTCCAGGTTTAACGTGATATCGTCGCTGTAGTTCCCTGCCTGGGCGGTTGTCAGCGCCCCGGCGTCAATGACGCCATACAGCGTTTCTTCCTGTTCCGCACCGTTGCCGGTATCGTCCAGACCAGTCGTCTCGTTGATTTGCTTCTGTTTGCCTTCGTCAGCAAAGAGTTTCCACGCAATCTTCTGCGCCCCGGTTTCGCCGTTTTCCGGCTTCAGCCAGAAGGTGCCGCTTTCGCCGTCGGGGCTGGTGGCGGTGAGGGTGAACGGCGTGCCGTTGGTACAGACGATATCGACCTGCGTTTTGGCCAGGATTTCGCTCGACTCATCGGAGCCGTGACGCGAGAAGTTGAGGTCGTTGGCTTTGAGGGTGCACGACTTCACGACCTCAAGTGATACATGCATCGTCGCGCTTGCGGTACTGTCTGCGGCGATCGCAGCAGCAGGAAGCAGGAGCGCGGAACAACATACAGCGGTGGGAATAATTTTCATGATCTTATTTCCTGACGTGAGTAACAGTGCAATTACAAAGCGAATGACTGAGCGTCCAGCAGGCAGCGTTTTTGATGGCATTCCGCCAGGGTATGGCAGCAAAAAGTGGGGCAAGGCCATAAGCAGGCGTTGCCGCGCAGAACGATGACCCGATCGCCAGCATTCAAAATGAAAGGGGTCATTTTCTCCCCCACAGATAGCCCTGGCCGTAATCGGCCGCGCTCGCGCAGGCCAGCGCGAAATCACCCGCGGTTTCGATGCCTTCGATCAGCACCTTGCTGGCGACGCGCTTGCACTCGCGGGTGAGATGCAGAAACTTCGCCTGCTCGGTCCGTCCGTTCCAGAAGGTATGTTTGTCAATTTTGATGCCGCAGAAGCGGATCTGGCTGGTCAGCAGGTCGGGAAGTAGGTCTTCGCAGACATCGTCTGCCCACACTTCTATCCCCCACTGATGGAGCGTCGCGATGCATTTCCTCAGCGCCTGGCTTTGCGTAACGTCGAGTTGGACCATCGTATGGAGATCGGTGATCTCGATAGCAAGTTTCTCCGGGCACGGGGTTTCTTCTTTTAGCCTGTCGAGGAAGTCCGTTTCCAGCAGTAAATCCGATGCTGCATTGAGGTAATACTTGTCGCCATCCTTGCAAAACATGGCGTGACGAAGCTGCGCAAAGAAGTGCGCTTTACGCTGCGTCGCCGACATCGAGCCAAAGTAATCTTCAAGATTGACGTTGGGCTTTGCCGTGGACAATACCTCCCAGGCAATCACATTTTCAGTGCGCAGTGCCCAGATGGATTCGAACTTATAGCCGGTTAGCATGATAAACGTGCGTAACGCTCCGTGGTGATTTAAGGAGCTTGGAATTTTACGGATATGGATTTTGGCGGGATATTTATAGATTAAAATGGCTGATATAAAGTGTTTTAATCTAATTTATAAGAATATTATAGGATTATTTATTTTCATAAGCGCCCGGCAGAACGCCGGGCGCGACGCGTCTTAACCCGCTTTGCTGACGATTTTGATTTCGACCATGCCGATCCCGAGCTGGCGCGGTGAATGGCCGAGAATATTTCCTTCATTGGTGGACTGCGGGTCTGGCGGCACAATCACCAGGGTACTGCTGCGCGATGGATTCTCAAAATGCAGGGTGTGAGTGCTTACGTCATTTCCAAGCGTAAGCGTCTGCTCTTGATCGCCCACGCGCACCGGTACAGGTTTATTCGCGTTAGGCCCGTACGCCCTGGCCGTGATCACCAGATCAAATTGCTCCGGCAGCGGATGGGTGTACTCAATTTTCACCTCGTTACCCAGCTGCGCGTTTGACCAGCGTCCCCACGACTCCGGACGGGAGATGCCGCTAAACTGCTTCACCTCTTCGGGCGCGCCGGCCACGTTAAAGATAAAGCTGTCCGCTTTATAGCGGATGTCGTTGTCGACGATTTTCAGCATGTCGATGTTGTGCTGATAGCGAGCCGTATCAATCACCGTATCTTTAAAGGCAGTTTTGCCTTTCCACTGGGCTTTGTCGACATGCTGCACGGTTTGCTCCCCGCCAAGCTGGCCCTGAGAGACGCACCAGTCCGTAGAGAGCGCCAGCGGCTGCGACCAGAGCTGACCCATTTTGTAACACCGGTCAATCCAGACGAAGTTATCGCGAGGGGCGAAATCGGCCAGCTGGAAGCGCAGCGGTGCGGAATACTCGCTTTCCGGCAGCGGTTCGACGCGACTATCCGACACGCGCACCAGCAGCGGCAGGCGGAAATTGCTGCCGGAGAAGGCAACGGTGTTTTTATCCCGATCGACGGTGAAGTCTTTCATCTCTTTCGGGAAATTCCACAGGCGGATGATGTCGGGCTTCCAGGCGAGGATTTTCTCCTTCATGTTGAGGAACACTTCCGACAGGGATTGCCCCGACAGCGTGCTGCGCCCGAGGCCAATAAAGTTGTCGCCCCCCAGAATGTCCAGCACGGTTGCGCCGTTATCCATGGAGTTGCGTTTGGTGGCGATTAACTCCTGCTGCGGCTGGTCGCCGCGCAGCACGAAGAACAGGTTGCTGCGATCCTGCTTGCTGAGCTGGTCCCACGCGCTGTTTTTCATCGCCAGATGGTCAGACGATACGACGATGACGGTGTTTTTAAACCAGGGCGAGGCTTTGATTTTCTCGACCAGCGCGGCGATGTGCTCCTGGCTACAGGTCACGGCGCTGAAAGACTTGTTGTTTTTGCCGTCCACGTCATAGCTTTTTCGCTTACAGGTGCGCGAGACGAACCCGTCCGGATGGTGCGTATCTACCGTCAGCGCAAAGAGAGAAAAACGCTTCCCGGCACGGGAAAGTTCCTCGAATTTCTTCCAGGTTTCGTCCAGCACCGTATCGTCATAGAAGCCCCAGTCGTTGCGGTAGGTGGGATCGGCAACCGTCGTTTTTAACTCTTCTGAGCCATACAGGTGGTCAAAACCGTGGGATTTCAGGAACACATCTTTTCCGGCAAAGCGCAGGTTTGCTCCCTGCATAAAGTAGTTTTCATAGCCGGAGTTTTTCAGGATATCGCCCAGGCAAATATTCTGCGGGAAGAACGTCGACATCGAGGCGGAGGCGTTGCCTTCAAAAGGTGCGAACAGCGGGATACCGCACTGGGAGGCCACCATCCCGGCGATAGTGTAATCCGTGCCGGGTAACTGCATGGTGTGGCTGAAATCGAGGCCTTCGTTTTTCAGCGCGCCCAGTTCCGGCGTGAGGTTCGGAAACGCATCGTTATCAAAGTAGGTGCGCTCCAGGCTTTCACCGTAGATGTAGACCAGGTTGAGCTTCGGGTTGGCGATCGTTTTCGACGGCTCTTTATAGTAGGCCACGAAGTCCGGATCGCCGTCGCGCGACTGGGATTTTACAAGCTCGGTGATCTGATGAAACGCGGGGCTGGCGTCGACGGAGGCCAGCGCCAGGAAAAGCGCCAGCAGGCTGTAGCCATGATGGTGAGGAAGATGGCGACGGCGGCGCAGCACCCAGGCGAGCGCGCCGAAAATCGTCACCAGCGCCACGATCAGTCCCAGCCCCGGAAGGATGTATTTACCTACTCCCGCGCCCGTCAGGCTGTTCGTCAGGGTGTAGAGCACAGCATCGTTAATGCCGTCGCCGGTGAAGTAATCGCTGGCGTATAAGGTAATGTTTAAAACGATAAAAATGCCGAGCACCACCAGCGTGGCGATAAACCACCAGGTGTTACGGCCGGCTTTCCAGGCATAAACGCCGACGGAAGCCAGAAAAAGGATAAGAGAGATGAATTCTGACAACAGCATATCCTCATGACGCCAGGTGCTTCGCTGGCTAACTGTTTATTTTTGGTAAGACAATGTAATGGCGATGTCGTTTAGCTGCAATTTTAGTGTCACGAAAGTGTGCTGTTGTTAGGATTTGGTTTATAAAATCGTTTTTATGAGGATGGTCGCATCCTGACAAACGGACGCTGAGACGGTGGCAGGTAGGAAAAACGCTCGTTTAACGCCGCGATGCAAGCCTATCGCATTAAACGCGGCGTGTTGTGGCAGAAAATGGGGCGGATCAGGAGATGAAATTAACGCCTTGTTTCAGCACCAGATCGCAGGCTTTGGTTTTCACCTGTTTTGCCAGGGCGGAGTTGCCGAGGGTGCTCAGGTTAAGCTGTTGGCCGTTTTGCGCGTTAAGCAGGCCCTGAATGCCGTCCATATAGCTGGTATCCGCTTTTTGCTCCTGCGTGTCGAGACCCAGTTTACCCAGCACCTGGTTTTTCACGTTTTGCGCGTCGGTCACCGAGGCCAGCTTTTGCTTAGCGCAATATTCCAGAATCCCCGCCGCGTTGTTCATCGTGTCCGCGCTCAGGCTCTGGGAACTGTTGCTCAGCAGGCTGGTGAGAGAAGAGGCCGAGAGCCCGCCCTGGGCGCTGCTGCTCTCTTTGGTCAGCTCATTCGCGGCGCTTGACAGGGACTCCTGCCACGAAGCCGCTTGTGCTGCGCCGGTAACCAGCAGCGCGCCTAAAAAGGTGCTGATAAGAATCTGTTTTTTCATAATGGCTTTCTCAAAAAGGTCCGTTTTGGGCCGGAAGGGGTTCCAGTATATACCTGCGCCCTGCTGGCGATTCCTGGAACTGTCTTAATACTCTTTGCCGGTGACGCGGCTGCGGTAACTGTCCCAGTCGAAAATGACATACAGACTGTTGCCCAGCTTCATGCGGTCCATGACGCGTTCACCCAGTAAGCGGGTCATCTCGTCAATGTTGTGGTTCGTCAGCATCCCGGTGGGACGTTTGGACGAAGAGCGGCGATCGACTATCTGGTTAATGATGACCTTTTCATAACGGGATTCGGTCTGAACGCCAATCTCGTCGATGACCAGTAGATCGACATTGCTCAGATCGTTAAGAAGCTGCTCTTCGCTGGTTTCACGGTTGCTGAAGGTGTCTTTCATGGCGGACATGATATCGGCCACGGTGATGATGAGGACCGATTTACCGCGCAGAAGCAGTTCGTTGCAGATGGCGGCCGCGAGGTGGTTTTTACCTGTGCCCGGCTTGCCGCTAAAAATGAAGCTGGCGATATTGCCGTCAAATTCATCCACGTACTGACGCGCGGCGGCGAGCGCGTTCATCTGCCCGCTGGTCTCAATTTTATAGTTATCAAACGAGCAGTTCTGATGCAGGGGACGAATACCGGAGCGGTTAAAGGTGCGCTGCATTTTCATTGCCCGGTTTTCGCGGGCGAGCGCGGCGGCACGAATTTTACCTTGCTCCTTTTGCCACGCCAGCAGCTCTTCACCCGTGGTGAAGGCGGGCTTCACGTTGGCTGGCATCATCTTTTGCAGACGTTTCATCAGGTCGCCGACGTTCTTCATTTCGCACCTCGGAATCCACTTGGGATCTGTTTATCCGGTTCTGAAAACGTGTTGATATCGCGCTTAGGCTGGCCATTGTTACTGGCGCGGGTAATTTGAAGATGACGCGCGAGCTTTTGCTGCCACTGAATGTGGGTGAACACTTTGCCTTCCGCCTGCCACCAGGCGATAAACGCGGCGAGCTCTTCCGCGGTGGCTGGCTGAGTTAACGCAATGCCCCACAATGCTGCCTGCCGCTGAAAATCTGCGTCAGGCTGCCAGCCCGCGTACAGGACAAATTTGCCCATCGGAACGGTTAGCGGGGTATTAACCGGTTCTTCAAAAAACTGGTTATCCAGCGTGACGTCGCTTGCCGGACGTGACATCTGCGCTTCGATCTCCAGAAGCTGCGCCAGACGTTCCGGCGTGATTGCGTAAAACGCCGGCGCGTTGTCGGCAAAAACCGCAACCGTGCCGCCTTCGGCGTGGGTCAACACACCGCGTGGGTCGCGCATAAAGGCATCAATGCCAGCAATGCTGGTGGTCAGAATTCTGGAGGACATAACGCTTACTCAACTGATTACTACGGGCGTGATATGGGCTTATGGTAGCACAGAGAGGGGAGGGGATGGAGGGGATTTCCCCGGTGGCGCTGCGCTTACCGGGGCTACAGTCGTAGGCCTGAAAAGCGCAGCGCCATCAGGCAGTTATCACGCGATAATATTCAGGATCACGTCGATGTTGCCACGGGTCGCGTTAGAGTACGGGCAAACGATATGCGCCGCATCGACCAGCTTTTTGGCTTCCGCAGGATCCATACCTTCAACGTGGATATTCAGTTTTGCTTCGATACCAAAACCGGTCGGCAGCGGGCCGATACCCACTTCGCCTTCAATAAACGCCTCTTTTGGCAGGGTAAATTTGTCGCGAGTCGCCACAAACTTCATCGCGCCCAGGAAGCAGGCAGAGTAACCCGCAGCAAACAGCTGCTCAGGGTTCGTGACTTCTCCACCCATACCGCCCATCTCTTTGGGCACGCCCAGTTTAACGTCCAGAACTCCATCGGAAGAGGTCGCGCGGCCGTCACGGCCCCCGGTTGCTTTTGCTTTGGCGGTATAAACAACTTTTTCTAAAGACATGGCAGGTTCCTCATCTTACTTTTGTATGTGCTATTAAATAGCGTGCGATGTATATGGGTAAATAAAAACGCGTAAAGTATAGCCTTACGCGCGTTGAATCTGTTGTCGTAAAAGTTCCAACTGCTGCTTGAGCGCCAGCATGGTGTCGGTATCACACTGTGCGGCGCACCCCACCGCGTGAGGGATACCCAGTGCCTGCTGCTGAAGTTCACGTCCGGCTTCAGTCAGCGTGACGGCGACCTGACGTTCATCTTTACGCGAGCGGTGGCGGTTGATTAGCCCTGCGCTTTCCAGACGCTTCAGAAGCGGCGTCAGCGTTGCGGAGTCAAGGAACAGCCGTTCACCGATGTCCGACACCGTCACGTCATCCTGCTCCCACAGCACCAGCATCACCAGATATTGCGGGTATGTCAGGTTTAGCGGCGCCAGCAGTTGCCGGTACAGCTTATTAAGCGCCAGATTTGCTGAATAGAGGGCAAAACAGAGCTGGTTATCCAGCAGGAGCGCAGCGGTCGTGTCGTTCGTTTTTGCGTTCATGAAATGAATATAGATTGTGCGCGATTTAATTGCAAGCAATTTTAGGGGCAGGTATAACGCAGCGCCACCTGAACGGCCATTTTACGGTAGTGCTGGCGCTGGGCCTGCTCGTCTGCACCCTCTTCAAACAGCAGGGTGAAGGTGTAGCTGTTGGCAACGTAGTGAAAGCTGAAGCTGCTGATCAGACGGTGAAGGTCGCGGGCGTCAACCGTCTGGCTGAAAAGCTGTTTTTCTTTGCCCCGACGCAGGATACCTTCCAGCAGGTCGAGCGCGCTGCGGTTGACCTGCCGCAGATAGTTTGACTGCTGCATGAAACGGCCGCGCTGCATGTTTTCCATGCAGATAATGCGGATGTAATCCGGGTGGCCGGCATGATAGTCAAAGGTGGCTTCAACCAGATGGACCAGCGCTTCGACGGGAGGCATATCCGCCAGGCTAAGCGCCTTTTCACTGGCACGAATTTGGGTGTAAACGTACTCCAGGACGAGCAGGTAGAGATTTTCTTTGTTTTTAAAATGGTAAACGACCATGCGTTTGGTGGTACCTGCTTTCTCCGCGATCTGCTCCATGCGGGCGCCGTTCAGTCCAAATTCGGCAAACAGCGCGATAGCGCTCTGAAAAATTTTCTCTTTCAGGCTCGATTCTTCACTGTGATCGGGGTGTTCGCTGCCAGAGTTAGCCACATCCTTTCCTTATTTTTACCAAACGGACCAGAAAGATTATCTCCACGGCAGCGAAATAACACAAATATCAAACGCGCGGGCGTTTGCGGTAGAGCCATAGCCCGGGTATCGACAGCCCGATAGAGAGCGCACCGACGATGGAGGACGCCTTAAGAAAGTTGCTAAGGAGAAGGATCATCTGCGGCTCGGTGTAGCCAAAATGGCTGATTTTCACCGCGGAAATCATCGCCGTATAGGCAGATATGCCGGGGAACATCGGGATAACGGCGGCGACGGTGAACACTTTCGGATGCGCCAGATACCAGCGCGACCACTGAATACCGATGCTGCCGACCAGCATAGAGGCGATAAACGTCGACCATTCGATGTTAAAGCCCGCCGTCATCATCACCATTCGCGAGCCGTGGCCAATTGCGCCCAGCAGCGCACACCACGGCAGAGCGCGTTGCGGAACGTTAAATACCATCGCAAAGCCGACGGCAGGAATGGCCGCCAGGGCCATGTCCTGTGCCAGCGCCAGCAGAAAATCTATCACGCCCATCCTCGTAACCCCCACAGCGTCATCGCCATCACCACGCCGATGCAGGTCGCCAGCGTCAGCAGGCTGGCGATAGCCCAGCGTGCCAGCCCGGTATTGATGTGCCCTTTAAACATGTCGGCAACGGCGTTAATCAGCGGGAAGCCCGGCACCAGCAGAAGCACGCTGGCGGCCATCGCAATCGTCGGGGTAGCGGCAAACTGCGGCAGGCGCAGCAGCAGGCCAGACACCGTAGTGGCAACAAACGCGGTAATGCAGAAGTTAATTTGTGGGTGCAGCTGCCGGTGCGTCAGCAGCTGGCGCACGTACATGGCGATGCTGCTGGCGAAAAAGGTGACGATCGCGCCGTCCCAGCCGCCTTTATTGAGCTTACAAAAACAGGCGCATGACAGCCCCACCATGAGCACGACCAGCCAGCGTGGATAACGTAATGGCTTGATTTGGTTAAAACGTTTTTCAATCTCCTTGAGATCGAGAAGCTTATGCTCAGCCAGGATGACGATGTGCTGGACCTCGGTTACAACGTGCATATTAATGCCGCGGTCGTGGTTTTTACGGGTGGACGTAAGACACTGCCCGTCTTTAATGGTGGTCAGCACAATGGCGTTGGACGAGATAGCGCTCTCAACGCTGTCCATCCCCAGCGCCAGCCCCAGCCGGGTTGAAAGCTCCTCGACCAGCGCGCTTTCCGCGCCGTGCTGGAGCAGAAAAAGACCGCACTGAATACAGAGCCGCGTGATAGCACGCTGCGTTGACCGATCTGCCTGCATGTATTATCCCGAAGATAAGGTGAATAGTTGCCGGTTGGCCCGTAATGCCTACTTTTAGCATAAAGTGCAGTGGCTCTTGCTGTGGGTCAGATCAAGGTTTATGCAAACAGTTACCCCCCTCGTCACGACGACTTACAGGATTAATTTATTAATACGCTGAATTATTAATTTGAAATAATAAAATATTTGTATTTAGAAATTCTAATTTTATTTTGTTGTTATTTTAATGTCTGCACAATTAAATTGATTTGCGCTTTGTGAGATATTAGCGCTGTTTTAGGCATTTCCTAAACTAAGAACATATCTCATCTTCTGCTTGTATTAATCTTTTTATACTCAGGGAAGAAAATATTTATACCTTGGTGCGTTTTACATGACGCACCGAAGGAAAATGGACACGGAGGGTCTATGTTGTCGTTGCCTGGTAAGCATGGCGTTGTCATTAGCCGGATACCCGTCATGCAGAATGGGTTAGGGGACGTGATGGCACGTCATTTCCCCGATTTTGAATTGACCTACTGCCGCTCACTGCAGGAGTTAACCCTGCTTCAGTTGCGCCGCGCAGATGTGATTATCGCCGACGTTTCAGGCGAATACAGGAACCCACGGGGTACGCTCGAAGAGTATTACCGCTTACTGAACCAGTACCGGGAAATCCACTGGATCTTTTTGGTCTCCCGGCCGTTTTACCCTATTGCCGTTGAGCTGCTTATGCGGCCGGAAAGCACGCTGCTTTCTGATATGGAACCTATCGAAGGTGTCGTTAACGCTATCCGGGCAGGGAGTGAACGCGCAGAACGGATAAGCCAGACGTTATTAACCCCAGAACCTGAGGAAAGTGAGGATGACGACGAACACTTTATTGCGCTCACGCACTCAGAACGTAAGGTGCTTCGCCTGTTAGGCAAAGGGTGGGGGATTAACCAAATCGCTACGTTGCTTAAAAAGAGCAATAAAACGATCAGTGCGCAGAAAAACAGTGCGATGCGAAGGCTCTCATTGCGGAGTAATGCCGATATGTACGCCTGGATCAACAGTACACAGGGAATGAGAGAGCTGAGTTTAATGTCAGCCTATGGAGAGTTCGAGGAATGGAAAAAACCGATTCAACAAGACATATCGCCATCATCGAAAATTGCTCGATGAGTGCGGTCGGGCTGCAGCATCTTTTTACGCAGCCTGAACTCAGCCAATATCAACTGCACCTGTTTAATGATTTTGATGGCTTTAAGAAAGCACTGCAACACGTGAATTTTTTCTCGCTGATCTATTCGCTTTCCGATGCGCGAGAAGAACGACGTAACTGCCTGGCGCATCTGCGGGATCTCGCGTTTACGCATAGCCATATTCAGCGCATTATCCTGGTCTCGGATGAGATGGAGGCGAGATTGATTAGCCATCTTTCGCCTTCACGTCTTCACGGTGTGGTCAGTAAATCGGTGACCCTTGAACACCTGCTGAAGGAGTTAGTGGTATTGTTGAGCGAAACGCTGCGCATTAATGACAATATGCTTAACCACTGGTACTGCAGTCAGAACCGGATGTTAAGCCCAACGGAAAGAGCAATTTTACGTTATATGTCATGCGGATATTCCATTCCCGAAATCGCGGCGCAGCTTGAACGCAATATCAAGACTATTCGCGCGCATAAGTTTAATGCGATGGTGAAGCTAGGGGTGAATTCTGACGTAGGATTGCTTGATGCAGCGGATATTCTTACCCATCTTCCGGTTAGAGAACCGCGAACTGTGGGGCTAAGCAAACCGACATTTTTGTAACCTGTGCCTTTTGCGCGCCAGATATGCCCTGGCGCGTCGTCATTCAGATGCACACATCAACCCACTTTGCTGAAGTCAGCTCTGCCATTCTGTCCGGAGAAATACGTACGGCACTATGGATAGCGCCAGCGGCGGGGAGCACTTCAGCGTATTGTTTTAAAGAGATATCGCAGTAAACCGCAAGTGGGTTTTCAAGCCCAAACGGGCAGACGCCACCAACGGGATGACCCGTCACGGTAACCACTTCATCACTGCTGAGCATGCGTGCTTTCGCGCCAAACGTGTCTTTCAGTTTTTTGTTATCCAGACGCGCATCACCCTTCGCCACTACCAGAATCACCTCATTTTTAACCTTCAACGATAGGGTTTTGGCGATTTGTCCCGGCTCTACACGGTGGGCGGCAGCAGCCAGCGCAACGGTAGCCGTACTCTGGCTAAGTTCTATTACCTCTATTTCCGGCGCGTTGTCGGCAAAAAACTGCTGTACGGACTGCAAACTCATTGTTTCCTCCTGACAAATATCCTGCGTAATCTGTCATAAGAATTTATGCTCTGTAAATATCTCTTAAGTAACAAATATCCCGGATGGCTGATTTCTGGATCCTCTTCACAATCACAGAAACCGGTTACAGTAACCGGTTGCAGAGCGTGATGCGTAGATTAATACTGAGTATGTAACGTCCCCTGTATCCAATAATAAGAGCCAATTATGAAACCATTTCGTCTGAGCAGTACCGCTGGTACGCAAGCCAGCAAGGTTGTGAAGCTGATTTATGGAACAACGTGCGGCGCGAGCGCGCCTGTAATAAACGTCTGACAGGAGATCAACCATGTCTGCCAACCATGCTGCGTTTAATCTGATATTCCGTTTCGTTGAAAATTACGTGAGCCCGATCGCCGGGCGGATCTCGTCCCAGCGTCATGTCATGGCTATCCGTGATGGGTTCATCTCTGCGATGCCGTTCATGATTGTGGGTTCATTTTTATTAGTGTTTGCTTACCCACCGTTTTCGCCTGATACCACCTGGGGTTTCGCGCGCGCCTGGCTGGATATGGCGAAGCAGTTTGAAGGCCAGATCCTGACGCCGTTTGATATGACCATGGGCATTATGTCCATTTATATCTGCGCGGCCATCGCCTATAACCTTGGCAAACATTATGTCAAAACGCACCAGCTGGATCCGTTCATGTGCGCCATGCTGTCGCTGATGGCGTTTCTGCTGGTTGCCGCCCCGAAAACCAAAGGCACGCTTCCCGTCGATAGCCTGGGTGGAACGGGTATTTTTACCGCCATTCTGGTGGCGATTTACTGCGTTGAAATGATGCGTTTCCTGAAGGCGCATAACATCGGTATTCGCCTGCCGGACCAGGTGCCGCCGATGATCAAAAACTCCTTTGATCTGCTGATCCCGGTGCTGGTGGTGGTGTTAACGCTTTATCCGCTGAGCCTGGTGATTCAGTCTCAGTTTGACATGCTGATCCCGCAGGCAATTATGTCCATCTTCAAGCCCCTTGTTTCCGCGGCGGATTCACTGCCCGCGATCCTGCTGGCGGTGTTGATTGGCCACCTGCTGTGGTTCGCCGGGATCCACGGGGCGGCTATTGTCTCCGGGATGCTGCAGATGTTCTGGCTGACTAACCTCGGAGCGAACCAGACCGCGCTGGCCGCCGGCCATCCTCTGCCACATATTTTTATGGAAGCCTTCTGGACGTTCTTCATCGTGATTGGCGGGTCGGGTGCAACGATGGGTCTGGTGATTTGCTATCTGCGCAGCCGTTCAGCGCATTTACGCTCTATTGGCCGATTGAGCGTGGTGCCCAGCTTCTTCAACATCAACGAACCCGTTATCTTCGGTACGCCGATTGTAATGAACCCGGTGTTCTTTATTCCGTTCCTGCTAGCCCCGATGGTTAACGCCGTGCTGGCCTGGGCGGCGATGACGTTTGATCTGATTGGTCGTGTTATTTCAGTGGTTCCCTGGACGGCACCGGCGCCGATAGGCGCAGCATGGGCCCTGGGCTGGGATTTCCGCGCGGCTATCCTGGTTGTGGTTCTGGCCTGCGTGTCGGCAATCATCTACTACCCGTTCTTCAAGGTGTACGAGAAGCAGCTGCTGGAGCAGGAAGCGGAAGAAGCACAGCGTAATGGGGAAGAGGACAATCAGCAGGTGGCTTAAAGACGTTGTGCCGGGTGGTGGCTGCGCCTTACCCGGCCTACGAGTCGAGGTTTTTGTAGGCCCGGTAAGCGAAGCGTCACCGGGCAATTCACTGCACTACTTTAGCGTGCAATCCCCGCACTGCTTAACGTCCGGCAGGCGATAGCGCTGGCAGCAGGTACGGCGTACCAGAAGTCCGTCACGGAGCACAACGGTACGGAATAACGGATTATCGCGACCATCGGAAAGCTGTTTGGCAAAGAAGCAGGACTGGCGCAGGGCCTCCACTTTCTCATCGCCAAGCAGCGGCTTCATTTCTGTTAAATACCAGTGAATTAAATACCCGGTATTACTCCAGATAAGCTTCCCGTTGATCTCGCCCGTTGCTTCAAGTGCCTCTACCACTGGGATCAGGGCCTGGATGACAAGCTGTTCCAGACGTTCCTGAGCAGAGAACTGCTCTGCGCCGCGATCTTCGTGCAGATCAATCCAGAAGCAGGCTGCTCGGCCGGTTTCGTGGAACTCGACATGAAAATGATCCGGGGAGAGCGCCAGCATGCTCTTTTGGGTTAATACCGCCAGCATGAGCGGGGGAACCATCAGCCCGATATACCACTGTGCCCACAGGGAAAGCAGAGGTTTATTTTCCCGCGTTAGGGTCGGCTGATTGCGATAGATATGGTCGGAATAGGTTGCAAGCAGCGACTGCAGCGTAGAGGGCTGCTGCCACTCAGCGAGCGTCATGGCGTGATGCGGGGGCGCTTCATCAAGCCTGATAAAGTCCAGCAGGTGGGCGCGCGTCTTAGCAATCTTGTCCCGTATGGCATCCGCAAGCGACGCATTCCCGCTGGTGAGGGGCGCTCGCCAGAGGAGTGGTTCAACGATGTGTGCGGTATGCGTAGCCATAGTTGAGATAGAAATCTAAATGATAATGATTGCCAATCCTAACTATTGCTCATACCAATGGCAAGACTTTTGTCCTGATTAACCGAAGACGCGCTTAAGCGGTTTGTAGCTCTTCACTCAGCAGAATGTTATTGCGACCTAAATGCTTTGCTTCATAGAGGGCTCTGTCCGCTCTCTCCAGAGCGCTTTCCACGTCCTCGTTTTCGAAAATGGCAATACCGATGCTGATGGTGACATTGGTGGCGACGCTTTCGTTGAACAGATGGGGGATTTTCAAATCATAGACTTTTTGACGGATCCGCTCTGCCGTATGGCGGGCGTGTTCAAGTGAAATATTCGTCAGCAGCACCATGAACTCTTCCCCACCGAAACGCGCCACAATATCGCGCGAACGGACGGCATCACGAATTGCCGCAGAGACGCGCTTCAGCGCCTGGTCACCCATCATATGGCCATAATGGTCGTTATAGGCTTTGAAGTGATCGATATCCATCAAAAGAACAAAATGTTCGCCGTTTTCTACCGCCGGCAGGTTCTCCAGACGGCTCTGCAGGCCGCGACGATTATAGAGCCCGGTTAGCGGGTCCATCATACTGAGATCGGTCAGAGTTTCCCGTTCTTCCAGCAGGCGAGAGAGCAGCTCCTGGGCGAAGCGATCGTTGCGCCGTTGCAAAATGTTATGAATAGCAATAGCCACCACAGGAAGTGCGAAAGAATAGGACATTCTTAGCCATATATCCTGGTCACTTAACCACAGGCAGACAATAAAGGCGGGGAGCGAGTGCAGCGTAAATGCTTTGATATTACTGGCGAAGGCCAGCGTTCCGATAAAAAGCACCGTGAGTAAAGCTATTATCAAATACATCGCCTGGTCATGGGTAATTAGCGAAAATTTCGAATCTATTTGCCAGGCCCACAAAATACCAAAGATTGCTGAAACGGCAGGAATATTTATCTTCCGCGCGCGTTTTTTCCAGTGCCAGACGAACAGGCCAGTACTGATCGCGAAAATAGCAATCAGAGGGGCAGAAAACACGCGTACAGAATAGAGCGGGTTTGTTACCGAGAACACGGCTGACGTTGCGTTCAGAAATAAAAATAAACGTAACGATAATTGATATTTTCTTTGAACCAAAGACCGCCAGGATTGTGATGTCATAGTCGTGCGTTTTTATTAAAACTTAATTAAAACAGATGAATAGGTGTGGTTTCGCACTTAATTATGCAAAAAACTCAAAGCGTAATTATAAGAAAAAGTTTATGTGTAGTTAACAGGTGAGCAATTTATCACCTTAGGAAATTTCTGTCATTCTACATAAGGGGAAAGGGCGATTTTTTTTGCTTCACCGCGCTGACAAATGATAATTTTTATCATATGATATTGTTTATCATTATCGTTATGAAAGGGCGATGTATGTTGAACAGGGCGCTGGGAAGTGCATGGGGAGTATTGCTGCCGGGCGTAATCCTTGGCGGTTTGATGTTTGCCGATCTCTCCATCGAAAGCTGGAAGGCCATCATTGTGGCAGGGCTGCTGATGACGTCAGGCATGATCTGGCACAAGCACCTACGCCATTATGTGTTACTGCCATCATGCGTCGCATTAGTCAGCGCAATTCTGGTGATAATGATGAGTTTGAAATAACAGGGAAAATAAGAGGTATTACAGAAGGGAGATAAGATAATTGGTGCGAGGGGGGGGACTCGAACCCCCACATCCGTAAGGACACTAACACCTGAAGCTAGCGCGTCTACCAATTCCGCCACCTTCGCACAGTCATCTTACTATTTTTGATATCGCCTCGTTGGTGCGAGGGGGGGGACTCGAACCCCCACATCCGTAAGGACACTAACACCTGAAGCTAGCGCGTCTACCAATTCCGCCACCTTCGCCCAGTGCGAGCAATATCAACGTGATTTATGGTGCGAGGGGGGGGACTCGAACCCCCACATCCGTAAGGACACTAACACCTGAAGCTAGCGCGTCTACCAATTCCGCCACCTTCGCATACCATCGATACTGTAAAAGTATCGTAACCACGGAGGCGCATTCTAGATGTTTTCAGCTTTACGTCAACAGAAAAGTGCGCGCCTTTTATTGATTGCTGCAAAAATGGACGGAATTGCGACGCCTGCTTGCCGGATGGCGCTGGCGCTTATCCGGCCTGCATTGTATGGCGAATTATTTTTTTGCCTGACGCGTCATCACGGTGCGGTAGACCTTAAAGCGGCCCGTCTGGGCGATCACTTCGTGGAAGCCGAAGGTTTCGTCCAGCACTTTCGGGTACGCCAGGAAGGCGTTCGCCACGATGCGCAGCTCGCCGCCGCTGTTGAGGTGACGAGTCGCGCCACGGATCAGGGTTTGCGCAGCTTCGAGGCTGGTTTCCATCCCGTCGTGGAACGGCGGGTTAGAGATGATCATGTCAAAGCGGCCGGTGACGTCAGAGAAGACGTTGCTGGCAATCACATCGCCTTCAATGCCGTTGGCCGCAAGCGTTGCGCGGCTGGCTTCTACCGCCGGGGCGCTCACGTCACACAGGGTTAAACGCACTTTTGGTGAATGGCTGGCAAGCACCGTTGAAAGCACGCCCGCGCCGCAGCCCACGTCCAGCACTTTGCCTTTGGTGTGCGGTGTCAGGGTGGAGAGCAGCAGCTTGCTGCCCGTATCCAGCGCGTCACGGCTGAAGACACCCGGCAGGGTTTTGATGGTCAGACCGTCAAGCTGGTACTCGTCCCAGTATGCCTGCGCATCAAACGTTGTCTGCTTTTCCAGACGGCCATGATACAGACCGCAGCGACGTGCGCTGTCGACTTTGGTCAGCGGCGCGTAGGCTTCCAGCATCTGCTCGGCGCTACGGACACCGCTGCGGTTTTCACCGACCACGAAAATATCGCAGCCAACCGGCAGCAGGGAGAGCAGGTTCATCAGCTGGAACTGGGCTTCTGGCTTGTTCTTCGGCCAGTAGTAGATCAGCGTATCGCAGTCGGCAATATCGCTCTGCTCCGCCACCAGGCTGAAGCGTGCGCGCTCGCCCATCTGGCGGCTCAGCACCTGCCAGTGGTGGTAGTATTGGGTGTGGGCACGGCTTTCAGCACAGTCGAAACGCGCGGGCAGGTCATCCTGCATATCTCCGGCAAACAGAATACGGCTTTCTTCGAAATCATCACTGTGACGCAGCAAGACTTCACTTGCCGGGGTAAATGCAGACATGAATTGTTCCTCAATAAACTCAGGCGGGGATTATAGTAGGTAGATGGCGCACTTTCGACACATTTGCTATATTTGCGCGCCTGAGAGACAGGAGTTATCCCTATGACATCCCGACGAGACTGGCAGTTGCAGCAGCTGGGCATCACCCAGTGGGCTTTGCGTCGCCCGACGGCGTTGCAGGGCGAAATCGCCATCTCCATCCCCGCGCACGTTCGGCTGGTGATGGTGGCGGAAGAACTGCCTGCCCTGAATGAGCCCCTGATCGGTGATGTCCTTCGCAGCCTGAAGCTGACGCCCGACCAGGTCTTACAGCTGACGCCGGAACGGGTTGCCATGCTTCCTCCTGATAGCCGCTGTAACAGCTGGCGCATCGGAGAGACAAACGACATCTCTCTTCAGGGGAGCCAAATCAGCTCACCAGCGCTGGACGAGCTGAAAGCCAATCCAAAGGCGCGCAGCGCGCTATGGCAACAAATCTGCGAATATGAACACGATTTCTTCCCTCACGACGCCTGACCTGACCGCAGCGTTCGCGATTGAAACACGCGCCCACGCTTTTCCGTGGAGCGAAAAAACGTTTGCCAGCAATCAGGGCGAGCGCTATCTGAACTACCGTCTGGACGTTGACGGCACTCTGGCCGCGTTTGCCATCACGCAGGTGGTTCTTGACGAGGCGACGCTGTTTAACATCGCCGTCGACCCGGCGTTTCAGCGCCGTGGGCTGGGCAGAGAACTGCTTGAGCATCTCATTCGTGAGCTCGAAACCCGCGACGTTTTCACCCTGTGGCTGGAGGTGCGCGCGTCGAATGTCGCCGCCATCGCGCTCTATGAAAGCTTAGGCTTTAACGAGGCGACAGTCCGACGTAACTACTACCCCACCGCAGAGGGACGTGAAGACGCCATTATCATGGCTCTGCCAATTGGATAACGAATATAAGGTTGTAACGATGAAATGGGACTGGATTTTCTTTGATGCCGACGAAACGCTGTTTACGTTTGACTCGTTCGGCGGCCTACAGCGGATGTTTCTCGACTATAGCGTGACCTTCACCGCCGAAGATTTTCAGGACTATCAGGCGGTGAACAAGCCGCTGTGGGTGGATTACCAGAACGGTGCCATCACCGCGTTACAGCTACAGCACCAGCGATTTGACGTCTGGGCGGAGCGCTTAAAGGTCAGTCCGGGGACGCTGAACGAGGCTTTCCTTAACGCCATGGCCGATATCTGTGCGCCCCTGCCGGGCGCGGTTTCCCTGCTGAATGCGTTGAAAGGCAAGGTGAAACTGGGGATCATCACCAACGGTTTTACCGCCCTGCAGCAAATCCGCCTGGAGCGCACCGGCTTGCGCGATCATTTCGATGCGCTGGTGATCTCCGAAGAGGTTGGGGTGCCGAAACCGGATCCGCGAATTTTCGATTATGCGCTGGCGCAGGCCGGTAATCCCGACCGCGATCGCGTGCTGATGGTGGGTGATACCGCAGAGTCTGATATTCTTGGCGGTATGAAGTCAGGTTTGTCGACCGTCTGGCTGAATGCGCATGGCCGCGTGAAGCCTGAAGGCATCGAGCCAACCTGGACCGTCACGTCATTGACCGAACTGGAGCAACTCCTGTGTAAACAATGATTGCCTGCCCCCCGTTGATGGGTAAAATAGCCGCAATTTTGTATTCCATGATGCGTAGCGTGCTGCCGCGCTTATAAAAGAAGATTTAATTATGACGTTGTCTCCTTATCTGCAAGAGGTGGCCAAGCGCCGTACTTTTGCCATTATCTCGCACCCGGATGCCGGTAAAACGACCATCACCGAGAAGGTGTTGCTGTTCGGACAGGCGATCCAGACTGCGGGTACCGTTAAAGGCCGTGGCTCCAGCCAGCATGCAAAATCTGACTGGATGGAGATGGAAAAGCAGCGTGGTATTTCGATTACCACCTCCGTGATGCAGTTCCCGTATCACGACTGCCTGGTGAACCTGCTGGACACCCCGGGGCACGAAGACTTCTCCGAAGATACCTACCGTACCCTGACGGCGGTGGACTGCTGTCTGATGGTGATCGACGCCGCGAAGGGTGTAGAAGATCGTACCCGCAAGCTGATGGAAGTTACCCGTCTGCGCGATACGCCGATCCTCACCTTTATGAACAAACTCGACCGTGACATCCGTGACCCGATGGAGCTGATGGATGAAGTGGAAAACGAGCTGAAGATCGCCTGTGCGCCAATCACCTGGCCAATTGGCTGCGGTAAGCTGTTCAAAGGGGTTTATCACCTCTATAAAGACGAAACTTACCTGTATCAGACCGGTAAAGGCCACACCATTCAGGAAGTGCGCATTGTGAAAGGTCTGGACAACCCGGATCTCGATGCCGCCGTTGGCGAAGAGCTGGCCGCGCAGCTGCGCGACGAGCTGGAGCTGGTGAAGGGCGCGTCTCACGAGTTCGACAAAGAGCTGTTTCTGAGCGGCGAAATTACCCCGGTCTTCTTCGGTACCGCGCTGGGTAACTTCGGCGTTGACCACATGCTGGACGGTCTGGTGGAGTGGGCACCTCAGCCGATGCCGCGTAAAACCGACACCCGCGAAGTGGAAGCGAAGGAAGAGAAGTTCACCGGCTTCGTCTTTAAAATTCAGGCCAACATGGACCCGAAACACCGCGACCGCGTGGCCTTCATGCGCGTGGTGTCCGGTAAGTATGAGAAGGGCATGAAGCTGCGCCAGGTGCGCATCGGTAAAGATGTCGTGATTTCCGACGCGCTGACCTTTATGGCGGGCGACCGTTCGCACGTTGAAGAGGCGTATCCGGGCGACATCATCGGTCTGCACAACCACGGTACGATCCAGATCGGCGATACCTTCACCCAGGGCGAGATGATGAAGTTCACGGGTATTCCGAACTTCGCACCGGAGCTGTTCCGTCGCATTCGTCTGCGCGATCCGCTGAAGCAGAAACAGCTGCTGAAAGGCCTTGTTCAGCTCTCTGAAGAGGGCGCCGTGCAGGTGTTCCGTCCAATCGCCAACAACGATCTGATTGTTGGCGCGGTCGGTGTGCTGCAGTTCGACGTGGTGGTTGCGCGCCTGAAGAGCGAATACAACGTGGAAGCGATTTACGAATCGGTCAACGTGGCGACCGCGCGCTGGGTTGAGTGTTCTGACGTGAAGAAATTCGAAGAATTTAAGCGTAAGAACGAAATTCAGCTGGCGCTCGATGGCGGCGACAACCTGACCTATATCGCGCCAACGATGGTCAACCTGAACCTGACGCAGGAACGTTATCCAGACGTTCAGTTCCGCAAAACGCGCGAACACTAATCCCTCCCGGAGCACGGCAATCGCCGTGCTCATCTTTTATTCCTGTCTTATTAGTCCCTTGCGGAATGTTCTTAATTCACCGCAAATTCACGCTATTCGCGCGTTTTTTACGCAATTCTGAAAGCGGCATTGTGAGAGTGATCTATATTTAACTCAGTGTTTAGCACCGGGCATGGATGAATTAACTGTTCAATGCATGTCGATTGGTTCTCCATTTCACCCGTGTGTTTATTCGCGATATATAAAACTACTAAGGAAGTATTTAGCCCGAATAACGGGTAAAACACAGGAATACATCGATGAATATGACAAGACTGAAGATTTCTAAAACTCTGCTGGCTGTAACACTGGGTAGCGTTCTGGTTAGCGGTTCCGCCCTGGCGGAAAGCAGCACCATGGATAAAGCACAGTCCACGGCCGACACCGCAGGGCAAAAAATCGATAGCTCTATGAATAAAGTCGGTAATTTCATGGACGACAGCTCTATCACAGCAAAAGTGAAAGCCGCACTGGTGGATGATGAAGCCATCAAGAGCACCGATATTTCCGTTAAGACCGACAAAAAGGTCGTTACCCTGAGTGGCTTTGTTGAAAGCCAGGCCCAGGCCGAACAGGCTGTGAAGGTGGCGAAGGGTGTCGAAGGTGTCGCATCCGTGAGCGATAAACTGCACGTTCGCGACGGTAAAAACGCCTCGGTGAAAGGTTATGCCGGTGATGCCGCTACTACCAGCGAAATCAAAGCTAAACTGTTAGCAGATGACATCGTGCCGTCTCGTAAGGTGAAAGTGGAAACCACCGATGGCGTGGTTCAGCTTTCCGGTACGGTTGATTCACAGGCGCAAAGTGAACGCGCCGAGTCAATTGCGAAAGCCATTGATGGTGTTAAAAGCGTTAAAAACGATCTGAAAACGAAGTAATTCTGGACCATTCGCCCGTAAGGTTTAACCCTGCGGGCGAAATAAGAACGACTCTGGAAAAACGCCGGTGAGTGACCTGAGCGCTCACGTTTAGCGGCCGACATTAACTATGGTAAAGGAGAAGCTTATGTTTCGTTGGGGCATTATATTTCTGGTTATCGCGTTAATTGCCGCCGCATTGGGCTTTGGTGGTCTGGCAGGTACGGCGGCATGGGCAGCTAAAATTGTCTTCGTCGTCGGTATTATTCTGTTCCTGGTCAGCCTGTTTACGGGTCGTAGACGTCCGTAGCAAACGCAATATTCCTTCAACAAAATAAAGCCAGTCACTGCGACTGGCTTTTTCTTATTTGCGTTACAGGTCGGGTGCGTTACTGTGGAGTGATAAAATAATCAAAACAGGAAAGCAGAGGTGGGGCAACGAATTCCCGTTACGCTCGGCAATATTGCGCCGCTGACGTTAAAACCGTTTAGTGCGGGTCAACTCGCACTTGTCTGCGAGGGGGGAGGACAGCGCGGCATTTTCACCGCTGGCGTGCTGGATGAATTTATGCGCGCGCAGTTCAACCCGTTTGACCTCTACTTCGGCACGTCCGCCGGGGCGCAGAATCTCTCTGCGTATGTCTGTAACCAGCCCGGCTACGCGCGAAAAGTGATCATGCGCTTCACCACGGCGAAAGAATTTTTTAACCCGGTGCGCTTCGTGCGCGGCGGCAACCTGATCGATCTCGACTGGCTGCTGGAGTCGACCTCCAGCCAGATGCCGCTGGCCATGGATACCGCTGCCCGCCTGTTTGATAGCGGCAAAGAATTCTGGATGTGCGCCAGCCGGGGGGATGACTATTCGCCGGGCTATTTCTCACCGCAGAAGGAGAACTGGCTCGACATCATCCGCGCCTCCAGCGCCATTCCCGGTTTTTATCGTACCGGCGCGTTGCTGGACGGCATCAGCTATCTGGACGGCGGCATCAGCGACGCGGTGCCGGTGCAGGAAGCCGCGCGACGCGGGGCGAAAACTATCGTGGTGATCCGTACCGTTCCATCGCAAATGTATTACACCCCCCAGTGGTTTAAGCGGATGGAGCGCTGGCTGGGCGACAGCAGCCTGCAGCCGCTGGTGAACATCGCGAAGCAGCATGAAACCACCTACGGCGCGATGCAGCGCTTTATTGAAAAACCCCCGGGCAAGCTGCGCATCTTTGAAATTTATCCGCCTAAGCCGCTGCTGAGCATGGCGTTGGGCAGCCGGTTGCCTGCGTTGCGTATGGATTACAAAACGGGGCGGCTGTGCGGGCGTTACTTCCTGGCGACCGTCGGGAAAATGCTGGCCGAGCAACCGCCTCTGCATCGGCATAAACGCATTATTACGCCACCTGCAATTGTCGCCAATGACGCCCTGACCATGCCGCTGGTGGACATTCCGCAGGCGAATGACGCTTTACTGGATAACGAGGATCTGGCGTGACGCACCGCTTTGTTGATACCCACTGCCACTTTGATTTCCCGCCGTTTACGGGGAATGAAGCGCTAAGCATTGCGAAAGCTGCCGAAGCCGGCGTGCAGGCCATCATTGTGCCGTCGGTTGAAGCCGCCTATTTTACCCGCGTGCTGGAGCTTTCCGCGCGATACTCCGCGCTTTATGCCGCGCTCGGCCTGCATCCGATTGTGATTGAGCGCCATCGTGATGAGCATCTTGAAGAGCTGGATCGGGTGCTGCAACGTGCAGGAGAGAAACTTGTCGCCATCGGCGAGATCGGCCTCGATCTCTATCGCGAAGATCCGCAGTTTGAACGCCAGCAGACGATCCTCGACGCGCAGCTTCGGCTGGCAAAACGTCACGATCTGCCGGTGATCCTCCACTCCCGACGCACTCATGACAAACTGGCGATGCACCTGAAGCGCATCGACCTGCCGCGACGAGGCGTAGTGCATGGTTTTTCCGGCAGCCTGCAGCAGGCGCAGCGTTTTATTGAACTGGGCTATAAAATTGGCGTCGGTGGCACCATCACCTATCCGCGCGCCAGTAAAACTCGTGACGTAATGGCGCAGCTGCCTCTCTCTGCGCTGTTACTGGAAACGGATGCCCCCGATATGCCGCTGAATGGTTTTCAGGGGCAGCCGAATCGCCCGGAACAGGCGGCGCGGGTATTTGACGTGCTGTGCGAACTACGTCAGGAACCTGAAGAGGTCATTGCCAGCGCGCTGCTCGAAAATACCCGTGCGGTTTTTGGTATCACGCTATAGATAAAGCGCCGGACGAATCACCGTTATCTTCTGTTTTTCCAGCGCCCGCGCCAGCGGTTCAATATCCTCCTGCGTGGCGCTACGCCATGACGCCGCATCGCCGTAAACTCCGTGTGTATGAAACGCGTTAATACGCACCGGAACATTCCCCAGCCCGTGGATGAACGCGATCAACGGTTTGATATGTTCCAGATAATCACACTGTTCCGGGATGACCAGCAAGCGGAGCTCCGTCAAACGGTGACGGTCTGCCAGCCAGCGAATGCTCTCCTTAATCTGCGGGTTTTCGCGTCCGGTCAGGAAGCGGTGATGTTCATTCCCCCACGCTTTGAGATCCAGCATTGCGCCATCCAGCACCGGCAGCAGTTTTTGCCAGCCGGTTTCGCTTAGCAGACCGTTGCTGTCTACCAGGCAGGTTAAATGATGTAGCTCAGGATCGGTTTTGATCGCGGTAAACAGGGCGATCAAAAACGGCAGTTGGGTTGTGGCTTCGCCGCCGCTCACGGTGATCCCTTCGATAAAGGGCGCGGATTTACGGACCTGAACGAGGATCTCGTCGACGCTCAGGCGGTGCGCCATGGGCGTGGCCTGCTGCTGGCACAGGCGCAGGCAGGTGTCGCACTGCTGGCAGTGACTCTCCTGCCACCAGACGCGTCCGGCCTGAATGGTCAGCGCGTCGTGCGGGCAGTGGGGCACGCAGTCCCCGCAGTCGTTGCAGCGCCCGATGGTCCACGGGTTGTGGCAGGTTTTGCAGCGCAGGTTGCAGCCCTGCAGGAACAGCGCCAGGCGGCTGCCCGGCCCGTCCACGCAGGAGAAGGGGATGACCTGACTAACTAAAGCGCATCTGCTGTTCATGGCTTATCACGCGCGGCTGACGTTCCAGAATACGGGTATTGCGTGCGGCCTCTTCCCCCAGCCACGTGGTGTTCGTTCTTGAACCCGCTTCCCGGTATTTCTCCAGATCCGACAAGCGAACCATATAGCCGGTCACGCGTACCAGATCGTTACCGGCCACATTCGCGGTGAACTCACGCATACCGGCCCTGAACGCCCCCAGGCAAAGCTGAACCACCGCCTGCGGATTGCGTTTTACCGTCTCATCCAGCGTTAAAATATCGCTGATCCCGGAATGATAGTGTTTATGGTGCGGCGCTACGGCCAGCAGATGACTGACAGGATCCGGCTCGTCACCGTACGGCAGACGCGCCCCCGGCGTGGTGCCCGAATCGGAGCTGATGCCTGACTGGGCGTGCAGCATCGCGCGATGCTTCCAGCCGTGCTTCACCGGCGTATTTTCAACAAACGCCGCAAGCTGTTCGCTGATGCGATAACCCAGCGCGTTGGCCTGCTCGTCTTTCCCGTAACGCCCCGCCATGCCTGCTTTCTCACACAGTACGTTCACCGCTTCGGCAAGACCGTACATGCCAAACATCGGCACAAACCGATCGGCATCAATCAGCCCCTCTTTCACCAGGAAGCTATTCTCAAAGAAGCCGGATTGCCCGTACAGAAAATCGCAGCGCGCATCGATGATGGCGATTTGCTGCTGGCAGTAGTGCGGTAGCGTGCGGGTGAAGAAGTCGTCAATGGATGTGCTGTGTTCGGCGATTGTCTTGAGGTTAAGGCGCACCAGGGTGCTGCCACCGCCCGCCAGCGGCAGAGAGTTGTAACAGCTCACCACGCCAAAACGGCCTTTTGTGAAAATTTTATCATTCACTGGGCCGTTTGAAATATGCGGTTTGCTGCATTCACAAATGTTTTTTGCCACCTCAAGCAGTAAATCGTCTGGGGTGATCTCAGGATCGTAGATAAAGGTCAGATTGGGCGCAACCTGCTTCAGTTCAGCATCTGCACGCAGAATGGCACGGGTGACAGGGCCGTCGGCGGGCCCGATGTTGGCGTGCATAAACGCATCGGGCAGCGTTCTGTCGAGATAGCGCCAGAAACGTTTTATTCGGCTATCGATTTCTTCTTGTGTTAGAATTCTAACATACGGATTCAGTAGCGCATCAAGCTGCCCCAGATAGACCGGCATTGATGTCACTGAAGGAACATGGTGATAGAGAATAGTTAACAGAGAGAGGGCGTCATCAAGATCTTTCGCGCCTTCCAGCTCCAGCCATTCCGAACCGTTAGCCAGGAATTTTTCATAATCCGGCAGCACGTAGCGCGGTTTGTAGGGCGCATGGCCTTCGTACATGTCGCAGATAAACCCCTCGTCCAGCGCGGCGCGGGCGGCCGGAGATAGCGTCGGGTAGGGCAGATAATTTTCCGCTTCCAGCGCCAGAAAATGACGTTTTTGCTCCGGGGTTAACAGCGGGCTTGTCACAATGTGCTGGCAACGTTGTTGCAGGGCGTCGGGCATGTTCACTTCCTTGAATGTTCTGCGGATGATGAACGGATTGTAGGAAGCCAGCCTGCCGGCGCTTTTGATCCAACAAGGGGTATCGCTGCTTTAGTCAGCAACTTGCACGCTAAAGTTTGAAGAAGATCTCATTACAGTAATGCAAATTTGTACGCAGTTTTCATTAACTGTGATGAATGTCGAAGTGTGGATGCGGGTGAATGTTAGAATACTCACAGACCCGCAAGGTAAAATTTATACGGCACTGCCGTTGGAGAATGTTATGACCGATTTAACTGCAAGCAGCCTGCGCGCGTTGAAGCTGATGGACCTGACCACCCTGAACGATGACGACACCAATGAAAAAGTCATCGCCCTGTGCCATCAGGCAAAAACGCCAGTGGGTAACACCGCCGCCGTCTGTATCTACCCGCGCTTTATCCCGATTGCCCGCAAAACGCTGAAAGAGCAGGGCACGCCGGACGTGCGCATTGCAACCGTGACTAACTTCCCGCACGGCAATGACGACATTGAGATTGCGCTGGCGGAAACCCGCGCGGCAATTGCCTACGGCGCAGACGAAGTTGACGTGGTGTTCCCGTACCGCGCGCTGATTGCCGGCAACGAGCAGGTCGGTTTTGACCTGGTGAAAGCCTGTAAAGACGCGTGTGCGGCGGCAAACGTGCTGCTCAAAGTGATCATCGAAACCGGCGAGCTGAAAGAAGAGGCGCTGATTCGTAAGGCTTCAGAAATCTCCATCAAAGCCGGTGCGGATTTCATTAAAACCTCTACCGGTAAAGTGGCGGTCAATGCGACCCCGGAAAGCGCGCGCATCATGATGGAAGTTATCCGCGATATGGGCGTGTCCAAAACCGTTGGCTTCAAGCCTGCGGGCGGCGTACGTACCGCGGAAGACGCGCAGCAGTTCCTGGCGATTGCCGACGAACTGTTTGGCGCTGAGTGGGCTGACTCCCGCCACTACCGCTTCGGCGCGTCCAGCCTGCTGGCCAGCCTGCTGAAGGCGCTGGGTCACGGCGACGGTAAGAGCGCAAGCAGCTACTGATTGCCAGACAATGCCGGATGGCGCTTCGCTTATCCGGCCTACAGGATCGCAGGGCGGGTAAGCGTACCCGCCGCCATTCACCCGATTCCGCATGGGGGTTACCGTGTTTCTCGCACAAGAAATTATTCGTAAAAAACGTGATGGTCTTGCTTTAAGCGACGAAGAAATTCGCTTCTTCATCAACGGCATTCGTGACAACACCGTCTCAGAAGGGCAGATTGCGGCTCTGGCGATGACCATTTTCTTCCACGATATGTCGATGCCTGAGCGCGTGTCGCTGACCATGGCGATGCGAGATTCAGGAACCGTTCTGGACTGGAAAAGCCTCAACCTTAACGGCCCGATTGTGGACAAACACTCCACCGGCGGCGTGGGTGATGTGACTTCGCTGATGCTCGGCCCTATGGTGGCAGCCTGCGGCGGTTACGTTCCCATGATCTCCGGGCGCGGCCTGGGCCACACCGGCGGTACGCTCGACAAACTGGAAGCCATTCCGGGCTTCGATATCTTCCCGGATGACAATCGCTTCCGCGATATTATTAAAGACGTTGGCGTGGCGATTATCGGCCAGACCAGCTCTCTTGCTCCGGCAGACAAGCGTTTTTACGCGACGCGTGATATTACCGCCACCGTAGACTCCATCCCGCTGATCACCGCCTCTATCCTCGCCAAAAAACTGGCGGAAGGGCTGGACGCGCTGGTGATGGACGTGAAGGTGGGCAGCGGCGCGTTTATGCCGACCTATGAACTCTCTGCTCAGCTTGCCGAAGCGATCGTTGGCGTCTCCAACGGCGCGGGCGTGCGCACCACCGCGCTGCTGACCGACATGAACCAGGTGCTGGCCTCCAGCGCCGGTAACGCGGTTGAAGTCCGCGAAGCCGTGCAGTTCCTCACAGGTGAATACCGTAACCCGCGCCTGTTCGATGTCACCATGGCGCTGTGCGTGGAGATGCTGATTTCCGGCAAGCTGGCCAAAGACGACGCGGAAGCCCGCGCGAAGCTTCAGGCGGTGCTGGACAACGGCAAAGCGGCGGAGATCTTTGGCCGCATGGTGGCGGCGCAAAAAGGCCCGACCGATTTCGTCGAAAACTACGCGAAATACCTGCCAACCGCGATGCTCAGCAAAGCTGTTTATGCGGATGGCGAAGGTTTTGTCTCCGCCATGGACACCCGCGCGCTTGGCATGGCTGTTGTATCTATGGGTGGCGGTCGTCGTCAGGCATCGGACACTATTGATTACAGCGTCGGCTTTACCGACATGGCCCGTCTGGGCGACAGCGTTGACGGCCAACGTCCGCTGGCAGTGATCCACGCGAAAGACGAAGCCAGCTGGCAGGACGCGGCGAAAGCGGTGAAAGCGGCAATATCTCTTGACGATAAAGCACCGGAAACCACACCGACGGTCTATCGTCGTATCACTGAATAGCGGTATACTGATCTGATCGCATTTTTATGAAGCACTAAGTACGGAGAACAATTATGAAACGTGCATTTATTATGGTGCTGGACTCATTCGGCATCGGCGCAACCGAAGATGCAGAACGTTTTGGTGACGTGGGTTCCGATACCATGGGTCACATCGCGGAAGCCTGTGCAAAAGGCGAAGCGGACAACGGTCGTAAAGGCCCTCTGACTCTACCTAATCTGACCCGCCTCGGGCTGGTAAAAGCGC
Source organism: Enterobacter bugandensis (assembly GCF_900324475.1). NCBI lineage: Bacteria > Pseudomonadati > Pseudomonadota > Gammaproteobacteria > Enterobacterales > Enterobacteriaceae > Enterobacter > Enterobacter bugandensis. The sequence goes on from NZ_LT992502.1 coordinate 698,816, forward strand.
ATGAAGGCTCTACCGGTAAAATCGCAGCCGGTATGGACGGCAACGCGGAAGTGGTGGGCGCCTACGCCTGGGCGCACGAGCTCTCTTCCGGGAAAGATACCCCTTCCGGTCACTGGGAAATCGCCGGTGTGCCGGTGCTGTTTGACTGGGGCTACTTCTCCGATCACGAGAACAGCTTCCCGCAGGAGCTGCTCGATAAGCTGGTGAAGCGTGCCAACCTGCCGGGCTACCTCGGTAACTGCCACTCTTCCGGCACCGTGATTCTGGATCAGCTCGGCGAAGAGCACATGAAAACCGGCAAGCCGATTTTCTACACCTCTGCTGACTCCGTGTTCCAGATTGCCTGCCACGAAGAGACGTTTGGCCTGGATAAACTCTACGAACTGTGCGAAATCGCCCGTGAAGAGCTGACCGAAGGCGGCTACAACATTGGCCGCGTAATCGCGCGTCCGTTTATCGGCGACAAAGCGGGTAACTTCCAGCGTACCGGTAACCGTCATGACCTGGCCGTTGAGCCACCGGCACCTACCGTGCTGCAAAAGCTCGTCGACGAGAAGGGCGGTCACGTGGTGTCCGTGGGCAAAATAGCGGATATCTACGCCAACTGCGGTATCACCAAAAAAGTAAAAGCGACCGGTCTGGATGCGCTGTTCGATGCCACTATCAAAGAGATGAAAGAAGCGGGCGATAAGACCATTGTCTTCACCAACTTCGTGGACTTCGACTCCTCCTGGGGCCACCGTCGCGATGTAGCCGGTTATGCTGCGGGCCTGGAACTGTTTGACCGCCGTCTGCCGGAGCTGATGGAGCTGGTGGGGGAAGATGACATTCTGATCCTGACCGCAGACCACGGCTGTGACCCAACCTGGACCGGTACCGACCACACCCGTGAGCACATTCCGGTACTGGTGTACGGCCCGAAAGTGAAGCCAGGCTCGCTCGGTCACCGTGAAACCTTCGCGGACATCGGCCAGACCCTGGCGAAATACTTTGGTACGTCTGACATGGAATATGGCAAGGCCATGTTCTAAACGGATTGGGTGCGGCCTGATGCCCTCACCCCGGCCCTCTCCCACAGGGAGAGGGAGAACAGAATGTAAGCCGGGTAAGGCGTAGCCGCCACCCGGCAAAAACAACAATGTAAAAGGAACTGAAGATGGCAACTCCTCACATTAATGCAGAAATGGGTGATTTCGCTGACGTCGTATTGATGCCGGGCGACCCGCTGCGCGCGAAGCACATTGCAGAAACTTTCCTCGAAGACGTGCGTGAAGTGAACAACGTTCGCGGCATGCTGGGCTTCACCGGTACCTATAAAGGCCGCAAAATCTCCGTTATGGGCCACGGCATGGGTATCCCATCCTGCTCCATCTACACCAAAGAGCTGATTACCGATTTCGGCGTGAAGAAAATCATCCGCGTAGGCTCCTGCGGTGCGGTGCGTATGGACGTTAAGCTGCGTGACGTGGTGATCGGCATGGGCGCGTGTACCGACTCTAAAGTTAACCGCATCCGCTTTAAGGATCATGACTTTGCGGCAATCGCTGACTTTGACATGGTGCGTAACGCGGTTGACGCGGCAAAAGCGCTGGGCGTTGACGCGCGCGTGGGCAACCTGTTCTCTGCCGATCTGTTCTACTCGCCAGAAGGCGACATGTTCGACGTGATGGAAAAATACGGCATCCTGGGCGTGGAAATGGAAGCGGCGGGTATCTACGGCGTGGCGGCTGAGTTTGGTGCGAAAGCGCTGACCATCTGCACCGTGTCTGACCACATCCGTACCCACGAGCAGACCACCGCTGCCGAGCGTCAGACCACCTTCAATGACATGATCAAAATCGCGCTGGAATCCGTTCTGCTGGGCGATAAAGAGTAAGAGCTGTTGTGCCGGGTGGCGGCTTCGCCTGACCCGGCCTACGGTTTTCCAGGCCCGCTAAGCGCAGCGCCAGCGGGCTTTTTTACTAGCGTACTGCCTGCGCAATCCATGCCGATAAGTCCCGCAACTCTTGTTCCTGCTCCGGGAAATCCCCCATTAACGCGTCGCACTCCTGCTGCAGCATATCCGCCCGATACAAACAGCCCTGCAAGCGGGCCGCCAGCGCTTCCAGCGGTGCCGGGTTGAGGCTGTCCGTAAACACCTGCGTGCGGGTAATGTGGCCTTTCTCCACGTCAAAGTGCAGCTCCACGCCGCCCCAGGTAAAACGTTCGTCCAGCAGGTGTGAAAACGCCGGTGCCTGGCCGAAGTTCCATTCCCAGCTGCTCTGGCGTGCAAATGTTTCGGCGAAGTTGGGCAGATCCGGGGTCTTATCCGGTGAAATCACTTCCGCATCCACGCGCTCGCCGTAATGTTCAAAGAACGCTTCACGGATCGCGTCGCAAATCTGCTCGTGCGTAATCCCCGGCAGCAGCTCCACCAGATTCGCCACGCGTCCGCGCACGGAGGTAATGCCCTTAGCCTGGAGCTTTTTCTTATCAGGATTAAGGTAGTTCGCCAGACGGCTCAGGTCGGCGTTCAGCAGCAGGGTGCCGTGGTGGAACCCGCGATCCATCGTTTCGCGGTAGGCGGAGCCGGAGATCTTGCGGTCGCCCTCGGGCGTTTTGACCACGAGATCGTTCCGCCCCGAGGCTTCAGCCGTCACGCCGAGCGCATTGAGCGCATTGAGCACAATAGACGTAGAGATAGTTTTGTCGTATTCCGGTTTTCCCGCCATAAAGGTAAAACAGGTATTGCCCAGATCGTGAAACACCGCGCCGCCGCCGCTGCTCCTGCGTGCGAGACGGACGTTGTCCTCTTCCATACGCCGGGTGTTGCACTCTTTCCACGGGTTTTGCGCGCGGCCGATGACCACCGTATCGGCGTTACGCCAGAGAAACAGGACGCGCTGGGTGGCGGGCATCTGGCGGAAGATGCACTCTTCAACCGCGAGATTAAACCAGGGATCGTGAGAGTCAGAGATAAGCAGGCGTAACGTCGTCATGGCAGAGTTCCTTTTCCATATCTTTCGCCTACTTTATCACTATTCCTTCTTCTCGCTCTCTTCGTCTTCGGGAACCGACCTGCTGGCGGTCAGCAGGAACGGCGACTGCTGCCAGCGGGTACGCTTGCCCTGAAGCAATGTGCGCGCCAGCACGACGCCAATCGCCAGCGAGAGTAACAGCATCAGGCGCAGAATATTGGTGGTGTTATCCACCTGCTTAGCTTCTGTTGGCAGGGTGTGGGTATCCAGCGTCAGGCGCAGATACCCCAGCGGGCCATTTTTACCCTGAACGGGTTCGACAATCTGCTGGTTGAAATAGCCTCCGGCTTTTTTGCCGTCCAGCGCCAGCCTGTCGCGCACGTCGACGTGCTCACCGGCGCGGACAATCAGGTCGCCTTTTTCATCGTACACGCCCGCATCCAGAATGCGGCTGTTTTCCGTGAGCTGACGCAAGACCTGGCCTATCCGCTTATCGTCCGGCGTTTCATTGCGCATCAGGGGCGCAACGTTAAGCGTCACCTGACGCGCCAGGGTACGGGCCAGCTCTTCAAACTGCGGGTTGCGCTGCCGCTGATGATTCTGGCTAAACCACGATGCCCCTTGCATCAATGCGACTAACAGTGCGAGACAGATCAGGACAATCACGGCGCGATGAAGCCGGAATTTCAGTTTTGCGCGAGCCATATTCCACCTGCTGAAAATTTAGGGCTTAATGTTGCCAGAAGTGATGGTTACAGGGTAGCCTCATGCGTTATTTTCCCTCTGGAACCTTCCGGCGCGAACAAAATTACAGGAGCTTTAATGCCGAACATTACCTGGTGTGACCTGCCAACGGATGTCTCTTTATGGCCAGGATTGCCGCTCTCGTTAAGTGGCGATGAGGTGATGCCTCTGGATTACCACGCTGGCCGTAGCGGCTGGCTCCTCTATGGACGCGGTCTGGATAAGCAACGCCTGACCCAGTATCAAACCAAACTGGGCGCGGCGATGGTCATTGTTGCCGCCTGGTGCGTGGAAGATTACCAGGTCATTCGCCTCGCGGGTTCCCTGACGCAGCGCGCCACGCGTCTGGCGCATGACGCCGGGCTGGACGTAGCGCCTCTCGGCAAAATTCCGCACCTGAAAACGCCGGGTCTGCTGGTGATGGACATGGACTCCACCGCTATTCAGATCGAATGTATTGACGAGATTGCTAAACTGGCAGGCAGCGGTGAGCTGGTGGCGGAAGTCACCGAGCGTGCGATGCGCGGCGAGCTGGACTTCACCGCCAGCCTGCGCCAGCGCGTGGCGACCCTGAAAGGGGCCGATGCTAACATCCTGCGCCAGGTGCGCGACGTGCTGCCGCTGATGCCGGGGCTGACGCAGCTGGTGCTGAAGCTCCAGTCCCTCGGCTGGAAAGTGGCGATCGCCTCCGGTGGCTTTACCTTCTTTGCGGATTATCTACGCGAGAAACTGCATCTGACCACGGTGGTCGCTAACGAGCTGGAAATCATGGACGGCAAGCTGACCGGCCAGGTGATCGGCGATATCGTGGATGCTCAGTACAAAGCCAATACCCTGACGCGCCTGGCGGAAAAGTATGAGATTCCGGTCGAGCAGACCGTCGGCATTGGCGACGGCGCGAACGATCTGCCAATGATCAAAGTGGCTGGCCTTGGCATTGCCTACCATGCCAAACCAAAAGTGAATGAAAAGACGGAAGTCACTATCCGTCACGCTGACCTGATGGGGGTGTTCTGCATTCTCTCCGGCAGCCTTAATCAGAAATAACGAGGTAAACCGTGGCGAAAGCTCCAAAACGCGCATTTGTCTGTAATGAATGTGGTGCGGATTATCCGCGCTGGCAGGGGCAATGCAGCGCCTGTCATGCCTGGAACACCATCACCGAAGTGCGTGGTGTGGCGGCTTCGCCGAGCGTGGCCCGCAATGAGCGCCTGAGCGGCTATGCGGGCAATGCAGGCGTGTCGAAGGTGCAAAAGCTTTCTGATATCAGCCTGGAAGCGCTGCCGCGCTTTTCCACCGGCTTCAAAGAGTTTGACCGCGTGCTCGGCGGCGGCGTGGTGCCGGGCAGCGCGATTTTGATCGGCGGTAACCCAGGGGCGGGGAAATCGACCCTGCTGCTGCAAACGCTCTGCAAGCTCGCCGAACAGATGAAAACCCTGTACGTGACGGGTGAAGAATCCCTCCAGCAGGTGGCGATGCGCGCTCACCGTCTCGGCCTGCCGACTGGTAACCTGAACATGCTGTCGGAAACCAGCATCGAGCAGATCTGCATGATTGCCGAAGAAGAGCAGCCGAAGCTGATGGTGATCGACTCCATCCAGGTAATGCACATGGCGGACATTCAGTCCTCGCCGGGCAGCGTGGCGCAGGTGCGTGAGACCGCCGCTTACCTGACGCGCTTTGCCAAAACGCGCGGCGTGGCGATTGTGATGGTCGGCCACGTTACCAAAGATGGCTCTCTGGCGGGTCCGAAGGTGCTCGAACACTGTATCGACTGCTCGGTGATGCTCGACGGCGACGCGGATTCCCGCTTCCGCACCCTGCGCAGCCACAAGAACCGCTTCGGCGCGGTGAATGAGCTGGGTGTGTTTGCTATGACCGAGCAGGGGCTGCGCGAGGTCAGCAACCCGTCGGCCATCTTCCTGAGCCGCGGCGATGAGATCACCTCCGGCAGTTCGGTAATGGTGCTGTGGGAAGGGACGCGCCCGCTGCTGGTTGAAATTCAGGCGCTGGTGGATCACTCGATGATGGGTAACCCGCGGCGCGTGGCGGTCGGTCTGGAGCAGAACCGCCTGGCGATCCTGCTGGCGGTGCTGCACCGTCACGGCGGGCTGCAGATGGCGGATCAGGATGTGTTCGTCAACGTGGTTGGCGGGGTGAAAGTCACTGAGACCAGCGCAGACCTGGCGCTGCTGCTGGCGATGGTCTCCAGCCTGCGCGACAGACCGCTGCCGCAGGATCTGGTCGTCTTCGGTGAAGTGGGTCTGGCCGGGGAAATCCGTCCGGTGCCCAGCGGCCAGGAGCGTATCTCCGAAGCGGCAAAACACGGCTTCCGTCGGGCGATCGTTCCCGCCGCCAACGTGCCGAAAAAAATCCCGGAAGGGATGCAGGTCTTTGGCGTTAAGAAACTCGCAGATGCGTTAAATGTCTTTGACGACTTATAATTACGTATTCGATTTTGCAGGAGGCACCGTAATTTATGTCATCATTTGACTACATCAAGACCGCGATCCGCCAGAAGGGCTGCACGCTGCAGCAGGTGGCGGACGCCAGCGGCATGACCAAAGGCTACCTGAGCCAGTTGCTGAACGCCAAAATCAAAAGCCCCAGCGCGCAGAAGCTTGAAGCGCTGCACCGCTTTCTGGGGCTGGAGTTCCCGCGAATGCAAAAGAACATCGGCGTGGTGTTCGGCAAGTTTTATCCGCTGCATACCGGGCATATCTATCTGATCCAGCGCGCCTGTAGCCAGGTGGACGAGCTGCACATCATCATGGGCTACGACGAAACGCGCGATCGCCAGCTCTTTGAAGACAGCGCCATGTCGCAGCAGCCCACCGTGCCTGACCGTCTGCGCTGGCTGCTTCAGACCTTTAAGTACCAGAAAAACATTCGCATTCATGCCTTTAACGAAGAGGGCATGGAGCCGTACCCGCACGGCTGGGACGTGTGGAGCAACGGCATCAAAGCGTTTATGGAAGAGAAGGGCATTGCACCTAACTGGATCTACACCTCTGAAGAGTCCGACGCGCCGCAGTTCCGCGAGCATCTGGGCATCGAGACGGTGCTGATCGACCCGAAACGCACCTTTATGAACATCAGCGGGGCGCAGATCCGCGAGAACCCGTTCCGCTACTGGGATTATATTCCGACCGAAGTGAAGCCGTTCTTCGTGCGTACGGTGGCTATTCTGGGCGGCGAGTCGAGCGGTAAATCAACGCTGGTCAACAAGCTGGCGAACATCTTCAACACCACCAGCGCGTGGGAGTATGGACGCGATTACGTCTTCTCTCACCTCGGCGGCGACGAGATGGCACTGCAGTATTCCGACTACGATAAAATCGCGCTCGGGCACGCCCAGTACATTGATTTCGCGGTGAAATACGCTAACAAAGTGGCGTTTATTGATACCGATTTCGTCACCACGCAGGCGTTCTGTAAAAAGTACGAGGGGCGCGAGCACCCGTTCGTGCAGGCGCTGATTGACGAATACCGCTTTGACCTGGTGATCCTGCTGGAAAACAACACCCCGTGGGTGGCCGACGGCATGCGCAGCCTGGGCAGCTCGGTGGACAGGCGCGAGTTCCAGACCATGCTGGTGGAGATGCTCAACGAGAACAACGTTGAGTTTGTGCATGTGGAAGAGTCGGATTATGACACCCGCTTCCTGCGCTGCGTCGAGCTGGTGAAGGAGATGATGGGGGAGCAGGGGTAATAACTTCCCCCTCGCCCTTTTGGGGTGAAGGGGGAATACCTCAGAACTCAACCACCACCTTCCCGCGCATATGCCCCTCCAACACCTTACGGTGCGCTTCGGTAATGCTTTCCACGCTCAGCCCGTGCAGCGTTTCGCTGAGCGAGCTTTCCACCACGCCGTTATCCACCAGCTTCGCCACCTCATTTAAGATCTCACCCTGACGCGCCATATCAGCCGTCTTGTACATGCTGCGAGTGTACATAAACTCCCAGTGCAGGGCGGCGGATTTGGACTTCAGCTTGTCCTGGTTCAGCGGATGTTCATTCTCAACGATGGAACAAATATGCCCCTGCGGCGCAATCAGTTCGCTGACCGCATCCCAATGCCCGTCGGTGTCGTTGAGGATGAAAATATAATCCACGAAGGTAAGCCCCTGCTTCGCCAGCTCGCCTTTTAGATCGCGGTAGTTGACCACTATGTCAGCACCGCGATCGCGGCACCATTGGGCGGAATCTTCTCGTGAAGCGGTTGCGATAATCTTCACCTTGCTGTTGTGCTTCGCAAACGGGATCGCCAGCGATCCCACGCCGCCCGCGCCGCCGATGATCAGCAGGGTTTTGTCCGCTTCGGCGTCCTGAATATTCAGCCGTTCAAACAGACCTTCCCACGCGGTGAGCGCAGTTAAGGGTAGCGCAGCGGCTGCCGCCCAGCCGAGGCTGGCAGGTTTGTGGCCGACAATGCGCGCATCTATCAGCTGATGAGTGGTATTGCTGCCCGGGCGGGTGATGTCGCCCGCGTACCACACCTCATCACCTGGTTTGAAACCGGTGACGCCAGCTCCAGCGGCTTTGACGACCCCGCTGGCATCCCACCCCAGAATTCGCGGCTCGTTCAGCCCATTTTTGGCGATGCCTGCATGCACTTTGGTATCAACCGGGTTAATCGATACGGCTTTCACCTCTACCAGCAGATCGTGTTCGCCAGGCGTCGGCATTGGCGGTGTGATTTCAATGAAGGTGGACGGATTTTCTGGGTTAACGGCAATGGCTTTCACTGACATGGTGTGCTCCTCAATGGAATGCGTTTTGTTGAGGCTAGTCTATTAAGTGGCCAGCCGCATGATAAGATGGACAATCATGAACTCAGCGTTCGTACAGGGTGAACAATCATGTTTAAACAGCTGCAGGATATGGCGCTGTTTGCGCTGGTGGCGGAGATGGGCAGTTTCACCGCGGCGGCGCAGAAAGCCGAACTGCCGAAATCCAGCGTCAGCCAGCGGATCAGCCAGCTGGAACAGCAGGTGGGGATCCGTCTGCTGAATCGCACGACGCGCAGGATCAGCCTGACGTTCGCGGGCGAGCACTATCTGGTGCACTGTCGGGAGATGCTGGCGGCCAGCGAGCGGGCGGAGTATGCCATTCAGCGCCTGCGTGAAAACCCCAGCGGCCGGCTGCGTATTACCTGCCCGGCGGGGATTGGCGCGACCCTGCTGGCGCATATGAATGCCGAGTTTCAGCTTCGCTATCCTGACGTGTCGCTCGATGTATCGATCTCTGACGACGTGGTGGACCTGGTCGAGTCCGGTTTTGACGTGGCGCTGCGCACCGGCAAGCCGCAGGACTCCTCTCTGATTGGCAGAATGATCGGGCACTGCCCGCGCTACATGCTGGCCTCGCCGGATTATCTGGCACGCCGGGAGCCGTTAATCCATCCCCGACAGCTGGTGGAGCACCGCTGTATTACGCACCGGGCGTGGTCGGAGTGGCTGCTGCGAAGCGAGGGTGAGGATTACCGCTACCTGCCGGACAACGGCCACATGACCGATAATCTGGTGTACGCCCGCGAATGCGCGATTGCCGGGGCGGGGATCACGCTGCTACCCGCATTTCTGCTGGAAGATAAGATCGAAAAGGGGGCGTTGGTTCAGGTGCTGCCGGAATGGCGCGTTGAAGGTAACGATCTCTGGCTGGCCTATCCGAGCCGGAAGCTGAATTCGCCCGCGCTGATGAGCTATATCGAGTTTGCGATGCAGTTTGATGAGGTGAAGCGGTATTACGTGGGTGGGTGATGTTGTGCGGTCTGATGCCCTCACCCTGAATAAAAAACGGCAACCGAGGTTGCCGTTTTGCTTTTATTTCGCAATACGCTTGTACTTAATACGCTTCGGCTCCAGTGCGTCTGCGCCCAGCGTGCGTTTTTTGTACTCTTCGTATTCGGTGAAGTTACCTTCGAAGAACTCCACTTTACCTTCGTCCTGGTAGTCCAGGATGTGGGTCGCGATACGGTCCAGGAACCAGCGGTCGTGCGAGATAACCATGGCGCAGCCCGGGAACTCCAGCAGGGCGTTTTCCAGTGCGCGCAGGGTTTCGATATCCAGGTCGTTGGTCGGTTCATCGAGCAACAGAACGTTACCGCCCACCTGCAGCAGCTTCGCCAGGTGCAGACGTCCGCGCTCACCGCCGGACAGCTCGCCCACGCGTTTGCCCTGGTCGGTGCCCTTAAAGTTAAAGCGGCCAACGTAGGCGCGGCTTGGCATCTCGGTGTTGCCGATACGCATGATATCCAGACCGCCGGAGACTTCTTCCCACACGGTTTTGCTGTTATCCATCGCGTCACGGAACTGGTCAACGGAGGCCAGCTTCACGGTTTCACCCAGGGTGATTGAGCCGCTGTCTGGCTGTTCCTGACCGGACATCATACGGAACAGGGTCGATTTACCCGCGCCGTTCGGACCGATGATGCCAACGATAGCGCCTTTCGGTACGGAGAAGGTCAGATCGTCGATCAGCACGCGGTCACCGTAGGACTTACGCAGGTTGGTCACTTCAACCACTTTATCCCCCAGACGTGCTCCAGGTGGAATAAACAGTTCGTTGGTTTCGTTACGTTTCTGGTATTCGGTGTTGTTCAGTTCTTCAAAGCGTGCCAGACGGGCTTTGCCCTTAGACTGACGGCCTTTCGCGCCCTGACGAACCCACTCCAGCTCTTTCTCGATAGACTTGCGACGGGCCGCTTCCTGAGAGGCTTCCTGCGCCAGACGCTGATCTTTCTGCTCCAGCCAGGAAGAGTAGTTGCCTTCCCACGGAATACCTTCACCGCGGTCCAGCTCCAGGATCCAGCCGGCGACGTTGTCGAGGAAGTAACGGTCGTGGGTAATTGCCACCACGGTGCCTTCGAAGTCGTGCAGGAAGCGCTCCAGCCACGCCACGGATTCCGCATCCAGGTGGTTGGTCGGTTCGTCGAGCAGCAGCATGTCTGGTTTTTCCAGCAGCAGGCGGCACAGCGCCACGCGGCGGCGTTCACCACCGGAGAGATTCGCGATTTTCGCATCCCAGTCCGGCAGACGCAGGGCATCCGCCGCGCGCTCCAGCTGCACGTTCAGGTTGTGACCGTCGTGCGCCTGGATGATCTCTTCATATTTGCCCTGCTGAGCGGCCAGTTTGTCGAAGTCCGCATCCGGCTCGGCGTATTTGGCATACACTTCATCCAGACCTTTCAGCGCGTTAACCACTTCGGATACCGCTTCTTCAACGGATTCACGTACGGTGTGTTCCGGGTTCAGCTGAGGTTCCTGCGGCAGGTAGCCGATCTTGATGCCTGGCTGCGGACGGGCTTCACCTTCGATGTCTGTATCGATGCCGGCCATGATGCGCAGCAGGGTGGACTTACCGGCACCGTTGAGACCCAGCACACCAATTTTTGCGCCCGGGAAGAAGCTCAGCGAGATATTTTTAAGAATATGACGTTTCGGCGGGACAACTTTGCCGACACGATGCATGGTATAAACGAATTGAGCCACGTGGACTTCGCCTCTTTTATCGTAAATGAGAAGGAATTTCAGCCTCGAAGTGTAGCCTTTTTCACGCCCTAATCCCAGCCAGGAACGTCGGGAGTGTTAAAACGCGCAAGAAAGGTAAAAAAGTGTCCATGACGTGGCGCGTTGCTGGATGCCTGGTTAGCATAAGTTGTTGTGACTTTGACGTGGCAAGACGCTGCAATTGACGAAAAAACAATGAGGAAGAGCTTGTGGAAAAAGCCAAACGGGTGGTCTGGCGTCTGCTGGCTGCCAGCGTATGCGTAATGGCGGTAAGCCAGGCGGTGCATGCCGATTCACTGGATGAACAACGTAACCGCTACGCCCAGATTAAACAGGCGTGGGACAACAAGCAGATGGATACCGTGCAGGCGCTGATGCCGACGCTGAAGGATTATCCGCTGTATCCGTACCTTGAGTATCGCCAGATCACGGACGATCTCATGAATCAACCGACCGTCACCGTGAATAATTTCATTCAGGCGAACCCGACCCTGCCGCCTGCCCGAAATCTCCAGTCTCGTTTTGTGAATGAGCTGGCGCGGCGTGAAGACTGGCGCGGCCTGCTGGCGTTTAGCCCTGACAAGCCGAATACCACCGAAGCGCAGTGTAATTACTACTATGCGAAATGGGCGACCGGGCAGCAGGAAGAGGCCTGGGCCGGGGCGAAAGATCTGTGGCTGACCGGCAAAAGCCAGCCGAACGCCTGTGATTCCCTGTTCGGCGCATGGCGCGCTTCCGGCAAGCAGGATCCGCTGGCCTACCTTGAGCGCATCCGCCTGGCGATGAAAGCCGGCAACACGCGTCTGGTGACCGCGCTGGCAGGGCAGATGCCGTCCGATTACCAGACGATCTCCTCGGCGGTTATCGCGCTGGCAAACGATCCGAACAGCGTCCTGACCTTTGCCCGCAGCACGGGCTCGACCGATTTTACCCGCCAGATGGCGGCGGTAGCTTTTGCCAGCGTGGCGCGTGACGATGTCGAAAACGCGCGGCTGATGATCCCGCAGCTGGTGCAGGCGCAGCAGCTGAATGAAGATCAAACCCAGGAGCTGCGCGACATCGTGGCCTGGCGACTGATGGGCACGGACGTGACCGACGAACAGGCGCGCTGGCGTGACGATGCGATCATGCGCTCAAACTCGACCTCGCTTGTCGAGCGCCGCGTGCGCATGGCGCTGGGCACCGGCGACCGCCGTGGCCTCAACACCTGGCTCGCGCGTTTGCCGATGGAAGCCAAAGAGAAGGACGAATGGCGCTACTGGCAGGCCGATCTGCTGATGGAGCGCGGTCGTGAAGACGAAGCCAAAGAGATTCTTCACTCGCTGATGCAGCAGCGCGGGTTCTACCCGATGGCGGCGGCGCAACGGCTGGGCGAGGAGTACACGCTTAAGATCGACAAAGCGCCCGCTAACGCGAACCCCGCTCTGACGCAGGGGCCAGAGATGGCGCGCGTGCGCGAGCTGATGTACTGGAACATGGATAACACCGCGCGCAGCGAGTGGGCCAACCTGGTGACCAGCCGCACCACGGATGAAAAAGCGCAGCTTGCCCGCTATGCGTTTGATAATCGCTGGTGGGATCTGAGCGTGCAGGCGACGATTTCAGGCAAGCTGTGGGACCATCTCGAAGAGCGTTTCCCGCTGGCGTATAAAGATCTGTTTGACCGCTACACCAGCGGCAAAGATATCCCGCAAAGCTACGCCATGGCGATTGCCCGTCAGGAGAGCGCCTGGAACCCGAAAGTTCGTTCACCGGTGGGTGCCAGCGGGCTGATGCAAATTATGCCGGGAACGGCGACGCATACGGTGAAGATGTTCAACATTCCAGGTTACAGCAGCCCGTCACAGCTTCTCGATCCGGATACCAACATCAACATCGGCACCAGCTATTTGCAGTATGTCTATCAGCAGTTTGGCAATAACCGCATCTTCGCGTCGGCGGCGTATAACGCCGGTCCGGGCCGCGTGCGCACCTGGCTTGGCAACAGTGCAGGACGCATTGACGCAGTGGCGTTCGTGGAGAGCATTCCGTTCTCGGAAACGCGCGGCTACGTGAAGAACGTGCTGGCTTATGACGCCTACTATCGCTACTTCATGGGGCAGAAAGATACCCTGATGAGCGATGCCGAGTGGCAGAGACGTTACTGATCGGCATGGGTTGTGTTATGCTGTACTCGCTAAAGAGTACAAGAGGCAGCATAACATGACCCAGCATTCCCCGTATTCCTCGGCAATGGCCGAACAGCGTCACCAGGAGTGGCTTCGTTTTGTGGAGCTGCTTCGCCAGTCTTACGAGCAGGATTTGCACCTACCCCTCATGCAGCTGATGCTTACGCCGGACGAGCGTGAGGCGCTGGGCACGCGCGTGCGGATTATTGAAGAGCTATTGCGCGGTGAGATGAGCCAGCGCGAGCTGAAAAACGAGCTGGGCGCGGGCATCGCGACGATCACCCGTGGATCGAACAGCCTGAAGTCTGCGCCGGTTGAGCTGCGCCAGTGGCTCGAGTCAGTCTTATTGAGCGATCAACGATAAATGGCGTTATGAAACGGGCTCAGCGCCAGGATCACCGCCTGATGGTAAACCCCTGAACGCGTGAGCTTACCCGCCGTAAAGACGCCAATCGCCCCTTCTTTACGCCCAATCTCATCAATGCCGGTGTACTGTGACATCACCGGCCCGAGCGCTTCACCTGCACGGACTTTTTCCAGAATGATCTCCGGCAGCGGCAGGGTGGCTGAGCGCGCTTCGCCGCGCTGCTCACGGCTTTCAATCACCACCCAGCTAAAGGTTGCGCCTTCGTCGATGCCTGCTTCAATGGCGACCCAGAAGTCAGCCTTCGGGGCCGCGGCTTTTGCATTTGCCACGCGATTTCGTGCGCCAGCGCGCGTTTCCTCGCTGCCAAACGGCTGTTCAGGTACGCCACTCTCGACGCCGATGGCCTCAATATGGCAGGATCCTTCGCCGAAAATCTCTTCAAAAGCCTTTAGAATTGCCTGAATTTTGGCAGGATTGGTGGTAGCAGAGACAACATGGTGCATAATTAAGCTCGATTCAAAAAAAACTCATCGCAGTATAACGGAAAAAAAGCATGTTACAGGTATACCTTGTTCGCCACGGTGAAACGCAGTGGAACGCCGAGCGACGTATTCAAGGCCAGTCAGACAGTCCTCTCACCGAGAAGGGTGTGCAGCAAGCGTGGCAGGTGGCGGAACGCGCCAGAACGCTGGGCATTACCCACGTTATTACCAGCGATTTAGGTCGCACACAGCAGACGGCGCGCATCATTGCCGACGCCTGCGGCTGCGATGTGATGCTTGAGCCGCGCCTGCGCGAGCTGGATATGGGCGTGCTGGAAAAGCGCCATATTGATACGCTGACGGAAACGGAAGAGGGCTGGCGCCGCACGCTGGTGAACGGTACCGAAGATGGTCGTATTCCTGAAGGGGAATCCATGCAGGAGCTGAGCGTGCGTATGCATGCCGCGCTGGCTGAATGCCTCAAGCTTCCGGCAGGCAGCCGTCCGCTGCTGGTGAGTCACGGTATCGCGCTCGGCTGCCTGGTGAGCACTATTCTGGGGTTACCGGCTTACGCTGAGCGTCGGTTACGCCTGCGTAACTGCTCCATTTCACGGATTGATTATCAGGAAAGCGCGTGGCTGGCGTCGGGCTGGGTCGTGGAGATGGCAGGGGACATTTCGCATCTCGATGCCCCTGCGCTTGATGAACTGCAGCGTTAACGACGGACAGGAATCAAGAATTCCATACGCAGATTGATTGGGCCTTCTTCCGGTTTGGCATCCTGCGCCGGGTAGTAGCGCTCGATATCCTGACCTTTACGGCGATTCAGATTCAGCATTGGCATGCACGTCCCGTAAACGGTCAGGATAAACTCCTGGACGCCCGTACCCAGTCCTTCATACGAGAACATCACGTACTCGCCGCCTTCCAGCACGACCGGCTTCGAACCCTGAATGTAGCCATTCGCCAGCTCCGGCGTCAGCGCGGTGGTGTAAAACACCTCCTGCTCGTCGTCTTTTTCCTGGCTTGGATGCGTTTCGTTGAGGCCATACAGGATCGGCGGAATGGCCGGCGCATGGCTCAGGAAATCGCGCCAGAACTGGACGCGCATCTGATGGCGGAACTCAGAAATCTGCTCCAGAGAGCACGAGTAGCTCTGGGTTGTACCGATCAGATGGGTTTCCGGCAGAGTGACCATTTCGTATTTCGGCATCGCGAACTCGCCCAGACGCAGCGGCGGACGCATGCCAAACGAGCTCCAGTCAGGCGAGCGGCGATAGAGCGCTGGCGTCAACGAGAACTGTTTTTTAAAGGCACGGGTGAAGGTCTGCTGCGAATCAAAACGGTACTGCAGGGCAATATCCAGAATTGGCCGCGCGGTCAGGCGCAAAGCCACCGCAGATTTCGATAAACGACGTGCGCGAATATAGGCACCGATAGCATGACCGGTGACATCCTTGAACATCCTTTGCAGATGCCACTTGGAATAGCCCGCTTTAGCCGCCACATTATCCAGTGACAAAGGCTGGTCGAGATGACCTTCCAGCCAGGTGAGCAGGTCGCGAATAATTCCAGCCTGATCCATATACTATCCTCATCCTTAAAACAGCAGGTGCCTGATAACAGGTTAGCGGATAATAGCATTTTTTGATGTTTTAGCATTCAGTGTTTTTTTTGCGCATTAATGCCTTTTCTCTCTCATTTTGGGTGAATATATTCTAATCCTGTGATCTTGCTACATTTTTGACTAACGTGTTGAATAATCGCTCAAAGCAATTTTAAAGAATGGTAACAATATGAAATACAAGACTTTGCTTCTTACTGCCCTGTTGCTGGTAGCGGGCCGTGCGGCGCAGGCGGAACAGATTGGTTCTGTCGATACCGTGTTCAAAATGTTCGGTCCGGACCACAAAATTGTGGTGGAGGCGTTTGACGATCCGGACGTGAAAAACGTCACCTGCTACGTCAGCCGCGCGAAGACGGGCGGTATTAAAGGCGGCCTGGGGCTGGCGGAAGACACTTCCGATGCGGCGATCTCCTGTCAGCAGGTGGGACCGGTTGAGCTGAGCGATAAAATCAAAAACGGCAAAGCGCAGGGCGACGTGGTGTTCCAGAAACGGACCTCGCTGGTGTTTAAAAAGCTCCAGGTGGTGCGTTTCTATGATGCGAAACGCAACACGTTAGCTTATCTGGCTTATTCCGACAAAGTCGTGGAAGGCTCACCGAAAAACGCGATCAGCGCGGTGCCAATTATGCCGTGGCATTGATTTTCCTGAATATTATTGATCGTACCAATGACATTATTACCTTATTAAATATGCGGTTTTAGGTGTAATGAAGTCGGTGCGATCAATTTTTAAAAGGAAATCAGCTAATGGCCGTACCCGCTCATCTCTGGCTTTATGACATAAATGGTTCACTTATCCCGGGAGGGAGTGAAGTCGCAGGAAGAGAAGGCAGTATAGAAATACAGAGTTTTGTTCATGGATTACATGTTCCCTTTGACGGTAATACTGGCCGGCTGACGTCTACACGTGTACACAACGTGATGAGTATTGAAAAGGAGTTCGATAAAGCCTCTCCGTATCTTTACCGTGCTGTAGCGCAAGCCGAGAGATTGCAAAGAGCACAAATTCGGTGGTATCGAATAACAACTTCAGGCACGGAAGAGGAGTTTTTTCATATTTTGCTTGAGGATATACGTCTCATCCATATAAATCCTTCGATGCATAATTTCAAACAGCCCATTGGGCAGCTTTCGGTTCCAACGGAGTCTCTTGGCCTGGGGTATGCACGTATCACCTGGAAATATCTCGACGGCAACATTCAGTTTACCGATGAATGGAATTCACGCATGTGCGCTTAAGGTTGAGAGAAATGATCTATTGTGAGTTCAATTACAACGAGCATTTTTCAGCAAATAGTTTAATGCTTCGTTGCGCTGGTGTAGGCACATTCCCGGTATTTTCTGGCCTGGGCGCATTCATGAATATTTCTGAGTATTCCGGACACCGTAATGGACCGATACCGCTGGGTAAATATTGGATTGTAGACAGGCCTATGGGAGGGATTGGCTCAATGGAAAGAATGGTGGAGAAATGGTTCAAAACGGGGAATCGCTACTGGGAATGGTTTGCCCTGTACCGCCAGGATGGTTTGATAGACGATAGGACGTTTGTCGATGGCGTGATGCGAGGAAATTTCCGTCTTCATCCACTCCGTCCAGACGGCAGTGGCGTATCTGATGGTTGCATCACGTTCCGTAATCAGGCTGATTTCGATCAGCTGCGTCAGGCGCTTCTTAAAACGACTACCCAGGTGCTTCCCCATAGCAAGATAAAGGCTTATGGAGAGCTCAGCGTGATTGGGATGAGGCGGGCATAAAGTGAAACGGTACTTGCCCCTGCTGGCGCGTATATGCATGGCTCCCATGGGTTTTGTGCTGATTGGTGTTCTGGCTGTTAACTCACTGGATTTCGGCAGTTACGCATGGGGAGGATATCAACTAACGTATGCCCAACTTCTTTTGGCTCTTTGCGTAAATCTCTTTCTGGCATCAGTCATTCTAATAGCCTGTTATCTGTGCATTCTGAAGATAGCTGGATTGTGGGTCAGAAAGGAAATTTATGTAGGCATCTTTTACATCTGCGTCTTTCAATTGTTCTTTGCCGTTTTCACCATTATGGATTGCGACGTTGCTTTGAAATCGGCTGTAGAGCATTTGCTCCATCTTTGTGGCAAGTGGGAGTGGGCGGAATCCCTTGATTTTGATAAACAAGAAGCACAAAGAGAGAGCCGGGATGCCTGGATTACATTAATTTACCTCGCAGGCAATACCGCGCTTTCGCAGGTGTCGACGATGATATTCTCCAGACGTATGTAGATAAAAAAAACGGCGCAAATGCGCCGTTTTTTACTGCGTGACGTGACGGATTATTCCTGCAGATCACCGCAGAAACGGTACCCTTCGCCGTGGATGGTGGCGATGATTTCCGGCGTATCCGGCGTCGATTCGAAATGCTTACGAATACGACGGATGGTCACGTCTACGGTACGGTCATGAGGCTTCAGCTCACGACCGGTCATTTTCTTCAGCAGTTCTGCACGGGACTGAATTTTGCCCGGATTTTCGCAGAAGTGCAGCATCGCGCGGAATTCGCTGCGCGGCAGCTTATACTGCTCACCGTTCGGGCTAATCAGCGAACGGCTATTGATATCAAGTTCCCAGCCGTTGAATTTGTAGCTGTCGACGCTACGACGCTCTTCGCTGACCGTGCCCAGGTTCATGGTGCGGGACAGCAGGTTGCGTGCACGAATGGTTAACTCGCGAGGGTTGAACGGTTTGGTGATGTAGTCATCCGCACCGATCTCCAGGCCAAGAATTTTATCAACTTCGTTATCACGGCCCGTCAGGAACATTAACGCGACGTTCGCCTGTTCACGCAGTTCGCGCGCCAGCAGAAGACCGTTTTTGCCCGGCAGGTTGATATCCATGATCACCAGGTTGATATCATTTTCAGAAAGGATCTGATGCATCTCTGCGCCATCGGTCGCTTCAAAGACATCGTAGCCTTCTGCTTCGAAAATGCTCTTTAACGTGTTGCGTGTTACCAACTCGTCTTCAACGATAAGAATGTGCGGGGTCTGCATGTTTGCTACCTAAATTGCCAACTAAATCGAAACAGGAAGTACAAAAGTCCCTGACCTGCCTGATACATGTCGCAAATTAACATGATCGGCTTAACGTGACTAAAGTACGTAATTGCGTTCTTGATGCACTTTCCATCAACGTCAACAACATCATTAGCTTGGTCTTGGGTACTTTCCCTTTGGACCCGACAGTGTCAAAAACGGCTGTCATCCTAACCATTTTAACAGCAACATAACAGGCTAAGTGACACCAGACACCCAATAAAACTACGCTTCGTTGACATATATCAAGTTCAATTGTAGCACGTTAACAGTTTGATGAAATCATCGTAGCCGAATGCTAGCCTTTGTCACAATTTTTCAATAAACCAACTAGTTGCGGAGATTGATTTATAAACAAAGCGAATCCAATCAGAACAGGGTATTCACGTTGCCATTATCATTATAAAACATAGGGATAATAGGCTTCTGTTAACATTCTAACTGATTGTTCAGACACAAAATAGTTTAGCGTCTTTAATTTGTTATGAAACGCTATTTCGGTGATTTGTGTTGCAAATTTGTAAATTCGTGCTGCGTAATATGTTGAAGTGCATCACACTTTTCTCCGCTAACTGATTAAAAAGAGAGCATAAATGCATCTGTCGATTGTACTGGTCGCTCCAGCCAGAGCCGAAAATATAGGCGCTGCGGCGCGTGCCATGAAGACCATGGGTTTTACCGATTTACGTATTGTGGACAGCACTGCGCACCTGGAACCTGCCGCCCGCTGGGTGGCGCACGGTTCGGGGGATATTCTCGATAATATAACGACTTACGCTACGCTTGCCGACGCGCTGCATGACATTTCATTTACCGTTGCCACCACAGCACGCAGCCGGGCGAAGTTCCACTACTACGCCACGCCTGCTGAACTGGTGCCCATGCTGGAAGAGAAAAGCCAGTGGCTTGAGAAAGCCGCGCTGGTATTTGGTCGTGAAGATTCCGGGCTCGCCAACGAAGAGCTTGAGCTGGCGGACGTTCTCACCGGTGCGCCGATGGTAGCCGATTATCCTTCCCTGAATTTAGGCCAGGCGGTAATGGTCTATTGCTATCAATTAGCTTCCCTAATGCAAATCCCTCAATCCCAGACAGAAGCCGCCAATGAAAATCAGCTGGCCGCGCTTCGTGCTCGCGTAGAGCGTCTTTTATCGAGCCTTGGCGTTGCGGACGATCAAAAAATGGCCGACTGGCTACAGCAGCGCCTTGGACGTCTTGAGCAGCGGGACACCGCCATGTTGCACCGTTTGCTGCACGATATTGAAAAAAAATTGGCCGAGTAAAATGCTGTCATAAGTTTTTACTATGGCGAAATGGTCTGTCGTGGAGGGTTGGGGCTGGGGGATTCGGATGAAAATAAAACGTCATGCAGCGTGACGTGAACGTCCGTGGAATTGTGATCAAATTAAAAATTCATTGACTTAAGGTGCCCGATCCTTTAACCCTAAAAGAATACAGCACAGACAGATAATAATGACAGAGTACACAACATCCATGAAACGCATCAGCATCACCACCATTACCACAACCATCATCATTACCACAGGTAACGATGCGGGCTGACGCGTACAGGAAAAACAGAAAAAAGCCCGCACCTGAACAGTGCGGGCTTTTTTTTCGGCTAAAGGAAACGAGGTAGAACCATGCGAGTGTTGAAGTTCGGCGGTACATCAGTGGCAAATGCAGAACGTTTTCTGCGTGTTGCCGATATCCTGGAGAGCAACGCCAGGCAGGGGCAGGTTGCGACCGTGCTCTCTGCCCCGGCAAAAATCACAAACCATCTGGTGGCGATGATTGAAAAGACCATCGGTGGCCAGGATGCACTCCCGAACATCAGCGATGCCGAGCGTATCTTCGCCGAGCTGCTGCAGGGGCTGGCAGAAGCCCAGCCTGGTTTCCCGCTCGCGCAGCTGAAGTCCTTCGTTGAGCAGGAGTTTGCTCAGATCAAGCATGTGCTGCACGGCATCAGCCTGCTGGGCCAGTGCCCGGACAGCGTCAACGCGGCGCTGATCTGCCGGGGCGAAAAACTCTCCATCGCCATCATGGCGGGCGTGCTGGAAGCGCGCGGCCACAACGTTACCGTGATCAATCCGGTTGAGAAATTGCTGGCAGCGGGCCACTATCTCGAATCTACCGTTGATATTGCCGAATCAACCCGCCGTATTGCCGCGAGCAAAATCCCCTCTGACCACATGATCCTGATGGCGGGCTTTACCGCCGGGAACGAGAAGGGCGAGCTGGTAGTGCTGGGCCGTAACGGCTCCGACTACTCCGCCGCCGTGCTGGCCGCCTGTTTACGCGCTGACTGCTGTGAGATCTGGACTGACGTCGACGGCGTCTATACCTGCGATCCGCGCCAGGTGCCGGACGCCAGGCTGCTGAAGTCGATGTCCTACCAGGAAGCGATGGAGCTTTCCTACTTCGGCGCCAAAGTGCTTCACCCGCGTACCATCTCCCCCATTGCCCAGTTCCAGATCCCATGCCTGATTAAAAACACCGGTAACCCGCAGGCGCCAGGCACGTTGATTGGTGCCAGCAGCGATGAAGATGGTCTGCCGGTGAAAGGCATTTCCAACCTGAATAATATGGCAATGTTCAGCGTCTCCGGTCCGGGGATGAAGGGGATGGTCGGCATGGCGGCGCGCGTTTTTGCGGCCATGTCACGCAACGGTATCTCGGTGGTGCTGATCACCCAGTCCTCTTCCGAATACAGCATCAGCTTCTGCGTGCCTCAGGTCGACTGTCTGCGCGCCCGCCGCGCGCTGGAAGAAGAGTTCTATCTGGAGTTGAAAGAGGAACTGCTGGAGCCGCTCTCCATTCAGGAGCGCCTGGCGGTGATTTCCGTGGTTGGCGACGGTATGCGCACGCTGCGCGGTATCTCCGCCAAATTCTTTGCCGCGCTGGCGCGGGCCAATATCAACATCGTGGCGATTGCCCAGGGCTCGTCCGAGCGTTCAATCTCCGTGGTGGTGGATAACGATGACGCCACTACCGGCGTGCGCGTGGTTCACCAGATGCTGTTCAACACCGATCAGGTTATCGAGCTGTTCCTGATTGGCGTGGGCGGCGTCGGCGGTGCGCTGCTGGAGCAGGTGAAGCGCCAGCAGGAGTGGCTTAAGAAAAAGCACATCGATCTGCGCGTCTGCGGAATTGCGAACTCGAAAGCGCTGCTTACTAACGTTCACGGTCTGAACCTGGAGAACTGGCAGGCGGAGCTGGAAGAGGCGAAAGAGCCGTTCAACCTGGGGCGCCTGATCCGTCTGGTGAAAGAGTATCACCTGCTTAACCCGGTTATCGTTGACTGTACCTCGAACCAGGCGGTGGCCGACCAGTACGCCGACTTCCTGCGCGAAGGCTTCCACGTGGTGACGCCGAACAAAAAGGCCAACACCTCGTCGATGGATTACTATCACCAGCTGCGCCTGGCGGCGAGCAAGTCGCGCCGCAAGTTCCTGTACGACACCAATGTCGGTGCCGGCCTGCCGGTCATCGAGAACCTGCAAAACCTGCTGAACGCGGGCGACGAATTGCAGCGTTTCTCCGGCATCCTCTCCGGCTCCCTGTCGTTTATCTTCGGCAAGCTGGATGAAGGGATGAGCCTGTCGGAAGCCACCCGTGCCGCGCGCGAGCTGGGCTACACCGAGCCAGATCCGCGCGACGATCTCTCCGGGATGGACGTGGCGCGCAAGCTGCTGATCCTGGTGCGCGAAACGGGCCGCGAGCTGGAGCTTTCGGATATCGTGATTGAACCGGTGCTGCCAGCTGAGTTTGACACCAGCGGCGATGTCAGCACCTTTATGGCGAATTTACCTCAGCTTGACGATGCCTTTGCCGCACGCGTTGCGAAAGCCCGTGATGAAGGTAAGGTATTGCGCTATGTTGGCAACATTGAAGAGGACGGCGTATGCCGGGTGAAGATTGCCGAAGTGGATGGTAACGACCCGCTTTATAAAGTCAAAAACGGCGAAAACGCCCTCGCGTTTTACAGCCACTATTATCAGCCATTGCCGCTGGTGCTTCGCGGCTATGGCGCAGGGAATGATGTGACGGCGGCGGGCGTGTTTGCCGACCTGCTGCGTACCCTGTCATGGAAGTTAGGAGTTTAAGATGGTTAAAGTATATGCCCCGGCTTCCAGCGCCAATATGAGCGTCGGATTTGACGTGCTGGGTGCGGCGGTGACGCCGGTGGATGGTTCGCTGCTGGGCGATACGGTAACGGTTGAGGCGGCAGAAAGCTTCAGCCTGAATAACGTCGGCCGTTTCGCCAGCAAGCTGCCGCCTGAACCACGCGAGAATATCGTTTATCAGTGCTGGGAGCGCTTCTGTCAGGAGATCGGCAAAAACGTGCCGGTTGCCATGACGCTGGAAAAAAGCATGCCGATTGGCTCGGGCCTGGGCTCCAGCGCCTGCTCGGTTGTCGCCGCGCTGGTGGCGATGAACGAGCACTGCGGCAAGCCGCTGAATAATAGCCGTCTGCTGGCGCTGATGGGCGAGCTGGAAGGGCGCATCTCCGGCAGTATTCATTACGATAACGTGGCGCCGTGCTTCCTCGGCGGCATGCAGCTGATGATTGAAGAAAATGGCATCATCAGCCAGCAGGTGCCAGGGTTTGATGAGTGGCTGTGGGTGCTGGCGTATCCGGGCATCAAGGTCTCTACCGCAGAAGCGCGTGCGATCCTGCCTGCGCAGTATCGTCGCCAGGACTGTATCGCCCACGGGCGTCATCTGGCGGGCTTTATCCACGCCTGCTACACCCGTCAGCCGCAGCTGGCGGCGAAGCTGATGAAAGACGTCATTGCCGAGCCGTACCGTACGAAGCTGCTTCCCGGCTTTAACGAGGCGCGACAGGCTTCAATGGATATCGGCGCGCAGGCGTGCGGCATCTCCGGCTCCGGCCCGACGCTGTTCGCCCTGTGCGATAAGCCAGACACCGCGCAGCGCGTGGCGGACTGGCTCTCTAAACACTACCTGCAAAATCAGGAAGGCTTTGTTCATATTTGCCGTCTGGACACGGCTGGCGCACGAGTACTGGGATAACGAATGAAACTCTACAACCTTAAAGATCATAACGAGCAGGTCAGCTTCGCGCAGGCGGTGACTCAGGGGCTGGGCAAAAATCAGGGGCTGTTTTTCCCGCACGACCTGCCGGAATTTCAGCTGACCGAAATCGATGAGCTGCTGAAGCTGGACTTTGTCACCCGCAGCACCAAAATTCTGTCTGCGTTTATTGGCGATGAAATCCCGCAGGAGCTGCTGGAAGAGCGCGTGCGTGCGGCGTTTGCTTTCCCGGCTCCGGTTAAGCAGGTTGAGCCTGACGTCGGTTGTCTGGAGCTGTTCCACGGCCCGACCCTGGCGTTTAAAGACTTCGGCGGCCGCTTTATGGCGCAGATGCTGACCCACATCAGCGGCGACAAGCCGGTGACCATCCTGACCGCGACCTCCGGTGATACCGGTGCGGCGGTGGCACACGCGTTCTACGGCCTGAAAAACGTCCGCGTGGTGATCCTCTATCCGAAAGGCAAGATCAGCCCGTTGCAGGAAAAACTGTTCTGCACCCTCGGCGGCAACATTGAAACCGTGGCGATCGACGGCGATTTCGATGCCTGCCAGGCGTTGGTCAAGCAGGCGTTCGATGATGAAGAGCTGAAGGCCGCGCTGGGGCTGAACTCGGCGAACTCCATCAACATCAGCCGCCTGCTGGCGCAGATCTGCTACTACTTCGAAGCGGTGGCTCAGCTGCCGCAGGAAGCGCGCAATCAGCTGGTAGTTTCCGTACCAAGCGGCAACTTCGGCGACCTGACGGCGGGGCTGCTGGCGAAATCTCTCGGTCTGCCGGTGAAACGCTTTATCGCTGCCACTAACGCCAACGATACCGTGCCGCGCTTCCTGAAAGACGGCAAATGGGCGCCTAACGCCACGCAGGCGACGCTCTCCAATGCCATGGACGTGTCGCAGCCGAACAACTGGCCGCGCGTGGAAGAGCTGTTCCGCCGCAAGGTGTGGCGTCTGGGTGACCTGGGCTACGCTGCGGTGACGGACGAAACCACCAAAGCCACCATGCGCGAGCTGAAAGCGGTGGGCTACACCTCTGAGCCGCACGCGGCAATTGCGTACCGCGCGCTGCGCGACCAGCTTAACCCGGGTGAATATGGCCTGTTCCTGGGCACCGCGCATCCGGCGAAGTTCAAAGAGAGCGTGGAAGATATTCTGGGCGAAACGCTGCCGCTGCCAAAAGAGCTGGCCGAGCGCGCCGACCTGCCGCTGCTGTCTCATGAGCTGCCGGCGGATTTTGCGGCACTGCGGAATCTGATGATGACGCGCGCGTGATTTTGTTGCCCGGTGGCGCTACGCCTTACCGGGCCTACAACGACGAGATGACCGTAGGCCGGGTAAGCGCAGCGCCACCCGGCTTTTTTATGAAGAAATTAAGGAGAAAAATTGCAGGAAAAAAGCAGAAATTCCCAATAAATGCGGTCACTTAGCGTTTAGGATTGCAGAGAATAACATCCACCGTTCCCCTCGCGTACTCTCCTTACATCGGCCCACGTTGGGCAAGAAGAATAAGGAGTCACCTGTGTCTACACTAAAACCTGCACTCATCGCGCTTTCTCTGGTGCTGGTCGCCCCCATGGCGGTACAGGCATCTGAAATTACTCTCGTACCTGCGGTAAAACTGCAGATTGGCGATCGGGACAATAGCGGGCATTACTGGGATGGCGGCCGCTGGCGCGACCACGACTGGTGGAAGGCGCATTATGACTGGCGCGATAACCATTGGCGTCCGCATGACGAGCATCGCGATCGTGATGACCGACACGACCATCATCACGACGACCACCGTCCGGGCCCGGACTGGAAGCACCATTAACGCAAAACCCCGCCAGATGGCGGGGTTTAGTTTTACTGCTCGTGGCGCTTAAATACCAGCTCACCTTTCCCTGACGACGACTCGTCAAAGAAATAGCCGTCGGTGTTGAATCCCGTTAACTGCTCCGGCTTCGTCAGGCGGTTCTGAATGATGTAGCGGCTCATCAGGCCACGCGCTTTTTTCGCATAGAAGCTGATGACCTTGAACTTGCCGTTCTTCTCATCAAGGAAGACCGGCTTAACGATCTCCGCGTTCAGCTTTTTCGGCTTCACCGACTTGTAGTACTCATCGGATGCCAGGTTAACCACCACGTTATCACCCTGAGCATGCAGCGCCGCGTTCAGCTTGTCGGTGATGATGTCGCCCCAGAAATGGTAAAGGTCTTTGCCTTTGGCGTTTTCCAGGCGAATCCCCATCTCCAGACGATATGGCTGCATCAGATCCAGCGGGCGCAGTACGCCATACAGGCCCGACAGCATGCGCAGATGCTGCTGGGCAAAATCAAAGTCGGCTTCGCTAAAATCTTCCGCCTGCAGGCCGGTGTAAACATCGCCCTTAAACGCCAGGATCGCCTGGCGCGCGTTGGCGGGGGTGAAATCCGGGTGCCACTCGTGGAACCGGGTCGCGTTCAGGTCTGCCAGCTTGTCGCTGATGCTCATCAGCGAGGCGATTTGCGGCGCAGAGAGCTTGCGCGCTTCGCGGATCAGCTGTTGCGAATAGTCCAGCAGTTCTGGCTGGGTATAACGCTCGGTGGCGAGCGGGCTCTGGTAGTCGAGCGTTTTTGCAGGTGAAATCAGAATCAGCATATCCAGTCCTTGCAGGAAATTTAGAGCGACTTTAACAAAAAATCGCCCTGAATTGATCGATAGCTGTTATCGCCGGGGCAAATCATCCCAGGTGCCGGGGGCAAGCTGTGACTGAATTTCGGGATAGCGTGCGGCATCAAATACCGGGGGAACGCCCAGCTTGCGCTGGCGAAGATAATCCCTGGCAATAAGGTTCACAACGGGCGAGAGCAGCAGGATCGCCGTCAGGTTAGTGATTGCCATTAGCGCCATAATAACATCCGCCAGCTGCCAGACCAGCGGCATATTCAGAAGGGAGCCCGCGATCACCATCAGTACTACGCCCAGGCGAAGCAGGAGGATGGCTGGACGAGAGTCGTATTTCAGGAAGATAAGGTTATTTTCGGCATACAGGTAATTCACCACAATCGAACTGAAGGCGAACAGCATCAGAATGAGCGAGACAAATCCCGAACCCCAGCCGCCGGTCAGGTTCACCAGCGCCTGCTGAAGAAGCTGTATTCCGTCGATATCCGAGTCATGCGCCACAGGACCGGCCAGCAGGAGGATCATGGCGCTGGCGGAACAGATAATAACGGTATCCATAAACACGCCTATCATCTGCACGATACCCTGCGCTGCCGGGTGCGGCGGCCAGGAAGAGGCGGCCGCGGCGGCGTTGGGAGTAGAGCCCATCCCGGCTTCATTGGAGAACATGCCTCGCTGAAAACCTGCCATCAGCGCCTGGCTCAGGGTGTAACCCAGCGCGCCTGACGCCACCTCACGCCAGCCAAAGGCGCTTTTAAAGATGGTCGCAATCACGCCCGGAACCTGGTCGGCATGCAGCGCAGCGACGACCAGGCTCGCGGCAACCCAGAGCAGAGCCATGATGGGAACCAGCCACTGCATCATGCGGGCAACGCCTTTCAGGCCGGCAGAAATGGTGAACAAAACAAAGAGGGCTAAACCGATGCCGGTGATCCACTCCGGGCAGGAGAAGGTATAGCGCAGGGCATGGGCGACGGAGTTTGACTGCACGGTATTAAAAATAAGACCGTACGCGAGCAGTAAAAAAAGCGAGAACAGAACGCCCATCCAGCGCATTCCTAAGCCACGCGCCATATACCAGGCCGGACCGCCGCGAAACTGCCCGTTTCTGTCTTTCTCTTTGTAGAGCTGCGCCAGTGAACTTTCGGCAAAAGAGGTAGCCATTCCGAGAAGCGCCGTGACCCACATCCAGAACACCGCGCCTGGCCCACCGGCGCTGATGGCCAGCGCAACGCCCGCCAGGTTTCCGCTACCGAGGCGGGCAGCCAGGCTGGTACACAGCGCCTGAAAAGACGTTAATCCGCCCGGCTGGGGCGTGACGCTGTTTTTCAGACTTCTGCCAAACTTGCGAATATAGCGAAACTGGATAAACCCACTGCGTAGCGTAAACCAGATACCTGCTCCCAGAAGCAGGTAGATCATTATCGAACCCCAGAGGACTTCGTTAATAAAGAAAAGGAAATCAGGCATTAACGTCCCTCTTGTTGATGCCAACGTGAATATGTAAGCGCTACCACTGATTGGGCATGCTGTTGCTTAGCAGCCTGTTAATATTTTGAGTTTATCATACTCTGCCTAAGCGCACTGTCTGCGGTTGCGCTACCCCTCCGTCGTGTTATCATCAGGGCAGACCGGTTACATCCCCCTAACAAGTAAACCTGTCATTTTTCCGCTGCAGGCATGCTGTCGGTAGCGTGAATTATCCAGGGCACGTTAAAAGAGAAACACTATCATGACGGATAAATTGACCTCCCTTCGTCAGTTCACCACTGTCGTAGCTGACACCGGAGATATCGCGGCAATGAAGCTGTACCAGCCGCAGGATGCCACAACTAACCCTTCTCTGATCCTTAACGCCGCACAGATCCCTGAGTATCGCAAACTGATTGACGAGGCTGTGACCTGGGCGAAAGCACAGAGCAATGACCGTGCGCAGCAGGTTGTGGATGCTACCGATAAACTGGCAGTGAACATCGGTCTGGAAATCCTGAAGCTGGTTCCGGGCCGTATCTCTACCGAAGTGGATGCACGTCTCTCCTACGACACCGAAGCGTCAATCGCGAAAGCAAAACGCCTGATCAAACTGTACAACGATGCGGGCATCAGCAATGACCGTATCCTGATCAAACTGGCGTCGACCTGGCAGGGCATTCGCGCTGCCGAGCAGCTGGAAAAAGAAGGCATCAACTGTAACCTGACCCTGCTGTTCTCCTTCGCGCAGGCGCGTGCATGTGCGGAAGCAGGCGTGTACCTGATTTCTCCGTTCGTGGGCCGTATTCTGGACTGGTACAAAGCCAACACCGACAAGAAAGAGTACGCGGCGTCTGAAGATCCAGGCGTGATTTCCGTGACTGAAATCTACGAATACTACAAACAGCATGGCTATGAGACCGTGGTTATGGGTGCAAGCTTCCGTAACGTGGGCGAAATCATTGAGCTGGCTGGCTGTGATCGTCTGACCATCGCCCCTGCGCTGCTGAAAGAGCTGGCAGAAAGCGAAGGTGCTATCGAGCGTAAGCTGTCTTACACCGGCGAAGTGAAGGCGCGCCCGGAGCGCATCACCGAATCCGAGTTCCTGTGGCAGCACAACCAGGATCCAATGGCTGTAGACAAACTGGCGGACGGTATCCGTAAGTTTGCTATCGACCAGGAAAAACTGGAAAAAATGATCGGCGACCTGCTGTAATCATTCTGCGTGACCGGGCTCCCGGTCACGCGTCTTCTTCTGTCCTCTGTCTGAATTTTCCCTCTGCGTGTATCATTCCCTTTAATCAGTACTTTTTGAATGGAATGGATATGAATACCTTACGCATCGGCTTAGTGTCGATTTCTGACCGCGCCTCCAGCGGCGTTTACCAGGATAAAGGCATCCCCGCTCTGGAAGAGTGGCTGGCAAGCGCGCTGACCACCCCGTTTGAGATCCAGACTCGCCTTATCCCCGACGAACAGCCGATCATTGAGCAGACCCTGTGCGAGCTGGTGGATGAGATGAGCTGTCACCTTGTGCTAACCACGGGCGGAACCGGCCCCGCGCGTCGCGACGTGACGCCGGACGCGACGCTGGCTATCGCCGACCGTGAAATGCCGGGCTTCGGCGAACAGATGCGCCAGATCAGTCTACACTTTGTCCCGACGGCAATCCTTTCCCGCCAGGTGGGGGTGATCCGCAAACAGGCGCTGATACTGAACCTGCCGGGGCAGCCAAAGTCGATCAAAGAGACGCTGGAAGGATTAAAAGCCGAGGACGGTCGCGTCATTGTGCACGGCATATTTGCAAGTGTACCGTATTGTATACAGTTGATTGACGGGCCGTACGTGGAAACTGACGACAAAGTGGTAGCAGCATTTCGTCCTAAAAGCGCACGCCGCGAGACAATCTCCTGAAATTTACTAAAATGTGACATTAGCGCCAGCCGCAGTAGCGTGTAAATAGATTTACGATATAGTAATTTTTTCTTTACGATTGCTGTAAAAAATAATCCACAACACATGCACAATGGTTCGCTATGTCACATAACACCCGACCTCTGAATCGACAGGACTACAAAACGCTTACGCTCGCCGCCTTAGGTGGCGCGCTGGAGTTTTACGACTTCATCATCTTTGTCTTCTTCGCCGCCGTGGTGGGGGCGCTCTTCTTCCCGGCGGATATTCCGGAATGGCTGCGTCAGGTGCAAACCTTCGGCATCTTTGCTGCCGGGTATCTGGCACGTCCGCTGGGCGGCATCGTCATGGCTCACTTTGGCGATCTTGTCGGGCGTAAGAAGATGTTTACCCTGAGCATCCTGCTGATGGCGGTACCGACGCTGGCCATCGGCCTGCTGCCCACCTATGCCTCCATGGGCATTCTCGCCCCGCTATTGCTGCTGCTGATGCGCATTCTTCAGGGCGCGGCCATCGGCGGGGAAGTGCCGGGGGCCTGGGTGTTTGTGGCGGAGCACGTTCCTGCCCGCCGCATCGGGATCGCCTGCGGAACGTTAACGGCGGGGCTGACCGTCGGGATCCTGTTGGGGTCGGTGGTGGCGACGATAGTCAACACCAGCATGACGCAGCAGGCCGTGCACGACTGGGGCTGGCGTATTCCGTTCCTGCTGGGCGGGGCGTTTGGCCTGGTGGCAATGTACCTGCGCCGCTGGCTGCAGGAGACGCCGATTTTCCTCGAAATGCAGCAGCGTAAAGCGCTGGCGCAGGAGTTGCCAGTCAAAGCCGTTGTGGTGCGTCATAAAAAAGCGGTGGTGGTGTCGATGCTGCTCACCTGGTTGCTGTCGGCGGGCATCGTGGTGGTGATTTTGATGTCGCCGGTGTGGCTGCAGAAACAGTACGGTTTCGCCCCTGCCGTGACCTTACAGGCAAACAGTATTGCGACAATCATGCTCTGCTTTGGCTGTCTGGCCGCCGGGCTGGCGGCGGATCGTTTCGGTGCCAGCCTGACCTTTATTGTCGGCAGCCTGCTGCTGGCCGCGTCGAGCTGGGCGTTCTACCATCTGGCGGGCAGTCATCCTGAACAGCTGTTCCTGCTGTACGGCGTGGTCGGACTGTGCGTGGGCGTCGTGGGGGCTGTGCCTTACGTCATGGTGCGCGCCTTCCCGCCGGAGGTTCGCTTCACCGGGATATCGTTCTCTTATAACGTCGCGTATGCCATTTTCGGCGGGCTGACGCCGATAGTGGTCACGGTGATGATGGGGGTGTCGCCGATGGCGCCTGCCTGGTATGTACTCGCGCTCTCGCTGATGGGGCTGGGATTAGGCGTTTGGCTTCGTCAGGCGGGGGAATATCGTGCCCGCGAGGCGGGCACGACAGAGGGATCAGTGTTTTTCACCAATAGGTAAAATGGTGCGGTCAAACTGTTCGTTCAGCACTTCACCCATTGCCAGGTAGATAGCGCTTGCGCCGCACACCAGGCCAATCCAGCCTGCTACGTGAACGATGCCTTCGTTATCCGCCAGGTGGCCAATTGCCAGCAGAGCGAACAGTACGGTCAGGCTCAGGAAGACGAACTGCAGCGCGCGGTTGCCTTTCAGGGTGCCGAAGAACATGAACAGGGTAAAGACGCCCCACAGGCCCAGATAGACGCCCAGGAAGTGTGCGTTTGCCGCGTCTGCCAGGCCCATTTTAGGCATCAGCAGGATGGCGACCAGGGTCAGCCAGAACGAGCCGTAAGAGGTGAAAGCAGTTAAGCCGAAGGTGTTGCCTTTCTTATATTCCAGCAGGCCCGCGAAGATTTGCGCGATACCGCCGTAAAAAATGCCCATCGCCAGGATTACGCCGTCCATCGGGAACATCCCGATGTTGTGCAGGTTCAGCAGAATGGTGGTCATGCCAAAACCCATCAGGCCCAGCGGAGCCGGATTAGCCAACTTAGTGTTGCCCATAAGTCCTCAAAAAAATCATCATTAAAATGGTGAAATGGTTAAACCCGCGTCAATACTCCCTGACGGGGCGCGGCATCATAATGGGCGGCATCGACGCCGTCTATGATCTCATCAGGGTGAAATTAAAATTTTTTTTATGCTTGCCCCTTGATGGATGCCGTCGCGACCCCATCTTGTAGTCAACCGCAGTGTGTGGACCTGAAAAAAATCAAATCTGGGCAGTTGAAAAAGCACGTTCTGCCCTTATTACAGGTACACAACCACATGTTGACTGAATTTTTAGTGGAGACGTTTAGATGGGTAAAATTATTGGTATCGACCTGGGTACTACCAACTCTTGTGTAGCGATTATGGACGGCACTACTGCACGCGTGCTGGAGAACGCCGAGGGCGATCGCACCACGCCTTCTATCATTGCTTATACCCAGGATGGTGAAACTCTGGTTGGTCAGCCGGCTAAACGTCAGGCAGTGACAAACCCGCAAAACACCCTGTTTGCGATCAAACGCCTGATTGGCCGCCGCTTCCAGGACGAAGAAGTTCAGCGTGACGTTTCTATCATGCCTTACAAAATCATCGCAGCAGATAACGGCGATGCGTGGCTTGATGTGAAAGGCACCAAAACGGCACCACCGCAGATCTCTGCTGAAGTGCTGAAAAAAATGAAGAAAACCGCTGAAGATTACCTGGGTGAGCCGGTAACTGAAGCTGTTATCACCGTTCCTGCTTACTTCAACGATGCTCAGCGTCAGGCAACCAAAGATGCTGGCCGTATCGCAGGTCTGGAAGTAAAACGTATCATCAACGAACCAACCGCAGCGGCGCTGGCTTACGGTCTGGATAAAGAAGTCGGCAACCGTACTATCGCGGTTTACGACCTGGGTGGTGGTACTTTCGATATCTCTATTATCGAAATCGACGAAGTTGACGGCGAAAAAACCTTCGAAGTTCTGGCAACCAACGGTGATACCCACCTGGGTGGTGAAGACTTCGATACCCGTCTGATCAACTACCTCGTTGACGAGTTCAAGAAAGATCAGGGCATTGACCTGCGTAACGACCCGCTGGCGATGCAGCGCCTGAAAGAAGCCGCTGAGAAAGCGAAGATCGAACTGTCTTCTGCTCAGCAGACCGACGTGAACCTGCCGTACATCACCGCAGACGCGACCGGTCCTAAACACATGAACATCAAAGTGACCCGTGCGAAACTGGAAAGCCTGGTAGAAGACCTGGTGAACCGTTCTATCGAGCCGCTGAAAGTTGCACTGCAGGATGCTGGCCTGTCCGTATCTGACATCCAGGACGTTATCCTGGTGGGTGGTCAGACCCGTATGCCAATGGTTCAGAAGAAAGTGGCTGAATTCTTTGGTAAAGAGCCACGTAAAGACGTGAACCCGGACGAAGCGGTAGCTATCGGTGCGGCGGTTCAGGGTGGTGTATTGACCGGTGAAGTGAAAGACGTACTGCTGCTGGACGTTACCCCACTGTCTCTGGGTATCGAAACCATGGGTGGCGTGATGACTGCGCTCATCAACAAAAACACCACCATCCCAACCAAGCACAGCCAGGTGTTCTCTACCGCTGAAGACAACCAGTCTGCGGTAACCATCCATGTGCTGCAGGGTGAGCGTAAGCGTGCGTCTGATAACAAGTCTCTGGGTCAGTTTAACCTGGACGGCATCAACCCGGCACCGCGCGGCATGCCGCAAATCGAAGTTACCTTCGACATCGATGCTGACGGTATCCTGCACGTGTCTGCGAAAGACAAAAACAGCGGTAAAGAGCAGAAGATCACCATCAAGGCATCTTCTGGCCTGAATGAAGCGGAAATCGAAAAAATGGTTCGCGATGCCGAAGCTAACGCGGAATCCGACCGTAAGTTCGAAGAGCTGGTTCAGACCCGTAACCAGGGTGACCATCTGCTGCACAGCACCCGTAAGCAGGTTGAAGAAGCGGGCGATAAACTGCCAGCAGAAGACAAAACTGCTATCGAAGCTGCACTGACCGCGCTGGAAACGTCTCTGAAAGGCGAAGACAAAGCGGATATCGAAGCGAAGATGCAGGAGCTGGCACAGGCTTCCCAGAAGCTGATGGAAATCGCTCAGCAGCAGCACGCACAGCAGCAGGCAGGCGCTGATGCTTCTGCGAACAACGCGAAAGACGACGACGTTGTCGACGCTGAGTTCGAAGAAGTTAAAGACAAAAAATAATCGCCCTGATGCAGGGTAATTAATCGGCACGGGCGTAGGAGAACTCTCCACGCCCGTGCTCGCATGTTAAGGGGCTTAAAAAAACCAATGGCAAAGCAAGACTATTACGAGATTTTAGGCGTTCCGAAAACTGCGGAAGAGCGTGAAATCAAAAAGGCGTATAAGCGCCTGGCCATGAAATTCCACCCGGACCGTAACCAGGGTGACAAAGAGGCTGAAGCAAAATTTAAAGAGATCAAAGAAGCCTACGAAGTCCTGACCGATGCACAAAAACGTGCGGCCTATGACCAGTACGGCCACGCGGCCTTTGAACAGGGCGGTATGGGTGGCGGTGGATTCGGTGGCGGCGGCTTTGGCGGCGGTGCGGATTTCAGCGACATCTTTGGTGACGTGTTCGGCGATATCTTCGGCGGCGGTCGTGGTCGTCAGCGCGCATCGCGCGGCGCAGACCTGCGCTACAACATGGATCTCACTCTTGAAGAGGCCGTTCGTGGCGTCACGAAAGAGATCCGTATCCCGACGCTGGAAGAGTGTGACGTTTGCCACGGCAGCGGCGCGAAAGCGGGTACCCAGCCACAGACCTGTCCAACCTGTCATGGCTCCGGCCAGGTACAGATGCGCCAGGGCTTCTTCGCGGTACAGCAGGCCTGTCCGCACTGTCACGGTCGCGGTACGCTGATAAAAGATCCGTGCACCAAGTGTCACGGCCACGGTCGCGTTGAGAAAACCAAAACCCTGTCCGTTAAGATCCCGGCTGGCGTTGATACGGGCGACCGCATCCGTCTGGCGGGTGAGGGCGAAGCAGGCGAGCACGGCGCACCGGCAGGCGATCTGTACGTTCAGGTTCAGGTGAAGCAGCACGCCATCTTCGAGCGTGAAGGCAATAACCTGTACTGTGAAGTGCCGATCAACTTCGCGATGGCGGCTCTCGGCGGTGAAATCGAAGTGCCGACGCTGGACGGTCGCGTCAATCTGAAAATCCCTGGTGAAACCCAGACCGGCAAGCTGTTCCGCATGCGCGGCAAAGGCGTGAAATCCGTTCGCGGTGGTGCGCAGGGCGATCTGCTGTGCCGCGTCGTCGTGGAAACGCCGGTTGGCCTGAACGACAAGCAGAAACAGCTGTTGAAAGAGCTTCAGGAGAGCTTTGGCGGCCCAACGGGTGAGAAAAACAGCCCGCGCTCCAAAAGCTTCTTTGATGGCGTCAAAAAATTCTTCGATGATTTGACCCGCTAATTCGTTAGCTGTGTCTAACTTCAAAAAGCCCGGAAGCGATTCCGGGCTTTTTTTTGCAGTTATAGATCGGTAAAACTGAGTCTATACCCAATATTAATCTGTTTTTGCCGAGCTATTTGGCTTGGTATTATGGTTTTATCGAGGTATCGTTGTAAAAGAGAGAACAAAAATGAAATTACTACACCGTTTCTTTAGCAGTGAGGCGTCCGGTGGTGTGATCCTGATTATTGCCGCGGCCGCCGCGATGGTGCTGGCTAACCTGGGCATGACCCGCGATCTCTATCACGCATTTCTGGAAACGCCCGTCGAGCTGAAGGTCGGAGCGCTGGAAATTAACAAGAACATGCTGCTGTGGATCAACGATGCGCTAATGGCGGTGTTCTTCCTGCTCGTTGGTCTTGAGGTTAAGCGCGAGCTGGTGCTAGGTTCGCTAGCCAGCCGCCAGCGCGCGGCGTTCCCGGTTATTGCCGCGCTCGGTGGGATGGTCGTTCCAGCGCTGCTCTTCCTCGCATTTACCTGGCAGGATCCTGTCGCGCGTGACGGCTGGGCGATCCCGGCCGCAACGGATATCGCCTTTGCGCTCGGTGTCTTAGCTCTGCTCGGCAGCCGCGTGCCGGTTGCGCTGAAAATCTTCCTGATGGCGCTGGCGATCATTGATGACCTGGGTGCCATTGTGATTATCGCGCTGTTCTACACCAGCGATCTGTCGATCCTGTCCCTGAGCGTAGCCGCAGGGGCGATTGCGGTGTTGGCGGTGCTGAACATCTTCAACGTTCGCCGCATCGGTATCTATATCCTGGTGGGGATGGTGCTGTGGACAGCGGTGCTGAAATCCGGCGTGCACGCCACGCTGGCCGGCGTGATTGTGGGCTTCTTCGTGCCGCTTAAGCCGCAGGACGGTAAGTCACCCGCTAAACAGCTGGAACACGTGCTGCACCCGTGGGTCGCCTTTATGATCCTGCCGCTGTTTGCGTTTGCCAACGCGGGCGTTTCCCTGCAGGGGGTCACGCTGGACGGGCTGACGTCTGTCCTGCCGCTGGGCATTATTGCCGGGCTGTTTATCGGTAAGCCGCTGGGGATCAGCCTCTTCTGCTGGCTGGCGCTGAAGATGAAGCTGGCATCGTTGCCGAACGGTACAACCTTTAGTCAGATCATGGCCGTCGGCATACTGTGCGGTATTGGATTCACCATGTCGATCTTTATCTCGACGCTGGCGTTTGGTGCAAACGCGCCAGAGCTCATCGTCTGGGCGAAGCTCGGCATTCTCATCGGGTCATTACTGGCGGCAGTGATTGGGTATACTTTGTTGAAGGTGAAGTTGTCCGGACAGGCCGTCCAGGCATAACGGAACACCGGGAGAAGGTCACTCTTCTCCCGATACACACTCAGGGAGCGAAGACGCGATGCCTCATTTGAATTACAACCATCTTTACTACTTCTGGCACGTTTACAAACAGGGCTCGGTCGTGGGGGCTGCAGAGGCGCTTTACCTGACGCCGCAAACCATCACCGGGCAAATCAAAGCCCTTGAAGAACGGCTGCAGGGTAAGCTCTTCAAGCGCAAGGGCCGTGGGATTGAGCCCAGCGAACTGGGGGAACTGGTTTTCCGCTATGCGGACAAAATGTTCACCCTCAGCCAGGAGATGCTGGATATCGTCAACTACCGCAAAGAGTCGAACCTGCTCTTTGACGTGGGGGTGGCGGATGCACTGTCCAAACGGCTGGTAAGCGGCGTGCTGGATGCCGCCGTGGTAGAGGATGAACAAATCCATCTGCGCTGCTTTGAATCCACACACGAGATGCTGCTGGAGCAGCTGAGCCAGCACAAGCTGGACATGATTATCTCGGATTGCCCCATCGACTCCACGCAGCAGGAGGGGCTGTTCTCGGTGAAAATTGGCGAATGCGGCGTGAGCTTCTGGTGCATCAATCCACCGCCGGAGAAACCTTTCCCGGCCTGTCTGGAAGAGCGTCGCCTGCTGGTGCCGGGAAGGCGTTCCATGCTCGGACGCAAGCTGCTGAACTGGTTTAATTCGCAGGGGCTGAACGTGGAGATCCTCGGCGAGTTCGACGATGCGGCGCTGATGAAGGCCTTTGGCGAAGCGCATAATGCGATCTTCGTGGCGCCAACGCTCTACGCGCACGATCTCTATTCAGACGATAAGATTACGGAGATTGGCAGAGTAGATAACGTGATGGAGGAGTACCACGCCATATTCGCCGAAAGGATGATTCAACACCCGGCGGTGCAGCGAATCTGCAACCGTGACTACTCGGCGCTGTTTACGCCACCGGCATTCTGAAGACATAAAAAAACCCGCGTTAAGCGGGTTCTTTAAACAAGCAACAACAAGTAGCGATTAAGCCAGTTTGTTGATCTGCGCGGTCAGGTTTGCTTTATGACGCGCTGCTTTGTTTTTGTGGATCAGACCTTTAGCAGCCTGACGATCCACGATTGGTTGCATTTCGTTAAATGCGTTCTGCGCTGCAGCTTTGTCGCCAGCTTCGATTGCTGCGTATACTTTCTTGATGAAAGTACGCATCATAGAGCGACGGCTTGCGTTGTGCTTACGAGCCTTTTCAGACTGAACGGCACGTTTCTTAGCTGATTTGATATTAGCCAAGTCCAACTCCCAAATATGTTCTATGTGGACAATTCAAAGGCCGAGGAATATGCCCTCTTTGCCTTCTTTTGTCAATGGATTTGTGCAAATAAGCGCCGTTAATTAGCGACGCTACGTTACGTAGTGATGGCGCAGGATTCTACCAGCTTGTCTTTCGTGAATACAGCCTTTCGGCGTAAAAATCGCAGTTCACGGGCAGATTTTTTCGCTGTGAAAGGTCAGCCTGATGAAATCATTACGGCTTTCTGTTTTGCGCGAACAATCGCCGGTTAACCTTAACCGCTGTACAAGGTATACTTTGGCGATTTTCACTGTTTTGAGCCAGACATGAAGCTGATACGCGGCATACATAATCTCAGCAGAGCGCCACACGGGTGCGTGCTGACCATTGGTAATTTCGACGGCGTGCATCGTGGTCATCAGGCGCTGTTGCAGGGATTGCGTAAAGAAGGGGAGGCCCGTGGCCTGCCCGTTGTGGTGATGATTTTCGAGCCACAGCCGCTGGAGCTGTTCGCGGGCGATAAATCTCCCGCTCGGCTCACTCGCCTGCGCGAAAAGTTGCGCTACCTGGCGGAGTCCGGCGTGGACTACGTATTGTGTGTGCGTTTCGATCGCCGCTTTGCCGCACTGACAGCACAAAATTTTGTCAGCGACCTGCTGGTTAAGCGTCTTGGCGTTCAGTTTCTCGCCGTGGGGGATGATTTCCGCTTTGGCGCTGGTCGTCAGGGCGATTTCTTGCTATTACAGAAGGCTGGTCTGGAGTACGGTTTTGACGTCACCAGCGCGATGACCTTCTGTGAAGGCGGCGTGCGCGTCAGCAGCACGGCGGTGCGGCAGGCGCTGGCTAATGATGAACTGGAGACGGCAGAAAATTTGCTGGGCCATCCGTTCACCATCTCTGGCCGCGTGGTTCATGGCGATGCGCTGGGCCGCACGATTGGTTTCCCGACGGCGAATATACCGCTGCGTCGTCAGGTTTCCCCGGTTAAAGGGGTCTATGCGGTGGAAGTGGCAGGACTGGGCGATAAGTCGTTTTACGGCGTTGCCAACATTGGCACGCGTCCTACCGTTGCCGGTGTGCGTCAACAGCTAGAAGTGCACCTGCTGGACGTTGTAATGGACCTTTATGGTCGCCATATAGATGTAATACTGCGTAAAAAAATACGCAACGAGCAGCGATTTGCTTCGCTGGATGAACTTAAGGCGCAAATCGCGCGAGATGAATTAACGGCCCGCGAGTTTTTTGGGCTTTAGAACCGGCTTAACTGCCTACGTGATAAATACGGAACCGAGAATCTGATGAGTGACTATAAATCAACCCTGAATTTGCCGGAAACAGGGTTCCCGATGCGCGGCGATCTCGCCAAGCGTGAACCGGGAATGCTGGCGCGTTGGACCGATGATGACCTGTACGGCATCATTCGTGCAGCCAAAAAAGGCAAAAAAACCTTCATTCTGCATGATGGCCCTCCATATGCGAATGGCAGCATTCATATTGGTCACTCTGTAAACAAGATTCTGAAAGATATTATCGTGAAGTCCAAAGGACTCGCGGGATTTGACTCGCCTTACGTGCCGGGCTGGGACTGCCACGGTCTGCCGATCGAGCTGAAAGTGGAGCAAGAGTTTGGCAAGCCAGGTGAGAAGTTCACCGCTGCAGAGTTCCGCGCGAAGTGCCGCGAATACGCGGCCACCCAGGTTGAAGGCCAGCGCGCTGACTTTATCCGTCTGGGCGTGCTGGGCGACTGGTCGCACCCGTACCTGACCATGGACTTCAAAACTGAAGCCAACATCATCCGTGCGCTGGGTAAAATCATCGGTAACGGCCACCTGCACAAAGGCGCTAAGCCGGTGCACTGGTGCGTGGACTGCCGCTCTGCGCTGGCAGAAGCGGAAGTAGAGTATTACGACAAAACCTCTCCATCTATCGACGTGGCGTTCCATGCCGTCGATCAGGATGCGGTGAAAGCCAAATTTGGCGTGTCGTCCGTTAACGGCCCAATCTCTTTGGTTATCTGGACCACCACCCCGTGGACCCTGCCAGCTAACCGCGCGATCTCCCTGTCCGGTGAGTTCGAATACGCGCTGGTTCAGGTTGAAGGTCAGGCGCTTATCCTGGCGAAAGATCTGGTTGAAAGCGTGCTGAAACGCGCGAATATCACCGACTACACCGTGCTGGGCACCGTAAAAGGCGACGCGCTGGAGCTGATGCGCTTCAAACACCCGTTCCTGGACTTCGACGTTCCGGCGATCCTGGGCGACCACGTCACGCTGGACGCGGGTACCGGAGCGGTACATACCGCCGGTGGCCACGGTCCTGACGACTACAACATCAGCCTGAAATACGGCCTGGAAATTGCCAACCCGGTAGGCCCGGACGGTTCTTACCTGCCTGGCACCTACCCGGCGCTGGATGGTATCAACGTCTTCAAAGCCAACGACATCATCGTTGACATGCTGCGCACCAGCGGCGCGCTGCTGCACGTTGAGAAAATGCAGCACAGCTATCCGTGCTGCTGGCGCCACAAGACGCCGATCATCTTCCGTGCGACCCCGCAGTGGTTCGTCAGCATGGATCAGAAAGGCCTGCGCGAGCAGTCTCTGAAAGAGATCAAAGGCGTGCAGTGGATCCCGGACTGGGGTCAGGCGCGTATCGAATCCATGGTGGCTAACCGTCCTGACTGGTGTATCTCTCGTCAGCGTACCTGGGGCGTGCCAATGTCGCTGTTCGTGCATAAAGAGACGCATGAGCTGCACCCGAACACCCTGGAACTGATGGAAGAAGTGGCGAAGCGCGTCGAAGTTGACGGCATTCAGGCGTGGTGGGATCTCGACGCCCGTGACATCCTGGGCGCGGACGCGGACAACTATGAGAAAGTGCCAGACACCCTGGACGTGTGGTTCGACTCCGGGTCGACTCACGCCTCCGTAGTTGACGTGCGTCCGGAGTTTGCCGGTCACGCTGCCGACATGTATCTGGAAGGTTCCGACCAACACCGCGGCTGGTTCATGTCATCCCTGATGATCTCCACCGCGATGAAAGGTAAAGCGCCTTACCGTCAGGTACTGACCCACGGCTTCACCGTGGATGGTCAGGGCCGTAAGATGTCTAAATCTATCGGCAACACCGTTTCGCCGCAGGACGTGATGAACAAGCTGGGCGCGGACATCCTGCGTCTGTGGGTAGCCTCAACCGACTACACTGGCGAAATGGCAGTGTCTGACGAGATCCTGAAGCGTGCTGCCGACAGCTATCGTCGTATCCGTAACACCGCGCGCTTCCTGCTGGCGAACCTGAACGGGTTCGATCCAGTGAAAGACATGGTGAAACCGGAAGAGATGGTCGTGCTGGACCGCTGGGCGGTAGGGTGCGCGAAAGCGGCGCAGGAAGATATCCTGAAAGCCTATGAGTCTTACGACTTCCACGAAGTGGTGCAGCGCCTGATGCGCTTCTGCTCCATCGAGATGGGCTCGTTCTACCTCGACATCATCAAAGATCGCCAGTACACCGCGAAGGCGGACAGCGTGGCGCGCCGTAGCTGCCAGTCCGCGCTGTTCCACATCGCAGAAGCGCTGGTACGCTGGATGGCGCCGATCATGTCCTTCACCGCGGATGAAATCTGGGGCTATCTGCCGGGCGACCGTGAGAAGTATGTCTTCACCGGCGAGTGGTATGAAGGTCTGTTCGATCTCTCCAGCACCGAAGCAATGAACGATGCCTTCTGGGACGAGCTGCTGAAAGTGCGTGGCGAAGTGAACAAGGTTATCGAGCAGGCGCGTGCGGATAAGAAAGTTGGTGGCTCTCTGGAAGCGGCAGTGACCCTGTACGCCGAACCGGAGCTGGCGGCGAAGCTGACCGCGCTGGGCGATGAATTGCGATTTGTCCTGTTGACCTCTGGTGCAAAAGTTGCGGATTATGCCGAGGCTTCTGCTGATGCTCAGCAGAGCGAGTTGCTCAAAGGCCTGAAAGTCGCACTGAGCAAAGCCGAAGGTGAGAAGTGCCCGCGCTGCTGGCATTACACTACCGATATCGGCCAGGTGGCGGAACACGCAGACATCTGCGGACGCTGTGTAAGCAACGTCGCCGGTGACGGCGAAAAACGTAAGTTTGCCTGATGAGTAAAACTCTCTGTTCAACAGGACTGCGCTGGCTGTGGCTGGTTGTGGTGGTGCTGATTATCGATCTGGGCAGCAAGTTCCTGATCCTCCAGAATTTCGCTCTGGGGGAGACGGTTTCGCTGTTCCCGTCGCTTAACCTGCACTATGCGCGCAACTACGGCGCGGCGTTTAGCTTCCTTGCCGACAGCGGTGGCTGGCAGCGCTGGTTCTTCGCGGGTATCGCTCTCGGTATCTGCGTGGTACTGGCTGTGCTGATGTACCGCTCGAAGGCCACGCAAAAGCTGAATAACATCGCCTACGCGCTGATCATTGGCGGCGCGCTGGGCAACCTGTTTGACCGCCTGTGGCACGGCTTTGTGGTCGATATGATTGACTTCTACGTCGGCGACTGGCACTTCGCGACCTTTAACCTGGCCGACACCGCCATCTGCATCGGTGCGGCGTTAATCGTGCTGGAAGGCTTCTTGCCTAAACCCGCAGCGAAAGAGCAGGCGTAATTGTCAATGCCGGGTGATGCGCTGCGCCACCCGGCACAACATTAAAGAGCAATGTGTATGTCTAAATCCGTACAGAGCAACAGCGCGGTTCTCGTTCACTTCACGCTGAAGCTGGATGACGGCTCCACGGCTGAATCCACCCGCAATAACGGCAAACCTGCCCTGTTTCGTCTCGGCGATACCTCCCTGTCTGAAGGTCTTGAGCAGCAGCTCCTGGGCCTGAAAGAGGGTGAGAAAAAAGCGTTCTCGCTGGAGCCGGATGCCGCGTTTGGCGTGCCAAGCCCGGACCTGATTCAGTATTTCTCGCGCCGCGAGTTTATGGACGCGGGCGAACCGGAAATCGGGGCGATTATGCTCTTTACCGCTATGGACGGCAGCGAAATGCCTGGCGTGATCCGCGAGATTAACGGCGACTCTATTACCGTTGACTTCAACCATCCGCTTGCCGGGCGTACCGTTCATTTTGATGTTGAAGTGCTGGAGATCGATCCGGCACTGGAGGCCTGAAATGCAGATCCTGTTGGCTAACCCGCGCGGCTTCTGCGCCGGTGTAGACCGCGCTATCAGCATTGTTGAAAACGCGCTGGAGATTTACGGCGCGCCGATTTACGTGCGTCACGAAGTGGTGCATAACCGCTATGTGGTGGACAGCCTGCGCGAGCGCGGGGCGATTTTCATCGAGCAGATCAGCGAAGTGCCGGACGGCGCGATCCTGATCTTCTCCGCGCACGGCGTCTCTCAGGCGGTCCGTAACGAAGCGAAAAGCCGCGATCTGACCGTATTCGATGCCACCTGTCCATTAGTGACAAAAGTGCATATGGAAGTGGCGCGCGCCAGCCGTCGCGGTGAAGAGTCGATTCTGATTGGCCACGCCGGTCACCCGGAAGTTGAAGGCACCATGGGCCAGTACAGCAACCCGGAAGGGGGAATGTACCTGGTGGAGTCGCCGGAAGATGTCCTGACGCTGAACGTGAAAAACGAAGCGCGTCTGTCGTTTATGACCCAGACCACGCTCTCCGTAGACGACACCTCAGACGTGATTGACGCCCTGCGCCAGCGCTTCCCGAAAATCGTCGGGCCGCGTAAGGATGATATCTGCTACGCCACCACTAACCGTCAGGAAGCGGTGCGCGCGCTGGCTGAACAGGCGGACGTGGT
This sequence comes from Enterobacter bugandensis, assembly GCF_900324475.1. Taxonomy (NCBI): domain Bacteria; kingdom Pseudomonadati; phylum Pseudomonadota; class Gammaproteobacteria; order Enterobacterales; family Enterobacteriaceae; genus Enterobacter; species Enterobacter bugandensis. The sequence continues at coordinate 742,648 of NZ_LT992502.1, forward strand.
GCTGGTTGTCGGCTCTAAAAACTCCTCTAACTCCAACCGTCTGGCCGAACTGGCGCAGCGTATGGGGAAAGCGGCGTTTTTAATCGACGACGCGACGGACATCCAGGAAGCGTGGGTGAAAAATGCGGCCTGCGTTGGCGTTACCGCAGGCGCTTCCGCGCCGGATATCCTGGTGCAGAACGTGATTGCTCGTCTGCAGGAGCTGGGCGGGGGCGAAGCGGTTCCGCTGGAAGGACGCGAAGAGAATATCGTCTTCGAAGTGCCGAAAGAGCTGCGTATCGACGCCCGCGAAGTTGAATAATTTCTTTTCTGATGAAAGGCCAGCACCTCCTGTGCTGGCCTTTTTTTTGCCCCGGACTTTATCGTGACGACAAAATCATGTCTTTTACTGATATCTGAGTCGGTTTCACGTTAAATTCTAATTATTGGTGTTTTCAGTTGGCAGCCTTTACGAAGGCTGGTTAATCTGAAAACGGTTTACATCATTTTAACGTAAGAGAATAACTATGCATGATGCACAGATCCGTGTCGCCATTGCGGGCGCGGGTGGACGTATGGGTCGCCAGCTGATTCAGGCGGCAATACAAATGGATGGCGTGGCACTCGGCGCGGCGCTGGAGCGTGAAGGTTCATCCCTGCTGGGATCCGATGCGGGTGAACTGGCCGGCGCGGGCAAGACAGGTGTTACCGTTCAGAGCAGCCTTGATGCGGTGAAAGATGACTTTGACGTGTTCATCGACTTTACCCGTCCCGAAGGCACCCTGTCTCACCTGGCGTTTTGCCGCCAGCACGGTAAAGGGATGGTGATTGGCACTACCGGCTTCGATGATGCGGGTAAACAGGCCATTCAGGATGCAGCTACCGACATTGCGATTGTCTTTGCCGCGAACTTTAGCGTAGGCGTTAACGTCATGCTGAAGCTGCTGGAAAAAGCGGCGAAGGTGATGGGCGACTACACCGACATTGAGATTATTGAAGCGCACCACCGCCATAAAGTTGATGCTCCATCAGGCACGGCGCTGGCGATGGGCGAAGCGATTGCTTATGCAATGGATAAAGATTTAAAAGACATCGCGGTCTATTCCCGTGAAGGGCATACCGGAGAACGCGTGCCGGGCACCATTGGTTTCGCAACCGTCCGGGCGGGCGATATCATCGGCGAACACACGGCGATGTTCGCCGATATTGGCGAACGTGTTGAGATTACGCACAAAGCGTCAAGCCGCATGACGTTCGCCAATGGCGCAGTACGCTCCGCATTGTGGCTGAAATCGAAAGAAAAGGGTCTTTTTGATATGCGAGATGTGCTGGATCTCAACAATTTGTAAGCTTTATTACCCATCGTGATGTGGTTATTGCAGTCGTAATGTATTGATTGCATAGGGCAATAATTTATTGCCCTCTTATTTTATTTGTTTTAAATGGATTTTGATTGTTAATGGTCATAAATCTGAGTTTTATGCCATTATTATGTGAATTGAATGTAAATTTTGACCATTTGGTCCACTTTTTGTCGCTCGCATCTCTTAAATTCCATAAAACCTACCGCGCAAGCGTTTTCCAGGATGATTTACCTGATCTTTTTGCCCATTAAATCCCATTCAAGCCGCCAGTCCTGCAAAAGAATAAACAAAATATCCGTTTTAAGTTGACTTTTACCCACCAAATCTCCAGAATGCCGCCGTTTGCCAAAAATCCGCTGGCAACACATTTGCATTGATCTATGACATAGTCATGAATTAATATGCAAATAAAGTGAGTGAATATTCTCTGGAGGGTGGTTTGATTAAGTCAGCGCTATTGGTTCTGGAAGACGGAACCCAGTTTATCGGTCGGGCCATAGGGGCAACGGGTTCGGCGGTTGGGGAAGTCGTTTTCAATACTTCAATGACCGGTTATCAAGAAATCCTCACTGATCCTTCCTATTCTCGCCAAATCGTTACTCTTACTTATCCTCATATCGGCAATGTCGGCACCAATGCGGCTGACGAAGAATCCTCTCAGGTACATGCGCAAGGCCTGGTCATTCGCGACCTGCCGCTGATTGCCAGCAACTTCCGCAACACTGAAGACCTCTCTTCTTACCTGAAGCGCCATAACATCGTGGCGATTGCCGATATCGATACCCGTAAGTTAACGCGTCTGCTGCGCGAGAAGGGTGCACAGAACGGCTGCATCATCGCGGGTGATAACCTCGATGCGACGCTGGCGCTGGAAAAAGCGAAAGCCTTCCCGGGCCTGAACGGTATGGACCTCGCGAAAGAAGTGACTACCGCCGAAGCCTACAGCTGGACGCAGGGGAGCTGGACGCTGGAAGGCGACCTGCCGGAAGCGAAAAAAGAGAACGAACTGCCGTTCCACGTGGTGGCCTATGATTTTGGTGCCAAGCGCAACATCCTGCGCATGCTGGTTGACCGCGGCTGCCGCCTGACGGTGGTACCGGCGAAAACCTCCGCTGAAGAGGTGCTTAAGATGAACCCGGACGGCATCTTCCTCTCTAACGGCCCAGGCGACCCGGCACCGTGCGATTACGCTATCGACGCCATCAAGTCCTTCCTGGAAACCGACATCCCGGTATTCGGCATCTGCCTCGGCCATCAGCTGCTGGCGCTGGCGAGCGGTGCGAACACCGTCAAGATGAAGTTCGGCCACCACGGTGGTAACCACCCGGTGAAAGACATTGATAACAATACGGTGATGATTACCGCGCAGAACCACGGTTTCGCCGTCGATGAAGCCTCTATGCCAGCTAACCTGCGCGTGACGCACAAATCACTGTTCGATGGCACCCTGCAGGGTATCCACCGTACCGATAAGCCAGCGTTCAGCTTCCAGGGCCACCCGGAAGCCAGCCCGGGCCCGCACGACGCCGCGCCGCTGTTCGATCACTTCATCGAACTTATCGAGCAATACCGTAAGACCGCTAAATAATCAGGAGCCGAGAAGACCATGCCAAAACGTACAGACATAAAAAGCATCCTGATCCTTGGCGCTGGACCGATCGTCATCGGCCAGGCCTGCGAATTCGACTACTCCGGCGCGCAGGCGTGTAAAGCGCTGCGCGAAGAGGGTTACCGCGTTATCCTGGTTAACTCTAACCCGGCGACCATCATGACTGACCCGGAAATGGCGGATGCCACCTACATCGAGCCGATTCACTGGGAAGTGGTGCGTAAAATCATCGAAAAAGAGCGCCCGGACGCGGTGCTGCCAACCATGGGCGGCCAGACGGCGCTGAACTGCGCGCTGGAGCTGGAGCGTCAGGGCGTGCTGGCAGAATTTGGCGTCACCATGATTGGTGCGACCGCCGACGCGATTGATAAAGCCGAAGACCGTCGCCGCTTTGACGTGGCGATGAAGAAAATCGGCCTCGACACCGCGCGTTCCGGTATTGCGCATAACATGGAAGAGGCGCTGGCCGTTGCGGCTGAAGTGGGCTATCCGTGCATCATCCGTCCATCGTTCACCATGGGCGGCACCGGTGGCGGTATCGCCTACAACCGCGAAGAGTTCGAAGAGATTTGCGAGCGCGGTCTGGATCTCTCCCCAACCAAAGAGCTGCTGATTGATGAATCGCTGATTGGCTGGAAAGAGTACGAGATGGAAGTGGTGCGTGATAAAAACGACAACTGCATCATCGTCTGCTCCATCGAAAACTTCGATGCGATGGGTATCCACACCGGCGACTCCATCACCGTTGCGCCAGCCCAGACGCTGACCGACAAAGAGTATCAAATCATGCGTAACGCCTCGATGGCGGTACTGCGTGAAATCGGCGTGGAAACCGGCGGCTCTAACGTGCAGTTCTCCGTTAACCCGAAAACCGGCCGTCTGATTGTTATCGAAATGAACCCGCGCGTGTCCCGCTCCTCCGCGCTGGCCTCCAAAGCCACCGGCTTCCCGATTGCGAAAGTGGCGGCGAAGCTGGCAGTGGGTTACACCCTCGACGAGCTGATGAACGACATCACCGGTGGCCGCACGCCTGCGTCCTTCGAGCCGTCCATCGACTACGTTGTGACTAAAATTCCTCGCTTTAACTTCGAGAAATTCGCGGGCGCGAACGACCGTCTGACGACCCAGATGAAATCTGTGGGTGAAGTGATGGCGATTGGCCGCACGCAGCAGGAATCCCTGCAAAAAGCGCTGCGCGGTCTGGAAGTGGGCGCCACCGGCTTTGACCCGAAAGTGAGCCTGGACGACCCGGAAGCGCTGACCAAAATCCGCCGCGAGCTGAAAGACGCGGGCGCAGAGCGTATCTGGTACATCGCCGATGCCTTCCGCGCGGGCCTGTCCGTCGACGGCGTATTTAACCTGACCAACATCGACCGCTGGTTCCTGGTGCAGATTGAAGAGCTGGTGCGTCTGGAAGAGAAAGTGGCGGAGCTGGGTATCAACGGCCTGGACGCAGACTTCCTGCGCATGCTGAAGCGTAAAGGCTTCGCAGATGCGCGTCTGGCTAAGCTGGCGGGCGTGCGCGAAGCGGAAATCCGCAAGCTGCGCGACCAGTATGACCTGCACCCGGTTTACAAGCGCGTGGACACCTGCGCGGCCGAGTTCTCGACCGATACCGCGTACATGTACTCCACCTATGAAGACGAGTGCGAAGCGAACCCGTCCGTCGACCGCGACAAGATTATGGTGCTGGGCGGCGGTCCAAACCGTATCGGCCAGGGCATCGAGTTCGACTACTGCTGCGTACACGCCTCGCTGGCGCTGCGCGAAGACGGGTACGAGACCATCATGGTCAACTGTAACCCGGAAACCGTTTCTACCGACTACGACACCTCTGACCGTCTCTACTTCGAGCCGGTTACCCTGGAAGACGTGCTGGAAATCGTGCGCATCGAGAAGCCAAAAGGCGTTATCGTGCAGTACGGCGGTCAGACCCCGCTGAAGCTGGCGCGCGCGCTGGAAGCGGCAGGCGTACCGGTTATCGGTACCAGCCCGGACGCGATTGACCGCGCGGAAGATCGTGAGCGTTTCCAGCAGGCGGTTGACCGTCTGAAGCTGAAGCAGCCGGCGAACGCCACGGTGACCGCCATTGAAATGGCCGTTGAGAAGGCGAAGGAGATTGGTTACCCGCTGGTGGTGCGTCCTTCCTACGTCCTGGGCGGCCGCGCGATGGAAATCGTCTACGACGAAGCCGACCTGCGTCGCTACTTCCAGACGGCGGTGAGCGTTTCCAACGATGCGCCAGTACTGCTTGACCGCTTCCTCGACGACGCGGTTGAGGTGGACGTTGACGCCATCTGCGACGGCGAAATGGTGCTGATTGGCGGCATCATGGAGCACATCGAGCAGGCGGGCGTGCACTCCGGCGACTCCGCCTGTTCTCTGCCGGCCTACACGCTGAGCCAGGAAATTCAGGACGTGATGCGCCAGCAGGTGCAGAAGCTGGCCTTTGAGTTGCAGGTTCGTGGCCTGATGAACGTTCAGTTCGCGGTGAAAGACAACGAAGTTTATCTGATTGAAGTCAACCCGCGTGCGGCGCGTACCGTACCGTTCGTCTCTAAAGCGACCGGTATTCCGCTGGCGAAAGTGGCGGCGCGCGTGATGGCTGGCCAGACGCTGGCTCAGCAGGGCGTGACAAAAGAGATCATCCCGCCGTATTACTCGGTGAAAGAGGTGGTGCTGCCGTTCAACAAATTCCCGGGCGTTGACCCGCTGTTAGGGCCAGAAATGCGTTCAACCGGGGAAGTGATGGGCGTGGGCCGCACCTTCGCAGAAGCGTTTGCCAAGGCGCAGCTGGGCAGCAGCTCAACCATGAGAAAATCGGGCCGTGCGCTGCTCTCCGTTCGCGAAGGCGATAAAGAGCGCGTGGTTGACCTGGCCGCCAAGCTGCTGAAACAGGGCTTCGAGCTGGACGCAACCCACGGTACGGCGATTGTGCTGGGTGAAGCCGGTATTAACCCGCGTCTGGTGAACAAGGTGCATGAAGGTCGTCCGCACATTCAGGATCGTATCAAGAATGGCGAATATACCTACATCATCAACACCACCGCAGGACGCCAGGCGATTGAAGACTCCAAGCTGATTCGCCGCAGCGCGCTGCAATACAAAGTGCACTACGACACCACCCTGAACGGCGGTTTCGCAACAGCGATGGCGCTGAATGCGGATGCCACCGAAAAGGTGATTTCGGTGCAGGAAATGCACGCGCAGATTAGCAAGTAACCCCCATTGCCCGGTACCGTTCGGTTACCGGGCAATTTTCTCATCTTAAGAACCTTCTGGTTTTTCATCCGCTTTCAGTCAGTTAGCCTAAAATAGTTAGGTCGATAACGAAAATTCAACTGAGAGCAGGGGAAAACACCATGCAAAATAAATTACTGATCGCTTCCGTTCTGGCTGCCACCGCAATGTTTACCGTCGCGGGCTGTTCGTCCAATCAGGCAGTAAAAACCACCGATGGTAAAACCATCGTGACTGACGGGAAACCGCAGGTGGATGACGATACCGGCCTGGTGTCGTACAAAAACGCCGAAACCGGTCAAACTGAACAGATTAATCGCGACCAGGTGAAATCCATGGGCGAGCTGGATAACTAATTCAGAATTCTGACGTAAGCCCGTCAATAATATTCACTATTAGCCTGTTGAATTACTGACTACACTCTTCTGGTAAAAGAAGGCAGTAAAACAACAGGCTACTCAATGATTGTGATAATTTATGCGCACCCTTATCCGCAGCACTCGCATGCGAATAAGCGGATGCTTGAGCAGGCAAGGACGCTGGATAACGTAGAGATACGTTCCCTCTATCAACTCTATCCCGATTTTAATATCGATATCGCCGCCGAACAGGAGGCGCTCTCCCGTGCCGATCTGATCGTCTGGCAGCACCCGATGCAGTGGTACAGCACGCCGCCGCTCCTGAAGTTGTGGATTGATAAAGTCTTCTCCCACGGCTGGGCTTACGGCCACAACGGCCATGCGCTAAAAGGAAAAAGCCTGATGTGGGCGGTCACTACGGGCGGAGGAGAAAGCCACTTTGATATTGGTACCTTCCCGGGGTTTGACGTCCTGGCGCAGCCGCTGCAGGCTACGGCGCTTTACTGCGGGCTGAACTGGCTCCCGCCTTTTGCGATGCATTGCACCTTTGTTTGCGACGATGAAACGCTGCAGGCGCAGGCTCGCCATTATAAACAACGCTTGCTTGAGTGGCAGGAGACGCATCATGGATAGCCATACGCTGATACAGGCGCTGATTTATCTCGGCGCGGCGGCGCTGATTGTGCCGGTGGCGGTACGTCTGGGGCTGGGGTCGGTTCTCGGCTACCTGATTGCGGGCTGCGTCATTGGGCCCTGGGGCTTTCGACTGGTAACGGATGCGGAGGCGATCCTCCATTTCGCTGAAATTGGCGTCGTGCTGATGCTGTTTGTGATTGGTCTGGAGCTGGATCCGCAGAGGTTATGGAAACTTCGCGCCTCGGTATTTGGCGGAGGCGCGCTGCAGATGGTGGCCTGCGGCCTGCTGCTCGGTGGGTTCTGCATCCTGTTGGGCATGGACTGGAAAGTGGCGGAGCTTATCGGCATGACGCTGGCGCTCTCCTCGACGGCCATCGCCATGCAGGCGATGAACGAGCGAAATCTGACGGTCTCGCAGATGGGACGCAGCGCGTTCTCGGTGCTGCTGTTCCAGGATATCGCCGCTATTCCGCTGGTGGCGATGATCCCGTTGCTGGCGGCAAGCGGCTCATCCACGACGCTGGGGGCGTTTGCGCTGTCGGCATTAAAAGTCGTGGGGGCGCTGGCGCTGGTGGTCCTGCTTGGCCGCTACGTGACCCGCCCGTTACTGCGGTTTGTTGCCCGTTCAGGTCTGCGCGAAGTGTTCAGCGCCGTGGCGCTGTTCCTGGTGTTTGGCTTTGGTTTGCTGCTGGAGGAAGCCGGGCTGTCGATGGCGATGGGGGCGTTCCTCGCAGGCGTTCTGCTGGCGAGCTCTGAATATCGTCACGCCCTAGAAAGCGATATCGAGCCGTTCAAAGGGCTGCTGCTGGGGCTGTTTTTCATCGGCGTGGGGATGTCCGTCGACTTCGGCACGCTGGTCACGCACCCGCTGCGGATCGTCATCCTGCTCGTCGGTTTCCTGGTGATTAAAATGGCGATGCTGTGGCTGATTGCGCGTCCATTGAAGGTGCCGAACAAGCAGCGCCGCTGGTTTGCCGTACTGCTGGGTCAGGGGAGCGAATTTGCATTCGTGGTCTTTGGTGCCGCGCAGATGGCAAACGTGCTCGATCCCGAGTGGGCGAAAGCGCTGACGCTGGCGGTCGCGCTGTCGATGGCGGCAACGCCTGTTCTACTGGTGGTGCTGACGCGTCTGGAAAAATCAGGCAGCGAGCAGGAGCGCGAAGCCGACGAGATCGATGAGGAGCAGCCGCGCGTCATCATCGCCGGATTTGGTCGCTACGGGCAGATCGTCGGGCGTTTACTGCTGTCAAGCGGGGTGAAAATGGTGATTCTCGATCACGATCCTGACCATGTCGATACCCTGCGTAAATTTGATATGAAGGTGTTTTACGGCGATGCGACTCGCGTCGATCTGCTGGAATCCGCCGGGGCGGCAAAAGCTGAGGTATTGATTAACGCCATTGACGATCCTGAGACCAGCATGCAGATGGTGGAGCTGGTAAAAGAGCATTTTCCGGGGCTGACCATTATCTCCCGCGCGCGCGATGTGGATCATTACATCCGGCTGCGTCAGGCGGGCGTAGAGGCGCCGGAGCGTGAAACGTTCGAAGGCGCGCTGAAGTCTGGCCGCCTGGCGCTGGAGAATCTGGGGCTCGGCGCGTATGAAGCGCGCGAACGTGCGGACCTGTTCCGCCGCTTTAACACCGGGATGGTGGAAGAGATGGCGGCGATGGCCGGCAGTACGGCCACGGAGCGTGCGGCGGTGTTTAAACGCACCAGCGCCATGCTGACAGAAATCATTAACGAGGATCGCAATCACCTGTCGCTGATCCAACGTCATGGCTGGCAGGGCACGGAAGAGGGCAAGCATACCGGCGATCCGGCTGACGAGCCCGAGAGTAAACCTTCCGCGTGAAGTGGAGTTGCCAGCAATAATAAAAAATTTCTGTATCTTTACTCTGCCGCCAGTCGACGAAAGATTAAGCTTTCCGTATAGTGGCGGCAATTTTTTGCATCCGGGAAATTTTCAATGATCAGTCTGATTGCAGCGCTGGCGGTGGACCGCGTTATCGGTATGGAAAATGCCATGCCGTGGAACCTGCCTGCCGATCTCGCATGGTTTAAACGTACTACGTTAAACAAGCCGGTAGTGATGGGCCGCCTGACCTGGGAGTCGATTGGTCGTCCATTGCCGGGCCGTAAGAATATCGTTATCAGTAGCCAGCCGGGCACTGACGATCGCGTCGAATGGGTTAAGTCCGTTGATGAAGCGATTGCCGCCTGCGGTGACGCCGAAGAGATCATGGTGATCGGCGGCGGCCGAGTGTATGAGCAGTTCCTGCCTAAGGCGCAGAAGCTGTATCTGACCCACATTGATGCGGAAGTGGAAGGGGACACCCATTTCCCGGATTACGATCCGGACGAGTGGGAATCGGTATTCAGCGAGTTCCACGACGCGGATGCACAGAACTCCCACAGCTACTGCTTCGAGATTCTGGAACGTCGTTAAGTGATGTCCCTCTCCCGCCCGGGAGAGGGAATGATTCAGGAGGCAACGGCCTCACTTCCCCCTAAGTCCAGCTGTCGGTTGGACGGCTGAACAAAGTAAGTTTTATCTTCCCAGCGTAAGCAGGTCAACTCTCCGCCCCAGCAGCATCCGGTATCCAGACCGTAGATCCCGTCCGGCGTGCCTTTTCCTTCCAGCGCAGCCCAGTGGCCAAAGACGACGTTGTACTCGCTTGTCACGGGTCCAGGAATGGCAAACCACGGTTTGAGCGGGGCAGGCGCGCTTTCCGGCGTCTCTTTGGAATACATGTCCAGCTGCCCGTTCGGGAAGCAGAAACGCATGCGCGTAAAAGCGTTGGTAATAAAGCGCAGGCGGGCCAGACCGCTGAGATCCTCGCTCCAGTGATTCGGCATATCGCCGTACATGGCATCAAGGAAGAAGGGGTACGAGTCGCTCGCCAGCACCGCCTCAACGTCACGCGCGCAGGTTTTAGCCGTCTCAAGATCCCATTGCGGGGTGATCCCGGCATGAGCCATGACCAGCTTTTTCTCCTCATCGACCTGCAGTAAAGGCTGGCGGCGCAGCCAGTTAATCAGGTCGTCCGCGTCTGGCGCATCCAGCAGGGGAGAGAGGCGATCTTTAGGTTTGTTGCGGCTGATCCCGGCAAATACGGCCAACAGGTGAAGATCGTGATTGCCCAGCACCATGCGCACGCTGTCGCCCAGAGATTTGACGAAACGTAAAACCTCAAGCGAGCCCGGACCACGCGCGACTAAATCGCCCGTCAGCCAGAGCGTGTCCTGTCCTGGCGTAAAGTCGACCTGTTTTAACAATGCGATCAGTTCATCGTAGCAACCGTGAACGTCGCCAATCAGATATGTAGACATTAGATTAATGAATGAGTGTGGTTACGGCGAGACGGAACACAGGAATAGCAACGCGGAACACATTGCCATCGACGTCGACCATTTCATAATGGCCTTGCATGGTACCCAGCGGCGTTTCAATTACCGCGCCGCTGGTGTACTGATACTCTTCGCCAGGGGCGATGTGGGGCTGTTCACCGACCACTCCTTCACCCTGAACTTCAATTTCGCGGCCATTGCCGTTGGTGATAAGCCAGTAGCGCCCGCGCAGCTGCACGGGCATCCGCCCCAGATTGCGAATGGTCACGGTGTAAGCAAAGACAAAACGCTCTTCATCCGGCGAGGATTGCGATTCAACATAGACGCTTTGTACATGGACACATACGCGGGGCGAATCAATCATGGCTTAACTCTCCTTCGGCGGCGCATTTTCGCTGATGTAATTAGCCAGCTTGCAGTACTGCTCTACGGAAATGTTTTCCGCACGCATTGCCGGGTCGATCCCCAGCTCTGCTAACACCTCAACGGTAAACGAATTGCTCAGACTGTTACGGATCGTTTTACGGCGCTGGTTAAAGGCTTCCGTGGTGATGCGGCTGAGTACACGCAGATCTTTAACCGGATACGGTTTCGTTTTGTGCGGCACAAGGCGCACAACCGCAGAATCTACTTTCGGTGGCGGCGTGAACGCTGATGGCGGTACTTCGAGTACCGGGATCACGTTGCAGTAATATTGTGCCATCACGCTTAAACGACCATACGCTTTACTGTTCGGCCCTGCAACCAGACGGTTAACAACCTCTTTTTGCAACATGAAGTGCATGTCGGCAATGGCATCAGTATAGCTAAAGAGGTGGAACATTAGCGGCGTGGAGATGTTATACGGCAGGTTGCCGAACACGCGCAGCGGCTGGCCCATTTTTTCCGACAGTTCGCCAAAATTCATGGTCATGGCATCCTGCTGATAGATGGTCAGCTTTGGTCCGAGGAACGGGTGCGTTTGCAGGCGTGCGGCAAGGTCGCGGTCCAGTTCGATAACGGTCAGCTCGTCGAGGCGTTCGCCTACCGGCTCGGTCAGTGCGGCAAGGCCCGGGCCGATTTCGACCATAGCCTGACCCTTCTGCGGATTAATAGCAGAGACGATGCTGTCGATCACGAATTGATCGTTGAGAAAGTTTTGCCCGAAGCGTTTACGGGCTAAGTGGCCCTGATGGACTCGATTAGTCATTGAGTATTAACAATCATTTTGATGGCGAGATTAAGCGCCGTAATAAAACTGCCGACATCCGCTTTCCCCTGGCCTGCCAGATCCAGCGCAGTGCCGTGGTCAACGGACGTTCGAATAAAGGGTAAACCGAGGGTGATATTCACCCCGCGGCCAAAGCCCTGGTATTTTAGCACGGGCAGACCCTGATCGTGGTACATCGCGAGGACGGCGTCGGCATTATCCAGGTATTTTGGCTGGAAAAGGGTGTCCGCAGGCAGCGGCCCGCTGAGATTCATCCCTTTGGCGCGCATTTCTTCAAGCACCGGAATAATGGTGTCGATCTCTTCGGTGCCCATGTGCCCGCCTTCGCCGGCGTGCGGATTGAGGCCGCAGACCAGCACATGCGGCTGCGGGATCCCGAATTTTGTCTGCAGATCGTGATGCAGGATCCCGATGATCTCCCGCAGCAGTTCCGGGGTGATGGCATCAGGAATGGCCTTGATCGGTAGATGGGTGGTCACGAGAGCAACGCGCATCGCTTCCGTCGCCAGCATCATCACCACTTTCGGGCTGTGCGAGCGCTCTTCGAAAAACTCGGTATGCCCGGTAAACGGTATGCCCGCTTCGTTGATGACGCCCTTATGCACGGGGCCGGTGATCAGAGCGGCAAATTCCCCCTTCAGGCAACCGTCGCAGGCGCGGGCAAGGGTTTCCACGACGTAGTGGCCATTTTCCGTGCTGAGCTGGCCTGGAACAACGGGAGTACGAAGGGGAACAGAAAGAAGAGTGAGCGTACCGGCCTGCTGTGGTGCGGGCTGTTGGCCTTCAACGTAAGGGATGAGCGTTAAGGGCAGACCGAGCAGATTCGCCCGGTCTTGTAACAGTGTTGCATCCGCGCAGACAACCAATTCTACTGGCCAGCTGCGCTGGGCGAGCTGGACAACGAGGTCAGGCCCAATCCCGGCGGGTTCGCCGGGAGTGATAACAACACGATGCTGTTTCATTAGTTGCTCAGGACTTTCACGTAAGCACTGGCGCGCTGTTCCTGCATCCAGGTTGCCGCTTCTTCGGAGAATTTACGGTTAAACAGCATACGATAGGCTCTGTCTTTCTGCGCCGCATCCGTTTTGTCCACGTTGCGGGTGTCCATCAGCTCGATCAGATGCCAGCCAAATGAAGAGTGAACCGGGGCACTGATCTGGCCTTTATTCAGCTTCATCAGCGCATCGCGGAAGGCAGGATCGTAAATGTCCGCAGTCGCCCAGCCCAGATCGCCGCCCTGGTTCGCAGAGCCAGGATCCTGAGAGAACTCTTTCGCTGCATTGGCAAACGACGTTTTACCGCTCTTAATATCTGCGGCAATTTGCTCCAGCTTCGCACGCGCCTGATCGTCAGTCATGATCGGTGACGGCTTCAGCAGAATGTGGCGAGCGTGAACTTCAGTCACGGAGATATTCTGGCTCTGACCGCGCAGATCGTTCACTTTCAGAATGTGGAAGCCCACCCCTGAACGGATTGGACCGACGATATCGCCTTTCTTCGCCGTGCTCAGCGCCTGAGCAAAGATAGATGGCAGCTCCTGGATACGTCCCCAGCCCATCTGACCGCCTTTCAGGGCCTGTTGGTCAGCAGAGTAGGTGATAGCCAGCTTGCCAAAGTCGCCGCCGTTACGCGCCTGGTCGACAATTGAACGTGCCTGACTTTCTGCTTCAGCAGCCTGATCTGACGTTGGGTTCTCTGGCAGTGGGATCAGAATGTGGCTCAGGTTCAGCTCTGTGCTCGCATCGTTCTGGTTGCCCACCTGTTTTGCCAGCGCATCCACTTCCTGAGGCAGGATCGTGACGCGACGACGCACTTCATTGTTACGCACTTCCGAGATCAGCATCTCTTTACGGATCTGGTTACGGTAGGTAGCGTAGCTGATGCCGTCATAGGCCAGACGGCTGCGCATCTGGTCCGGCGACATGTTGTTCTGCTTTGCAATGTTAGCGATAGCCTGATCAAGCTGCTCGTCAGTCACCTTCACGCCCATTTTCTGACCCATCTGCAGGATAATCTGATCCATGATCAGACGCTCCAGAATCTGGTGGCGCAGCGTGGCGTCATCCGGAAGTTGCTGACCCGCTTCGCCCGAATTGAGCTTCACGGATTTCATCAGACCATCAACGTCACTTTCGAGCACGACGCCGTTGTTAACGACAGCGGCGACCTTATCAACAACCTGGGGGGCCGCGAAGCTGGTATTCGCAACCATAGCGACACCAAGCAGCAGCGTTTTCCAGTTCTTCATACTTTTTCCATTTCAATTAACCGCAAAGCGGATTACGTTGTAAATCAAGCACATTACAAAGAACTACTGTACGGCAGAATGTTCGAACGCAGCATCTGATGCGTGCCCAGGCCGTAGTTGGAGCTCAGGCCGCGCAGTTCGACATTAAAGCCAATCACGTTATCGTATTTGCTCTGATTGTTTACAGTGTCCCAGCCGTTAAGCTTACGCTCGTAACCGACGCGCAGCGCGTAACAGCAGGAGTTATATTGCAGACCAACCATCTGGTCCGCTGGCTTATTCGCGTTGGTGTCAAAGTAGTAAGCGCCTACGATTGACCAGCGGTCGGCGATAGGCCAGCTAGCTGCACCACCAACCTGCGAGATGCCGTCTTTATACTGTTCTGCGCCTGCATAAGAAGGCAATGTTGCCTGAATATATTCCGGGCTGGCATAACGATACGTCAACTGTACCATGCGGTCTTCATCGCGACGGTACTCAATAGCGGCACTGCTTGTGGCGATATTATCGAGGCGAGTGTCATATTGCACACCACCACGCAGGCCCCAACGGTCAGTCATGCGCCAGTACGTATCTCCCGCCCATACCAGCGATCCCGTTTTGTTGTCTTTCTCCCACTGAATGTTGTCATCACCGGTACGTGACTCGGTGAAATAGTAGATTTGACCAACAGAAACGTTAAAACGTTCAACGGCGGCATCATCATAAACGCGTGTTGTGACGCCGGTCGTTAACTGGTTAGCGGAGGCGATACGGTCCAGACCGCCGTAAGTACGGTCACGGAACAGGCCGCTGTAGTCAGACTGCAGTAAAGACGAGTCGTAGTTCTGAATCTTGCTCTGATCGCGGTACGGTACGTACAAATACTGCATACGTGGCTCAAGCGTCTGGGTATAACCATCCGCCAGCAGGCCCATATCACGCTCGAAGATCAGCTTCCCGTCCATTTTGAACTGCGGGAGCGTTCGGTTAACCGACTCTTCCAGATGCGCATTCTTCGTGGTGTTGTAATTATCAATATTTTTTTGCTGATAGTGCGTCGCCATCAGCTTGGCTTCGGTATTCAGGCTTGCCCAGTCGTTAGACCACGGCAGATTGATCGTCGGCTCCAGGTGAACACGCGTAGCTTCCGGCATGTCCGAATCCGTGTTCACGAAATGTACCGCCTGAGCGTAAACCCGGGTGTCGAATGGACCTACATTATTCTGATACCAGTTAACGTCCAGCTGCGGCTCTGCACCATAGGTAGGCGTGGACTGGTCAGAGAATACCTGGAACTGCTTGGTTGAGACGGTTGCATCAAAGTTCTGCACCGCATAGCCTACGCTGAACTTCTGCGTGGCATAGCCATCCGTGCTCGAACCGTATTTAGACGAGAAGTCGTTAAAATAAGATGAGTCGCTGACTTTGGTATAGTCAACGTTAAAGCGCCACACCTGATCCATCACTCCGGCATGCTGCCAGTAGAATAGCCAGCGGTGTTTATCGCCTTCTGTAGGGTGCTCATCCTGGAAGACCTTATCCGACGGCAGATAATCCAGCTCCATCAGGCCAGCACCGGCCTGAGTCAGATAGCGGAACTCGTTTTCCCACATGATGTTGCCGCGCTTGTGGATATAATGCGGCGTGATCGTGGCGTCCATGTTGGGCGCGATGTTCCAGTAATACGGCAGGTAGAACTCAAAGTAGTTCGAGGTGCTGTATTTGGCATTCGGGATCAGGAAGCCCGAGCGACGCTTGTCACCCACGGGAAGCTGGAGATAAGGGCTGTAGAATACCGGCACCGGACCCAGCTTAAAGCGTGCGTTCCAGATCTCTGCGACCTGCTCTTCACGGTCATGGATAACTTCGCTCCCGACCACGCTCCAGGTATTTGAACCCGGCAGACATGATGTAAAGGAGCCATTCTCCAGAATCGTATAGCGGTTTTCACCGCGCTGTTTCATCAGGTCCGCTTTACCGCGTCCCTGGCGACCCACCATCTGGTAATCACCTTCCCAGACGTTAGTATCTTTGGTATTCAGGTTTGACCAGGCTTTCGGACCTTTCAGGATGACCTGATTGTCGTCATAGTGCACATTACCCAGCGCATCCACCGTTCGTACCGGCTCGACCGCGCCTTCCGGCTGCTTCTGGTGCAACTGCACTTCATCAGCCTGCAGGCGGCTATTGCCCTGGTTAATATCCACATTGCCCGTAAACGTGGCATTGTCAGGATAAGTACCTTTGGAGCTATCGGCAGTAATGGTTACCGGCAAGCTATTTGTATCGCCCTCCACCAGTGGGCGATTATAACTTGGGACGCCAAGCATACACTGCGAGGCGAGATCGGCCGCCAGCCCCTGTTGACTGTACAGGGCGGAGCCAATCATTGTGGCCAGGAGGGTGGGGATACGTTTTTTCATACGTTATATTTTATTGTTCCGTCATCAGTGGCTACGGCTTACAAACGCTCAGAGACTATCTTACTCATCAGCGCAGTACCAGCGTTAATCCTGCCCGTTTGCGCGCCAGAGTGTTAGGCTCGCTATCGAATGACGAGTATGATAAAGCAAATTATAGGCGATGTCCTTCAATTGACCGTGGCTTGAACACTGTGATGATGACGTTGCGTCGGCAGGGAATATGACTATCCGGGGAGTATATGCAGTATTGGGGTAAAATAATCGGCGTTGCGTTCGCCATCATCATGGGTGCCGGGTTCTGGGGAATTGTGCTTGGGCTTATCATTGGCCATATGTTTGATAAGGCACGCAGCCGCAAAATGGCCTGGTTTGCCAATCAGCGCGAGCGCCAGTCGCTCTTTTTCTCCACCACCTTTGAGGTCATGGGGCACTTAACCAAATCCAAAGGCCGCGTGACCGAAGCGGATATTCAAATTGCCAGCGTTTTTATGGATCGCATGAACCTGCATGGTGAGTCCCGCCTGGCGGCGCAGAATGCGTTTCGCATCGGTAAATCGGATAACTATCCGCTGCGTGAAAAGATGCGCCAGTTCCGTAGCATCTGCTTCGGACGTTTTGATTTAATTCGGATGTTTCTGGAAATCCAAATCCAGGCGGCGTTTGCCGACGGCTCGCTTCACCCCAATGAACGCGATGTCCTGTACGTTATTGCGGAAGAACTGGGTATTTCCCGTATGCAGTTTGACCAGTTCCTGCGCATGATGCAGGGCGGCGCCCAGTTTGGCGGCGGCTATCACCAGCAGTCTTCCGGCGGTGCATGGCAGCAGGCGCAGCGTGGCCCGACGCTGGAAGATGCCTGCAACGTGCTTGGCGTGAAGCCCACGGACGATCAAACCACGATTAAACGTGCCTACCGTAAGCTGATGAGCGAGCATCATCCTGACAAGCTGGTGGCGAAAGGTTTACCGCCGGAAATGATGGAGATGGCGAAGCAAAAAGCGCAGGAAATCCAGAAGGCGTACGAGCTCATTAAAGAGAAGAAAGGTTTCAAATAAGAAAAAGCCCGACAATGTCGGGCTTTTTTTTCAGAAGTCCACCGGGGCTTTAAACGTCATCGCGTTACCGAAAGTAGGGTGGGTGATGGTGAGCGTCTGCGCATGGAGCTGCAGGCGTGGCGCTAACGCCAGGGCCTCTGGCGGGGCGTAGAAACGGTCACCCAGAATCGGGTGACCCAGCGCAAGCATATGCACGCGCAGCTGGTGTGAACGTCCGGTAATCGGCTTAAGCAGGACGCGCGCGGTGTTATCCGGCGCGTACTCCAGCACTTCATATTCGGTTTGCGCGGCCTTGCCGGTTTCATAACACACCTTCTGCTTTGGCCTGTTCGGCCAGTCGCAAATCAGCGGTAAATCCACCAGCCCTTCCGCCTGCACCGGGTGGCCCCAGACGCGGGCAACATACTGCTTCTTCGGCTCGCGCTCGCGGAACTGACGCTTCAGCTCGCGCTCCGCCGCTTTATTCAGCGCCACCACAATCACGCCGCTGGTGGCCATGTCCAGGCGATGGACGGACTCGGCCTGCGGATAATCGCGCTGAATGCGCGTCATCACGCTGTCTTTGTGCTCATCCAGACGGCCCGGCACGGACAACAGGCCGCTCGGCTTGTTGACCACCATAATGTGTTCATCCTGATACAGAATGACCAGCCAGGGATCCTGCGGCGGATTATACGGCTCCATCACCATCTTGCGCTCCGTTTACTGATGCGTCACAACGATAAGACGCAGGGCATCCAGACGCCAGCCTGCCTGATTCAGGCTTTCCAGCACCTGCTGACGGTTGCTTTCAATTGCCGCCAGTTCGTCGTCGCGGATGTTCGGGTTGACCGCTTTTAACGCTTCCAGACGGGACAGCTCGGCAGACAGTTTCTCGTCGGCTTCATTGCGCGCGGCGTCAATCAGGTCTCGGGCCGCTTTTTCAATCTGGATTTCGCCCTGCTGGAGAATGGCGTGCACGTCCTGCTGCACCGCGTTCACCAGCTTGCTGCCGGTATGGCGGTTCACCGCGCTCAGCTGGCGGTTGAAGCTTTCGAACTCCACCTGTCCTGCCAGGTTCGTACCGTTTTTATCCAGCAGCAAACGCACCGGCGTTGGCGGCAGGAAGCGGTTGAGCTGAAGCTGTTTCGGCGCCTGTGCTTCCACAACATAGATCAGCTCCAGCAGCAGCGTGCCTACGGGCAGCGCCTTGTTTTTCAACAGGGAGATGGTGCTGCTGCCGGTATCACCGGAGAGGATCAGATCCAGCCCGTTGCGGATCAGCGGGTGTTCCCAGGTGATGAACTGAGCATCTTCACGGGACAGCGCCACGTCACGCTCGAAGGTGATGGTACAGCCATCTTCCGGCAGGCCCGGGAAATCGGGCACCAGCATGTGGTCTGACGGGGTTAACACGATCAGGTTCTCGCCACGATCGTCCTGGTTAATCCCGACAATGTCGAACAGGTTCATGGAGAAGCCGATCAGGCTGGTGTCGTCAT
This sequence comes from Enterobacter bugandensis, assembly GCF_900324475.1. Taxonomy (NCBI): domain Bacteria; kingdom Pseudomonadati; phylum Pseudomonadota; class Gammaproteobacteria; order Enterobacterales; family Enterobacteriaceae; genus Enterobacter; species Enterobacter bugandensis. The sequence goes on from NZ_LT992502.1 coordinate 761,585, forward strand.
CTTGTTCTTCAATGCTCTCGGCAAGCGCCTGCGCTTTTTCGCCACCGTTGGAGTGGATCTCCAGCAGGCGGTCGCGCCCCTGTTCAAGCTGCGCCTTCAGCGCTTCATGTTTCTCGCGGCAGGATTTAATCAGATCGTCAAAACCGTCGGTATTTTCCGGCGCGGCCAGGTAACCGATCAGATCGCCGTGTACCTGGTCATAAATGGTGCGACCCGTCGGGCAGGTATGCTCAAACGCATCCAGACCTTCGTGGAACCAGCGCACCAGCACGGACTGAGCGGTTTTTTCCAGGTACGGCACGTGGATCTGAATATCATGCGCCTGGCCGATACGATCCAGACGGCCGATACGCTGCTCCAGCAGATCCGGGTTGAACGGCAGATCGAACATCACCAGATTGCTGGCGAACTGGAAGTTACGCCCTTCAGAACCGATTTCGGAGCACAGCATCACCTGCGCGCCGCTGTCCTCTTCACTGAACCACGCCGCCGCTCGGTCGCGCTCGACGATGGACATGCCTTCGTGGAACACGGCGGCACGAATGCCTTCGCGCTCGCGCAGAACCTGTTCCAGTTGCAGAGCGGTGGCGGCTTTGGCGCAGATCACCAGCACTTTCTGGGAGCGGTGCGCGGTGAGGTAGCCCATCAGCCACTCCACGCGCGGGTCGAAGTTCCACCAGGTGCCGGTATCGCCTTCAAATTCCTGATAAATCTGTTCCGGGTAGAGCATGTCACGCGCGCGCTCTTCCTGAGTTTTGCGCGCGCCCATAATGCCGGAGACTTTAATCGCCGTCTGATACTGCGTCGGCAGCGGGAGCTTGATGGTGTGCAGTTCGCGTTTAGGGAACCCTTTCACGCCGTTACGGGTGTTGCGGAACAGCACGCGGCTGGTGCCGTGACGGTCCATCAGCATGTCGATCAGCTCTTTACGCGCGGATCCCGCATTCTCGCTGTCGCTGTTCGCAGCCTGCAGCAGCGGTTCGATATCCTGCTCGCCAATCAGATCGCTCAGGGTGTTGAGTTCATCGTTTGAGAGACGTTTACCCGCCAGCAGCAGCGCGACGGCATCCGCAACCGGACGGTAGTTGTTCTGCTCTTCCACGAACTGAGCGAAGTCGTGGAAACGGTTTGGATCGAGCAGGCGCAGACGGGCGAAGTGACTTTCCAGACCGAGCTGCTCCGGCGTTGCGGTCAGCAGCATGACGCCGGGCACGCGCTCGGCAAGCTGTTCAATCGCCATATATTCGCGGCTTGGGGCATCTTCGCTCCACACCAGGTGGTGCGCTTCGTCGACGACCATCAGGTCCCATTCGGCATCGCACAGATGCTCAAGACGCTGCTTGCTGCGGCGCACGAAATCCAGCGAGCAGATCACCAGCTGTTCGGTTTCAAACGGGTTGTCCGCGTCGTGCTGCGCTTCGGCATAGCGCTCGTCGTCGAAGAGGGAGAAGCGCAGGTTAAAGCGGCGCAGCATCTCCACCAGCCACTGGTGTTGCAGCGTTTCCGGCACGACAATCAGCACGCGCTCGGCAGCGCCGGAGAGCAGCTGCTGGTGCAGGATCATGCCCGCTTCGATGGTTTTACCCAGGCCCACTTCGTCAGCCAGCAGCACGCGGGGCGCATGGCGACGGCCCACGTCATGGGCGATATTCAACTGGTGGGGGATCAGGCTGGTGCGCTGGCCGCGCAGGCCACTCCACGGCATGCGGTACTGTTCGCTCTGGAACTTACGCGCGCGGTAGCGCAGCGAGAAGCGATCCATACGGTCGATTTGCCCGGCAAACAGGCGGTCCTGCGGCTTGCTGAACACCAGTTTGCTGTCGAGCAGTACTTCACGCAGGATGACGTTCGTCTCTTCGGTATCAAGACGCGTTCCGATGTAGGCGAGCAGTCCATTCTCTTCTTTTACGTCTTCAACCTTTAGCTGCCAGCCTTCGTGGCTGGTCACGGTGTCGCCCGGATTGAACATTACGCGGGTCACAGGGGAGTCATTGCGGGCGTACAGGCGGTTTTCACCGGTAGCAGGGAAGAGGAGGGTAACCATGCGCGCATCAACGGCAACGACGGTTCCTAATCCAAGTTCGCTTTCTGTATCGCTGATCCAGCGTTGACCAAGTGTAAAAGGCATAGTTGTTCGGCTCTAATCTTTAATTGCAGGCAATAGTTCGACCCCCGTCAAAAAAGACGGTCATCGAAAAATGGGTCCGGGAATGGAAAGGGCGCTATGGTACTGGATGGCAGCCATTTCGTCACGCGTCAAAATAGGCCAAGTTGCCCTGTCACAAGTGTAGCAAAATCGTCGTCGATGAACGGTAAAATTCCCTCCGCAACCGGCTGAAGCTGGCGGGTCAGGTAGTGATCGTAATCGAGAGGCGACTGCTGGTAATCAACGGGCTCCGGCCCGTTCGTTGTCCAGACGTATTTTATCGTCCCCCGGTTCTGATACTGCGGCGCGCGTCCCCGGCGCACATTCTCTTCGTCCGCCAGGCGCGCGGCGCGCACGTGGGGTGGGACGTTGCGCTGGTACTCCGCCAGCGGGCGGCGCAGGCGCTTGCGATACACCAGCTGGTCATCCAGCTCGCCGGCCATCAGGCTGGCGATGGTTTCGCGGATGTAGTCCTGATAGGGCTCGTTGCGGAAAATCCGCAGATAGAGCGTCTTCTGGAACTGCTGGGCCAGCGGTGTCCAGTCAGTGCGCACCGTCTCCAGCCCCTTAAACACCATTCTCTGCTTTTCACCCTCCTGGATCAGCCCGGCGTAGCGCTTCTTGCTGCCCTGGTCAGTACCGCGGATGGTGGGCATTAAAAAACGGGCAAAATGGGTTTCAAATTCCAGTTCTAATGCGCTGGTTAACCGCTCTTTTTGCAAATGTTCCTGCCACCAGTCGTTTACGAAGGCCACCAGTTCTTTGCCGATTCGTGAGGCGTCGTCTTCTGAATGTGCGCCCTTAAGCCACACAAAGGTTGAATCCGTGTCGCCGTAGATAACGTCATAGCCCCGGGATTCAATCAGCGCTTTGGTCTGACGCATGATGTCGTGTCCGCGCATGGTGATGGACGACGCCAGACGCGGATCGAAGAAGCGGCAGGCGCTGGTACCCAGCACGCCGTAGAAAGCGTTCATAATAATTTTCAGGGCCTGCGAGAGCGGCTTGTTGCCATGACGTTTCGCCTCGTCGCGGCCGTGCCAGATGTTCCCCACAATCTCCGGCAGACAGTGTTTTTCGCGCGAGAAGCGTGCCCCGAGAAAACCTTCGGTGCTGTGCGCGTCGTCTGGCTGCGCCATCCCCTCCACCAGCCCCACCGGGTCAATAAGGAAAGTGCGGATAATTGACGGGTAGAGGCTTTTGTAGTCCAGCACCAGAACCGAATCATACAGTCCTGGGCGGGAGTCCATCACGTAGCCGCCGGGGCTGGCCTGCGGCGGTACGTCCCCGAGGTTGGGCGCAACATAGCCCGCACGGTGCATTCGTGGGAAATAGAGGTGGCTAAAGGCGGCTACCGAGCCGCCGTGCCTGTCAGCCGCGAGGCCATTTACCGTCGCGCGCTCCAGCAGGAACGGCATGATCTCGGTTTTGTGGAATATCTGCGTCACCAGCTCGCAGTCTTTCAGGTTATAGGTGGCGAGCGCCGGTTTGTCTTCGTTGAAGCGCCGGTCAATCTCGTCCATGCGGTCCCACGGATTGTCGATGGATTTGCCTTCACCGAGCAATTCCTGCGCTACCGCTTCCAGAGAGAAGGAGGAGAAATTCCAGAACGCGGATTTCAGCGCCTCGATGCCGTCGATAATCAGGCGGCCGTTGGCCTGCGCAAAGAACACGCCGTTCTTAAAGCCGTGCTCACGCCACTCCAGCTCCGTATTTCCGCGCCCGAGCATCAGTGGGATGCGATACCGCTCTGCGTGTTTTTGCAGTACGCGCAGGTCAAACTGCACCACGTTCCAGCCGATCAGCACGTCCGGGTCGTGCTCGGCAAACCACTGGTTAAGCTTCTCCAGCAGCTGCGGTCGGCTGTTGACGTACTCAAGCTGAAAATCGAGCGCGGACGCATCGCCGTTCGGCGGCCCGAGCATATAGACAACCCGCTGCCCGCAGCCTTCCAGGCCGATGCAGTATAGCTCGCCGTGACGGGTGGTTTCGATATCCAGGGAAACCCACTTTAGCGGGGGGCGATAATGCGGATTAGGCTTCAGGCGAGCGTTGATAAGGGTGCCGTTTTGCTCAGCGCCGTCAACCCAGACGGGGGCGGTAATAAACCGCTCCATCAGAAAGCGTTCCGGCGGACGAATGTCCGCTTCGTAGAGCGTCACGCCCGCTTCGCGTAGTAATTTTTCGTAGCGCATCAGTTGGCGATGGGCGCGGCAGTATAGGCCATACACCGGCTGACGATGGAAATCTTTTAGCTCAAGAGGAGTGAGGCGCCAGCCGTTCTCATCGCGCAGCAGTTGTTTTACCTTCTCGACGTAATGTTCAGGGATAAACGCCACGGATTCCTGAGGAGGAAGCGTAACGTGCAGCGGGCCGTTATCTGTCGCCAGCCAGAACGCAACCTCGGTGCCCTGAGGGGTATCCCGCCAGTGTCGGGTCAGTAAAAAGCCTTCTTGCGCCTGTGCCACGCCATTATCCCAAAAACAAAACCAGGCCTGATTATAGCCTGGTTGAATGTTTTATGCTGGGGATATATACAGTTTATTGTCCGTAATAGGCCTTCGCGCCGTGCTTGCGCAGGTAGTGTTTATCCAGCAGGGTTTGCTGCATATCCGGCAACTGCGGTGCCAGCTGGCGGCAGAAGATCCCCATATAGGCGATTTCCTCCAGCACTATTGCGTTATGCACCGCGTCTTGCGCGTTTTTACCCCAGGCAAACGGGCCGTGAGAATGCACCAGTACGCCGGGCATTTGCGCCGCGTCGATCCCCTGTTTTTCAAAGGTTTCGACGATCACGTTCCCGGTTTCCCATTCGTACTCACCGCTAATCTCCGCATCGGTCATCAGACGCGTGCAGGGAATGGTGCCGTAAAAGTAGTCCGCGTGGGTGGTGCCGGTGGCCGGAATGGACTGGCCCGCCTGCGCCCAGATGGTCGCGTGACGCGAGTGGGTATGCACGATGCCGCCGATAGTCGGGAAGGACTGATACAGCAGACGGTGGGTGGGCGTATCGGATGACGGTTTTTTGTTACCTTCCACCACTTCACCCGTTTCGATGCTGACCACGACCATATCCTCTGCGGTCATCACCGTGTAATCCACGCCCGAAGGCTTGATCACGAATACCCCTTTATCCCGGTCAACGGCGCTGACGTTGCCCCAGGTCAGAGTCACCAGGTTATGTTTTGGCAGCGCCAGGTTGGCTTCAAGTACCTGACGTTTGAGATCTTCTAACATCGTTGTCTCCCTGCCCGGCGAGCGCAGCGCCACCGGGCATTACGTACTTAGCGTTTTGAACCGTAATAGACTTCGTTCCAGCGCAGCGCGTCTTTAAAGGCTGGCAGACGGGTGTCGTTATCAATCACGGTCAGCTCGATATCGTGCAGCTCGGCAAACTGGCGCATATCGTTCAGGTCCAGCGCGTGGCTGAAGACGGTGTGGTGCGCGCCACCCGCCAGGATCCAAGCCTCTGACGCGGTTGGCAGGTCCGGCTGCGCTTTCCACAAGGCATTGGCGACCGGCAGCTTCGGCAGAGAGTGCGGGGTTTCAACCGCATCGACGCAGTTCACCAGCAGGCGGAAGCGGTCGCCGAGGTCGATCAGGCTGGCGTTGATGGCCGGACCGGTACGGGTGTTGAAGATCAGACGGGCCGGATCCGCTTTGCCGCCGATGCCGAGGTACTGCACGTCAAGGATCGGTTTCTCTTCAACCGCGATGGAGGGACACACTTCCAGCATGTGCGAACCGAGCACCAGATCGTTGCCGTTCTCGAAGTGGTAGGTGTAGTCCTCCATAAAGGAGGTGCCGCCCTGCAGACCGGTCGACATCACCTTCATGATGCGAAGCAGAGCGGCAGTTTTCCAGTCGCCTTCACCCGCAAAGCCGTAGCCCTGCTGCATCAGACGTTGTACTGCCAGACCCGGCAGCTGTTTAAGGCCGTGCAGGTCTTCAAATGTAGTGGTAAAAGCGTGGAAGCCGCCCTGTTCCAGAAAACGCTTCATGCCCAGCTCAATGCGTGCGGCATCCAGCACGTTCTGGCGCTTGTCGCCGTTGATTTGTGCCGCAGGCGTCAGGCGGTAGCTGCTTTCGTACTCGTCCACCAGCGCGCTCACGTCGCCGTCGCTGATGTCATTCACCACCTGCACCAGGTCGCCCACCGCCCAGGTATTCACGGAGAAGCCGAACTTGATCTGCGCCGCGACTTTATCGCCGTCGGTCACCGCCACTTCACGCATGTTGTCGCCGAAACGCACCACTTTCAGGTGACGGGTATCCTGCTTAGAGACCGCCTGACGCATCCAGGAGCCGATACGCTGTTGTGCCTTGCCGTCCTGCCAGTGGCCGGTGACCACAGCGTGCTGCTGGCGCATGCGCGCGCCGATGAAGCCGAACTCGCGGCCGCCGTGCGCGGTCTGGTTCAGGTTCATGAAGTCCATGTCGATGCTGTCCCACGGCAGGGAGGCATTGAACTGAGTGTGGAACTGCAGTAGCGGTTTGTTGAGGATTGCCAGGCCGTTGATCCACATTTTGGCCGGTGAGAAGGTGTGCAGCCACACGACCAGGCCGGCGCATTTGTCGTCGTAGTTGGCGTCACGGCAGATATTGGTGATTTCGTCCGGCGTCGTACCCAGCGGCTTCAGCACCAGTTTGCACGGCAGTTTGGCTTCCGCGTTCAGCGCGTTAACCACGTGCTCCGCGTGTTTCGTTACCTGCTGCAGCGCTTCCGGTCCGTACAGATGCTGGCTGCCAATCACAAACCACACTTCATAATTATTAAAAATGGTCATCATCGTGTCCTTAATGGGTCAGGGTTGCCGTAGTGTCCGCGGTGCTTTTGGCCGGGGCGGCGACAGGGAGATAGTGAAGCTCGGCGCTTTTTGCCCATTGCTGGTAGCGCTGATAAAGCTGTTCAAAGCGTTGTGCCTGCTGGACACGCGGCTGGAGCGTGTTTTCGACGGCGCTTGCCATGTGCTGCTGCGCGGTCGGGATATCCGCATGAACGCCTGCGGCCACGGCAGCGAAAATCGCGGCGCCCAGCGCGCAGCACTGATCGGAGGCCACAATCTGCAGCGGACGGTTCAGCACGTCGCAGCAGGCCTGCATAATCACCGGGTTTTTACGGGCGATACCGCCCAGCGCCATCACGTTGTTCACGTCGATGCCCTGTTCGGTGAAGCACTCCATAATGGCGCGCGCGCCGAACGCGGTGGCGGCAATCAGACCGCCGAACAGCGCCGGGGCATCGGTCGCCAGGTTGAGATCGGTAATCACCCCTTTCAGGCGCTGGTTGGCAAACGGCGTGCGGCGACCGTTAAACCAGTCCAGCACCACCGGCAGGTGGTCGAGAGACGGATTTTTTGCCCAGGCTTCGGTGAGCTGCGGCAGGAGCTGTTTTTTGCTCGCGGTAATCTGCGTTTTCAGCTCAGGATGCGCGGCAGCCAGCTGATCCAGCGGCCAGCCGAGCACCCGGCCAAACCAGGCGTAGATATCGCCAAATGCGGACTGACCGGCTTCGAGGCCGATAAAATCTGGCACCACGCTGCCGTCAACCTGGCCGCAAATCCCTTTCACCGCGCGGTCGCCGACGCTGGCTTTATCTGCCGTCAGAATGTCGCAGGTGGAGGTGCCAATCACTTTCACCAGCGTGTTAGGCTGCGCACCCGCGCCCACGGCGCCCATGTGGCAGTCGAACGCGCCGCCGGAAATGGTCACGTTTTGCGGCAGGCCGAGACGCGTCGCCCACTCTTCGCAGAGCGTGCCGACCGGAATATCGGCGGTGAAGGTGTCGGTAAAGAGCGGGTATTTCAGGTTTTTGTTGATGATCGGGTCAAGTTCATCGAAGAACGCTGCCGGAGGAAGACCGCCCCAGCCTTCATGCCACAGGGATTTATGCCCGGCGCTGCAGCGGCCGCGGCGGATATCCTGCGGGCGAGTGGTGCCGGAGAGCAGGGCGGGAACCCAGTCGCACAGCTCAATCCAGGATGCCGCGGCCTGGGCGACCGAAGCGTCCGTGCGGGTAACGTGCAGGATTTTGGCCCAGAACCATTCGCTGGAGTAGATGCCGCCGATGTAGCGCGAGTAGTCGGTTTTGCCCGGCTGATGGCATAAGCGGGTGATGGCTTCCGCCTCTTCCACGGCGGTATGGTCTTTCCAAAGCACGAACATGGCGTTCGGGTTGTCGGCAAACTCCGGGCGCAGCGCCAGCACGCGGCCTTCAGCGTCCACCGGGGCTGGCGTTGAACCGGTGCTGTCGACGCCAATCCCCACGACGTCGGCCCGCTGGGCGTCCGTCAGTTCAGCCAGCACGGTTTTGACCGCCGCTTCCATCGATTCAATGTAATCGCGCGGGTGGTGACGGAACTGGTTGTTTGGCGCATCGCAGTAGCGCCCCTCTTGCCAGCGCGGATACCACTCAACGCTGGTTGCTATCTCCTGGCCAGTCGTACAGTCCACTGCCAGCGCGCGAACCGAGTCGCTGCCAAAATCGAGGCCAATTGCAATTGCCATGGTGTTGCTCCATCCGAAACAGGTATGGAAGAACATTAGAGACTGGGGATAAAAATCGTCAGGCAGGATCCGCTAATCTTATGGACTAAATTGCTGTTACGACGGAAAGTGTGACGCCGTGCAAATATTCAATGTGGACATTTCTGCCGCACTTATAGACACTTTTGTTACTGCTTCTCTGCCCGTGTCGGCAGAAAAATCAGGGGAAAAGGCTGAAACATGGCGGACGTAAAAGAGGCGTGATGCTTTTTGGATCTTTTCGCAGGCCATTTTTATACTGCTTTTATCGATATGGACAAATGGTTTCCTTCAGGACCCTTGGGAGAACTGAATCTATGGCCGAACCGCAAAACGATCCCCTGCTGCCGGGATACTCATTTAACGCCCATCTGGTGGCGGGGCTGACGCCAATTGAGGCCGAGGGGTATCTCGATTTTTACGTTGACCGGCCGCTCGGCATGAAAGGGTATATTCTGAACCTGACCGTACGCGGGGAAGGGGTGATAAAAAACGGCGATCGGCAGTTTGTTTGCCGCCCGGGCGATATGCTGCTGTTCCCGCCGGGGGAGATCCACCACTACGGGCGTCACCCGGACGCCAAAGAGTGGTATCACCAGTGGGTCTATTTCCGTCCGCGCGCCTACTGGCAGGAGTGGCTCTCATGGCCGGCTATTTTCGCGCAAACGGGTTTTTATCGTCCGGATGAGGCGCATCTGGCGCAGTTTCGTGAACTGTTCGCACAAATTATTGAGGCGGGGCAGGCGGGCGGGCGCTATGCCGAACTGCTGGCGATCAACCTGCTTGAGCAGGTGCTGCTGCGCCGCATGGAGGCGATCAACGAGTCGCTTAACCCGCCGCTGGATAACCGCGTCCGCGACGCCTGCCAGTACATCAGCGACCATCTGGCCGACAGCCAGTTTGATATCGCCAGCGTTGCCCAGCACGTCTGTCTTTCGCCGTCCCGCCTGTCACACCTGTTCCGCCAGCAGCTTGGCGTGAGCGTGCTGAGCTGGCGTGAGGATCAGCGCATCAGCCAGGCAAAGCTGTTGCTCAGCACCACCCGGATGCCTATCGCGACCGTCGGACGCAACGTGGGCTTTGAAGATCAGCTCTATTTCTCTCGCGTGTTTAAGAAGTGCACCGGCGCCAGTCCCAGTGAATTCCGCGCGGGATGTGAATAAACGGTAAACATTCAGGTGAACTTCAGGAGCATCCTGTAAACTATTCAGACAATTGATGCCTTGACGCGGTGCGGGGCGCTAAGCAGAATCGCTGATTCGTTTTCTGACCGGAATAGTTATGCAGGCATTGCTGGAACACTTTATTACCCAGTCCGTTATGTACTCGCTCATCGCCGTGGCGCTGGTGGCGTTTCTGGAATCGCTGGCGCTGGTTGGGCTGATCCTGCCTGGCACCGTGATGATGGCGGGGCTTGGGGCGCTGATCGGCAGCGGTGAGGTCAATTTCTGGCAGGCGTGGCTGGCCGGGATTATCGGCTGCCTGCTGGGGGACTGGATCTCCTTCTGGCTGGGCTGGCGCTTTAAGAAGCCGCTGCACCGCTGGTCGTTCATGAAAAAGAACAAAGCGCTGCTGGATAAAACCGAACATGCGCTGCACCAGCACAGCATGTTCACCATTCTGGTAGGCCGCTTTGTCGGGCCAACGCGTCCGCTGGTGCCGATGGTGGCGGGGATGCTGGATCTGCCCGTCGCAAAATTCGTGGTGCCGAACATTATCGGCTGCGTATTCTGGCCGCCGTTTTACTTCCTGCCGGGGATCCTCGCGGGTGCGGCCATTGATATCCCTGACGGTATGCAAAGCGGTGAGTTCAAGTGGCTGCTGCTGGGAACGGCGGTACTGCTGTGGCTGGCGGCCTGGCTCTGCTGGCGGCTATGGCGCAGCGCGAAAGCCAGCGTCGATCGCCTGACGCGCTATCTCCCGCGCGCGCGCCTGCTCTGGCTGGCCCCGCTGACGCTGGGCGTGGCGGTGGTGGCGCTGGTCGCGCTGATTCGTCACCCGCTGATGCCGGTGTACGGCGAGATCCTGCTGAAGGTGGTGAGCCGTTAAGGTGTTTTCCCTCTCCCCGTGGGAGAGGGCCAGGGTGAGGGCGTCAGACCGCACGAATGCCTAACAATGAAGACGCCTCCGCGTTACCACTCAGAAGTTCTTGTGTTTCTCCATCCCACAAAATCCGTCCCTCCGCGATCACTACCGATCGCGGCGCAATGCGTGCGGCATCTTCAATGCTGTGCGAAACCATCAGCATCGTGATCTGCTGGCGCTGGCAAACCTCTTCCACCAGCGAGAGCATCTCCTGGCGCAGGGCCGGGTCGAGTGCCGAGAAGGGTTCATCGAGCAGCAGCAGCGGCTGCTCGCGCACCAGACAACGTGCCAGCGCCACGCGCTGACGCTGGCCGCCGGAAAGCTCACCGGGCAGTCTGGAAATCAACGCGGACAGGCCCATTTGTTCGGCAATCTCCTCCAGCTTCTGACGCTGCGCAGCATTGAGTTTTAACCCCGGATCGATTCCCAGCGCGATGTTCTGCCACACCGTAAGGTGATTAAACAGATTGTTTTCCTGAAACAGCATCGACACCGGGCGCTTAGCCGGCGGAGCGTAGGTATACTCGCCATTATCAATGACTATCGACCCGCTGACAGGCTGCAAAAAACCGGCAATCAAATTGAGCAGGGTACTTTTACCGGCCCCGCTTGGGCCAAGCACCGCAATTCGCTCTCCCTGACGAACAGAGAGGGTAAAACGCATCGGCAGATGCTGGTAAAGCCAGGTTACATCAGTCAGTTTTAACATCACGCCCCGGAAGTTTTTCGATAACGGTAAATAAGGCAAAGCACAGCAGTAACAGGAGCAGCGCCGTGACGGCACCGTCCTGGCTGCGGTAGGAGCCAATTTGCTGGTAAAGCCAGAACGGCAGCGTGCGGAAATCCTCGTTGCCAAAGAGGGCCACCACGCCAAAATCCCCAATCGACAGCACGCAGGCGAAGGCCATCGCCTGGGCGAGCGGCCGCTTCAGGGCGCGTAGTTCGACCACTTTCAGCCGCCGCCAGCCCATAATGCCAAGGGACTGACACAGGGCGCTGTACCGGCTGTTAACATCCCGCATCGGGTTTTCCAGTACCTTCAGCGCGTACGGTATGGCCATTAAGGCGTTGGTAAAAATGACGATGCCGTCGGCGCTTTCCGGCAGGCCGATGGTGCTGTTAAACAGTAAAAAGAAGCCGGTCGCCAGCACAATGCCCGGCATCGCCAGGATCAGCATGCCCGTCAGTTCCAGCGCGTGTCCGGCTTTACGGGCATGTCGCGCGTACAGCTCGCGGCTGCTCCAGAGCAGCATCATGGTCAGCGTCACGCAGATTAGCCCGGCTGCCAGCGCGATACGCAATGAGGTCCACGTGGCCTGCCACAGGACCGGCTGTTGAAGTACCGATACCACATTCCGGTTGAGGCCATCGGCGATCACGGCCAGCAGCGGCGGCAGCAGAAGCAGGAGCGCCAGCGCGATCAGCATCACGTCCGAGATGCGGCTGTGCAGGCTGTCCTGCGGATCGCGCCAGCCAGAAAGATTATTGCTTCCTGCGGGGATCGCTTTGCTCAGCCGCTGGCTGAGTAACACCAGCGCCAGGCAGCACACCATCTGTACGATCGCCAGCAACGCGGCGCGGCCCGGATCGTAGTCGTAACTTAATGCCTGATAGATCGCCAGCTCAATAGTGGTGGCCTGCGGGCCGCCGCCGAGAGAAAGCACGGTCGCAAAGCTGGCGAAACAGAGCATAAAGATCAGCGCGGCCACCGGGGCAATCTGGCGTCGCAGCCACGGCCATTCGACAAAGCGGAAGAATGACCATCCGCGCATGCCAAGCTGGGCGGCAATCTGGCGCTGCTCGCCGGGTATGTTCTCCAGCGCCTGCAAAAAGAGGCGCGTCGCCATCGGCATATTGAAGAAAATGTGTGCCAGCAGGATGCCCTTCAGGCCGTAAGGGGAGAAGGTCCATTCCAGGCCTAAAGACGCGAAGAGCGAGGCCAGCCAGCCCTGGCGACCGTATACGCTCAGAATACCAAAAACGGCCACCAGTACGGGCAGGATCAGCGTCATGGCGCACAGGCGCAGCAGGGCCAGCCTGCCGGGGAAACGTCTGCGATAGAGGGCGCGCGCAAGGAAAATGGCCGGGATGACTGACAGCAGCGCGGAAAGAAACGCCTGCCAGAAGGAGAAACGGATGACGTGCCAGAGATAGCTATCGTGCCAGAGCGCGAGCAGATCGCTCTCTGGCGCGTTAAACCACAGCGCCAGAAACGCTCCCAGACTGACGACCACCATCAGTATGGCGGCAATCAGTCCGGGAACTAACCAGCCGGGGATCAGCGGCTGACGGCGCGTTGCCATTCGCTTATCCATGCGGCGCGCTGAGCGGCAACCTGCTGCGGCGTAAATTCCAGCGCGGTCTGCGGTTTGTTCAGCTGCTCAAAGCCTGCCGGCAGCGCCGCGTCGGTGACCGGGTACATCCAGTTGCCCGTCGGAATGGCGTTCTGGAATGCCGGGGAGACCATAAATTTCAGGAACTTCTCGGCCAGTTCCGGCTGTTTGCTGGCGGCGGTGCGGGCAGCCACTTCAACCTGCAGGTAGTGACCTTCAGCGAAATTCGCAGCCGCGTAGTTGTCTTTCTTCTCGGCAATAATATGATAGGCCGGAGAGGTGGTGTAGCTCAGCACCAGATCGCTTTCGCCTTTCAGGAACAGGCCGTAGGCTTCGCTCCAGCCTTTAGTGACCGTAACTGTTTTCGCAGCCAGCTTTTGCCACGCCTCCGGCGTTTTGTCGCCGTAGACTTTCTGCATCCACAGCAGCAGCCCCAGGCCCGGCGTGCTGGTGCGCGGATCTTCATAAATCACGCGCCATTTCTGGTCGCTTTCGACCAGCTCTTTCAGGCTCTTCGGCGGGTTCTTCAGCTTGTTTTTATCGTAGACGAATGCAAAGTAGCCGTAATCGAAGGGAACGAAGGTGTCGTTTTTCCAGCCGCCCGGCACGTTGACGGCATCTGCCGCTACGCCGCTTTTGGCAAACAGTCTGGTTTGCGTGGCGGCTTCCAGCAGGTTGTTATCCAGACCGAGCACCACGTCGGCCTTGCTGTTTTTCCCTTCCATGCGCAGGCGGTTAAGCAGCGACACGCCATCTTCCAGCGCCACGAACTTCAGCTCGCAGTTGCAGTCGGCTTCAAAGGCTTTTTTAACCACCGGGCCGGGGCCCCAGTCGGCGGAGAAGGAGTCGTAGGTATAGACCGTCAGAACAGGCTTAGCAAAAACAGGCAGCGCAACCAGCGCCAGCAGAGGAAGAACGTTTTTTAACACTTTGCACCTCAGGGTTGAGTGGCAAAGGATTTTGAGAAACAGCCTCAAATCCCTTCGCCGGCGTTATCCGGATCAGGTTCGACGGGTATTATCTCAGCGCACATCTGTGATGCAGCACCCCGTTGAGAACGGCGCTATTGTAATGATTTGGTGAATATTACGAAAGCGTTATGGCTCCGGCGGCGCAAACCAGGCGGATTTAAAATCAAACCAGCCCAGGGTATTCATCCGCAGGCCGCGCATGCTGCGCTGTCCCTGGATCAGCAGCCAGTGGTGGATCAACGGTACGATCGTCTGCCCGGCCAGCAGCTCCTGGCACCACGCGGCCAGATCCATCTCTCCTGCCCGCCACTTCGCGGCGTCCTGCTGCCAGTCCCGGCTGATGCAGTGCTGAATGAGAGGCACTTCATACAGGTGTGAAAAGAGCGAGAAATCCAGCGGCAGCGTGAAGTTGGCGCTGTTGAGCCAGATATCGCTGACGACATCCCCGCGGTGCCATTCATCATAATCGACTTCCTGTATCGCCAGCGTCACGCCTTCGGCTGCAAGCAGCTTGCTCATGATCCTCGCGATAAACCGGTGCTCAATGTGATCGCGATAGTAGCTGAGGGTGATGGTTTCCAGCCCGGCGGGTTTTTCACTGCGCACCGGCTGAGCATGGTGCCAGCGCGGAAGCAGGCCATAGGCCGGAAACCACCAGGTCTGGTATTGCTCTTCAGCATGATAAATCAGGTTAGCCGGGGCCAGAATATGGCTGATCCACTTGCGGACGTCGTGATTCGCCCCGCGATGGCTGCGGCTGTCAAAAAGAAGATAGTAGCAGCCCTCCTCCAGGCGACTCTCGAACGCCTTTTCGCTGGTTGTGGGCCCCTCCAGGGTGAGGCCTGCACTCAGCTCTTCGTTGAGGTCCGGTAACACCCAGACGTTCACTTCGTCGATCAGCGCCCGATAGCCAAAATAGTCATCAAAGGCGCGGATCTTCAGCTGATTATTGTTATTGCGCGACACGGCGTAGGGGCCCGTTCCAATCGGCTGGCTGGAAAAATTGTTCAGGGATCGCCACTCGGCAGGCAGGATCATCGAGGGCACATAGCCAAGAAGCCACGGAAGCCAGTTGTCCGGCTGCGATAGCTCAATATCCAGCGTCCAGGCCGTGGGGGAGTGGATCCGCGTGATATGCGAATAGAGCGGCAGCGTGCGGGCACGCTCCAGAGAGGTGATGACGTCACTCATCTCCAGTTCGCGGCCATGGTGGAAGTGAATGCCCGGGCGTAAAAAGAAACGCCAGTGCAGGGGGGAAAGCTGCTGCCAGTGGTGCGCGATATCTGCTTCCAGTTCCCCGTTTTCCTCATTTATTTTCGTCAGACCGCTGAATATCTGCCGGGCCATGTGGGTTTCAGAACGTCGCAATGCCGTGCCGGGCAACAGGTTTTTCATCGGACGATAGTAGAGCACCCGCAGAATGTGGCGTCCCTGACGAAAGCTGCGTCCCAGGTGTGAGACCAGCATCTGGCGCACGGCGGCTTTGTCGCCCACCAGTTGGACCAGCTGATCGATGCGGTCCTGCTCCAGCAGATCCTCCGCCCGCTGCTGCTGCAGGGCCAGGCCGGTATACAGGAAGGTCAAGCGTGAGCGCTTGCCGCGTCCCGCCTCGGCCTCCCAGCTTAGCCAGCCCTGCTGCTGCATAGTGTTGAGTAACGTGCGCATATGGCGGCGAGAGCAGTTGAGGAGTTCTGCCAGCTCGTTAAGCGTGGTCTCCTGCGATTGACCCTCGCAGCACTGCCACAGGCGAATGAATTGTTGTTGCAGTCGACCGGACGGCATAAAAGAGGAACTCCTGACAAAAAATCAGCAATTTATTAATCCCTATATTAAGCCAATAATGCTTCCCGATGAAGTGAGGAGGTAAATTATGAAGAGGTCTACCGCACGTCAGTTTTATCAGCAGTACTTTTCAGCGACAAAGGGAATGTCCTGGCTGGCCCGCCAGTGTGCAGAGCAACGGCTGAGAATCCTGGAAGATCTGATGCAGTGGGACGTTACGAAGCCGACCTCTTCTCGCTAACTCGCCTCGATCATGTGTGACTGAGTATTGGTGTTTATCACCCGCCAGCAAAATGTTTTTGCTGGCTTTTTTCGTTTATTCTTTCACCCAATTTCGATTCGCTTTCACAAGGACTTGCGCATGCTGTGGTTGATGACGATGGGGCGCCGCCTGAATGGCGTGTACGCTGCTTTTATGCTGGTGGCCTTCATGATGGGCGTGGCCGGTGCGCTACAGGCACCGACGCTGAGCCTGTTTCTCAGCCGCGAGGTGGGGGCGCAGCCGTTTTGGGTGGGCCTGTTTTATACCGTTAACGCGATTGCCGGGATCCTCGTTAGCCTGGGGCTGGCGAAACGATCCGACAGCCAGGGCGATCGCCGCAGGCTGATCCTCTTTTGCTGCGCCATGGCCGTGGGCAACGCGCTGCTTTTTGCCTTTAACCGTCATTACCTGACGCTCATCACCTGCGGCGTGCTGCTGGCCTCTCTGGCGAACACCGCCATGCCGCAGCTGTTCGCGCTGGCCCGTGAATACGCCGACAGCTCGGCGCGAGAGGTAGTGATGTTCAGCTCGGTGATGCGCGCACAGCTCTCGCTGGCGTGGGTCATCGGCCCGCCGCTGGCCTTCATGCTGGCGCTGAACTATGGCTTTACGGTCATGTTTTCTATCGCGGCAGGCATTTTTATTATCAGTCTGGCTCTGATTGCCTTTGCGCTGCCGTCTGTCGCCCGGGTTGAGCAGACGACGGATAAGCCCATCACTCAGGTGAGCGGCTGGCAGGATAAAAACGTGCGGATGCTGTTTATCGCCTCCACGCTGATGTGGACCTGCAACACCATGTACATTATTGATATGCCGCTGTGGATCAGCAGCGATCTAGGCCTACCGGACAAGCTTGCGGGGATCTTAATGGGGACCGCCGCCGGGCTGGAAATTCCGGCGATGATTCTGGCGGGGTATTACGTTAAGCGCTTCGGAAAGCGTCGGATGATGATCGTTGCCGTAGCGGCTGGGGTGCTGTTCTACGCGGGGCTGCTTCTTTTCCATTCGCGTGAAGCGTTGCTGGCGCTGCAGCTGTTTAATGCCGTGTTTATTGGCATCGTTGCCGGGATCGGCATGCTCTGGTTCCAGGATCTCATGCCCGGCCGCGCCGGCTCTGCGACTACGCTTTTTACCAACAGTATTTCAACGGGCGTTATTCTGGCGGGAGTGATTCAGGGCGCGCTGGCGCAAAGTTATGGTCATGCCTCGGTTTACTGGATGATTGCGGCGATTTCGGTGGTAACGCTTGGGCTGACCTGCCGGGTCAAGGATGTTTGATTCTGGAAGGCGGCTTCACGAAATGAAACGATTTTCTGACAGATACAGAGAAGGCGCATAGAGTGCGTGACGGGTGCTTGAGGCTGTTTGCCTCAAGCTTTCGCAAGAGGCAAACAGTGGAGAGTCCCACATCAAAAAAACTGATGGGGAGACAAACTTCACAACCAACATTGCGAGGTTAGTCTCTTCATTGCCGAAAAGCAATAAGGAGGCTGGAATGCCAAAACGTACTCTGCTGTTAGGTTTGTTTCTGATCTGTACGACGCTATTGATCTTCACCTGGATGGTGCGTGATTCGCTGTGTGAGTTGCACTTCAGACAGGAGAAAACAGAGCTGGCGGCAGTGTTGGCTTACGAAGCAAAACGTTAGCGGTATTGGCGGGGGAAGTGTCCCCGCCTCTCCAGAGTGGTTGAGCCTCAACGCACCCTTATCAATGGCCCGCGCCCTGCGGGCCATTGCCTTTAGCCCATAAACGCAGGCTGTTTTTTCTCGTACGCTGAGATGGCGTCCTCGTGCTGGAGCGTCAGGCCAATGCTGTCCAGACCGTTCAACATGCAGTGGCGACGGAAGGCATCAATGCTGAAGCTGTAGGTCTTATCCCCGGCTTTCACCACTTCCGCTTCCAGATCCACCTCAAACGCCATCCCCGGATTTGCTTTAACCAGCGCGAACAGTTCATCGACCTGCTCGTCGCTCAGCGTCACCGGCAGCAACTGGTTGTTGAAGCTGTTGCCGTAGAAGATATCCGCGAAGCTCGGGGCGATAACCACCTTAAAGCCGTAGTCGGTCAGCGCCCAGGGCGCATGCTCACGCGAGGAGCCGCAGCCGAAGTTTTCCCGCGCCAGAAGAATGGATGCACCTTTGTATTCCGGGAAGTTCAGGACGAACTCCGGGTTTGGCACTTCGCCTTTGTCGTCCAGAAAACGCCAGTCGTTGAACAAGTGTGCGCCAAAACCGGTGCGGGTCACTTTCTGCAAAAACTGCTTCGGAATGATCGCGTCCGTATCGACGTTAGCGGCGTCCAGCGGGACAACACGGCCCGTATGTTGGGTAAATTTCTCTGCCATGATTGTCTCCTTATTTCAGGCTGCGAATATCGGCGAAATGGCCGGTAACTGCCGCAGCGGCGGCCATTGCCGGGCTGACCAGGTGAGTGCGTCCACCCCGGCCCTGACGGCCTTCAAAGTTACGGTTGCTGGTGGAGGCACAGCGCTCACCCGGGTTCAGGCGGTCGTTGTTCATCGCCAGACACATGGAGCAGCCCGGCAGACGCCATTCGAAGCCTGCTTCGATAAAGATCTTATCCAGTCCTTCCGCTTCCGCCTGGGCTTTCACCGGACCGGAGCCAGGAACCACCAGCGCCTGCACGCCCGGCGCCACTTTGCGGCCTTTGGCAATCTCTGCCGCCGCGCGTAAGTCCTCGATACGGGAGTTGGTGCAGGAGCCGATGAACACCTTATCAATGTTCACCTCGGTCAGCGGTACGCCGGGTTTCAGCCCCATATAGGCCAGCGCTTTTTCCGCACTGGCGCGTTCGACCGGATCGGCGAAGGAAGCCGGGTCAGGAATGCTGTCGTTGACGGAGATGACCTGGCCAGGATTGGTACCCCAGGTGACTTGCGGCGCAATCTCTTCCGCCTGCAGCGTGACAACGGTATCAAAGTTGGCACCGTGGTCAGTTTTCAGGGTTTTCCAGTACGCGACCGCGTCGTCAAAATCCTGACCTTTCGGCGCGTGCAGACGGCCTTTCACATAGTTGAAGGTGGTTTCGTCCGGTGCGACCAGGCCTGCTTTAGCACCCATCTCAATCGCCATGTTGCACAGGGTCATACGGCCTTCCATGCTCAGCGCCTGAATGGCTTCACCGCAGAATTCCACCACGTGACCGGTACCGCCTGCGCTGCCGGTTTTGCCGATAATCGCCAGCACGATATCTTTCGCGGTGATGCCCGGCGCGGCTTTGCCCTTCACCTCAATCTTCATGGTTTTGGCGCGGCCCTGTTTCAGAGTCTGCGTCGCCAGAACGTGCTCAACTTCCGATGTGCCGATGCCGAACGCCAGCGCGCCAAACGCGCCGTGGGTCGCGGTATGGGAGTCGCCACAGACGATGGTCATGCCCGGCAGCGTAATACCCTGCTCAGGTCCCATCACGTGGACGATGCCCTGATACGGGTGGTTCAGATCGTACAGCTCCACGCCAAATTCGTTGCAGTTCTTGATCAGCTCCTGCATCTGGATGCGCGCCATCTCGCCGGAAGCATTGATGTCTTTGGTCTGGGTGGAGACGTTGTGATCCATCGTGGCAAAGGTTTTACCCGGCTGGCGCACCGGACGCTTGTGCGCGCGCAGGCCGTCGAAGGCCTGCGGAGAGGTCACTTCGTGCACCAGGTGGCGGTCAATGTACAGCAGCGGGGTTTCGTTTGGCGCCTCGTAGACAACGTGCGCATCAAACAATTTTTCATATAACGTCTTGGCCATGATTACACCCCTTCAGCGACATAGCGGGCAATGATGTCGCCCATTTCATCAGTACTGACTGCTGCCGTGCCGCGCGCTAAGTCACCGGTACGGACGCCTTCTTCTAACGCCCGGTTAATGGCGTTTTCAATTGCGGTTGCTGCGTCGCCTGCATCGAGGCTGTAGCGCAGCAGCAGGGCCAGGGAGAGGATCTGCGCAATCGGGTTCGCAATGTTCTTGCCTGCGATATCCGGCGCGGAACCGCCCGCCGGTTCGTACAGGCCAAAGCCTTCTTCATTCAGGCTGGCGGATGGCAGCATGCCCATAGAGCCGGTGATCATCGCGCACTCGTCAGACAAAATATCGCCGAACAGGTTGGAGCAGAGCAGCACGTCAAACTGGGACGGATCCTTAATCAGCTGCATGGTCGCGTTGTCGATGTACATATGCGACAGCTCAACGTCCGGGTACTGCTTAGCGACTTCACTGACGATCTCGCGCCACAAAATGGACGACTGCAGCACGTTCGCTTTATCAATAGAAGTCACCTTATGGCGGCGCTTGCGTGCAGATTCAAAGGCGATATGGGCGATACGTTCAATTTCGAAACGGTGGTACACCTCGGTATCAAACGCTTTCTCGTGCTGACCGCTGCCTTCGCGACCTTTTGGCTGACCGAAGTAGATCCCGCCCGTCAGCTCACGCACGCACAGGATGTCGAAACCGTTGGCCGCGATATCCGCGCGCAGCGGACAAAACTCTTCCAGCCCCTGATACAGCTTAGCCGGACGCAGGTTACTGAACAGTTTAAAATGTTTACGCAGCGGCAGGAGCGCGCCGCGCTCTGGCTGCTCTGCTGGCGGCAGGTGTTCCCATTTTGGACCACCGACGGAGCCAAACAGCACGGCATCGGCATTTTCGCAGCCTTCAACGGTGGCTTTCGGCAATGGCGTTCCGTGGTTATCAATCGCAATACCGCCCACGTCGTAGTGGCTGGTGGTAATTTTCATCGTAAAACGCGAGCGAACGGCTTCCAGTACTTTCAGCGCCTGTGCCATCACTTCCGGACCAATACCGTCACCCGGCAACACAGCAATATGGTAGTTCTTCGACATTACACGGTTTCCTTGTTGTTCTCTTTATTCTGAGCTTTGCGTTGCAACTCTTTTTCGACTTCAGCGGCGCGCCAGATGTTGTTCAGGACGTGCACCATCGCTTTCGCGGAGGATTCGACAATATCCGTCGCCAGGCCCACACCGTGGAAACGGCGGCCATTATAGTTGACGACGATATCCACCTGACCCAGCGCGTCTTTACCGTGCCCTTTCGCCGTCAGGTCGTATTTCACCAGCTCTACGTCGTACTCGGTAACGCGGTTGATCGCCTGATAGATGGCATCCACAGGGCCGTTACCGTTGGCGGCTTCCGCTTTAGTTTCATCACCGCAGGCCAGCTTGACCGAGGCGGTAGCGATGTCGCTGGAGCCGGACTGCACGTTGAAGTAGTCCAGACGGAAGTGCTCTGGCTCTTCCTGCTGCTTGTTGATGAAGGCCAGCGCTTCCAGGTCGTAATCGAATACCTGGCCTTTCTTGTCGGCCAGCTTCAGGAACGCGTCGTACAGTTGATCCATGTTGTAATCGCTGTCCTGATAGCCCATCTCTTCCATCCGGTGTTTCACTGCCGCACGACCGGAACGGGAGGTCAGGTTCAGCTGAACCTGGTTCAGGCCGATGGATTCCGGAGTCATGATTTCGTAGTTTTCACGGTTTTTCAGCACGCCGTCCTGGTGAATACCGGAGGAGTGGGCGAACGCGCCGGTTCCAACAATCGCCTTGTTAGCCGGGATCGGCATGTTGCAAATCTGGCTGACGGTCTGGCTGGTGCGCCAGATTTCATTGTGATTGATGCGGGTGTGCACGTTCATGATGTCTTTGCGCACCTTGATCGCCATGATCACTTCTTCCAGTGAACAGTTGCCCGCGCGTTCACCGATACCGTTCATTGCACCTTCTACCTGACGTGCACCGGCGTGCACCGCAGCGATGGCATTGCCTACGGCCAGGCCCAAATCATCATGGGTATGTACTGAGATGATTGCTTTATCAATGTTAGGTACGCGCTCATACAGGCCGGTAATGATGCTGGAGAACTCAAACGGCATGGTATAGCCGACGGTGTCCGGGATATTGATGGTTTTAGCGCCCGCGTTGATGGCGGCTTCGACTACGCGCGCCAGGTCTTCAATCGGCGTACGGCCCGCATCTTCACAGGAGAATTCAACGTCATCGGTGTAGTTGCGTGCGCGCTTAACCATGTATACCGCGCGTTCAATGACCTCATCCAGCGTGCTGCGCAACTTGGTTGCGATGTGCATTGGTGAGGTTGCAATAAAGGTATGAATACGGAAGGCTTCGGCCACCTTCAGCGACTCAGCCGCAACGTCGATGTCTTTCTCTACGCAGCGCGCCAGACCGCACACGCGGCTGTTTTTAATGGTGCGGGCGATAGTCTGTACGGATTCAAAATCACCCGGAGAGGAGACGGGGAAACCGACCTCCATCACGTCGACGCCCATACGCTCGAGAGCCAGCGCAATCTGCAGTTTCTCTTTTACACTCAGGCTTGCCTGTAATGCCTGTTCACCGTCACGTAAAGTAGTATCGAAAATAATGACTTGCTGGCTCATGGGTTAGGTCCTTGTCAGTCTTAGGGCGCCTTGCTACGAGCATAAAAAAACCCGCGCAGTGGCGCGGGTTTTTAGTCTTACTGGTGACGATTCAACGCTGAATTTCGCCCGCCAGTCTACCGCGCACAGTGGATGCGTTTAGTAGTAGTAGACTGATGAAACGAATGGTGCGTGTCATGAATCGTGCTCCGTTAAATTCAATATGCTTTTAGTGGTACTGGATACCGCTGTGCATGTCAACCCCTGATGGTAAAAACGGCCCCAGAAGGCTAAACAGAGAGGGTGTGTTGTTTAGCTTATTGTGCTGGGTTTTTGATTTTTAACTTAACTAATTGTCTATTTTTGGACTTAAAAAACATTTGCAGAAACGAATAAACATAACGGGTATTTTTCAGGTGACGCAGTCCTCACAAATGCTTTCTCTTTAAACCGTTTTACTATCATGGAGTTATCTTTTTTTGAGAGAGCTTTTTCTCCCTTCAAATAGAATCATTGATAACAGATTGTTAACTTAATTCTGCTCAATGTCGATAACAGTTTAATTATACTTAAGTCATCCTTAACTGGATGGTTATTGTATATTGATTTGGTTTATGGTTTCATTCAAACACTAAAGTTAAGCATATCCTTTGTGCCGTTTTGTATTATAGCATTATTAGATAATCTTTATATATTCCGATTTTTAAACAATTTTCTTTCGCTGGTCGTATCTGCATGGTAAATCATATTTTTCGAAATTATTACAGTGCGTTGGCGAAGGGAGTGTAGCGTGACAGTGGAGTCAGAAGTGCCAGAAAATAATATTAAACAACCACAGATTACTGATGGAATTAAACCACAGTTACGCACGGTGGATCTTAATCTACTGACGGTGTTTGATGCTGTCATGCAGGAGCAGAATATCACGCGTGCGGCACAAGCCCTGGGGATGTCACAGCCTGCCGTAAGTAATGCCGTTGCCAGGCTTAAGGTTATGTTCAACGACGAATTGTTTGTTCGTTATGGAAGAGGGATCCAGCCTACAGCGCGGGCTTTCCAGCTTTTCGGCTCCATCCGCCAGGCGCTGCAGCTGGTGCAAAATGAGCTGCCGGGCTCGGGCTTTGAACCCTTAAGCAGTGAGCGAGTATTCCATCTCTGCGTCTGCAGTCCATTAGATAATTATCTGACATCAATTATTTATAATAAAGTTGAAGAGATCGCACCTAATATTAATCTCGTCTTTAAATCGTCCTTAAATCAAAACACCGAACACCAGTTACGTTACCAGGAAATCGAATTCGTCCTGGGTTATGAAGAATTCCGCCGTCCTGAATTTTCCTGTGTACCGCTGTTTAAAGATGAAATGGTGCTGGTTGCCAGCAAAAAACATCCACGACTGAATGCGCCGTTACGTGAAAGTGACGTTTATAGCGAACAGCATGCCGTTGTTGCGCTCGACAGATATGCCTCCTTTAGCCTGCCCTGGTACGACACTGCGGAGAAACAGGCGAGCGTGGCTTATCAGGGGATGGCCATGGTCAGCGTGTTAAACGTCGTTTCCCAGACGCAGCTGGTGGCAATTGCCCCACGCTGGCTGGCAGAAGAGTTCTCTGGCGCGTTAAATCTGCAAATTTTGCCTCTGCCGCTCAAGCTAAATAGCCGCACCTGCTATCTCTCCTGGCATGAAGCTGCTGGACGGGATAAAGGACATCAGTGGATGGAAGAGCTACTTATTAGCATCTGCCGTCGGTAATCGAGTCAGGATAAATTGCATCTTTGCATGTGATTTATCCTGGTTTTGTTTCTTTTATTAATATTTTGTTCTGTTGCGTATTTTATCTGGTGGCTGCCAGGCCCGTAAAAATAGATGATTTTCTACATCGCCGCGCTTTTCAGCGATGATTTATCATCTCATCCCCTAATTTCAGATGAATTAACCATATCCTCTGACAATGTCTGTTTTTTCTGCTTTCACGGCCTCTTATCTCTCCTGGTTTGCGAATTGCCTGCCTCATAACGAGCGGTTAAGGTAAGTATCACTCTGCAAAATAGAAGACGGGTTCATCCCGATCGCAAGACGGTGCGGAAATGAATTCGGCGGTCCGTCTATAACAAAATGCCTGGAGGCAAAGCATGGAGATGTTGTCTGGCGCGGAAATGGTCGTCCGGTCGCTGATCGATCAGGGCGTAAAGCAAGTGTTCGGCTATCCTGGCGGCGCGGTCCTCGATATTTATGACGCACTGCATACGGTAGGGGGTATTGACCATGTGCTGGTACGCCATGAGCAGGCGGCGGTACATATGGCCGATGGCCTGGCGCGTGCGACGGGTGAAGTGGGCGTGGTCCTGGTCACGTCGGGGCCCGGTGCGACAAACGCCATTACCGGCATTGCGACCGCGTACATGGACTCTATTCCGCTGGTGATCCTTTCCGGACAGGTCGCGACATCACTGATTGGCTATGATGCGTTTCAGGAGTGCGACATGGTCGGGATTTCGCGTCCCGTCGTGAAGCACAGCTTCCTGGTCAAGCAAACCGAAGACATTCCTGGCATTCTGAAGAAGGCGTTCTGGCTGGCGGCAAGCGGGCGCCCGGGGCCGGTGGTGGTCGATCTCCCTAAAGATATCCTGAACCCGGCAAACAAGCTGCCCTATGTCTGGCCGGAATCGGTGAGCATGCGCTCTTACAACCCAACAACGCAGGGTCACAAAGGTCAGATCAAACGCGCGCTGCAAACGCTGCTGGCCGCTAAAAAACCGGTGGTCTATGTCGGTGGCGGGGCCGTCAATTCAGCGTGTGAGGCACAGCTTCGTGAACTGGTTGAAAAGCTCAATCTTCCTGTTGCGTCATCGCTGATGGGACTCGGAGCGTTTCCCGCCACCCACCGTCAGGCGCTCGGCATGTTGGGTATGCACGGTACCTATGAAGCCAACATGACGATGCATCATTCTGACGTCATCTTTGCCGTCGGCGTGCGTTTTGACGATCGTACGACCAACAACCTGGCGAAGTATTGCCCGAACGCCACCGTGCTGCACATTGATATCGATCCGACGTCAATTTCAAAAACGGTGTCGGCTGATGTACCTATCGTCGGCGACGCGCGACAGGTCCTTGAACAAATGCTGGATCTGCTGGCGCTGGAAAACACAGCGCAACCGCTGGATGAAATCCGTGACTGGTGGCAGCAAATTGAGCAATGGCGCGCGCGGCAGTGTCTGAAATATGACACCCAAAGCGAGCATATTAAGCCGCAGGCGGTCATCGAAACGGTATGGCGACTGACGAAAGGCGACGCGTATGTGACCTCTGACGTGGGCCAGCATCAAATGTTTGCCGCCCTCTATTATCCGTTTGATAAACCGCGTCACTGGATCAACTCGGGAGGTTTAGGCACGATGGGCTTTGGCCTGCCTGCCGCGCTGGGCGTGAAGCTGGCGCTGCCAAATGAAACCGTCGTCTGCGTGACCGGAGACGGCAGTATTCAGATGAACATTCAGGAACTTTCCACCGCGATGCAATATGAGCTGCCGGTACTGGTGCTCAACCTTAATAACGGCTATCTCGGTATGGTGAAGCAGTGGCAGGATATGATCTACTCGGGCCGCCACTCTCAGTCATATATGAAATCGCTGCCGGATTTTGTTCGTCTTGCTGAAGCTTACGGTCATATAGGGATGCGGGTGACCGATCCGGCTGAGCTGGAAACGAAGCTCGCCGAAGCGCTTGAGCACGTTAAAAACAACCGCCTCGTCTTTATGGATGTCATCGTTGATGGAACCGAGCACGTTTATCCGATGCATATTCGCGGCGGCGGTATGGACGAGATGTGGTTAAGCAAAACGGAGAGAACCTGATATGCGCCGGATATTATCGGTATTACTGGAAAACGAGTCTGGCGCACTGTCGCGCGTCATTGGGCTTTTTGCGCAGCGTGGCTATAACATTGAAAGCCTGACCGTGGCACCAACGGACGATCCGACGCTGTCGCGTATGACGATTCAGACCGTTGGCGATGCCAAGGTAATTGAGCAGATCGAGAAACAGCTGCATAAGCTGGTCGATGTGCTGCGCGTAAGCGAGTTGGGGCAGGGCGCTTACGTTGAGCGTGAGGTCATGCTGGTAAAAATACAGGC
This sequence comes from Enterobacter bugandensis, assembly GCF_900324475.1. NCBI lineage: Bacteria > Pseudomonadati > Pseudomonadota > Gammaproteobacteria > Enterobacterales > Enterobacteriaceae > Enterobacter > Enterobacter bugandensis. Next base: position 788,227 of record NZ_LT992502.1, read on the forward strand.
CAGCGGTTACGGGCGCGAAGAGGTCAAACGCAATGCGGATATCTTCCGCGGGCAGATCATCGACGTCACGCCTTCTCTTTATACGGTTCAACTGGTCGGAACCAGTGACAAGCTGGACGCTTTCCTGGCATCCGTGCGGGATGTAGCAAAAATTGTTGAGGTGGCGAGATCGGGGATCGTTGGTCTGTCACGCGGCGAGAAAATCATGCGGTAGTTGTTAAAAAGGTTCGCCTCTTTCAGCCCGGTCACCAAAGCCGGGCTTTTTTTTGCGTAATCAGCCGACAACGCAGATAAAAGCGGTTGCCGCGAAGGCTTTTCTGCGTTTAGATGTTAAAAGATTTAACCATAACCTTGACAGGGCCATGGACTCTTTTCTTTTTTTAAGGGGCAATTGTGAAACTGGATGAAATCGCCCGGCTAGCCGGCGTGTCACGAACAACGGCCAGCTATGTGATTAACGGCAAAGCAAAGCAGTACCGCGTCAGCGATAAGACCGTTGAAAAAGTTATGGCGGTGGTTCGTGAGCATAACTACCATCCGAATGCTGTCGCTGCCGGCCTGCGTGCCGGGCGCACCCGCTCTATTGGTCTGGTGATCCCGGATCTGGAAAACACCAGCTATACCCGTATCGCCAACTATCTCGAACGTCAGGCCCGCCAGCGCGGTTACCAGCTGCTGATAGCCTGTTCTGAAGACCAGCCCGATAACGAGATGCGCTGCATTGAACATCTGCTCCAGCGTCAGGTCGATGCCATCATCGTCTCGACCTCCTTACCGCCGGAGCATCCGTTTTACCAGCGCTGGGCGAACGATCCGTTCCCCATCGTGGCGCTGGACCGCGCGCTCGATCGTGAGCATTTCACAAGCGTAGTGGGTGCCGATCAGGATGACGCGGAAATGCTGGCCGCTGAGCTGAGAACCTTCCCCGCTGAAACGGTGCTATATCTTGGCGCGCTGCCCGAGCTTTCCGTAAGCTTCCTGCGTGAGCAAGGGTTCAGAACCGCCTGGAAAGACGATCCGCGTGAAGTCCACTATCTCTATGCCAACAGCTATGAACGCGAAGCCGCTGCGCAGCTGTTCGAAAAATGGCTGGAGACGCACCCGATGCCCCAGGCGCTGTTCACCACGTCATTTGCCCTTCTGCAGGGGGTAATGGATGTCACCTTGCGTCGTGAAGGCAAGCTTCCCTCTGACCTGGCGATCGCCACGTTTGGGGATAACGAGCTTCTCGATTTCCTTCAGTGCCCGGTGCTGGCGGTGGCCCAGCGTCACCGAGATGTAGCGGAACGCGTCCTGGAGATTGTTCTGGCGAGCCTGGATGAGCCGCGCAAACCGAAGCCGGGTCTGACGCGTATCAAACGTAATCTCTATCATCGCGGAATTTTGAGCCGCCATAAATGAAATGACGGGGCGGCGAAAAACCGCCCCTTTTTACTGGAATAATTCGCCGAGTTAATTCCCGCAGTGAAATTAGGATAATTCTTGAGAGATCCTAATCTACTATTTTTCTTAATTCATTTTGCCGTTTAAAATGGTCCTTAAAGAATCATGAAGCGATTTTTAAAAGCCTCTCTTTGTATTACTTTGTTACAAACCCTCTTCGGTCGATGAATATTCAGACGTTTTTCCTTCCCCCCGACCGGCCAGCAACGCAACCGCCGCTTCCACCGACCGATTGAGTGAATCTGGCGCTGTTATCCCCTGACAATCTGTCATAAAATGCTGCCCGCGTCGCAAACTGACACTTTATATTTATCTGCGATGATATTGAGTGAGCCTTAACGCTAGTGTGCATATTCGGTTTTTTTCTTACAAATATTCATAACGTTAATTTGCCTCGCCAGTTGTGCAGTTATTAACCAGGACTGTTTATCTCTGTAAATAGAGGGCTTTCGGGTCTCTACAGGGAGAGTCCTGGCTTGACAAGCTTTTCCCTCGCTCCGTAAACTCCTTTAGGTGGGAATTTGTGGGTTAAAGTGGTGAGGAGGGGTGAGACTGGCATGTTCCGTGGAGCTACGTTAGTCAATCTCGACAGCAAAGGGCGTTTATCGGTCCCAACCCGATACCGCGACCAGCTGATTGAGAATGCTTCGGGTCAAATGGTTTGCACCATTGACATCAACTCCCCCTGCCTGCTGCTTTACCCCTTACCTGAATGGGAAATCATTGAGCAAAAGCTGTCGCGACTGTCGAGCATGAACCCGCAAGAGCGCCGCGTGCAGCGGCTGTTATTGGGACATGCCAGTGAGTGTCAGATGGATAGCGCCGGGCGATTACTGATTGCGCCCGTGCTGCGGCAACATGCCGGTCTGACCAAAGAAGTGATGCTGGTCGGGCAGTTCAACAAGTTTGAACTGTGGGACGAAACGACCTGGTATCAACAGGTCAAGGAAGATATCGACGCTGAGCAGTCTGATTCCGCAACTTTATCGGAACGGCTGCAGGACTTGTCTCTATAAATATGATGGAAAATTATAAACATAAAACGGTGTTACTGGACGAGGCCGTGAACGGCCTGAATATTCGTCCGGATGGCATCTACATTGATGGCACGTTTGGTCGCGGTGGTCACTCGCGTTTGATCCTCTCCCAGCTTGGAGAGGAAGGGCGACTGCTGGCAATCGATCGCGATCCGCAGGCGATTGCCGTGGCACAGACCATCAATGACCCACGCTTTTCCATCGTGCATGGACCTTTTTCTGCGCTCGCTGATTACGTGGCCGAGCGCGATCTTACGGGCAAGATCGACGGGATTCTTCTCGATCTTGGCGTATCTTCACCCCAGCTTGATGATGCAGAACGCGGCTTCTCCTTTATGCGCGACGGTCCCCTGGACATGCGTATGGACCCGACGCGCGGCCAGTCTGCCGCAGAATGGCTGCAGACCGCTGACGAAGCAGATATTGCCTGGGTGATCAAAACCTTCGGCGAAGAACGTTTTGGCAAGCGCATTGCGCGCGCCATCGTTGAGCGCAACCGCGTTGAGCCAATGACCCGCACCAAAGAGCTGGCCGAAGTGATTGCGGCGGCGACGCCGGTGAAGGATAAGCACAAACATCCCGCGACCCGTACCTTCCAGGCGGTTCGCATCTGGGTAAACAGTGAACTGGAGGAAATAGAGCTGGCGCTAAAAAGCTCGCTCGACGTGCTGGCCCCGGGTGGGCGGTTATCCATCATCAGCTTCCATTCGCTGGAAGACCGCATTGTAAAACGCTTCATGCGTGAACAGAGCCGCGGTCCTCAGGTTCCAGCGGGGCTGCCGATGACGGAAGAACAACTCAGGAAGCTGGGGGGCCGTCAGTTGCGAGCATTAGGCAAGTTGATGCCGGGCGAAGAAGAGGTGGCAGAGAATCCACGTGCCCGTAGTTCAGTGCTGCGAGTTGCAGAGAGGACGAACGCATGATCGGCAGAGTGACAGAAACCCTAAGCAAAGTTAAGGGATCGTTAGGAAGCAACGAGCGCCATGCCTTGCCTGGCGTGATCGGCGACGATCTTTTGCGATTCGGGAAACTGCCACTCTGCCTGTTCATTTGCATCATTGTTACGGCAGTTACGGTGGTGACCACAGCTCACCATACACGTTTATTGACTGCGCAACGCGAGCAGCTGGTGCTGGAACGCGATGCGCTGGATATTGAATGGCGAAATCTGATCCTTGAAGAAAACGCGCTCGGCGATCACAGCCGGGTTGAACGGATCGCAACGGAAAAGCTGCAACTGCAGCATGTTGATCCTTCCCAGGAAAATATCGTAGTACAAAAATAAGGGAACACGCGACGCATGAAAGCAGCGGCAAAAACGCTTAAACCAAAACGTCAGGAAGAACAGGCCAACTTCATCAGTTGGCGTTTTGCGTTGCTTTGCGGCTGCATTTTACTGGCGCTGGGTTTCCTGCTGGGACGCGTGGCGTGGTTGCAAATCATCGCCCCTGACATGCTGGTACGCCAGGGCGATATGCGCTCCCTTCGCGTTCAGGAAGTGTCGACTTCTCGCGGAATGATCACTGACCGTTCAGGTCGCCCGCTGGCGGTGAGCGTGCCGGTGAAAGCGATTTGGGCCGACCCGAAAGAGCTGCACGACGCCGGTGGCATCACGCTTGATAACCGCTGGAAAGCGCTTTCAGATGCGCTCAAAATGCCGCTGGATCAGCTAGCCTCCCGCGTCAACGCGAACCCGAAAGGGCGTTTTATCTATCTGGCGCGCCAGGTTAACCCTGACATGGCGGACTACATTCGAAAACTGAAGCTGCCGGGCATTCATCTGCGCGAAGAATCGCGTCGTTACTATCCGTCCGGCGAAGTAACCGCTCACCTCATCGGCTTCACCAACGTCGACAGCCAGGGGATTGAAGGCGTTGAAAAAAGCTTCGATAAGTGGCTCACCGGCCAGCCTGGCGAGCGAATTGTGCGTAAGGACCGCTACGGGCGCGTCATTGAAGATATCTCCTCTACGGACAGCCAGGCTGCGCACAACCTGGCTCTGAGTATCGACGAGCGCCTGCAGGCGCTGGTCTACCGCGAGCTGAACAACGCCGTGGCGTTTAACAAGGCAGAATCCGGCAGCGCCGTGCTGGTGGATGTCAGCACCGGAGAAGTGCTGGCCATGGCCAACAGTCCTTCCTACAACCCGAACAACTTTACCGGCACCGCAAAAGATGCGATGCGTAACCGGGCGATTACCGACGTGTTCGAACCCGGCTCCACGGTGAAACCGATGGTGGTGATGACGGCGCTTCAGCGCGGTATCGTCAATGAAAACACGGTCCTGAACACGATCCCTTACCGTATTAACGGCCACGAGATTAAAGACGTGGCGCGCTACAGCGAATTGACCCTGACCGGGGTGTTACAGAAGTCGAGTAACGTCGGTGTTTCAAAGCTGGCGTTAGCGATGCCGTCCTCAGCGTTAGTAGAGACTTACTCACGTTTTGGACTTGGAAAGGCGACCAATTTGGGGTTGGTCGGAGAACGCAGTGGCTTATATCCTCAAAAACAACGGTGGTCTGACATAGAGAGGGCCACCTTCTCTTTCGGCTACGGGCTAATGGTAACCCCGTTACAGTTAGCGCGAGTCTACGCAACGATTGGCAGCTACGGCGTCTATCGCCCGCTGTCCATCACCAAAGTTGATCCACCGGTTCCGGGCGAGCGTATCTTCCCGGAATCCATCGTTCGTACCGTTGTGCACATGATGGAAAGCGTGGCGCTGCCGGGCGGTGGCGGCGTGAAGGCGGCCATCAAAGGCTATCGCATCGCCATTAAAACCGGTACGGCGAAAAAGGTGGGGCCAGACGGCCGCTACATCAACAAATACATTGCCTATACCGCAGGCGTTGCGCCTGCTAGCAATCCGCGTTTTGCGCTGGTGGTCGTGATTAACGATCCACAGGCGGGTAAATACTACGGCGGCGCCGTTTCCGCGCCTGTGTTTGGCGCCATCATGGGCGGCGTGTTACGCACCATGAACGTTGAACCAGATGCGCTGGCGACGGGCGAAAAAAGTGAATTTGTAATTAATCAAGGCGAGGGTACAGGTGGCAGATCGTAATTTGCGCGACCTTCTCGCTCCGTGGGTGCCAAATGCACCGGAGCGAGCACTGCGAGAGATGGTACTGGACAGCCGCGTGGCTGCTTCTGGCGATCTTTTTGTGGCGGTGGTTGGTCATCAGGCGGACGGGCGTCGTTATATCCCGCAGGCGATTGCGCAAGGTGTGGCTGCCATTATTGCTGAGGCTAAAGACGAGGCAACCGACGGTGAGATCCGTGAAATGCACGGGGTGCCGGTTATCTATCTCAGCCAGTTGAATGAGCGTCTCTCTGCACTGGCAGGACGTTTTTATCACGAACCTTCCGACCAACTGCGTCTGGTTGGCGTGACGGGCACGAACGGAAAAACCACCACCACGCAGCTGATGGCGCAGTGGGCTCAGCTGCTGGGTGAAACCGGTGCGGTGATGGGTACCGTGGGTAACGGCCTGCTGGGTAAAGTGAGCCCGACGGAAAACACCACCGGTTCGGCGGTTGACGTACAGCACGTGCTTGCCGGTCTGGCAGGGCAGGGGGCAACCTTTGCCGCGATGGAAGTTTCTTCGCACGGCCTGGTACAGCACCGCGTCGCGGCACTGAAGTTTGCTGCTTCAGTGTTCACCAACCTGAGCCGCGATCACCTTGATTATCATGGTGATATGGAGCACTACGAAGCCGCGAAATGGCTGCTGTTCTCTACTCACCATTACGGCCAGGCCATCATCAACGCCGACGACGAAGTGGGCCGCCGCTGGCTTGCGAAGCTGCCAGACGCGGTAGCGGTGTCGATGGAAGACCATATCAATCCGAACTGCCACGGCCGCTGGCTGAAGGCCGTTGACGTTAACTATCACGACAGTGGCGCGACGATCCGCTTTGCCTCTTCCTGGGGTGAAGGTGAAATTGAAAGCCGCCTGATGGGGGCGTTCAACGTCAGCAACCTGCTGCTGGCGCTGGCAACGCTGCTGGCGCTGGGTTATCCGATGGCGGAACTGCTGAAAACGTCAGCGCGTCTCCAGCCGGTTTGCGGCCGTATGGAAGTGTTTAGCGCGCCGGGCAAACCGACCGTGGTTGTCGATTATGCCCACACGCCGGATGCGCTGGAAAAAGCGCTGGAAGCGGCACGCCTGCACTGCACCGGTAAACTCTGGTGCGTCTTCGGCTGCGGTGGCGATCGCGACAAAGGTAAACGTCCCCTGATGGGCGCCATTGCGGAGCAGTTCGCGGACATTCCTGTGGTCACCGATGACAATCCGCGTACCGAAGAGCCGCGCGCCATCATCAACGACATTCTGGCGGGTATGCTGGACGCCGGTCGCGCCCGTGTGGTGGAAGGCCGCGCGGAAGCCGTGACAAACACCATCATGCAGGCAAAAGAAAATGATGTCGTTCTGCTGGCCGGTAAAGGTCATGAAGACTATCAGATTGTTGGCAATCGTCGTCTGGACTACTCCGACCGCGTAACGGCAGCGCGTCTGCTGGGAGTCGTCGCATGATTAGCATCACCTTAAGCCAGGCCGCTGCGGTACTGCACGGCGAGCTGCTGGGCCAGGATCTGACCATTGACGCGGTCACCACCGACACCCGCAAAGTGACCGCGGGCTGTCTGTTTGTGGCGCTGAAAGGCGAACGTTTTGACGCGCATGATTTTGCCGGACAGGCCAAAGAAAACGGCGCTGGCGCGCTGCTGGTCAGCCGCAGGCTGGATATCGATTTGCCGCAGATAGTGGTGAGCGATACGCGTCTCGCGTTCGGTGAACTGGCCGCCTGGGTTCGTCAGCAGGTGCCTGCTCGCGTTGTCGCGCTGACCGGGTCATCGGGCAAAACGTCAGTGAAAGAGATGACGGCGGCCATCCTCAGCCAGTGCGGTAATACGCTTTATACCTCAGGCAACCTCAATAATGACATTGGCGTGCCGATGACATTACTTCGCCTGACCAAAGAGCATGAGTTTGCGGTGATCGAGTTAGGGGCAAACCACCAGGGCGAAATCGCCTGGACCGTGAGCCTGACTCGCCCGGAAGCGGCGCTGGTGAATAACCTCGCGGCAGCGCATCTGGAAGGCTTTGGCTCGCTGGAAGGCGTGGCAAAAGCGAAAGGCGAAATCTACACCGGTCTGCCTGCTGACGGCATTGCCATTCTCAATGCCGACAACAACGACTGGCTGAACTGGCAGAGCATCATTGGCTCGCGTAAAACCTGGCGCTTCTCGCCGAACGCGGCCAACAGTGACTTTACCGCGACCAATATCCATGTGACGTCGCACGGTACGGAATTCACGCTTGCTACCCCAACGGGTGACGTAGACGTGCTGTTACCGCTGCCGGGACGCCATAACATCGCCAATGCGCTGGCGGCAGCGGCCTTGTCGACGGCGGTGGGAGCGTCACACGAGGCGATTAAAACCGGGCTGGCGAATTTGAAAGCCGTGCCGGGACGCCTGTACCCGATCCCGCTTGCAGAAAACAAATTGCTGCTTGATGACTCCTACAACGCGAACGTCGGCTCAATGACGGCGGCGGTGCAGGTGCTATCTGAAATGCCGGGCTACCGCGTCATGGTGGTTGGCGACATGGCGGAGCTGGGCGATGAAAGCGAAGCCTGTCATACCCAGGTGGGTGAAGCGGCGAAAGCGGCGGGACTGGACTGCGTGCTGAGCGCAGGAAAACTGAGCCAGGCGATTAGCCATGCCAGCGGCGTTGGCGAACATTTTGCCGACAAAGCCGCGTTGATTGAGCGCCTTAAGGCATTAATTACAGAAAAACAAATTGTGACAGTGTTAGTGAAAGGTTCACGTAGTGCCGCCATGGAAGAGGTTGTGCACGCATTACAGGAGAACGGGACATGTTAGTTTGGCTGGCCGAACATTTGGTCAAATATTATTCAGGCTTTAACGTCTTTTCGTATCTGACGTTTCGCGCCATCGTCAGCCTGCTGACTGCGCTGTTCATCTCGTTGTGGATGGGCCCGCGCATGATTGCCCGTCTGCAAAAACTCTCTTTCGGCCAGGTCGTACGTAACGACGGTCCGGAGTCGCACTTCAGCAAGCGCGGTACGCCGACGATGGGCGGGATCATGATCCTGACCGCGATCGTCGTTTCCGTACTGCTGTGGGCCTATCCGTCTAACCCGTACGTCTGGTGCGTGCTGACCGTACTGGTGGGCTACGGCATTATCGGGTTTGTGGATGATTACCGTAAAGTCGTCCGCAAAGACACGAAGGGCCTGATTGCCCGCTGGAAGTATTTCTGGATGTCAGTGATTGCGCTGGGCGTTGCCTTCGCGCTGTATCTGGCAGGAAAAGATACGCCCGCCACCGAACTGGTGGTGCCGTTCTTTAAAGACGTGATGCCGCAGCTGGGGCTGTTCTACATCCTGCTGGCCTACTTTGTGATTGTTGGTACCGGTAACGCCGTTAACCTGACCGATGGCCTGGATGGTCTGGCGATTATGCCAACCGTCTTCGTGGCGGCTGGTTTTGCGCTGGTGGCGTGGGCGACCGGTAACATGAACTTTGCGAACTACCTGCACATTCCTTATCTGCGTCACGCGGGTGAGCTGGTGATCGTCTGTACGGCGATAGTCGGCGCGGGGCTGGGCTTCCTCTGGTTCAACACCTATCCGGCGCAGGTCTTTATGGGTGACGTCGGTTCTCTGGCGCTGGGCGGCGCGCTCGGCATTATCGCCGTGCTGCTGCGTCAGGAGTTCCTGCTGGTGATCATGGGCGGCGTGTTTGTGGTTGAAACCCTGTCGGTGATTTTGCAGGTCGGCTCCTTCAAGCTGCGCGGTCAGCGCATCTTCCGTATGGCGCCGATCCACCACCACTATGAACTGAAAGGCTGGCCGGAGCCGCGCGTGATTGTGCGCTTCTGGATTATTTCGCTGATGCTGGTGCTGATTGGCCTGGCAACGCTGAAGGTACGTTAATCATGGCAGATTACCAGGGTAAAAAAGTCGTTATCATCGGGTTAGGCCTCACTGGCCTCTCCTGCGTGGACTTTTTCCTTGCGCGCGGTGTGACGCCGCGCGTGATGGATACGCGTGTCTCTCCGCCGGGTCTGGACAAGCTGCCGGAACAGGTTGAACGCCACCTTGGTGGTCTGAATGATGACTGGCTGCTGGCAGCCAATCTGATTGTCGCCAGCCCGGGTATGGCGCTGGCGCACCCTTCACTGAGCGCTGCTGCGGATGCGGGCGTTGAGATTGTCGGCGATATCGAGCTGTTCTGCCGCGAAGCGCAGGCGCCGGTTATCGCGATCACCGGTTCTAACGGCAAAAGCACCGTCACTACCCTGGTGGGTGAAATGGCGAAAGCCGCGGGCATGAACGTAGGGGTAGGCGGCAATATCGGCCTGCCCGCGCTGATGCTGCTGGACAAAGGCTGCGAGCTTTACGTTCTGGAACTTTCCAGCTTCCAGCTTGAAACCACCTCCAGCCTGCATGCGGCGGCGGCAACGATCCTCAACGTGACGGAAGATCATATGGATCGGTATCCGTTTGGTCTGCAGCAGTATCGCGCGGCCAAGCTGCGTGTTTACGAAAATGCCAAAGTTTGCGTGGTTAACGCCGACGACGCGCTGACCATGCCGGTGCGCGGCGCGGACGAGCGCTGCATCAGCTTTGGTATCACCATGGGTGATTATCATCTGAACCGCCAGCTGGGCGAAACCTGGCTGCGCGTGAAAGGTGAAAAGGTGCTGAACGTGAAGGAGATGAAGCTTTCCGGCCAGCACAACTATACCAATGCCCTGGCGGCGCTGGCGCTGGCAGATGCCGTAGGGCTGCCGCGCTCTTCCAGCCTGAAAGCGTTGACCACGTTTTCCGGCCTGGCACACCGTTTCCAGCTGGCGCTGGAGCATAACGGCGTGCGCTGGATTAACGACTCCAAAGCGACCAACGTGGGAAGCACAGAGGCCGCGCTGAACGGTCTGCACGTTGACGGCACCCTGCATCTTCTGTTGGGTGGCGACGGCAAATCCGCTGATTTCTCCTCCCTGAAACAGTACCTCACCGGCGATAACATCCGCCTGTACTGCTTTGGCCGTGACGGCAGCGAGCTGGCTGAACTACGCCCGGAAGTTGCTGAGCAAACTGAAACGATGGAACAGGCGATGCGCCTGATTGCCCCGCGCGTGCAGCCTGGCGACATGGTTCTGCTCTCCCCGGCGTGCGCCAGCCTCGATCAGTTTAAGAATTTCGAACAGCGTGGCGATGTCTTTACCCGCCTTGCGAAGGAGTTAGGCTGATGCGTTTATCTCTCCCTCGCCTGAAAATGCCGCGCCTGCCAGGATTTGGAATTCTGGTGTGGCTGTTTGCGGCGCTGAAAGGCTGGGTGATGGCTTCACGGGATAAAGATTCCGATAGCCTGATTATGTACGACCGCACCCTGTTCTGGCTGACGCTGGGGCTGGCGGCGATCGGCTTTATCATGGTGACGTCGGCCTCTATGCCCGTTGGACAGCGTCTGGCGAACGATCCCTTTCTGTTCGCCAAGCGTGACGGGCTGTACATCATTCTGGCGTTCTGCCTGGCGCTGGTAACGCTTCGTCTGCCGATGGCGTTCTGGCAGCGCCACAGTACCGCGATGCTGATCGCCTCCATTATCATGCTGCTGATCGTGCTGGTTGTCGGGAGCTCCGTTAACGGGGCATCACGCTGGATCGCCTTCGGCCCGCTGCGTATTCAGCCTGCGGAGTTCACCAAGCTTTCGTTATTCTGCTACCTGGCAAACTACCTGGTGCGAAAAGTCGATGAGGTGCGTAACAACCTTCGCGGCTTCTTAAAGCCGATGGGCGTCATTCTGGTGTTGGCGATCCTGCTGCTGGCGCAGCCTGACCTCGGGACCGTTGTCGTACTGTTTGTCACCACGCTGGCGATGCTGTTCCTGGCAGGGGCCAAGCTGTGGCAGTTCATCGCCATCATCGGGATGGGGATTTCAGCAGTGGTGCTGCTGATCCTCGCCGAGCCTTACCGTATCCGCCGCGTGACCTCGTTCTGGAACCCATGGGAAGATCCGTTCGGTAGCGGTTACCAGCTGACGCAGTCGCTGATGGCGTTTGGCCGCGGTGAAGTCTGGGGGCAAGGTCTGGGCAACTCGGTACAGAAACTGGAGTATTTACCGGAGGCGCACACCGACTTCATCTTCTCCATTATTGGGGAAGAACTGGGTTATATCGGTGTGGTATTAGCGCTTTTAATGGTATTCTTCGTCGCTTTCCGCGCCATGTCGATTGGCCGAAAAGCGCTGGAGATCGATCACCGCTTCTCAGGCTTCTTAGCCTGCTCAATTGGTATCTGGTTTAGCTTCCAGGCGCTGGTTAACGTCGGGGCCGCAGCGGGTATGCTGCCGACCAAAGGTCTGACGTTGCCGCTGATCAGCTATGGTGGTTCGAGCCTGTTGATCATGTCGACGGCCATTATGTTTTTGTTACGCATAGATTATGAGACGCGTCTGGAGAAAGCCCAGGCGTTTACACGAGGTTCACGATGAATCAACCGAAGCGGTTAATGGTGATGGCAGGCGGTACCGGTGGACACGTGTTCCCGGGGCTGGCGGTTGCGCACCATTTAATGGAGCAGGGCTGGCAGGTACGCTGGCTGGGAACCGCAGACCGCATGGAAGCCGACCTGGTACCGAAGCACGGTATTGAGATCGACTTTATTCGTATTTCCGGCCTGCGAGGCAAAGGCCTCAAGGCCATGCTGCTGGCGCCGGTGCGTATTTTTAATGCCTGGCGTCAGGCGCGCACCATCATGAAGCGCTTTAAGCCCGATGTGGTGCTGGGTATGGGCGGCTATGTTTCTGGTCCCGGCGGGCTGGCCGCGTGGTCGTTAGGCATTCCCGTTGTTCTGCACGAGCAGAACGGTATTGCCGGTCTGACCAACAAGTGGCTGGCGAAAATCGCCACCAAAGTGATGCAGGCGTTTCCCGGCGCGTTTCCGAAAGCGGACGTGGTGGGTAACCCGGTGCGCGTCGACGTGTTGGCTCTGCCGCTGCCGGATGCCCGCCTGGCGGGACGTGAAGGCCCGGTTCGTGTTTTGGTCGTTGGTGGTTCTCAGGGTGCGCGCATTCTGAATCAGACAATGCCGCAGGTGGCGGCAAAGCTGGGTGATGCCGTGACTATCTGGCACCAAAGCGGTAAAGGCGCTCAGCAGACCGTTGAGCAGGCGTACGCTGATGAAGGCCAGCCGCAGCATAAAGTGACGGAATTTATTGACGATATGGCCGCAGCCTATGCCTGGGCCGATGTCGTGGTCTGCCGCTCTGGCGCGCTGACGGTGAGCGAAATCGCCGCCGCCGGCTTGCCAGCGCTGTTCGTGCCGTTCCAGCACAAAGACCGACAGCAGTACTGGAACGCGCTGCCGCTTGAGAAAGCCGGCGCGGCGAAAATTTTTGAGCAGCCACACTTTACCGCCGATGCGGTCGCCACCACCCTGGCGGGCTGGAACAGAGACGCACTGCTAGAGATGGCACAGCGCGCGCGCGCTGCCGCTATCCCGGATGCGACAGAACGGGTGGCAAAAGAAGTGAGCCTGGCAGCCCAGGCTTAACCCTCGCAGCGCGTGTTGCGCTGCACGAATTTTAAGTAGTCGATGGCGTTTAGAGAATGAATACACAACAACTGGCAAAACTGCGTTCAATCGTGCCCGAGATGCGTCGCGTCCGGCACATTCACTTTGTTGGCATCGGTGGTGCCGGCATGGGCGGTATTGCCGAAGTGTTAGCTAACGAAGGTTATCAGATCAGCGGGTCCGACCTGGCGCCAAACCCTGTCACGCAGCAGCTTGCGTCGCTTGGGGCGACTATCTATTTCAACCATCGCCCGGAAAACGTGCGCGATGCAAGCGTGGTGGTGGTATCGAGCGCCATCTCCTCTGACAATCCGGAAATCGTTGCCGCGCACGAAGCGCGCATTCCGGTGATCCGCCGCGCAGAAATGCTGGCGGAACTGATGCGGTTCCGTCACGGCATTGCGATTGCCGGTACCCACGGTAAAACCACGACCACGGCGATGGTTTCCAGCATTTATGCGGAAGCGGGTCTCGATCCGACGTTTGTCAATGGCGGTCTGGTGAAAGCCGCAGGCGTGCATGCGCGTCTGGGCCATAGCCGTTATCTGATTGCGGAAGCGGATGAGAGCGACGCGTCGTTCCTGCACCTGCAGCCGATGGTGGCGATTGTCACCAATATCGAAGCTGACCATATGGATACCTACCAGGGCGACTTCGAAAACTTAAAGCAGACCTTCATCAACTTCCTGCACAACCTGCCGTTTTATGGCCGCGCGGTGATGTGCGTGGACGACCCGGTGATCCGCGAGCTGCTGCCGCGCGTCGGTCGTCAAATCACCACCTACGGCTTCAGCGAAGACGCTGACGTCCGCGTGGAAGAGTACAAACAGATTGGTGCGCAGGGGCATTTCACTCTGGCGCGTCAGGACAAAGAGCTGCTGCACGTCACGCTGAATGCGCCAGGGCGCCATAACGCGCTCAACGCCGCAGCGGCAGTGGCTGTTGCGACGGAAGAAGGCATTGATGATGAGGCGATCCTGCGCGCGCTGGAAAGCTTCCAGGGGACGGGGCGTCGCTTTGACTTCCTCGGCGAGTTCCCGCTGGATGCGGTGAATGGTAAGCCAGGTACCGCGATGCTGGTGGACGACTACGGCCACCATCCGACGGAAGTGGACGCGACCATCAAAGCCGCACGCGCGGGCTGGCCGGAGAAGAATCTGGTGATGATCTTCCAGCCGCACCGCTTCACGCGTACCCGCGATCTGTATGACGATTTCGCCAGCGTGCTGTCACAGGTGGATACCCTGCTGATGCTGGATGTTTACGCCGCCGGCGAAACGCCAATTCCAGGCGCAGACAGCCGTTCCCTGTGTCGTACCATCCGCGGGCGCGGTAAAGTTGACCCTATTCTGGTTTCTGACCCGGCACAGGTGGCGGAAATTCTGGCACCGGTCCTGACCGGTAACGATCTCATCCTGATTCAGGGTGCGGGAAATATCGGCAAGATCGCCCGTACCTTAGCTGAAATCAAACTGAAGCCGCAAACCCAGGAGGATGAGCATCATGGCTGATAAGATTGCAGTCCTCTCTGGCGGCAACTCCGCCGAGCGCGAGGTTTCTCTGAATTCCGGCGCTGCCGTGCTGGCGGGCCTGCGTGAAGGCGGCGTAAACGCACATATTGTCGATCCAAAAGAGGTCGACGTGACGCAATTAAAAGCGATGGGCTTCGATAAGGTCTTTATCGCGTTACATGGTCGTGGCGGTGAAGACGGAACCCTGCAAGGGCTTCTGGAGCTGATCGGCCTGCCTTACACCGGAAGCGGCGTGATGGCATCCGCCATATCTATGGATAAACTGCGCAGTAAGTTACTCTGGCAGGGAGCGGGTTTACCCGTTGCGCCGTGGGTGGCGCTGACGCGCGGCGAATTTGAATTGGGCCTGTCGGACAGCGTTAATACACGCATTGCGGCACTGGGCTTACCGGTTATTGTAAAGCCGAGCAGGGAAGGGTCGAGCGTCGGGATGTCAAAGGTCGATAAAGCTGAAGATTTAACATCTGCTTTAGCGCTGGCATTTCAACACGATGAAGAAGTTCTGATTGAAAAATGGCTCAGCGGGCCGGAATTTACCGTCGCGATGCTTGGCGAAGAAATTTTACCGTCAATTCGCATCCAACCCGCCGGAGTCTTCTATGATTATGAGGCGAAGTATCTCTCTGATGAGACGCAATATTTCTGCCCTTGTGGTCTTGAAGCAGAGCGCGAAGCCGAATTACAGTCCCTGGTGCTTAAAGCCTGGAATGTTTTGGGCTGCAGCGGCTGGGGACGCATTGATGTGATGCAGGACAATGACGGGCAGTTTTATCTGCTGGAAGCCAATACGTCACCGGGAATGACCAGCCACAGCCTTGTGCCGATGGCGGCGCGTCAGGCGGGAATGAGCTTCTCGCAGTTAGTCGTACGTATTCTGGACCAGGCGGGCTGATATGTCTCAGGCTGCATTGAACACGCGCAACCGCGATGACGAAGAAGAATACACTTCTTCACGCCGGAGTAATGGAACGCGTCTTGCAGGGATAATCTTCCTGCTCGGGGTGCTGTGCACCGTGTTTATCAGCGGCTGGATGGTGCTGGGCTGGATGGAAGACGCACAGCGGTTGCCGCTGTCAAAGCTGGTGGTGACCGGCGAGCGTCACTACACGCGTAACGATGATATTCGCCAGTCTATTCTGGCGCTGGGATCGCCCGGCACCTTTATGACGCAGGACGTCAATATTATCCAGAGCCAGATTGAACGTCTGCCCTGGATAAAACAGGCGAGTGTCAGAAAACAATGGCCTGATGAATTGAAGATTCATCTGGTTGAATATGTGCCCATTGCGCGTTGGAATGATCAGCACATGGTTGACGTAGATGGAAATTCCTTCAGCGTCCCGAGCGATCGTGTCAACAAGCAAAATTTACCGATGTTGTATGGCCCTGAAGGCAGCGAAAACGAAGTATTGCAGGGTTTTCGTGAAATGGGGCAGGTGCTGGCGAAGGACAGGTTTACGTTAAAAGATGCTGCGATGACGGCGCGCCGCTCCTGGCAGCTGACGTTGACGAACGGCATTAAGCTCAACCTGGGACGCGGCGACACAATGAAACGTCTTGCGCGTTTTGTAGAACTTTACCCGGTTTTACAACAGCAGGCGCAGGCGGACGGCAAACGGATAAGCTACGTTGATTTGCGCTATGACTCAGGCGCAGCAGTCGGTTGGGAGCCGGCTCCGGTCGAGGAACCTAATCAGCAACAGAATCAGGCACAGGTACAGGCAGAACAACAATGATCAAGGCGACGGACAGAAAACTGGTAGTTGGACTGGAGATTGGCACCGCGAAGGTTGCCGCTTTAGTAGGGGAAGTTCTGCCCGACGGTATGGTCAATATCATTGGCGTGGGCAGTTGCCCGTCCCGTGGTATGGATAAAGGTGGGGTAAACGACCTTGAGTCGGTGGTGAAATGCGTACAGCGCGCCATCGACCAGGCTGAATTAATGGCAGATTGCCAGATTTCTTCTGTCTATCTGGCCCTTTCTGGCAAGCACATTAGCTGCCAGAACGAAATCGGTATGGTGCCGATTTCTGAAGAAGAAGTGACGCAGGAAGATGTTGAAAACGTTGTGCATACGGCGAAGTCCGTGCGCGTTCGCGATGAGCATCGCGTGCTGCACGTGATCCCGCAGGAATATGCGATTGACTACCAGGAAGGGATCAAGAACCCGGTTGGTCTGTCTGGCGTTCGTATGCAGGCAAAAGTGCACCTGATCACATGTCACAACGATATGGCGAAGAACATCGTAAAAGCCGTTGAACGTTGTGGCCTGAAAGTTGACCAACTTATTTTCGCCGGTCTGGCGGCAAGTTATTCCGTGCTGACCGAAGACGAACGTGAACTGGGTGTCTGTGTGGTGGATATCGGTGGTGGTACAATGGACATGGCCGTGTATACCGGCGGTGCGCTGCGCCATACCAAAGTGATCCCTTACGCAGGGAACGTTGTGACCAGCGATATTGCTTACGCTTTTGGTACGCCACCGAGCGATGCAGAAGCGATTAAAGTACGCCACGGCTGTGCGCTGGGGTCTATCGTTGGTAAAGATGAGAGCGTTGAGGTGCCGAGCGTGGGTGGCCGTCCGCCGCGTAGCCTGCAGCGCCAGACGTTGGCAGAGGTAATTGAGCCGCGCTATACCGAGCTGCTCAACCTGGTCAACGAAGAGATTTTACAGCTTCAGGAACAGCTTCGTCAGCAGGGGGTTAAGCATCATCTTGCGGCGGGGATTGTATTAACCGGCGGTGCAGCGCAAATTGAAGGTCTTGCGGCCTGCGCTCAGCGCGTGTTCCATACGCAGGTGCGTATTGGTGCGCCGCTGAATATTACCGGTTTAACGGATTATGCTCAGGAGCCGTACTATTCAACGGCTGTGGGCCTGCTCCACTACGGGAAGGAATCTCATCTCAGTGGTGAAGCGGAAGTGGAAAAACGCGTCTCAGTGGGGTCGTGGGTCAAACGACTGAACAACTGGCTGCGAAAAGAGTTTTAATTTTTTAAAGAGACCGGAGAGAATTAGCGGTCTCGGGCGACAGGCACAACGGAGAGAGAAATTATGTTTGAACCTATGGAACTGACCAACGACGCGGTGATTAAAGTCATCGGCGTCGGTGGCGGCGGCGGTAACGCCGTAGAGCATATGGTGCGTGAACGCATTGAAGGTGTTGAATTCTTCGCAGTTAACACCGATGCGCAGGCACTGCGTAAAACGGCAGTCGGCCAGACTATCCAGATCGGCGGTGGCATCACCAAAGGGCTGGGCGCTGGGGCTAACCCGGAAGTCGGTCGCAACGCGGCTGAAGAAGATCGTGAAGCCCTGCGTGCTGCACTGGAAGGTGCGGACATGGTCTTCATCGCAGCAGGCATGGGCGGCGGTACCGGTACCGGTGCAGCACCTGTTGTCGCTGAAGTAGCTAAAGATTTAGGTATCCTGACCGTTGCTGTCGTGACCAAGCCTTTCAACTTCGAAGGCAAAAAGCGTATGGCCTTCGCGGAACAGGGTATCACCGAGCTGTCCAAGCATGTGGACTCGCTGATCACCATCCCGAACGACAAGCTGCTGAAAGTTCTGGGTCGTGGTATCTCCCTGCTTGACGCCTTCGGCGCAGCAAACGACGTGCTGAAAGGTGCGGTCCAGGGTATCGCAGAACTGATTACCCGTCCTGGCCTGATGAACGTTGACTTTGCAGACGTTCGCACCGTCATGTCCGAAATGGGCTACGCGATGATGGGCTCTGGCGTGGCGAGCGGCGAAGACCGTGCGGAAGAAGCGGCTGAAATGGCTATCTCTTCTCCACTGCTGGAAGATATCGATCTGTCCGGTGCGCGCGGCGTGCTGGTCAACATTACTGCTGGCTTTGACCTGCGTCTGGATGAGTTCGAAACCGTGGGTAATACCATCCGCGCGTTCGCTTCTGACAACGCGACCGTGGTAATCGGTACTTCCCTTGACCCGGAAATGAACGACGAGCTGCGTGTTACCGTTGTTGCGACCGGTATCGGTATGGACAAGCGTCCTGAGATCACCCTCGTGACCAACAAGCAGACTCAGCAACCGGTAATGGATCGTTACCAGCAGCACGGTATGTCTCCTCTGACTCAGGAGCAAAAACCGGCCGCGAAAGTGGTAAACGACCCAACGCCGCAAACGGCAAAAGAGCCAGATTATCTGGACATCCCGGCGTTCCTGCGTAAGCAAGCTGACTAAGAATTGGCTGGAATTTGGGGATTTGCGCTCTTTGTGCTAAACTGGCCCACCGTTAGTGATATACACTCTCGGTTGGATAGTTAATTTGGCGAGATTATACGATGATCAAACAAAGGACACTTAAACGTATCGTTCAGGCGACGGGTGTCGGTTTACATACCGGCAAGAAAGTCACACTGACGTTACGCCCTGCGCCGGCCAATACCGGGGTCATCTATCGTCGCACCGACTTGAATCCACCGGTAGATTTTCCGGCCGATGCCAAATCTGTGCGTGATACAATGCTCTGTACTTGTCTGGTGAACGAGCATGACGTGCGGATTTCTACCGTAGAGCACCTGAACGCCGCCCTGGCGGGTCTGGGTATCGACAACATTATTGTTGAAGTCGATGCGCCAGAAATCCCGATTATGGATGGTAGTGCTGCGCCGTTCGTTTATCTGTTGCTGGATGCCGGCATCGAAGAACTGAACTGTGCGAAGAAATTTGTTCGCATCAAAGAGACCGTTCGCGTCGAAGATGGCGACAAGTGGGCTGAATTCAAACCGTACAATGGTTTCTCGTTGGACTTTACCATCGACTTTAACCATCCGGCGATTGACTCCAGCACCCAGCGCTACGCGATGAACTTCTCTGCTGATGCGTTTATGCGCCAGATCAGCCGCGCACGTACGTTTGGCTTCATGCGTGATATCGAATATCTGCAGTCCCGCGGCCTGTGCCTGGGCGGCAGCTTCGATTGTGCCATCGTTGTTGACGATTATCGCGTACTGAACGAAGACGGCCTGCGTTTTGAAGATGAATTCGTTCGTCACAAAATGCTGGATGCGATCGGCGACCTGTTCATGTGTGGTCACAACATCATTGGTGCATTTACCGCGTTCAAATCCGGTCATGCACTGAACAACAAATTGTTGCAGGCCGTCCTGGCAAAACAGGAAGCCTGGGAATATGTGACCTTTGAAGACGAAGCGGAACTGCCGCTGGCGTTCAAAGCACCGACTATGGTCCTGGCGTAACGGTTAACGCCGTTTCGTAAGAAAAGCGACTGGTTCACCTGGTACTCTCTCCGACCAGGGAAGCCAGTCGTTTTTATTTCTACCCTTCTTTGATTTGCCCCTCTACTCCCTGGCCATTGTCGGGTGCCGAATAACGGTGTGTTCGCTGCATTATTGACCGTTTTTACCTGCTGCAAGGTGTCATTCCTGCTGCTGCGTATTGGCTTTAGTGGTAATATCTGGGCGCTAAAAAAGAATAACTGAACTCAGCCTGCACTGGCGGGCGATTGTGGTGGAGCAAGTGAGCGGAATACTGACGCGCTGGCGACAATTTGGCAGACGTTACTTCTGGCCGCATCTCTTATTAGGGATGGTCGCGGCGAGTTTCGGCTTGCCTGCGCTCAGTAACAGTGCGGAAGCGGCGACGCCAGCACGTTCCACGACAACTAAACACGATCTCTCGACGCGGGTTAACTTTACTAATCTCGCGTGGCTTGAAGCCAGCCGTCGTCCTAATTTCTCCGTTGATTACTGGCAGCAGCACGCCATCCGCACGGTTATTCGTCATCTGTCGTTCGCGATGGCGCCGCAGACGATGCCTGTTGCTGAAGAGTCGCTGCCGGTTCAGGCTCAGCATCTTGCCCTGCTCGATACGCTTAATGCGCTTCTGACGCAGGATAACCAGCCGCCCGTGACCGTGAGTCAGACGGCGCAAACCTGGTTTGTTCCTCCTCTATCATTCTCCGTTTCGACATGGATTAGCCAGGTTCACGGCATCCGTGCCGGGCCTCAACGCCTCAGCTAAATTAACCTTTTTCAATACCTTAATTTATCTGCCCGTCTGGGGCGTTTGAGAATTTATTATGCTAATCAAATTATTAACCAAAGTTTTTGGTAGTCGTAACGATCGTACCCTGCGCCGTATGCGCAAAGCTGTTGCCGTCATCAACGGTATGGAACCGGCGATGGAGAAGCTCTCTGATGATGAGCTGAAAGCGAAAACGGCGGAATTCCGTGCGCGTCTGGAAAAAGGTGAAACCTTAGAAAGCCTGATCCCGGAAGCTTTCGCCGTTGTGCGTGAAGCGAGTAAACGTGTGTTCGGCATGCGTCACTTCGACGTTCAATTGCTGGGCGGTATGGTGCTTAACGAACGCTGCATCGCGGAAATGCGTACCGGTGAAGGTAAAACCCTGACCGCAACGCTGCCGGCTTACCTGAATGCACTGACCGGTAAGGGCGTTCACGTCGTTACCGTCAACGACTATCTGGCCCAGCGTGATGCCGAAAACAACCGTCCGCTGTTCGAATTCCTCGGCATGACCGTCGGCATCAACATGTCCGGACTGCCGGCACCCGCCAAGCGCGAAGCCTACAACGCGGACATCACCTACGGCACCAACAACGAATACGGCTTCGACTACCTGCGCGACAACATGGCGTTCAGCCCGGAAGAGCGCGTCCAGCGTAAGCTGCACTATGCGCTGGTGGATGAGGTTGACTCCATTCTGATCGATGAAGCGCGTACCCCGCTGATCATCTCCGGCCCGGCCGAAGACAGCTCTGACATGTACCGTAAAGTCGACAAAATCATTCCACACCTGCTGCGTCAGGAGAAAGAAGACTCCGATACCTTCCAGGGTGAAGGCCACTTCTCCGTAGATGAAAAAGCGCGCCAGGTGAACCTGACCGAACGCGGTCTGGTGAAAATCGAAGAGCTGCTGGTGGCTGAAGGCATTATGGAAGAGGGCGAGTCCCTGTATTCCCCGAGCAACATCATGCTGATGCACCACGTGACCGCCGCGCTGCGCGCCCACGCGCTGTTCACCCGCGACGTTGACTACATCGTGAAAGACGGCGAAGTCATCATTGTCGATGAACACACCGGCCGTACCATGCAGGGTCGTCGCTGGTCTGATGGTCTGCATCAGGCCGTTGAAGCGAAAGAAGGCGTGGATATCCAGAACGAAAACCAGACGCTGGCATCCATCACCTTCCAGAACTACTTCCGTCTGTATGAGAAGCTGGCGGGGATGACCGGTACCGCAGATACCGAAGCGTTTGAATTCAGCTCCATCTACAAGCTGGATACCGTGGTTGTGCCAACCAACCGTCCGATGATCCGTAAGGATATGCCGGACCTGGTGTACATGACCGAAGCGGAAAAAATTCAGGCGATCATCGAAGATATTCGCGACCGTACTGCCAATGGTCAGCCGGTTCTGGTGGGGACCATCTCCATCGAGAAATCCGAGGTGGTTTCCAATGAGCTGACCAAAGCAGGCATCAAGCACAACGTTCTGAACGCCAAGTTCCACGCTAAAGAAGCGGACATTGTTGCTCAGGCGGGCTATCCGGGAGCCGTGACCATCGCCACCAACATGGCGGGTCGTGGTACCGATATTATGCTCGGCGGTAGCTGGCAGGCTGAAGTCGCAGAGCTGGAAAACCCAACGCCAGAGCAGATCGAGCAGATCAAAGCCGACTGGCAGGTGCGTCACGACGCGGTGCTGGCATCCGGTGGTCTGCACATCATCGGTACCGAGCGTCACGAATCTCGTCGTATCGACAACCAGCTGCGCGGCCGTGCGGGCCGTCAGGGTGATGCCGGTTCTTCCCGCTTCTACCTGTCTATGGAAGATGCGCTGATGCGTATTTTCGCCTCCGACCGCGTGTCCGGCATGATGCGTAAGCTGGGCATGAAGCCTGGTGAAGCCATTGAGCACCCATGGGTGACTAAAGCGATCGCTAACGCCCAGCGTAAAGTGGAAAGCCGCAACTTCGATATTCGTAAGCAGCTGCTGGAATATGATGACGTGGCCAACGATCAGCGTCGCGCGATCTACACCCAGCGTAACGAACTGCTGGACGTGTCCGACGTGAGCGAAACCATCAACAGCATCCGCGAAGATGTGTTCAAAGCCACCATCGACGCGCATATTCCACCGCAGTCTCTGGAAGAGATGTGGGACGTTGAAGGCCTGCAGGAACGTCTGAAAAACGACTTCGATCTCGATCTGCCAATCAAAGAGTGGCTGGACAAAGAGCCTGAGCTGCATGAAGAGACCCTGCGCGAACGTATCTTTGAAACCGCGCTGGAGGTTTATAAGCGTAAGGAAGAAGTGGTTGGCGCTGAGATGATGCGTCACTTCGAAAAAGGCGTGATGCTGCAGACGCTGGACTCCCTGTGGAAAGAGCACCTGGCGGCGATGGACTACCTGCGTCAGGGTATCCACCTGCGCGGCTATGCGCAGAAAGATCCGAAGCAGGAGTACAAGCGTGAATCCTTCTCCATGTTTGCCTCTATGCTGGAGTCACTGAAGTACGAAGTGATCAGCACCCTGAGCAAGGTTCAGGTGCGCATGCCGGAAGAAGTGGAAGCGATGGAGCAGCAGCGTCGTGAAGAAGCTGAGCGTCTGGCGCAGATGCAACAGCTGAGCCACCAGACTGACGAAAGCGAAGCCGCAGCAGCGATCGCCGCGCAGACCGGCGATCGTAAAGTCGGTCGTAACGATCCGTGCCCGTGTGGTTCCGGTAAAAAATACAAGGCGTGCCACGGCCGCCTGAGCTAAGAACATAACTAACTGAAAAGGCGCAGATATCTGCGCCTTTTTTATGGAAGTGACGCTATGAAAATACTGCAAATTGCCGTCGGGATTATTCGCAACCCGCAAAACCAAATCTTCATCACCCAGCGCGCTGCTGACGCCCATATGGCGAACAAGTGGGAGTTTCCTGGCGGGAAAATCGAATCAGGAGAAACACCGGAAGAGGCGCTGGTGCGTGAGCTGCAGGAAGAGGTGGGGATTACCCCGCTTGGCGCCACGCTGTTCGATAAGCTGGAGTATCAGTTTCCCGACAGGCACATCACGCTGTGGTTCTGGCTGGTGGAAAGCTGGGAAGGTGAACCCTGGGGAAAAGAGGGACAGCCGGGTAACTGGGTGGAACTTCAGGTCAGTGATGCCGACAAATTCCCGCCAGCCAATGAGCCTGTGATCCGCCGCTTAGCGACAAACATGTAGGCCTGCCGAACGAATCGCCAGCAGGCTTTGAACGTTACTGCTGGCTTTCGCTCCAGTCATCGCTATCCGAGAGGTCGCCTTCACTCGGAATACGTTTCTCTTCCGCCGCCCATTCGCCCAGATCAATGAGCTGACAGCGCTTGCAGCAGAACGGGCGAAACGGACTCACTTCTCCCCAGACGACAGTTTTCCCACAGGTTGGGCAGTTTACGGTGGTGACGTCAGACATTGGCACTCCTTAACAACAGGCCAGTTCAAAATCGAGGCGTTCCGGCACGGTGCCATTTTCACTGTCCAGCGGCATAAAGCGGATCGCGAAACGGCTTTTATGCCCGGAAATTTGTGGATAAAGCTGCTCGCCAAGCGACAAATTTAGACGCAGAAGATCGGCGTCGTCGCCGTTGTCCTGATAAAAACCGTTGAGACTGGTTTGCTTGCGGAACGGGGCAGAGTTACGCACAAGATCGAGGATCAGCGATAGCGTCTGATTCATCGGCTCCAGGCTACCCAGCCAGCTGTTTACCTGGCGATCGCGCTGTTCCTGCGGCATATGCAGCCACATATGCAGCGTTGGCAGATCAAAGCTACAGCAACCGCCCGGTATGCTCAGGCGCTGGCGCACCAGCGCTATCAAACGGTCTTCTCGTAAATATTGCCCAACGCGCGGCGCGGCCATCAGCGTCGTGCTGCTGTTTTTCAACTGCTGGCGTAAGGCGTCAATTCGACTTTGATCCACGCCCGGTACTTCGGCCCAGGCCTGTAATTTACGCTGCTGGCGCTCCAGCTCTTTCAACAGCTCCGTGCGGACATCGCCACGTTCAATCACATCCAGCAGATCGCCTACGTTGCGAAAGAAGTGCAACGCCGTGGCATGATCGTTAACAGGCAGATGTTGTGAAAGCTGTTGGATGAGAAATTCAATGCGCAGCCAGGTACGCATTTTTTCATTAAGCGGGTGCTCAAAAAGGATGTGAGTCGACATTATGGTTTTTCCTGTGCAACGGCCTGCGCGGCGAAGGTTAGATACTGCTCGTGCAGGCGGGCAACATCCGATGCAATGGCATCTGGTGCGCCGTTATTATCAATAACATCATCCGCAACGGCAAGGCGCTGAGCGCGAGTGGCCTGAGCGGCAAGAATTTGTTCAGCATGTTCACGCGAGACGTGGTCGCGCGTCATGGTTCGCTGGATTTGCGTCTCGGGTGTGACATCAATCACCAATACCCGATTGGCTTTCTTATACAGCTGATTTTCGACCAGGAGCGGAACCACCCACAGGACATAGGGCGAGCGGGCTGCGGCTATCTGACGCTGAGTTTCCTGGTGGATAATGGGGTGGAGCAGGGCATTAAGCCAGGCTTTTTCCGCAGAATCGGAAAAAATATATTCGCGAAGCTGACGGCGGTTCAGTGTGCCATCGGCATTGATGATTGCCTGACCGAAATGGTCGGCGATGGCCTTTAGCGCGGGTGTATTGGGCTCTACCACCTGACGGGCAATAATATCAGCATCAATAATCGCGATGCCGAGACGAGAAAACGCGTCCGCAACGGTACTTTTGCCACTACCGATGCCGCCGGTTACTGCGACGATATACCCCATTAAATCAAATCCTGGGAATTATTCATTATGGAAATCAGTTGCTTAAAAAACAAACGTGCGACAGTAATTGTTTGATTCTCTTTACCGGCTTTTTACCAGGTAAATTTATAGGATTGTAGCGTAAAAAAAGAGAATTTCGCAGTCTTGCGGAGCAGGTATTAGTGCGTATGATAGCGTCACTGGAGTTGTGCTTTTAACATATTTGCCTCTAACCCCAGGAATCCGCACATGCGTATCGAAGAAGATCTGAAGTTAGGTTTCAAAGACGTTCTTATCCGCCCTAAACGCTCTACACTGAAAAGTCGCTCAGACGTTGAACTCGAACGTCAATTCACCTTTAAGCATTCCGGTCAGACGTGGTCTGGCGTGCCAATCATTGCTGCCAACATGGATACAGTCGGTACCTTTGAGATGGCAACGGCGCTGGCTCAGTTCGATATTCTTACTGCAGTCCACAAGCACTACACTCCTGAAGAGTGGAATGCGTTTGTTGCGTCCGCCTCTGCTGACGTGGTGAAGCACGTGATGGTTTCCACCGGTACTTCCGATGCCGATTTCGAGAAAACCAAACAGATCCTGAATGCCAACCCGGCGCTTAGCTTCGTTTGTATTGATGTGGCGAACGGTTACTCCGAGCACTTCGTGCAGTTCGTCAGCAAGGCGCGCGAAGCTTGGCCGACCAAAACCATCATCGCGGGTAACGTGGTGACCGGTGAAATGTGTGAAGAGCTGATCCTCTCCGGTGCCGACATCGTGAAAGTGGGCATTGGCCCGGGCTCCGTATGCACCACGCGCGTGAAAACCGGAGTTGGTTATCCGCAGCTTTCCGCGGTCATTGAATGTGCCGACGCGGCGCACGGCCTGGGCGGCCAGATCATCAGCGACGGCGGTTGCACCATGCCGGGCGATGTCGCAAAGGCCTTTGGCGGCGGCGCGGACTTCGTCATGCTCGGCGGTATGCTGGCAGGCCACGAAGAGAGCGGCGGCACCGTGGTGGAAGAGAACGGCGAGAAATTCATGCTGTTCTACGGTATGAGCTCTGAATCTGCGATGACCCGCCACGTCGGTGGCGTGGCAAAATACCGTGCGGCAGAAGGCAAAACCGTGAAGCTGCCTCTGCGCGGCCCGGTTGAAAACACCGCGCGCGACATTCTGGGCGGTCTGCGCTCAGCCTGTACCTACGTGGGTGCATCCCGCCTGAAAGAGCTGACGAAACGCACAACGTTTATTCGCGTTCAGGAGCAGGAAAACCGCGTTTTCAATAGCCTGTAATGGCTTTCGCTGGCGCATGCTTGTGCGCCAGCGCTACTGCACTACCCCGCGCTCATCGCATCACCCAGATGGAAAATCGGCAGATACATTGCCACCACCAGCGTGCCGATGATAACCCCCGTAACAACCAGGAGCAGTGGCTCCAGAAGCGCCGCCAGGTTGTCTGCCCGTTGAAAGGTCTGTTCCGTGTGATGGCGAGCAAGGTTTGCCAGCATGACGTCCAGCGAACCTGACATCTCGCCGGTTCGTAAAAGCTGAATACAGAGCGGGGTAAACATTGCCGCCTTCTGAAAGGACGACCAGACGGGGAGACCTTTTTCAATGTTCTCGCGTATGCTGCGGAGTATTCCCTGCCAGTACCGGCTTTCAACAGTCTCTTCTGCACTTTCAAGCCCCTGTAAGAATGCAATGCCCGCCTGCTGCGTGAGCGACAGCACGGTGAAGATCTGCCCCAGTTTTTGCCCTTTCGCCAGCGCGCCCATTACGGGAAAACTCAGCAGAATACGCTGCCAGCGAGGATGGTGTCGCAGAGGCCAGGCTGCGGTTACGGGAACAAGCAGCATCGCGAACAGCGCAAGGGCATATGACTGCATAAACGCGGCTATCCCCATAACAATTCGCGTCAGCGCCGGAAGCGGGGTATTAAAGGTTTTGTAGATCGCGGCAAATTCGGGCAAAACCAGGGTGACCATTGCCAGCACGACGAGCACGGCCAGCGTCAGGACGATCGCCGGGTAGCGCAGCGCTTTTTTCACCTTCGCGCTGAGCTGCTGCTGCGCTTTTTGCTGCTCTGCAAGCTCTCGGCAGCACGCTTCAAGCTTCCCCGTTAGCTCTCCGGTTTTCACCATTGAGATATGCAGTGGGCTAAAGACTGCTGGCCACCGTTTGAGCGCCTCAGAAAAAGGACAGCCTTCACTGAGTTCATCGGCAACGTTTTGCAGTAGCCCCCGCCACGGTTCTACTGGATGTTGGTCTGCCAGCATTTGCAGACTATGCGCGAGCGTCAGCCCGGCCTGCAGGAGCGTTGCGAGCTGACGAAACATCTCGTAGCAGTGATGTGGACGCCAGCGGTGCCTTTGAGCGCATCGGGTCAGGGCCAGAGGATGGAGGTCGTTACGCATCAGCCTGGTGAAGGCTGCGTTGCGGTCGGTGGCCCAGAGTACCCCGTTTCGGGGTTCTCCTTCAGCGGAGAGTGCTCGCCAGCGCCAGAGTTGATTAGCAGCCATCGGGCATACCCAGAACACGCACTAACTCTTCAAGCGTGGTCATCCCTTGTTCAACGGCCATGCAGCCGTGTTCAAACAGCGAGATGAGTCCAGCCTGTCGGGCGCTGGCTTCAATCACCTCGGTGCCTGCCCCGCTGGCAATAGCCTGGCGCAGGGGATTATCGATCGCAAGTACTTCAAAAATGGCCACGCGCCCGTAAAAACCGTGATAACAACGATCGCAGCCTGCAGGTTGCCAGCGAGGAAGTTGCCGCGGCCAAACCGAGCGCGGCAGGTCCGTATGCTCCCCTGTTTTCTGTCGGCAGTGCGGGCAAAGGCGCCGAACCAGCCGCTGGGCAATCACCATCGAAAGCGCGGAAGAGATCATCCAGCGCGCCACGCCCATCTGCTCCAGACGAATGAGGGTTTCCGTCGTCGAGTTGGTGTGCAGCGTCGACAATACCAGATGCCCGGTCTGCGCGGCTTTAATGGCAATTTCTGCCGTTTCACCATCGCGAATTTCCCCGACCATAATGATGTCCGGATCCTGACGGAGCAGCGCTCTCAGTACGCTCTGGAATGTTAAGCCCGCGCGGGGGTTAACCTGCGTCTGATTTAACCCCGCAAGCGGGATCTCGATGGGATCCTCCACGCTGCAGATGTTGACGTCAGGGGTGTTACGCGCCTGCAGCGCGCTGTAGAGCGTTACGGTTTTGCCGCTGCCCGTCGGGCCGGTGACCAGAATTAGCCCCTGAGGCTGGTGGAGTACCTCATTAAAACAGGCCAGCTGTTTAGCGCTCATGCCAAGCGCGTTCGGCTCCAGCGCCTGCTGAACCTGATGTAGCAAACGCAGCACAATTTTCTCACCGCCGTTGCAGGGAAGCGTGGCGATACGAAACGAGACCGGCTCGTTTGTCAGCTCAATCGTAAACTGACCGTCCTGCGGCAAGCGTCGTTCCGCAATATCCAGATTACCCAGCACTTTTAACCGGGCGCTGAGCATCGTCGCCAGCGCGGCGGAAAGGGGAGGCTGCGGATAAAGTACCCCGTCGATACGTAAGCGGATCTGGCACGCGTGCTCCATTGGTTCGATATGGATGTCAGACGCGCGCTGGTTTACTGCCTGCTGCAGCGTATGGTTGAGGATGTCCACCGCGGAGTGGGGTTGCGAAACGACGGGCAGATGCGATTGCGCGGTTAACTGCCGGTGCTTTTCCATGCGTTCAGCGCTCCAGCATTCGATATCAATCCGCTTCTGGGTCGCGAAGCGCAGGGCCTCCATCAGTTCAGGCGCGGGGGTTCCCACGACGGCGATGCTAATCATGTCGCTGTCGCTGGTGAGCAGCAGGGCATGGTGGCGAAGACAAAGCGCCACGAGTTGATCGGTGTTCATTATCCGCTCCTTAGTTAGTGTCGAAGCGGAAGACGTCTTCGCAGGCCTGCTTAAGCGCGCTGTCAGCACTGATATTGCAGTCACGCGTCCAGCCCGTCATGCCATTGCCGTTGCTCCACTGCGGCGTCATGGTTACCGTCAGCCCGTTCAGGCTCTCCTGGCCTGTTAAGGTCACGATCCCTTTCGCCACGCTCATTCCTGAAACGTAACGCGTCGTGGCAGGAGAGGGAATACCGTTACTGCCGGCATCGCAGCTTTCCACGCCGCCGCGATCGAGCGCGCAAAG
The DNA here is from genome assembly GCF_900324475.1 of Enterobacter bugandensis. Classification (NCBI taxonomy): domain Bacteria; kingdom Pseudomonadati; phylum Pseudomonadota; class Gammaproteobacteria; order Enterobacterales; family Enterobacteriaceae; genus Enterobacter; species Enterobacter bugandensis. Next base: position 817,835 of record NZ_LT992502.1, read on the forward strand.
CTCAATGGCAGTGCGATAGGGAACGAAAGTTTGCAGCATATCGGTGAGGGCTGCTTTACGCAGGTAGTTCTGATAGGCGGGAACGCCGATGGCGCTCAGAATCGCAATGATGCCAATGACCACCATCAGCTCAATGAGTGTGAATCCTTGTTGTCTGTCCATATCTGCTCCTTATGCAAAGTGGCTCTACTTTGTCAGCGGGACAGGGCAGAAACGAGGGGCAAAAAAGAGAACGAGAAAGGAGCTTCAGAGAATTCATTCCGTGTTGCAGAGAAGGACAATGGATTTGCGAGCGAGGCTGAAATTCCCCTCTCCGGACAGAGAGGGGAGCGTGCGTTATTTGAAGCGCATTGAGAGATCGAGGGCGCGAACGTGCTTGGTCAGCGCGCCAACGGAGATGTAATCCACGCCGGTTTCGGCGAACTCACGGATCGTCTCGAAAGTGACGTTTCCGGACACTTCTAGCTGGGCCCGGCCGTTGGTCAGTTTCACCGCCTCGCGCATCTGCTCCGTCTCGAAGTTATCGAGCATGATGATATCGGCCCCGGCCTTGATCGCCTGCTCCAGCTCTTCCAGGCTTTCAACTTCCACCTCAACCGGCACATCCGGATGCAGCCAGAAGGCCTTTTCCACCGCCTGACGCACGGAGCCAGAAGCGATAATGTGGTTCTCTTTAATCAGGAAAGCATCGGATAAGCCCAGACGATGGTTTGCGCCGCCGCCGCAGAGCACCGCGTACTTCAGCGCAGTGCGCAGGCCCGGCAGCGTTTTGCGGGTATCAAGCAGCTGGGTACGGGTGCCGGCCAGCAGGTCAACGTAGCGGCGCACTTCACTGGCGACGCCAGAGAGCGTTTGGACAAAATTGAGCGCGGTACGCTCGCCGGTCAGTAATACGCGGGAAGGACCGTCCAGCTCGAACAGCGGCTGATTGGCGGTCACTGCATCACCATCATCAACGTGCCATGTCACCTGTACATCGTCACCCGCCAGCTGAGTAAAGACCTCTTCAACCCAACGCTTGCCGCAGAAAACGCCCTCCTCACGGGTGATAATGACCGCGTGCGAGCGTGTCTCTTTTGGCAACAATTGTGCGGTAATATCTTTATCGGCGTTAACGTCACCCCCCAGGTCTTCTTTCAACGCATGGGCGACGCTTGCCGGAATATCCATATTAATACGTTCCAGAAGCGCTTCACGTCGGTGGTCGGGGTTGTAGCGGCGAGGCGGCATGATAAAACTCCAAATTGGTAACGAATCATAATATTGAAACATGCTACTCTGAACCGAGTCATTGCACCATACAGAAGGAGTTCCAGCATGTTGTTAGAAAACGGATGGCTGGTGGATGCGCGGCATGTGCCCTCGCCGCACCACGACTGCCGCCCGGAGGATGAAAAGCCCACACTGCTGGTGGTTCATAATATTAGCCTCCCGCCGGGTGAGTTTGGCGGCCCGTGGATCGATGCGTTATTCACGGGAACGATAGATCCCAATGCTCATCCCTTCTTCGCTGAGATTGCGCATCTGCGCGTGTCGGCTCACTGCCTGATTCGGCGTGATGGTGAGGTGGTTCAGTATGTTCCTTTTGATAAGCGCGCCTGGCATGCCGGGGTATCGATGTATCACGGGCGCGAACGGTGCAACGATTTCTCGATTGGGATTGAGCTGGAAGGCACGGATACTACCCCCTACACCGATGCCCAGTATCAGCAGCTGGTTGCTATTACCCACACGCTTATCGGACTCTACCCGGCAATCGCCGACAATATTACCGGGCACAGCGATATCGCTCCGGCGAGAAAAACCGATCCCGGCCCGGCATTTGACTGGCCGCGGTTTCGCGCCATGCTTGCCGCGTCGTCAGAATAAGGAGATACCATGACGTTGTTTACCATGCTGCTGGTTATCATCGCTGAACGCCTGTTCAAGCTCGGCGAGCACTGGCAACTGGATCACCGGCTGGAGGTGTTATTCCGCCGCATCAAGCACTTTTCCATGCTGCGCACGCTGCTGATGATGGCGGGCGTCATGCTTATTACCTTCCTGCTGCTGCGCTCGCTGTACGGACTCTTTTTCAACGTGCCGCTGCTGGTGGTGTGGATCCTGCTCGGCGTGCTGTGCATTGGTGCGGGCAAGGTGCGTTTGCACTATCACGCCTACCTGAAAGCCGCCTCCCGTGACGATGCCCACGCGCGCGGCGCGATGGCGAGCGAGCTGACGATGATCTACGGCGTGCCGCCGGACTGCGACGAGCGCGAGTTCCTGCTCGAGCTGCAAAACGCGCTGCTGTGGATTAACTTCCGCTACTACCTTGCTCCGCTGTTCTGGTTTGTGGTGGGCGGCCCGTGGGGGCCGGTACTGCTGATGGGCTATTCGTTCCTGCGCGCCTGGCAGACCTGGCTTGCCCGTTATCTGACGCCGCATGAGCGTTTGCTGTCCGGCATTGATGCCATCCTGCACGTGCTCGACTGGCTCCCGGTGCGTCTGGTGGGCGTGGTGTACGCCTTAATTGGGCACGGTGAAAAAGCGCTGCCCGCATGGTTCGCTTCTCTTGGGGACCGCCATACGTCCCAGTACCAGGTGTTGACGCGCCTGGCGCAGTTCTCGCTGGCGCGCGAACCGCATACCGACAAGATCGAAACGCCAAAAGCCGCCGTCTCCATGGCGAAGAAAACCTCGTTTGTGGTGGTGGTGATTGTGGCGCTGCTGACGATTTACGGCACGCTGGTGTAACCCAGCGCGCCGCAGAGGCTATAACGTATCCGCAGGCGGGATGCCGAAATCAGGCATCCCGTTTTCGTCCCAGCGGACAAGCTTCAGGCGGGTATGACGGTTCGGATCGTAAAGCGGATCGCCTTCAATTTCGGTGTAATTTCTTGCGTGGTATACCAATACATCTTCCCCTTCCGGCGTTTGCGTAAAGCTGTTGTGGCCTGGCCCGTACTGGCGGTTCTCGTAGCTGGTGACGAAAACCGGGCGAGGGGATTTGTGCCAGTTTGCCGGGTTTTGCGGATCGGCGTTCAGGTCTATCCACAGTAATCCCATGCAGTAGTTCTCATCGGTGGCGCTGGCGGAGTAGCTGATAAACAGCTTATCGCCGTGAACCAGCACCGCCGGACCTTCGTTGACCCAGAAACCACGGCATTCCCAGTCGTATTCTGGCTTGCTGAGCATCACCGGCTCGCCTTTCAGCGTCCACGGGTTCTCCATTTCGCACAGATAGAGGTTAGAGTTACCGGAAATATCCGGGGCTTTTTGCGCCCACAGGTACCAGCGTTTGCCCTGATGAACAAAGGTGGTGGCGTCCAGGGCGAAGGTGTCGAACGGGGTGTTGATTTGCCCTTTCTCGATCCAGGTACCGCTGAGCGGATCGCGGTCCACACACTCAATCGCAAACATGCGGTGCTGGAACATCCCGAGCGCGTCGAGCGCCTGGGTGTGCGTCGCGGCAAAATAGATGTACCACTTGCCGTCAACGTGGTGCAGTTCTGGCGCCCAGATTAGCTGGCTCATCGGGCCGGTCTCGGGTTTGCGCCAGACCACCACCTCTTCAGCGTCGCGTAGTCCTTCCAGCGAGTCTGCGCGGCGGATCGCCAGCCTGTCGTACTGCGGCACGGAGGCAATAAAATAGTACTGTCCCTCATGGCGTAAAATGTACGGGTCGGCGCGTTGTTCGATAAACGGGTTTGGCCAGTTATGCATGCGGCTTTCCTTATTTAGTCTCAGCGGCTTTGAGTTCCTGATAGTCATTCAGCTCGCGGTAATTGTTGCGGCGTTTTTCCAGATCGGACTGGATCTGCTTCATGGTCTCACGGTCCACTTTCAGCAGACGTACCACCCCAGCGGTAATTAAGTATCCAATGCCCGGAATGACGGTAAAGAGCAGCACGATCCCGTTAATGGCATCCGCGCTTTGCGCTTTTGCGCCCGCGTCATAACCGTACCAGGAGAGCAGGAAGCCGACCATCGCACCGGCAATCGCCAGGCCCAGTTTCAGGAAGAAGATGTTACCCGAGAAACTGATCCCGGTGATGCGTTTCCCGGTTTTCCACTCGCCGTAGTCGTCCACGTCGGCCATCAGCGACCAGTGCAGCGGAGACGGGATCTGGTGCAGGATGTTAAGCAGGAAATAGAGCACAACGATGGTAACGGTGGCTTTCGGGTCGAAGAAATAGAAGGCGCAGGAGAATGCCGCCAGCACGATATTGGTCCAGAAGAAGACCTTCAGCTTACACCAGCGGTCGGTCAGCACTTTCGCCAGCACGCTGCCAAGCATCATGCCGACAACGCCCAGGCTGATAAACAGCGTGGCGAAGTGGGTGCTCTGGCCCATCACCCAGGTGACGTAATACATGGTCGCAGCCATGCGGATAAAGCCCGGGCAGACGTTGCACAGCGTGAGCAGCAAAATGCGCACCCACTGGTCGTTTTTCCACACGTCTTTCAGGTCGTTTTTCAGCTCGTCGTTGGTCTGCACTGCCGGACGCACGCGCTCGCGCACGGTGGCGAAGCAGAACAGGAACATACAGGTACCAATCAGCGCCAGGACGGTCATCGCCATCTGGTAGCCTTTGGCTTTGTTATCCCCGCCAAACCAGTCGGCCATCGGTAGCAGCGTTAAGGAGAGCAGCAGCGTGGCGATGCCGACCAGCACGAAGCGATATGACTGGCAGGCCACGCGCTCTTTTGGATCGTTGGTGATCACTCCACCTAACGAGCAGTAAGGGATGTTGATGGCCGTATAGGTTAACGAGAGCAGGAAGTAGGTGACAAACGCATAGATAACTTTGCTGTTATAGCTCCACTCCGGGGTGGTGAACATCAGAATGCTGAACAGCGCGTAGGGGAACGCAATCCACAGCAGCCATGGACGAAACCGGCCATATTTACTGCGGGTACGGTCGGCAATCGCCCCCATAATCGGGTCCGTTACGGCGTCAATCACGCGGACGGACAGCAGCAGCACGCCGACCAGCGCAGGCGCCAGGCCAAAAATATCCGTATAGAAATAGTTAACAAACAGCATGATGGCGCCGAAGATGATGTTGCATCCCGCGTCGCCCATCCCATAGCCGATCTTTTCTTTTACTGACAGTTTGTTGTTATCCATCGACAGCTCTCCGGTTTACGGTATGGGGAGAATTATTCGCTGGCAAAGGAATATATGCGTTGCAGTATCAGGGCGGTGATATGGATAAATGTGCTGTTGGCGTGAAAGTGTGAAGGAGGTAACAACGCGCGGCACCCTCAAAAACAGGTGCCGCGGCGAGAGGTTTAGTGCGCCTTCATGGCATTACGGCTTTTCTGGCTGAAGAGATAGCCAACGCCAAGGATCGCAATCCAGACCGGGATCAGGTAGACGGAAATCGCCATGCCCGGCGTGATCAGCATGATCACCAGCACGGCCGCCATAAACAGCAGGCAAATCCAGTTACCCAGCGGATAGAGCAGGGCAGGGAAGCGCGTGGTGACGCCCTGCTGCTGTTTCGCGCGGCGGAACTTCATGTGCGCCAGGCTGATCATCGCCCAGTTGATAACCAGAGCGGAGACTACCAGCGCCATCAGCAGGCCAAACGCCGATTCCGGTGCCATGTAGTTAATCAGCACGCACAGCGCGGTCACGATGGCTGAAACAATGATGGTATTCACCGGCACGCCGCGTTTATCCACGTTGAGCAGCATCTTCGGCGCGTTGCCCTGCTGGGCCAGGCCGAACAGCATACGGCTGTTGCAGTATACGCAGCTGTTGTAAACGGAGAGCGCTGCGGTCAGCACCACGATGTTCAGGGCGTTGGCGACAAAGGTATCGCCCAGCTCGTGGAAGATGAGAACAAACGGGCTGGTGTCAGCGGTCACGCGCGTCCACGGCAACAGGGAGAGCAGCACGGCCAGTGAGCCCACATAGAAGATCAGAATACGGTAGATAACCTGATTTGTGGCTTTCGGAATGCTTTGCTCCGGGTTATCGGCTTCGGCGGCGGTAATACCCACCAGCTCCAGGCCGCCGAAGGAGAACATGATGATCGCCATCATCATCACCAGACCGGTCATGCCGTGAGGCAGGAAGCCGCCCTGTTCCCAGAGGTTACGCACGGTAGCCTGCGGGCCGCCGTTGCCGCTGAACAGCAGCCAGCCACCGAAGATGATCATCGCCACAACGGCAATGACTTTGATAATGGCAAACCAGAACTCCATCTCGCCGAATACTTTTACGTTGGTCAGGTTAATGGCGTTGATAATCACGAAGAAGGCTGCAGCAGACGCCCAGGTGGGGATCTCCGGATACCAGAACTGAATGTACTTCCCGACGGCGGTCAGCTCGGCCATAGCAACCAGAACGTACAGCACCCAGTAGTTCCAGCCGGAGGCGAAGCCCGCAAAGCTGCCCCAGTATTTATAGGCAAAGTGGCTGAACGAGCCTGCGACCGGCTCTTCAACGACCATTTCGCCAAGCTGGCGCATGATCAGAAAAGCAATGAAACCCGCAATCGCATAACCCAAAATAATACCCGGACCGGCTGACTGGATAACGGATGCGCTGCCCAGAAACAGGCCGGTACCAATCGCACCGCCCAGTGCGATGAGCTGTATGTGGCGGTTTTTAAGTCCGCGCTTTAGCTGATCGCCGTGCTGTTGAGCTTCCATTTGAAACCTCGTGTGTGGTTGTTATGTTCACGCTGTGCGTGTGTAATTATGAAAGTCCATATTCTGTATTTATTTCTTTACGGTTAAACAAACCGAAAAAAGCGGAGATGACTTCCGTAATCGCCAGAATAGTGGTAAGCGCCTGCGAATGCACCTGCTTTATGAAGGGATGCTGACGACTTGAATAAAAAGAAAGCATTTGTAAATCGGCCCGCTTATTCTTCCTAACCCAACCTATAGAATAGAAATGCTTCTTTAGTGGGCGAATTTTCATTATTTGCCATGTTGAATCGCTTCAGATTGCAAAACCCCTCGTTTCATTATGGTTAAAACTCCCTCTTTGGGAGTAATCAACTCATTTGTGCAAAGTTACATTTCTGAAACGTTATTTCTGTAAGGTTGTTAAAATGTGCAGGGTTTACTGATTTCAATCAAAACCAATATGGACAGAAGGTGAATACTTTGTTACTTTAGCGATACGAACTAGAAATTGGTAAGACCAATTGACTCCGGGCAAAAAGGCGTAAGACAGGGAATATGGCCTACAGCAAAATTCGCCAACCAAAACTATCTGATGTGATTGAGCAGCAGCTGGAGTTTTTAATCCTCGAAGGGACTCTGCGCCCGGGTGAGAAACTTCCGCCAGAACGCGAGCTGGCAAAACAGTTCGACGTTTCACGTCCCTCTCTGCGTGAGGCGATTCAACGCCTCGAAGCAAAGGGCTTGCTGCTTCGTCGCCAGGGCGGCGGAACCTTTGTGCAAAACAGCCTGTGGCAGAGCTTCAGCGATCCGCTGGTAGAACTTCTCTCTGACCACCCAGAATCCCAGTTTGACCTGCTTGAGACCCGTCACGCGCTTGAAGGTATTGCGGCCTATTACGCCGCCCTTCGCAGCACTGATGAAGATCGCGTGCGTATCCGCGAACTGCATCAGGCCATTGAACGGGCACAGCAGTCCGGCGATTTAGACGCCGAGTCCAGCGCCGTTGTCCAGTATCAAATCGCCGTCACCGAAGCGGCACACAACGTGGTGCTCCTCCATCTGCTACGCTGCATGGAGCCAATGCTGGCCCAGAACGTTCGTCAGAATTTTGAATTGTTGTATGCCCGTCGGGAGATGCTCCCGCTGGTAAGCAACCATCGCACCCGAGTATTCGAGGCGATAATGGCCGGGGAGCCGGAGCAGGCGCGCGAAGCGTCGCACCGTCACCTGGCTTTCATTGAGGAAATCTTGCTGGACCGCAGCCGTGAACAATCGCGTCGCGAACGTTCATTACGCCGCATACAGCAACGAAAGGATTAAGCGCCAGGTACTTTTAGAGCGCGGCAACTAAACGCAGAACCTGTCTTATTGTGTTCTTGCCCAAGAGCACAATGGGACAGGTTCCAGACAAATCAACGTATTAGATAGATAAGGAATACCCCCATGTCAGAACGTCTCCAAAATGACGTGGATCCGATCGAAACTCGCGACTGGCTACAGGCGATCGAATCGGTCATCCGTGAAGAAGGTGTTGAGCGCGCTCAGTATCTGATTGATCAGCTGCTTTCTGAAGCCCGCAAAGGCGGCGTGAAGGTTGCTTCAGGTGCAGGGGCTAGCAACTACGTAAACACGATTGCCGTTGAAGACGAACCGGAATACCCGGGCAATCTGGATCTGGAACGTCGTATCCGTTCTGCAATCCGCTGGAACGCCATCATGACCGTTCTGCGCGCGTCCAAGAAAGACCTGGAGCTGGGTGGCCACATGGCGTCCTTCCAGTCTTCTGCGACCGTTTACGAAGTGTGCTTCAACCACTTCTTCCGTGCAGCGAACGAGAAAGACGGCGGCGATCTGGTGTACTTCCAGGGCCACATCTCTCCGGGCATCTATGCACGTGCATTCCTGGAAGGTCGTCTGACTGAAGAGCAGATGAACAACTTCCGTCAGGAAGTTCACGGTAAAGGTCTGTCTTCTTATCCGCACCCTAAACTGATGCCTGAATTCTGGCAGTTCCCGACCGTATCTATGGGGCTGGGCCCAATCGGTGCGATCTACCAGGCTAAATTCCTGAAGTATCTGGAACACCGTGGTCTGAAAGACACCTCTGAGCAGACCGTTTACGCCTTCCTGGGCGACGGCGAAATGGATGAGCCAGAATCTAAAGGTGCGATCACCATCGCAACCCGTGAGAAGCTGGACAACCTGTGCTTCATCATCAACTGTAACCTGCAGCGTCTGGATGGTCCGGTAACCGGTAACGGCAAGATCATCAACGAACTGGAAGGCATCTTCGCAGGTGCTGGCTGGAACGTGATCAAAGTCATGTGGGGTTCCCGTTGGGACGAACTGCTGCGTAAAGACACCAGCGGTAAACTGATCCAGCTGATGAACGAAACCGTTGACGGCGACTACCAGACCTTCAAATCTAAAGACGGTGCCTACGTGCGTGAGCACTTCTTCGGTAAATACCCTGAAACCGCAGCGCTGGTTGCAGACTGGACTGATGAGCAGATCTGGGCCCTGAACCGCGGTGGTCACGATCCGAAGAAAATTTACGCTGCACTGAAAAAAGCGCGTGAAACCAAAGGTAAAGCGACTGTAATCCTGGCCCACACCATCAAAGGTTACGGCATGGGTGATACCGCAGAAGGTAAAAACATCGCTCACCAGGTTAAGAAAATGAACATGGACGGCGTGCGCTATATCCGCGACCGTTTCAACGTTCCAGTGACCGATGAGCAGGTAGAAAACCTGTCTTACATCACCTTCCCGGAAGGCTCTGAAGAGCACAAGTACCTGCACGAACGTCGTCAGGCGCTGAAAGGCTACCTGCCAGCTCGTCAGCCTAACTTCACCGAGAAGCTGGAACTGCCAGCGCTGGAAGACTTCTCTCAGCTGCTGGAAGAGCAGAACAAAGAGATCTCTACCACTATCGCTTTCGTTCGTGCCCTGAACGTGATGCTGAAGAACAAGTCGATCAAAGATCGCCTGGTGCCAATCATCGCCGACGAAGCGCGTACTTTCGGTATGGAAGGTCTGTTCCGTCAGATCGGTATCTACAGCCCGAACGGCCAGCAGTACACCCCGCAGGACCGTGAGCAGGTTGCATACTACAAAGAAGACGAGAAAGGTCAGATCCTTCAGGAAGGTATCAACGAGCTGGGCGCAGGCGCATCCTGGCTGGCTGCTGCGACCTCTTACAGCACCAACAACCTGCCGATGATTCCGTTCTACATCTACTACTCCATGTTCGGGTTCCAGCGTATCGGTGACCTGTGCTGGCAGGCAGGCGACCAGCAGGCTCGCGGCTTCCTGATCGGTGGTACTTCTGGTCGTACGACTCTGAACGGTGAAGGTCTGCAGCACGAAGATGGCCACAGCCACATTCAGTCTCTGACTATTCCTAACTGTATCTCTTACGACCCGTCTTACGCGTACGAAGTGGCAGTCATTATGCATGACGGTCTGCAGCGCATGTACGGTGAAGCGCAAGAGAACATTTACTACTACATCACCACCCTGAACGAAAACTACCACATGCCGGCAATGCCAGCAGGTGCCGAGGAAGGTATCCGTAAAGGTATCTACAAACTCGAAACCATTGAAGGTAGCAAAGGTAAAGTTCAGCTGCTGGGCTCCGGTTCTATCCTGCGTCACGTTCGTGAAGCAGCGCAGATCCTGGCGAAAGACTACGGTGTCGGTTCCGACGTTTACTCTGTGACTTCCTTCACCGAACTGGCGCGTGATGGCCAGGATTGTGAGCGCTGGAACATGCTGCACCCAATGGAAACCCCACGCGTACCGTACATCGCTCAGGTGATGAACGACGCGCCAGCGGTGGCGTCTACTGACTATATGAAACTGTTCGCTGAGCAGGTTCGTACTTACGTTCCAGCTGATGATTATCGCGTTCTGGGTACTGACGGCTTCGGTCGTTCTGACAGCCGCGAAAACCTGCGTCACCACTTCGAAGTTGATGCTTCTTACGTGGTTGTAGCAGCACTGGGCGAACTGGCTAAACGTGGCGAAATCGATAAGAAAGTGGTTGCGGACGCAATTACCAAATTCAACATCGATGCAGAAAAAGTTAACCCGCGTCTGGCGTAAGAGGTAAAAGAATAATGGCTATCGAAATCAATGTACCGGACATCGGGGCTGATGAAGTTGAAATCACCGAAATCCTGGTCAAAGTGGGCGACAAAGTTGAAGCTGAACAGTCGCTGATCACCGTAGAAGGCGACAAAGCCTCTATGGAAGTCCCGTCTCCTCAGGCTGGCATCGTTAAGGAGATCAAAGTCTCCGTTGGCGATAAAACCGAGACTGGCAAACTGATCATGATTTTCGATTCCGCCGACGGTGCAGCAGCAGCTGCACCTGCGCAGGAAGAGAAGAAAGAAGCCGCTCCGGCCGCCGCTGCTCCAGCAGCTGCCGCGGCAGCGAAAGAAGTGAACGTGCCTGACATCGGCGGTGACGAAGTTGAAGTCACTGAAATCCTGGTGAAAGTGGGCGATACCGTTGCGGCCGAGCAGTCACTGATCACCGTAGAAGGCGACAAAGCCTCTATGGAAGTGCCGGCTCCGTTCGCCGGTACCGTAAAAGAGATCAAGATCAACACCGGCGACAAAGTGTCTACCGGGTCGCTTATCATGATCTTCGAAGTGGCGGGTGCTGCACCTGCTGCCGCGCCTGCACAGGCCGCTGCTCCGGCTCCGGCCGCTGCACCAGCCGCTGCTGGCGGTGCGAAAGACGTTAACGTACCGGACATCGGCGGTGACGAAGTTGAAGTCACCGAAGTGATGGTAAAAGTGGGCGACAAAGTTGCCGCTGAACAGTCACTGATCACCGTTGAAGGCGACAAGGCTTCCATGGAAGTGCCTGCGCCGTTCGCCGGTACCGTTAAAGAGATCAAAATCAGCACCGGCGACAAAGTGTCTACCGGCTCCCTGATCATGGTCTTCGAAGTGGAAGGCGCTGCGCCTGCCGCAGCTCCTGCTGCCGCGGCTGCTCCAGCACCGGCTGCTGCACCGGCTCAGGCTGCTAAACCAGCCGCTGCTCCTGCTGCAAAAGCAGAAAAATCAGAGTTCGCTGAAAACGACGCTTACGTCCACGCCACCCCGCTGATTCGTCGCCTGGCGCGCGAATTCGGTGTGAACCTGGCGAAAGTGAAAGGTACCGGCCGTAAGGGTCGTATCCTGCGCGAAGACGTTCAGGCTTACGTGAAAGACGCGGTGAAACGCGCCGAAGCTGCACCTGCGGCAGCCGCTGGCGGCGGTATCCCGGGCATGCTGCCATGGCCGAAAGTGGACTTCAGCAAGTTCGGCGAAATCGAAGAAGTGGAACTGGGCCGTATCCAGAAAATCTCGGGTGCTAACCTGAGCCGTAACTGGGTGATGATCCCGCACGTTACGCACTTCGATAAGACCGATATCACCGATCTGGAAGCGTTCCGTAAACAGCAGAACGCCGAAGCCGAGAAGCGTAAGCTGGACGTGAAATTCACCCCAGTGGTCTTCATCATGAAGGCGGTTGCTGCGGCTCTGGAACAGATGCCACGCTTCAACAGCTCCCTGTCTGAAGACGGCCAGAAGCTGACGCTGAAGAAATACATCAATATCGGTGTTGCGGTAGATACGCCAAATGGTCTGGTTGTTCCGGTCTTCAAGGACGTGAACAAGAAGAGCATTACCGAGCTGTCCCGTGAACTGACCACCATCTCCAAGAAAGCGCGTGATGGTAAGCTGACTGCCGGCGAAATGCAGGGCGGCTGCTTCACTATCTCCAGCATCGGCGGCCTGGGTACTACCCACTTCGCGCCGATTGTGAATGCGCCGGAAGTGGCTATCCTCGGTGTGTCCAAGTCCGCGATGGAGCCGGTGTGGAATGGCAAAGAGTTCGTGCCGCGTCTGATGATGCCAATCTCTCTGTCCTTCGACCACCGCGTGATCGACGGGGCTGATGGTGCGCGTTTCATCACCATCATCAACAACATGCTGAGCGACATTCGCCGCCTGGTGATGTAATCGAAAAGCCGGCCAGTCGGCCGGCTTTTTTCTGATAATCTCATGGTGTTTATGAGGTTATTGGTGAAAGCGACAATTCGTGAGCCGTTTGTTGTTTCAAAATTGTTAACAATTTTGTAAACTGCGGGCGGATAGAACGACCCGGTGGACGACGGGTATAAACTAAGAGGTCATGATGAGCACAGAAATCAAAACTCAGGTCGTAGTACTTGGGGCAGGCCCGGCAGGTTACTCCGCAGCATTTCGTGCAGCGGATTTAGGTCTGGAAACCGTCATCGTAGAACGTTACAGCACCCTCGGCGGTGTTTGTCTGAACGTCGGCTGTATCCCTTCTAAAGCGCTGCTGCACGTAGCGAAAGTTATCGAAGAAGCCAAAGCGCTGGCTGAACACGGTATCGTCTTCGGCGAGCCAAAAACCGATATCGACAAAATCCGTACCTGGAAAGAGAAAGTTATCACTCAGCTGACCGGCGGTCTGGCGGGTATGGCCAAAGGCCGTAAAGTGAAAGTGGTAAACGGTCTGGGTAAATTCACCGGTGCGAACACCCTGGAAGTGGAAGGCGAAAACGGCAAAACCGTTATCAACTTCGACAACGCGATCATCGCGGCAGGCTCTCGCCCAATCGAACTGCCATTCATTCCACATGAAGATCCACGCGTGTGGGATTCCACTGATGCCCTGGAGCTGAAAACCGTTCCTAAGCGTCTGCTGGTTATGGGCGGCGGTATCATCGGTCTGGAAATGGGTACCGTGTACCATGCGCTGGGTTCAGACATTGACGTGGTTGAAATGTTCGACCAGGTTATCCCGGCTGCTGACAAAGACATCGTTAAAGTCTTCACCAAGCGCATCAGCAAGAAGTTTAACCTGATGCTGGAAACCAAAGTGACTGCCGTTGAAGCGAAAGAAGACGGTATTTACGTTTCCATGGAAGGCAAAAAAGCCCCATCCGAACCACAGCGTTACGACGCCGTGCTGGTGGCTATCGGTCGTGTACCGAACGGTAAAAATCTCGACGCGGGCAAAGCTGGCGTGGAAGTGGATGACCGTGGCTTCATCCGCGTTGACAAACAGCTGCGCACCAACGTGCCGCACATCTTTGCTATCGGCGACATCGTCGGTCAGCCAATGCTGGCGCACAAAGGCGTTCACGAAGGTCACGTTGCCGCTGAAGTTATCGCCGGCATGAAGCACTACTTCGATCCGAAAGTGATCCCATCTATCGCGTACACCGAGCCAGAAGTTGCATGGGTCGGTCTGACCGAGAAAGAAGCGAAAGAGAAAGGCATCAGCTACGAAACCGCCACCTTCCCGTGGGCTGCTTCTGGCCGTGCTATCGCGTCCGACTGCGCAGACGGTATGACCAAACTGATCTTCGACAAAGAGACTCACCGCGTTATCGGTGGTGCAATTGTCGGCACCAACGGCGGTGAGCTGCTGGGTGAAATCGGTCTGGCTATCGAAATGGGCTGTGACGCGGAAGACATCGCGCTGACCATCCACGCGCACCCGACGCTGCACGAGTCCGTGGGCCTGGCGGCTGAAGTGTTTGAAGGTAGCATTACCGACCTGCCAAACGCGAAAGCGAAGAAGAAATAAGTTTCTTCAGATGAAAAAAGCGGCCTGAGGCCGCTTTTTTTATGCGCGGCGTTCAGGGGGCTACAGGCTGCCAGGTGTTATCAGGTGCGTATGAGGCCAGCGCCCGGGCCTTCTGCTCCGAATCGCTGCCGAGATCGGACTGGTACACCTTGTCGTCCTGGTTTATCACAAAGCTCATGACGCCTGTCTGACCATAGCTGACAGGCCACGCCACCATCGCGAAACCGTGATTATCCGGCAGGATGCGGAAGCGATAGCCATGGTAGCCCGCACCTGGCTCTTTCGGACTGAACGCCGGACCGAGCGGGCTTGGCGCTTCACCAGGCGAAACGGGCCAGTACAGACCGTCCTTTTTACCCTCAGAACTGACAATCTTCTGCGCGTATTTCTGGTTCATCGCGAAATAGCTCTGCTGAGCGGCCACGTAGGCATGCAGGGCTTCGATGGCGGCAAGTTCGTTGCGCCCAATTTCGCGGGTCAGGATCTCCTCGGCGCCTTATTTGATGTCAAACTGCCAGCCGGAGGCGGTTTTGATCACCGGAATGGGAAGTTGCCAGCCGCTGTCTCCGACAACCAGATGCGCTTTATCGCCTTCGACAATGGTGTTATGACGGACTTTCCAGTCGCGCAGAAAGCGATCGACTGCGTCAGGATCAACGCCTTCAGGGGGCAGGAAGTCGCGCCAGTTCTCACCGAGCAGGTTGCTCATCGCGCTTTCGTTTTGATCGCGGATGGCGCTTTGCAGCGCATTGGTAGCCTGTTCTGGTGAGCTGAAGGATTGCTGCGCCATGACGGTCGCCGAGACCATGAACAACACCATTCCACTGAGTAATTTACGTTTCATGTCGGCTCCCTTAGCGATGACGGAATTCACGGTGTTCAGCACGTCCAGCCGCTGCCGGGCGTAGCTGCTGCTGACGAGCGGCTAGGTGTCTGCTTTGCGCCCCACGCTGCTGCTGCGCCTGCCAGTTGGCGGAACGGCTGTCGTTGCCGCTCAGTGCATTGGCCCGGAGCTGACTGTTTCGCTGCTGGAAGGGACGTTGCTGAGAAGGCTGGACCCGTTTCTCTTGTCTCTGCGCGGTGGTCTGGCGGTTTTCTCGCTGCTGCGTGGTGGCCCGCTTCGCCGTCTGCGGTTTGGTGTCATAGCCACGGTAGTTATTGCGCTGAGAAATCTGTTTCAGCTGTTCACTTGAGGCCTGTCGCTGCGCCGCTTTCGTGCCCGGGCGAGCAGTCTGTGGGAAGGTTTTACCTGTCGATTTCTCCATCTGGCTCAGCGCCGCCTGACGCTGGCTATCGCGATTAACCGGTTGTTGCGTTGCACTAAGCCCCGTGGCCGTGTTGGTGGAGTGGAAACGCGTGTTGAGCTGGTTTGTCGGGTAGGGGACACCTTCCCGATAGGCCGGGTTGTGCTGCCAGATACGGTTGGCGTCCGTCAGGCGTTGTCCGCTGATTTTATTGAAGTTCTCAACGTTAATATTGATGTTGTTATCACCGTTGCGGTTGTAGCCGCCGTGATTATCCCAGTCACCGTCATGATGATGGTCCCAGTCATCGTCATCATCCCAGTCGATGTTGCTGAATATGGCATAAGTTGTGGCGACACCCAGGCTGAAACCTAAGCCGTTGACGAAGCTGTTGCCAAACTGCTCCCCGGGTGACGGCGGGAGATAGGTTGGCGGATAGGCGGTATTAGGCCAGGTCCCGTAAACCGTATTCGGGTTATAGGTGGGGACGTAAACCACCTGCGGGTCGGCAGATTCAATTTTGATCACCGTCGGGGCCGGTGCGGACGTGGTGGTTGACGTTGACTCGGTGGTGCTGGTTTTTGCCGGTGCGGGTTTCGTTACCGTGGTGACCGTCTGCTGAGGCGTAGATTGCAAGGCGCCGGTCTTCTGCGCCAGCGCGCGCAGGCGTTGTACCGAATCCATCACATCTTTCGGCTGCGCGAGAAACGCATCGCCCAAATTTTGTACCCACGGCGGATTCTCTCCCATCAGCGACATAAGCTGAGGAAACGCGACCAGGGATTTTACGCTGGGATCCCAGGGCTGGCTGGCAACGGCCTGAATCGCGGCGTCCCCATCCATTTTGGGGTTGTCTTTGGACCACTGCGCCGCTTGAATCACGTTGGCTGGGTAGGTCGAGGCCATCAAGATTTGTGACAGCAGAGCATCCGGGTAGAGCGCGATGGGGGCAACCCACTGATCGATTTGCGCGGCGGTGTAGGTTGGCGCGACAACAGGAGCGGGTTGTGCTACTGCCGGCGTAGCCGGAGCAACTGGCTGTTGCGCGACGGGGGCCGACGCAGCGGGTTCCGTTGCACGGCTTTTGACAAACATGACGCCTGAGGCGGCAAACAGCCCGGCACTGCACAGAAGGACAAGCAGATGTGGCTTAAAGGGCAACTTCATAAAATGACTCCAACGAGACAGGCGCTGTGCCGTGAGGCGTTACGGTTGGCGTGAGTATTATTCACCCGTCTTTTACTGTTTTGACTTTTATTGGGAAGCGTCCGGTACGTCCGGATAAAGAGTGTGAGTATTTATTACACAATTATATGCGATGCGGGAAAAGGCGCCGGGAATTCAGAAGGCCGCTCTTGCGAGCGGCCAGCAGCTAGTTGCCGAGGTTGACGACAAACAGCACCGTGATGTCGGATATGTTCCAGCCACCGTGCAGTGCGGTAAGCAGTAAACCGATCGCAACGATCAGCGCAGTGATTCGCATCTCCATTGCGTGCGTTCCTGTACAGGCTACGCGGGTTCCTTCTTCACCGGAAAAGGCAGAACCTGGCAAGTTGGGATTGCCGCGTAGGTTACGGAACTGCTCCCGGGCCCGGTGACTGGTTGCTACACCAGCGAAGCAGGCCGAGGGGAAAGAGTAATCGACTCAGTGGTAATTCTAAAGGCGAGAGATGAATTTAAACGGGGTTTCATTCGAAATGGGAAGGTGCTACGCAAAATTGACATAATGGCTTGCAAGCCTGCAGGGTGTGATGCAAAATTCATTGCGTTGGGGTTGCCGCAAATCTGCCAACCCGGTGTGCTACCACCGCAAGGCAACAAAATAACCGCTACCAGGCGGTTTTTTTGTCCCCAAAATTCACCTCGTCTCCCCGCTACACCATGCTTAACGATTCAGCAAACTTTTTAATGTTGCTTTTTTGTAAACGGATTAACACTGTGCAGAAATCCTGCTATGCTGCCCGACGCGGTATCGGGCATTTACCCTACAAACTGCTGTCTCACAGGAGCGTGAAGAGAACGCCCGCCGCATATGACAATGAGAGCGAGGAGAACCGTCGTGCTAGAAGAATACCGTAAGCACGTAGCAGAACGTGCCGCCGAGGGAATTGTACCCAAACCTTTAGATGCAACCCAAATGGCCGCGCTCGTCGAGCTGCTGAAGAACCCGCCTAAGGGCGAAGAAGAATTCCTGTTAGATCTGTTGATCAACCGCGTACCGCCTGGCGTAGATGAAGCTGCCTACGTAAAAGCCGGATTCCTTGCTGCTATCGCCAAAGGCGAAGCCACCTCCCCACTGGTTACTCCTGAAAAAGCCATTGAACTGCTCGGCACCATGCAGGGTGGTTACAACATTCATCCGCTGATTGACGCGCTGGATAACGACAAGCTGGCACCGATTGCTGCTAAAGCGCTCTCTTCCACGCTGCTGATGTTCGATAACTTCTACGACGTAGAAGAAAAAGCCAAAGCGGGCAACGTCTATGCGAAGCAGGTGATGCAGTCCTGGGCCGATGCCGAATGGTTCCTGAACCGCCCTGCGCTGGCGGAAAAAATTACCGTGACCGTCTTTAAGGTGACCGGTGAAACCAACACCGATGACCTGTCTCCGGCACCGGACGCGTGGTCTCGTCCAGATATCCCGCTGCACGCCCTGGCGATGCTGAAAAACGCCCGTGAAGGCATTGAGCCAGATCAGCCGGGCGTGGTGGGCCCGATCAAACAGATCGAAGCGCTGCAACAAAAAGGTTTCCCGCTGGCCTACGTCGGTGACGTTGTGGGTACCGGCTCTTCCCGTAAGTCCGCCACCAACTCCGTACTGTGGTTCATGGGCGACGATATTCCGCACGTGCCGAACAAGCGCGGCGGCGGTCTGTGCCTCGGCGGCAAAATTGCGCCAATCTTCTTCAACACCATGGAAGATGCGGGCGCGCTGCCAATTGAAGTAGATGTGAGCAACCTGAACATGGGCGACGTGATTGACGTCTACCCGTATAAAGGCGAAGTGCGCAACCATGAAACCAACGAGCTGCTGGCAAGCTTCGAACTGAAAACCGACGTGCTGATTGACGAAGTGCGTGCCGGTGGCCGTATTCCGCTGATCATCGGGCGCGGCCTGACCACCAAAGCGCGTGAAGCGCTGGGTCTGCCGCACTCCGACGTTTTCCGTCACGCGAAAGACGTGGCAGAAAGCAACCGCGGCTTCTCGCTGGCACAGAAAATGGTGGGTCGCGCGTGCGGCGTAGCTGGTATTCGCCCTGGCGCATACTGCGAGCCGAAGATGACCTCCGTGGGCTCTCAGGACACCACTGGCCCAATGACCCGTGACGAACTGAAAGACCTGGCGTGCCTGGGCTTCTCTTCTGACCTGGTGATGCAGTCCTTCTGCCACACGGCGGCCTATCCGAAGCCGGTTGACGTGACCACGCACCACACGCTGCCAGACTTCATCATGAACCGCGGCGGCGTGTCACTGCGTCCAGGTGACGGCGTCATCCACTCCTGGCTGAACCGCATGCTGCTGCCGGATACCGTGGGTACCGGCGGTGACTCCCATACCCGTTTCCCAATCGGTATCTCCTTCCCGGCGGGCTCCGGCCTGGTGGCGTTTGCTGCAGCGACCGGCGTAATGCCGCTGGACATGCCTGAATCCGTGCTGGTGCGCTTCAAGGGCAAAATGCAGCCGGGCATCACCCTGCGCGACCTGGTTCACGCGATCCCACTGTATGCCATCAAACAGGGCCTGCTGACCGTTGAGAAGAAAGGCAAGAAAAACATCTTCTCTGGCCGTATCCTGGAAATTGAAGGTCTGCCGGATCTGAAAGTTGAGCAGGCATTTGAGCTGACCGACGCCTCCGCCGAGCGTTCTGCGGCTGGCTGTACCATCAAGCTGAACAAAGAGCCGATCATTGAGTATCTGACCTCCAACATCGTGCTGCTGAAGTGGATGATCGCAGAAGGTTACGGCGACCGCCGCACGCTGGAGCGTCGTATTCAGGGTATGGAGAAATGGCTGGCGGATCCGCAGCTGCTGGAAGCTGACGCAGACGCAGAGTACGCGGCGGTGATCGACATCGATCTGGCGGATATTAAAGAGCCAATCCTCTGTGCGCCGAACGATCCGGACGATGCGCGTCTGCTCTCTGACGTGCAGGGCGATAAGATCGACGAAGTGTTCATCGGCTCCTGTATGACCAACATCGGCCACTTCCGCGCCGCCGGTAAGCTGCTGGATACCCACAAAGGCCAGCTGCCGACCCGCCTGTGGGTGGCACCGCCAACCCGTATGGACGCGGCTCAATTGACCGAAGAGGGTTACTACAGCGTGTTCGGTAAGAGCGGGGCGCGTATCGAAATCCCTGGCTGCTCCCTGTGTATGGGTAACCAGGCGCGCGTGGCCGACGGTGCGACGGTGGTTTCCACCTCTACCCGTAACTTCCCGAACCGTTTAGGTACTGGTGCGAACGTCTACCTGGCCTCTGCGGAGCTGGCGGCGGTTGCGGCGCTGATTGGCAAACTGCCAACGCCGGAAGAGTACCAGACCTTTGTGGCTCAGGTGGATAAGACGGCGGTGGATACCTATCGCTATCTGAACTTCGACCAGCTTTCTCAGTACACCGAGAAGGCTGACGGGGTGATCTTCCAGACGGCGGTATAATCAGCAAAACCGTCTCTACGAGACGTTTTTTAGTATTTGCACCCTCTCCCGTGGGAGAGGGACGGGGTGAGGGCATCAGGCCGCAGGGTCTTGCTCTCACCTTTTTATTTTCATTCCTCCCACCTCTCCCGCTTTTTTTCTTTCCCTCTGCTGCGATAATTACCCTAATGGCTTTGCAGAGGAAAACGCTATGGATTACGAATTTTTGCGCGACATCACCGGCGTGGTGAAAGTGCGCATGTCGATGGGGCACGAAGCCGTTGGACACTGGTTTAACGAAGAGGTGAAAGAAAATCTCGCCCTTCTTGATGAAGTCGAACAGGCGGCAAATACGGTGAAAGGCAGCGAGCGCTCCTGGCAACGCGCCGGGCATGAGTACACCCTGTGGATGGACGGCGAAGAGGTGATGGTGCGCGCCAACCAGCTTGAGTTTTCAGGGGATGAGATGGAAGAGGGGATGAGCTACTACGACGAAGAGAGCCTGTCGCTGTGCGGCGTGGAAGACTTCCTGCAGGTAGTGAATGCCTACCGTGAGTTTATGAAACAGAAGTAACTCCCCGAAGCATCCTTGCTCCGGGCAACACTTACACGGCCGGAATATTGCGGCCGTAGTAGATTTCGCGCATCTCTTTCCAGAGCAGGTCGGTGATGACCTTGCGCTCTTCTTCACTTAAATCTTCCGGCTTCGTGTGGAACATGTAGTGCTTAAGGTCGAACTCCTTAAGCATCATCTTGGTATGGAAGATGTTTTCCTGGTACACGTTCACGTCCATCATGTCATACAGCGATTTCATGTCCTCGGACATAAAGTTCTGAATGGAGTTGATCTCGTGGTCGATGAAGTGCTTCATGCCGTTGATATCACGGGTAAAACCGCGCACGCGATAATCAATCGTGACGATGTCCGATTCCAGCTGGTGGATTAAATAGTTCAGCGCGTTCAGCGGGGAAATCACGCCACAGGTCGACACTTCAATATCCGCGCGGAACGTGCACAGCCCGCCTTCCGGGTGGCTTTCCGGGTAGGTGTGAACGCAGATATGGCTTTTGTCGAGGTGGGCGACGACCACTTCCGGCAGCGGACCCGGGTGTTCAGTTTTGTCGATAAGCTGCGGGTCGACCGGCTCTTCGCTGACCAGAATGGTGACGCTGGCACCCTGGGGCTCATAATCCTGTCGGGCGATGTTCAGAATATTGGCACCGATGATCGAGCAGGTTTCTGACAGGATCTCGGTCAGACGGTTGGCGTTGTAGAGTTCATCGATATAGGCGATGTAACCATCGCGTTCTTCCGCTGTTTTGGCATAGCAGATATCGTAAATACAAAAACTCAGGCTTTTAGTCAGGTTGTTAAAGCCATGTAGTTTAAGCTTTTTCAATTAGCTCACCCCCTTAGTGGATAATGCGTCTTGCAGGTACTGCGGCAGAGCAAACGCTGCGGTATGAATAGCCGGATTGTAGTAGCGGCACGTGAGCCCGGCCTGATGGAAGCGGGCCTGGATAATTTCGGTAGAGAGATGACGCAGCACGTCGTTATCCGTTGCCCATGCAAAGGTCATGATCCCGCCGTAATAGGTTGGAATCGCCGCCTGATAGAAGCTGACGTCGCCGAAATAGGTGCTCAGCTTACGGTGGCTGTCGAGGGCTTCGTCCTGCTGCAGGAAGCAGACACCGTTTTGTGCGACGAAGATCCCGCCCGGGTTCAGGCAGCGCTTGCAGCCTTCGTAGAACGAGGAGGTAAACAGCGACGCGCCGGGGCCGATGGGGTCGGTGCAGTCAGAGATAATCACGTCGAAGGTCTGCGTGGTCTGGTTAACAAAGTTAACGCCGTCGTCGATAACCAGATTAAAGCGCGGATCGTCATAGCTGCCGGCATTATGGTTGGGCAGGTACTGGCGGCAGAAAGAGACCACGCCCGCATCAATCTCAACCATGGTGATGGTTTCAATGGAACGATGACGTGAAACCTCGCGCAGCATTGCGCCGTCGCCGCCGCCGATAATCAGAACATGCTTCGCGTGTCCGTGGGCCAGCAGCGGAACGTGGGTCATCATCTCATGATAGATAAACTCGTCGCGCTCGGTCGTTTGCACTACGCCATCCAGGGCCATCACGCGGCCAAAGGCGGCGTTTTCGAAGATGATCAGATCCTGGTGATCCGTTTTCTCATGATAGAGCACGTTATCAACGGCAAAGTACTGACCAAACTGGTCATGCAGTGTTTCATGCCACAACGTGTGGTCGGCCATACGCGGACTCCTCCTTTGTTAACATCCGTAACGCTCACAAAAAATGAGCGAAACATGATAGCTAACTATAACCGTGGTTGCACGGGTATAGGTTGAACAGGGGGCGTCGGGAAGGTTATTTCACGTAGGCGAGCAGGCTGAGCGAATCGCGGGCCAGCGCTTTGCATTTTTTAGCCGTGGGAATGCCAATACCGCTCAAGTCACGGTAGCTGTCTTCACCGAGCGCCTTCATGTCAAAGCTGTCGTAATTGCTGAGATCCCACTGGTTCTGCTGGGCGAAAAAGACCAGCGCGCGGCGAATTTGCCCGTTGGGTAAATTCTGGTAGCCACAATCATTTTTCAGGAATACAAAAACCGCCGTTAAATCGGCCATATCTTCCGCTTCATTTTCACTGAGCGCATAGCTGTTCGCACACATTGCCATCAGGCTTCCGAACAAAATTGTCCTGAAAAACGTCTTCATTGCTTCTACCACTTCTTCACGGAAAATTAACGTTAGCACACTTGATGCCAGTGCGACGATCTTTATTATTGCCGCTTTACTTGACCTTCCGGTAAGGGGAGGGTTTATGCTCAAAAGATCGCCTGCTGGAAATAAGGAAATGAACATGCAACGTCGTGATTTTTTAAAATATTCCGCTGTGCTGGGGGTTACCAGCGCATTACCACTCTGGAGCCGCGCGGTTTTTGCGGCTGAAAGGCCTGCCTTACCCATTCCTGACTTACTGACCGCAGACGCCCGTAGCCGTATTCAGCTCGTGGTTCAGGCCGGTAAAACCTCCTTCGGTGGGCACAGCGCCACAACCTGGGGCTACAACGGCAATCTGCTCGGCCCGGCGCTTCAGTTACGCAAAGGGAAAGCGGTGACGGTGGATATCCATAATACGCTTGCCGAGGAGACCACGCTGCACTGGCACGGGCTGGAAGTTCCGGGCGAAGTGGATGGTGGTCCCCAGGGTTTTATCAAGTCTGGGGGTAAACGCAGCGTAACCTTTACCCCTGACCAGCGGGCGGCAACCTGCTGGTTCCACCCGCATCAGCACGGCAAAACGGGCCATCAGGTGGCAATGGGGCTGGCCGGACTGGTGTTGATTGAGGATGACGAAAGCCGTCTCCTGCGCCTGCCGAAACAGTGGGGTATCGACGATGTGCCGGTGATTGTGCAGGACAAAAAATTCAGCGCGGACGGGCAGATTGACTACCAGCTGGACGTGATGAGCGCGGCGGTCGGCTGGTTTGGCGATACGCTGCTGGCCAACGGTGCGATCTATCCGCAGCACGCCGCCCCGAAAGGCTGGCTGCGCCTGCGCTTGCTTAACGGCTGTAACGCCCGCTCGTTGAACTTCGCCACCAGCGATAAGCGCCCGCTTTACGTGGTGGCAAGCGACGGCGGCCTGCTGCCGGAACCGGTAAAAGTGAGCGAGCTGCCGATGCTGATGGGCGAACGCTTCGAAGTGCTGGTGGACATCAGCGATGGCAAAGCGTTTGACCTCGTGACCCTGCCGGTCAGCCAGATGGGGATGGCCGTCGCACCGTTTGATAAACCGCATCCGGTGCTGCGCATTCAGCCACTACAGATCACCGCCTCCGGTACGCTGCCGGACACCTTAGCCACGCTGCCAGCTCTCCCGTCGCTGGATGGGCTCACGCAGCGTAAGCTTCAGCTCTCCATGGACCCGATGCTTGACATGATGGGCATGCAGGCGCTGATGAAAAAGTATGGCAATCAGGCCATGGCGGGAATGCACCACGGCCAGATGATGGGCCACATGAATATGGACCACGGCAAAATGGGCGGTATGGATCACGGCGGTCACGGGTTCGATTTCCACAACGCCAACAAGATCAACGGCAAAGCGTTCGATATGAACACGCCGATGTTTGCCGCCACGAAGGGGCAGTTTGAGCGCTGGGTGGTTTCAGGGGAAGGGGACATGATGCTGCATCCGTTCCATATCCACGGCACGCAGTTCCGTATTCTGTCTGAGAACGGTAAAGCGCCGGAAGCGCATCGAGCAGGCTGGAAAGATACGGTGAGAGTGGAAGGCGGCGTCAGCGAGGTGCTGGTGAAGTTCGACCACGAAGCGCCTGAAGAGTTTGCCTATATGGCGCACTGTCATCTGCTGGAGCATGAAGATACGGGGATGATGCTCGGTTTTACCGTATAAAAAAAGCCGGGTGGCGGCTTCGCCTTACCCGGCCTGCATTGCTAAATACGGCAACTTTCGTTGCCGTTTTGCTTTTATTTGCCTTCGTCCGGCAATGCATACGCGACAATATAGTCGCCCATCTTCGTACCAAACGAACCGTGACCACCCGCAGAAATGACAACGTACTGCTTGCCATTCACTTCATAGGTCATCGGCGTTGCCTGTCCACCGGCCGGCAGACGGCCTTGCCACAGTTTTTCACCGTTGGTCATGTTATACGCGCGCAGGTAGTTATCTGCGGTTGCCGCGATGAACAGCACGTTACCAGCGGTGGAGATTGGACCACCCAGCATTGGCATACCCATATTGAACGGCACCGGAACCGGCATCGGGAACGGCATGCTGTCCTGTGGGGTACCAATACGTTTTTTCCAGACGATCTGGTTGGTTTTCAGATCCAGACCGGAGATGTAACCCCAGGCAGGCTGTTTACACGGCAGACCAAACGGAGACAGGAACGGGTTCAGGGTAACGCCAAACGGTACGCCATACTGCGGCTGGATACCGGCTTCGGTCCCGCTGCCTTTCGCGTCTTTCGGCTGCTCCATCGGGTTACCCGGACCGCGTGGGATCAGACGGGAAACGAACGGCAGCGCCATTGGGTTGGCAATCGCCACCTGACGGTTAGGGTCGACGGAAATACCGCCCCACTCAAACATTCCCAGGTTGCCCGGGAAGACCAGCGTGCCCTGCTCAGACGGCGGCGTGAAGATGCCTTCATAGCGCAGCTGATGGAACATCACGCGGCACACCAGCTGGTCAAACATGGTGGCACCCCACATGTCTGCACCGCTGAGGTCTTTCTTCGGACGGAAGCTCAGGTCAGAGAACGGCTGGGTTTTGCTGACGTAATCGCCTTTGGCCGCACCCTGCGGAACCGGTTTTTCCGGGGCAGGCACAACCAGCTTACCGTTGCTGCGATCCAGCACGAAGATGTTGCCGGTTTTAGCCGGAGCGTAAATGACCGGCACGGTTTTGCCGTTAACGGTAATGTCCGCCAGCGTCGGCTGGGACGGCATATCCATATCCCACAGATCGTGGTGAACGGTCTGGTAGCTCCACGCCAGCTTACCGGTGGTTGCGTTCAGCGCCAGGATAGCGCTCGCATAACGTTCCTGCTCCGGTGTGCGGTTACCTCCCCAGATATCCGGCGTGGATACGCCCATCGGCAGGTAGACCAGGTCCAGCTTCGCGTCATACGCGGCTGGTGCCCAGGAGTTCGGCGAGTTGAAGGTAAAGGTGTGCTCGTCAGACGGGATCGCGTTTGGATCTTTCGCGCCTGGGTCGAAAGCCCACAGCAGTTTACCGGTGTTCACGTCGAAACCACGGATAACGCCGGAGGTTTCACGCGTAGAGAAGTTATCCGTTACCGAACCGGCAATCACGATGGTTTTATCGGTGATGATTGGCGGGGAGGTTGGCTCATACAGACCCGGCGTGGTGTCCGGCATGTTGGTCTGCAGGTTCAGAATGCCTTTGTTGGCGAAGGTTTCGCACAGCTTGCCGGTCTCAGCGTTGATGGCAAACAGACGGCCATCGTTCACCGGCAGCATAATGCGGCGAGGACAGTCAGCAATGACTTCCGGGCTGGCATTATCGGCGCGCGCTTCGTGGTAAGAAACGCCGCGGCAGGTGACATGCTGGAAGGACGGGTTGGAGTTCAGCTGTGGATCAAAGTGCCATTTCTCTTTACCGGTGGCCGCGTCGAGCGCGAACAGACGCTGGTGCGCCGTACACAGGTAGAGCATATCGCCGACTTTAATTGGCGTCACTTCATTGGTCAGTTCACCCGGATCGTTCGGCATCTTCAGGTCGCCGGTACGGAATACCCAGGCTTCTTTCAGGTTCTTAACGTTGTCCGCGTTGATCTGCTTCAGCGGGGAGTAACGTTGACCTTCCTGGTTACGGCCATAAGCTGGCCAGTCACCGTCAGCGACCTGCGAGATAGCTGCCGCAGGCGTGGATTCCGCGTTCAGCGTACCGTTGATCTCCTGCGGGTCGTTAAAGCCAGCCCAGGTGAGAATGCCGCCGCTGATTAACAGCGCCACCAGCAGGGCTGCAACGGCACCGCTGGAAGGAACAATCAGGCGGCGCCAGACAAACGGCAGGATCAGCCAGATACCGAAGAAGACCAGGATGTCGCTGCGCGGCGTCAGGGCCCAGAAATCGAAACCGACTTCCCAGACGCCCCAGAGCATGGTGGCAAGAAGGAGGGCGGCATACAGCCACAGTGCGGATTGTTTTCTACGCCAGAGCAGGACGGTTACGCCAAGCATAACCAGGCCCGCAATCGGGTAGTACCAGGAGCCGCCGATCGCGACCAGCCAGACGCCACCGATTAACAGGTATAGGCCGCAGAAGGCGGCGAATAGCGCTGTTAGTGTCACCAGTAGACGCGGCTGTTTAGTGTTTGTTTCAGCCATAGAAAGTGTACTCGTCAGTTTTTGTTAATAATTTGCTAGCAACTAATTATAGGTGTTAACAAGTGTGATCGGAATCACAATATTTGCTTTTTATAACTCATACGCCAGGCTTATCCATTTACTGATATAATGGCTGGCTTGCGTATCGATGCCGGAGCAAGATTCATCCGCATTGAAAGATTTTCATCAAAATCATTTGGTTAGTAATATGAAACATACTGTTGAAGTGATGATCCCGGAAGCCGAGATCAAAGCGCGTATCGCCGAACTGGGTCGTCAAATCACCGAGCATTACAAGGACAGCGGCAGCGAAATGGTGCTGGTTGGTCTGCTGCGCGGTTCTTTCATGTTCATGGCAGACCTGTGCCGTGAAGTGCAGGTACCGCACGAGGTCGATTTTATGACCGCTTCCAGCTACGGCAGCGGCATGTCCACAACCCGTGATGTGAAAATCCTGAAAGATCTGGATGAAGATATTCGTGGCAAAGATGTGTTGATCGTTGAGGACATTATCGACTCCGGCAACACCCTTTCAAAGGTGCGCGAGATCCTGAGCCTGCGCGAGCCGAAATCGCTGGCGATTTGTACGCTGCTGGATAAACCGGAGCGTCGTGAAGTGCAGGTGCCGGTAGAGTTTGTCGGTTTCTCCATCCCGGACGAGTTCGTGGTGGGTTACGGTATTGATTACGCGCAGCGTTATCGTCATCTGCCGTATGTTGGGAAAGTGGTATTGCTGGACGAGTAATTGCGGGCTGATGCCCTCACTCCGACCCTCTCCCACGGGGAGAGGGCGAAAACCCCCGGCTTTATTTATGGTTCACATGCTTAAGCTTGAGGTTGGCAATCCCCGAACGGTAACGCTGCTCCAGCGTTTCGCGATTGGTGGCGGTGACTTCCAGATTGCGCAGCAGGCCATCGTGAATACCGTACGCCCAGCCGTGGATTGATACCTTCTGCCCGCGTTTCCACGCCGACTGCATGATGGTCGAATGCCCAAGGTTATATACCTGCTCCATCACGTTCAGCTCGCACAGCGTGTCCATGCGTCGCTCCTGCGGCATTTCGCCGAGCAGTGAACTATGTTTGAACCAGATATCGCGGATGTGCAGCAGCCAGTTATCAATTAAACCCAGTTCCGGGTTTTCAACCGCCGCCTGCACGCCGCCGCAGCCGTAGTGGCCGCAAATAATGATGTGCTCGACTTCCAGGACGTCAACGGCATACTGAACCACGGAAAGGCAGTTGAGATCGGTATGAATCACCAGGTTGGCGACGTTGCGGTGAACAAACAGTTCGCCGGGCTCAAGGCCGGTCAGGCGCTCGGCAGGTACGCGGCTGTCTGAACAGCCAATCCAGAGAAAGCGCGGGTTCTGGGCTTGTGCGAGTTTTCCAAAAAATCCGGGGTCTTCCTCCACCAGCATTTTTGACCATAGTGCATTGTTGCTAATGAGTGTATCTATGTCGTTCATGGAGGTTAGCGACCTGTAACCGAGTAATTGCGTTGCGCTACTATAGGGTAACCCGACTTTTAATGAAACCACACAACGTGTGTAAGAACTGAAGGTAAGTTAAATTCATGGCAATTGCACTGGAGCTTGAGCAGCTTAAAAAAACCTATCCGGGTGGCGTTCAGGCGCTACGCGGGATAGACCTAAAAGTAGAGGCCGGGGATTTTTACGCGCTTCTGGGGCCGAACGGGGCGGGGAAATCCACCACCATCGGGATCATCAGCTCGCTGGTGAATAAAACGTCCGGACGGGTGAGCGTCTTTGGTTACGACCTGCAAAAAGATGTGGTAAACGCCAAGCGCCAGCTGGGGCTGGTACCGCAGGAGTTCAACTTCAACCCGTTTGAGACGGTGCAGCAGATTGTCGTTAACCAGGCGGGTTATTACGGCGTTGAGCGTAAAGAGGCGCTTGAGCGTAGCGAAAAGTACCTGAAACAGCTTGATTTGTGGGAAAAGCGTAACGAACGTGCACGGATGTTGTCCGGCGGGATGAAGCGCCGCCTGATGATTGCCCGTGCGCTGATGCACGAGCCGAAGCTGCTGATCCTTGATGAACCCACCGCAGGCGTGGATATCGAACTGCGTCGTTCTATGTGGGGTTTCCTCAAGGATCTCAACGACAAAGGCACCACCATCATTTTGACCACCCACTACCTTGAAGAAGCAGAGATGCTATGCCGCAACATCGGCATCATTCAGCACGGCGAGCTGGTGGAGAACACCTCGATGAAGGATCTGCTCTCCAAGCTGAAATCCGAAACGTTTATTCTCGATCTGGCGGCAAAAAGCCCGCTACCGAAGCTTGAAGGGTACCAGTATCGCCTGGTTGATACCTCAACGCTGGAAGTGGAAGTGCTGCGCGAGCAGGGGATCAACAGCGTGTTCTCCCAGCTGAGCGCGCAGGGGATTCAGGTTTTAAGCATGCGTAACAAAGCGAACCGACTGGAAGAGCTGTTTGTCTCTCTGGTGCAGGATAAACAAGGAGACAAGGCATGACGCATCTTTATTGGGTCGCGCTGAAAAGTATCTGGGCGAAAGAGATAAACCGCTTTATGCGTATCTGGGTGCAAACCCTGGTACCGCCGGTCATCACCATGACGCTCTATTTCATCATCTTCGGCAACCTGATTGGTTCCCGCATTGGTGAGATGCACGGTTTTACCTATATGCAGTTTATCGTGCCGGGCCTGATTATGATGGCGGTGATCACCAACGCCTACGCAAACGTGGCCTCGTCGTTCTTCAGCGCTAAGTTCCAGCGTAATATTGAAGAGTTGCTGGTGGCGCCGGTGCCAACGCACGTCATCATAGCCGGTTACGTGGGCGGCGGCGTGGCGCGCGGGCTGTGCGTGGGCATCCTGGTGACGGCGATTTCGCTGTTCTTCGTGCCGTTCCAGGTGCACTCGTGGCTGTTCGTGGCGCTGACTCTGCTGCTGACGGCAATTCTGTTCTCGCTGGCCGGTCTGTTGAATGCGGTGTTCGCTAAAACGTTTGACGACATCAGCCTGATCCCGACCTTTGTGCTGACGCCGCTGACCTATCTCGGCGGGGTGTTCTACTCCCTGACGCTGCTGCCGCCGTTCTGGCAGGCGCTGTCGCATCTGAACCCGATCGTCTACATGATCAGCGGCTTCCGCTTTGGCTTCCTCGGCATTACCGATGTTCCGCTGTTTACCACGGTGGCGGTGCTGGTGGTATTCATCATCGCCTTCTACCTGCTGTGCTGGTATCTGATACAGCGCGGGCGCGGTCTGCGTAGTTAACCCTCTGCCCGGCGACGCTCTGGTTGCCGGGCACTTTCTTTGACGGTTATCACCGTAAGCAAACCTTCACTCCGCTAAACTACTTGCCTGCTAAGGAGAGAGTTATGCTGGGATGGGTGATCACCTGCCACGATGAACGAGCGCAGGACATGCTGGATACGCTTGAGGCCAAATTTGGCCCGCTGGCGCAATGCCGGGCGGTGAATTACTGGCGCGGGCTAAGCACCAACATGCTCAGCCGCATGATGTGCGATGCCCTGCATGAAACCGACTCTGGAGAGGGCGTCATTTTTCTTACCGATAAATCCGGCGCGGCGCCTTACCGCGCGGCCGCTTTGCTGAGCCACAAGCATGATAACTGTGAAGTGATCTCCGGTATCAGCCTGCCTTTACTCGAAGCCCTCTATCCGCTTCGCGCCTCATTGAGCAGCGCAGAGTTTCGGCACGCTATCGTGGCGGAGGGCCAGCCGGAGGTGAGCAGCCTGTGGCACCAGCAGCAGAAAAACCCGCCTTTCGTTCTGCTTCACGATCTGTATAAGCATTAAACATTGGTATTGATGTCGCTTTTGCTACAATGGCGACTGATTTCCCGTGTCGATTTATATCCTATGTTCATGCGCGTGTTCTTTCTCCTTTTGCTGCTGGTTTCCGGCGGGGCGTCTGCTAGCCTGATAAGTCAGCAAGGGCTTCCTGCTCAATATATGCAAACCACTGAGGATGCTGCCATCTGGGCTCAGGTAGGTAACTCCGTGGTTAATGTGGGCAATATTCGCGCAGGGCAGATCATCGCGGTCTTTCCCGCGGCGGCGGATTATTACGAATTTCGCTTCGGGTTCGGTACCGGCTTTATTGATAAAGACCACCTTGAGAAAGTGCAGGGTAAGCAACGCGTTGAGGACAGCCTGGGCGACCTGAACAAGCCGCTCAGTAACCAGAACCTCATCACCTGGAAAGATACGCCCGTCTATAACGCGCCCAATAGCGGAAGCGCGCCCTTTGGCACCCTGAGCGCCAACCTGCGCTATCCCATTCTGAATAAACTCAAAGACCGCCTGAACCAGACCTGGTATCAGATCCGCATCGGCAACCGCCTGGCGTGGATAAGCAGCCTGGACGCGCAGGAAGATAACGGCATTCCGGTTCTGACCTATCACCATATCCTGCGCGATGAGGAGAACACCCGTTTTCGTCATACCTCCACCACCACCAGCGTGCGCGCGTTCAGCAACCAGATGACCTGGCTTCGCGACCAGGGGTACACCACGCTGACGATGTATCAGCTGGAAGGCTACGTGCGCAACAAGATGAACCTGCCCGCGAAGGCGGTGGTGATTACCTTTGACGACGGCCTGAAGTCGGTGAGCCGCTACGCGTATCCTGTGCTGAAAGAGTATGGCTTCAACGCGACGGCGTTTATCATTTCGTCACGTATTAAAGGCCATCCGCAGAAGTGGGATCCGAAATCGCTGCAGTTTATGAGCGTTCAAGAAATCAAAGGCATTCAGGATGTGTTCGACATTCAGTCGCACACTCACTTCCTGCACCGCGTGGACGGGTATAAACACCCGATCTTACTGAGCCGCAGCTATCACGTGATCCTGTTTGATTTTGAGCGTTCTCGTCGCGCGCTGTCACAGTTCAACCCGCGTGTGCTCTACCTTTCTTATCCCTTTGGCGGCTATGACAATAAGGCGATCAAGGCGGCGAATGATGCCGGTTTCCATCTGGCCGTGACCACGGTGAAGGGGAAGGTGAAGCCGGGGGATAATCCGTTCTTACTCAAACGACTCTATATTTTAAGAACGGATTCGCTGGAGACGATGTCGCGGCTGATCAGCAATCAGCCGCAGGGATAAGCTATTCGTAGGTGATCTGCAACGTGCCGATGGCGCTGAACGTTCCTGAAGTGACTTTTTCTGTACCAGATTTAACCAACTGAGCCGTGAGAGACTCGCTAAATGACGGGATGATAGTGTTCCCTTTTGTCGCATAGTTGTTAGTTGAATTAGGCACCGCCAGGCTGTTGTCCGGCCACTTCAGCAACACGCCCACGCCTTTTGCCGCATTCGACGATGCGGTGTTCGCGAGTAAAGAGCCATCAGTCCCGGTTGTCTTGCTGGTGGTCAACTTCATCGTAATTTTGCGTGTGTTGGTGCAATTCCCTGACACGGTAGCAGAGACTTTTTGCGTGTTATCGTTCTCGACATCGGAAACATCATACTCCCCCAGATCTACGCTTTTAGGAGCCGTAAGAGTGCAGGTTGGTTTTTCAACAGGAACATTGAAGGCCATATCGGGTATCGTGATTAACGGACGTGGATGGTCACTTTCATCTGAGCTCCAGGGGTTACCTACGACAATATTGCCAATATTCCCGGCCACTGGACCAATCTGTGTGACGCTTGCGGGCACGCCAGCATATGAGGGTAATTGATAAAATTCCATACGGGCATACCACCATACTGCTTTAACCAGATCTGAATTATCCCCCTGATTGGCCGTTTCTACATAACTTCCTGTAGTCGAAGGGAAAAAGGCATTAAAAGCGTTGTTGGTCGGGTACATGGCCAGCGTATAGGCGATCCCCGTTACGTTAGTTTTAAAGAGTGCTTTTCCGTCCACGCCACCGACGACCAGTGTACTGTCCGTTTTCTGATAGACG
Organism: Enterobacter bugandensis; assembly: GCF_900324475.1. Taxonomy (NCBI): domain Bacteria; kingdom Pseudomonadati; phylum Pseudomonadota; class Gammaproteobacteria; order Enterobacterales; family Enterobacteriaceae; genus Enterobacter; species Enterobacter bugandensis. The sequence goes on from NZ_LT992502.1 coordinate 850,797, forward strand.
CGCTCGCCATCTCTACCCATTGAGCACCAGGAGTAGAGGCCCGGAGTCACCTGCAAATCAATAAGGCCGCTTATTTTTGTTGGCGCGCTGACGCTCTCCAGGGGAACGATCTTGGGCTTTGCACCTTTGACATCCGAAATAGGCTGAACACTGTAACCATTAAATTTGCATTCATACAAATCGGCCGATGCAGAAAAACTTATTGCAAGAATTGACAAAGCAAGGCCTGCACCTTTTATGAAGAAATGACTTGTTCCGGCTCCTGCTATATAACACATTCAAAAATTCCTTATATCCGATGCTTGGTATATTTTAATTGTAAGTAACGCTGACCAGCACGCTTGTGGTAACTTTCCCCGCGCTGACAATCCCTGTGTCTTGATAACGGGCATAGAAATTATAATTTGTTAAATACTGGCTTTCGGTTTGGTTAGATACATCAAAAATAACATCTGACGTTCCTGACGCATTGACCACATTGGTATTGTCTTTTTCTGAGAAAATCACAACGCCGACGTTCTCTGCTCCTCCCCCAGAGGCGGGAATTTCATTGGCGAACACCTGTTGAGAGCTTCCGATAACTATCCCACTTTGAGGTTTAAACTCAAAATGCAGGGTTTTTGCCAGTCCAGATTCACTTTCCGCACAGCTTTTCAGCTGAATTTCGAAGCGAGTTCCCCCAGCTGCGTCACCGGGTTGTAGCCGTGGGCTGCCGTCGGAGTTATAAAACCAACCTTTGCCAACGATCGGTAAAATAACTTTGCCATCATTCGGAATACTTACCTGACACGTATTGTTGATGATGTTTGCCGTCATATCCATCTCCAGGCTCGAGGCAAAACCTGCTGCGGGAAACCCCAGACAGCAGGCGAGCCATAACATCGCACTTCTAAAGTTTAAGCGGGAGTGGAACATCCTGTTTAAGCTATCAGTCTTAATAAACATTATTGATAGGTCACGATAAAAGTCACAGGGGCGCTGACCGAACCAGTGGTCACGTCAGAAATGGTTTTATCTTTAGCAATAACGATGCGCGCATCCATTTCAAATTTTCCCGCCCCGTTAGACAGGTTGACGATAGAAGTTGGGGCCGTGGCGCAGTTCAGCAGGGAACCTGAGTCGACAGAACCTTTCCAGATTTCAAAACCAACGTTATGCCCGGCTTCATATGAGTTCCCATTTTTGGCATTGCCAGTACAGGACCCGCCAGCACCCGGCGTGGCTTGAACGGAGGCATTTTTGACCCCGGCACAGTTAGTGAACGCGATTTTGAATGCCCCTGTTCGGTTCTGGCTCACCAGATCGGACTTAAATACATCGCCAAACGGCAAAATGCTAATAGGAGCCCCGCTCGCATCCTGAATCTCGGCATTACAGGTTCCGGCTTCAATGGTGGACGTAAAGGTGGCCTGAACGCTCGTCGTACCCGTAATGGCGCTCAAACAAACGGAAGGCAGGATGGCAGTCATCGCAAACACCAGTGATGTCATTTTCTTTTTCATATTAACGCTCCGTATTGCGCCAGTTATTCATAGGTGAAATTAAACGTAGCGATACCGCTAAAGTTGCCAGTCATGCCTTGCCCGCTTGCAGTTTCCACCAGCGTCGCCAGGAGTTGAACTTCGCCAGCACTTATTTCTCCGCTCGACCAGACGAGGCGCTGAGTATCAGTGGATGAATTAATGACAAAAGGGGCATCCGGAGTGGCGGTGCGGGAAATCGCCACGCCAATATTTTCTGCGCTGCCCTCACCGGAGAGTGAATTTTTAATTGCCGTATTCAGTGGGCTGGCACTACCGCTAATGGTCGTGTTCAGCTTTGTCAGACTCGAAGGGCATGAGACCATTTTGAGTTTAAAATTTGTTGTTGCTTTGGCATTTTTGAGGATGATGTAATCCAGGCGTACCTTGCCGTCGGTGCCAATGGGAATAACGTTGCTGGAGCCATCACCGCTGCCACCTTCAATTTTCATATCGCAGGTGGTGTCACGGATATTAGCGGTAAAGGTAATATCGAGATTATCGGCGTATGTTCCGAGCGACAGCGCCATCAGACTCGAACTTAATACCCATAATCCTGTTTTTTTCCCAGGTTTAAAAAGCATGCTCTAACTCCTTTTATAATACTGTGATGCGGCAGGTCTGGCCTGTCAGCAGCGTTGTTGGTCCAATCTTTTTCGCATTGGGCGGAATCTGATAGGAGACAGTACAGGATGTGCCGGACTCACTTCCCCAGACGATTTTTAACAACCCTTTATCTTCAATTCCGCGAATCCAGGCTTGCCCGGCCTGGCCTACGCTACCTACGGATACGCCTTGCTCAGTTTGAACATCGGCACCAAGCGGAATAAACCCACCGTCGTCACGCGTCAGTTCCATTAACACTGAACGCCCTTGATCGGTCTCAAAATTAACCAGCACAACGGCACCGCTACGAGGGACAGTAGTGGAACGGGTATTTTTCACTTCAACGTCAGAGCGCATATCGCTGATATCAAGACCGACGTTGTTTTCACGGTAGGCAGACAGATAGGGCATAAGGGCATAGCCTGAAGAGCCAATTTCACCGTTACCGATGGAGACTCGGGCACCTTCTGCTCCCTCAGCTTTAATCAGCGCAAGCGTATCGCTTTCGCTAATGCTGCCAGGGGCGAGTGTTATGCCACCAGAGTGCAGGATCATCCCGCCGCTATAGCTGGCGGAATATTGTCGGCTATCGTCATCGGATGCGGAGACGGAAAGACTCACCGGTCCATGCGGGCCGTTATAACTCCCGTAACCGCTTAGCTGATTTAATGTATCGTCGTTACGCGTGGTGCTTTCGGTGATGCTGTAACTGAACCGGTTATCTTCGGTGTTGCCGTTGGCGCTGGCGTTAAAACTTCCACCGCCTTTTAGATCGCTGCCGATGCCCGTGGTGAGGGATGAGAACCCGCCTGCACGCTTGCCGTTACCCATCAGCGTGTCGAAAGGAATTGTGAGGCTCAGATAGACACTATCATCTTTTTCCCCGAACTCGTTGTAGGTGCGCTGTACGGAGAGGCTGTAACTTCCCCAGCTTAACGATTGACTGTGGCCAACCGAGTACTGCGCTGATGAGCTGCTTTCATTCCAGTAGTCCTGCCAGGTGGAGTTGACATACAGCGATCCCAAATCAAGGCCGTTAAAGGCCAACGGCTGGCTGATGTTCACCTGGATCTGGTTCTTCATGCGCTGGAAAGTCTGGTACACATCGCTGTTATCACGGTCAGGGTTAAGCTCCCTGTCACGGTATTTGATCTCGTTGGTCAAGGAAGCTGCATCGCTCAGGCTGAGATAGTCAGATGTCGAAAACCGGTATGCTGCTACGTTGAAAGAGGTATTCGTGGCTTCCATGAGTTTGCTGTAGGAGATACGATAACTCTCACCCTTAAGATGCCGTAAGCCGTCGATCCGGGCATCAGAATGCGTGACATCAAAGGCGAATGCGCCAATGCGGGTGTTCATCGCCAAACCCACCAATGCGGCGTAAAAATCGCTATCGGTGTACTCCAGACCCGCATAACCTGTGAAGGTATTGGTTAATCCATAATAGCCCGTGGCGTAACCTACCTTTGGCTTGTCACGTAAGTTATCGTCACGCAGTTCACCCACGCCGACATCCCATCGGGAGTAGCCCGGGCGCAGCATTTGCGCGACCGAGGAATACGCGACCGAGAAGGAACGTTTGCTGCCATCCGCTTCTTCTACAGTGACGATAAGATCGCTGCCATAACCCGTCGTACTGAGATCTGAGATTTCAAAGGGCCCCGGCGGGACGGAGGTTTCGTAAATCGTGTTTCCGCTCTGGGCGATCGTGACTTTGGCGTTGCTGTTTGCCACACCCCGAATCACCGGCGCATAAGTCGATATGCCATTAGGAAGCATACGATCATCGTTATATAAACGCGCCCCGCGCAGACTAATGGAATCGAAAGCATCTCCACGGGTGTAGGAGTCTCCCGCGATAAACTGTGCTTTCAGCGGCGTGATATCACGCTGGAGATAAATGTCCTGGCTGGCGTAATGGGTACCGGAATCCCGATCCCAGTTCAGATTACCTCGTGCCCGGAGCCGCCACGGGCCCAGGTTTGCTCCATAGCGCAACCCTGCGTAGGCCGTATCGGTGCTGTAATCAGACGTGTCCGCATGCCAGCCGTTAAGATCCCAGGAGAGCATCGCCGCCGGGATCCCGTCTTCCCAAAGTGAAGGATCGACAAATCCCGCCGGGCGCTGAATGACGAAAGCCTGGGGAATAGAAAGGTCCAACTCCTGCGTGGAAGGATCGTAAGCCACACGTGAGCCGGGATAGGCGTCTGACACAGAGATGCACGTATCTTCGGAATCATCCCCTGCTGGTTTAAGTTGCTCGGTTGCTACATTTGTCTGGGTGAGCAGTTTACGCGTGATGCAGGGCGTGGCGCGCGGTGTACCATTCTCCTTAAACACAAGATCCGTGGTAATGGAAGGTTTTCCGTTAATAACCACCTTCACCTTATACGTCCCGGCAAGAACAGGGTTGCCTTTTGAAAAACGGCTGACATCAATTGATGTACCGGTGTTATAAAGAAACTGATCGTTAAACTGCACGTCTTCTTCTTTATTATTTTCAGCAGCAAATGCACAAAACGGCAATACCGCACTTATCGATAAACATAGTAGTGAACGTTTAAACCGCATGATGTACTCTGTCCCAGAGTTAAGCTAATTATAGTTATTCCGAATGATACGAGGCGGATAAATAATCAATTCTGTATGGATTCATATTTATCAATTCCACCGAAATCATTGATGGCTTGCCAGGTGATTTTGTTATACCCCAGGGTGTTATGATTCTTTACGTTCATAGTCTGGCTTGAGAATGGTTCAATATAATGCGTTTCAATATCGTAGCTTTTAGCACCAGCAATAAGCGTTGCCCCCGCCAGTGATACATAATACGGTGAATCATTCTTCGCACTTAAAACGATATTTTGACCTTGACGGGTTTCAGTCCATTTAAGATTTTTAGCCGCATCTGTCGGTTCTCCTTTCAAACCTGTAGGCCGGAAAAAGAGTTTTATGCGGGTACGGAATGCCAGCTGAAGCATGCTTTGCGTATCGCTTTCCTTTGCCTTTGGCGGAACTTCCAGAACGTTAAACCAGAACAGGGATTCTTTATCTTTTGGCAATGACTGACCAAGCCAGGTGATTCTGACCGTTTGCCCTTTTTGCGGTTCTACACGCGATACAGGAGGCGTGACAATAAAGGGAAGTTTCAGCTCTTGAGGATTAGTGGTATCTCTTCCGTCATCGAGCCAGGTTTGTACCAGTAAAGGTCTGGTGCCACGGTTATCCATAGTCACCGTTACGTCTTTTGCTGATTCTGGATAAATGACACGGGTGCCGGAAATCACAATATCTGCACTGGCGTTAAGAGCAAAAACGCTCACCGAGGCCAGCAGCAGGGCTTTTAATCCGCTCTTAATATTCAGTAAGTACATGTCTACTCTCAAATAATACGAAAAAATGTGCCCGGCTGGGCACATTAACAGGACGAATAAAATTATTCGTAGCTCATGGTGAAGTAAGCGTTGGCGCTGACTTTACCTGACTGTACAGGGCTAGTATCTTTCACCCAGTTGGAGCCAGGGACATAAGCAACACGGTAGAACAGTTTACCGGAGCCGGCTTTCAGGTCTGTTTTCTGCGTATTATTGTCAGGCTGGCCTACCATAATACGAGATGAAACGGTTGGGGCATTGTTAAACAGGGCAAGTGCAACGTTGGTTGCAGAGCCTTGTACGTTAGCATCGGGTTCAATAGTACCGTTCGCAATAGCGCCCATATTTTTTGACATGAAGCTTGCAGAGGCATTCTTTAATGTCTCAGGGCAATTGGTGAGCAGCAGTTCAAAGTTTTTGGAACCGACGCCAGTATCAATAGTTGTGGATTCAACTTCAGATTTTTTAACGACGGGTAAGGTAATAGTAATATTGCTTTGTGATTCACCATTAGAGGTGGAAATATTACATGTTGTGTCTGTTACCGCACCATCAAAGGTGATTAAACCAAGATCCGTATCTGCGATTGCTGAAAAAGAACCTACTGCAAACAAAGCTACAGCTGAAGCTAATAACGTTTTTTTTAACATAATTGAAATTCCATTTAAAAAACATTGTAATGATTTAATACAAGCAAAATGATGATAGGGATCTCTGTATACGTTGGGTATTTAGAATTACTAAAAGTTATAATTAGAAAAAATTAAAGATTGATAAGTCATTGAAAAAGATCTTGAAAATGATCTCAAAAAAAACACTGGGAGTTATTTTTTATTGCGTTGATATGCTATTGGCAGGCTTGGATTATTAATGGCATTGATCATTTTCCCTTCGTATATAACTGAGGGGAATGTTTATTTAAGAAAGGAGACGCGAAAAGAGAGGTGAAAATAAGAGAAATGAGTAAAGAGATGCTATTTACATAATTCACAATGATGTGTTTTTTCCTGTTAAGGAGCGGATCCAGAGGGTTCCGCTCCTTGTTGGAATCAGGCAACCTGAACCGGAATCGCCTTTGCGGTGCGCTTCATTTCATTGTCGCCTTCGAAGTAGGCCACTTTAGGCTGCCAGCGGCGGGCTTCTTCGTCAGACATCATCACGAAGCTGGCGATGATCACAATGTCGCCCACGTCCGCACAGTGCGCCGCAGCGCCGTTAACGGAGATGATTTTAGAACCGCGCTCGGCGGCAATCGCATAAGTAGAGAAGCGTTTACCGTTGTTCACGTTCCAGATATCAATCGCTTCGTTTTCAAGGATACCCGCCGCGTCGAGAAAATCCTGGTCAATGGCGCAGGAGCCTTCATAGTGCAGGTCGGCCTGCGTGACTTTCACACGGTGAAGCTTACCTTGCAGCATTTTGCGAATCATTACGTTTACCTTTAATTATCAAGGGCGAAGAACTACGCCAGCTCAACCACTTTATTGTCAATCAGGCGTGCCTGGCCGAGCCATGCCGCCACCAGGATGACTGCGCGCTTGCTGTTCTGAGTTAATTCCAGCAGCGTATCAGCATCACGAATTTGTACGTCGTCAGCACGAAGGCACTTATCGTTAAGCGCCTGCTCGGCAAGGGCAATAATCTCTTCTGCTGTTAACTCTTTTGCCAGCATCTGCTCTGCCATGGTGTTCATAACCTTGCTCAGGCCCGGCGCGATTTTACGCTGTTCGGCGGTCAGGTAACCATTCCGCGAGCTGAGCGCCAGACCGTCTTTCGCACGCACAATCGGTACGCCGACGATCTCAATATCGTAACCCATGTCAGCAACCATCTTGCGGATCAGCGCCAGCTGCTGGAAATCTTTCTCACCGAAGCAGGCAACGTCCGGCTGCACCAGGTTAAATAGCTTGCTGACGATGGTGGAGACGCCGCGGAAGTGGCCCGGACGGCTTGCTCCTTCCAGCATGGTGGAAATGCCCGGGACGTCAACGTAGGTCGCCTCTTCGGTACCCTGCGGGTAAACGTCCGCCGGTGCAGGTGAGAAGACGATATCCGCGTGGCGTTTTTTGAGCTTCTCGCAATCTTCCTGCAGGGTGCGCGGATAGCGTGCCAGATCGTCGGCGCGGTCAAACTGCATGGGGTTCACGAAGATACTGACCACCACGATATCTGCTCGCGCACGGGCTTCGTCGACGAGCTTCATGTGGCCGTCATGCAGATTGCCCATGGTCGGGACCAGTGCGATACGTTTACCTTCCTGACGCGCGCGGCGGATATGCTGGCGAAGCAGCGGCAGGGTTTCAATGATTAGCACAACGAGACTCCTTAATGGAAACTGTGTTCTTCACCCGGGTAAACACCGGATTCAACGTCGGCAATATACTGCCTGACCGCAGCGCGCATGTCGCCCGCTTCAGTGAGGAAATTTTTGGCAAACTTCGGGATATGCCCGCCAGTAATACCAAAGGCGTCGTGCATCACCAGAATCTGACCGTCGGTCACGTTGCCTGCACCAATACCAATCACCGGAATGGAGAGTGCGTCGGTGATGCGTTTCGCCAGCTCAACCGGCACGCACTCCAGCACCAGCAGCTGGGCGCCTGCGGCTTCCAGCGCCAGGGCATCCTCAAACAGCGTCTGCGCTGCGTCGCCGCGGCCCTGCACCTTATACCCGCCAAAGATGTTGACGGACTGCGGGGTCAGGCCCAAATGACCACACACCGGCACGGCGCGTTCGGTGAGCATTTTCACCGTCTCCACCAGCCAGGCGCCGCCTTCAATTTTGACCATGTTAGCGCCAGCGCGCATCACTGCCGCCGCGTTTTCAAATGCCTGCTCTGGCGTGGCATAGGCCATAAACGGCAGGTCGGAAAGCAGAAGGCAGCCTGGCGCACCGCGGCGTACCGCACGGGTGTGATATGCAATATCTTCGACCGTGACCGGCAGGGTGGAATCATGTCCTTGTACCGTCATCCCTAACGAATCTCCGACCAGCATGACGTTGATACCCTCTTCGGCAAACAGTTTGGCGAAGCTGTAGTCATACGCGGTGATGGTGGCGAAGCGTTTTTTTTCCTGTTTGCATTTCTGCAGTAAGGAGATGGTGGTTGGTTTCATATTGTTTCCTGATAGCCCAAAAGCGAATCTTTGCGCATTCTAACAGTAACATTCGAGGGAACAATGATTTTAGGCAACCGATTAACCACAATTATTCTGTGGTCAACCGGTGAGGGAAGAGGATCACCAGCGAGCGGGTCTTTCCGCGTTCAGGTTGTCCAGAACGGCCTTGAGCGGGATGCCTTCCGGGAAGGTGAGATCGGGCGCCACTTCAAAGAGCGGCCAGAGCATAAAGCCACGATTTTTCATGTCGTAATGCGGTACGGTGAGGCGTTCAGTGTTAATCACCTCATGGCCGAACAGCATAATATCGAGATCAAGCGTGCGCGGCCCCCAGCGTTCGGCTTTGCGTACGCGCCCCTGCTGCAGTTCGATGCGCTGAGTGTTGTCCAGCAGCGTTTCGGCATCGAGGGATGTTTCCAGCACCACGGCGGCGTTCAGATAATCAGGCTGATCCTGCGGGCCTAGCGGCGGCGTGCGGTAAAAGGAGGAGACCGCCACGATACGGCTTTGCGGGATCTCACCCAGCGCCTGTACGGCAGCATTCACCTGCTCCAGCGGAGAGGCTAAATTGCTGCCGATGGCGATATACGCAAGGGTCATGCTGTCCCTTCACGACGCGGTGCGCGTTTGCGCGGACGACGATGACGGCGACGCGGGGCAGGTTCTTCATCCAGCCCGGTCAGCATATCTTTCTGCTCCGGCGGGGCGGAAACCTGGAATTCGGCCCACCACTGCGCCAGGCGCTGCAGCTCCTGATTGCGTTCAGTTTCCGCACGCAGCGACAGCAGGTCGAAGGCGGCGCGGAACTTTGGATGCTCCATCAGCTTCCAGGCACGTTTGCCCTGACGGCGGGACATGCGCAGCTGAAGCTGCCAGATGTCGCGCACCAGCGTGGTAATGCGTTTTGGGATAGCCAGCGTGCGGCACCCTTCGTCCAATACATCGTTCGCGGCCAGCGCGAAGGCATCGTAATAGGCGAGGCCGCTCTCCTGGGTGATTCTTTGAGCCGTTTCCAGCAGCGGGTACCAGAACATTGCCGCAAACAGGAATGCCGGGTTCACGCGCATATCGTTATGGATGCGGGTGTCAGTATTTTTCAGCACCTGCGCAATCATCCGCTCCATTGGGCTGTCGCCGTTTTCGGTGAAGTAACGGGTAATGGTCGGGAACAGTGGCTGGAACAGGTTGTATTCGCGCAGCAGATTGTAGGTTTCGAACCCGTAGCCGGCCTGCAGCAGCTTCAGCGCCTCTTCAAACAGGCGGGCAGGCGGCACGTCGTTAATCAGCGTCGCCAGACGCGGGATCGGCTCTGCGGTTTCCGGGCTGATGCGCATGTTCAGCTTGGCGGCAAAACGCACGGCGCGCAGCATGCGCACCGGATCTTCGCGATAGCGCGTTTCCGGCGTGCCGATCAGGCGGATCAGACCCTCTTTCAGGTCCTGCATGCCGCCGACGTAATCACGCACGGTGAAATCCGCCACGCTGTAATAAAGGCTGTTGATGGTGAAGTCGCGACGCTGGGCATCTTCTTCGATAGAGCCGAAGATATTGTCGCGCAGCAGCATACCGTTCTGGCCGCGCTGTGACGTGGTGCGGTCGGATGCACCCGCTTCGTGGTGGCCGCGGAAGGTCGCCACTTCAATGATTTCCGGCCCAAACATCACGTGAGCCAGACGGAAACGGCGGCCAACGAGACGGCAGTTGCGGAATAATTTACGCACCTGCTCGGGCGTGGCGCTGGTCGTCACGTCGAAATCTTTCGGTTTTTTGCCCAGCAATAAATCACGCACCCCACCGCCAACGAGATAGGCCTCGTAGCCCGCTTTATTCAGACGATAGAGTACCTTGAGGGCATTTTCACTGATATCTTTGCGGGAAATATTGTGCTGCTCACGCGGAATAACCGACATGTGTGGCTGTGCAATAGCGTCGTTCGCCATGCTCTCTTCGCGGCTTAGCACTTTACGGCAAAAATTAGCGACTCGGGTAAAAATGGTACACCTCGTAGTGTGTTTTGTTATGAAAAAAGCGGCTAATCATAGCTCAGCGCAACGCATTTGAGAATGCTGGATTTTTGGCACTGCCGCGAGCGTCCAGTTGGCAATGGCTATTTTCAGCAATTCGTCAATGCGCAGAACCTGCCATTCGTTGGTTACATTCTGGTTGAGAAATCGCAGCGCGTCGATCAAAACAGGACGCGGATCGCCGTCTGGCAGGGCCGGGGCGTGGTTTTGCTTGGAGAGCTTAATGCCCTGCGCATTGACCGCCAGCGGCAGATGAATGTAATCCGGCACCGTCCAGCCAAACTGATGATAAAGCGAGATTTGCCGTACGGTCGGTTCGACCAGGTCCGCCCCGCGCACAATTTCCGTCACGCCCTGGAAATGATCGTCGACGACCACCGCCAGGTTATACGCAAACAGACCATCACGACGGTGAATAATAAAATCTTCACATGCCAGACGTTCATCCGCCCTAATCTCACCGGAGAGCCGATCGTGGAAGCGGGTGACGGGCGCGCGCTGTAGCAAGCGTACGGCGGCATTTTCCGGGGGAAGATTCAGCGTGCGGCAGTGGCCGTCATACACACCTCCCACGCTCTGGATACGCGCGCGGGTGCAGGTGCAGTTATAGGAGAGCCCCTGAGCGCTGAGCCAGGCCAGACGTTCCCGATAAGCCTCATGACGTTGTGACTGCCACAGAACGTCGCCGTCCCAGTGAAGACCGTAATGTTCCAGCTGACGCAGAATGGTGTCTGCAGCACCGGGAACTTCACGCGGAGGGTCAATATCTTCGATGCGGACGAGCCATTTACCCTGACTGGCGCGAGCCTGCAGGTAGCTGCCAAGCGCGGCAATTAATGAGCCGAAGTGTAATTCACCGGAAGGAGATGGCGCAAAGCGCCCGATATAGTGTGATTCAGACATATCAACAGTAACAAGGCGGGAGAGACTCCCGCCTTTGAAGTGTATAAACAGCGCTGGCGTTAGCCGGCCATCTGTTTTTCGCGGATTTCGGCCAGCGTTTTACAGTCGATGCACAGATCGGCGGTTGGACGCGCTTCCAGGCGACGAATACCGATTTCAACACCGCAGGATTCGCAGTAGCCAAAATCTTCGTCTTCGACTTTTTTCAGCGTTTTCTCGATCTTTTTGATCAGCTTGCGTTCGCGGTCACGGTTACGCAGTTCGAGGCTGAACTCTTCTTCCTGAGCGGCACGGTCTACCGGATCCGGGAAGTTAGCAGCTTCATCCTGCATATGCGAAACGGTGCGATCCACTTCATCCCTGAGTTGATTACGCCATGCTTCAAGAATACGCTTGAAGTGCGACAGCTGGGCTTCGTTCATATACTCTTCGCCCGGCTTCTCTTGATACGGCTCCACCCCAGCGATGGCGAGAATACTCAGGGACGATGTTTTACGGTTTTGCCCTTCTTGCATGTTGCTTCTCCTTAACACGCACTATCGATCCCCGTGTTGGGGGAAAAATCAGGTCGCTATAAATAGCAGATGCTTTTCCGTATGGCAATTATCTAAACGTAACACTTGACAAGCCTGTGAGGAAAAGCGTATTTGCGCACGCGGCCAGAACACTTATTCATCAATCGTCTAATCCCTTATAAGACAATGGGAAGAGACGATCTCAGAGTCATATTATCGGCAGAAAGTTCCGCTTTATAAGCTAAAACCTCTACCCCCTGCTTTTGTGCCTCATTCAACAGTTGTGCGTATTTAGGATCGATATGGCGGGCAGGGGAAAACCGTTCAATCGCTGTATGCAACACCGCAAACAGCAATACGGCGCGTTTGCCCGCCGCCGCAACACTCATTAGCTCTCGCAGATGCTTCTGCCCGCGTAGCGTTACCGCATCCGGAAAGAAGCCGTTTTCCTGTTCCGCTAACGTCACTGATTTTACTTCAATATAGCACTCAGGACGGCCTTCCGCCTGTAACATGAAGTCAATTCTGCTGCCTTCATCGCCGTATTTCACTTCTGTTTTATGCGTACCGTAACCCACCAGTTCGGGAATGGCGCCATTCGTCAGCGCTTCCTTAACCAGCTGATTTGCACGCAGAGTATTAACACAAATAAACGCCCCGTTTTGCGTTTCGGTTATTTCCCAGGTATGGGGATATTTGCGTTTAGTATTTTCTGAAGTGGAATACCAGACCGTGTCACCCGGCGCGGCGCAACCGGTCATGGCGCCGGTGTTGGGGCAGTGCAGGGTGAGCTCTTCGCCTTCCGGCGTCACTACGTCGGCGAGGAAGCGTTTGTAGCGTTGGATCAGCGTGGCGGACTGGAGTGCAGGACTAAACTTCATCGGAATTCCTTGTGGTGTCGCCCAACGTCCAGCGCTGTAGCGGCCTGTAGCGGGTGCGTCCCCGTGCAAAGACGGATTCATAAAGCGCGAATTCATTAACCGGAAAAGCCCAGTGAAAACCCGGCGGCGGAATGGCAACGGCCTGCCCGGCATCGCGCAGGAGCGTGACGTGCGGATGAAACGGCTGCGGGCTCTGGTAACAGCCACTGCGCGCTGCCTGCGCGCGCAACATATTGGCGAGCTGTAACAACCCGCGCGGCGGCTGGCGCGTACCCAGCCAGACCACGCGCGAACGCAGCCACTGACCCGCATCGTCAAGGTGCAGCGTAAACGCCGGCTGGGCAATACGCCCGGCCATGGCGGCTAATGCCCGCTGTTTTTCGGCGCTCACGTCACCCAAAAAGGCCAGCGTCAGGTGCAGGTTTGCCGCCGCAACGGGTCGGCCCGCTTCCGGTGGAAAATGTTCCGCGCGCCAGCGAACGATTTGCCGCTGTAGGGTGGTGGGCAATTCAATGGCAAAAAACAGCCGTTTCGAATCAGACATACGGGGGACTCGGTAATGATATGCGCCGATGCTACAATGTACGCCGACTAATGTTAACCCTCTGGAGCTGTTAGTGTCCTCATTGCCGGTCGCCGTCGTTCTTCCTGAGCTTCTCGCTGCCTTACAACATGCCCCGCAGGTTTTGCTTAACGCGCCTACGGGGGCGGGTAAATCTACCTGGCTGCCGCTGCAGATCCTTAAAGAGGGGAAGATTGCCGGGAAAATTATCCTGCTGGAGCCGCGCAGGCTGGCCGCGCGCAACGTGGCGCAGCGCCTGGCGGAACTGCTGAATGAAAAACCGGGTGAAACGGTAGGCTACCGGATGCGCGCCGAAACCTGCGTCGGCCCGTCCACGCGGCTTGAGGTGGTCACCGAGGGCATTCTTACCCGCATGCTGCAAAACGACCCGGAGTTGAACGGCGTCGGGCTGGTGATCCTGGATGAATTCCACGAGCGCAGCCTGCAGGCCGATCTGGCCCTCGCGCTGTTGCTCGACGTTCAGCAGGGGCTGCGCGACGATCTGCGGCTGCTGATTATGTCGGCGACGCTGGATAACGAGCGGCTACGACAGGCATTACCCGATGCGCCGGTCATCAGCTCAGAAGGACGGGCATTTCCTGTTGAGCGTCGCTATCAGCCGCTTCCTGCCCATCAGCGCTTTGACGAAGCGGTAGCTATTGCCACTGCTGACCTGCTTCGCCAGTCGCCTGGCTCGCTGCTGCTGTTTTTGCCCGGCGTGGGGGAGATTCAGCGCGTGCAGGAGCGGCTGGCCTCCAGGGTGGGCAGTGACGTACTGCTTTGCCCGCTCTATGGCGCCCTGTCGTTGACCGAGCAGCGTAAAGCCATCCTTCCCGCCCCGGCGGGGCAGCGTAAAGTCGTGCTGGCAACCAACATTGCCGAAACCAGTTTAACCATCGAAGGCATTCGCCTGGTGGTGGATAGCGCGCAGGAGAGGGTGGCGAGCTTTGATCCGCGCACCGGGCTGACTAAACTGCTGACACAACGCATCAGTCAGGCGTCAATGGTGCAGCGCGCGGGCCGTGCGGGGCGTCTAGAGCCGGGTATTTGCCTGCATTTGACCAGCGCGGAGCAGGCTGAACGGGCGGCACAGCAAAGCACGCCGGAGATTTTACAAAGCGATCTCTCCGGGCTGGTGATGGATCTCCTGCTTTGGGGCTGCCCGGATCCTGAACAGCTCACCTGGCTTAATCCACCGCCTGTCGTGAATCTCGCCGCCGCGCGCAGCCTGCTCACCCAGCTTGGCGCGCTGGAAGGTGAACGTCTGACGGCGCGCGGTCAGAAAATGGCGGCGCTGGGCAACGATCCGCGTCTGGCGGCGATGCTGGTGGCCGCTCAGGGCGAAGATGAAATTGCCACAGCGGCGAAACTGGCGGCTATTCTTGAGGAGCCGCCGCGCGGAGGCAGCAGCGATCTGGGGCAGGCGTTTTCGCGCAATCAGGGAAACTGGCAGCAGCGGGCGCAGCAGCTGTGCAAACGCCTGAACTGCCGGGGCGGTTCACCTGACGGCGATAAGATTGCCTCCCTTCTGGCGCTGGCCTTCCCGGACAGGATTGCGCGCCGCCGCGGGCTGGATGGACGCTACCAGCTGGCAAACGGCATGGGGGCGATGCTGGACAGCGATGATGCCCTGACGCGACATGAATGGCTGATCGCGCCGCTCCTGCTTCAGGGCAGCCAGTCTCCTGATGCCCGTATTTTACAGGCGATTGCCGTGGACATAGATGCCCTGACGCGTACCTGCCCGCAGTTGCTCCAGCAATCGGACATCGTGGAATGGGATGACGCTCAGGGGACGCTAAAGGCGTTTCGGCGTAGTCAGATTGGCAAACTGATCCTCGGGACGAAACCGCTGGCGAAGCCGTCGGAAGAAGAGTTACACCAGGCAATGCTGAACGGCATTCGGGAAAAGGGCCTTAACGTCCTGAACTGGACGCCGGAAGCTGAACAGTATCGCATTCGTCTGCACTGCGCCGCGAAGTGGCTACCGGAATACGGCTGGCCCGCGGTGGATGATGAGACGCTGCTCGCGACGCTTGAGCAGTGGCTGCTGCCGCAAATGAGCGGCGTGCACTCTCTGCGCGCCCTTAAGGCGCTTGATGTTAAGACCGCGTTACAGAATTTACTGGACTGGTCATTACGTCAACGTCTGGATAGTGAGCTTCCTGGGCATTACACTGTGCCCACCGGGAGCCGGATTGCCATTCGTTATCATGAGGATAATCCTCCGGCGCTGGCGGTTCGGATGCAGGAGATGTTTGGTGAGGCAACCACGCCGTCTATTGCGGAAGGGCGGGTGCCGTTGGTGCTTGAGCTGCTCTCGCCTGCGCATCGTCCGTTGCAGATCACCCGCGATCTGGGAGCGTTCTGGGCGGGAAGCTACCGTGAAGTGCAGAAAGAGATGAAGGGGCGCTACCCCAAACACGTATGGCCGGACGATCCGGCGAATACGGCGCCGACGCGGCGGACGAAGAAATATTCGTAGTGGGGAAAGTGCGGCCTGATGCCCTCACCCCGGCCCTCTCCCACGGAGAGAGGGAGAAAACCAATTTTGAGAGATTTCTTCTTTCACAGGCCTGTGAAAGAAAAGAAAATCTGGCCTTTGCGCCTGAAAGTTGCGGAGAAAAAGCATGGCGGGGAATGACCGCGAGCCAATAGGACGTAAGGGAAAACCCGCGCGTCCGGCGAAAGAAAAGGTAAGCCGTCGTCGCCTCAGAGATGAGGAGTATGACGATGACTATGAAGACGATTATGAGGATGAAGAACCCATGCCGCGTAAAGGAAAAGGCAAAGGGCGTAAGACTCGTGGGAAGCGCGGCTGGTTCTGGCTGCTGCTGAAGCTGTTCATTGTTTTTGTTGTGCTGATCGCGATTTACGGCGTTTATCTGGATCAGAAGATCCGCAGCCGTATCGACGGGAAAGTCTGGCAATTGCCGGCGGCAGTGTATGGTCGCATGGTGAACCTTGAGCCGGACATGTCCATCAGCAAGAACGAGATGGTGAAACTGCTGCAAGCTACGCAGTATCGTCAGGTCACGAAAATGACCCGCCCGGGCGAATTTACCGTCCAGGCGAAGAGCATTGAGATGATCCGCCGCCCGTTCGACTTCCCGGACAGCAAAGAGGGGCAGGTGCGCGCGCGTCTGACTTTTGACGGCGATCGGCTGGAAACCATTGAGAACATGGACAATAACCGCCAGTTCGGTTTCTTCCGTCTTGATCCGCGTCTGATCACCATGCTCTCGTCCGCCAATGGCGAACAGCGCCTGTTCGTGGCGCGTAACGGCTTCCCGGATCTGCTGGTGGATACCCTGCTGGCAACTGAAGACCGCCATTTCTACGAGCACGACGGTATCAGTCTCTACTCCATCGGTCGTGCGGTGCTGGCGAACCTGACTGCGGGCCGTACCGTGCAGGGGGCGAGTACGCTTACCCAGCAGCTGGTGAAGAACCTGTTCCTCTCCAGCGAGCGTTCTTACTGGCGTAAAGCCAACGAAGCGTACATGGCCGTGCTGATGGATGCGCGCTACAGCAAGGATCGTATCCTTGAGCTTTACATGAACGAGGTGTACCTCGGCCAGAGCGGCGATAACGAGATCCGCGGCTTCCCGCTGGCGAGCCTGTACTACTTTGGCCGTCCGGTGGAAGAGCTCAGCCTTGACCAGCAGGCGCTGCTGGTGGGCATGGTGAAAGGGGCGTCCATTTATAACCCGTGGCGCAACCCGAAACTGGCGCTGGAGCGTCGTAACCTGGTACTGCGTCTGCTGCAACAGCAGCAGGTGATTGACCAGGAATTATACGACATGCTTAGCGCACGTCCGCTGGGCGTGCAGCCGCGCGGTGGGGTGATCTCTCCGCAGCCTGCTTTCATGCAGATGGTGCGCCAGGAGCTGCAAAGCAAGCTCGGTGATAAAGTCAAAGATCTCTCCGGCGTGAAGATCTTCACAACCTTTGACTCGGTAGCCCAGGACGCTGCAGAAAAAGCGGCGGTGGAAGGGATCCCGGCGCTGAAGAAACAGCGCAAGCTGAGCGATCTGGAAACCGCGATGGTGGTGGTTGACCGTAACACCGGCGAAGTGCGCGCGATGGTGGGCGGCGCAGAGCCGCAGTATGCGGGCTACAACCGTGCCATGCAGGCGCGTCGTTCGATTGGCTCTCTGGCTAAACCAGCGACCTATCTCACCGCGCTGAGCCAGCCGAATTTGTATCGCCTGAACACCTGGATCGCCGATGCGCCAATCTCCCTGCGTCAGCCTAACGGCCAGGTCTGGTCACCGCAGAACGATGATAAACAGTTCAGCGGCCAGGTGATGCTGGTGGACGCGTTAACCCGCTCCATGAACGTACCTACGGTTAACCTCGGTATGGCGCTGGGCCTGCCGGCCATTGTCGACACCTGGCAGAAGCTGGGCGTACCGAAAGATCAGCTGCACCCTGTTCCGGCGATGATTCTGGGGGCGCTTAACCTGACGCCGATCGAAGTGGCGCAGGCGTTCCAGACCATTGCCAGCGGGGGTAACCGCGCACCGCTCTCTGCCCTGCGTTCGGTGATTGCCGAAGATGGCTCCGTGCTGTATCAGAGCTTCCCGCAGGCTGAACGTGCCGTTCCTGCGCAGGCGGCCTACATGACGCTGTGGACGATGCAGCAGGTTGTGCAGCGCGGTACCGGTCGTCAGCTGGGGGCGAAGTATCCTGGTCTGCATCTGGCGGGTAAAACCGGGACCACCAACAACAACGTCGATACCTGGTTTGCCGGTATTGATGGCCGTGAAGTGGTGATCACCTGGGTAGGTCGTGACAACAACCAGCCGACCAAACTTTACGGGGCGAGCGGGGCGATGTCGATTTACCAGCGCTACCTGGCGAACCAGTCACCTGTGCCGCTGAACCTGGTCGCGCCGGAAGATATCGTCGATATGGGCGTGGATGGTTCCGGGAACTTTATCTGCGGCGGCGGGATGCGAACCCTCCCGGTCTGGACGACCAACCCGGACTCA
Source organism: Enterobacter bugandensis (assembly GCF_900324475.1). Taxonomy (NCBI): domain Bacteria; kingdom Pseudomonadati; phylum Pseudomonadota; class Gammaproteobacteria; order Enterobacterales; family Enterobacteriaceae; genus Enterobacter; species Enterobacter bugandensis. Next base: position 869,299 of record NZ_LT992502.1, read on the forward strand.
CTGTGCCAGCAGAGCCAGCCTGAACAGCCAACGGGCAACCCGTTCGATCAATCTTCTCAGCCGCAGCAGCCGCAGCAACAACCGGCCCAGCAGCAGAACGAGAAGAAAGACAGTGATGGCGTGGCCGGTTGGATCAAGGATATGTTTGGTGGGAATTAATTAATTCCCTGAATAAAAAGCCGCTTTAATATAAAGCGGCTTTTTTGTTTTTTACATTCTGCAATTTTTAAAAAAATTAAATATCTAATTTAGAATTTTTAAGTCCTCATTTTTTTCATCTAAAACATGCATTTGAAATCTTCTACATGTTGCGTGACTTTATCCTCTCTGGACACAATGAAGAATAATCTGATGTAATCGCCATAAGAAATTCACTGGCTCAAAGGATATTCCTATTTAGTCAGTCATGTGTAACATGCTGGATAACATTTCGACTCAAAATATTTGTAGTGCGAATGGATGCCACAATTGTCAAATATAAGGATATTTTTCATGAACAAAAAAATTGTCTCTACATTTTTAGCCGGAAGCGTTATGGCCGCGCTGTCTCTGCCTGTATTTGCATCAAACGATTCCGGTACGGTGAACTTCGCCGGAAAAATTGTTGCCGATACCTGTGAAATTAACGTTGATGGCACAGGGACTAACGCTTCCACCGTCACTTTCGCAGATACCTATCCTTCGGATTTTGGCGCTGACGGTACGGTTGGCACCTCAAAAGCCTTTAAGATTGAAGTGAAAAAATGTGACCCGCTGGTCGCTAAACTGAACCTCAAGTTTAGCGGCACGACAACAGACGCCGCTAACAAGCGCTTGAAGAACGATCTGACTGGCGCAGGCAATGCGACCAACGTTGGCATCATCGTTAGCAATGAGAACGGCGCTAAAGGCGATGTTGTTTTCGACGGTTCAGTACCGGATACGGGTACCGATGTGAATAACGACGCGACCGGGGCAACGGCTTCTGTCTTTAACTACACCGCGAAAGTGATTCAGGTGGGGGATACCGCGCCAACCGCGGGCCATTACTCCTCCTCTGCAACATTTGAGGTTGTCTATCGCTAAGCAATGACGGGCAGCCTGAACGGCTGCCTTTTTGGAACATTGTATGAAGACTTTATTTAAATTGTTATGTGGTTGTTTAATTATTTCCTGCTGTTCAGTACAGGCAAGTGTTGTTCTCGGTGGTACGCGAATTATTTATCCATCGAATAAATCAGAAGTTCAGATAGCACTTAAAAATAAAGATCCGCATACACGTTATCTGGTGCAAAGCTGGGTCAGTTACCCCAATGATGCGAAAGCGCCATTTATTATTACTCCTCCTGTTTACAAATTGCAGGAAAATCGTCAAACCCTTTTGCACGTTATTTTTACCGGCGATAAAAAAAGCCTGCCCGCAGACCGGGAATCTCTGTTTCTGGCAAACGTTAAATCCGTATCGGCACTCTCGCCGGAGCTGAAAGAGAAAAACACGCTGCAATTTGCGATGAAAACGCGCCTGAAGCTTTTCTGGCGTCCGGCTCAGCTGAAGGAAAGCGATGCCCTGGAAGCCTACGCAAAAATCACATTCCAGCGTCAGGGCGACACGCTAATTGCAAACAACCCGACCCCGTTTTACGTCTCGTTTGGCGAGCTTGCCGTTGGTGGGAAAAGTGTTCCGGTGAAAGAGACCAAAACCACGCCAGGCGCCATTTCAATGATGGTGGCTCCGTTCAGTGAGCAGCGTTTCGCGTTACCGAATTCAGCAAAGGGCGCGGTGACCTGGACGGCAATCAATGATTTCGGTGGGCAAACCCCACAGCGCAAGCAGGCTCTTTAAATCATCATGTTGGTATTTTATGTCGTCATCTCTGCTTCACAAACAGGTACTGTACGGGATCGCGCTGACGCTGCTCGCCGCGATCCAGCCTGCCTGTGCTGATGACGAATTTAACCTGCGGATCCTTGAGCTGGATACGCCCCTCGAAAATACCTCTACATTAAAAAACTTCATTAACGATAACGGGCTACTTGCCGGAAGCTACCTTACGACTGTTATGTGGGATCGGGATGTAGTGGATAAACGTCCCATCGCTTTCGTGCTGTCTGACGATAAACAGCGCCTGCTGCCGGAGCTGACGAAAGCGGACCTGCGCGATTACGGCGTGAAAGTCGACACGATCCCGGACTTAAAAGATCTGGATGACGGCGCTTATGTCCGCGATATCTCCCATTTCATTGAAAATGCCCGTTACGAATACAATCAGGATGACCAGACCCTGAAGCTGGTCATCCCGCAGGCGTATCGCGACCATGCTGCCGCTGGCGCGATACATCCAAAATTCTGGGATGACGGCGCGCCTGCCGCCTGGACAAGCTATCAACTCAGCGGTTCTCAGCAGCACTACAGTTCGGGCAAAACCTCTTCGACCTGGCTTGGCCTGGAGTCGGGGATTAACCTTGGGGCGTGGCGGCTGCGGAATAACAGCACCTGGAGCGACGCTTCCGGCTGGGAGGGCATTGCCAGCACGTTACAACGCGACATCAAAACGCTGAAAAGCCAGCTTGAGATTGGTCAGACATATACCAATGGTGAACTTTTTGACAGCGTCCAGATGACCGGCGTGAAGCTGGAAACGGATACTTCTATGCTGCCTGTTAGTCAGCAGGGCTTTGCGCCCGTCGTGCGCGGTATTGCCAATAGCGATGCGAAAGTCACTATCAAGCAAAACGGCTACACAATCTATCAGACAAACGTCTCGCCGGGGCCGTTTGAGATCCGCGATTTAAGCCAGGTAACATCCGGAGCCGATCTGGAAGTGACTGTCGAAGAGGCGGACGGCAGCGAACATAGCTTCATCCAGGCCAGCGCGTCGGTGCCGGTGTTACAGCGGGAAGGCGGCTTTAAGTATTCGCTGGCCGCAGGGCGCTATCGCGGTAATGAAGGTGAAGACGAACCCACCTTTGCGCAAGGCACAGCCATCTATGGTCTGCCTTACGGCGTCACGGCGTATACCGGCGCGCTGGGTTCATCACTGTATCACGCGCTGCTGCTGGGGCTCGGTGCCGATCTGGGGCATTTCGGCTCCGCCTCTGTCGACCTCACGGCCGCGCGTACCGCGTTTGATGACGGGCGTGACGATGCCAGTGGTTTATCCTGGCGGGCGCAGTATTCAAAAGATATTCCAGATACGGATACCACCATCACGCTTGCCAGCTATCGCTACTCCACATCGGGGTTCTATACCTTTCAGGAAGCTATCGATCAGCGTGACAGCGAAATCGATGACGGCATTTATACCTACCGCAGAACTAATAACCGCCGTAGCCGCATGCAGCTCAACCTTTCCCAGCGGGTTTCTGACTGGGGCTCGGCCTATCTCAACGGCTATCAGCAGGACTACTGGGATATGGACGGCCATGAGCGTAGCGTCAGCGCGGGGTTCAGCTCCAGCTGGCGCGACATCACCTGGTCGATAAGTTACAACCTGACCCGCACGCCAGATGCCGATACCGACCGGCAAATGGCGTTGACGGTCAACATTCCGTTATCAAAGTGGCTGCCGAATTCCTGGGCAACCTACAGTACCAATACCTCCAGTGGCGGATTTGTCTCGCATCAGGTTGGGCTTGGCGGTACCGCGCTGGAGGACAATAAGCTGAGCTACAACCTCCAGCAGACCTATGCCAACCAGGATACGGGTTACGGCGGCAGCCTGTCCGGGCGTTATCGCGGGGCTTCCGGTGAGGTAGGGATGGGGTACAGCTACGGTGGTAACAATCGGCAGTGGAACTACAGCGCTCAGGGGTCAATCGTTGCTCACGAGCATGGCGTGACGCTGGGTCAACCCGTACGCGACGCCTTCGCCATTGTGCACATTAAAGATGGTGATAACGTCAAAGTGCAAAACGGGCGCGGCATCACGACGGACCGTTTTGGTAACGCGATTGTTCCTTCTCTGACGGCCTACCGGCACAACATCATCACCGTGAATACGCAGGATCGGGAAGATATTGATATCGACGCGGCAACGCTGGATCTCGTGCCGACGAAAGGGGCGGCAGTGCCGGCCACGTTCGACGCGCGCGTGGGACGACGCGCGCTGGTGACCTTGCTCTACGCGGGTAAGCCCGTGCCGTTTGGTGCCCTGGTGGCGCTGGACAACACCACGGCCATCGTGGGCGATGATGGGGAGGTTTACCTGACAGGGCTGTCCGGCAAAACAACGTTTAGCGTGCAGTGGGGAGAAGAGCGCGATCGGCAGTGTCACGGGACGCTGGATCTTCCCTCGCACAGCGCGGCAGGGATCGTGAAAGCCACGGTCAACTGCCTTAACTGAGGTATCTCATGAACCTACGACGTATCGTTAACACATTTCTGCCACCGGTACTGCTTGTGCTGGCGGGGGCATTTTGCCATTCAGCCCGGGCAGATTGTACCTTCAACGGCAGCGCTGACGCGGATGCCGTGGTGACGTTTCAGCTTCCCCCGGTCATTATTGTCGCCCCCGACACGCCCGTCGGCACCGTGCTTTATGACGCCAGCGTCGAGAGTAAAGCGGTGACGGTGGATTGTAGCGGTGACGCGCAAATTCGACGCGGGTATTTGTACCTCACGGATGCGGATGCGCGCGAAGGTGTGATGAGCGGGGTTTATCAGACCAACGTGCCGGGTATTGGCATCCGTGCGGCGTCATCGACCGAACGGCTTCCCGGTTACACTGAACAGGATTTAGTCCGGCCCATGCAATTTCTGGGATCGATCCACGGCTCTTCGACAAGTACATCTGTATTTCGCGCCGCTGCCCAGCTGGTCGTCACGGGCGCTATCCAGGAGGGCGATCTTGATACCTCACGGTTAACCTCAATGGATATCATGGGCAACGCGCCGATCGGTGAAATGCGCTTCTCTCCCACCACTATTCGCATCACCACAAACACCTGTAACCTGGTCAATCGCAACATCTATGTGCCGCTGAAAACGGTCAATACCCAGGACTTTAGCGGCCAATACTCTGACATCCTCACGGACGGCAGCTTTAAGATTGAGATCACCGACTGCGCGGCAGGCACAAAGGTGGATTATCAGTTTACCAGCGCGGGATCAACGGGCGTCACGAACGGCAATATTTTGGGGATCGCCTCCGGAGATTCCGCCGCTGAAGGCGTCGGCATTCAGATCCTTGACCAGAATGATACTGTACTGCAGTTCGATCGGAACTATACGGCGATAACCGGCACGCAGGACAACGTTCCTGTCGAGATCCCACTCAAGGCTCGCTACGTCAGGACGGGGGAGATAAAAGCCGGCAAAGTCGATTCTGTCGCGACGTTCGAGCTCTTTTACCGTTGATTCATCCTGCCCGCTCTGGCGGGCTAAGGATCATTTCACTAACTTCGTTAACCCTCTCTTTTCATCTGGTTAATTCTTAAACCCTTAAATCTTGTAGGGCCGCTTACTGCTTGCTATGCAACCAGCGTTTCGCATATTATTCTGCGGTCATAATAATAATTCTCGTTTACGTTATCATTCACTTTTCCATCAGAGATAAACATGGCGCTTTCCAATACTGCTCAGCCAATTAACACGTCGCTGCGTAAAGTCGCGGTTGTCGTAGCCACAGCGGTTGCCGGCATGTCTGCATTTGCTCACGCTGCCGAAACCCCGAAAAAAGAAGATACTATTACCGTTACCGCTGCACCTGCTGCACAGGAGAGTGCCTGGGGACCTGCTGCGACTATCGCCGCTCGCCAATCTGCGACCGGTACCAAAACAGACACCCCAATTCAAAAGGTTCCACAGTCTATTTCTGTGGTAACGGCCGAAGAGATGGCGCTGCATCAGCCACGTTCCGTTAAAGAAGCTCTGAGCTATACCCCGGGCGTTGCAGTAGGCACCCGTGGTGCTTCCAATACTTACGACTACCTGGTTATTCGCGGTTTCGCGGCCGATGGCCAGAGCCAAAACAACTACCTCGACGGCATGAAAATGCAGGGGAACTTCTACAACGACGCGGTAATTGACCCGTACATGCTGGAGCGCGCCGAAATCATGCGCGGTCCGGTTTCCGTTCTGTACGGTAAAAGCAGCCCAGGCGGCCTGCTGAATATGGTAAGTAAGCGCCCAACAACCGAGCCGCTGAAAGAGATCCAGTTTAAAGTGGGTACCGACAGCCTGTTCCAGACAGGCTTTGACTTCAGCGATGCGATCGACGATGACGGTGTCTATTCATACCGCCTGACGGGCGTTGCGCGCTCGAACAATTCGCAGCAGGAAGATAAGGGCGAGCAGCGTTATGCCATCGCGCCATCCTTCTCCTGGCGTCCGGATGACAAAACCACCTTCACGTTCCTCTCCTACTTCCAGAACGAGCCTGAAACGGGCTACTACGGCTGGCTGCCAAAAGAGGGGACGGTTGACCCGCTGCCAAACGGCGATCGTCTGCCGACTAACTTCAATGAAGGCGCGAAGAACAACACCTATTCCCGTAACCAGAAAATGGTGGGATACAGCTTCGACCACGAATTCAACGATACTTTCACCGTGCGTCAGAATCTGCGCTTTGCCGAGAACAAAACCTCGCAAAACAGCGTTTACGGCTACGGCATGTGTTCCGATCCGCTCTATTCGAGTAATCCGGCATCCAGCCCTTGCGCGAGCATTCCTCAGTCACAATGGGGGCATACGCTGACTCGCCAGTATGTGATCGATGACGAGAAGCTGCAAAACTTCACCGTTGATACGCAGCTTCAGAGCAAGTTCGCGACGGGGGCTCTCGACCATACTCTGTTGACAGGCGTTGATTTCATGCGCATGCGTAATGACATTAACTCCTGGTTCGGCTATGCCGGCTCCGTTGCGCCATCCGATATTTACGATCTCGATCGTGGCGATTTCGATTTCGGTTCACACCCTGGACCATCTGGTGCTTACCAGGTGCTGAACAAGCAGAAGCAGACCGGCGTTTACGCTCAGGATCAGATCGAATGGGATAAAGTGCTGGTGACACTGGGCGGCCGTTACGATTGGGCCGATCAGGAGTCCTACAACCGCGTATTAAATACCACCGCCAAGCGTGATGATACTCAGTTCACCTGGCGTGGCGGCGTTAACTACCTGTTCGACAACGGGGTAACTCCTTATTTCAGCTACAGCGAATCCTTTGAACCGGCTTCCCTGACCGACGCTCAAGGTAAACCATTCTCACCGTCTAAAGGCAAACAGTACGAAGCGGGCGTGAAATACGTGCCTAACGATCGTCCGATCGTGATCACCGGTGCAGTGTATCAGCTGACCAAAACCAACAACCTGATGGCTGACCCAACTGGCTCACCCTTCTCCGTTGAAGGCGGCGAGATCCGCGCCCGTGGCGTAGAGCTGGAAGCGAAAGCGGCGCTCTCTGCCAGCGTGAACGTTGTCGGTTCTTATACCTATACCGATGCGGAATACACCACCGACACCAACTACAAAGGCAACACGCCGGCGCAGGTGCCAAAACATATGGCATCCCTGTGGGGTGATTACACGATGTTTGACGGCCCACTGTCTGGCCTGACGCTGGGTACCGGTGTGCGTTATACCGGCTCCAGCAAAGGTGACCCGGCGAATAGCTTCACTGTTGGAAGCTATACACTGGTTGATGCACTGGTCAGATACGATCTGGCGCGTGTAGGCATGGCCGGATCAAACGTCGCGCTTCACGTGAACAACCTGTTCGATCGTGAGTACGTTGCCAGCTGCTTCAACACCTACGGTTGCTTCTGGGGTGCTGAACGCCAGGTTGTCGCCACCGCGACCTTCCGCTTCTAACCTCTTTATGGGCACGGTTCGCCGTGCCCTTTTTATTTAAGTTGGCTGACATGCAGGATAATAAAACGCAATCCGACACCACCTTTACGCTCAATAATCTCTCCTTTCGCGTACCCGGGCGCACCCTGCTGCATCCGCTCTCTCTGACGTTTCCTGCCGGTAAAGTGACGGGCCTGATTGGCCACAACGGTTCCGGTAAATCCACGCTGCTCAAGATGCTGGGACGCCACCAGCCACCTTCTGAAGGGGATATTCTGCTGGACGATCGGCCGCTGGAGGGCTGGAGCAGTAAAGCCTTTGCCCGCAAGGTGGCCTACTTGCCGCAGCAGCTGCCGCAGGCGGAAGGGATGACGGTGCGTGAGCTGGTAGCGATTGGCCGCTATCCGTGGCACGGGGCGCTTGGCCGCTTCGGCGTCGCCGACCGGGAGAAAGTAGAAGAGGCGATTGCGCTGGTAGGGCTAAAACCGCTGGCGCATCGCCTGGTGGATAGTCTGTCCGGCGGTGAACGTCAGCGGGCGTGGATTGCGATGCTGGTGGCGCAGGACAGCCGCTGCCTGCTGCTGGATGAACCGACCTCTGCGCTGGATATCGCCCATCAGGTCGACGTGCTGGCGCTGGTGCATCGCTTAAGCCAGCAGCGCGGCCTGACGGTGATCGCTGTCCTGCACGATATCAACATGGCGGCGCGCTACTGTGACTACCTCGTCGCGCTGCGCGGCGGTGAAATGATCGCTCAGGGCACGCCGTCTGAGCTGATGCGCAGCGAAACGCTGGAACATATTTACGGTATTCCGATGGGTATTTTGCCTCACCCGGCCGGGGCTGCTCCCGTGAGCTTTGTCTACTGATGCTGGATTCAACATACATAAGCCGCCGTCGCCTGCTGACGGTCATGGCGCTCTCGCCGCTGCTGTTGAAGATGGCCCCGGCCCGCGCCGCCGCTATCGATCCGCACCGCATCGTGGCGCTGGAGTGGTTACCCGTCGAGCTGATGATGGCCCTGGGTATCACGCCCTACGGCGTGGCCGACATTCCCAACTACACCCTGTGGGTGAATGAGCCAAAACTGCCGGACTCGGTCATCGACATCGGTCTGCGCACGGAGCCAAACCTTGAGCTTCTCACGCAGATGAAACCGTCTTATTTATTCTGGTCTGCGGGGTATGGCCCGTCGGAAGAGATCATGGCGAAGATTGCGCCGGGACGAGGCTTTTCCTTTAGCGACGGTAAAAAGCCGCTGACCATGGCAAAAAATTCCATCCATGAGATGGCCCAGTTCCTCAACCGGGAAGCGGAAGCAAAACAGCATCTCGATGAGTTTGACGCGCTGATTGAGTCTCTTAAGCCGCGCTTTGCCCGCCGTGGCGATCGGCCTTTGCTGATGGTGACGCTGCTGGATGCCCGCCATATGCTGGTCTTTGGAAAGAACTGCCTGTTCCAGGAAGTGCTCGACAACTTCGGCATTCGCAACGCCTGGGAAGGCGAGATGACTTTCTGGGGAAGCACCGCCGTGGGCATCGACCGCCTGGCGGCGTTTCGCGACGTCGACGTGCTGTGCTTTGACCACGGCAACGAGCGTGAAATGCAAACCCTGATGGCGACCCCGCTCTGGCAGGCGATGCCGTTCGTGCGCGAGCAGCGCTTCCTGCGCGCCCCTGCGGTATGGTTTTACGGCGCGACGCTGTCGGCAATGCACTTTGCCCGCGTGCTGGACAACGTGATGGGGGGCAAAGCATGAGTACGCGTATTGCCCGTTTCCCGGCGCTGCTGCTGGGGCTGATTTTTCTGGCGGCGCTGGCGCTAACCGGGTTCAACCTCTCCACGGCACTGCCGCGCGAGCAGTGGGCGGCCGCGTTTGCCGCTCCGGATATCGACAATATTCAGCAGATGTTGTTCCACTACAGCCTGCTGCCGCGTCTTAGCATCTCCCTGCTGGTCGGGGCGGGGCTGGGGCTGGTGGGCGTGCTGTTCCAGCAGGTGCTGCGTAACCCGCTGGCAGAGCCAACCACGTTGGGCGTGGCGACGGGGGCACAGCTGGGGATCACCATCACCACCCTCTGGACCCTGCCGGGGGCATTAACCTCGCAGTTTGCCGCGCTGGCAGGAGCCTGCGTCGTGGGCGCGCTGGTCTTTGGCGTGGCCTGGGGAAAACGTCTCTCGCCGGTCACGCTGATCCTCGCCGGGCTGGTCGTCAGCCTCTACTGCGGCGCGATCAACCAGCTTCTGGTGCTGTTTCACCACGACCAGCTGCAAAGCATGTTTATGTGGAGCACCGGCACGCTCACCCAGACCGACTGGAGTATCGTCCAGCGCCTGTGGCCACAATTGTTTGGCGGCGTGGTGCTCACGCTGCTGCTGCTGCGCCCGCTGACGCTGATGGGGCTGGATGATGGCGTGGCGCGCAACCTGGGGCTGGCGCTGTCGCTGGCTCGTCTGGCGGCGCTCACGCTGGCGATTGTGTTAAGCGCTCTGCTGGTTAACGCGGTTGGCATCATCGGGTTTATCGGCCTCTTTGCGCCGCTGCTGGCGAAAATGCTCGGGGCGCGTCGCCTTCTGGCACGTCTGCTGCTGGCGCCGCTGATCGGGGCGCTGATCCTCTGGCTTTCCGATCAGATCATTCTCTGGCTGGCGCGCGTCTGGATGGAAGTGTCTACCGGGTCGGCAACGGCGCTTATTGGGGCGCCGCTGCTGCTGTGGCTGCTCCCGCGCCTGCGCAGCATCAGCGCTCCAGCGATGGACGCGGGTGATAAGGTCTACGCTGAACGTCAGTCGGTGCTGTGGTTCAGCCTTGCCGGTCTGGCGGTGTTGCTTATCGCCTCGTTTGCCGCCCTCGCGTTTGGGCGCGATGCCGCAGGCTGGCACTGGGCAACGGGTGACTTACTCAACGAACTGCTGCAGTGGCGCTGGCCGCGTATTCTCTCCGCGCTGATTGCCGGGGTGATGCTGGCGGTGGCGGGCTGTATTATTCAGCGTCTGACCGGTAACCCGATGGCAAGCCCTGAAGTGCTGGGGATCAGTTCCGGCGCGGCCTTTGGCGTGGTGCTGATGCTCTTCCTGGTGCCGGGCAATGCGTTTGGCTGGCTGATGCCTGCCGGGAGTATCGGTGCGGCGGCCACGCTGATGATTATTCTGGTTGCCTCTGGCCGCGGCGGATTTTCTCCGCACCGCATGCTGTTGGCTGGTATGGCGCTCAGCACCGCCTTTACTATGCTGCTGATGATGCTGCAGGCGAGCGGCGATCCGCGCATGGCGAAGATCCTGACCTGGATTTCCGGCTCAACGTACAACGCCACCGCCAGCCAGGTTGCCTGGTCAGGAAGCGTTATGATCGTGCTGCTGGCGATGGTACCGCTGTGCCGTCGATGGATGACCATTCTGCCGCTGGGGGGCGAAACCGCGCGTGCGGTTGGCTTAGCGCTGACGCCAACGCGCGTCGCGCTTCTTCTGCTGGCGGCGTGTCTGACGGCAACCGCCACCATGACCATCGGTCCACTAAGCTTTGTAGGGTTGATGGCGCCGCATATCGCCAGAATGATGGGTTTCCGACGGACGATGCCACATATTGTGATGTCGGCCCTGACGGGCGGGGTCATTCTGGTGTTTGCCGACTGGTGTGGAAGGATGGTGCTGTTCCCGTATCAGATCCCGGCGGGCCTGCTGTCGACCTTTATCGGTGCGCCTTACTTTATCTATCTGTTGAGAAAGCAGAGTCGGTAGTCAGGTGCGGCCTGATACCCTCTCCCACGGGGAGAGGGAGAACATCGTAGGCCGGGTGAGCGTTAGCGCTACCCGGCAATGCCCTTAAAGCTTCGCAAACACCTTACGCGCCGCGTCGATGGTGTTATTGATATCTTCTTCGCTGTGCGCCACGGACATAAAGCCCGCTTCGAACGCGGACGGTGCCAGGTACACGCCTTCTTCCAGCATCAGGTGGAAGAAGCGCTTGAAGCGTTCAACGTCGCACTTCACCACGTCCTGATAGCGGGTCACGGTTTTCGCATCGGTGAAGAAAATCCCGAACATGCCGCCCACGTGGTTAACAACCAGCGGAATTCCCGCTTCTTCTGCGGCTTCCAGCAGACCGTTTGCCAGCTGCGTGGTACGGTCCGTCAGGGTTTCATGAATACCCGGCTGCGCCACTTCGGTCAGACAGGCGAAGCCCGCAGCCATGGCAATTGGGTTACCGGAGAGCGTGCCCGCCTGGTAAACCGGGCCGGTTGGTGCCAGGGCTTCCATCACGTCCTTACGACCGCCGAAAGCACCGACCGGCATGCCGCCGCCGATGATTTTGCCGAGGCAGGTCAGGTCCGGCTCAACCTCATAATAAGACTGGGCGCCCGCCAGTGCCACGCGGAAGCCGGTCATCACTTCATCGATGATCAGCAGCGCGCCGAACTCATCGCACAGCGCGCGCAGGCCCGGCAGGAAGTCAGGCTGCGGCGGGATGCAGTTCATATTGCCCGCAACCGGTTCAACGATAATGCAGGCGATCTCCTGCGGATACTGCTCGAACGCCGCGCGAACGGTGTTCAGATCGTTGTAGGTGCAGGTCAGGGTGTGCTTCGCGAAATCAGCAGGTACGCCAGGCGAGTTTGGCTGGCCGAGGGTCAGCGCGCCGGAGCCCGCTTTCACCAGCAGGCAGTCCGCATGGCCGTGGTAGCAGCCTTCGAATTTGATGATTTTGTCGCGACCGGTAAAGCCGCGCGCCAGACGGATGGCGCTCATGGTGGCTTCGGTACCGGAGTTCACCATACGCACCATGTCCATGGTCGGCACCAGTTCGGTAACCAGCTCCGCCATTTTCACTTCCATCTCGGTCGGCGCACCGAAGCTCAGGCCGCGCTGTGCGGCTTCGATGACCGCGTTACGAATGGCGGGATGGTTATGTCCGAGAACCATCGGCCCCCAGGAACCGACGTAATCGATATAGGCTTTGCCATCGACATCATACAGATACGCGCCGTCAGCACGTTCAATAAACAGCGGCGTGCCGCCCACGCCGGTAAAGGCGCGTACTGGCGAGTTCACGCCACCGGGGATTAGCTCGCGGGCTGCACTGTAGAGGTTTTCAGACTTGCTCATGGCGTCGTTCCTGGTTCGTATAAAATGATTAAGCACACTATTCTAAGTGATCCGCAGAAGGTTATGAAATTTTTAGCCTGTTAATGCTTTAAGATTTGTTAAGTATTTTTCAGGCGTCGCAGGGAAGGTCTCTGGTAAAATCTTCGCGGCTTTTTGTATGACGAATAAGAACAGGACATGAAATCAGATTCCCCGTCTTTTGAAGAACAACAGTTTACGCGCGCCCAGCACCGAATCAGCATTCGGCGGCTGCTCAATCGCGATAAAACGCCGCTGGCGATCCTGCTGGCCGCTGCCGTGGTGGGTACCCTTGCAGGGCTGGTTGGCGTGGCGTTTGAAAAAGCGGTTAATGCCGTACTCAACTGGCGAGTGGGTACCGTAGCCGGTTTTGCCGATCGCGAATGGCTGGTCTGGGTAGCGGCATTCGGCCTGTCTGCGCTGTTTGCCATGGTGGGGTATTTTCTGGTGCGTAAATTCGCCCCGGAGGCGGGCGGGTCTGGCATCCCGGAAATTGAAGGCGCGCTGGAGGAGCTGCGCCCGGTGCGCTGGTGGCGGGTGATCCCGGTTAAGTTTATTGGCGGCATGGGGACGCTGGGCGCAGGGATGGTGCTCGGCCGGGAAGGGCCAACGGTGCAGCTGGGGGGGAACGTCGGCCGCATGGTGGGCGATCTGTTCCGCATGCGCAGCGCCGAGGCGCGCCATACGCTGCTGGCCACCGGTGCAGCGGCGGGGCTTTCTGCGGCGTTTAACGCGCCGCTGGCCGGTATTTTGTTTATCATCGAAGAGATGCGCGCGCAGTTCCGCTACAACCTGATCTCCATTAAAGCGGTGTTTACCGGCGTTATTATGTCGAGCATCGTCTTTCGCATCTTTAATGGCGAAGGGGCGGTGATTGAAGTCGGTAAACTGACCAACGCACCGGTTAACACCCTGTGGCTATACCTGATCCTCGGCATGATTTTTGGTGTGGTGGGCCCGCTGTTTAACACCTTTATCTTACGCGCTCAGGATATGTTCCAGCGCGTTCACGGCGGCAATACCACGAAATGGGTGCTGATGGGCGGCCTGCTGGGCGGCATTTGTGGCGTGCTCGGCTTTATCGAACCGAATGCCGCGGGTGGCGGTTTCGGGCTGATTCCCATTGCCGCAGCCGGGAATTTCAGCGTGGGTTTGCTGCTGTTTATGTTTTTCTCCAGGGTCATTACGACGGTACTGTGCTTCTCCTCCGGCGCGCCCGGCGGAATTTTTGCCCCGATGCTGGCGCTGGGAACGCTGCTCGGCACCGCGTTTGGTATGGCGGCTGAGGCAGGTTTCCCCGCTTACCACCTGGACGCCGGCACCTTTGCAGTGGCCGGGATGGGGGCGCTGCTGGCCGCGTCCCTGCGCGCGCCGTTAACCGGCATCGTGCTGGTGCTGGAGATGACGGATAATTACCAGCTCATTTTGCCAATGATCATTACCTGTCTCGGCGCGACACTATTAGCCCAATTCCTGGGTGGAAAACCGCTATACTCCACCATCCTCGCGCGTACCCTGGCAAAACAAGAGGCGGAGCGGGCCGCCACGCAGAATACTTGAATGAATTACCAGGGTATTAGATAATGACGAAAAGAATTGGGTGAATTTTACCCAATAGCAGTATTCATGGGAGCATAAGATGAGTGATGACGTAGCTGTGCCGCTGGAGTTTACCGAAGCAGCAGCCAACAAAGTGAAAACCCTGATTGCCGACGAAGACAATCCGGATCTGAAACTGCGTGTCTATATTACCGGTGGCGGCTGCAGCGGCTTCCAGTACGGTTTTACCTTTGACGATCAGGTGAACGACGGCGATATGACCATCGAGAAGCAGGGCGTCGCGCTGGTAGTTGACCCGATGAGCCTGCAGTATCTGGTGGGCGGTTCGGTGGATTACACCGAAGGTCTGGAAGGTTCGCGTTTTGTGGTGACCAACCCGAACGCAACAAGCACCTGCGGGTGTGGTTCTTCGTTCAGCATTTAAGCCTGAATGCGGATTGTAGGCCCGGTAAGCGAAGCGCCTCCGGGCTTATAAACGACGCCTATCTTGAAGTTTCATCCAGCGCAAACGTCGGCAGCTTCAGGTGCCAGCGTATCGCCGCTAAACGTATCACCAGCGTCACGACCATCCCCAGCATCGCGGCGTTTTCCAGCGGAAGTGCAAACGTGTAGTACGCGGTCGCGTGGACAATGCCGCCCGCAATACAGGCCGTTGCGTAAATTTCAGTACGCAGGATCATCGGCACCTCCCGCGCCAGAATGTCGCGAATGATGCCGCCGCCCACGCCGGTTAACACGCCCATGCAGATCGCCACCATCGGGCCGGTGCCCGCATTAAACGCCTTATTGACGCCAATACCGACAAACACGGCCAGACCGACGGCATCCAGCACCGGCAATATCCATTTGGGTAATCGGCGGGGCTGGCGAACCAGCACAATGGTTAACAGACAGGTGACCATCGCGACCACAAGATCGGTAGGATCTTTCACCCAAAACACCGGGCCATTTGCCAGCGCCATATCGCGGATTGTCCCGCCGCCAACGGCGGTCACCACGCCAAGCACCAGCACGCCAAACGGATCCATGCGTAGTTTTCCGGCGAGCAGGACGCCGGAGATAGCAAAAACGGCTGTACCAAGAATATCCAGCCAATAAACGAGCATCGTTAAATCCTCGAACGTATGTTAATGACCCTCTGCCAGGGCGGCACAGAGCTGTTTTGCGGCGAGGATAATACGCGGGCTGGCGCGTTCAAACCAGTCACTGTTGAGTGGGATCACCGGAATTTTTAGCTGACTCTGCCAGAATTGTTTAATTTTAGGAATCTCGCTCGCATTTCCGACCACGACGATGGCCTGTGGCTGGCGCGCCAGAACCTGCTCACGGCTCACCTGAGGCCACGGTACCCGGCTGGCAGCAAAGATATTTTCACCGCCGCACACTTCCAGCACCTGGTTCTGAATCGAGCCTTTTCCGGTGGTAAACAGCGGCTGGCTGCCGAACTGCAGGAAGATGCGCTTTTTAACAGGCGTATCGTATTGGGCTTTCAGCGCGGCATAGTCGCTGAGCATCTGGTTCGCCGCACTCTCGGCTTTTTGAGGCGCAGGGCTATAAGGGGCCAGGGCGCGCAGAGCCTGAGCGACCTGCTCAATACTTACCGCGTCAACCCACATGACCTTGATGCCAAGCGAGGTGAGCTGGTTCACCTGCCGCTCGGCGTTACCGCCGCGCCAGGCCAGCACGAGATCCGGCTTAAGTGCCACAATGCGCTCAAGGTTCATCCCTTGCCAGGTTGCCACTTGCTCAATGCCGGCCGCCTGTGGGGGGTAATCCGAAAAGCTGCTGACGCCAACGGGGGTGATCCCGGCGGCAAACGCCAGTTCGGTATTAGCGGGAGAAAGGGTAATCACACGCGGCGCGGCGAACAGCCACGCCGGTGCAAGCAGCAGCAGGGCGGCCAGCGCCCTGATAGACCGTTTAGCCACGCGCCAGGTTCTGCACCAGGCGTTCCACCATCACGGTGGACTGTTTTGCCGCAACGGCCAGGAACTCGTCGAAGCTGATGTGAGACTGCTGGTCTGCCACGTCAGAGATGGCGCGAACCACCACGAACGGTACGCTGAAATTGTGGCAAACGTGCGCAATCGCGGTCGCTTCCATCTCTACGGCAACCGCCTGCGGGAAGTTATGACGGATTTTCGCCAGACCGACGGAGCCATTGATGAACGCATCACCGCTGACAATCAGGCCGCGTACCGCGTTGAGATTGAGCTCAGCAATGCAGGCTTCAGCCGCCGCAATCAGTTTATCGTCAGCTTTAAACCCTGCCGGGCAGCCCGGAAGCTGGCCATACTCGTAGCCGAACGCGGTGACGTCAGCATCGTGGTAACGCGCTTCGTCGGAGACAACGATATCGCCCACTTTCAGCGTCGGTGCCAGACCGCCTGCTGAGCCCGTGTTAATGATGACGTCCGGCTTGCAGCGCTCAAGCAGCAGGGTCGCACCCAGCGCAGCAGCCACTTTACCGATGCCTGATTTCAGCAGAGCCACCTCAACACCGTTCAGCTGCCCGGTGTAGATCTCACAACCCCCGAGAGAGAGGGTCTGACGGTTCTCAATTTTGTCACGCAGGAGCGTAACTTCTTCTTCCATTGCACCAATAATGCCGATTTTCATAGATTTACTCGCGATGTGCCTTGTTAAGAGGCATAGTCTATCATGCGGTTAAGGGGAAACGCATTCTCACGCGGGGGAGCACATGTCACCAATCGATTTTCGTACCAAAATTAACTGGCACCGACGTTTCCGTTCGCCGCAGGGCGAAAAGAGCGAACATGAGATCCTGCGCATCTTCGAAAGCGATCGCGGCAGGATTATTAACTCGCCCGCCATCCGGCGTCTGCAGCAAAAGACCCAGGTATTCCCGCTGGAGCGTAACGCGGCGGTGCGCACGCGCTTAACCCACTCCATGGAAGTGCAGCAGGTCGGGCGTTATATTGCCAAAGAGATTTTAAGCCGCCTCAAAGAGCAGCGTTTACTGGAAACCTATGGCCTGGATGAGCTGACGGGGCCTTTCGAGAGCATCGTTGAGATGGCCTGCCTGATGCATGACATCGGCAACCCGCCTTTTGGCCATTTTGGCGAGGCGGCTATTAATGACTGGTTTAAACAACGGCTTTATCCGTCGGATGCGGCAAGCCAGCCACTCAGCGATGACCGCTGCATCGTGCGCGATTTACGCCTGCGTGAAGGCGAAGAAGGGCTGAACGATCTGCGCCGCAAAGTGCGCCAGGATCTCTGTCACTTTGAGGGCAACGCGCAGGGGATCCGGCTGGTGCACTCCCTGATGCGCATGAACCTGACCTGGGCGCAGGTTGGCTGCATTTTGAAATATACGCGTCCCGCGTGGTGGATGGGGGAGACGCCCGCATCCCACAGCTATTTAATGAAAAAACCGGGCTATTACCTTTCCGAAGAGGCCTATATAGAACGGCTGCGTAAAGAACTATCCCTGACGCCAAACGGCCGATTCCCATTGACGTGGATTATGGAAGCCGCCGACGATATTTCCTATTGCGTGGCTGACCTGGAAGATGCCGTTGAGAAAAGAATATTCAGCGTCGAGGAGCTTTATCAGCATCTTTATGCGGCATGGGGAACCCATGAAAAAGGATCGCTGTTTGCGCAGGTAGTCGAAAATGCCTGGGAAAAATCGCGCTCAAATACGTTGAGCCGCAGTACGGAAGATCAGTTCTTTATGTATTTGCGGGTCAATACATTAAATAAACTGGTGCCGTATGCCGCCTCGCGCTTTATTGATAATTTGCCGCAAATCTTTAGCGGGGAATTCAATCATGCGCTGCTGGAAGATGACAGCAGTTTCAGCCAACTCCTTGAGCTTTATAAACATGTGGCGATGCGGCATGTGTTCAGCCATCCTGATGTCGAGCAGCTGGAACTGCAGGGATACCGTGTAATCAGTGGATTACTGGAAATTTATTCACCGTTGCTTCAACTCTCCGTCGAGGAGTTTAGCGAGCTGGTGGAAAAAGAACGCGTGCGGCGAATTCCTATCGAATCCCGGCTTTATCAGAAACTTTCTACCCGCCATCGGCTGGCGTATGTCGAAGCGATGGGTAAGCTGGATCGCCACGCTCTGGAATGGCCGGTGATGGAATATTATTATCGCTGCCGTCTAATCCAGGACTATATCAGCGGCATGACCGATTTGTATGCCTGGGATGAATACCGCAAGCTCATGGCCGTGGAATAATTCCGGAGTTTTGTAAAGAAGGCCAATAAATTTTTACCTTTTCCATAAACTTATGGCCGGAACTAAGCGGTATAAAATGAATCTGAGTTACACAGCAATTTTGCGTTACCTGTAAATCGAGATTGAGAAACATGAAAAAAACCACATTAGCAATGAGTGCACTGGCTCTGAGTTTAGGTTTAGCGCTGTCTCCTCTGACTGCTACTGCAGCCGAGACCGCGTCGTCGGCAGCAACCGCGCAGCAGATGCCAAGCCTGGCACCGATGCTCGAAAAAGTGATGCCATCGGTGGTGAGTATTAACGTTGAGGGCAGCACGACCGTCAATACGCCGCGCATGCCGCGTAACTTCCAGCAGTTCTTCGGTGACAATTCACCGTTCTGCCAGGACGGTTCGCCATTCCAGAGTTCTCCGTTCTGTCAGGGCGGTGGCGCAGGGGATGACGGCCAGGGCGGCGGCCAGCAACAGAAATTCATGGCGCTTGGTTCCGGTGTGATTATTGATGCCGCAAAAGGCTACGTGGTCACCAACAACCACGTTGTGGATAACGCCAGCACCATTAAAGTTCAGCTGAGCGATGGTCGTAAATTCGATGCTAAAGTGGTGGGTAAAGATCCGCGCTCCGACATCGCGCTGATCCAGATTCAGGATCCGAAGAACCTGACGGCGATTAAAATTGCCGACTCCGACGCGCTGCGCGTGGGCGATTACACCGTCGCTATCGGTAACCCGTTCGGTCTGGGTGAAACCGTGACCTCCGGTATTGTCTCTGCGCTGGGCCGTAGCGGCCTGAATGCGGAAAACTATGAAAACTTCATCCAGACGGATGCGGCCATTAACCGTGGTAACTCCGGCGGTGCGCTGGTGAACCTGAACGGCGAGCTGATCGGTATCAACACCGCTATTCTGGCGCCGGACGGCGGCAACATCGGTATCGGCTTTGCTATCCCGAGCAACATGGTGAAAAACCTGACTGCTCAGATGGTGCAGTACGGCCAGGTGAAACGCGGTGAGCTGGGTATTATGGGTACCGAGCTGAACTCCGAGCTGGCGAAAGCGATGAAGGTGGATGCGCAGCGCGGTGCGTTCGTCAGCCAGGTTATGCCGAACTCCTCTGCAGCGAAGGCGGGCATTAAAGCGGGTGATGTGATCACCTCTCTGAACGGTAAACCGATCAGCAGCTTTGCCGCCCTGCGTGCGGAAGTGGGCTCGATGCCAATTGGCAGCAAAGTGACCCTTGGCCTGCTGCGTGACGGCAAACCGGTTAACGTAAGCCTGGAGCTGCAGCAGAGCAGCCAGAATCAGGTGGACTCCAGCACCATCTTCAGCGGAATTGAAGGCGCAGAGATGAGTAACAAGGGCCAGGACAAAGGCGTGGTGGTGAACAACGTGAAAGCAAATTCACCTGCTGCCCGTATCGGCCTGAAAAAAGGCGATGTGATCATGGGGGCTAACCAGCAACCGGTGAAAAACATCGCTGAACTGCGCAAAATTCTCGACAGCAAACCGTCCGTGCTGGCGCTGAATATCCAGCGCGGTGACACCTCAATTTACCTGCTGATGCAGTAATTCTCTTAAGCCCCTGTACGCAGGGGCTTTCTCGTTTCTGTGACGCCTACCGCAACTCCATACTTCCCCCTTTCACTTTGTGCATTCGCACAATGCAGTCGCTGCTGAACTTCCCTATGCTTGAGCTCTGCTCACAGGAGGGTTACATGGCTGGCTGGCATCTTGATACCAAAATGGCGCAGGATATCGTGGCGCGCACCATGCGCATCATTGATACCAATATCAACGTAATGGATGCCCGCGGGCGCATTATTGGCAGCGGCGATCGCGAGCGTATTGGGGAATTGCACGAAGGAGCCCTGCTGGTGCTCTCTCAGGGCCGCGTGGTTGATATCGATGATGCGGTAGCGAAACACCTGCACGGCGTGCGTCAGGGGATCAACCTGCCGCTGCGTCTGGAAGGGGAAATTGTTGGCGTCATCGGCCTGACGGGCGAACCGGAATCCCTGCGTAAATACGGCGAGCTGGTCTGCATGACGGCGGAAATGATGCTGGAGCAGTCGCGTCTGATGCATCTTCTTGCTCAGGACAGCCGCTTACGTGAAGAGCTGGTGATGAACCTGATTCAGGCGGAAGAACATACGCCTGCACTCAGCGAATGGGCGCAGCGTCTGGGGATCGATCTGAACCAGCCGCGCGTGGTGGCGGTGATTGAGGTCGATAGCGGACAGCTTGGCGTAGACAGCGCGATGGCCGAGCTGCAGCAGCTGCAAAATGCGCTGGCGACGCCGGAGCGCGACAACCTGGTGGCGATCGTCTCGCTGACGGAAATGGTAGTACTCAAACCCGCGCTCAATGCGTTCGGCCGCTGGGATGCTGAGGACCATCGCCGTCGCGTGGAACTGCTTATTTCCCGTATGCAGGAGAACGGCCAGTTGCGTTTTCGCGTTGCCCTGGGCAATTACTTTACCGGGCCGGGCAGCATCGCCCGGTCCTGGCGTACCGCGCGCACCACCATGATGGTGGGCAAGCAGCGGATGCCGGAGAGCCGCAGTTATTTCTATCAGGATCTGATGCTGCCGGTGCTGCTCGACAGCCTGCGCGGCGGCTGGCAGGCCAATGAGCTGGCGCGGCCATTAGCGCGCCTGAAGGCGATGGACAACAATGGGTTGCTGCGCCGGACGCTGCAGGCGTGGTTTCGCCATAATGTGCAACCGCTGGCGACCTCAAAAGCGCTGTTTATTCACCGCAATACGCTTGAGTACCGGCTAAACCGGATCTCGGAGCTGACGGGGCTGGATTTGGGGAACTTTGACGACAGGCTGCTGCTCTATGTCGCCTTGCAACTGGACGAACAGAGATGACTGAGTGCGGTCTGGTGCCCTCACCCCATCCCTCTCCCACGGGGAGAGGGCGCAAACACTAAAAAAGGCAATCAGGGATTGCCGTTTTGCTTTTATTTCCGCGTTAATTTCTCAAGATCCGCTTCAATCTCGCTGATCTTGTTGGTGACAACGCTTTCAAGGTGACGCAGATCGTCGAGGATCTTACGCTTGAGATCGACTTCGGTGCGATCGCGCTGGCAAATCTGATCGAGTTCATCGATCACATAGCGCAGGTTAGGGCTGATTTCCTGCACCTCTTTGTACCCTTGTCCTACGCCGTCAGCGACGACGGTCTTACGCTGGCGTGGATATTTAAACTTCACGCTCTTGGCGAAAAACTCTCCTTTATCCTTGTGAAAATAGATTTTTAAAATGTCGTTGTTGGCTTCCTGGCGAAGGCTGTAACGATCGATTTCATCAGGATTGGTAATGCCCAGACTTTTCAGATTATCGTACATAGCGGTACCCTTATCTCAACATAACCTTTGAATAATTAATGAAAAAATTCCTTTTTGCCACCCTCATATACAAAAAAAGCGGGGTCGATCCTGATTACATTTCACTGAAATTACCGGGCAGGGAAGGTGCATTGCCCCCACTCGTTTATTGTTGTTTTTAACGACTACGTCAAGTGGAAATCAATTTAATACCAAAACCTGACGATCTGAGCGCTAGCGCAGTAAGGCGATGGAGGCCAGCATTTCGCTTTCCGTGGTGGTAATTTCCTGTTCCAACAGTTCGTCGATCCGCTGTTTTTTGATTGCCTGATTGACGCCGAACAGATCGAGCTTATCCAGCAGGAACATCACCAGCGCCGTAATCACGGCGGTCAGGACCGATGAGAGTAAAATGGGGAGCGGTCCTGGTAGACCAAGGCCGCTGAGCCATGACTCAAGGCCAATAGCCGCAAAGATGGAAAGAGAACCTGCTACAAGCTTAAGAATGGCATCGCCTTTTTGGGCCATACTGCTGTGTTTATCCCTGAGGATCGGTACCGTCTGCATCAGGACCTTAAAGCCTTCTTTTACCATCCGCATGATGTTTTTAAACACGCCAACGAAGCAGTTAACCATCCCTTCCAGCAGCATCGACACGAAGTTTTTAATAAAGCCGACGGCAACATCTTTTAATAAAACAACAGCGTTTTTGAGAATGTGATCTTTCATGCGACCAAGACGAATCGACAGAGCCTGCGAAAAATCGCTCGCACCTACGCCAGCTTCAATACCGTGCGTTAAACAGCTGCGCAGCTCATAGTAAAGAGGCTTGATAATGAAGAGAATGAGATCGCCCAGCGACTGATGACCTGATGCCTGGGCCGCATCTTTCGCCAGAACTTTTTGGACGTCGCGATCCTTGCGGATATTATCAAATACGGTTTCATTGGTTTTGGTATCCATCGTTTGCTGCGCGATGTCCATTTTCTCGACCATCACCTGCCGCGTTTTGATTTCCTCTTCTGTCAGCGGATGTGCGACATCTTTTTTCCCTTTTTTGACAACTACAAAGCCCTGATCGATCTCCTGCTGGAGTTCTTCGCGGGTTTTAGCGAACTTACCGGTTTTCTCGCCACGGTTATTTTGCATGCTGGTAACAGCATAATTTTCGTCAATATTGAGAATATTTTTGATGTCATCAAGCTTCAGAGCCTTGTTGCTTTTGAGGTTGTTGCATACTTCGGCGCAGGAGACGACATGATCGACTTCGGCAGCCTGCTTCTGCTCTCCCTCGCTTTTCGCATGTTTTTTGTACTGGTAGATCGTGCCGTTACCATATTCATCCTCAGCGCGCAGATTATCGGAGAAATGGTTCTCTTTACGGGCCTTCATTTTTGCACCATCGCGCATGTTCAGAGAGTCGTTGTTGCGCGTCATTTCGCCGCCGTTAAACGACGATTGTTCAGAAAAACGGTCAATGTTTTGACGCTCGTTCAAGTGCTCGCTGTAGTTATCCAGCATAAAGGCATTTCTTTCGGGCGCTTCGTAGCTGAACGCCCGGCACTCCTGGTACAGGCGGGACGGGGTAACACCTTGTCGGGTGCCGATATTGCAGGCGCGCATTGTGCCGTCGAGCAGGCTGAGAAACACGGGTTCGAGGATATTGTCGATGGCGCTGCCCGTTGAGATTACGTCCAGGCGGGCCATAACGTCGTCGTTGCTGACCGTCAGGTTGGCCCCCATGATCGCTTCGTGGTAAATGCTGCCGGTATCGCACCCCTTTATAAATGCAGCATCGACTTCTCCGGTCAGATGAGCTTCGATGGCGGACGCCGTCGCCACGGATTTTAGCGCAGGGGCATTCCGCACCTGTTGCAGCTTTTTCATTCTGGCGAGATGTGCATTAAGATTTGTCATCCGTCGTCCTCAGGCCGCAACCAGTAAGTTCCAGGAGGCCATAAAATCACTTTCGCTTTGTGTTCTTAGCTCATCCTGACTTGCCATCATGCCAACAATGAGGCTAAACCTCTCCAGGCTTTTCGCATCGTTAAGCTGATATTCATTTATAAGTGACCAAACCGTTGGCAGATTGGGCGGTGTTTCGACCATCTCGACGATCTTCTGCTGAACGGCTTGAGGTAACTTTTCCCGCGGAACAAGACCAGACACTGCATCATCCAGCAGGGCAATATTTTCCGCTGGGGTCTTGCCATTAGCCTTGATGCAGCATGTCCCCAGCGCATACGCCGCGAGGATAAAGTCATCCCGTTTACTGATATCGTGCATCTTGTCCGCCAGTTCAGTCTGGAGTTTTTTGATCTTTTCGGCGTATTCAGCTTTTGCGATCTGCTGCCCTTCGGCAATCCCTTCGTCTTTGCCGTTATTTTTTCCCCATAAATACGTCCCGGCCAGAGTGACCAGACCTGCAATACCCGCACCAATTATTTTGCCGTAATGACTCATTGCACGATTCCCGTTTATTGCCCGCAAGGCCAGATTATTATTTGCAGTTCACGAATAATATCGTTAATCCTGTTTTCCAACAAACCTATGTTTTAAAAGAAAAAATTTGCATTAAGTAACGAGGTGAACTTCCTTGTAAAGAGATTCATCATTGTTACTTCAGCTGAGAAAAGGCGAGCGAGACGGGTATTCAAAAGCGGGGAAATGAGGCAAAGTTATCGCACGAAAGCGTAGCCCGCGGGGATAATGACATGTCAGGACGCATTGATTATCAGATCGAAAAATACAGCTTTGGCGCCGCAGATGAGAGCCCAAGGCTCACGCACCAGTGGGCAGAAGTTGCCGCAGAGTGCCGCCAGCTAAAGGCGGGTGCGGAAGAGCGTTTACGTATTGCCTTACTGAACGTGGATTATGTCACCAGCTTCGAACTGCCGTTCCGACTGGTGCTGACCCGCGCCCCTCAGCTTATCGCCGGGCTGCGCGATGAGTTTCAGCTAAGCCAGAAGAACGTCATCTTTAACGGCAAGCGCTTTGGCTGCGTCTACAGCCTGAAAGCCGATCTCAATGCGATTCCTGAGGCTTTTCAGTACCGCATGAGCACCCGCATTCGGCGGATCGATCCCACCGGACTTACTGCAGAGCCCTTCCGGCAGATCGCCAAAGAGGTAAAAGCGCCGCGTGAGCGACTGAAGCTGGCGCTGGAGTCGGGTCTGGCCGTGACGGCTCTCGACGGGCTTTTCTGGCTGGGGAGCCAGCGTATGGCGGCGGATATCGCAGGGTTGAGAAAAAAGGGAATGGCAATCGCGACTGCGGAAACGGACGTTTTTGATGATTATACCGGGACGTACAGGCGCGTCCCGGTTTATCAACGCGTCGGGGATTAGTCGATGGTGCGCAGCAGTTCGTTGATGCCCACTTTACCGCGGGTTTTCGCATCCACTTTCTTCACGATAACGGCACAGTAAAGGCTGTATTTACCGTCTTTTGACGGCAGGTTACCGGAAACGACCACTGAGCCCGCCGGAACGCGACCGTAGTGCACTTCGCCGGTTTCGCGATCGTAAATGCGGGTGCTCTGGCCGATGTAAACGCCCATGGAGATCACGGAGCCTTCTTCCACGATCACGCCTTCAACTACTTCTGAACGCGCGCCGATGAAGCAGTTGTCTTCGATGATGGTCGGGTTAGCCTGCAGTGGCTCCAGAACGCCACCGATGCCAACGCCGCCGGACAGGTGAACGTTTTTACCGATCTGCGCGCAGGAACCGACGGTTGCCCAGGTATCGACCATGGTGCCTTCGTCAACGTACGCACCGATGTTCACATAGGATGGCATCAGCACGGTGTTGCGTGCGATGAATGCACCCTGACGTACTGCTGCCGGTGGTACCACGCGGAAGCCTTCTTTCTGAAAACGCGCTTCGTCGTAATCCGCGAATTTCATTGGCACTTTATCGAAGTAGCGGCTTTCTGCTCCGTCGATAACCTGGTTATCGTTGATGCGGAAAGAGAGCAGCACGGCCTTCTTCAGCCATTGATGAGTGACCCACTGACCGTCGATTTTTTCTGCCACGCGCAGGGCGCCGGAATCCAGCAGGGAAATAACCTGGTTTACCGCTTCACGGGTCACGGTATCCACATTTGCCGGAGTGATCTCGGCGCGACGCTCAAAAGCGGACTCAATAACGTTCTGTAACTGCTGCATTGTTTACTCTTTCCATTTCACTAAAAAACACGTCACCCTTTATCGTTTGGATTGAGGGCTGCTGTCAACCGTTGTTGCACTTCAAGCTGCAGGTCATTATTAAGGGCACGTCGGTCTGCGGTGGCGATTATAAATAAATCTTCTACTCGCTCGCCAATGGTTGTAATTCGGGCCCCATGAAGCGAAATTCCCAGATCGGCAAAAACCTGGCCGACGCGGGCAAGCAGCCCTGGCTGGTCGAGCGCGATCAGCTCCAGGAACGATTTACGGTCGGTGTGGGTCGGCAGGAAGTTGACCTCGGTATCGACGGTAAAGTGGCGTAACTTAGCCGGCTGACGGCGCGGCTGCGGTGGTTGCCAGCTGCGCTGCGTGATCGCCTGCTCCAGACCGAAGCGTATCCCTTCATGCCTGTCCGACGACAGCGGGCTGCCGTCCGGCTCCAGCACAATAAAGGTATCCATCGCCATGCCGTCGCGGGTGGTAAAAATCTGCGCGTCGTGAACGCTCAGGTTACGTCTGTCCAGCTCGGCGCAGACGGCAGCAAACAGATAAGGCCGGTCCGGGCTCCAGATGAATATCTCCGTTCCACCGCGCGTGGCCTGCGGGCTCAGCAGGATCATCGGTTGAGACAGATCGTGCTTCAGCAGGTGCCGCGCGTGCCAGGCAAGCTGGTTTGGGCTGTGGCGCACAAAATAGTTGGCACGGCAGCGGGCCCAAATCTGATGCAGCGCTTCTTCATCAATGTTATCCATCCGCAGCAGCGCCAGCGCCTGCAGCTGGTGATGACGCACGCGCTCGCGCATGTCCGGGGTGTTTTGCATCCCGCGTCGCAGCTGTTTTTCGGTGGCGAAGTACAGCTCGCGCAGCAGGCTTTGCTTCCAGCTGTTCCACAGGGTCTCGTTGGTGGCGCAAATATCGGCCACCGTCAGGCAGACCAGATAGCGCAGACGGTTTTCCGTTTGAACTTCTTCGGCGAACTGCTTAATAACCTCAGGGTCCTGAATATCGCGACGCTGGGCGGTGACCGACATCAGCAGGTGATGGCGCACCAGCCAGGCGACCAGCTGCGTTTCGCGCGAATTGAGACCGTGCAGTTCGGCAAATTTCAGCACGTCCTGCGCGCCCAGCACCGAGTGATCGCCGCCGCGGCCCTTAGCGATGTCGTGGAACAGGGCGGCAATCAGGATCAGTTCCGGATGGGTCAGGCGCGGCCACAGCTCCACGCACAGCGGGTGGCGGGAGCGCGTCTCTTCTTTGGCAAAGCTTTCCAGCTTGAGCATCACGCGGATGGTGTGTTCATCCACCGTGTAGGCGTGGAACAGATCGAATTGCATCTGCCCAACGATGTGCGACCACTGCGGCATATAGGCCCACAGCACGCTGTGGCGGTGCATCGGCAGCAGCCCGCGGCTGACGGCACCCGGATGGCGGAGCATGCTCAGGAACAGCGAGCGTGCTTCCGGGATGTAACACAAAGGCTGCGTCAGATGGCGGCGCGCGTGGCGCAGATGGCGCAGGGTGGTGGAGTAGATCCCGGTGATGGTGCTGTTGCGCACCATGGTGTAGAACATCCGCAGAATCGCTTCCGGCTCACGGATAAACAGCGTTTCGTCGCGCAGATCGATAAGCGTGCCGCGCAGCTGGAATTCGTCATCAATCGGGCGCGGCTTTTCGTCGGCAGTCAGGGCCAGAATGGCCTCGTCGAACAGCTGCAACAGCATCTGGTTCAGCTCGGTGACCCGGCGGGTGACGCGGAAGAAATCCTTCATCATCTGCTCAACCGGCTCGTTGCCTTCGCCCTGATAGTTCAGCCGCTGCGCTACGCTGAGCTGACGGTCAAACAGCAGGCGGTTATCGTAGCGGGTCACTTCCAGATGCAGGGCAAAACGGATGCGCCACAGCAGGTGCAGACACTCGTTCAGCTCGTTACGCTCGGCCTCGGTCAGGAAGCCAAAGCCGACCATCTCGTCCATCGAGGTGGCACCAAAGTGGCGACGGGCGACCCACTGTAACGTGTGGATGTCGCGCAGGCCGCCGGGGCTGCTTTTAATATCAGGTTCAAGATTATAGCTGGTGCCGTGGTAGCGCTGGTGGCGCTGGTTTTGCTCCTCGACCTTGGCGGCGAAGAATTTCTCAGATGGCCAGAAGCCGTCGCTGAAAATATGCTTTTGCAGCTCCAGGAACAGCGCGACGTCGCCAATCAGCAGGCGGGTTTCAATCAGGTTGGTGGCGACGGTCAGGTCCGATAGCCCCTCCAGCAGGCACTCTTCCAGGGTGCGCACGCTGTGGCCCACTTCAAGCTTGACGTCCCACAGCAGAGTCAGCAGCTCGCCTATTTTCTGCGCCTGTTCTTCCGGCAGCTTTTTGCGGCTCAGGATCAGCAGGTCGATATCGGAAAGCGGATGCAGCTCCCCGCGGCCATAGCCCCCGACGGCAACCAGCGCGACGTCGCTTACCTGCCCGAAACCGTAGTCGATCCACAGACGTTGCAGGAGCTGGTCGATAAATTCGGTGCGCGCTTCGATGAGCTGCTCGGCAGAGACGCCCGCGTCGAACGCGCTGCCCAGCCAGCGGTGGAAAACATCCATATGGGCTTTTATGTGCGCGCAGGTCAGCTCGTGCGGCGGCCAGACGCCCGGGTTATCGGGCTGGTCGGGGAGGGTGGGAAGTGCTGTGTTAGCATACTGTTCGGGTAATAGATTACTCATCGTGCGCCACCCATAAGAAAAAGCTATCGCCATTAAAAAAGCCGGCATTTGCCGGCTTCTTATCACTCAATGTTCGTCAGTATCGCCGGGATGGTGTCATCCTTGCGCAACGTCATAATTTCGCAGCCGTTGTCCGTTACCACAATAGTATGCTCGTACTGGGCAGACAAGCTTCTGTCTTTGGTTTTCACCGTCCAGCCGTCTTTCATAGTGCGGATGCGGTAGTCACCGGCGTTGACCATCGGTTCGATGGTGAAGGTCATCCCTTTTTGCAGCACCACGCCGCCGTCATCGGCATCATAGTGCAGAACCTGCGGCTCTTCATGGAAGACGCGGCCAATGCCGTGACCGCAGTATTCGCGCACCACGGAGAAACCTTCCGCTTCCACGAATTTCTGAATTGCGGCACCGAGGGTGCGCAGGCGGATGCCCGGCTTAACCATTTTCAGCGCCAGGTACAGGCTCTCTTGCGTCACTTTGCACAGACGCTCGCCCAGAATCGTTGGTTTGCCAACGATGAACATCTTCGAGGTGTCACCGTGGTACTCGTCTTTAATGACGGTCACGTCGATATTGACGATATCGCCATCTTTAAGCAGTTTTTCGTCGTCCGGAATACCGTGGCAAACCACTTCATTAATAGAGATGCAGACGGATTTCGGGAAACCGTGGTAGCCGAGACAGGCGGAAACCGCGTGCTGCTCGTTAACAATATAGTCATTACAGATGCGATCCAGTTCGCCGGTGCTGACGCCCGGCTTCACGAACGGCTCGATCATTTCCAGCACTTCCGCGGCCAGACGACCGGCGACGCGCATCTTTTCAATTTCTTCAGGTGTCTTAATAGAGATAGCCATGTAATCTGTCCATCGATGTCGATTTTTTCGACAATACTAGTCTAAGTGTCGTCAATGGTATCAGTCAGGCACGCCCCGTGCCAAATTGAGAATCATTAACAGCACACTCCGCCAACAACTGTTGGTTTCTGGTCGTGTTTTGTGGTATAAAGCGCGCCGGACTTCCGATCCATCTCAGATACACAGGCTGGACGGAAGCGACAAATCTCACTTTGTGTAACAACACACACGTATCGGCACATATTCCGGGGTGCCCTTCGGGGTCGGTAATATGGGATACGTGGAGGCATAACCCCAACTTTCAATATAGAGGTTTTAAAACATGGCAACTGTTTCCATGCGCGACATGCTCAAGGCTGGTGTTCACTTTGGTCACCAGACCCGTTACTGGAACCCGAAAATGAAGCCTTTCATCTTCGGCGCGCGTAACAAAGTTCACATCATCAACCTTGAGAAAACTGTACCAATGTTCAACGAAGCCCTGGCTGAGCTGAACAAGATCTCTTCCCGTAAAGGTAAGATTCTGTTCGTTGGTACTAAGCGCGCTGCAAGCGAAGCTGTGAAAGATGCTGCTAACAGCTGCGACCAGTTCTTCGTGAACCATCGCTGGTTGGGCGGCATGCTGACCAACTGGAAAACTGTTCGTCAGTCCATCAAGCGCCTGAAAGATCTGGAAACCCAGTCTCAGGACGGTACTTTCGACAAGCTGACTAAGAAAGAAGCGCTGATGCGCACTCGTGAACTGGACAAGCTGGAAAACAGCCTGGGCGGTATCAAAGATATGGGCGGCCTGCCAGACGCGCTGTTCGTAATCGATGCAGACCACGAGCACATCGCTATCAAAGAAGCTAACAACCTGGGTATCCCGGTATTCGCTATCGTTGATACCAACTCCGATCCGGACGGTGTTGACTTCGTTATCCCGGGTAACGACGACGCAATCCGTGCTGTTAGCCTGTACCTGAGCGCTGTAGCTGCTACCGTTCGTGAAGGCCGTTCCCAGGATCTGGCTTCTCAGGCGGAAGAAAGCTTCGTAGAAGCTGAATAATAAGGTTTTACCCCTTATTAGTACCGTGTATGAATAGGGGCCCATTATCGGCCCCTTTTTTCAATTTACACTGTTTGGCCTCCGGCCGGGCAGTTCACATCTCCCGAGGATTTAAGAATGGCTGAAATTACCGCATCCCTGGTAAAAGAGCTGCGCGAGCGTACTGGCGCAGGCATGATGGATTGCAAAAAAGCGCTGACTGAAGCGAACGGCGACATCGAGCTGGCAATCGAAAACATGCGTAAATCCGGTGCGATCAAAGCAGCTAAGAAAGCAGGCAACGTTGCTGCTGACGGCGTGATCATCACTAAAATCGACGGCACCTACGGCATCATTCTGGAAGTTAACTGCCAGACTGACTTCGTTGCTAAAGATGGCGGTTTCCAGGCATTTGCGAACAAAGTTCTGGACGCAGCTGTTGCTGGCAAAATCACTGACGTTGAAGTTCTGAAAGCACAGTTCGAAGAAGAACGTGTTGCGCTGGTTGCTAAAATCGGTGAGAACATCAACATCCGTCGCGTATCTTCCCTGGAAGGCGAAGTACTGGGTTCTTACCAGCACGGCGCACGTATCGGTGTTCTGGTTGCGGCTAAAGGCGCTGACGAAGAGCTGGTTAAACAGCTGGCAATGCACATCGCTGCAAGCAAACCAGAATTCGTTAAGCCAGAAGACGTGTCTGCTGAAGTGGTAGAAAAAGAGTACCAGGTTCAGCTGGACATCGCGATGCAGTCTGGTAAGCCAAAAGAAATCGCAGAGAAAATGGTTGAAGGCCGCATGAAGAAATTCACCGGCGAAGTTTCTCTGACTGGCCAGCCTTTCGTTATGGATCCAAGCAAGTCTGTTGCTCAGCTGCTGAAAGAGCACAACGCTGACGTAACTGGCTTCATCCGCTTCGAAGTGGGCGAAGGCATCGAGAAAGTTGAGACTGACTTCGCAGCAGAAGTTGCTGCAATGTCCAAGCAGTCTTAATGATTGAAAAGGAGCCGCCTGAGGGCGGCTTCTTTTTGTCACCCGTCACAGGAAATCAGACAGGCTCCAGTATCGCCGTGCTGATTTGCGGCATATTATGTCGCCAGAATTAACTCCCATCTTAATCGTTGACAGTCTCAGGAAAGAAACATGGCTACCAATGCAAAACCCGTGTACAAACGCATTCTGCTTAAGCTGAGTGGCGAAGCGCTGCAGGGATCGGAAGGCTTCGGTATTGACGCAAGCATCCTTGATCGCATGGCACAGGAAATCAAAGAACTGGTCGAACTGGGTATCCAGGTTGGCGTGGTCATTGGCGGTGGCAACCTTTTCCGTGGTGCTGGTCTGGCGAAAGCGGGGATGAACCGCGTTGTGGGCGACCACATGGGTATGCTGGCAACCGTGATGAATGGCCTGGCAATGCGTGATGCGCTCCATCGCGCCTACGTGAATGCCCGCCTGATGTCCGCGATTCCCCTGAATGGCGTATGCGATAATTACAGCTGGGCAGAGGCCATCAGCCTGCTGCGCAACAACCGCGTGGTGATCCTCTCCGCCGGTACGGGTAACCCGTTCTTTACCACCGATTCCGCTGCCTGCCTGCGCGGTATCGAAATTGAAGCCGACGTGGTGCTGAAAGCGACCAAAGTAGACGGCGTGTTTACTGCCGACCCGGCAAAAGATCCTTCTGCGACCATGTACGATCAGCTGAGCTACAGCGAAGTGCTGGATAAAGAGCTGAAAGTGATGGATCTTGCCGCCTTCACGCTGGCTCGCGACCACAAACTGCCGATCCGTGTCTTCAACATGAACAAGCCTGGCGCACTGCGTCGCGTGGTCATGGGCGAAAAAGAAGGCACTTTGATCACGGAATAATTTCCGTCGACGATAAATACAGGTAAGATTCCGCTTTACTTTGTAGTGGTATCTTACCTGGACGCGCCTTTGGCGTTGTCATGAATTAAACGCGACTATACTTAGCACACCTGTAGCGCTGTGCTGGCGGATAGTCTGCCTGAGACAAGTTTTCAAGGATTCGTAACGTGATTAACGACATCAGAAAAGATGCTGAAGTACGCATGGACAAATGCGTAGAAGCGTTCAAAAACCAAATCAGCAAAATCCGTACTGGCCGTGCTTCTCCAAGCCTGCTGGATGGCATCATCGTAGAATACTACGGTACGCCAACCCCTCTGCGTCAGCTCGCGAGCGTGACGGTTGAAGATACCCGTACGCTGAAAATCAACGTCTTCGATCGCTCTATGAGCCCGGCCGTTGAGAAAGCGATCATGGCTTCTGACCTGGGTCTGAACCCAAGCTCAGCGGGTGCTGACATCCGCGTTCCGCTGCCTCCGCTGACGGAAGAGCGTCGTAAAGATCTCATCAAAGTGGTTCGCGGTGAAGCTGAGCAGGGTCGTGTTTCCGTGCGTAACGTGCGTCGCGATGCGAACGATAAAGTGAAAGCACTGCTGAAAGAAAAAGAGATCAGCGAAGATGACGATCGTCGTTCTCAGGACGACATTCAGAAAATGACCGACGCTGCCATCAAGAAAATTGATGCGGCGCTGGCAGAAAAAGAAGCGGAACTGATGCAGTTCTGATTTCTGTCGTACACTGATAAACGCCGTTCAGAGGGACTTCGGGTCTTGCTGGCGGCGTTTTGCTTTTATCTGGTCTAACTTTTTTCGGGCATCTCATGAAGCATTTAACACTCCTCGGCTCAACCGGTTCCATTGGTTGCAGTACTCTCGACGTCGTCCGCCATAATCCTGAACTTTACACCGTGACAGCGCTGGTGGCCGGTAAGAATGTGCAGCGTATGGTCGAGCAGTGCCTGGAGTTTATGCCCCGCTATGCGGTGATGGATAACGAAGAGAGCGCACGCCTGCTAAAAGCCCAACTGCGTGAGAAGGGCAGCCGAACCGAGGTGCTGAGTGGCCAGCAGGCGGCCTGCGAGATGGCGGCGCTGGATGAGGTTGACCAGGTTATGGCGGCCATTGTCGGCGCAGCCGGGCTGCTGCCGACACTTGCTGCGATCGATGCCGGTAAAGATGTTTTGCTCGCCAATAAAGAGTCGCTGGTGACCTGCGGACGTCTGTTTATGGACGCGGTAAAACAGCGCGGGGCGCGTCTTTTACCGGTCGACAGCGAGCACAACGCCATTTTTCAGAGTTTACCGCAACCTTTTCAACAGAACCTGGGGTACGCTGACCTGGAGCAGAATGGCGTTGTGTCGATTCTGCTTACCGGGTCTGGTGGCCCGTTCCGTGAAACGCCACTCTCTGAACTGCGCGCAATGACGCCGGATCAGGCGTGCCGTCATCCGAACTGGTCAATGGGGCGTAAAATCTCCGTGGATTCTGCCACCATGATGAACAAAGGTCTGGAATACATTGAAGCGCGCTGGCTGTTTAATGCCTCGGCGAAACAGATGGAAGTACTGATCCACCCGCAGTCGGTGATTCACTCGATGGTGCGCTATCAGGATGGCAGCGTGCTGGCACAGCTCGGCGAGCCGGATATGCGTACGCCTATTGCCCATTCAATGGCATGGCCGAACCGGGTGAAATCCGGCGTGAAGCCGCTTGATTTCTGTAAGCTCAGTTCTCTGACGTTCAGTGAACCAGACTACGATCGTTATCCTTGTCTGAAGCTTGCAATGAACGCCTTTGACCAGGGGCAGGCGGCGACGACGGCACTGAATGCAGCCAATGAAATTACCGTTGACGCATTTCTGAATCAGCAGATCCGTTTTACCGATATCGCGTCCTTAAATTTATCGGTACTGGAAATGATGGATTTGCGCGAGCCACAAAGCGTGGAAGAGGTACTGGCGGTGGATACAGCTGCTCGTGATATTGCGCGTAAACAGGTGACACGTCTCGCAAGCTGGTGATAAAGCAAGCACTAGTGGTCGTGCTATTTGTTAGCGTTGGGCTTCAGTGATATAGTCTGCGCCACCTGATCGCAGGAATTTGACTTTATGTGGTCAGGTAAGCCGTGGTTTGACACGGCTTTTTTATGTACAGGCTTAAGTATTCCTGAGTACCGTTAAATCCTTTCAGGGACAAAAAACGCGTTATGTTGTCTGCGAATCAACCAATAAGCGAAAACTTGCCAGCTCATGGCTGCCGTCATGTAGCAATCATTATGGATGGCAACGGGCGCTGGGCGAAAAGACAAGGGAAAATACGAGCCTTTGGGCATAAAGCGGGAGCGAAATCTGTTCGCCGCGCCGTCTCTTTTGCCGCCAATAACGGCATTGATGCGTTAACGCTCTATGCTTTTAGCAGTGAAAACTGGAATCGACCTCCGCAGGAAGTGACTGCGTTGATGGAATTGTTCGTGTGGGCGCTAGACAGCGAAGTAAAAAGCCTGCACCGCCACAACGTTCGCCTGCGCATCATTGGCGATACCAGTCGTTTTAACTCACGTTTGCAGGAGCGGATTCGTAAAGCAGAAGCGCTGACGGAAAATAATACCGGTCTGACGCTCAACGTTGCGGCGAATTACGGTGGACGCTGGGATATTATCCAGGGCGTTCGGCATCTGGCCGAACAGGTTCAGGAAGGGCTGTTGAGACCCGACCAGATTGATGAAGAGGCGCTGAGCAAGCAAATCTGCATGAATGAACTGGCACCTGTGGATTTGGTAATTAGGACAGGGGGGGAACATCGCATAAGTAACTTTCTGATATGGCAAATTGCCTATGCTGAACTTTACTTTACGGATGTTCTTTGGCCCGATTTTGATGAACAAGACTTTGAAGGTGCGCTGCATGCCTTTGCCAATCGAGAGCGTCGTTTCGGCGGCACCGAGCCAGGTGGCGACAAAGCCTGATGGGGGTAGCTTTTGCTGAAGTATCGCCTGATTTCCGCTTTTGTTTTAATACCCATTGTCATTGCGGCGCTGTTTTTACTGCCCCCGGTGGGATTCGCCATTGTCACGCTGGTAGTGTGCATGCTTGCCGCATGGGAATGGGGACAGTTTAGCGGCTTTACCTCGCGCAGCCAGCGAGTATGGCTTGCGGTACTCTGTGGCTTTATCCTGGCCATAATGCTGTTTACGTTGCCTGAATATCACCATGATATTCATCAACCGCTGGTTGCCGGCTCCTTGTGGATGTCGTTGGCCTGGTGGGTTGTTGCGCTGTTGCTGGTGCTTTTTTATCCAGGTTCGGCCGCAATCTGGCGTCATTCAAAAGTGCTGCGACTGATTTTTGGTTTGCTCACCATTGTTCCGTTTTTCTGGGGCATGGTCGCGCTGCGCGCCTGGCACTATGACGAAAATCACTACAGCGGTGCGATCTGGCTGCTTTATGTGATGATTCTCGTCTGGGGGGCTGACTCCGGGGCCTATATGTTTGGTAAACTGTTTGGCAAACATAAGCTGGCACCAAAAGTTTCGCCGGGGAAAACCTGGCAAGGCTTCATCGGCGGCTTGTTTACGGCAGCGATCATCTCCTGGGGCTATGGCGTCTGGGCGAATCTTGAAGTGGCACCGTCAATACTGCTGGTGTGCTCGATTTTTG
The DNA here is from genome assembly GCF_900324475.1 of Enterobacter bugandensis. NCBI lineage: Bacteria > Pseudomonadati > Pseudomonadota > Gammaproteobacteria > Enterobacterales > Enterobacteriaceae > Enterobacter > Enterobacter bugandensis. The sequence goes on from NZ_LT992502.1 coordinate 905,578, forward strand.
CTGCGCTTGCCTCTGTGCTCGGTGATTTAACCGAAAGTATGTTTAAGCGTGAAGCAGGGATTAAGGACAGTGGACACCTGATTCCAGGGCATGGCGGTATACTGGATCGCATTGACAGCCTGACAGCGGCTGTTCCAGTATTTGCTTGCCTGCTTTTACTGGTATTCGGGACGATTTAACGGAAGGTTTTATGCTGAGCATTCTCTGGAATCTGGCGGCGTTCATTGTTGCACTGGGTGTACTGATTACCGTGCATGAATTTGGCCATTTCTGGGTTGCTCGCCGTTGTGGTGTGCGGGTAGAGCGATTCTCCATTGGTTTTGGCAAATCACTCTGGACGCGCACCGACCGTCACGGCACGGAATTTGTCATCGCCCTTATCCCGCTTGGCGGCTACGTCAAAATGCTCGACGAACGTGTTGAGCCTGTCGCTCCCGAACTGCGACACAGTGCGTTTAACAACAAAACCGTTGGACAACGCGCCGCTATCATCGCTGCCGGACCGGTAGCCAACTTCATCTTTGCGATTTTCGCTTACTGGCTGGTGTTTATCATCGGCGTCCCTGGCGTGCGTCCGGTAGTGGGGGATATTGCCCCTGACTCCATCGCGGCGAGTGCGCAAATTACCTCCGGGATGGAACTTAAAGCGATTGATGGCATCGAAACCCCTGATTGGGATGCCGTGCGACTGCAGCTGGTAGCCAAAATTGGCGATCCGCAGACAACTATCAGCGTATCGCCGTTTGGGTCAGACGCGCGTCAGGACAAAGTACTGGATTTACGCCACTGGCGTTTCGAGCCAGACAAAGAGGATCCCGTCGCTGCGCTGGGCATTCGTCCCCGCGGCGCGCAGATTGAGCCGGTATTAGCCGAAGTACAGGCAAATTCGGCGGCGAGCAAAGCGGGTTTGCAAGCTGGCGACAGGATCGTTAAAGTCGATGGTCAACCATTAACAGAGTGGATGACCTTTGTTACTCTGGTGCGCGATAATCCGGGGACGTCCCTCGCGCTGGAAGTTGAAAGGCAAGGCAGTCCGCTTTCGCTGACGCTGATCCCGGATACGAAGTCGGTCGGCAAAAAGGCAGAAGGGTTTGCAGGCGTTGTGCCAAAAGTGATCCCGCTGCCAGATGAGTACAAGACAATACGCCAGTATGGGCCGTTCAGCGCCATTCTTGAAGCCACGGATAAAACATGGCAACTAATGAAGCTGACGGTCAACATGTTGGGGAAATTGATAACCGGTGATGTGAAACTGAACAACCTCAGTGGGCCAATCTCGATTGCTCAGGGGGCTGGGATGTCAGCGGAGTTCGGGGTGATTTACTATCTCATGTTCCTCGCGCTTATTAGCGTGAACCTTGGGATTATCAACCTGTTCCCGCTTCCCGTTTTAGACGGGGGTCATCTGCTGTTTTTAGCGATTGAAAAGCTAAAAGGCGGGCCGGTATCCGAGCGAGTTCAAGACTTTAGTTATCGCATTGGCTCGATTTTGCTGGTGCTGTTAATGGGGCTTGCACTTTTCAATGATTTCTCTCGGTTGTAAGAGAGTTAGTTAGGAAGAACGCATAATAACGATGGCGATGAAAAAGTTGCTCATAGCGTCGCTGCTGTTTAGCAGCGCCACCGTATACGGTGCTGACGGGTTCGTAGTGAAAGATATTCATTTCGAAGGCCTTCAGCGTGTCGCCGTTGGTGCGGCCCTCCTCAGTATGCCTGTGCGCCCCGGCGATACGGTTAATGATGAAGATATCAGTAACACCATCCGTGCTCTGTTTGCCACCGGCAACTTCGAGGACGTCCGCGTCCTGCGCGATGGTGATACGCTGCTGGTACAGGTAAAAGAACGTCCAACGATCGCCAGTATCACTTTCTCCGGCAACAAGTCGGTGAAAGATGACATGCTCAAGCAAAACCTTGAAGCATCGGGTGTTCGTGTGGGTGAATCTCTGGACCGCACAACCCTTTCAGACATTGAAAAAGGTCTGGAAGACTTCTACTACAGCGTCGGTAAATACAGCGCCAGCGTGAAAGCGGTTGTCACTCCGCTCCCGCGTAACCGTGTTGACCTGAAGCTGGTCTTCCAGGAAGGTGTTTCTGCGAAGATCCAGCAGATCAACATCGTGGGTAACCACGCGTTCAGCACCGACGAACTGATCTCGACCTTCCAGCTGCGCGATGAAGTGCCGTGGTGGAACGTGGTTGGCGATCGTAAATACCAGAAACAGAAGCTGGCGGGCGACCTTGAAACCCTGCGCAGCTACTATCTGGATCGCGGTTATGCCCGCTTCAACATCGACTCGACTCAGGTCAGTCTGACTCCGGACAAGAAAGGTATCTACATTACGGTTAACATTACTGAAGGCGATCAGTACAAGCTTTCTGGTGTTGAAGTGAGTGGTAACCTGGCGGGGCATTCTGCTGAGATCGAATCGCTGACCAAAATTCAGCCGGGCGATCTGTACAGCGGATCCAAAGTCACCAAAATGGAAGACAGCATTAAAAAGCTGCTCGGCCGCTATGGTTATGCCTATCCGCGCGTACAAACTCAGCCGGAAATCAACGATGCGGATAAAACCGTTAAGCTGCACGTTAACGTTGATGCGGGTAACCGTTTCTACGTGCGTAAGATCCGCTTCGTCGGTAATGACACCTCTAAAGACTCCGTTCTGCGTCGTGAAATGCGTCAGATGGAAGGGGCGTGGCTGGGCAGCGACCTGGTCGACCAGGGTAAAGAGCGTCTGAACCGTCTGGGCTATTTTGAAACCGTAGATACTGAAACTCAGCGTGTACCGGGCAGCCCGGATCAGGTTGATGTCGTTTATAAAGTGAAAGAGCGTAACACCGGTAGCTTTAACTTCGGCGTGGGCTACGGCACGGAAAGTGGCGTGAGTTTCCAGGTAGGCGTCCAGCAGGATAACTGGCTGGGTACGGGTTACTCTGTTGGTATTAACGGTACCAAAAACGACTACCAGACCTACTCTGAGTTCTCCGTTACCAACCCATACTTCACCGTTGACGGTGTGAGCCTGGGCGGTCGTATCTTCTATAACGACTTTAAAGCGGATGATGCAGATCTGTCTTCCTACACCAACAAAAGTTACGGTGTGGACGGAACGCTTGGCTTCCCGGTTAACGAATACAACACCCTGCGAGCGGGCTTAGGTTACGTGCATAACGACCTGTCCAACATGCAGCCGCAGGTGGCGATGTGGCGTTATCTGGATTCCATCGGTCAGTCGGCGAGTACCTCCAGCGATGACAACGGTTTTGCTGCAGATGACTTCACCTTCAACTATGGCTGGACCTACAACCGTCTTGACCGCGGTTTCTTCCCAACGGAAGGCTCTCGCGTCAACCTGAACGGTAAGGTGACCATTCCTGGTTCCGATAACGAGTTCTACAAGGTGACGCTGGATACCGCGTCCTACTTCCCGATTGATGACGATCACAAGTGGGTGGTGCTGGGTCGTACCCGTTGGGGCTATGGTGACGGTATCGGCAGTAAAGAGTTGCCGTTCTATGAGAACTTCTACGCGGGTGGTTCAAGCACCGTGCGTGGCTTCCAGTCTAACAACATTGGTCCGAAAGCGGTTTATTACGGCGGTAATGACCAAGATAACTGCAACAAACCGGCTACGGATGGAGCAGGTAATAAGAACGTATGTAGCTCTGATGATGCGGTAGGCGGTAACGCCATGGCCGTGGCGAGCCTCGAGTTCATCACCCCAACGCCATTTATCAGTGATAAATACGCGAACTCCGTACGTACGTCCTTCTTCTGGGATGCGGGTACGGTGTGGGATACCAACTGGGAGAATACTGCCCAGATGCGCGCGGCTGGCGTTCCAGACTATAGCGATCCGGGCAATATTCGCATGTCTGCCGGTATCGCATTACAATGGATGTCACCGCTGGGGCCGTTGGTCTTCTCCTACGCCCAGCCGTTTAAGAAATACGATGGAGACAAAGCGGAGCAATTCCAGTTTAACATTGGTAAAACCTGGTAATAATTCGCTGCAATGGAATGCGTTGGCAGTGTAGCGCTGACAACCGGCGATCGGTAAAACGGTCGCCTTGCCACGCAAAGAACGGTACCTTCTGGTGCCAATGGGATGGTAAGGAGTTAATTGTGAAAAAGTGGTTATTAGCTGCAGGTCTCGGTTTAGCGATGGCAACTTCTGCTCAGGCAGCAGACAAAATCGCAATCGTCAACATGGGTAATTTGTTCCAGCAGGTCGCTCAGAAAACAGGTGTTTCTGCGACTCTGGAAAACGAATTCAAAGGCCGTGCGAGCGAACTGCAGCGTATGGAAGGCGATCTTCAGTCCAAAATGCAGCGTCTGCAGCGTGATGGTTCTACCATGAAAGCAAGCGATCGCAGCAAACTGGAAAAAGACGTTATGGCTCAGCGCCAGACCTTCTCCCAGAAAGCGCAGGCTTTCGAGCAGGATCGTCAGCGTCGTTCTAACGAAGAGCGTGGCAAGCTGGTGACTCGCATTCAGACTGCTGTTAAAGCAGTTGCTGCCGATCAGAGCATCGATCTGGTTGTTGATGCGAACGCCGTTGCTTTCAACAGCAGCGATGTTAAAGACATCACCGCTGATGTTCTGAAACAGGTTAAATAAGTAATGCCTTCAATTCGACTGGCTGATTTAGCTCAGCAGTTGGATGCAGAATTACACGGTGATGGCGATATCGTCATCACCGCTGTTGCGTCCATGCAATCTGCTAAAGCTGGCACGATTACCTTCATGGTAAGCCCTAAGTACCGTGAACAACTGGCTCAATGCCAGGCGTCAGCTGTTGTTCTGACGCAGGACGATCTTCCTTTTGCCACTGGAAGCGCGCTGGTAGTGAAAAATCCCTACCTGACGTATGCACGCATGGCTCAAATTCTTGATACCACGCCGCAGCCGGCGCAGAACATTGCTACCAGTGCAGCGATTGATCCGACGGCTAAGCTGGGTAACAACGTGGCCGTTGGCGCGAATGCGGTTATTGAATCTGGCGTTGAGCTGGGCGATAACGTCATCATTGGCCCCGGATGCTTCGTTGGGAAAAATACGAAAATCGGCGCTGGCACCCGTTTATGGGCCAATGTGTCCGTTTATCATGAAGTTGAAATCGGCGAAAATTGCCTCGTCCAGTCCAGTACCGTGATTGGTTCTGATGGCTTTGGTTACGCGAACGATCGCGGTAACTGGGTTAAGATCCCGCAGCTTGGTCGCGTTATTATTGGCGATCGCGTGGAGATCGGAGCCTGTACCACGATCGATCGTGGTGCACTCGACGACACGATCATTGGCAATGGTGTTATCATCGATAACCAGTGCCAGATTGCGCATAACGTTGTGATTGGCGACAATACCGCGGTTGCGGGGGGCGTCATCATGGCGGGCAGCCTGAAAATTGGTCGTTACTGCATGATTGGCGGCGCGAGCGTGATTAATGGCCATATGGAAATATGCGACAAGGTGACGGTGACGGGTATGGGCATGGTAATGCGTCCTATCACTGAACCTGGCGTCTATTCCTCCGGTATTCCGCTGCAACCCAACAAGGTATGGCGTAAAACAGCAGCTCTGGTGATGAACATTGATGATATGAGCAAGCGACTCAAGTCTCTTGAGCGTAAGATCGATCAACAAGACTAAACGTCACCCGTTTAACGCTATCTTTCCCGGCCTGTCGGCTTTCTAATAAACCGGCAGGCCGTGTTATTATTGTTATCAGTACATTTTGACAGGAAGAGTATTTTGACTACTGACACTCATACTCTGCATATTGAAGAGATTTTAGAACTTCTGCCGCACCGCTACCCGTTTTTGCTGGTAGACCGTGTGCTGGATTTTGAAGAAGGTCGTTTTCTGCGCGCAGTGAAAAATGTTTCCGTGAACGAGCCGTTCTTCCAGGGACACTTCCCGGGTAAGCCTATCTTCCCGGGTGTGTTGATTCTGGAAGCGATGGCTCAGGCTACCGGTATTCTGGCGTTTAAAAGCGTCGGTAAGCTGGAGCCGGGTGAACTGTATTACTTCGCAGGTATTGATGAAGCACGCTTCAAGCGTCCTGTCGTGCCTGGTGATCAGATGATCATGGAAGTCACTTTTGAAAAAACGCGTCGTGGCCTGACTCGCTTCAAAGGCGTAGCGCTGGTTGACGGCAAAGTTGTTTGCGAAGCGACGATGATGTGTGCTCGTAGCCGGGAGTCCTGATACGTGATTGATAAATCCGCCTTTATTCATCCTACCGCTATTGTGGAAACCGGTGCCATTATTGGCGCAAACGTCCACATTGGCCCGTTCTGTATTGTTGGACCCCATGTCGAAATTGGTGAGGGTACAGTACTGAAATCTCACGTTGTCGTGAATGGTCACACTACCATTGGCTGCAATAACGAGATCTATCAGTTCGCTTCCATCGGCGAAGTTAACCAGGATCTGAAATATGCTGGTGAGTCGACCCGTCTGGAAATTGGCGATCGTAACCGTATTCGCGAAAGCGTCACCATTCATCGTGGAACAGTGCAGGGTGGTGGGTTGACGAAGGTGGGCAGCGACAACCTGTTCATGGTGAATGCGCACATTGCGCACGACTGTGCCGTGGGCGATCGCTGTATTCTTGCCAACAACGCAACGCTGGCAGGACACGTATCGGTTGATGACTTCGCAATTATTGGCGGCATGACCGCAGTCCATCAGTTCTGCATCATTGGTGCACACGTGATGGTCGGCGGATGCTCCGGTGTGGCGCAGGACGTCCCGCCGTATGTGATTGCGCAGGGCAACCATGCCACGCCGTTTGGCGTGAACATCGAAGGCCTCAAGCGTCGTGGCTTTAGCCGCGAAGCGATTACTGCTATCCGCAACGCGTACAAACTGCTGTACCGTAGCGGTAAAACGCTGGAAGAGGCGAAGCCGGAAATTGCCGAGCTGGCGAATAAGCATCCTGAAGTGAACGCGTTCATGGAGTTCTTTGACCGTTCCACGAGGGGTCTGATTCGTTAATGGTCGACAGTCGTCCGCTTACGATAGCCCTGGTCGCCGGAGAAACCTCCGGCGATATTCTTGGTGCAGGTCTCATCCGGGCGCTTAAGGCGCGCGTACCCAATGCTCGCTTTGTTGGCGTGGCTGGCCCGCTGATGCAGGCCGAAGGCTGTGAAGCCTGGTATGAAATGGAAGAGCTGGCCGTGATGGGCATCGTCGAGGTGCTGGGGCGCCTGCGACGCCTGCTGCATATTCGTGCCGATCTCACCCGCCGCTTTACCGAACTCAAACCCGATGTGTTTGTCGGTATCGATGCACCTGATTTCAACATTACCCTCGAAGGTAATCTGAAAAAGCAGGGCATCAAAACCATTCACTATGTCAGTCCGTCCGTCTGGGCGTGGCGACAGAAACGCGTTTTCAAAATCGGACGGTCCACCCATCTGGTGCTGGCTTTCCTGCCTTTCGAAAAAGCGTTTTACGACAGATTTAATGTTCCGTGCCGTTTTATCGGTCATACCATGGCGGATGCGATGCCGCTGGATCCGGATAAAAACGCGGCGCGCGACGTGCTGGGTATCCCGCATGATGTGCACTGTCTGGCGTTGCTGCCGGGCAGCCGTGGCGCAGAGGTCGAGATGCTGAGCGCTGATTTCCTGAAGACCGCGCAGATTCTTCGCCAGACCTGGCCCGATCTTGAAGTAGTTGTGCCGCTGGTGAATGCCAAACGCCGCGAGCAGTTCGAGCGTATCAAAGCCGACGTTGCCCCGGATCTTCACGTTCGTCTTCTCGACGGGAAAGGGCGGGAAGCCATGTATGCAAGCGATGCCGCACTGCTGGCTTCCGGCACGGCAGCGCTGGAGTGTATGCTGGCGAAATGCCCGATGGTGGTCGGTTATCGCATGAAGCCGTTTACCTTCTGGCTGGCAAAACGTCTGGTGAAAACGGATTATGTCTCCCTGCCAAACCTGCTTGCCGGGCGCGAGCTGGTGAAAGAGCTGTTGCAGGATGAATGCCAGCCGCAGGCGCTTGCGGATGCCCTGCTGCCGCTGCTGGCCAACGGCAAGACCAGCCACCAGATGCACGATACTTTCCGTGAACTGCATCAGCAGATCCGCTGTAATGCTGATGAGCAGGCGGCTGATGCAGTGCTGGAGTTAGCAAAATGATGGAATTTACTTATCCCCACACGCACCTCGTTGCCGGAGTGGATGAAGTCGGGCGCGGCCCGTTGGTCGGTGCCGTGGTGACCGCGGCGGTGATCCTCGATCCAACGCGCCCGATTATGGGTCTGAACGACTCAAAAAAACTCAGTGAGAAGCGCCGCCTGGCGCTGTTCGATGAAATTAAAGAGAAGGCGCTGGCGTGGAGCGTAGGGCGCGCAGAGCCGAATGAAATCGACGATCTGAATATTCTGCACGCCACGATGCTGGCAATGCAGCGAGCCGTTGCTGGCCTGAAGGTTGTGCCTGAATATGTGCTGATCGACGGTAACCGTTGCCCGGCGCTGCCGATGCCTTCGATGGCCGTCGTTAAAGGCGACAGCCGCGTCGCAGAGATCAGTGCAGCTTCTATTATTGCCAAAGTGACGCGCGACGCCGAAATGGCCGCGCTGGACCTCACTTATCCCGCGTATGGTTTCGCCCAGCATAAGGGATATCCAACGGCTTTCCATCTGGAAAAGCTGGCTGAACATGGCGCAACTGAACATCATCGGCGCAGCTTTGGCCCGGTGAAGCGCGCGCTGGGACTGGTGTCCTGAATCAAGACGCAAGCAATTAAGTAACGCGGGATCTGAAGATGGCTGAACCACGTTTCGTACACCTGCGGGTGCATAGCGACTACTCCATGATCGATGGGCTGGCAAAGACCGGGCCGCTGGTAAAAAAGGCGGCCTCGCTTGGCATGCCTGCGCTGGCGATCACCGATTTTACCAACCTGTGCGGCCTGGTTAAGTTCTACGGGACGGCGCATGGCGCGGGGATGAAGCCTATTGTCGGTGCGGATTTCCATGTGCAGAGCGATCTCATCGGCGATGAACTGACGCAAATCTCCGTGTTGGCGATGAACAATACTGGTTACCAAAACCTCACTCTGCTTATCTCAAAAGCCTATCAGCGCGGTTATGGGGCGCTGGGTCCGTGGATTGACAGGGAATGGCTGGCTGAGCTGAACGAAGGGCTGCTGCTGATCTCCGGCGGCCGCATGGGCGATGTCGGTAAATCCCTGCTGCGCGGTAACAGCGCGCTGGTGGATCAGTGCGTCTCGTTCTATGAAGAGTACTTCCCGAATCGTTACTATCTGGAGCTGATTCGCACCGGCCGCCAGGATGAAGAGAACTATCTGCACGCTGCTGTCGCGCTGGCAGAAGAGCGCGGCTTGCCCGTGGTGGCAACGAATGACGTGCGTTTCCTGGAGTCCGGCGATTTTGATGCGCATGAAATTCGCGTCGCTATCCACGATGGCTTCACTCTCGACGATCCAAAGCGTCCGCGGAACTACTCATCGCAGCAGTATATGCGCAGCGAAGAGGAGATGTGCGAGCTCTTCTCCGACATTCCGGAAGCGCTGGAAAACAGCGTAGAGATTGCCAAGCGCTGTAACGTGACCGTGCGCCTCGGCGAATACTTCCTGCCGCAGTTCCCGACCGGGGACATGACCACGGAAGATTTCCTGGTCATGAAATCGAAAGAAGGTCTGGAAGAGCGTCTCGAATTCCTGTTCCCGGATGAAGAAGAGCGTAAAAAACGTCGTCCGGAGTATGACGAACGCCTGGATATTGAACTCCAGGTGATTAACCAGATGGGCTTCCCGGGCTACTTCCTGATTGTAATGGAGTTTATCCAGTGGTCGAAGGATAACGGCGTGCCGGTAGGTCCGGGTCGTGGCTCGGGTGCGGGCTCGCTGGTGGCGTATGCGCTGAAAATTACCGACCTCGATCCGCTGGAGTTTGACCTGCTGTTCGAACGTTTCCTTAACCCGGAACGTGTCTCCATGCCCGACTTCGACGTCGACTTCTGCATGGAAAAACGCGACCAGGTGATTGAGCACGTGGCCGATATGTACGGTCGTGACGCGGTTTCGCAGATCATTACCTTCGGTACCATGGCGGCGAAAGCGGTTATCCGCGACGTGGGCCGCGTGCTGGGGCATCCGTACGGTTTTGTCGATCGTATTTCAAAGCTGGTGCCGCCCGATCCGGGCATGACGCTGGCAAAAGCCTTTGAAGCCGAACCTCAGCTGCCGGAAATCTACGAAGCTGATGAAGAGGTAAAAGCGCTGATCGACATGGCGCGCAAGCTGGAAGGCGTGACGCGTAACGCCGGTAAGCATGCGGGGGGCGTGGTTATCGCCCCGACCAAAATCACCGACTTTGCGCCGCTCTACTGCGACGAAGCGGGCCAGCACCCGGTCACCCAGTTCGATAAAAACGACGTGGAATACGCCGGGCTGGTGAAGTTCGACTTCCTCGGCCTGCGCACGTTGACCATCATCAACTGGGCGCTGGAGATGATCAACGCCCGCCGCGAGAAGAACGGCGAGCCGCCGCTGGATATCGCGGCCATCCCGCTTGATGACAAGAAAAGTTTCGACATGCTGCAGCGCTCGGAGACGACAGCCGTCTTCCAGCTTGAATCCCGCGGCATGAAAGATCTGATTAAACGCCTGCAGCCCGACTGCTTCGAAGATATGATCGCGCTGGTGGCCCTGTTCCGTCCGGGCCCGCTGCAGTCAGGGATGGTGGATAACTTTATCGACCGTAAACACGGGCGCGAAGAGATTTCCTACCCGGACGTGCAGTGGCAGCATGAAAGCTTGAAGCCTGTGCTGGAGCCGACCTACGGCATCATCCTGTATCAGGAACAGGTCATGCAGATCGCCCAGGTACTTTCCGGCTATACCCTTGGCGGCGCGGACATGCTGCGTCGTGCGATGGGTAAGAAAAAGCCGGAAGAGATGGCCAAGCAGCGCTCCATCTTTGAAGATGGGGCGAAGAAAAACGGCGTCGATGGCGAACTGGCGATGAAAATCTTCGACCTGGTGGAGAAATTCGCCGGGTACGGATTTAACAAATCTCACTCCGCCGCCTATGCTTTGGTTTCGTATCAAACGCTGTGGCTCAAGGCCCACTATCCCGCTGAGTTTATGGCGGCGGTAATGACCGCCGATATGGACAACACCGAGAAGGTGGTTGGCCTGGTGGACGAGTGCTGGCGCATGGGGCTGAAGATCCTGCCGCCGGATATTAACTCGGGTCTGTACCATTTCCACGTTAACGATGACGGGGAGATCGTCTACGGGATCGGCGCGATCAAAGGCGTGGGTGAGGGGCCGATCGAGGCGATCATCGAAGCGCGTAATAACGGCGGCTACTTCCGTGAGCTGTTCGATCTGTGCGCCCGTACCGATACCAAAAAACTGAACCGCCGCGTGCTGGAAAAACTGATCATGTCCGGCGCGTTTGACAGGCTGGGGCCACACCGTGCCGCGCTGATGAACTCGCTCGGCGATGCGTTGAAGGCGGCCGATCAGCATGCAAAAGCGGAAGCCATTGGCCAGGCGGATATGTTCGGCGTGCTGGCGGAAGAGCCAGAGCAGATCGAGCAGTCCTATTCCAACTGCCAGCCGTGGCCAGAACAGGTGGTACTGGATGGAGAGCGGGAAACGTTAGGTCTGTACCTGACGGGGCACCCGATCAACCAGTATCTTAAAGAAATTGAGCGCTATGTCGGCGGCCACAGGCTTAAAGACATGCATCCGACAGAACGTGGTAAGATCACCACGGCTGCGGGGCTCGTGATTGCTGCAAGGGTAATGGTCACCAAGCGCGGCAATCGTATCGGCATCTGTACGTTAGATGACCGTTCCGGGCGTCTGGAGGTGATGCTGTTCACCGACGCGCTGGATAAATACCAGCAATTGCTGGAAAAAGACCGCATACTTATCGTCAGCGGACAGGTCAGCTTTGATGACTTCAGCGGGGGGCTTAAAATGACCGCCCGCGAAGTGATGGACATTGACGAAGCCCGGGAAAAATATGCTCGCGGGCTTGCTATCTCGCTGACGGACAGGCAAATTGATGACCAGCTTTTAAACCGACTCCGTCAGTCTCTGGAACCCCACCGCTCGGGGACCATTCCAGTACATCTCTACTATCAGAGGGCGGATGCACGTGCGCGGTTGCGCTTTGGTGCAACGTGGCGTGTCTCTCCGAGCGATCGTTTACTGAACGATCTCCGTGGCCTCATTGGTTCGGAGCAGGTGGAACTGGAGTTTGACTAATACAGGAATACTATGAGTCTGAATTTCCTTGATTTCGAACAGCCGATTGCTGAGCTGGAAGCGAAAATCGATTCTCTGACAGCGGTAAGCCGTCAGGATGAAAAACTGGATATTAACATCGACGAAGAAGTGCATCGTCTGCGCGAAAAAAGCGTAGAGCTGACGCGCAAAATCTTTGCCGATCTCGGCGCATGGCAGATCGCGCAGCTGGCGCGTCATCCACAGCGTCCGTACACCCTGGATTATGTCCGCCTGGCGTTTGACGAATTTGACGAACTGGCAGGCGACCGCGCATACGCTGACGATAAAGCTATCGTTGGCGGTATCGCGCGTCTGGATGGACGTCCGGTGATGATCATTGGTCACCAGAAAGGCCGTGAAACCAAAGAGAAGATCCGTCGTAACTTCGGTATGCCAGCACCAGAAGGCTACCGTAAGGCCCTGCGTCTGATGGAGATGGCTGAGCGTTTCAACATGCCCATCATCACCTTCATCGACACCCCGGGTGCATACCCAGGCGTAGGCGCGGAAGAGCGCGGCCAGTCTGAAGCCATCGCACGCAACCTGCGCGAGATGTCTCGCCTGAAGGTACCGGTCATCTGTACCGTTATCGGTGAGGGTGGTTCTGGCGGTGCGCTGGCGATTGGCGTGGGCGATAAAGTGAATATGCTGCAGTACAGCACCTATTCCGTTATCTCCCCGGAAGGCTGTGCGTCCATTCTGTGGAAAAGCGCCGACAAAGCGCCGCTGGCCGCTGAAGCGATGGGCATCATTGCGCCGCGTCTGAAAGAGCTGAAGCTGATCGACACCGTTATCCCGGAACCGCTGGGCGGCGCGCATCGTAAGCCGGAAGTGATGGCTGCTTCCCTGAAAGCACAGCTGCTGGCCGACCTGGCCGATCTGGACGTCCTGAGCAAAGAAGACCTGCTCAACCGTCGTTACCAGCGTTTGATGACCTACGGTTACGCGTAAGCTTCACAATTATCTGAAAAGCCGCACATTGTTGCGGCTTTTTTTATACCTGCCGTTTACCTTAACTATGCTTATCTGATGTTTTTCAAGGAGGTAAACCATGAACATCATCGCCATCATGGGGCCACGCGGCGTCTTTTATAAAGACGAGCCCATCAAGGAGCTGGAGCAAGCTCTTAAAGCACGCGGATATCAGCTGATCTGGCCGCAAAACAGCGCCGATCTGCTGAAATTCATCGAACATAATCCGCGCATCTGTGGCGTGATATTCGACTGGGACGAATACGACATGGAGCTGTGCAGCGAGATCAACAGGCTGAATGAGTACCTTCCGCTCTACGCCTTTATCAACACTCACTCGACTATGGACGTCAGCGCGCACGATATGCGCATGGCGCTGTGGTTCTTCGAATACGCGCTCGGCGTGGCCGAGGACATTGCGACCCGCATTCAGCAGTACACCGGTGAATACCTTGATAACATCACGCCGCCGTTTACGCGCGCGCTGTTCACCTATGTGAAAGAGGGGAAATACACCTTCTGTACGCCGGGACACATGGCCGGAACGGCCTATCAAAAAAGCCCGGTGGGGTGCCTGTTCTACGATTTCTTCGGCGGCAACACCCTGAAAGCAGACGTGTCGATTTCAGTGACAGAACTGGGTTCTCTGCTGGATCACACCGGCCCGCATCTGGAAGCCGAAGAGTATATCGCCCGCACCTTTGGCGCCGAGCAGAGCTATATGGTGACCAACGGCACCTCGACCTCGAACAAAATCGTCGGGATGTACGCCGCGCCAACCGGAAGCACGTTGCTGATTGACCGTAACTGCCATAAATCGCTGGCGCACCTGCTGATGATGAGCGACGTCGTCCCGATCTGGCTGTCACCCACGCGTAACGCGCTCGGTATCCTCGGCGGCATTCCGCGCCGGGAGTTCACGCACCAGGCCATCGAAAGTAAGGTTGCGGCAATCCCCGACGCAAGCTGGCCTGTCCACGCGGTAATCACCAACTCCACTTATGACGGTCTGCTGTATAACACGAACTGGATCAAGCAGACGCTGGACGTACCGTCGATCCACTTCGATTCCGCGTGGGTGCCCTATACCAACTTCCACCCGATTTACTCGGGCAAAAGCGGGATGAGCGGCGAGCGCGTGCCGGGCAAGGTATTTTTCGAAACGCAGTCGACGCACAAAATGCTGGCCGCGTTTTCGCAGGCTTCGTTAATCCATATTAAAGGCGAGTACGACGAGGATACGTTTAACGAAGCCTTTATGATGCACACCACCACCTCACCGAGCTATCCGCTGGTGGCCTCTATCGAGACGGCGGCGGCGATGCTGCGCGGCAATCCGGGTAAACGCCTGATTAACCGCTCGGTGGAACGGGCGCTGCATTTCCGTAAAGAGGTCCAGCGGCTGAAGGATGAGGCCGACGGCTGGTTCTTCGATATCTGGCAGCCGGAAGAGATCGACGAGGCGGAGTGCTGGCCCGTCGCGCCGGGAGAGAGCTGGCACGGCTTCCGGGATGCTGATGCGGACCATATGTTCCTCGATCCGGTTAAGGTGACGATCCTGACGCCGGGGATGGACGAACAGGGCGTGATGGGCGAGGAGGGGATCCCCGCCGCGCTGGTGGCGAAGTTCCTTGACGAACGCGGCGTGGTGGTGGAGAAGACCGGTCCTTACAATCTGCTGTTCCTGTTCAGCATCGGGATCGATAAAACACGGGCGATGGGGTTGCTCCGCGGGCTGATGGAGTTCAAGCGCGCCTACGATCTCAACCTGCGGGTGAAGAACATGCTGCCAGATCTCTACGCGGAAGATCCTGACTTTTACCGCAACATGCGCATTCAGGATCTGGCCCAGGGGATCCACCGGCTGATCCGCCAGCACGATCTGCCGCGCCTGATGCTCCAGGCGTTTGACGTCCTGCCTGATATGAAGCTGACGCCGCACAAGGCCTGGCAGCGGCAGGTGAAAGGCGAAGTCGAAACCGTTGAACTGGAAAATCTGGTCGGGCGGGTATCGGCCAACATGATCCTGCCGTATCCGCCGGGCGTGCCGCTGCTGATGCCGGGTGAGATGATCACCGAGGAGAGCCGGGCGGTGCTCGATTTTCTGCTGATGCTCTGTTCGGTAGGACGTCACTATCCAGGCTTTGAAACGGATATCCACGGCGCGAAGCGCGATGAAAACGGCGTGTACTGGGTGCGAGTCCTAAAATAAAGGTGACCGCTTGCCAGGTGTGGGTTTTCGGTTGTAACGTTCAGGCATCATAAAAAGGAGAAGCTATGCTGGGTTTAAAAGCGGTTCACCATATTGCGATCATCGCCACCGATTACGCGAAAAGTAAGGCCTTCTACTGCGACATTCTTGGCTTTACGCTCATGAGCGAGGCCTACCGCGAGGAGCGTGACTCCTGGAAGGGCGATCTCGCGCTAAACGGGCAGTATGTGATTGAGCTGTTCTCTTTTCCTTTCCCGCCTTCGCGTCCATCCCGCCCGGAAGCCTGCGGCCTGCGTCATCTGGCTTTCAGCGTTGATGACCTTGATAGCGCAGTAAAACATCTGGAAGCCCACGGCGTGGCCTGTGAAGCGATTCGCGTCGATCCGTTTACCAACAAGCGGTTTACCTTTTTTAACGATCCGGACGGCCTGCCGCTGGAGCTTTACCAGCAGTAATGTTTGTCCTGTGTGATAATGCCCGCTCAGTTCGGGCATTTTTTATGTGTAATTTCCTATGACCTTACCCGCTATCGCACAAGCCGTTTCACCGTACCGCCAGCTGCTGGTGGGGTTTAGCGGTGGCCTGGATTCCACCGTGTTGCTGCATCGCCTTAAGCTCTGGCGCGACCGGGACCCTGGCGTCCAGCTTCGGGCTATACATATCCACCACGGACTAAGCCGTCATGCAGAGGATTGGGTGGCGCACTGTGAAGCCTTGTGTGAGGCGTGGGCTATCCCGCTCATCGTTGAGCGCGTCACGCTTGCTGATGAAGGATTGGGTATTGAGGCGCAGGCGCGTAAAGCCCGCTATACCGCTTTTGCAGGCGTATTGCTGCCCGGCGAAGCGCTGGTCACTGCGCAGCATCTGGACGATCAGTGCGAAACTTTTTTGCTGGCGCTTAAGCGTGGCAGCGGACCCGCGGGGCTTTCCGCCATGCCTGCACGTTCAGAGTTTGCCGGAACGCAATTATTGCGTCCGTTGCTTGGCGAGACACGCGCGTCGCTGGAAGCCTGGGCGCGGGAACATCAGCTGAGCTGGATCGAAGATGAGAGCAACCAGGACGACAGCTACGATCGTAACTTCCTGCGTCTGCGCGTCCTCCCGCTTTTAAGTGAGCGCTGGCCGCATTTCGCCGACGCGACGGCAAGAAGCGCCATGCTGTGTGCCGAACAGGAAAGCCTGCTGGATGAGTTACTCAGCGAGGAGCTGTCTGACCTCATTTCAGAAGACGGTGCGCTGGCAATTGCGCCTCTGGAGGCGATAAGCCCGGCGCGTCGGGCCGCGCTGTTACGTCGCTGGCTCGCCACTCATCATGCTGCGATGCCGTCGCGGGCAATGCTGAGCCGTATCTGGGACGAAGTCGCGCAGGCGCGGGAAGATGCTTCCCCCTGCGTACACCTGAGTGGATATGAGGTCAGACGCTATAAAGGCAAACTCTGGTGGGTAAAATACTCCCCCTCGCTGACCGATGTGGTGCTTCACTGGACCTCACCAGAGGCACCGCTGATATTGCCCCGGGACGCTGGGAGTGTCTCTCTGATGCCGACTGGCCATGTGCGTCTGCCAAAGCCCGGTGAACCCGTCAGCGTGCGCTTTAAGGCTGGCGGCTTGCTGCATATCGTCGGACGCAACGGGGGACGGAAGCTGAAAAAGATATGGCAGGAGTACAACGTGCCGCCGTGGCTGCGCGACACCACGCCGCTGCTGTTCTACGGTGAAACGCTGATTGCTGCTGCAGGGGTGTTCATCACGGAAGAGGGGTGGACAGAAGAGGGGGCCAGCTTCGAGTGGCGGAAAGCGTAACGGGCAGCCCGGCTGCCCGTTAATGTCATCAGGATTCGCTCACCACGACGGTGCCGATTTGCGGGTGGCTGAAGCTGGCTATTTTGTCCAGACGCAGCTCGCGCGTCGCACCGGCATCTTCCACGACCAGGTATTCCACATTCTTGCGTGAAAGCAGATCGCTGGCCTTCGCCTTCAACACTTCGCCATCTTTTAGCTCCAGCGTCAGTATTAAATGATGCTGGCAGGCGAGTTCGAGGTTGTCATAGTCATCACAATTGATGGGTTGATAAGTATCATTCATCGACATAATCGCTCACCAGTAAATTCGCCGCAGCATACGCTGCTTTTTCCCTGACCGACTCTGAAAGGCTCTCATCAGAGGCCACTTCATTAAGCACCTTCAATACACAGCCCAACGCGTCCGGGACATACCCCAGATCTCCGCTGGCGATTTCCGCATACCGTTTGCGAATTAACTCACAATAATTATTCACATCCCCTCCCGCCAGCGCACTGACTTACTGTGAGATATCATTAAGCCTACGAAGATAAACTCGGTTTAGCAAGGTGACTATACCATACTCATTTAAGCAATATCAGCGCCTTGATAGCGGTGTATTTATTACTCGGTAACAGCCTTTTGCCTCCGTTTTCGCTACAATGTGCGGCTGATTCGAATGGAGTTCTCTCATGGCGCTGAAAGCGACAATTTATAAAGCAGTGGTCAACGTGGCCGATCTTGATCGCAACCAGTTTCTGGACGCGTCGCTTACGCTGGCACGCCACCCCTCCGAAACACAGGAGCGTATGATGCTGCGCCTGCTGGCGTGGATTAAGTATGCTGATGAACGTCTGCAGTTTACCCGTGGGTTGAGCGCGGAAGACGAGCCTGAAGCCTGGCTGCGCAACGACCATCTGGGGATCGATTTATGGATTGAACTCGGTCTGCCGGACGAGCGCAGAATTAAAAAGGCGTGTACTCAGTCTGCGGAAGTGGCGTTATTCGCCTATAACCAGCGCGCGGCGGAGATTTGGTGGCAGCAAAATAAGAATAAATGCGCGCAGTTTAAAAATCTCGCCGTCTGGTATCTGGATGATGAACAGCTGGCGCAGCTGAGCGAGTTCGCCAGCCGGACGATGGCGCTGCAGGCAACGATTCAGGACGGAGCCATCTGGCTTTCTGATTCTCAGAATAATCTGGAAATTCATCTGGCAGCCTGGCAGCCTGCGCCATGATCGTCTTGTCCCGAAGCGTCAGTATCCCTGATAGCGAGCTGGAGATCGCCGCCATCCGTGCTCAGGGCGCGGGCGGGCAGCACGTCAACAAGGCGTCGACGGCTATCCATTTGCGTTTTGACATTCGGGCATCAAGCCTGCCAGAGTATTATAAAGAAAGCCTGCTTGCCGCCAGCCATCATCTGATTACCAGCGATGGCGTGATTGTGATCAAAGCCCAGGAGTACCGCAGCCAGGAATTAAACCGGGAAGCGGCGCTAGCCAGGCTGGTGGCGGTCATCAAAGAGTTAACGGCAGTACAAAAAAGCCGCCGGGCAACGCGGCCAACCCGCGCATCGAAAGAGCGTCGGCTGTCCTCGAAAGCCCAAAAATCCACAGTGAAAGCATTACGCGGTAAAGTTCGTCGCCCGATGGAGTGACGAAAGGGAACACAATTTTCATAAGGAATTCATTGTGAAAAAAGCATTATTTTCAGCGCTGGCAGTGAGTACACTGTTTGCGCTTTTCGGGTGTAACAACCGTTCTGAAACGCAGGTTTTGCAGCCAGCGCAGAATGAAGAGTTAAAGCCAATGCAGCAGAGCTGGCGCGGCGTATTGCCTTGCGCGGACTGCGAAGGCATTGAAACGTCACTGTTCCTGCAAAAAGACGGTACCTGGGTGATGAACCAGCGCTACCAGGGCGCGAAAGAACCCTCTTCATTTGCCACCTACGGGACATGGGCGCGTACGGCGGAGAAGCTGGTCCTGACGGATACCTCCGGTGACAAAACCTGGTTCCGCCCTAAAGGTGAGAACATGGAAATGCTCGACCGGGAAGGCAATCCGATTGAATCCCAGCTCAACTACACGCTGACGCCGGTGAAAGCGGCGCTGCCAGCCACGCCAATGGCGATGCGGGGGATGTATTTCTATATGGCGGATGCGGCGATCTTTACTGACTGCGCTACCGGTAAGAAAGTCAGCGTGGCAAACAATGCGCAGCTTGAACGTGATTACGCCGTGGCGCGCGGCAATGACAGCAAGCCGGTATTGCTGACGGTTGATGGCCACTTTACGCTCGAGCCAAACCCGGATAGCGGGGAGATGGTGAAAACGCTGGTGGCAGATAAAGACGCGAAGTTTGTCGCGGGTAAAGACTGTAACAGTAAATAAATTGACGTTGAGCCATTAAAAAACCCCGCCAGAGCGGGGTTTTTTGTTTAGCCTTTGATGGCTTTCACCAGGTAATCAAGAATATCGCCGGTCTTGATCATCTGTTTTTCGCCGCTGCGACGGTATTTGTATTCAATCTCATCGCTGTCGAGGTTACGGTCGCCGATGACGACGGTGTGCGGGATACCGATCAGTTCCATATCGGCAAACATCACGCCCGGACGCTCTTTACGGTCATCCATCAGCACTTCGATACCCTGAGCGCGCAGCTCGGCGTACAGCTTCTCGGCCAGCTCCTGCACGCGGTAAGACTTGTGCATGTTCATTGGCAGAATGGCCACCTGGAACGGCGCGATATTGTCCGGCCAGACGATGCCGCGCTCGTCGTAGTTCTGCTCGATGGCCGCAGCCACCACGCGCGTTACCCCTATACCGTAGCAGCCCATGGTCAGGATCTGGTTACGGCCATCTTCACCCTGAACGGCGGCGTTCAGCGCACGAGAGTATTTATCACCCAGCTGGAAGATGTGGCCCACTTCGATACCGCGCTTGATCATCAGCGTACCCTGGCCGTCCGGGCTTGGATCGCCTGCAACCACGTTACGGATGTCTGCCACTTCTGGCGTCGCTACGTCGCGATCCCAGTTGATGCCGAAGTAATGTTTACCGTCGATGTTAGCACCCGCGGAGAAGTCGCTCATTGCAGCAACCGTGCGGTCAATAACGACAGGAACCGGCATATTCACCGGACCGAGAGAGCCTGGGCCTGCATTCACGACGGCGCGGATTTCCGCTTCCGTGGCGAACGTCAGCGGGCTGGCGACCTGCGGCAGCTTTTCGGCTTTCACTTCGTTCAGTTCATGATCGCCACGCACCAGCAGGGCAACCAGCGGGTAAGCGCTGCCTTCGGTGGATTTCACCAGCAGCGTTTTCACGGTTTTTTCGACTGGCAGACTGAACTGCTCAACCAGCTCGGCGATGGTTTTCGCGTTTGGCGTATCAACCAGCGTCATCTCTTGCGTTGCCGCGCCGCGAGGTTCTTTTGGTGCCAGCGCTTCTGCAAATTCGATGTTCGCCGCGTAGTCTGAAGAGTCAGAGAAGATCACATCGTCTTCACCGCTCTGCGCCAGAACCTGGAACTCATGGGATGCGCTACCGCCGATGGAGCCGGTATCAGCCTGCACAGCGCGGAAATCCAGACCCATGCGGGAGAAGATTTTGCTGTAAGCCTCGTACATTTTGTCGTAGGTCTCTTGCAGCGATTCTTGTGACGTATGGAAAGAGTAGGCATCTTTCATCAGGAATTCGCGAGAGCGCATCACGCCGAAACGTGGGCGCACTTCGTCACGGAACTTGGTCTGGATCTGGAAGAAGTTCAGCGGCAGCTGTTTGTAAGAGCTCAGCTCGTTACGAATCAGATCGGTAATGACTTCTTCATGCGTTGGACCGAGAACGAACGGACGCTCGCCGCGATCGACGAAGCGCAGCAGTTCTGGGCCATATTGCTCCCAACGACCGCTCTCCTGCCACAGGTCAGCGGGCTGAACCACGGGCATGGACACCTCGATAGCACCGGCGTTGTTCATCTCTTCACGCACGATGTTTTCGACTTTTTTCAGGACGCGCACGCCGGTCGGCAGCCAGGTGTATAACCCGGAGGCCAGCTTGCGGATCATCCCGGCGCGCAGCATCAGCTGATGGCTGATTACTTCGGCGTCGGCAGGTGTCTCCTTCAGAGTGGAGAGCAGATATTGGCTAGTACGCATGTTGTTACGGTTCCATTTCGACGATTGGAACAGGCTGAAACGCCAGCCTGACACAAAAAAAGTGGTTTAGTTTACCAGTGTGGCAAAGATGCCAAAAGAGAGGAGAACAAAATTACCTGGGTTCAAGGGCAAACACTTCGAAACCTGCCCCAGTGACGCGCCAGCGCACGTTAAAATCCAGCAGCCAGACGGCGTACGTCTTTCCTGCTTCCTCTTCTTTACGGTAGGCCGGACGGGGGTCCTGTGCCAGAACTTCAGTGATGAAATGCCGTAAGCGAGGATAGCGTTTCTCCAGCTGACTCAGCTGTAAGGCTATCTCAGGCGTAAACGAGACTGGCATATCCGCCTGCGGTGCGTCCTGAGCGTAGCTTGCACGCGCATTCGGGAGGGATTCGGCGAAAGGCAAATAGGGTTTAATGTCGATAACTGGCGTGCCGTCAACCAGGTCCAGGCTGCCCAGCTCAAGGATGACCTGATCCTTCTGGCAACGTATGCCTTTCAGTTCAACCAGCGACATCCCGATCGGATTGGGGCGGAAGGTCGAACGAGTCGCAAACACGCCCATTCTCGCATTTCCGCCCAGGCGCGGGGGACGCACGGTGGGACGCCAGCCGCCTTCCATTGTCTGGTGAAAAACAAATACCACCCATAAGTGACTGAAAGACTCGAGCCCGCGTACCGCATCGGCCTGGTTATAAGGTGCCTGAAGATGAAGCTCGCCGCTGCCGCTGGTGACCAGACCGGGCTGGCGGGGCACGGCGAACTTCTCTTTATACGGAGAGTGGATAACGCCTATTTGCTCAAACTGAAATGCACTCATTTCGCCGTAATGTTCAGCGCAGAACCGATGCAAACCGCCTGACGGTAGCAGCCCGGCGTGCCGCTGGTGACTTCGCAGCTGTGCAGCAGCACCGCGTTAGCTTTCATTTTTGCGGCGTTAATCTGCATGCGTTTACGCGCAGTCGGGATATTCGGTGGAGAGTCCTGATTGGTTGCCTGACAGGATTCACCGCTCACTTCACCCAGTTCACGGAACGGTTTGCCGACCAGTTCGTCAGCCTTGGTGATAATGCGAACCGGCGCAGGGCGAACCACTTTCGGTTTTGCAGGCTCTGTTTTTGGCGGGGTTGCCGTGCTTTGAACGGGTTCAACAGGAGATCTGCTTAGCATAGAACAGCCGCTCAGCATGAGTGCTAAAAGACAGATCGGTAAAGCACGCATAATAATTCCTCAATGGATAATCAAAACGTCAGATATTGAATCAGGTGACTGCACAAATGACAAGACGGGCATAAGCCCGTCCTGATGATATTACACTGAGGTGAGATTACCAGCCTTTAACAGCGCCGCCGTTAAACACTTTGTTGGCTTCCTGGTAAACTTCGTCTGACTGATAGGCCTGGACGAACTTCTTCACGTTTTCCGCGTCTTTGTTATCTTCGCGAGTCACGATCAGGTTAACGTACGGAGAGTCTTTATCTTCAACGAAGATACCGTCTTTCGCTGGCGTCAGGCCAATCTGGCTGGCGTAAGTGGTGTTGATAACGGCCAGGGCGATCTGCGCATCGTCCAGAGAACGCGGCAGCTGCGGTGCTTCCAGTTCAACAATTTTCAGATTTTTCGGGTTCTCGGTGACATCCAGAACGGTTGGCAGCAGGCCAACGCCGTCTTTCAGTTTGATCAGGCCCACTTTCTGCAGCAGCAGCAGGGAGCGTCCGAGGTTGGTTGGATCGTTAGGCACGGCTACCTGAGAACCCGGCTGCAGTTCGTCCAGCGATTTAATTTTCTTGGAGTAGCCTGCAATCGGGTAGACGAAGGTGTTACCCACGCCAACCAGCTTATAGCCGCGATCTTTGATCTGCTGATCCAGGTATGGCTTATGCTGGAAGGCGTTGGCGTCGATATCGCCTTTGCTCAGCGCTTCGTTCGGCAGAACGTAATCGTTGAAGGTTACGAGCTCAACGTCCAGACCGTATTTTTCTTTCGCCACTTTCTGAGCAACTTCAGCAACCTGCTGTTCTGCACCTACGATAACGCCCACTTTAATATGGTTTGGATCTTTTTCGTCCTGACCGCAACCCACCAGTGCCAGAGATCCAATCAGCGCGCCTACTGCTGCAAAGGTCTTTAATTTAAACGCCATGTTTTATCCTTAACTCGTCGAGTTTGTGTTGTGTGTAACGTTATTTGTGAGTAACAGCCCGGACGATGCGATCGCCAGAGAACTGGATTAAGTAAACCAGAACAACCAGCAATACCAGAACGGTGTTCATCACGGTAGCGTTATATCCAATATAGCCGTACTGATAACCAATCTGTCCTAAACCGCCAGCGCCAACTGCACCGCCCATCGCGGAATACCCTACCAGAGTAATAAGCGTAATCGTTGCCGCGTTCACCAGGCCCGGCAGTGCTTCAGGCAGCAGAACCTTGCGGACGATCTGCATAGGAGTTGCCCCCATTGCACGAGAAGCTTCAATCAAACCGGTTGGGATCTCCAGCAGGGCGTTCTCCACCATACGGGCGATAAACGGCGCAGCGCCTACGGTCAGCGGAACGATAGCCGCCTGCAGACCAATCGATGTGCCGACGATCACGCGGGTAAACGGAATCATCCACACCAGCAGAATAATAAACGGGATGGAACGGAAGATATTCACCAGCGCGGAGAGCGTACGGTAGAGCTTTGCGTTCTCAATGATTTGACCCGGACGCGTCACGTACAGCAGTACGCCTACCGGCAGGCCAATCACAAAACCAAAGAAACCCGATACAAAGGTCATTGCCAGCGTTTCCCAAACGCCGCGAACCAGTAGCCACATCATCGGCTCAGACATAACCCAGTACCTCTACTTTTACATGATGTTCTTGCAGCCAGGCGATTGCGGCCTGGGTTTCTTCTTGAGTGCCGTGCATTTCCGTCAGCATGATGCCGAACTTCACGCCACCGGCGTAATCCATCTGCGCGCTGATGATGTTGTTGTTCACGTTAAAGCGACGCGCGGTTTCGGAAAGCAGAGGGGCATCAACGGACTGACCGGTGAATTCCATACGCAACATCGGGACGCTGTCCGCCGTTGCCTCGGTTTTCAAACGCTCCAGATAATCTTCTGGAATATCCAGATGCAGCGTGGACTGAATAAACTGCTGCGCCAGCGGCGTTTTCGGATGGGAAAATACTTCGCTTACCGTGTCCTGCTCGATCAGTTCACCGTTGCTAATGACCGCCACGCAGTCGCAGATGCGTTTCACCACGTCCATCTCGTGCGTAATAAGGAGGATCGTCAGGCCCAGGCGACGGTTAATGTCCTTCAGCAGTTCCAGAATAGAACGCGTGGTGGCCGGATCCAGTGCGCTGGTAGCTTCGTCGCACAGCAGTACTTTTGGGTTGCTGGCCAGCGCGCGGGCAATAGCAACACGCTGCTTCTGCCCACCGGACAGATTTGCCGGGTAGCTATCATGCTTATCACCCAGACCCACGAGGTCGAGCAGTTCGGTAACGCGACGCTTCACTTCTTCTTTCGGCGTGTTATCCAGCTCCAGCGGTAAGGCGACGTTGCCGAACACCGTGCGGGAAGCCAGCAGGTTAAAGTGCTGGAAGATCATGCCAATTTGACGGCGCGCTTTGGTGAGTTCTTTTTCTGAAAGGGCGGTAAGTTCCTGACCGCCAACTTCTACGCTGCCCTGGGTTGGGCGCTCAAGCAGGTTAACACAACGGATCAGCGTGCTTTTACCCGCACCCGATGCGCCAATGACGCCATAAATTTGACCAGCAGGAACATGCAGGCTGACGTTGTTCAGCGCCTGAATGGTTCGGTTCCCCTGCTGGAACACTTTGGTGATATTGGAAAGTTTAATCATTAGATTATTTTTATCGTATGTAAGTTAGCCGTGGCATTTTCTTCTGCCAGATACGGGTGATGACCGTAAACAAAACGGATGTTAAGGCATCCAGACGTCTAAATCAATCCAACTCTGTACGATGAGCACTTTATTGCGCTGCGATTCATGAGATACTAGCTCAACAGGCCTTTTTCAGGAGCAAACCGGTGGCAAAATCAGTACCCGCAATTTTTCTCGACCGTGATGGCACTATTAATGTGGATCACGGTTATGTGCATGAGATCGATGAATTCGAATTTATCGACGGCGTTATAGAGGCAATGCGCCAGCTAAAAGAGATGGGCTATGCGCTGGTGGTCGTAACGAACCAGTCCGGCATCGCGCGTGGTAAGTTCACCGAAGCGCAGTTTGAGACGCTGACGGAGTGGATGGACTGGTCGCTGGCCGATCGCGGGGTCGATCTTGATGGCATTTACTACTGCCCGCACCACCCGCAGGGAACGGTAGAAGAATATCGTCAGACCTGTGACTGCCGTAAACCGCATCCGGGCATGTTTAACTCTGCGCAGGAGTTCTTGCACATTGATATGGCTGCTTCTTATATGGTGGGCGATAAGCTGGAAGATATGCAGGCGGCCGCAGCGGCGGGAGTGGGTACCAAAATATTAGTGCGTACCGGTAAGCCCGTAACACCAGAAGCAGAAAGTGCAGCGGATTGGGTGATTAATAGTCTGGCAGAGCTGCCAAAAGAGATAAAAAAGCATCAGAAATAGCCTTTTTGGCGAAAAGGTGAGCGGTCGAAATAAAAATGCATATTTCCGCTTGTCATTCCTCGGCAGCTCCCTATAATGCGCCTCCATCGACACGGCGGATGTGAATCACTTCACAGTTAACCCGGTCGGTTGAAGAGAAAAAAATCCTGAAATAACGGGTTGACTCTGAAAGAGGAAAGCGTAATATACGCCACCTCGCAACGATGAGCGAAAGCCGCGTTGCACTGCTCTTTAACAATTTATCAGACAATCTGTGTGGGCACTCAAAGTGACATGGATTCTTAACGTCCTCGGACGAAAAATGAATACCAAGTCTCTGAGTGAACATACGTAATTCATTACGAAGTTTAATTCACGAGCATCAAACTTAAATTGAAGAGTTTGATCATGGCTCAGATTGAACGCTGGCGGCAGGCCTAACACATGCAAGTCGAACGGTAGCACAGAGAGCTTGCTCTCGGGTGACGAGTGGCGGACGGGTGAGTAATGTCTGGGAAACTGCCTGATGGAGGGGGATAACTACTGGAAACGGTAGCTAATACCGCATAACGTCGCAAGACCAAAGAGGGGGACCTTCGGGCCTCTTGCCATCAGATGTGCCCAGATGGGATTAGCTAGTAGGTGGGGTAACGGCTCACCTAGGCGACGATCCCTAGCTGGTCTGAGAGGATGACCAGCCACACTGGAACTGAGACACGGTCCAGACTCCTACGGGAGGCAGCAGTGGGGAATATTGCACAATGGGCGCAAGCCTGATGCAGCCATGCCGCGTGTATGAAGAAGGCCTTCGGGTTGTAAAGTACTTTCAGCGGGGAGGAAGGCGGTGAGGTTAATAACCTCATCGATTGACGTTACCCGCAGAAGAAGCACCGGCTAACTCCGTGCCAGCAGCCGCGGTAATACGGAGGGTGCAAGCGTTAATCGGAATTACTGGGCGTAAAGCGCACGCAGGCGGTCTGTCAAGTCGGATGTGAAATCCCCGGGCTCAACCTGGGAACTGCATTCGAAACTGGCAGGCTAGAGTCTTGTAGAGGGGGGTAGAATTCCAGGTGTAGCGGTGAAATGCGTAGAGATCTGGAGGAATACCGGTGGCGAAGGCGGCCCCCTGGACAAAGACTGACGCTCAGGTGCGAAAGCGTGGGGAGCAAACAGGATTAGATACCCTGGTAGTCCACGCCGTAAACGATGTCGACTTGGAGGTTGTGCCCTTGAGGCGTGGCTTCCGGAGCTAACGCGTTAAGTCGACCGCCTGGGGAGTACGGCCGCAAGGTTAAAACTCAAATGAATTGACGGGGGCCCGCACAAGCGGTGGAGCATGTGGTTTAATTCGATGCAACGCGAAGAACCTTACCTACTCTTGACATCCAGAGAACTTAGCAGAGATGCTTTGGTGCCTTCGGGAACTCTGAGACAGGTGCTGCATGGCTGTCGTCAGCTCGTGTTGTGAAATGTTGGGTTAAGTCCCGCAACGAGCGCAACCCTTATCCTTTGTTGCCAGCGGTTAGGCCGGGAACTCAAAGGAGACTGCCAGTGATAAACTGGAGGAAGGTGGGGATGACGTCAAGTCATCATGGCCCTTACGAGTAGGGCTACACACGTGCTACAATGGCGCATACAAAGAGAAGCGACCTCGCGAGAGCAAGCGGACCTCATAAAGTGCGTCGTAGTCCGGATTGGAGTCTGCAACTCGACTCCATGAAGTCGGAATCGCTAGTAATCGTGGATCAGAATGCCACGGTGAATACGTTCCCGGGCCTTGTACACACCGCCCGTCACACCATGGGAGTGGGTTGCAAAAGAAGTAGGTAGCTTAACCTTCGGGAGGGCGCTTACCACTTTGTGATTCATGACTGGGGTGAAGTCGTAACAAGGTAACCGTAGGGGAACCTGCGGTTGGATCACCTCCTTACCTTAAAGAACCTGCCTTTGTAGTGTCCACACAGATTGTCTGATGAAAAACAGCAGTAAAAACCTCTACAGGCTTGTAGCTCAGGTGGTTAGAGCGCACCCCTGATAAGGGTGAGGTCGGTGGTTCAAGTCCACTCAGGCCTACCAAATTTGCGAAGCAAATTTGAAGAGGTTGGCAAAACGATGGGGCTATAGCTCAGCTGGGAGAGCGCCTGCTTTGCACGCAGGAGGTCTGCGGTTCGATCCCGCATAGCTCCACCATCTTTTACTGCGAACACAAGAAAACTTCAGAGTGAACCTGAAAAGGTGCACTGCGAAGTTTTGCTCTTTAAAAATCTGGAACAAGCTGAAAATTGAAACGACACATCTTTAATGGTGTGTTCGAGTCTCTCAAATTTTCGCAAGTCGATGATGAATCGAAAGAAACATCTTCGGGTTGTGAGGTTAAGCGACTAAGCGTACACGGTGGATGCCCTGGCAGTCAGAGGCGATGAAGGACGTGCTAATCTGCGAAAAGCGACGGCGAGGTGATATGAACCCCTGACCCGTCGATGTCCGAATGGGGAAACCCAGTGTGATCCGTCACACTATCGTTAACTGAATACATAGGTTAACGAGGCGAACCGGGGGAACTGAAACATCTAAGTACCCCGAGGAAAAGAAATCAACCGAGATTCCCCCAGTAGCGGCGAGCGAACGGGGAGCAGCCCGGAGTCTGAATCAGCTTGTGTGTTAGTGGAAGCGTCTGGAAAGTCGCACGGTACAGGGTGACAGTCCCGTACACGAAAATGCACAGGTTGTGAACTCGAAGAGTAGGGCGGGACACGTGGTATCCTGTCTGAATATGGGGGGACCATCCTCCAAGGCTAAATACTCCTGACTGACCGATAGTGAACCAGTACCGTGAGGGAAAGGCGAAAAGAACCCCGGCGAGGGGAGTGAAAAAGAACCTGAAACCGTGTACGTACAAGCAGTGGGAGCACCTTCGTGGTGTGACTGCGTACCTTTTGTATAATGGGTCAGCGACTTATATTCTGTAGCAAGGTTAACCGTATAGGGGAGCCGAAGGGAAACCGAGTCTTAACTGGGCGTTAAGTTGCAGGGTATAGACCCGAAACCCGGTGATCTAGCCATGGGCAGGTTGAAGGTTGGGTAACACTAACTGGAGGACCGAACCGACTAATGTTGAAAAATTAGCGGATGACCTGTGGCTGGGGGTGAAAGGCCAATCAAACCGGGAGATAGCTGGTTCTCCCCGAAAGCTATTTAGGTAGCGCCTCGTGAACTCATCTTAGGGGGTAGAGCACTGTTTCGGCTAGGGGGCCATCCCGGCTTACCAACCCGATGCAAACTACGAATACCGAAGAATGTTATCACGGGAGACACACGGCGGGTGCTAACGTCCGTCGTGAAGAGGGAAACAACCCAGACCGCCAGCTAAGGTCCCAAAGTCATGGTTAAGTGGGAAACGATGTGGGAAGGCACAGACAGCCAGGATGTTGGCTTAGAAGCAGCCATCATTTAAAGAAAGCGTAATAGCTCACTGGTCGAGTCGGCCTGCGCGGAAGATGTAACGGGGCTAAACCATGCACCGAAGCTGCGGCAGCGACACTTAGGTGTTGTTGGGTAGGGGAGCGTTCTGTAAGCCGTCGAAGGTGTGCTGTGAGGCATGCTGGAGGTATCAGAAGTGCGAATGCTGACATAAGTAACGATAAAGCGGGTGAAAAGCCCGCTCGCCGGAAGACCAAGGGTTCCTGTCCAACGTTAATCGGGGCAGGGTGAGTCGACCCCTAAGGCGAGGCCGAAAGGCGTAGTCGATGGGAAACAGGTTAATATTCCTGTACTTGGTGTTACTGCGAAGGGGGGACGGAGAAGGCTATGTCAGCCGGGCGACGGTTGTCCCGGTTTAAGCGTGTAGGTGTGTGTTCCAGGCAAATCCGGTTCACTTTAACACTGAGGCGTGATGACGAGGCACTACGGTGCTGAAGTGATAAATGCCCTGCTTCCAGGAAAAGCCTCTAAGCATCAGGTAACACGAAATCGTACCCCAAACCGACACAGGTGGTCAGGTAGAGAATACCAAGGCGCTTGAGAGAACTCGGGTGAAGGAACTAGGCAAAATGGTGCCGTAACTTCGGGAGAAGGCACGCTGATATGTAGGTGAAGTCCCTGCGGACGGAGCTGAAATCAGTCGAAGATACCAGCTGGCTGCAACTGTTTATTAAAAACACAGCACTGTGCAAACACGAAAGTGGACGTATACGGTGTGACGCCTGCCCGGTGCCGGAAGGTTAATTGATGGGGTTAGCGGCAACGCGAAGCTCTTGATCGAAGCCCCGGTAAACGGCGGCCGTAACTATAACGGTCCTAAGGTAGCGAAATTCCTTGTCGGGTAAGTTCCGACCTGCACGAATGGCGTAATGATGGCCAGGCTGTCTCCACCCGAGACTCAGTGAAATTGAACTCGCTGTGAAGATGCAGTGTACCCGCGGCAAGACGGAAAGACCCCGTGAACCTTTACTATAGCTTGACACTGAACACTGGTCCTTGATGTGTAGGATAGGTGGGAGGCTTTGAAGCGTGGACGCCAGTCTGCGTGGAGCCGTCCTTGAAATACCACCCTTTAATGGCTGGTGTTCTAACGTGGACCCGTGATCCGGGTTGCGGACAGTGTCTGGTGGGTAGTTTGACTGGGGCGGTCTCCTCCCAAAGAGTAACGGAGGAGCACGAAGGTTAGCTAATCCTGGTCGGACATCAGGAGGTTAGTGCAATGGCATAAGCTAGCTTGACTGCGAGAGTGACGGCTCGAGCAGGTGCGAAAGCAGGTCATAGTGATCCGGTGGTTCTGAATGGAAGGGCCATCGCTCAACGGATAAAAGGTACTCCGGGGATAACAGGCTGATACCGCCCAAGAGTTCATATCGACGGCGGTGTTTGGCACCTCGATGTCGGCTCATCACATCCTGGGGCTGAAGTAGGTCCCAAGGGTATGGCTGTTCGCCATTTAAAGTGGTACGCGAGCTGGGTTTAGAACGTCGTGAGACAGTTCGGTCCCTATCTGCCGTGGGCGCTGGAGAATTGAGGGGGGCTGCTCCTAGTACGAGAGGACCGGAGTGGACGCATCACTGGTGTTCGGGTTGTCATGCCAATGGCACTGCCCGGTAGCTAAATGCGGAAGAGATAAGTGCTGAAAGCATCTAAGCACGAAACTTGCCCCGAGATGAGTTCTCCCTGAGACTATAAGTCTCCTGAAGGAACGTTGAAGACGACGACGTTGATAGGCCGGGTGTGTAAGCGCAGCGATGCGTTGAGCTAACCGGTACTAATGAACCGTGAGGCTTAACCTTACAACGCCGAAGCTGTTTTGGCGGTGAGAGAGACGATTTTCAGCCTGATACAGATTAACAGAATTTGCCTGGCGGCTTTAGCGCGGTGGTCCCACCTGACCCCATGCCGAACTCAGAAGTGAAACGCCGTAGCGCCGATGGTAGTGTGGGGTCTCCCCATGTGAGAGTAGGGAACTGCCAGGCATCAAATTAAGTAGTAAGCCGGTGCATTAATCCGGTGGTTACAAGCAGTCTTCGGTGGAGCGGTAGTTCAGTCGGTTAGAATACCTGCCTGTCACGCAGGGGGTCGCGGGTTCGAGTCCCGTCCGTTCCGCCACTTATTAAAAGCCCTGAGTTAACGCTCAGGGCTTTTTTCATATCTGACGATTAATTATTGCGAAATTAGCAAAAATCCTCTGCGTTTTACGATCTTTTTCTCTATAACACCGCCAGCGATAATCGTCCTCAGTTAACGAACATAACGATTGAGGAATATTATGACTCTCCCTGCATTTGGTCTGGGCACTTTCCGCCTGAAAGACGACGTAGTTATCGCATCAGTTAAAACCGCTCTTGAACTTGGCTATCGCGCAATTGATACGGCACAGATCTATGAAAACGAAGCTGCTCGTTGGACAGGCTCTTGAAGAGAGCGGTGTACCGCGTAATGAACTGTTCATCACCACCAAAATCTGGATCGAAAACCTCAGCAAAGACAAGCTCATTCCAAGCCTGAAAGAGAGCCTGAAGAAACTGCGTACCGACTATGTCGATCTGACGCTGATCCACTGGCCGTCACCGAACGATGCCGTTTCTGTGGAAGAGTTCATGCAGGCGCTGTTGGAAGCGAAAAAGCAGGGCCTGACCCGTGAAATTGGTATTTCCAACTTCACCATCCCGCTGATGGAAAAGGCGATTGCCGCTGTTGGCGCTGAGAATATTGCGACCAACCAGATCGAGCTGTCTCCATACCTGCAAAACCGCAAAGTCGTGGACTGGGCAAAACAGCACGGGATCCATATTACCTCTTACATGACGCTGGCCTACGGTAAGGCTTTGAAAGACGAGGTAATTATCCGTATCGCAGAGAAACATAACGCGACTGCTGCGCAGGTTATTCTGGCATGGGCAATGGGTGAAGGCTATGCCGTGATCCCATCATCAACCAAGCGCGAAAACCTGGCCAGCAACCTGCTAGCGCTGGATCTTCATCTGGATGACGATGATAAAAAAGCGATCGCAGCACTGGAGTGCAACGACCGCCTGGTGAGCCCGGAAGGTTTAGCCCCTGACTGGGATTAATAAGACCCTCCCTCTGTAACCCGAACCCTCACACAGCTCCTCCGGGAGCTGTTTTTATATGCTCGCTCAGGAAGTCGATAAAGGCGCGTATGCGCGTGCTTACCGCTCTGTCGCTGTAATACACCGCGCTGAAAGGCATCTCTACCGGCAAACGTTTATCGGCCATTAGCTCTACCAGTTCACCCCGCGCTATCTCTTTATCAATCATATAGTCTGACAAGCAGGCGATCCCATTCCCTTCCAGGCAAAGCTGCTTCAGCGTTTCTCCGCTGTTAGACGATAACCCGCAGGTAATTTCATGAAGCTGGCCATCATGACAGGCAACAGGCCAGGTGTTCAGCGACACCGGCTCCGTAAAGCCCAGGCACAGATGCTGCTTCAGTTCTTCAACCGTCTCCGGTTTACCATGTTCAGCAATATACTGTGGCGACGCGATAATTTTACGGTAGCTGGCAAACAGCGGGCGGGCCCGCAGGCTGGAATCCGTCAGGGTTCCCGCCCGAATAGCCACATCCACTTTCCGCTCGATAAGGTTAATAAACGTCTCGGACGAGACCAGAGAGAGCGTCATCTCCGGATAGCGTTCACGGAAAGGTTTGATTAACGGCATCAGAAAATGAAGCACAACCGGCGTGGCAGCATCAATGCGCAGCAACCCGCGCGGCGTGCTGCGGGTTTCCATAATCTCCGTCTCCGCTGCGGCCATCTCCTGCAGCACCGACTGCACGCGGCGGAAATAACGTTCCCCTTCTTCCGTCAGACTGAGCTGCCGCGTCGTTCGGTTGAGCAGACTCACCCCGAGCTTCATCTCCAGCTTTTTCACCGAACGGCTAATGGCCGAGTTAGCCTGTCCCAGCTGCTCGGCTGCGCGGCTAAAGCTGCCGCTTTCGACGACGGCGACAAAGATTGTCAGCTCTTCAGACGTAGCTTTCATTGTTGCACCACCTGCAAAATTCTATTGATATTTTGACCATTTTTGTTATTTAAGCACTGGCGCATACTGCCTGTCATCTTAATCCTGATGATACGGAGTATTTTATGCCACTGGCGCTACTTGCCCTGACGATCAGTGCCTTTGCAATTGGCACGACCGAATTTGTTATCGTGGGACTGGTTCCCACCATCGCTAACCAGCTTGCCATCTCGCTGCCCTCAGCCGGGTTACTGGTGTCCATCTACGCCCTGGGCGTTGCCGTCGGCGCGCCGGTGCTGACGGCCCTGACCGGACGTTTTCCGCGTAAGCAGCTGTTAGTCGCGCTGATGGTGCTGTTTACCGCCGGGAACGTTCTGGCCTGGCAGGCACCGGACTACACCACGCTGGTGATTGCCCGCCTGCTGACCGGTCTGGCACACGGCGTGTTCTTCTCGATTGGTTCCACCATTGCAACCAGCCTGGTCCCCAAAGAGAAAGCGGCTTCAGCGATCGCGATCATGTTCGGTGGGTTGACCGTCGCACTGGTCACAGGCGTACCGTTGGGAACGTTTATCGGACAGCATTTCGGCTGGCGTGAAACGTTTCTGGCCGTCTCCTTACTGGGCGTTATCGCTCTGGTGACTAGCCTGCTGCTGGTACCATCGAATATTCCAGGCCGGGCGAGCGCCAGCCTGCGCGATCAGCTGAAAGTGCTTACCCATCCGCGTTTGCTTATCATCTATGCGGTTACGGCTCTGGGCTATGGCGGCGTATTCACTGCCTTCACCTTCCTGGCACCGATGATGCAGGACCTGGCGGGCTTCTCCCCGAATGCCGTGAGCTGGATTTTGCTGGGATACGGTATTTCTGTGGCCATTGGCAATATCTGGGGCGGTAAGCTTGCGGATAAGCATGGTGCGGTACCGGCGCTGAAATTTATCTTCGCCGCCCTGGTGGTTCTGCTGATGATTTTCCAGTTCACGGCTTCAATGCAATACGCCGCGCTGGTCACGGTACTGGTGATGGGGATCTTCGCCTTCGGTAATGTGCCAGGGCTTCAGGTTTACGTTGTCCAGAAAGCCGAGCTCTATACGCCGAATGCGGTGGATGTGGCATCCGGTCTGAATATTGCCGCTTTTAATATTGGTATCGCGCTGGGCTCCATTATTGGCGGACAAACCGTCGAACACTTCGGATTAACCCAGACCCCATGGATTGGCGCGGTGATTGTCCTGGTCGCCTTCCTGCTGATTGGCCTGAGTGGACGCCTCGATAAGCCAGCCCGCGTAGCGCTGGGATAACATCAGTAAGTGCTTGCTTACAAAACTGGAAAGCGGTTTCTCAGAAATTGCGTTGAAAGTGTGACCTAAAGTCCCTATAACATTAGAACCAGTCCGTTTTCAGGGCTGGTTCATGTTACAGGGGCTGTTTCCAAAAGTGCGAAAAAATACCTATGCCATGCGTTATGTTGCCGGAATGCCCGCGGAGAGGATCTTACCTCCGGGGTCGTTTGCGAGCATAAGCCAGGCATTACCCGCCGGCACACCGTTAAGCAGCGATGATAAAATCCGGGTTCTGGTCTGGAACATCTTCAAGCAGCAGCGCGCGGAGTGGTTATCGGTACTCAAAAATTTTGGAAAAGATGCCCACCTGGTTCTGCTCCAGGAGGCGCAAACTACCCCTGAACTGGTACGGTTTGCCACCACGAATTACCTTGCCGCCGACCAGGTGCCGGCATTTGTTCTGCCGCAGCATCCCTCTGGCGTAATGACGCTTTCTGCTGCCCATCCGGTCTACTGTTGCCCGCTCCGCGAGCGCGAACCTATCCTGCGTCTGGCGAAATCAGCGCTGGTGACGGTCTATCCGCTGCCGGATACCCGTATGCTGATGGTCGTCAATATCCACGCGGTAAACTTTAGCCTCGGCGTGGATGTGTATAGTAAGCAGTTACTTCCTATTGGCGATCAGATTGCGCATCACAGCGGGCCCATCATCATGGCCGGCGATTTTAATGCCTGGAGCCGTCCGCGCATGAATGCGCTGTATCGCTTTGCGCGCGAAATGTCGCTGCGTGAAGTTCGCTTCAGTGATGATCAGCGTAAAAAAGCTTTTGGTCGTCCTCTCGACTTTGTCTTCTATCGCGGTTTGAGCGTGCACGACGCCTCCGTTCTGGTGACGCGCGCTTCGGATCACAACCCTCTACTCGTTGAATTCAGTCCCGGCAAACCTGATAAATAATGGTGTGTCAGGTCTGCCGTGGGGCAGGCCGCGCGGGTGCTGCCCTTTTATTTTTAACCAACAAAGGACAGTACGATGACAACAACACACTCCCATCATGACAACGTAGAAAAACAGTTTGGTTCTCAGGCAAGTGCTTATCTGAGCAGCGCCGTGCATGCTTCAGGTCGCGATCTGGTGCGTCTCGGTGAACGTCTGGCGGCATTCCCGCAGGCGCACGTGCTGGACCTGGGATGTGGGGCAGGGCACGCCAGCTTTACGGCTGCGCAGCAGGTAGCCCACGTTACCGCATATGATTTATCGAGCCAGATGCTGGACGTCGTTGCTGAGGCGGCGAAAGCGAAAGGGCTGAAAAATATAGATACGCGGCAGGGCTATGCGGAGTCTTTACCGTTTGATGACGCGTCGTTTGATGTCGCGATCAGCCGGTATTCCGCACACCACTGGCATGACGTCGGCCAGGCATTGCGGGAAGTCAGACGTGTTCTGAAGCCGGGGGGCTCCTTCATCATTATGGACGTGATGTCTCCCGGACATCCGGTGCGTAATATCTGGCTGCAGACGGTCGAAGCGCTGCGCGACACCTCGCACGTGCAAAACTACGCCAGCGGGGAGTGGTTATCGTTTATCACTGAAGCCGGGCTGATTGCGCGCTCGTTAATAACAGACCGTTTACCGCTGGAGTTCAGCTCCTGGATAGCCCGTATGCGTACCCCGGAGGCGTTAAGCCAGGCGATTAGGCTTTACCAGGAGAGTGCGTCCGCAGAGGTGAAGGCGTACTTTGAACTGCAGGCGGATGGCTCATTTACGAGCGATACCATCATGGCTGAAGCGCAAAAAGCGGGATAAACAAAAAAGGCACCGAGGGGAATCGGTGCCTTTTTATCTTTCGATCGTGTTATCAGGAGTCTGGCGTGGCGCTGTTCTTCACAAACAGCGTCAGCTGGTCGCCCGGTTTCAGATTGTCAGTATCATTATTCCAGCGCATCACATCTTTGATGTTCACGCCGTGTCGTTTTGCGATACTGGACAGTGAATCGCCTTTGCGCACGCGATAGGTGATGCTATCGCTGTTGCTGGCGAGACGCTGTGCGCTGCTACCTGCACCCACGGTCAGTGTCTGACCCACCTTCAGCCCAGAGCTGCGCAGATTATTCCACTGCTGCAGATCTTTCGCCGTCACGCCAAGACGTG
This sequence comes from Enterobacter bugandensis, assembly GCF_900324475.1. Lineage (NCBI taxonomy): Bacteria > Pseudomonadati > Pseudomonadota > Gammaproteobacteria > Enterobacterales > Enterobacteriaceae > Enterobacter > Enterobacter bugandensis. The sequence goes on from NZ_LT992502.1 coordinate 942,484, forward strand.
AGGCAATGCCTGAAAGGGTATCCCCTGAACGCACCTTATAGCTGCGGCTGCTAACGGATGAAGCATCGGCGATCAGCGTTGACTGAACGGCGGCAATTTCACCCGATGCTAAAGACTCACGTAACTGCGCCGCATGTTTCTGCGGAACCATCACATACTGCGGGCCGCTTGCCCCCAGCGTCGAGCCTTTGACGCCTGCATTAAAGGTTTTCAATTTACTTACCGACATACCCGTCATATCAGCAACTTGTTGAATATCAACCGGATTGCTGAGGCGCACGCGCGCCAGTGCACGACTTTCGTCTGGTGTTGGCAGTTGTACACCGTAACGCTTGCTGTTCTTGAGAATATCGCTCAAGGCCAGCATCTTCGGTACGTAAATCTTCGTTTCCTGTGGCAGTGAGAGCGACCAAAAATCGGTGGATTTACCCCGTGCTTTATTCGCTTTCATTGCCTTCAGTACACGACCTTCGCCACTGTTATACGCTGCGACCGTTAACAGCCAGTCGCCGTCAAACATCTTGTTCAGACGTTGCATCATGTCGAGAGCGGCTGTCGTTGAAGCGACAACATCGCGACGCGCATCATAGTTGCGGGTCTGTTTCAGACCATAGTTTCGCCCGGTGCTCGGAATGATCTGCCAAATGCCTGCGGCATTGGCGCCAGACGTCGCGTGTGGGTCAAAAGCGCTCTCCACTATGGGTAGGAGTACCAGCTCCATAGGCATGTTACGTTTTTTAACTTGCCCGGCTATCCAGTACATATACGGCTCTGCCCGTAACGTTACATCGTGGAGATAGCTCTTATTTCTTAAATACTTCTGTTTCTGTTCGCGAATCCGGCTGTTTTCCGGAATTCCCATCTTTAGCTCGTCGCCAATAGAGGTCCACAAGTCTTGCTCCTGCGCGAAAGATGTCCCATCGTCCATCCAGCGCGCCGAACTTGTAAACTTCCCTGCTTCCCCTTGACCAGCTGCAGAAAGGCTCTGTGCGTGCTGTTGTACGTTGCTGCCGTTCTGCGACTGGCAACCTACAAGCAGGACAGAGGCGAGTAATATCGCTTTTGCCTTCATGTGTGTGTCAATAGTTGCTTAAAAGACGAGCGATGATAACGGCGAAATTTTGAAAAGGCAACCCGCATTTATCTGAAGTTATCTTTCTTTGACCTTAACCATGCAAATCGCTGTTCAGGTTGTTGCAAATTTGTTTCTTGGTTAATTTTATTAATTAAATCAATATCATCTGTTCGTAAAAATAAATTAATCTGGCGCTCATTTTTCAGAATTACGGGCAGTGTATTTTGGTTTTTTGCACGTAACTCCTTCACTTTGTGATAATAATCCTGAATCGCCCGATCCTCAGGTAAGAGGCTTGCAGCAAACTTCATATTTCCTAATGTATACTCATGGGCGCAACAAATAAGGGTGTCATCCGGTAACGCACTAATCTTTTGTAAAGACTGATACATCTGTTCCGGCGTGCCTTCAAACAGTCTTCCGCAGCCGCCAGAGAACAAGGTGTCGCCACAAAAAAGATAAGGTTTGCTGTAGAAACACAGATGTCCCAAAGTGTGACCCGGTGTAGCAAATACGGAAAACTCCCACTCGTGGATGAGGATATTTTCGCCTTCTTCGACTACTTGCGTCGTTCCCTTATTTTGTGCCTCAGCCGGTCCGTACACCACAAGATGCGGAAATTGGGCGCGCAGTTCCTGCACGCCGCCAGTATGATCGTTATGATGATGCGTCAACAGAATGGCGTCAGGCTGCCAGCCGTTATCATTTATGGCGCGCAGTACAGGGGCGGATTCGCCGGGATCGACAATGACGCATCGACGATCGTCATCGACCAAAACCCAGATGTAATTGTCCTCAAAAGCGGGAATACTGATAAGATTCATACATTACCTCTTATAGCGTGGCGGGTGTTTTGATGAAACCGGCAAGGATACCTCAGACTGTCGCAGCACCGGAACGTTGGGCGGAATTGCCATGGGGTGAATACTATCGCGAGGCACTGGAGCAGCAGCTGAAGCCCTGGCTCGCGAAAATGTATGGCTTTCACCTGCTTAAGATTGGCAATCTCAGCGCGGAAATCAATACCGAAAGCTGCGCTATCTCACATCAGGTTAACGTCTCTCTCGGCGGATCGCCGGTTCAGGTGAAGGCAGACCCGTTGCATCTGCCATTTGCAGAGAAATCCGTTGATGCATGCCTTCTTGCACACGCGTTGCCCTGGTGCAGCGATCCTCACCGTATGCTGCGTGAAGCCGATCGCGTTCTGATTGATGACGGCTGGCTGATCCTCAGCGGATTCAATCCGCTGAGCCTGATGGGGCTGCGCAAGCTGGTACCCGTGCTGCGCCGAACGCCACCCTATAACAGCCGAATGTTCACCATGATGCGCCAGCTCGACTGGCTTTCACTGCTGAACTTTGAAGTGCTCTGCTACGGCGGTTTTCAGGTACTGCCGTGGGCGCGGAAGGGGGGAGTGTTGTTAAGCACGCATTTGCCCGCCTTAGGCTGCATGCAGTTTATCGTCGCGCGTAAGCGAACCATCCCCCTTACGCTTAACCCGATGAAGCAGAGCAAATCGAAAACGCCTATCCGGCAGACCGTTGGCGCAACGCGGCAGTACAGAAAGCCCTGATCAGGATTCAGGCTGGTAGCCTGCATCTTCATGGGCCGGGTTTAAAGCCGCCGCGCGCGCCAGTTCGTCGCAGCGTTCGTTCTCAGGGTGACCAGCATGCCCTTTTACCCATTCCCATTTTATTTGGTGCTGACCTAATGCCGCATCCAGCCGCTTCCAGAGATCGACATTTTTAACCGGCTTTTTATCCGCAGTTTTCCAGCCGCGTTTTTTCCAGTTGTGGATCCACTGGGTGATACCCTGGCGCACGTACTGGCTATCGGTACTGAGCACCACGTCGCAGTGTTCTTTTAAGGCTTCCAGCGCCACAATGGCCGCCATCAACTCCATACGGTTGTTGGTGGTCAGGAAATAGCCTTCGCTAAAAGTTTTTTCATGCTGGCGATAGCGCATAATCGCGCCGTAGCCGCCGGGCCCTGGGTTGCCGAGACAAGATCCATCGGTGAAAATTTCTACCTGTTTACGCATCTCTGGTAGACTTCCTGTATTTGAAACGTTCAGTTAAACGATAAGTCTGACATAAATGACCGCTATGAGCACTGCAATTACTCGCCAGATTGTCCTCGATACCGAAACCACCGGTATGAACCAGATCGGCGCGCACTACGAAGGGCATAAGATCATTGAGATCGGTGCCGTTGAAGTGGTGAACCGTCGTCTCACGGGGAACAACTTCCACGTGTATCTCAAACCCGATCGGCTGGTGGATCCAGAGGCGTTCGGCGTTCACGGTATTGCCGATGAGTTCTTGCTGGATAAACCGACCTTTGGAGAGGTGGCAGACGAGTTTCTGGAGTACATCAAAGGCGCCGAACTCATCATCCATAACGCCTCGTTCGATATCGGCTTTATGGACTATGAGTTTAGTAAGCTCCATCGCGATATTCCGAAAACAAACACCTTTTGCAAAGTGACCGATAGCCTGGCGCTGGCGAGGAAGATGTTTCCCGGCAAGCGTAACAGCCTCGATGCGCTCTGTTCACGTTACGAAATAGACAACACCAAGCGAACGCTGCACGGGGCATTGCTCGATGCCCAGATCCTGGCCGACGTCTATCTGGCAATGACCGGCGGACAGACGTCGATGAAGTTCAGCATGGAAAATGAGTCACAGCAGACGCATGGCGAAGCGGGCATTCAGCGCGTTGTCCGTCAGGCAAGCCGCTTGCGGGTTGTTTTAGCCAGTGATGAAGAGCTACTTAACCATGAATCCCGTCTCGACCTGGTGCAGAAGAAGGGCGGAAGCTGTATGTGGCGCGCCTGAAAAAACGCCACAATGCCTGTAAAATCATCGGTTGGGTGAATTTTGCAGCAAACGATTCAAAACGTGAGAAAAAGCGTTGACGAGATCGGAGGCACACCGTAATATGCGCCTCGTTCCCCAAGCGGGAACAGTGGAGCGGTAGTTCAGTCGGTTAGAATACCTGCCTGTCACGCAGGGGGTCGCGGGTTCGAGTCCCGTCCGTTCCGCCACTATTCAGGCCCACGTTATTTATAACGTGGGCCTTTTTCATATCTGTACTTTTTCGTCTGCGCGTTCGATCTTCGCGACTTTCCTTTGCGAGGCGCGAGAGCAGAGGGCAATGCCAAACAGAATCAGTACCGTGCTGACCAGATGATACGAATGCAACGTAACGTGCAGGAACATCACGCTGAACAGACCGCCGCTCAGCGGAATAAGGTGGGAATAAATCTCCCCGCGGGTTGCACCGATAGCCGCAATGCCTTTATTCCACAGCAGGTAAGAGAGCCAGGAAGGAAAGACCACCAGGTACATCAGCCCGCTTAAAAAGCCCGGTGCGGTATAGGCCGTCCACTCAGGTAAGCCGGTCTTTATCAACGATATCGCCAGTACCGGTAACAACACCAGGGCACCGAGGACCGCGCTCACGGCCACAAAGGCATTCCCACCGACGCTTTTCGGCTTCATCCGCAAGAAAGCACAATAAACGGCCCAGCTGGCGGCAGAGCCCACGGTCCAGATATCGCCGCGATTCAGATTTTTAAGCGTATCCAGATGCAGCAGATCGCCCTGCATGACCAGCCAGACGACGCCCAATGAACTGAGAACAACGCCAGCAATATTCTGTACTGATATTTTCTCTTTAAAGACCAGCTTATTTATCAATAAAACCAGGGCAGGCGTTGTAGATAAATAAATAGCTGCATTAAGAGATGAAGTATATTGCAGACCGATATACAGCGTGAGTGGGAACATAACCTGTCCGCACAGCGCAAGAAATATGATCGTACCTTTCGCCTTTTTCATCATCGGCCACTGGGCGCGAATCTGTCTGATATAAAGCATCGATAAAAGAAGAGCCGTAATTATCCAGCGTGCGGCGGATAATATAATCGGGTCTGCATGCGCCACCAGTAAATGACCGACGACATAATTACCCCCCCAAAAACAGGCCGCGAGACTGAGTAAAAAATAGGGCATAAAGGCTCCTGATAATAAACATTTTGTCTGCCTTTAGAGTACTGCCGGTGCAGAATTAAATGCTAATATAATATTTTCATCTCACGGTATTGGCTGAAACTATGAAGTTTACTCTCAGGCAACTTGAGTTCTACATTGCGTTAGCGGAAACATTACAAATTTCCAAAGCGGCCAGCCGTTGTCATATATCGCAATCTTCCATGACGGTCTCTATGCGCAACCTGGAGGAGGCGGTGAATGCCCCTCTCTTTATCCGTCATGCAAAAGGGATCCAGTTAACTCCCGTCGGCGAGCGATTTCTCAATCATGCCCGCAAGATCCTCCACGATAGCCGCGCGGCGGTGGAGGATCTCCATCAGCAGCCTGAGGCGATTAACGGCGTCGTGCGCATCGGCATTGCCGAAACCCTTTCCGCTTATCTGCTGCCCAATCTCTGGGGCGATATCGCGCAGCGTTTTCCGCTGCTGGAGACGGCATTTCATGAGGCGCCCGCATCGCAGCTGCTTCAGGCCTTGCGTCAGGGAGATCTCGATTTTTGTCTTTTGCTAACCTCCAATATCAGCCACGATAGTACGCTTGAGGTCGAAACGTGGATCCGTTCGCCGCGCCGGTTATGGACCGCCATCGGCCATCCTCTTCTCAGCGTGCCGGAGCTACGGTTAAAGGATGTGGAAAAGGCGCCATTTCTCTTGCTGGTGACGGACGACTATCCCGATGTGATATCCGACTACTGGCAAAGCAGGGGCTGCCATCCTGACATTCATTTTCGCACCAACTCCTTTGAGGCGATTCGAAGTCTGGTCGCGCAGGGAAAGGGGGTGACGATTTTATCCGATCTGGTCTATCGCCCGTGGGCGCTCGGCGGTCAGCGCGTGATCCGGCGCACCATTGACGACTGCATTACCTATATGGATGTGGGCATCGTCAAAAACGTCGGGCAGCCGCTTTCGCCGGCCTGTTTGCGGTTGATGGATTTTTTACGACAGCAAACGGCACGCCTGGGCGAAGCGCGCTGAACTGCGTCCCTGAGATTTCCGTTATCCGCCAGATATTTCCTGATTTCCCTGAGGGCCTTCTTGCCCGCAGGTCGTGTATTCCGCTGCTGGGGATGAAGACAATAAGCGCCTTGCTTATTTTCTTTACCGAAACGGAATTGTGCTATGTCTGGTATCACCGCGAGCGGTATTCGTTCCCTGCTCGCCTCCCGTCCACTCTTGTTGGTTCTCTGCTGTGCCACCGCTTTGCCGGCATACGCTGAAGAGTCGATGACCGTTGAGGGGTATTATCGCGATCCCGCGTCATTTATCGCTCCGGCTCATACTCCAGCACAACAATTGCCTGCCAGCGACGGTGCGGGCGCGCTAAAAAACATCCCGGGTTTTTCCGTACTGCGCAGCGGCGGGAGTAACGGCGATCCGGTGTTGCGCGGGATGTTCGGTTCCCGGCTGACGTTGCTTGCAGACGGCGTCAGCACTCAGGGGGGCTGCGGCTCGCGCATGGATACCCCAACGGCCTATATCACTCCGCAAAGTTACGACACGATAACCGTCATCAAAGGCCCACAAAGCGTGCTCTGGGGGCCAATGGGGTCCGCCGGAACATTGCTTTTTGAACGCCAGCCGGACTATTTCAGCGTACCTGAGCTAAAAGGCAGCGCTGAGCTGCTGCGGGGCGCTAACGGACGCGCGGATCAAAACCTTAATCTCGCGTTTGGCGACCCGCGCGGCTACGTCCGCCTGGACGGTAATCATTCGGAGGCGGATGACTACCGGGATGGTCATGGCAACCGCGTGCCGGGCCTGTGGCGCAGATGGAACAGCGGCGTCACGGTTGGGCTCACGCCTGATGAGGACTCGCTGGCGGAGCTAAGCGTGGGAGCCAGCGACGGTAAAGCCCGCTATGCGGGTCGGATGATGGATGGTAGCCGTTTTGCCCGTAAAAGCGCGGCGCTAAAACTGGAGAAATACCACCTGAGCGAGCACGTCAGCAAACTTAGCTGGCAGCTCTATGCCAATGATACTGACCACATCATGGATAACTACAGCCTGCGTCAGCCCGTTGGACCGAAGCGTAAGTCTGAAGTTGGCGGCGTGGTGATGGGCAGCAGACTTGCCGGCGTGTGGGAAGATGAAACCACCACGCTTACCGCCGGCGCGGACGTAATGCGTAAAAGTCACCGTAAAAAAAGCGCGGGATCGTGGCGTGACGATGCCCGTTTTACCCAGGCGGGTCTGTTTAGCGAATGGCGCCAGTCCGTCACGGCGGACGATACGGTTATCGTGGGTGCGAGACTGGATAGCATTCGCGCGGACGATCGGCGCAGCGCGCAAAATAGCTCCCGGCACGACCTCCTGCCCGGCGCATTCACGCGCTATGAGTATCGCGTACCTGACGCACCCGTCATGCTTTATAGCGGCATCGGTTATACCGAACGTTTTCCTGATTACTGGGAGCTATTTTCCGGCAAGGCTGGAGAACAAAGCTTTCGTCAGCTGAAAACAGAAAAGACCCTGCAATGGGATAGCGGCGTGCAATTACACGGCGACAAGGTTAGCGCCTGGGCATCGGCCTATGTCGGGCGAACTACCGATTACATTTTGTTTGATTATAGCCGCACGCCGTCGCAGGCCAGCAACATCAATGCCGCCGTAATGGGCGCGGAGACGGGCGCAAGCTGGAGCCTGACGCCCAACTGGGCACTGACGGGAAGCCTGAGCTACGCCTGGGGCGAGAATCGTAGTGATAAACAGCCGCTGCCGCAGATGCCGCCGCTCGAAGGGCGGCTGGCGCTGGACTATACCGGGCAACAGTGGCGCACCGGATTACTCTGGCGTGTGGTTGCGCCGCAGCATCGCGTGGCGCAAAACAAAGGTAACGTCACCGGCCAGGATCTCGGCCCGAGCGCGGGGTTTGGTGTGCTTTCGTGGAGCGCGGGCTACACATTTAACGACCATTTTGAGTCCCGCGTGGGTATTGAGAATCTGTTCAATAAATACTACAGCGAGCACCTCAACCTGGCGGGCGCCAGCCAGTTCGGATACGCCGCAAATCAGCAAATCCCTGAACCGGGGCGCGTCTGGTGGCTGGCGATGACATACCATTTCTGATCCTGAGCGTCATTGCTGAGAGCGACCGTTGAGGCGTACGTTTGCCTCTACCGCCTGTTTACAGGCGGTTTTTTTATTTCAGATAGCAATATCGAACATTTGCGTTTTCGCCAGCAGGCAATAGAGCTGACAGTCGCTGTTTACCCCCAGTTTTTCCATCGCGCGCAGTTTATGGGCGCTGACGGTTTTATTACTCAAATGCAGCTGTCTGGCGATCTCTGTCAGACTCATCCCTTTGCAGAGCATACGCAACACATCAATTTCACGGGGCGAGAGCTCTTGCTCCGTTTGTGCGCCGGTCTGGAACAGGGAATGCATCAGCTCGCGCTCAATATAAACTTCCCCATTGATCACTGACGTCAGCGTTCTGCTCAGGGTTTTCTCACAGGTGTCCCGACTAATATAGGCTTTGGCGCCTGCCTCCAGCGACATGCGGATAAGCTGCGTGTTTTTGTAGGGCGAAAGCACAATGATTTTAAGCTGCGGATATTTACGGCTGAGCCATTTAATCAGCAATACGCCGTCCATTCCGTTGAGCGGGTTAACGGTTTGGCTGGTGGCAAGAGAAAAGCCAAGGAACAGAATGTCGACAGGCTGTTGGGATAGCAGTGAAAGCAGCTCAGATGGCGTTGCGGTATCGCCCTGAATGCAAAACTCCGGGCGGGGTGAGCCGTCGCTGAAAAGAGAGGGCATATTAGTGATCATGGATAAGACGCCACGACGGATAATGGTGTGCTCATCGGCAATAGCGATACGGACTTTCATGGTTTCTCCTTCGAAAATGTGGGCGACGGTAGGGATAACGCCGCCGGATGACCAGAAAGATACAGATCCTATGCAGAGCATTCTTTAGTACTTGTCAGATAATTCCTTCAGTGCGGTATCAAGTTGCTGCAGATTGGCTTCCATGCGCGCGCAGAAACGCGATGTCAGCGCAGGCAGGGCTTCAGTCGTTATGACCCCTGCCGCCAGCATCTCCGGCAACACTTCAATTGCCTGACAGGTGCGGGTGGCGTTGCGCATGGCAAAAAGGCTCCAGGAGGCCTTCAGACGATGCGCGAGCTGGCTTAGCGTTTGCGGTGACGGGGTGTTTTCCCGTAGCTGTCGAGTATCAAGGGTAATGGCTTCGCGCATTTGCTGGCGCATCAGGGTCATGATCTCCGGTTGACCGTTGGCCAGACGCCGGAGTTCGCTGAGGTCAGGCCCCTGATTGCGCAGGCTGTATTGCTGCGCCAGCGCCTGATGCAGGGCATTGAGGGAGAGCGGTTTTCGCAATAACGCGTCCATTCCGGCATGTTTTGCCCGATCGTCCTCACTCTGCAGCGCGCTGGCGGTGTAACCGAGAATCGCGGCCGGCGCGGTGATGCTGCCGGCAATATCGCGCAGGAGTATTAACGATGTAAGTTGATAGCCGTCCATGAGGGCCATCTGGCAGTCGGTTATCAGGATATCCACCGGCTCGTTTTCCAGGCGCGCAAGGGCTTCGCCAGCGCTGGCGCAAGGAATAACCTCCTGACCCAGCTCCTGCAGCTGGAGCGCTAACACCGTCAGGTTTGCCGGAAAATCGTCAACGATCATAATGCGATGCAGTGGCAGCGGGGTTATTACAGGTGTCTCATAGGCCGTTGCCGCCGGGCTGGCGACATGAAGCGGTATGCTCACCGTCACCTGCGTACCGCTCCCCGCTTCGCTGGCTATCGTCAGCACGCCTCCCATCAGCTCGACTAACTGGTAACAGATCGCCAGCCCCAGCCCGCTGCTTTGCGGCGTGCTGCTGTCAGTCTGAAACCACGGCTGGCCGAGGTGTGGAAGGGCATCGGCCGGGATACCGATGCCAGTGTCGCGAATCAACAGCTGCAAATGTTCACCGTTGAGCTCGGCGTGAAAAACAATTTCTCCCTGCGGCGTATATTTAATGGCGTTGCCCAACAGATTGGCGATGACCTGATTCAGCCGTGCTTTATCGAACAGGAACCAGCCGTCGTGCGGCACGTTCAACTCGCTGCGCCAGTGGAGACCTTTAGCGTTGGCGCTGCTGGCAAAAATCTCCGCGCTGGCGTTAAGCGTCTGCCACAGGGGCCAGGCCTGTGGCTCCAGCCTTAACTCGCCTGCTTCAATGCGCGACAAATCCAGTACGCCGCCAATCACGTCGCGCAATGACCCGGCTGCCTGCCAGGCGATGTTGAGGGACTCGCTTTTGTCGCGCTCCATCTCAAGCAGGCCCAGCATGGCGTTGAGCGGGGTACGAATGTCATGGCTCATGCGGGCGAGGAAGTTCGATTTTTCAGTGCTGGCCTGCTCCGCCTGCGCCAGCGCCTGATTGAGCGCAGCGGTCAGCGCGGCTTTTTCAGTGATATCGATCCAGCCTCCGACCACGCCCTGAGGCCGCCCCCGCGTATCGGTATAGCGGCAAAGCCACCAGTAAAGGGTGGAATTGTTCTGAGTGGTTTCACCCGTTAACGGCGACGCGGCATGGAGCAGCGAGAGGCGATGCGGCAACGTAAACTGTTGGGCAAGCTCGCCCAAAGGCAGGCTGAAAAAGGGGGCGCCCTCTTCGGGCAGTGCCGTGAGTAACGGTGAGTGAATAAAGGAGTCGTTATAGCGCGTCAGCCGCCCGGTCGGATCGCAGACAAACAGCGGCACCGGGACATTGTTCATCAGAGTTTGCCAGAGTGAGAGCGCGTTGTGCAGCTCTGCCGTGTCCCGCTCGCGCTGGCGTCGCTGGCTCTGCGCGGCGCTAAAGGTCAGCAGGGCGACGAATGCCGCGCAAATCGCCACCACGGCGAGCATGACCAGCCATAGCGATTGCACCGGGGCGGTGGGTGTCGTCTGTACGGCCTGCGACAGGTTAAGGCTCGCGTAGATATCAGCCTGCGTTACGGACGCTATGACCGCATTCACCCTTTTGGCATCCGCCGGGTCAGAAATATTTGGTACAAACCATAGCGGCACTTCCGGCAGCGCCAGCGGCGTCAGCGACAGATTGCTGGCGTTATGCTGGCGCAGCAGGTGATGGAGTATAAACGCATCGCCCGCAAGCCCGTCCGCGCCTCCGGCTTTGAGCAATTCAAAACCCTGATCGAGCGAGTTAACCAGCACCAGGTTATCCGCAGGTAACGCCTGACGCAGTAACGTGACGAGCGGAGAGATGCGTATGACGGCAATCCGCTTATGCTGTAATGCGGACAAGGAGCCGGAAAGCGGGTTGCTGTCCTCACTGAGCAGGGCCCAGCTCAGTGAGTCAAACGTGATGGCACTCTTTGACGGTGGCGTCGCGCTGGCGACTATGCGCAACGTGTTCTCCGCATACTGAAGCGGGGGCGCATCAAGGTTGAAGGTCAGGCTATACAGGTTGGACGGAAACAGATTGAGCAGCAAATCGCGCCATACCCCCTGAATATGCCCGTCAGGCGTGAGCGTGACCATTGGCGGCGAAATAGCGGGAAGCAAAACGTGCAGCGTGATTTTGGGCGCATTTTCCTTCACGGGGGAATGGCGGGCGTCAAAGACGCTGCCGTCCGGCAAAAGCCACTTTTGTTCCAGCCATTCAGCATCTTCCGGGTTAAGGGTGTGAATACGCTCGTTGAAGATTTCCAGCGTGTTTGCCTGCTCAGGCAGAGCCCAGGCACGAAAATGTAGCGGGGGAGTATCGTCCAGCGGCGTCAGGGTCAGCGTGGTGGCGGGGGAGTGGGTCAGCCAGTTACGTAAAACAAACTCCGGGGCGATGAATTCCCGCGCTTTCCCTGCTGCCAGCTGCCTGACGTTTTCTCCCGGTGAGGCTGAACCCGTCGCAGAGCAGCGGGTCGCGACCTCTGACGGTAATTCCGGAAAGCACAGTGTAACGCCGCGTCCCTCTTTTATGCTCAGGGACGCCAGCGGGAAAGCGAACATTGGCTCGCTGGCGACCAGATCGGCTGCAGGACGCCGGGCGGCGATTAACACATCGATGTGCTTTCGCTTCAACGCATCCAGCGCCGTTGCCGGGTCGCTAAAACGCTGGACGTCCGGCAGCGTCGTATTGCTAAACAATATGCTGATTTCATCATCCAGAATGCCCGGCGGCCGATCGATTACGAGAAAAGGCGGCGCGGCGCTCAGCAGGCCCACGCGCAGCGTGCCAGCCGCCGCATGCCCGCTTATCAGCATGAGGATAAATAATGTCGCCAGCCAGCCTCTGCGCATGCTCAGCTAACCAGCCCCAGACTTTGCGCGCACTGGAGCAGCTCGAAATCATTCCTGGCGTTGAGTTTGCTCATGGCACTCTTTTTTTGCGTACTGATGGTCTGCTTCGTCCGGTTAAGCTGGGCGCTGATCTCGTTCACGGTGAAACCGCGCACCAGCAGGCGCAGCACTTCTGTTTCCCGTTCGGTCAACTGCGCCTGAGGCTTCACCGGTTCGATTTGCCCCCGCAGGGTGCTGCGCAGCGTCTGCAGCAGATTGTTGGACAAACTGGCTTTGTTGAGAACGGCATGCACCCCGCTGCGCCGCAGCGAGTCCAGAAGCTCAGGATTGGTGATCATGGTGACCACCACAATCATGCTCTGCGGATAATGGCGAATCAGCGAGCGGATCATGGTTAATCCGTCCGGGCTGCGCGTGCCGGGCATACTCAGGTCGGTGATGATGATATCGACAGGCTCGCTCGCCAGTTTATTCATGAGTTCATCAGCACTGAGCGCTTCGTGAACGACCCGATAAAGGTCCGGGCGCGTCTGCAGCAATGTGCGCAAGCCTAATAAATAGACAGGGTGGTCGTCGGCAATCAGAACTGTTTTTAGCATGACATCCGATCCGGCAAGGAAAAGACAGGTGTTCACCGCACATCTTAGCGAATGGCGCTTTAGCATCACTCTTACAGTGTAGAGCAGAGTGAGGTGAAAAAGAGTAGCTAAAAAGTGGTGGGCTGTATAGTTGCTGGGGGGCATCAGCCGATCCTGATGGAAAACCGAAAGGTAAAGTAACGACGTTTTCACATTCTATGATAGAGATTTTTTCCGGAGCAGCTGAATGGTTTGTTATTTATCGCGAAATAGCGGCATGGAGGGCGATATTTCTCAGGTACGGAAAGGAATTCCTTATTGTTCAGGTTGAGTATCAGGTATTACTCAGACGTTACTCAGAATAAACTTTCTGAAATCATGAATTGGTTGTGGAAAAATCAGGACGGGAAATAGCGCAAAGAGCGAAGGTACTATCATTTATAAGGATATGTTGTTAATTTGTGCCTGAATTAGATAACAGACATGTAACTGTTAATACCTGCGCTTTTTCGTCATAACAATGTAAACGCTGTAATTTTATTATCCAGGACCTACCCGTGAATAACGAAGAAATCTCTCTTTCAGCGTCAGTAACGTTCGTACCGGAAAAATCATCTCTGGCAACCGTGGATCATGGTGATATACATCTGACGCCCAACGAACGTCGTTTGCTGGAGTTGATCCTCAGCGGCAAATGTAAAAAAGAGACCATATTTGAAGAGATCTGGCTTAACCAGGGCATGATTGTTAGCGAATCCAGCTATCACCAGCTTATAAAAATGCTCCGCCGCAAGCTGCAAAATGCCGGCCTGCCGGGCTCGATCATTAAAACCATTCCCCGTTATGGTGTAGTACTGGCACCCTGCGAAACGCAGGACAGTGAGGTCGCTTGCCCGCCGCCAGAAGAGGCTGATAACGCGTCTTGTCCCACTCCCGTCGATTGCCCGTCGTTGCCTGCTATCACGGCGGAGTCAATGAAAACTCCCTCACGTCAATACGGGACTCTGCTGGCGGCGCTGTGCAGCTTGTTGATTATCCTTCCAACGGTGGTGGTGGTTTGCACGGCGGACACGCCGCAGGCGTTTCAGGAAAATCTCTACGTAGATGGCGTCATGTTTCATCTCTCTTCGCTGCGCAGTGTCGATCGGCAGGCGCTGGCGAGAAAGCGGCATGCCCTGCCGGCGGGCATCAATAACGTGTACATCGCGTCGAACGGTCCAAAAGTGTTCGTTGCGCAATGTGAAGGCGAACTATCTCAGGAGGGAAAATGCGGTTACGAATACTATTCGTCATATTGATGGTTTGCATCAGCGTTTCGCTGGGTGGCGCGCTGGCTTACCTGACCAGCAACTACCTGGAGAGCAGAAAAGTGCCCGCCGAGCCCTGCAGCAGCGTCATACGTAATGGCAAATTTATTGATGAAAGCCTGCAGCATTACCAGTTTAATGGTGTGATCACCTGGTGGCCTAAACTCCACAGGCTAACGCTATTTGGTGTAAAAACCGATGAGGCCGGTAACCGGGTATTCAACCGAACCCTGCAGTTAAAATCGGTGACACAGAAGGGAAACGTCATTAATGGCCGGGTGGCAGAATTAAAAATTGCCGTTGGCGATCAGCTGCCGGAGAAGACCTTTCTGATAAGTGAAGATGGTCAGTATATTAACCTGTTATTCAAGCCGATTAATAAAGATAGCTGGCTGATGAAAATTAATGATAACTGGGTAGCAATGTGTGAGTATAAATAATCTCACGATAATTTTATTATAAGACATATCCAGGCTGGCGAGTTTTAAATCTGCTGCTGCAGTGAGCTGTTCTCCTGTTTTCAGGGAGATGAATATCCTATCTTGCGGGACAGGATTTCATTATTAAACCTGGAGCAGGATATCTCCCATGTTAAAGAAAAATAAAATATCTCTGAGTGCTATCGCCGCAGGCCTGGCGTTAAGCGGAATGCTGGTCAGCACGTTTAGCCATGCGGCCGCAACCGACGCCGCCTCACAGATGCCGGATATCAGTCAGAAAAAAATTCTCGTAGGTTATTGGCACAACTGGGGAATTAACCCGGAAGAGATAGACAAAGCGCGCGGCTATCAGGGAGGCTTACCTTCTGATATGTCGCTGCGTGAAGTGCCGAGAGGCTACAACGTCGTCAACGTCTCCTTCATGAAAGTTATGGATGGCCAGAGCGGGAATATCCCCACCTTCAAACCCTACAACGCGAGCGATGAGGAGTTCCGCGCTCAGGTTGCAGAGCTGAACGAGCAGGGGCGCGCGGTGTTGATTTCACTGGGCGGCGCTGACGCGCACATTGCACTGAACAAAGACCAGACTGAAGCGCTTGCAGCGGAGATTATTCGCCTGACCGATCGCTATGGTTTTGATGGTCTTGATATCGACCTGGAGCAG
This sequence comes from Enterobacter bugandensis, assembly GCF_900324475.1. NCBI lineage: Bacteria > Pseudomonadati > Pseudomonadota > Gammaproteobacteria > Enterobacterales > Enterobacteriaceae > Enterobacter > Enterobacter bugandensis. The sequence goes on from NZ_LT992502.1 coordinate 957,853, forward strand.
ACGGCCATTACCGCGGCTGACAACAGTACGGTGATCCCGGCGGCGCTGAAAATGGTGCGCGACCATTATCAGCAGCAGGGCAAACACTTCATCATTAGCATGGCGCCAGAGTTCCCTTATCTTCAGTCCGATCGCGGGGTGAACTACAAAGCCTACCTGCAAAATCTTGAGGGCGTGTATGACTTTATCGCTCCACAGTATTACAACCAGGCGGGCGACGGCGTGAATATGATGACGCAGGAGGAGAAGGACGAAGTCGGTGAATGGTGGCTGCCGCAGGAATGGGGGAAGGGCTATAGCGACCGTCAAAAAGAGCTTTTCCTTTACTATCTCACCGACAGCCTGGCAAACGGGACGCGCGGTTATGTGAAGATCCCGGCGAACAAGCTGGTGATTGGTCTCCCGGCCAATGCGGATGCGGCAGGAACCGGCTATGTGCGAGACGCGCAGAGTGTCTTTAACGCACTTTCGCGACTGGAAGCGAAAAATGAAGCGGTAAAAGGGCTCATGACCTGGTCAGTGAACTGGGACAATGGCAACACTAAAAATGGTCAACATTACGGCTATGAATTTCTGAACCGCTACCAGAGCATCCTTGACGGCAGTCTGCCGGATGGGGGCGACGAAACGGATACTCAGGCGCCAACACAGGTGCAGGGCGTGCAAGCCACGCTGAAGGGGCAGGATGTTTCGCTCAGCTGGCTGCCAGCTAAGGATAATACGGGCGTGGCGGGGTATGCCATCTGGCGCGGTCTGGAAAAGATCGGTGATACCCATGAACTCAACTTTACCGACACCCAAACCCAGCCTGGCATGAGCTATCGCTATACGGTCATCGCCTATGATGCAGCCAACAACTTCGCTACGCCGAGCCAGCCGGTCAACGTTACCGTGCCCGATAATGACGATGGCGGAGGCGAAGAGGGCGGCCAGGGCGGCGACGTTACCCCATTCACGCCGGGCAAACTCTATGCCGTAGGGGATAAAGTGCTCTATGAGGGCAACGTTTATCGCTGTCAGATTGGCCATACAGGTGCCAGCCATTGGTCGCCGGATCGGGCCCGCAACTTGTGGGTAGCTGAATAACCTCTTTTTTAAACAGCATGGCTTCGCAGGGAGCCGTGCTGTTTGTTTTACAGGACAACGACTATGCAAACTTCTCTGGTTATTGCCAAACGTTACGATCGGTTTTCTCGCCTTCTGCACTGGGTGGTCGCAGCCGTCATTATCTACGCGATGTGCATGGGCTATATTCTGCACGCGCTGGAAGGAACCCGCTGGTTTACCTTTTTCTCCGTGCTGAATATGTCGCTGGGTACCATCGCCACGCCTGTCATGATGGTGCGCTTCGTCTGGCGTTTCTTCCGCCCTTCGGTGCCCTATCCGGCAACGGTAGCCGGACGTAAAAAACAGCTGGTGGTATTTATTCATGAGCTGTTTTATCTGACCATTATGGTGGTGCTGGTTAGCGGTTTTCTGATGCTGCAAAAAGACTACAACCTGTTTGGTCTGGTGCCGGTTTCCCGCCCGATTGCCATCGCCGAAGTGAATGCGTTTTTCTTCCAGGTGCATCGCTATAGCTGCATTCTGCTGGGTGTGATTCTGCTTGGGCATGTCGCGGCGGTGTTGAAGTACACCTTTAGCGGGCAGCGGGAGATTCTGCAGCGGATGCTGTGAGAAAGAGGCTCACTCCCCCCATCAGATGCGCGGTGTTGCCGATCCTGTGAAACATCACCATCCCGCGCATCTGCCTTCCGTGCAGCGTTTGCAGAACAACTTCCCGGGCAAAGCTGCTTTCACGTTGCTGTGAGTACCAGGCGCGAAAACCGGGCAGGAACGGCGTATCGCAGTGTGCGTCCAGTAGCGTCAGGGTGCTCAGCGTCTTTTCCTCATCAGGGAACAGCGCTTCCGTACTGCCTTGCCAGAGGATCTCCTCCTCTGGCATCGAGAGGCGAAACACGACGCAAGAACCCGTCTGCGACAGGCGAATAATGATGGCACTGGTGCTGGCCGCGAGCGCCTGTTGCTGTTGGATCCAGCGGCGGTACTGATATAAACAGTTGGCAAAAATCGCCGAAAATACCAGGTACCACTGCGCCTGCCAGATTGCGGGGATGAGATCGGGCGTTAGCGTGTAAAAAATCCCTTCCCGCTGCTGGGTCGCCAGCACCACAATCAGGTATTGAATAAGCAGCAGAGCGCCAACGCCGCGTCCGGAGAGCGCAAACACGCTCAGTAAAACCACCGTCGTTTGCACCAGCAGCAGGTTTAGCCCCTGCCAGAGCGGTGGCAGGAAAAAGTACCCCGTTATCAGCACCAGGGTATTCGCGGCAAGGAGCAGAGCTTCCCGCCCGTTAAACCGCGGGTGCGACGGCATTTTGCTCTCACGCAGCAGCGGCAGAATGGCGAGAATGCCGGTTAATGCCGCCAGCACCCAGGAAAAAAAATGCAGAGGCGCAATCGGATACCCTGAGAGTAACAGCGCCAGATTAAGCAGCAGGCTGCCGCAAAAAATGCTGAAGATTAACTGCAGGGGGTAGATCAGTTCACCAATAATCGGCCTGCGCGCAAAACGCAGCGCAGGCAGTTGCGCATTCAGACGAAAGACGGCGACGCACAGTGGAAATATCGCGACGTCGAAGAGGGCGAACAGGCACGCCAGCGCGAGCGGGCGGCCTATCCAGACGCCAGCAAACACATGCAGCAAGCCCGCGGTAGCCAGCCACAGCGGCCACTCTCGCGGGGCCGTCAGCCATAACGCGGCGAAAAGCAGCGGCGCCGGGAGCCAGAGCGTGGTGGAGAGGCTCCAGCTATCCCGCGTATGAAAGCTCAGCAATGCCAGCAGGATATAGAGACCCGAAAAGGCCAGCCAGCGGATAATATTGGTAATCAGCGTTGTTCTCCCACTGAGGCATTCAGCGTTATTCAGGTATTTATCATTTTAAGCTCAATTATTTTATCGTCGCTATTGATACGCTGGGATTTTTTCTAAAGGGCTTAACGATGGACTGGCAAAGCGACAAACGCGATCCTGCTACCCTGTGGTTTTCACTTTCTTCACGAGCGGCAGAACATGAACAGGGAAAGGAGTGGCATATCGCGGCATTATTGTGGAAAGAAGCGGCACAATATGCAAAAGCGCATCTGAATATTGAATGGGCGAACTTGCGCGGAGACTTTTGTACTTTACGTGCAAACAGGCTGCCTAAATATAACGAGTAGTCTCTGCTATTATCGGAGATTGCATGTCCCTCAGAGTGTGGAACCATGGTTGAGAGTGTAATACTCGTTTTTAGCGTTTTTCTGGGCGCCATTATCGGCAGTTTTTGCAATGTCATCATTTATCGGCTCCCCTTGATTCTCCACGGTGAAGCACTCTCTTTATCGTGGCCTGCTTCCCATTGCCCACGCTGTAAACACCCCATTAAATTTCGCCACAATGTTCCTCTGATGGGCTGGCTGCTGCTGCGCGGGCGCTGCGCCAGCTGTGGTCAGGCGATATCGTGGCGCTATCCGCTGGTTGAAGGGCTTATGGCGCTGCTGTACGGGGTGATTATCTGGCAGCAGGGCGTCACGCCGCAGAGCCTGTTCGACCTGCTGGCGATGACGTTTTTGCTGCCGCTGCTGTTTATTGACCTGCGCACCATGCTCCTGCCCGACCGTCTGACGCTCCCGCTGCTGGTGATGTCGCTGGCGTTTGCCGTCAGCGGCTATAGCCGGGTGGAGCCAACGCAGGCATTAATCGCCGCTCTGCTGGGATTTGGCGTGCCCTGGACGCTCTCTTTGCTGTTCCGTTTATTGCGCGGCCATGAAGGGATGGGGATGGGGGATATGAAACTGCTGGCGGCGATCGGGGCGTGGCTTGGCCCGCTGGCGCTGCTGGATGTTTTTGTTGCCTCGACCCTGCTGGCGCTGATCACGGCGCTGATTCTGTTGCGGATCAAGCCCGGTCAACCGTTTCCCTTCGGACCGTATCCGATTATCGCCGCGATAGGGTGGGTGATCTTATGCCGATAAAAAAGCGCCGGAACGAAGGGGCGATTTCCGGCGCAAAAATGATAACGAAAGTGTAGGCAGGGAATAATAATGTCAGGCGCGGGTCAGTGAAGACCCGGCCAGAGTTAACTTACAGTATTATTTGCACTCTTTAGGCATGTTGGCAGCACCTTCTTTCTTCCAGACGCCCCACTCGCCATCGGAACCAGGCTTAACGCCTCGGGTTTCCCAGCTGTTCAGCCAGATGTTGCCCTCATAGCTCACTTTTTCACAAGGTGTCTTGTAAGTCTTGCTGTGATCCCAGGCTTTTACATCGGTTTGCGCCGGGCGCAGCTTGATCACCTTCGTTGCCGTGGAGACTTTACCGGTGTCAGGCGCCGTCACTTTCACCTGCAGCGTCACGTCCACATTGTCGGTATACGGATGTTTACCCATGAGGTTGGTGCTGAAGTTATTTGGTGACGAGATCTGAATCTTATCGGCGTGATTCAGTGCGGACCATTCAATTTTTGCCCCTTTTAACGAGTCATTGTTTTTGGACACGACGGCGGCAGCAATAACGTCACTGCCAACGATGGTGTCCTGGTTGTTGCCCGTATTGATCTGCACATCAGAAGCCTGCTGCGCTTCCTTCACGGTCACGGTGATATCGTCGGTGCTGGTTTTGCCATTTTTGGCCGTCACCGTCAGGCGATAGGTCACTTTACCGATTTTGCCGGGTTTAATCAGCGCACGGGCTTTTGCCGCGTGGACGGTTGAAACCCATTCGCCACCGTTAGCAACCTGCAACGCACCAATGTCCTGCCCTGAAACGATAGTCCATTGGTATTTTTCAGCATTGACGCTTGCGGAACCGTTAAGGTCATAACCACGTGATTCACTGTTGCTGTGAACGGTGAAGTCACTGCCTGCCTTCGCCTCGGGTGCCGTGCTATCCGCTTCAGCTTTGGCATTCAGGGTAACAGTTTTTGAATCACTCACGTTTTTATCATTGGTGACGGTCAGCTTCACGTTGACGGTAAAATCGCTCTCAGGTTTAGCCTTCAGGCGAATGCTGGCTTTAGCACTGGTGCTGTTTTCCAGAATGACCTTATCGGCATTGCTGGTGACAGCCCAGCTGTACTTCAGCTCTTTCCCCGTTGAGGCGCTACCGTCCAGCGACAGCGTGCTGGTTGACAGGTTATGACTGGATGGCGTGACGTTGGCTACCGGTTTGGTAATGACTTCACCGCCAAAATCGACGTCAATCATCTGATAAAATGCGTTATCGGTATCGCGCACGCGCCAGACGGCATAAATTTTCTGCTTACCTTCACGCTCCGGTACGTCGCAGGTGTGGGTTTCGAAGCCTGTCGGGAGCGAAATATCGGCCGACGGGTTGCCTGGCGCATAGGTATAAACCTTATGGCAGAATGGCTTATCTTCAAACATCGCTCTGGTCAGGCGCGAATCCGCACCCGGAACAGACTGCCAGTCCGGCTTAGTGATGTAGTAGGTAAAATAGGTGGTGCGGTGCTTAGCCGGTAAATGCCATTTAAACTGGTGCGGACCCGCAGACATCGGGTTGTTGTAGGTATTCTGCTTTTCGTCATCAAGCTTGCTGAAGGCGGGAGTTGCCGTTGAACCACCGCTTGCCAGTTTTCCATCCGGCGGGAACTGGAATAGCTGTTCGTTGGCGATCGGGGTTGGGCTCATATCGTTGCCAGCCGGGAGCTTCGGCGCTTCCACGGCGTCAGCAGGCCAGACGTTACTATGCTCACCTTTATCGTTCATCGGCGGGAAATGAATCACCGAACGGGATTTTGGTTCAAAAACATAGCCATGCGCCAGTGCGCCCGTGGAATACATACCAATCAATGCCACGGCTAACGCCGACGTAATATTATTCATCTTGAGTAGTTTCAAAATAATCTTCCCTGAATTAATTGAAGGACACTTCTACGTGACTGAGAGGGTTGTTCTGTTTGGCATACACCTTATTTGGCTCTGACTCATCAGGTGTAATCTCGCCGTTGCTGTGCCTGAAACCGGCACGCAGTTCGGGGTGCTGCTGATTGATAGCCTGGGCGAGGGCGTAGGACCAGTGGGCCTCTTCGCCAGCAAGAATGGTGACGCGCGTTTCCAGATTTGGCAGTTCGGTTCCGTCGTTAAAGAAGCGCGCACGAATCGTTTGCCCTTCAACGACCTTCACTTTCTCACCGTTGACGGCGCGTTCCAGCGTGCCTAGTTCTTTCATGCAGTTCTGGTGACCCTGTTCGCAGTTTGCCGATGGCGAGGTCGTGGCGGCGTTAGCTGAAACGCTGACGCCCGCCCCTGCCAGTAAAGCGGCAAGGACAAAAGCAGATCCTGTTAATTTCATAAGTTCCCTTATTTATTACTGAACAATAACGAAAAGTTAATCTCACCTGCGGCGCAGGTAAAAAGGCGTTATTACCGTGTGATAACAGGGACAAATAGTAACGGGAGGAGACAACCGGCTTGAATAAGAGACTTCTCTGAGCAATTAAGAGTCGGGGAGTTTCGGCAGAGAAGAGCGACCGTTCGTGCTGTAAAGAGGGCGGAGCGCGACAGAGTATGAAATAGTACTGCCAATTTCAGTCCTTGACGCGTATTAATAAAATCTGAGCGAGTACGGAGTTTACGAAATGACGTTTTTACGGTTTTCCTGAGTGTTGAATTAATAAAATAAAGCCTGGCTTATATCCAGGCTTTACTATTATGTTAACCAAAAGGGTTTTTAAGGGCAGCTATTATTAGCTGCATCCGACGTTCGCCATGCCCCCCACTCACCGCCGCTTCCTGGCTCTTCTTGTCCTGCGTTGACATACCACTGATTCAGCCAGATTTTGCCGTTATGCGATACGCGGGTACATTTCACCGGGTAGGCGATCCGCGGGTTATACGCTTCTGAGCTGTCATCAGGAATATCAGGTAACTGTGGTTTTTTCACCGTTACGGTGATCTTCTCAGCGCTCACGCTTCCGTCTTTGCCGGTGACGGTTAACCAGTAGGTTGCTTCTCCGTCTGTATTGGCAGGAATGAGTGCCCGGGCGGTAGGCCCTGAAACTTCACGTACCCAGCCTCCGGCATGTTTCTCCTGTAGCCAGAATGTGCCAGTACTGTTTTTGTCGATAGTCCATTTCCAGGAGACGGCATTCTTGCTGGCGCTCCCGTCTAACTGGTACGCACGGGAAGAATCGGTCGTGCCGGTAACGGTAAAGCTTTCTCCCGGCACTGCCTTTACCTCCTCCTGCTCTTCCTCTTTGAGTTCCAGAATCCTGGCTACCGCTTTTGCCATATTGGGGTGAGTACCTACTTTCGCTGAATCCCCCGCAGCTAAAGGTGTACCGGTTTCCTGGAGAATGGAGCGCATCTGTTGAGGCGTGACGGTGATATTGTGCGCTTTTGCAATGGCCGACAGGCTGGCGACCACGCCTGCGATAATCGGGTTCGCGGAGGACGTGCCGGAGAAACTTGAGGTGTATTCCGCATTTTTTATGCTATGCAAACCGCCGTAACCCGTAGTAACCACATCCCAGCAGCCCCAGCTGGCGCTGGTCACACGTGAGCCATAGGTGCTGAAAGAGGCTTTTTTGCCATTGTTTGCACAAAACGCGCCCGCAATGATCGCGCCGGAATCCCGCTTTTTAACGTCAAATTTTCCATTAAATCCGGCGTGATCGAGGTTGATATTGCCATTGCCTGCCGCCTGAATCACGTGCACGCCCTTATCCGTCAACGCTTTTATCACGTCATAATAGGCTGGAGCGTTTTCCTGGGGGACATAGCAAGAGGAGGTGCAACCTGTCACATCTCCTCCGCCGGTCTGCATACCAATTTGCACCACATCTCCTGCCTGGAGTCTGGGGATCATATTGTAGAGATTATTGGCCTGCCATTTGACGTATCCCATACGGGCGTTCCACGTCAGGCCTTTGATGCCCGCATTGATATCTTTCGCCGCCATAATCCCGACGGAGCTGGTGTCGTGGTCTTCGCCTGGCGTATAGCGCTTATCACCTTCATGGAAATCGATCGGCGGCAAATTCACATGGCTGGTATTCCATGCGTTGTTTTCCATTGAGACCAGCGAAATGCCGCTACCATCGTGCCCTGAATACTGACTTACGCTGTCGCGATTAACGCCACCCATATAGTAGCCGGGCCGTTTTTCATCTGGCGATTTGGTGTAATCCTGCAATCCACGAAAATCCGGGACGGTGGCCTGGCTGGTACTGTTCAGGGCATAGCTCAGCCCGGAATAGGGCGGCAGGTCGGGAACAGTGACCCCCTTTTCCAGCGACACCGGCATGGATTCCGGGTAAGCCAGCTCAATATCTTGTCGCGCCGCCAGTTCATTAATTACGTCATTGATATATGCCGCGTCGTGTTGCTTATCGGCTGGCAGGGCTATACGTAAATAACGGTTAAAGCCGTAGCGTTCATTAAGTGCATCCATCTCGCTTAATTCACTGCTGCGTAAATGATTTGCCGTAAATAACGGACTCACGGCGAGGGTACTGTCGCGTAATGAAAAGGGTGAAGACTTATTAAGCGTTGTACCGGGTTTTAATTTCACGATAACGGAGAGATACGAAGTGCCTTCCCAGGCTTGCTCGAGCGTGACGGAATTTTGCGCAAAAGCGGGGGCACTCAATAGTGCACAAATAAGCAGGGCCAGTCCAGTTTTATTCATGTCAACGATCTTCCTTATTAAATGACATCCAGAGTATTGCTGGGATCATCCTGCCATTAGGGGAAAACCTGCATAAGAAGACGGTCAGCAATAAAATTGCGAGGTGTCTGTTCCATGTTAAGAATTACCTGCTCCGGAAAATATACGGCTGAAGTTGGGCTGAGAAATTTATGAAGCAGGCTGAAAGAATTGTTAAACATCAACGCCTAAGCATTGAATTTAATGAGGGACGGAAAATCTCATGATCATCTCCTGATTACTGTATGGAGTTTAGGAATTATCTGGATCTTAATATCGCTAACCAGGGAGTTTAATTAATTAGGGATGCGTCACAATGCCCAGTGTTTCGTACTGTTCTTTACGTCAAAAATTATCCGTGTGGATAATCCTTTTACATTATTTATTTTCCATCTTTTTGCTCACGGTTCCCCCCGTCGCGCGGGCGCAAACTGAAACTCACGCAACCATTGAAAGCGAAAGCAATCAGCCCCTGCGGGATAAAATGGCCGGCATGTGGGGAAGCGCCCAACAAAACGGCGCGGGTGATGCCCTGCGCGGTGCAGCAAATAGCGAGGTGAATGCCGCGTTAACCCAGGAAGTGGAAGCGTGGTTAAACAATATCGGCGGGAAAGCCCGCGTTACGGCAGACGTCGGTATAGGCGGGAGCGATAGCCGCGATTTCGGGCTGGACTATCTGTGGCCGGTTAAAATCTGGCAACACGACATTCTGTTCACTCAGATGAGCGCACACCGCTGGAACGAGCGCGATATTCTTAACGTTGGCCTGGGCTGGCGACATACCTTTAACCCGCATCTGATGGCGGGTGGAAACCTCTTTTTCGATCAGGATGTCACGCGGCACCATAACCGAATGGGGGCGGGTGCCGAGCTGTGGAGCGATGGGATTCGTGCGTCCGCGAACTACTACCTGCCCCTGAGCGGCTGGCGTCATTCTGACGACAGCATGTTTAATGACGATCCCGACCGCTATGAACTGTATGAACGTGCCGCCCGCGGCTGGGATCTCAATCTGGAGACGGCCCTTTCACAGCACGTCGCGCTTAAATTGGGCTGGTTCCAGTGGTATGGCGACAAAGTGGACGTTAACGGCAGTCGCAGCGAAGCCAGCCACAATCCTCACGGGCTTAACCTCGGGCTTAAGTGGCAACCTGTGCCGCTGTTAGGGGTCAGCGCGGAGCAGAGCATGATTAGCGGGCAGCGGGATAACTTCTCTGTGGGTCTGAATTTCCACTGGGAGTTTGGCCGAAAACTTTCCGAGATGCTGGCAAGTGAAAATGCGGCGGCTTTGCCATCGCTCATGCAGTCCCGCACGGAGTTCGTTACCCGTAATAACAACATCGTTCTCGCCTATAAGCAGGAAGAAAAAGACAGACGTCTCTATTTCAGCCCGACGGAAAAAACCACGCAGGCTGGCGTGCCTTTGCTGCACGCGGTGAAAGGTGGGCAGGGGGGCGTCATTCGCTACACCTCCTCCAGCACGGCGATCGCGACCGTGGAGCCGGGCAGCGGTCTGGTGAACCCAACGCATCGGGGCGATGTCACCATCACAGCGACGGAAACGTCACCTGTCGATCCGGAGCACGTATTAAGTTCCGCCAGCTATCACCTGACCGTGACGCCGGGCGATTTTGCCCCTTCCGTCGAGGGCGTTGCCATTAAGGGGGACATGTCCCCGGGCCAGATCCTGGAGGGGAGTTATCTCTATAAAAGCAATGAAGGGGAGGATGAAGACCCCGAGCAAACCCGGATGCGTTGGTATGACGCAGATTCAGGCGAACTGCTCAAGGAAGGGAGTGCTACGTATGAGGTGCAAACGCGTGATATGGCCCGAAGCGTGGTCTTTGAAGTCACACCGTTCAACAAAAAAGGGATACCAGGGGAGAGCGGAACGGCGAAAGTTACCGGGAGCGCAACGATAACCACCCTGCGTATCGATCATCTGCTTTCACCCGGTGAGATCCGCCGTGACGGCAGCGTGAAGTTCTTCGAAGAGAGTCACGGTGCGTTGCTGGTGTTAGCCGAGGTGAAAGACGGTCAGGGCTCCCCTCTGACCGATCAGATGGTGTACTGGCAGAGCAGGAACTCGCTTGGCTCGTTGTCGCAAAACAGCGTACGCACCGATGAGCACGGTCAGGCGCTGGTAAAAATAGAAAACATCATGGCGGATGGTGAAGATGAAATTACGGCCTCGCTGATCCCGCCAGGCGGGATCCAGACCCAGAGCACCGCCAGTGATAACAATGTTCAGCAGGAGAAGATGGCGCTGGTGGTCGATTTTGCCCACCCGCTTGCCATCCGCTTCGTGGCCTCTCCCGAGCGCGCAGAAGTTGCCACGGAAAAGACGTTCACTATTGAAGTTACCGATCAGGATGGTAAGCCTCTGACGGTTGAGAAGAACGTCACGTGGAGCAGTAACGGTGAAACCCTGAGCGGCAAAACGGATAGCGAGGGAAGAGCATCCATCGCGCTTATCGCGCCGCAAAAAGCAGCAGAGAAGTGGGTGGTGAACGCCACGGTAGATACCGTGAGTAGCCCGTCAGCGCCCGTAAGCCTTGAGCCAGGGCCGGTGGAAAAAGTGGTGCTGGACGTCCCGGAAAACGCGGTCGCAGGCAGTGAGGATAAAACCGTCAGCGCGCAGCTGTATGACCGGTTTGATAACGCGGTTATCAGCCGTAAGCAGGCCATCACCTGGCGGATAGAAGGGAGTCAGTTCCGGGAAGCGCCTACCGGAGACAGCGATGAGCACGGTATTGCCAGTGCAACCATCGTAGTACCTGAAAAAGCGCCAACGCAGGTGAAAGTCTCCGCCGGTGATGAGCAGAAGATCGTCAATGTGACTGTCGGGAAAGTGAATCATGTTGAGCTTAAAGGTACCCCAGATACGCTGAATGCCAATGGGAGCAGCACTTCGACGCTGACCGCCATCGCGCTGGATGAGCACAACAATAGCGTACCGGACGCACCCGTAACGTGGTCGTTAATCACGCAGCAGTTTGGCGCGCTGAGCAACGCGATCGAAAAAACCGATGCAGAAGGCAAAGCGACGGCCACGTTTACGACCGCATCCGCGGGGGGCAATGCGCAAATAGAGGTCGACATTGGCGGCAAAAAACAAGCGACGCAGCTGACGCTCAACGGTTACCCGATTATCCGCAGCATCACGCTGAACCAAACCGCCGGGCTGAAGGTGGGCGATACGGTAAGCGTGGAAAAGGTGGACGTGGAGCAGAACGGCGGCGGCGAGGTGACGCTGAGCTACCAGTGGCACCGTGACGGTGGCGCGATCGATGCCGCCACGTCAGACAGTTATCACCTGACGGAGCAGGATACGGGTGCGACTCTCTTTGTGGTGGTGACCGCGACCAACGAGGCCAAAAATGAAGGCGATAAGGCGTCGGTGAAAACGGAGCCGGTGGTCGGGAAGGCGTCAGATGTTACGGTAACCGCCAGCGCGGACAGCGTGGATGCGAACGGGCTCAACACCATTACCTATACCGCCACGGCGAAGGATCGCTTCGGCCGTGCGGTGGTGGGCGAGGCGATTGTCTGGGACATCGACAAGCCGGAGCTGGTGAGCCGGGGAGAGGCCAGCGCCGTCACCGGTACAGAAGGCACGGGAACGATGATCGTCACCGCGAAAAATACCGGCGGAAACATCACGGTGAGCGCCACAGTCAACGGCAAGAAGGGCGAGTCCGGCGTGGCGCTGCAGGGGATTCCGACGATCAAAAGCATCACGCTGAACCAAACCGCCGGGCTGAAGGTGGGTGACACGGTAAGCGTTGAGAAGGTGGACGTGGAACAGAACGGCGGCGGTGAGGTGAAGCTGAGCTACCAGTGGCACCGTGACGGTGGCGCGATCGACGGCGCCACGTCGGAAAGTTATCACCTGACAGAGCAGGACACAGGGGCAACGCTGTTTGTCGCGGTAACCGCTACCAACGCGGCCAAAAATGAGGGCTATAAGGCGTCGTCAAAAACGGAGCCGGTCACCGGGAAAGCGTCAGCCGTGACGGTCACTGCCAGTGCGGCCAGCGTGGAAGCTAACGGGCTGAACACCATTACCTACACCGCCACGGTGAAGGACCGCTTTGGCCGTGCGGTAGTGGGCGAGGCGATTGTCTGGGATATCGACAAACCGGAACTGGTGGCTCGGGGGGAGACCAGCACCATCACCGGAACCGGAGGCGTGGGGACAATGACCGTCACCACGAAAAATACCGGTGGAACCATCACGGTGAGCGCCACGGTCAACGGCAAAAAAGGCGAATCCGGCGTGGAGATTTACGGCGCGCCGTTGGTGACAGACCTGCATATCTCCGGCACGCCGAAGGTGGGGCAGACCCTGAGTGCGGAATACACCTTCTCGGCAAACGGGAGCGGTGCGGATGCGTCCACCTACCAGTGGCAGTGGAAGGACGGAGAGACATGGAAGAATGCGGCAGCCGCTGGCAATACGGCACGAACGTTCAAGCTGCCGGACAGCTATGCGGGCTACAGCGTGCGGGTGGTGGTGACGCCGAAGGGCAGCAGTCATCCGTCGCTGACCGGAACGTTACAGGAGAGCCAGGCGGTGACGGCTTACGGCACGCCAGCGGTGGAGGATGTGCGTACATCCGGCACGCCGGAGGTAGGACAGACCCTGAGGGCGGAATACACCTTCAAGGCGAACGGAACCGGTGCGGATGTTTCAACCTATATCTGGGCGAGGTATGAGAAAACCAGCTGGATGCCGATCGAAGGGGCCAACGGCCGGGAATACACCCTCCAGGCGGGAGACGCGGGTTACAGCATTAAAGTAACGATAATACCGGAGGGCAGCAGTCAGCCGTCGCTGGTCGGGGCGGTGCAGCACAGCCCGGCATTAGATGTTTATGGTGCGCCATCGGTGGCAGATCTGCACATTTCCGGCACGCCGGAGGTGGGGCAGACCCTGAGGGCGGAATATACCTTCACGGCGAACGGAAGCGGTGCCGATGCCTCAACCTATATCTGGGCGAGGTATGAGAGAACCAGCTGGATGCCGATCGAAGGAGCCACCGGCCGGGAATATACCCTCCAGGCCGGAGATGCGGGTTACAGCATTAAGGCGGTGGTGACGCCGACGGGCAGCAGCCAGCCAGCACTGGCCGGAGCGGTACAGAGCAGCCCGTCGGTAGACGCTTATGGGGCGCCGTCGGTAACCAATCTTCACATCTCCGGCACGCCGAGGGTGGGGCAGACCCTGAATGCGGAATACACCTTAACGGCAAACGGGAGCGGTGCGGATGCGTCCACCTACCAGTGGCAGTGGAAGGACGGTGAGACCTGGAAGAATGCGGCCGCCGCTGGCAATACGGCACGCACGTTCACGTTGCCGGACAGCTATGCGGGCTACAGCGTGCGGGTGGTGGTGACGCCGAAGGGCAGCAGTCACCCGGCTCTGGCCGGAGTGGCGCAGGAAAGTTCAGCGGTCGAAGTATATGGCGCGCCGTCGGTGTCGGGCCTGAAGATTTCCGGCACGCCGAAGGTAGGGCAGACCCTGAGGGCGGAATATACCTTCAAGGCGAACGGAACCGGTGCGGATGCTTCAACCTATATCTGGGCGAGATATGAGAAAACCAGCTGGATGCCGATCGAGGGGGCCAACGGCCGGGAATACACTCTTCAGGCGGGAGACGCGGGTTACAGCATTAAGGCGGTGGTGACGCCGACGGGCAGCAGCCAGCCAGCACTGGCCGGAGCGGTACAGAGCAGCCCGTCAGTAGACGCTTATGGGGCGCCGTCGGTAACCAATCTGCACATCTCTGGCACGCCGAAGGTAGGGCAGACCCTGAGGGCAGAATACACCTTCACGGCAAACGGAAGCGGTACGGATAAATCCACCTTTATCTGGGGGAGGTATGAGAAAACCAGCTGGATGCCGATTGAGGGGGCCACGGGTCGGGAATACACCCTCCGGGCCGAGGATGCGGGTTACAGCATTAAAGTGACGGTAATTCCGGAGGGCAGCAGCCAGCCTCAGCTGCAGGGCGATACACAGCACAGCCCGGCGGTGGATGCCTATGGTGCGCCGTCAATAACCAATCTGCATATCTCCGGCACGCCGAAGGTGGGGCAGACCCTGAGTGCGGAATACACCTTCACGGCAAACGGGTCCGGGACGGACGCCTCCAGCTTCCAGTGGCAATGGCAGGATGGTGCAACATGGAAGAATGCTGCAGGCGGCACGGCAAGAACGTTTACGCTTCCAGACAGCTATGCGGGCTACAGCGTGCGGGTGGTGGTAACGCCGAAAGGCAGCAGCCAGCCGTCGCTGACCGGGGCGGTACAGGATAGTCCGACGATGGCAGCCTATGACGCGCCGTCGGTAACGGGCCTGAGGATCTCCGGCACGCCGAAGGTGGGGCAGACCCTGAGGGCGGAATACACCTTCACGGCAAACGGGGCCGGTACGGACATCTCCAGCTTCCAGTGGCAGTGGCAGGATGGTGCAGCATGGAAGAATGCCGCAGGCGGCATGGCAAGCACGTTTACGCTGCCGGACAGCTATGCGGGTTACAACGTGCGGGTAATGGTAACGCCGAAGGGCAGCAGCCAGCCGTCGCTGACCGGTGCGGTACAGAACAGCCCGGCGGTAGCGGTGTATGGTATGCCGTCTGTGACGGGGCTAAGGATCTCCGGCACGCCGGAGGTGGGGCAGACCCTGAGGGCGGAATATACCTTCACTGCAAACGGGGCCGGTACGGACGTCTCCAGCTTCCAGTGGCAGTGGAAGGATGGCCAGACGTGGAGGAATGTCGCAGGCGGCACGGCAAAAACGTTCACGCTGCCGGACAGCTATGCGGGCTATGACGTGCGGGTGGCCGTGACGCCTAAAGGTTCAGGGCAGCCGTTATCTGGCACTCAGGCCTTTAGTGGTGCTGTTACCATAAGATCTAAGCCTGCGCCTTTCGTTACAAACCTGGGTTACAGTGGCAGTACCGGAGCCTGTAACAGAATAACGGCAACCTACACCTACAACGCTAATGGCGGTGCATCTGAAGGCAACACGATATTTCAGTGGAAGTGGGGAAGCACCGTCGTTTCCAACATAAAAAGCGTTACTTTAGGCTATTGGGGGGAAGTCACGCTTTATGTGACGCCAGTTAATAAGGACGGTATCAGAGGAAAGACGGAATCAAAAACGTTTAAAAATACGGGCTTAAGTAGCTGTGATTGGTAAACACGTTAATTCATTCTAAGGTGTTTTTGTAAACAAGGGGGCATAAGCCCCCTGAACTCTACCTGTCGAATATTTCCAAAGTGCAGGGCTAAAATTCATGAATAATGTCTATCCTGAAAAGCAAGCATCAATACTCATTGGCGATGCCGCCACGCAATTATCCTTGCAGGGGATTAATATTGATCATGTTTCGCTTAGTTATTATCTGGGTAAAAAACTTGAGTATGCCCGGAGTATTAATGATTGCTTGTACGCTGAAGTCATTTGTATTGCGCTATCAATGTTGAAGGAAAACGCTAAGTCATCCGGGCAGTGCTGCTGTAAATATAAGGAATGGCTTGAGGTATCACTTGATTAAGGGATGGACTTATTACGTTTTCAGATCTGCCTTTTACTGTCTCGGGCGATTTTCACTTCTTCAGCAAAATCCAGTGCTTCTTTGTAATCAAAGCTACGCGTTTTGGCATTATGCCTGCCCGGTAACGGTGCCGGTATTTTCACCCCGAACAGCTCACCCGTCGTCATGAGCGCATACACTAATTCAGCCTCGGTGACATCGGCCATTTTCGCCATAACATTCGTCCTGATACAAAAACTTAACTTCACGTCTAGTCCTCCGTTTGCAAAAGATTTTCAGTCATGTTGCCTTCTGTAAAAATCGATAACGCTGTCGAGATTGGGTCGCATAAAGTTCATGGCATCAATGGTTTCGCACCAGCCCGACAGGGATTCATTCGCTCTTACATACCATGCGTGCTGCTCGCTTCGGGTGTGATGACCCGTGATCAAAACAAGCATGTCGGGTTTAATTCTTCTGATGAACTCCAGATACTTCACCAGATGCGTCTTCGTGCCAAACGTGTCAGCATCGATAATGCACAGTATTTTATCTCTGGCGATAAAATAAAATCGCGCTATTTCTTCAAGCCCTTTTTCGAATAAAAAAGAGTTTGTTCGCACGCAAACCCGAATTTTTTCATGAGTCTGTTTAATTGATGGTTCCATCTTATGTCTCGCTCATCAGGGTAAAATATATGAGATGGCTATTAAGCCTACTATTCCTGCCTGAATAGTGGCAAGGCAGTATATTCATTCCTCAGAATAAAATAAGACGGTGCTGGTCTTCTGATTAATAAGAATCTTCTCTGTATCTATGAGTTAAAAATAAATAAACGATGATTTTATCTGGTGGTATGTTTTACGGTCTGAAGCATTAAGATATGGTCACTGTTGCGTAAACTTGTTGTTTTTATTTTTCTCAAAGAGGACATTTTCATGACAAAGACCGTCGTAGCATTAGCCATGCTTAGCGCTTTTTCAACGGCATCAGTATTTGCCAGTGATTATGCGCGTATGATTAACATTGAAAACCCTGACCATCTGAAAATCAGGGTTCAGAATGCTACTTATGAAGAGGGTTACGATAGCGACTTTATTCCTCATGTCTGGTTTGGTAACGAAGATAACGGCGTGATGAATATCATTATCGATAATGGTGCGGTGCTGAACGAATCTATTGAAAACGGCCTTAACTGCAACTATGCCATGATTGTCAGTAAAGACAACGGCGTCAACTTACAGGCAAACGGGAAAAACTGTCGTTATAAGAAAAAGAGTTACCGTTCCATTAACTCTCCGGTGATCACCATTATTAATGATTCATCTTTAACGCTTCGCCCCTATTTTTCCGTTAACGGGAATGACTTTTTTGCTGCCGCCAGCGCGATCATCCCCAACGGGATCCGCATGTTCACCGGGGACAGTGGCGACTGGAAAAAACAGGGCGTTCGCCACGGGGATAACCTGAAAGTGAAATTTAGCTACACGCTGGCAGAGTCGGGTTCGCAAAAAGAGGTCGTCTGCCCGTCTCTTGACACCTTAACGGAAAACCGACTTTATCGCCTTCAGGGCGGTGAGCAAAATGCGATCTGCGTCCTTGAGAGTAATGAGATTCACATTAAAAACGATCGTATTGTTGCCGGATGGAACAAACCTCTGACCAAAGCAGAGCTGCTGCAACGGATTGAAGCCACCGCCGCAGACGATGACGTCATCATAGATATGCCAGATGACAAATACATGGCGCTCTTTACCCAGCCGGATGAATATAAAATCCCGCTGAAAGCAGGGGACGCAAAAGCGACGATTACCTTAGTGGTTATCAAAGGGACCATTCCCATCGCGCAGTAAAAAAGGAAATACATTAGCGAAATGCTAACAAAGTCGTCAGGCAACATCTCAAAGAGCGTGTTGCCTGACGCGCAAGATTTTTATGGAATGGCGGTCATCACCCATTGTGGCCGATATTTTTGCTCTCCACCTTCGACATCACACCAGGCAATAAGCGGGTCTGTAACAGTACCTGTCTTTTCATAGATCAGCATTCCACTGCCATCCGGGTTGGGTTTTGATGCCTTGACCCCGGTGGGTAGCCACCATTTACAGGCATATTGTGAAATTCCAGAATAGTGTAAGTCCGGAAGGATCTGCACAACACTGGCGCTCGTATAGCCTTTCAATGATTTTTGTGCATCAGCCACCTGGCCGTTAATGACAAAAGACGTATCGGGGATCGCGCCATCAGGAAAGAATGCTTTAATCTGCGGCCAGATCCGGGCAATCGGCATTGCCTGATTATAACCATTCACCAGCTCACCGCTGGTACTGAGAGCCAGAACGCGCTGCGTGTAGTTATCGATCAGCGGCGCACCCACGCCAGGCTTCATAGGGTTGTTCTTATTGCCCATATCGTTGTTGTACGTGCTACAACGATGCCGGAATTGACCTGCTTCGCGGTCGTATAGTTCAATAGCACAGTGGGTGCCATCTGACTTATTTACTGCGTCGTACAAACGCGCATTATCTTTTTTAAACTGCGCCTGCGGCAGATAAAATTCCGTTTTTTGAGTGGCAATGTCGTTAACCTTCGTTTCATCTCTTGGATCAATTCCTAAATAACCCAGAGATTTGACGAAATCTTCCTGCGCTTTATCACCCGCAAAATCTAACGACAATAAGCGATATTTACCGTCTCTGCTGGATGATTTGCCAAAGGCTTTCACTTTGGCCGTTTTCTTTATCTGATAACTGGTGCAATCATTTGGATTGACCTCAACCTCCTGAACAAACCAGACCTCTGTGGTTCTTACCTTTTTATCTTCTTTTAACGGGAAACTGCTTAATACCAGCAGATCGCCATCAACTCCTTTTTCGCCGATGCGCCATCCGGTATTGTAATGCGGTTTTTCCCGGTCATAGGTATCGCGGATCACCGCGACGGGTTTTGTATAGTTATAGATAAAAGGTGTGTCTTTAAAGCAGGAGTGCGGGGGCGGGTTTTTGTCACCCGGAATGATATTAAACAATGACACATCCTGAAGCTTTGCCTCGCCCCTGACCTGGAAGGCAATTTCGGCCTGTCGGGAAGAGGGAAGTGCAGAGCCATCGGCAGCTAACAACCGTACCGTTACGCTATCACCAAAGATGGATAATGCATCGAAACTGACATGGTGATCATCCGAGCCGCTCAGGATTTTCTCAGCCGCATAACGGTAAACTTCATTGTTATTTTTACCTGCTATTTCCACTAGTGCATCGGCGGGCAGGTTAGCATACGAGATATGAACATCAAGTAGCGCCGCATCTTCTATAACAATCGTCTCCTGCGTTTTATTTTGATTCAGATAGTGATCAACTTCCTCCAGTGGAATAGCCGTTACGTGATTTTTTGCCTTAATTGCCTGCTCACCAGCAAATACCGGGCTTATGCTTTGAGACACAGCAGCCAGCGAGATGAAAAAATAAGCCAGTCTTTTTATTCGCATATACGCACTCTCCAGTTTGTGTATTTCTGCACGTCCAGAGTGGCGATCAATAACACGATCGCCATGGCCCCGCTGGTAATAAAAAGACATATTTTTATGATATTGCGGCTAATACCTTATTATTCCATTAGCGACCACAAGCCGCAGGCAGCGGGGCCTGCGGATCGCTCTCTACCTGAAATTTCCAGTCGTAATACGTTTTCGCTTTGGCAAACTGTTTTGGATCGTGACGAAAGCCGACTTTTTTCCGTGGCGTACCTTTTCCGAGACTGCGCACGCCAATCCAGCGTCCCTGAGGATCGAGGATCATCCCCCAGTTTTTACTCCCGGTTAGCGGGTCGGCGTAGTGCTGGCGCAGGTGATAAAGCGGTTTTCGCCCGCGTTTATCAATAAGCAGCTGTTCGAAACGCACGGGAAAACAGCCATCACCGTTGCCGCGGTAGGCCTGTATCGCCGCGCGGATTTGTTCGCCGCGAAATAAAAGCTCAGCCTCCTGCTGCGCCTGATAACGCATCTCCACCTCATCGCGGCTTTTCAGCAGCGACAACGCCAGCGTGGAGAGCGCAATCAGCAGCAGCAGATAGGTAAAACCTCCCTGTTGTTTAATCGAACGCATCGCGATGATCCTGACCGGGTTTAGGTGGCGTCTCGACGTCAATAATTTGCCCTTCGTCATCGGTCTTCGCCTCCCAGATATCGCGGCGGTTGGTGATGGGATCCAGCGGCATCTGGCGCAGATAACCGGCCTCGATCAGATCCTCCAGGCTGTACGGCCCCGCCAGGCGATCGCGGCGGTAGTGATCGATCGCGCTGCGCAGCGCATGCAGGTTATGCTCGCGCACCACCTCTTTGGCTCTGTCCGCGTGCTGGAAAAAACGTGGAGCGACCAGGGTCATCAATGTCGCGATGATCGCCATCACCACCAGCAGCTCGATGAGCGTAAAACCTTTTTCACCATTGCGCATAGGGCACTCCATTCAGACCGCTGGCCGTACTGGTACTACTGACATCAAACACGTCTTTCCCGCCGCCGCTGAAATCGCCGGGTGGCTGCGTGGATGCGCGTAAACGCCAGGTCTCTTCATCATTTTTTCCCTCGCAATCGCACATCGGATCGCGCGGTATATGGCGCAGGAAGTAGATCATCGCGCCAGTGGGCGATGTCTTATCCCGGACGCCTTCCACCAGGCTTTTTAGTGTCGGCGGATATCCCGATTCGCTGGTTTTTTTCTCAATGATGCCGTCCACGCTTGCCTGGTGATAACGGTCAATGGCATCGCGTAGCGTGCGCAGCGACTCACGTAGCTGCGTCTCCTGCTGCCGCTGATGGTAGTTACGCATCAGCGGCGCAGCGGCAGCGGCAAGCGTGGCGAGTAGCGCCAGCGTGACGATCATCTCAATCAAGGTAAAACCGCGCTGGCGCTGCATTACGATGCTCCGTTTTCCGTCTCTGACTCATCGAGGATCGGTGGCGGCAGCGTGGCCGCCCGGTCAGGGAAATGGGCCGGCGGCGCTAGCGCCGGTGCGGTAAACCCGCTCCCCGGCTCGTCGTGCTGCAGGTCGCGCAGTTGGATGCTGTCGCCCGTTAAATCGTCGCTGCCCATCTCAATGGTACTGACGTGGCTTCCCGGTAAATCGAGGTTGCGCTCAATGGTCGGCGTAATTAACAGCACCACCTCCGTGCGCTCTTTGTTGTCGGAATTGCTGCTAAACAGGCGGCCCAGCCCCGGAATGTCACTTAATAACGGCGTTCCTTTTTGGGTCGTGGTTTCATCCTGCTTGATCAGCCCTGCCAGCATCTGGGTCTCGCCGTTCATACTGCTGAGCGTGGTATTGGCTTCGCGTTTCGTGGTGCGGTAATACTTTGCTCCGTTCTCACCGGGTTCTTCGGCGCCCAGGGCACTGAGCGTGAACTTCACCTCCATTGAGATATTGTCATCCATACTGACTTCCGGGGTGACTTCCAGCTTCAGGCCGACGTCCTGATAATCCACTTTCTGTTGCGAAATCCCGTCATTGACGGTTGTGGTCAGTACCGGGATCGTTTGACCAATATCAACCAGCGCTTTTTTATTGTTTTTCACCCGGATCCGCGGGTTGGCCAGCACTCTGGCGTTGCTCAACACCTTTTTCATGTCAATGGTCATATTGTCGATATCGACCATGATATTTTTGGCGCTCAGGTCGCCCAGCGGGATCCCGCTTCCCTTTAAATCACCTTCTTTACTTTTCGCAAAACCCGCACTGATGGTTTGCGGCAGCTTCACGCCAAGCGCTTCGAGATCGTTGGTATTTACTTCCAGCACCTCAACGGCCAGCGTGACCTCCGCTTCAGGCCGGTCGAGCGTCACTAACAGGCGCTCCGCTTTTTCCACGTTCTCTTTTGGCCCGCGCAGGGTGACGGAGTTGGTTCGCTCATCAACGTGTACATCCTTCAGCTTGACCATATTGCGCAGGGCGACGTTGACCTCTTTTGCTTTCGCATAACCCAGGAAGATGGTTTTGACGACCACGTCGCGATAGATCTTCTCTTTTTGCGCGGTGGCGGGGTAGATCAGCAACGTATTGCTATTCAGCACCTTCTTCCGCAGGTTGTTCGACAACAGCAGCACGTTGATAGCATCTTCCGCAGTGGTGCGTTTGGCTATCAGGCTGCCGGTAGTGCTGGAGGAAATATCTTTGTCAAAAATGATATTGACCCCGGTCATCTGGCTGATGGTGTTAAAGATGGCCATCAGGCTGTGCTCGCGAAAATTAAGCGCTATCGTTTTTTGCAGTTCCCGGTTCAGACGCTGCTCCGGCTGGTTGATCCGCGACACCTCACGCATCAGGTGATCGCGCAGCGCGCGCGCCTGGGGCCAGTTGGGATCTTCTTCCAGCACCTGCTGGATTTTGTGCAGCGCGCGTGCCGGGTCGCGGGTGCTGTTAGCCACCGCCTCCTTATACAATGCGTCCAGCGCTCTACGGGCATCGAGTTTGCGTAAGCCCTGCAGGGCGCGCAGGTTACCGGGCTCATAGGTAAGCGCATCGCGCCACATTTGCGTCGCCAGGGTGTAATTGTTCTGACGCACCGCGAGATCGGCGTTTTTCAGATAGTCATTGACCAGCTTTTTGCTGATGTCAGCCTGCTCGGCGCGAAGCGCAATATCCTGTGGGCTGGCGATGCGCTGTTGATCTATCTCCTTAAGCCGCTTAACCAGCACCTGCGGCGAGGCGGTCACTGATTCCCGGACCGGAGGCGCCGCACGTTGTGCACAGCCGCTCAGTAGCGCGCATGACAACAAAAAAGTGAGAGCAATAGTTTTTTTCATGATTAATGTGTCGGTTCCGATTGCAGCTCATCCAGTTCCAGCCGCTGCTGGCTATGGGTGGGTTGCCATTCAAACAGGAGGTGGTCGTTCGCCACCGCTTTTAAAATCCAGTTGTTGACCGGCGAACTGCCGATCCAGATCCTGCCGTCCGCCCTGCAGCGCTCGCAGACCGGCCAGGTCTCTTTGCCATCCGTCAGCACAACGATCCTCTGACGGTTTTCCCACCAGGCACCGAGGAGCTGAAGCGGTAGCGGCGGTGCGGTTGGTGTCGCCTCTTCAGGCCGATAGTTTTCCGGCGGCTTTTCTGCTGCGTCTTGCGTCCTGCTATGTGGCGTTGAAAAGAGATCGATGCGCGTTGCGTGAGCCGTCTCCGGCTTTGCTGGCGCGGGGCGCGGGCGTGAGACCGGCTGCGCCTCAAGCGGCGCTTGCGATATCTCGTCATCGGCAAACTGGCTCCAGAAAACAGCACCGGCGGTCAGCACCAGCGCCAGCTGTAAATAGCGCGGCAGTTTCATGGCGACTCCTTCAACAGGCGAAGCTGCACGGTGGCGCTGAGCTGGCTTTCCGATGGCCCGGCGCGCCGCAGGCTTAGCTGCTCAATGCGTAACGGCAAAGTGCGGCTTAGCGTTTCCAGGGCGTCCATCAGCGGCAGATATTCACCGCGCAGCGGAATATCCAGCCGTAGCGCGGTTTTGCCGTCGTCGTTTTCCAGCTGATAGCGGCTGGCGTCGACCTTCATCCCTCGGCTCCTGAACTGCTCAAAAATGAGCCTGACCTGCTGATATTCTCCGAGGCTGATGCGGCTTTGCAGTTCCGGCTGCTGTTTATCCAGCGGCAGCGCGGTTTGTAGCTGCGCCTGGATCCGGGCAAGGTTCTCCTGCAAATGGATGGTGTGCGGCCGCACGCCGCCAAGCCATAACAGCAGCAGTCCTGCGGGCAGCCCGGCGAGCACGAGCGGAACCGTTCCGATGCGCCCGGCAAATAACGCCGCCTGCCAGCGCAGCACGGCGGGTTTATTCTGAAGCCGCATGGTGCGCCTCCGTCGTCACCTTGACGTCGAGTACCGCGTTAATCGGCCAGGCAGGATCGCCCTGCGCCGACTGGCGATGGTTTTCAAGCACCACATGCGCCGGCAACTGCTGTAGCCGCTCGCTAAAGGCGAGCAGGGCGTCAAGATTGCTTGCATTCACCGTAAGCCGCGCATCGCCTTTACTGGCAATGACGTCAATGCTCAGGAGCGCAATATCAGGCGTCAGTACGCTGCCGATGTTGTCCAGCAGCTTGATGGCCGGCGGGACGGCCTGCAGTTGCTGAGCCTGGCGCAACCGGCGCTGCTCCGCTTCACGCAGCTGGCGCAGCGCCTGCTGCCGTTGGGCGAGCTGCTGCTGTACCTGCGACGTCTCCAGCTCAAGGCGCTGGTGCTCAAACAGGCCATACATCACGGCACCGGTGAGCGGTAAGCAGAGGAGTCCGGTTAACAGCAGCGTGCGTGCGGCCCACGGGGAACTACGCGTAAACAGCGGCGTCATGAGGACTCTCCTGTAGCGCGACTTCCTGGTGATGCTCACCGTCGGTATGAATGACGTAGCCAGGACAGTCCTGCATTCCGCTTAGCCGGGCGATAACCCGCAACTGGGCGTCCATCTCCTGCTGTGGCAGGGTGAGTGTCCAGACGTCGCGCCAGCTGTGGTGCTGACGGCTGGCAATCCGGCTATGGTGGGGGCTCATCGCCACAAACAGGCCGTTTTCCGGCAGTGCGGCGGCGAAGTGGCTAAACAGCTTTTGAAACGGCGTGACAACACCGCGAAAACGCAGTCGCTCCCGACGCGCCAGCGTGACAAGCAGGTGCCAGCAAGGTTGCTTCAGGCACGCGGCCAGCGCTGACTGCTGCCAGTTAAGGGTCTCGAAGCGGACCAGCCAGTCGACGGGCGGACTCGCGCGATGAACCGCCTGCTGACGGGCGAGCTGGAGCAGTTCCTGCGGTGTGGTCACGCCGTCATGCCAGGGCTGAATTAAAAACGTCAGATCGTCGGTATCGAGGTGAAACTCCACCGCGTCACGCCACGGTAAGACGGAAGGGCGCAGGCGCAGCAGCGTTTCGAGCGCGGCTTCAAGAGGCTCATCTGGCCGGCGTTCATGGGTGGCGAGAACCACGTTGTTGCGGCGCAACCGCACGGCATGAGGCCAGATGTCGCACTGCCAGGTGTTAGTGAGTGATAACACGGTTCACCTCCTCCCAGGTGGTTTTGCCTTCGACCACGGCGCGCAGCGCGATGGTCGAGAGCGGAACAAAACCGTCATTCAGCGCCACTTCCTTTAGCTTGCGCCGGGGCGATCGCGCCAGCATTGCCTCTTTCATCGCATCGCTGAAATGCAGCACTTCCGCCAGCGCCAGCCTGCCGCGAAAACCGCTGTCGCGGCAGGTATCGCAGCCTCGCCCTCGACGCCAGCGGGGCGTGAGCTGCTGCAGCGGTCCGGATTGCCACGCCGCGAGAAGGTCATCTGTGGGCGTGGTGTCATCAATACAGTCCGGGCAAATCTGGCGCACCAGCCGTTGCGCCACGACGCCGTTAAGGGCGGTGATCAGGCTGGCGGGCTCTACCTGCATATATAAAAAACGTTCCAGTACGCTAAAGACGTCATTGGCGTGAACCGAGGAGAGCACCACGTGGCCGGTGAGCGCCGCCTGCACGGCAATGCCGGCGGTTTCACCGTCGCGGATCTCACCCACCAGGATGATGTCCGGGTCGTGACGCAAAATGGCGCGCAGGCCGCGGGCGAAGGTGAGCCCTTTTTTATCGTTGACCGGAATTTGCAGCACGCTGTTGAGCTGGTACTCCACGGGATCTTCAATGGTGATAATTTTGCATTCACCGCTATTGAGTTCGCTGAGTGCTGAATAGAGGGTGGTGGATTTCCCGCTCCCCGTTGGCCCGGTGACGAGTACCATACCGTGGGGCAGATGGGTTAACTGGCGAATCGCACCCAGCGTGTGCTCATCAAAGCCGAGCGTCTCCAGGCGCAGGTTTTGATCGTGAGATTTATCCAGCACGCGCAGTACGGCATCCTCGCCATAGACGCCCGGCATGATGGACACGCGAAAATCAACAGGACGCTGGAGAATCAACGCCTTAAAGCGCCCGTCCTGAGGCGTGCGTCGTTCGGAAATGTCCATGCAGCTTAATACTTTGAGACGGGAGATCACCTGCTCCGCCTGCTGAAGCCCGGCGCAGTGGCGAATGCTGTGCAGAACGCCATCGATGCGGTACTTCACCATCAACCCATCCGCGACGGCGCAAAGATGAATATCGCTGGCGCGGCTCTGCAGGGCATCAAACAGCGTGGCGTTAACCAGCTTAATGACGGCGTGGGGTTCACTGGCGATGGCTGCTGGGGTGATCTCCAGCCACCGGGCCTCTTTATTCTCTTCACTCTGCTGCTGCTCCAGCTGATCGAGCGTGCGCTGCTGTTTTGCCAGTTCATCAAGGCGGGCATTAAGCTGAGAGAGCGGGGCGAGCGCGGGGAGCGCATTCACGTTATAGGCCCACTGGCGCAGGGCCAGTGAAAACGGATCGCCCAGCGCAACGTGGAGCTGACCGTTAACGCGCAGCGGCAATGCTCGCTGGCTGAGCGATTCGGTCAGCGGCACGGCTTCGAAATCCTCTTCGCTGTCGGCGAGCTGTGTGGGTGAGAGCGGCGTGAGCCCCAGGGAACCGGCGGCTTCTTCTAACGCGCCGGGGAAACTGTCCAGCAGTTCCGCCAGCGCCTGACAGCGCTGCTCGTCTGGCAGGTCGAAAAGGGGTTCTACAGACGGTGAGTGAGACATTATTGCAATCCTCCTGCCAGTTCAAAAATGGGCATGTACAGTAAAAACACGACGAGCCCAACGATGCCGCCAACGACCATCATCAGAATCGGTTCAAAAATTTTGCTAAAGGTTTCAATCGCGCGTTCCAGCGATTCATCATAAAAAGCGGCGATCCGCTCGCACATGGCAGGCAGTTCGCCGCTGCGCTCGCCGACCTGCAGCAGGCGGCTGGCGACAGGAGTCGTCATCTGCTGGGCTTCCAGCATGCGGGAGAGCGACTCGCCGGCGGCGACGTCGCGGATAACCTGTTCAACCTGCTGACGATGCGTGGCGGGCAGGATCTCCCGGCTCAGCATTAACGCATCTGGCGCGGGAAGGCCGCCCTGTAACAGCAGGCCCAGCGTGCGGTAGAAACGCACCAGCACAGAAAGCTGGTGCTGCTGGCGTAAGGCGGGAATGCGCAGCAACAAACCGAGCGCACGCTGGCGCAGGCGCGGGCTGCGCACCGCCATCACGATGCCTGCGACCGCTGCCGCGCAACCGGCCAGCAGCAGCGAGCCATGGGTTTGCGTCAGGCGTCCCCACCAGAGGATAAGCTGTGCGCTGGCGGACGGGTTCTTCATCCCGTCAAACACCACGGAAAAACGCGGAATAATAAAGCCGAGCAGAAAGAACAGAATTATCCCGCCGGCGGCAATGACAATCGTCGGATAGAGCAGGGTTGATTTAATCCGCTTGCGCAGAATTTCCATTCTTGATTCGTAAAACTGAAAACGCTTTAGCGCCTCGGGTAAGTGTCCGGTTTGCTCAGAAGAGGCAACGGTGTTAATCAGCAGAGGCGGAAACAGTGCTGGTAGCGCCATCATCGCCTGGGAGAGTTGCGCTCCTTCGTAGAGCTTTTTAACCAGCGTATCCAGAACCAGCGAGGTGCCACCGTCGCGGCTGCTTTCGCGCAGCGCTTCGACGGCCTCAACCACGACCAGCCCGGCTTCCAGCAGAGCGATAAGCTCCTGCAAGAACAGATTCAGTGGAAAGCGTTTCTCCTTGCGGGCGGGGCGTTCCTGTACCTGCAAAACGATGCCGCCGGCGGCAATAATGCGGGCGCTGGCATCATCAGGCGACGCGGCAAGTACGGTCTGATTGACGCGTTTCCCCCCCTGGAGGATGGTGACGGTATATGGTTTCATTTTGGCGACAGTGTATGGCTCTGCCTTTTAAGGCGGGCATAATGCGGAGCCACTTTTTTTATGTATTGTTGACGAAGCGCGCGGCGCTGGGGGGTATTTGCCGTTCCGGCGTTATACGCCCCCACCGCGTCCCAGGTATAACCAAAGCGCTGGATTTGACCTGCCAGGATCCAGGCGCCGGTCATGACACTTTGGCAAGGGTCGGTTAGCAGATCTTTTTGACTAATACGAAATTTACGCAGCGCATCGAAGTGAATGCTATTGATCTGCATCAGACCGACATCCATTGAGCCATCACGATTTTTGTTGATGGCCCGGGTATTACCGTTGGATTCCACTATCGCTATCGCCTGTAATAGCTCTGGCTCAATGCCGTAACGTTCTCCCGCCAGCTGCCAGCAATCGGCCCGGCAGGAAAATACGCTGAAGATAAACAGCGAATATATGGACAGGCGCAACATATTCAGAACCCGTAAGTGACAGGCTTACCGTCTTTACCGCCGGAGGTTATTTCGACTTCATTAATGGCGTCTTTTGTCCGGGCGGGGTTATGCCACTGGTACGGATTGCCCCAGGGGTCTAACGGCACATGCTGGCTAAGATAAGGGCCATTCCAGTTTTGCGCGTTGGAAGGCTTTTCAGTCAGCGCTTTCAGACCTTGTGTTTCAGTTGGATAACTGCCGGTGTCGAGGCGATATTGCCCGAGTGCCTCAGCAAGCGAGCGCATCTGGCGCATGGCGGTTTTCTCCTTAGCCGAGTCGACATTTGAGAAGACTTTTGGCCCGACAAATCCTGCCAGCAGCGCAATAATCATCAGCACGACCAGCAGTTCAAGCAGGGTGAAACCACCCTGTTTTCGCATCACGTTTGTTGCATATTTCATTGAGAGCGTCCCTAGTTGGATAATAGTTGTGATTAATTCCTGAATTTTCCCTGATAAAAGAGCGGGAACACAGGTATGCCATCTTTTTTAATTGGTGAAGATGGGAAAATTAAATAAAGAAGCGTCTTACAGGATGCGAGAATTCTCCCGCGCTGTCGTTGAAGTATTTATTATAAATGCGAGAGATATTTCTTATTTAATACGGAGGGTTTCCTGATTCACCACTCTATTATCCCCAACGATCTCGGCGCTAAAAAAAAAGACAATTTGCGAGGTAATCCACAGGACTATCATCACAAAGCAATAAGGAACTTTGATGAAAAAACTTACATTATCTCTGTTAATTGGTAGCGCACTAATGGCGCAGTCGGCTTTCGCGGCGCAGGCACCGCGAGCGGTCACCTATCTGACCTCCTGGGGCGTTCCGGTCGAGTCCGTTGAGGATATGAAAGAGGTGAAAGCGGATACGTTCCTGCTTTCATTTGGTGGCTGGGATGCAAGCGGTAAGCTGTCCAGTTCCGATAATATTGTTGCAGTACCACAATATGATCCCTGGTACATTAATGCGCCAGCCTATGTCGTGTGGAGTCAGCTGAAGCTGGCGCACCCGGAGAAAAAAATGATGCTGGCGCTCGGCGGCGAGACGTATTCCGCGATGTGGTCTTATCTGAACAACGCGCAAACGCGAGAAACGCTGGCGCAGAATCTGGTGAATCTGCTGAATACCAACTTCCCGGTATATAAAAAGAACCTGAAGCCGGAAGAGATGGTTGGCGAATGCCTGAGCGCCGACTGGCAAGGCAAATGTAATATGGCGAACTACCAGAAGGCGGGTACCGTTCAGCTTGACGGCATCGATTTTGACTTTGAAAAACCCGATCGCGTCACGCCAGAGGAAAATGCAAACCTGCTGGATCTGGCTGAACGGGTTCGTAGCAAGCTCAATGCGTCCGGCAGCAAAAAGCTGCTGAGCCTGACCACCTATCACGTTGGTGCTGACCCGGAGAACTGCACCAACAGCGCGGTAACCGAGAATTGTTCCTTCGTTGAGGCGGCTCGCTCTTCACACCATGGCGAAGTTCTGCCGCTGCTGACGCAGGGGAAAAACGTTTTCGATTTCTTCAACGTCATGGCCTATGACGCCGGCCCACGCTTTAAGTATGACGTGGCGATGGCTAACTACGCCCGGGCGGTGGGTGATAAGAGCAAAATCGTTCTCGGTCAGACCATCAACTCCCAGTGGGGGCCAGAAGGTCGCTTTGTTGAAAACCGACAGAACAACGTAAACCGTGCGGGCTGGCAGGCGGAAAACGGCTATGGTGGGTTCTTTATCTGGACGTTGGGTTCAAACGATCAGCAGCTGTCCATCCCGCAGCAGGTTGACTATTTCAATGAAATGAAAGAGCGCGCGGACCTGATGTCGCCTGAACGCCCTCAGGACACCGTCGCGCCAACTGCGCCAGCAGGACTGAAGGTGCTGAACAATGGCTTGACTATCACCCTTGCCTGGCAGCCCTCCACCGATGACCGTGGCGTAGTGGGATATGACATCTACCGTAATGACATCAAAGTCGGGTCTTCAACGGACACCCAGTGGACTGATAATGCGGTAGAGACCGGCGGTGTGGTGTACCACTACAGCGTGAAAGCACGTGATGCAGCGAACAATATCTCTGAAAGCAGCAACGTGGTTAAGGTAGAAACCGTACAGGTCGAAGAGGGACGTCCTGACGCGCCAGGCGGCCTGGCCCTGGTTTCTTCGACGGAAAACAGCCTGACGGTGAAATGGAATGCGGTAGACAACGCGGTGAAATACCACGTACTACGCGATGGGGCGGAGTTACTCACCGTAAGCGGAACGCAGATCTTCGACAGCGGCCTGCGCGCGGGAACAACCTACAGCTACCAGGTGATCGCCGAAAATGCCAAAGGTCATCAGTCTCTCGCCAGTACACCGCTTAAAGCCACGACGAAAGAGGGGTCTGTGACGCCTGAGCCGGAAGGCGAGTGGAAAGTCGGTACGCGCTATAAGACTGGAGATATTGTCACGTATAACGGCACACAGTATCGCTGCGTGCAGGGGCATACGTCTCAGTCCGACTGGGCGCCGACTGCGGCTGCGACGCTTTGGCAGCCTATTCCTTAATCTTTCGCGGCCCTCGCAAGGGGGCCATTTTCAGGCGTAAGCACGCCTCATTTATTACTTTTTGTTAACTTATTGTTAGCATTTATAGTGCAAAAAATTAACAATGGCACTATTGTAGTGCAATATTTGCACTGTTTTTGTGCGTTCCATGTTCTTTTCTGGCCTTTATCGTCTCAGGATGCCGCTTGCATCTGTAACAATACGTTGCTGTAACCCCTTCATTTACTACCGCTTTTTTAAATCTCTTTTGAACCATTAAAAAATTGGTTCGTTTATTGCTTAATCATTAGCACGATAAGTAGCACGCCATATCAATAACTTATCGTTCATAAAAAGAAAATAACGATGATAGTGAGCGAACCAATATGGAAAAACCGTCACGGTTTCTGGCCAATTCCAGCACCGCACTTGAGCAACTGCGCGGGCTAATCAACCAGCATGAGTCAACACCAGGCACTCCGCTGCCCACGGAACGTGAGCTGTCGGAAACACTCGGCGTAGGACGACGCGAAGTGCGTCGCGCGCTGGACGTGCTGGAAGAAGAAGGGCGGATCTGGCGTAAACAGGGCAAAGGCACCTTTATTGGTCCGGCTGCCCCTGTTGAACCGCTGGCCCTTCAGGGATTGGTTCAGCAGACCAATCTGCTGGAAGTGATGGAAGCTCGTATACAGATCGAACCCGGCTTAGCCCGGCTTGCGGCACTGCGTGCCACCAGGGAAAACCTCGCGCTCATGCAGCGCATGCTGGAACGCATCGACAAGGTCAGCCCGGATGACCGCGATCTCAATGAACTCTGGGATAGCGCCTTTCACCGCGCCATTGCCGAGGCGGCGGGCAATCGCCTGATGCTCGGCCTGTTTGACGCCATTGACGCCGTGCGGCGCGAACCCGGCTGGCAGCATCTGCGTGAATTAGCCCGCACGCCCGAACGTGTCGACAGCTACAACGACCACCATCACAAGATCATGTCCGCGATTATCCATCGCCAGCCTAATGAAGCAGCGGCCGCCATGCGCGAACACCTGCTAAGCCTGCAAAACGCCCTGATTCAGGCGATCCACCTTGAGGACGATTTCACGCTATGACGACGATCCCGTTTAAGGACTCCACGCCTGTACTCCGGCTGAATAATCTCAACGTTAAGTTTTCCGGCTCGCCGGTCAGCGTCCTGGACGGCATTTCCCTGACGGTCAAAGCGGGCGAAACGCTGGCGCTGGTGGGGGAGTCCGGCTGCGGGAAAAGTATCACCTCACTGGCGCTGATGGGTTTACTGCCCGCCAGCGCGCAGATTGTCAGCGGCGAGATGCAGTTTCGCCGCCACGACCTGCGCAAGCTCTCGCCGCGGGAGTATGCCGATTTGCGCGGGAGCGAGCTGGCGATGATTTTCCAGGAGCCGATGACCTCGCTTAATCCGGCCTTCACGTTAGGCGATCAGCTCAGTGAAGCGGTCATGCGTCATCAGAACGTTACGCGCCCGGAGGCGATGAAGGTCGCGCTGCAGATCCTTGAAAAGGTGCAGATCCCGGCGGCGGAGATGCGCCTCAAGGCGTATCCGCACCAGCTTTCCGGCGGCATGCGCCAGCGCGTGATGATTGCCATGGCCCTGATCAACCACCCTAAACTGCTGATTGCCGATGAACCGACCACCGCGCTCGACGTCACCATCCAGGCACAAATCCTGACCCTGCTGAACACTCTAAAAGAGGAAACCGGCACGGCGGTGCTGATGATCACCCACGATTTGGGCGTGGTGGCCGAAGTCGCCCAGCAGGTGGCGGTGATGTACGCCGGGCAGGTGGTGGAGCAGGGGAGCGTTGAGGCAATATTCGCTGACCCGCAGCACCCGTACACCATCGGCCTGATGGGCTCGATCCCTTCGCTGGGCGCACGCAAAGGCCAGCTCTCCACCATTCCCGGATCGGTCCCGCTGCCGGAGTCCATGCCGAAAGGCTGCCGTTTCGCGACGCGCTGCCCGTTTGCGCAGTCGCGCTGTCATGATGAAAAACCGCAGCTCACCACGCTCGGCGCGGGCCATCAGGTCGCCTGCTTCCGCGTGCCGCTCGAACACCACATTGCCCTGGGAGAGACCGCATGACCACGCCCATTCTTGAAGCCCGGGACCTCAGCAAGCTTTTCCCCGGTCCGAAAAAACTCTTTTCCCCGGCCCGGTTTGTCACGGCGGTCGATCGCGTTTCGCTTGCCGTGATGCCGGGCGAAACGCTGGCGATTGTCGGCGAGTCCGGTTCCGGGAAATCCACCCTTGGCCGTCTGCTGCTGCGTCTGCTGGCCGCCAGCGAAGGACGCGTGTTTTATCAGGGGGAGGAGATTACTCACGCCACAGGCGCCCGTCTGAACCAGCTCCGGCGCGAACTGCAGATTATTTTTCAGGATCCTTTTGCCTCGCTGAACCCGCGCATGACGGTGGAGCAGATCGTCGGTGAGCCGCTGTGGCTGCACCAGAACATGAAGAAAGCGGATCGTCAGTACCGCGTCGCGGAGCTGCTCAAGACCGTTGGCCTGCCTGCCGCCTGGGCCGGGCGCTATCCGCACGAGTTTTCCGGCGGGCAGCGCCAGCGTATCGGCATTGCCCGCGCGCTGGCTTCGGGGCCAAAGCTGCTGCTGGGCGACGAGCCGGTTTCCGCGCTGGATGTGTCGGTGCAGGCGCAGGTGGTTAATTTGCTGGAGAGCCTGAAGCACCAGCTGGGGCTGACGATGGTGATCGTCGCCCACGGTCTGGCGGTGATCCGCCACATGAGCGACCGCGTGGCGGTGATGTACCTTGGGCAAATCGTTGAGCTTGCCACCGTCGACGAGATCTTTGACGCACCGCTGCACCCTTACACCCAGGCGCTGATCGCCTCGGCGCCGCAGATGCAGCCGGGTGTTGAGCGCGACGCGCCGCTGCTGCAGGGGGATCTGCCGAACCCGGCGAATCCGCCGTCGGGCTGTCGCTTCCACACCCGCTGCCCGTACGTCACTGACGAATGCCGCCAGGTCGAGCCGATTAATCAGGTGTTCGACGGCGGGCGTCAGGTTGCCTGCCACCGCTGGCAGGAAATTAACCGCGATCGCAGCGTTATCCAGATCGCACCGCCATCCGCAGCCTTTCTGCGCCGCCGCGCGCTGTTTGAACACGCGGCCACTCACTCCTCCCTTCCTTCAAGGAACTCATGATAATGACAATGCGTAATTCTCTTTTGACCGTACTGGGAAGTGTTATGTTGCTTGGCGCGGCGCTGCCCGCCCATTCTGAAAGCGTGCTGCGAATCGGCCTGGGAGCAGACCCGGACATGCTCGACCCGCACCTGGCGCGCACCTACTATGGCCGCTTCGTGTTTGCCTCCCTGTGCGACAGGCTGGTGGACGTCGACGAGCATCTGAAGGTCGTGCCAGGTCTCGCGAAATCGTGGGCCTGGAGCGCCGACGGCAAAACGCTGACCATGGATCTGCGCGAAGGCGTGACCTTCCATGACGGAGAGAAATTCGATGCCGCCGCCGCGAAATACAACCTCGACCGCGCCCTGACCCTCAAAGGCTCCCTGCGGAAAAGCGAGATCTCCTCCGTGGAATCGGTAGAGGTCACCGGCCCGATGCAGATAGCGCTGCACCTGAAAACGCCGGACGCCGCGCTGCTGATGCAGCTTACCGACCGCGCGGGCGCGATGATGGCGCCCGAGGCTGCGAAAAAGCCTGACTTTGCCGCCCATCCGGTCTGTTCCGGCCCGTACAAGTTCGACAGCCGCGTGTCGCAGGACCGCATCGTTCTGACCCGCTTCGACAACTACTGGAACAAAGGCGCCTACCACTTCGACAAAATTATCTATCTGCCGATCCCGGATGCCTCCGTGCGTCTGGCGAACCTGCGCGCGGGCGATCTGGATCTGACCGAAGGCATCGCCGCCAGCGACGTCAAAACCGTCGAAGCCGACAGCAAGCTGGCGCTGGCTAAGGTCACCGGCCTGGGCTATCAGGGGATCACCTTCAATATTAACAACGGCAAGGTCCCGGCGAACGATCCGTTCAAAGATGCCCGCGTGCGCGAGGCGTTTTCTCAGGCCATCGACCGCGATGCGTTAAACCAGGTGGTCTTTGAAGGGCTGTATACGCCAGCCAACCAGGCGTTTTCGACGGTCAGCCCGTATCACGTGAATCTGCCGGTTCCGCCGCGCGACGTTGATAAAGCCAAAGCGCTGCTCAAAGCGGCAGGCGTCACCGCGCCGCTGACCGTCAACCTGCTGGTGCCGAACAACCCAACCTCGCAGCAGGTGGGTCAGGTATTGCAGGCGATGGTCGCCGAGGCCGGCTTCACGCTGAACCTGCAGATGACCGAATTTGCCACGCTGCTGGATCGCCAGCAGAGCGGTGATTATCAGCTGAGCTTCTCCGGCTGGTCGGGTCGCCCGGATCCGGACGGCAGCATCTACGGCTTTATCCACAGCAATGGCACGCTTAACGATGGCCGTTACAGCAACGCGCAGGTCGATGAGTGGCTGACGCAGGCGCGCCAGAGCACCGACCAGGCCGCCCGCCAGCCGCTGTATGACAAGGTGGTGAAGCAGCTGCAAACCGATATGCCGATTGCCTACCTCTACTTCGAGCCGCGCATTTTTGGCCTGAACAAGCGCGTGCAGGGCTTTAAGCCTTACCCGGACGGCATCGTGCGTCTGGCGGGTTTGACGCTGGCGAAATAAACGTCCTGAGGAGAACCCATGCTGGAACTGATTTGCAAACGTCTGCTGCTGGCCGTCCCGACGCTATTGCTGGTGAGCATGATGGTGTTCGGGCTGCAAAAGCTGCTGCCCGGCGACCCACTGATTGCGATGGCCGGTGAGGAACGCGATCCGGCGGTGATCGCCCAGCTGCGCGCGGAGCTGAACCTGGATGCGCCGATCCCGGTTCAGTATTTCCACTGGCTGACGCGGGCGCTGCAGGGCGATCTGGGCGTCTCCTTGCGCACGCACGAGCCGGTGACCGAGCTTATCGCCAGCAAGCTGCCGGTTACGCTGGAGCTGTCGCTGCTGGCGATGATTATTGCGCTGGTGTTTGGCATCAGCATGGGGATCCTTGCGGCGGTGAACAAAAACAGCTGGGTCGATCACGGGGCGAACTTCGTGGCGATCTCGGGGATCTCTATTCCCCACTTCTGGCTGGGGATCTTGCTGATTCTGGTCTTCTCGGTGAACCTGCAGTGGCTGCCCGCGTCCGGCTACGTGCCGTTCAGTGAAGATCCGCTTCAGAACCTGCGCACGCTGCTGCTGCCCGCGTCCGTGCTCGGAACCGGGCTGGCGGCGACGCTGATGCGCCATACCCGCGCGTCGATGATTGCGGTGCTGAAAGCGGATTATATCCGTACCGCACGCGCCAAGGGGCTGCTGCCGAAGGCGGTCATTCTAAAGCACGCGTTTCGCAACGCGCTGGTACCGGTGATCACCCTCACCACGCTGCTGTTCGGCGAGCTGCTGGGCGGCGCGGTGCTGACCGAGCAGGTGTTCACCATTCCGGGCTTTGGCAAGATGATCGTCGACTCGGTGTTCAACCGTGACTACGCGGTGGTGCAGGGCGTGGTGCTGATCGTGGCGATCGGCTTCCTGCTGCTCAACCTGCTGGCTGACGTGCTCTACGTCCTTATCAACCCGAAAATGCGAGGTTAACGATGGCGGAACTGACGACGCAAACCGTAGCCCCCGCGCTGCCGCGCGCTCAGAACCGGGTGCTGAAGAAATTCCTCGCCAATAAAAGCGCGGTGATTGGCGCGCTTGTGGTGGGTTTCTTTGTGCTGGTGGCGCTGCTGGCGCCGTGGATCGCCCCGTTTGACCCGGTTAAAGCCAACTTCCTCGCGGTGCGCAAAGCGCCGTCAGCGATGTACTGGTTCGGCACCGACGAGCTGGGGCGCGACATTTTGTCCCGCATTATCTGGGGAGCGCGAACCTCGCTGATGGCGGGTTGTATGTCGGTGGTTATCGCGGTGGTCATCGGCGTGCCGCTGGGGCTGGTGGCGGGCTACTTCCAGAAGATGTGGGACGGCGTCATCTCGCGCTTTATCGAGGCGCTGCTGGCCTGTCCGTTCCTGATCATGGCGATCGCGCTGGGGGCATTTTTAGGCCCGAGCCTGACCAATGCGATGATCGCCATCGGTCTTTCGGCGATGCCGATCTTCGCCCGCCTGACGCGCGGGCAGGTGATCGCCATTCGCAACGAAGAGTACATCGACGGCGCGCGAGCGATAGGCCTGCCGGATCGCTGGATCATCATTAAATACGTTCTGCCAAACGTGATGTCGCCGATCCTGGTTCAGGCCACGCTGGCCATTGCCTCGGCGATTATTGCCGAAGCCAGCCTGTCGTTTTTAGGGCTGGGGCAGCAGCCGCCCAATCCGTCCTGGGGGTCCATGCTCAATACCGCGAAAGGTTTCCTTGAGCAGGCGCCGTGGATGTCCGTTTTCCCCGGCGTGGCGATTTTCCTTGCCGTGCAGGGCTTTAATTTACTTGGCGACGGGCTGCGCGATGCGCTCGATCCGCGCCACGACTAAGGAGTCATGATGACCAAAGCGCTTGATTTTACGTCCGGTTACGCTTCACGCCGCCCGCCGATGATGGGCCACAACGCCGTTGCCACTTCGCAGCCGCTGGCGGCGCAGGCGGGAATGAAAATGCTGCAGCTGGGTGGTAATGCCGTCGATGCGGCCATTGCCACCGCCATGGCGCTGACCGTTGTTGAGCCGACCGGCAACGGCATCGGCAGCGATGCCTTTGCCATCGTCTGGGACGGTGAAAAACTTCACGGCCTGAACGCGTCCGGGCGCTCGCCGGCCAGCTGGCATGCGGATCTGTTTGCCGGTAAAAGCGCAGTGCCGGAAATCGGCTGGGACGCGGTGACGGTGCCGGGTGCGGTGTCGGGCTGGGTGGCCCTGGCAGAACGCTTCGGCACGCTGCCGCTGACCACGCTGGCGCAGCCTGCGATTGACTACGCGCGCAACGGCTTCCCGGTCTCGCCGCTGATTGGTCATCTCTGGCAGCGCGGCTATAACAAGCTGAAAGATCAGCCGGGCTTTAGCGCCTGCTTTGCGCCGGAAGGCCGCGCCCCGCGCGTGGGGGAGATCTTCCGTAATCCGGCGCAGGCTCATTCGCTGGAGCTGATTGCCAAAACCAACGGTGAAGCCTTTTACCGCGGCGAGCTGGCGCAGAAAATTGCCGCCTTCGCCCAGGAGCACGGCGCGCACCTGTCAGCGGAAGATCTGGCAAACCATCGCGTGGACTGGGTTGAACTGCTGTCGCGCGACTTCGCGGGCGGCTCGGTACAGGAGCTGCCGCCAAACGGGCAGGGGATCGCCACGCTGATTGCGCTCGGTATTCTGGAGCAGTGCGGCATTGAGAAACATCATCCGGACTCCGTGCAGTCTCTGCACTTATCCATTGAAGCCATGAAGCTGGCGCTGGCGGATCTCGACCGCTACGTGGCGGATGAAGAACATATGGAGTTCGCAGCAAAAGAGCTGCTGAGCGACCACTATCTGAAGTCGCGTGCGGCGCTTATCGATCACGATAACGCCTCTGACTTTGTGTACGGTTCACCGACGCAGAGCGGTACGGTCTACATCAGCACCGCGGACGCCAGCGGGATGATGGTTTCGTTTATCCAGTCCAACTTTATGGGCTTCGGTTCAGGCATTGTGGTACCGGATACCGGAATCAGCCTGCAAAACCGCGGCTGCGGCTTTGTGCTCGATCCCAAACACCCGAACGCGCTGGCGGGCAGCAAGCGTCCTTTCCACACCATCATTCCGGGCTTTGCGATGGACGGCAACGGCAAGCCGCTGATGTCCTTCGGCGTGATGGGCGGCCCGATGCAGGCGCAGGGGCATATGCAGATGGCGCTGCGCATCATGCTGCACGGGCAAAACCCGCAGGCGGCCATCGACGCGCCGCGCTGGCGCGTGGTGCAGGGCAGGGAAGTGATCGTTGAATCGACGTTCGATCGCAACACCATTGCCGCGCTGCGCGAGCGCGGGCATCAGATCGTGGTGGAAGATCCGCTCCAGGATTACAACTTCGGCGGTGCGCAGGTAATCTATCGTATGCCGGAAGGGCACTACGTGGCCGCGACGGAGAGCCGCAAAGACGGGCAGGCGTTAGTGAGTTAAAAGAAGCGAGCAACATTGGTAGGCCGGGTAAGGCGTAGCCGCCACCCGGCATTTTTTCACCCGATGCTAAACGGATCCGCATCCTGCCACGCCGGGAACTTCTCCCGATACTCCTTCAGCGCCGTCAACGACAGCTCCGCATCAATGCGCGTCGCCTGATGCGGCTCGGCGGTGGCAATAATCTCGCCCTGCGGGTTCACCACCCGGCTGTCGCCGCGGTAGTGGTGGCCGTTGCCGTCCGTCCCCACGCGGTTACAGCCCACCACGTACGCCTGGTTCTCAATCGCGCGAGCCACCAGCAGCGCCTGCCAGTGCAGCGAGCGCGGCGCGGGCCAGTTGGCGACGTACAGCGCCAGGTCGTAATCGTTGCGGTTGCGCGACCATACCGGGAAGCGCAGGTCGTAGCAGACCAGCGGCAGGATGCGCCAGCCGCGCCACTCGAACACCACGCGCTCGTTACCGGCTTCATAATGATGATGTTCATCGGCCATGCGGAACAGGTGGCGTTTATCGTAAAAATGCACCTTTCCTTCCGGCTCAACCAGCAGGAAGCGGTTCACCGGGCCGCGTTCCGTCTGCAGTGCGGCGCTCCCGGCGATCAGCGCGTTGGTTTGCTGCGCTTTGGCATGCATCCAGGCGACCACCTCTTCCTGGGGCATCGACTGTTTCGCCGCTTCCATCGCGAAGCCGGTGGTAAACATCTCCGGCAGGACAATCACATCTCGCCCGGTAATCTCTTCCAGTTGACGATCAAAGTGGCGCAGGTTGGCAGGGCCATCCATCCACACTAAAGGCTGCTGCAAAATCGAAATCTTCAAACCAGGCACGATACAGACTCCTCAAACGACCCCTTTTTGACACTGTAGCACGTCATTACGAGAAAATGTGGCAATAAAAAACCCCGCACCGGGCGGGGTTTGTCATAGCGAAGCGGGTTATGCCGCTTCAGGTTTGCGATGCTTCTCCGGCAGCTTTACCGGCTGCGTCGCCAGCTCTTCCGGTTCGAAATCATCCACGTTAATACTGCGCAGACGGCTCTCTTCGGCTTTCACCAGCAGCGCAGCTTCGTCGTTATTGATAATGCCACCGGCCAGCGCCTGTTTCGCCAGTTCGTCCAGACGGGTAAACGGCAGGTTTTTACCCAGCTGTTTGCAGATTTTCTGGTGAATCGGGTCGGCGGCCATCACGTCCAGCAGCGCCTCTTCCAGCAGGCCCACCGGGTTATGCGGCGTTGGTGCCAGATACTGACCGCGGCCAATGCGGGAGCGGGTTGCGCTCGGAACCTGCAGGATCTTCGCCACCTTGTGGTCCAGCTTGTCGGACGGCGCCAGATGATGACGACCGGTCGGGAAGATCACCACGCGCAGAGCGCCAGCCACGAAGCGGTTCGGGAAGTTCGCCAGCAGGTCGTCAATCGCCTGTTCCGCCTGATACATCGCATCCTGCACGCCCCAGTGCACCAGCGGCAGATCCGCTTCCTGACGGCCTTCGTCGTCGTAGCGTTTCAGCACCGCAGAGGCCAGGAAGATCTGGCTCAGCACGTCGCCCAGACGGGCGGAGATACGCTCGCGACGCTTCAGGCTACCGCCCAGCACCGCCATGGAAACGTCGGACAGCAGAGCCAGGTTGGCGCTCAGACGGTTCAGATGCTGGTAGTAACGTTTGGTCGCATCGCCGGTTGGCGTCGCGCTGGTCAGGCCGCGCGTCAGGCCCAGCCAGAAGCTCCGCACCTTGTTGCTGCCCACGTGACCGATATGTTTGAACAGCAGTTTGTCGAAGGCGTCCACGTCGTTATTCTGCGCAGCGGCCATCTCTTCCAGCACGTACGGATGGCAGCGAATCGCACCCTGGCCGAAGATCATCATGCTGCGGGTCAGGATGTTAGCCCCTTCCACGGTGATGGCAATCGGTGCGCCCTGATAGCCGCGCGCCAGGAAGTTGCCTTCGCCGAGCATAATGCCTTTACCGCCCGCGATATCCATCGCGTCAATGATCGACTGCTGCGCGCGGTGGGTACAGTGGTACTTCACAATCGCGGACAGCACGGCCGGTTTTTCGCCCAGCATGATGCCGTAGGTAATCAGGGATGCAGCGGCGTCCATCACGTAGGCGTTGCCCGCGATGCGCGCCAGCGGCTCTTCGATACCTTCCATCTTGCCGATGGAGATTTTGAACTGACGGCGAATGTGGGCATAAGCGCCAATTCCCATCGCGACGGACTTCAGGCCGCCGGTTGAGTTCGACGGCAGGGTAATACCGCGACCCACCGACAGACATTCCACCAGCATGCGCCAGCCCTGACCGGCCATTTTCGGGCCGCCGATGATGTAGTCAATCGGCACGAAGATATCCTGGCCGCGGGTCGGGCCGTTCTGGAACGGCACGTTCAGCGGGAAGTGACGACGGCCAATTTCCACACCCGGCGTCGAGGTTGGGATCAGTGCACAGGTAATGCCCAGATCTTCTTCACCGCCCAGCAGTTTTTCCGGGTCGGAGAGCTTAAAGGCCAGGCCCAGCACGGTGGCGATAGGTGCCAGGGTGATATAGCGTTTGTTCCAGGTCAGGCGCATGCCCAGCACCTGCTGGCCCTGCCACTCGCCCATACAGACCACGCCGGTATCCGGGATTGCGCCTGCATCGGAGCCTGCTTCCGGGCTGGTCAGCGCGAAGCACGGGATTTCCTGACCGCGCGCCAGTCGCGGCAGATAGTGATCTTTCTGCTCTTCCGTACCGTAATGCTGCAGCAGTTCGCCCGGGCCTAAGGAGTTCGGTACGCCGACGGTAATCGCCAGGATCCCGGAAACGCCCGCCAGCTTTTGCAGCACGCGAGCCTGCGCGTAAGCGGAGAACTCAAGACCGCCGTACTCTTTCTTAATGATCATCGCGAAGAAGCGATGCTCTTTCAGGTACGTCCACAGCTCCGGCGGCAGGTCGGCCATTTCGTGGGTGATAGCAAAGTCGTTCGCCATGCGGCACGCTTCTTCCACCGGGCCGTCAATAAAGGCCTGTTCTTCGGCGGTCAGGCGCGGCTGCGGATAGTTGTGCAGCTTTTTCCAGTCCGGGTTGCCCTGGAACAGGTCGCCTTCCCACCAGGTGGTGCCCGCATCAATCGCTTCTTTCTCGGTGCGCGACATCGGCGGCATCACTTTGCGGAAGCCTTTAAATACTGGCGCGGAGATCATCGACTTACGCATCGGGGCCAGGTTAAACGGCAGCAGAATGATGGCAAGAGGGACCAAAATCCAGATATTCCAGAGACCTGCGACGCCAAGCGCAGCCGTCCAGGCCAGAAGAATCAGGCTGCTCAGGAATAAACTGACGCGGTGATAGAACAACACACCGAGCAGTACAACGGTTGCGAGAATGCTCAAAATCATCATAAAGAAAAGCTCCCTTGCTTGTAGGAGGTCTGACCACTTGTGATGATATGGTTGTAGTTGATGTGAATTCCTTTAGCAATGTGTTTACAAAATAATTACAACCTGGTTCACATTGTTCGCGTTTTCGCCGGCACAAAAAATCAAAACGCCGGACGATTCGCATGGCTTTAGCTTCTCGCTTTTCCCGCTATCCGGTACACTCCACTGTGTTATTTCATCAATACTGAAGGATTATCCTCATG
The DNA here is from genome assembly GCF_900324475.1 of Enterobacter bugandensis. NCBI lineage: Bacteria > Pseudomonadati > Pseudomonadota > Gammaproteobacteria > Enterobacterales > Enterobacteriaceae > Enterobacter > Enterobacter bugandensis. Next base: position 1,000,691 of record NZ_LT992502.1, read on the forward strand.
TACCAGGATCTTATTCGTAACGAACTGAACGAAGCGGCGGAAACGCTGGCGAACTTTCTGAAAGATGATGCCAATATTCACGCTATTCAGCGCGCGGCGGTCCTGCTGGCCGACAGTTTTAAGGCCGGTGGCAAAGTGCTCTCCTGCGGTAACGGCGGTTCCCACTGTGACGCCATGCACTTCGCCGAAGAGCTGACCGGACGCTATCGCGAAAACCGTCCGGGCTACCCGGCGATTGCGATTTCCGACGTGAGCCACATCTCCTGCGTAGGCAACGACTTCGGTTACGACCACATCTTTTCCCGCTACGTTGAGGCAGTAGGCCGTGAAGGCGACGTGCTGCTGGGTATCTCTACCTCCGGTAACTCCGCGAACGTGATCAAAGCGATCGCCGCCGCGCGTGAAAAAGGGATGAAGGTCATCACCCTGACCGGGAAAGATGGCGGTAAGATGGACGGTACGGCGGATATCGAAATTCGCGTTCCGCACTTCGGCTATGCAGATCGCGTTCAGGAAATTCACATCAAAGTGATCCACATCCTGATCCAGCTGATCGAAAAAGAGATGGTTAAGTAAGACTTCGCTGGGGGGCGCCGGTGCCCCCCGCTGTTGTGGAGGTGATGTATGTGCGAACTGCTCGGGATGAGCGCCAATGTGCCAACCGATATCTGCTTTAGCTTCACCGGGCTGGTTCAGCGCGGTGGGGGAACCGGGCCGCATAAAGACGGCTGGGGCATCACCTTCTACGAAGGCAAAGGGTGTCGCACGTTTAAAGATCCACAGCCCAGTTTTAACTCACCGATTGCCAAACTGGTGCAGGACTATCCCATTAAATCCTGTTCGGTGATCGCGCATATTCGCCAGGCAAACCGCGGCGAAGTTGCGCTGGAAAATACCCATCCCTTTACCCGCGAGCTGTGGGGCCGTAACTGGACCTACGCGCACAACGGGCAGCTTACGGGCTATAAATCTCTGGAAACGGGCAACTTCCGCCCGGTGGGCGAAACGGACAGCGAGAAGGCCTTCTGCTGGCTGCTGCACAAGCTGACGGAACGTTATCCGCGCACGCCCGGCAATATGGCCGCCGTATTCAAATACATCGCGACGCTGGCAGCCGAATTGCGTGAAAAAGGCGTATTTAACATGCTGTTGTCTGACGGGCGCTACGTGATGGCGTTCTGCTCGACGAATCTCTTCTGGATCACGCGCCGTGCGCCGTTTGGCGTTGCTACGCTGCTCGATCAGGATGTGGAGATAGATTTTCAGAAAGAGACCACACCGAACGATGTGGTCACTGTTATTGCAACGCAGCCGCTGACGGGCAACGAAACCTGGCAAAAGATTATGCCAGGCGAGTGGGTGCTATTTTGTCTCGGGGACCGTGTAATTTGACGCCAGCTGCGGGTGGACGACTTCGTGGCTCAGCGGTTTGCTGACCACGTAACGGCCATCGACGATAGAGACTACCGGCGGCTTGTGGGTCTGCTCAAAGTAGTCATAACCCGGCTTCAGCTGTTTCCAGAAATCGGCGTAGTAAGAGTACTTATGGCGCGCCATATTGGCATCGGTCATGCGGAACGGATAGATGCTGACCTGAACGTTAGGCTGCCCAAAGACCAGTGCGCCGGTTACGAACTGGAAAATCTCATCAATGCCGGAGTCGGTCATCGCGTAGCAGCCGACAGACACGCAGGCACCGTGGATCATCAGGTATTTCCCTTCATAACCGTGAGCACGGTCATAGGCGTTCGGGAAACCGATGTTGATGGCTTTATAGAAGCGGCTATCCGGCTTTAACTGGTTACGCTGAACGTTGTAAAAACCTTCCGGGCTTTTGAAATCGCCCTGACGCTGTTTCGGGCCCAGCCCGCCGGAATAGTTACAAATTTTGTAGCTATCAAGCAGCTGATATGTTTCGCCCATTTTTACAAACAGATCGAGCGTGCGCTCTTCCTTGAAGATTTGAATATAAACCGGGGATCCCATTAACTGCTGTTTATATTCTTTGCTGATCGGCGTGGTGGAGCTGTTGCTGCTGAGCAGCCCGGCAAACGACATGCACGGAATCAGAAGCATCGCAATGAACAATGCGATTTTACGCATACTACAAATTCCTTGATAAAACCTGGACTAACTTGCCAGGACGGCAAAAGAGACCCGAAATCAGATTATTCTGTTAGGTGCGCTCACATTAGCACCGCTATAGATTTTCGCAAGAGCCGGGCGGTGAGTTTACAAATTAGTTTTACTTTATAAACCATCAAAAACGCGCTGGCTCCAGGAACTTTGCGTAATAGCTCGCATTTTGGCGCGCCCGACCGTGGATCCCCTGCCCGAGAGAAGGGGGAAATGTTACACTTTGCGCCCACTGGATTGTTGTTTATGGAAACCTGCTAACCACATGTTTAAAATAAAAAAAGGACTTAATTTGCCGATTGCAGGCGTGCCTGAGCAGCACGTCTCGTGTGGCGCAAGCGTCCGTCATGTCGCAATTTTAGGTGACGATTATCTGGGAATGCGTCCTTCAATGCTGGTGCAGGAGGGCGATCGCGTGATCAAAGGGCAGGCGCTCTTTGAAGACAAAAAAAATCCCGGCGTCATGTTCACGGCCCCCGCCAGCGGCACCGTGGTAGCGATCAACCGCGGCGAGCGTCGCGTGCTGCAGTCGGTGGTAATCCGCATTGAAGGCGATGAACAGCGTGAGTTTGCTCGTTATGATGCGGCAGACCTCGCGACGCTTAGCCGCGAAGATGTGCAGGCTCAGCTGCTCGCGTCCGGCCTGTGGACGGCGCTGCGTACGCGTCCTTTCAGCAAATCACCTGTTCCTGATACCGCCCCGGCTGCCATTTTCGTGACGGCCATCGACACCAACCCGCTCAGCGCAGACCCGCAGCCCATTATCCTGGCGCAGCGTAAAGCCTTTGATGCCGGGCTGACCGTTCTGACTCGCCTGACGCCCGGAAAAGTGCACGTTTGCCAGGCCAGCGGCGGCATGCTTGGCGGCCATCCGCAGGGACAGGTTACGTTTAATGAATTTTCCGGCCCGCATCCGGCGGGTCTGGTCGGGACCCATATCCACTTCCTTGAGCCGGTAAGCCTTAAAAAACAGGTCTGGCACCTTAATTATCAGGATGTCATTGCCATCGGTAAGCTCTTTACGACGGGTGAACTTTGCGCTGAACGGATTATCGCTATCGGCGGGCCGCAGGCCGCAAACCCGCGTCTGGTTAAGACGCTTCTGGGAGCAGACATTAATGAACTGCTGGCAGGGGAAACGAAAGAGGGTGAAAACCGCCTCATTTCCGGTTCGGTACTCAGCGGCCGCCGCGCTGTCAGTGCGCACGCGTACCTGGGACGTTTCCATCTTCAGGTGAGCGTCGTTCTGGAAGGGCGTGAGAAAGAGCTGTTCGGCTGGGTTCTGCCTGGCGCAGAAAAATACTCCGTCACCCGCACCACGCTTGGCCACTTTCTGCGTCATAAGCTCTTTAACTTCTCTACCAGCACAAACGGCGGCGAGCGCGCGATGGTTCCGATTGGCAACTACGAACGTGTAATGCCGCTGGATATTCTGCCTACCGTGCTGCTGCGCGATCTTCTGGCAGGCGATACCGACGGCGCGCAGGCGCTCGGTTGTCTGGAACTGGATGAAGAAGATCTGGCGCTCTGTACCTATGTGTGTCCGGGTAAATACGAATATGGACCCGTATTGCGCGAGGTGTTAACCCGCATTGAGCAGGAAGGATAACCATGGGATTAAAGCACCTCTTTGAAAAAATTGAGCCGCACTTTACCGAAGGGAAGCTCAAAAAGTACTACCCGCTGTATGAAGCGACGACGACTATTTTCTACACTCCGGGTCTGGTGACGAAAGGGGCAGCGCACGTTCGCGATGCCATCGACCTGAAACGCATGATGATCCTGGTGTGGTTTGCGGTCTTCCCGGCCATGTTCTGGGGCATGTACAACGTTGGTCTGCAAACCATTCCGGCGCTGCATCATATGTACGACGCTCAGCAGCTGGCGCAGGTGATCCAGTCTGACTGGCACTATCGTCTGGCGCAGTCGCTGGGCGTCAGCTTTGCGGCTGATGCAGGCTGGGTCAGCATGATGACGCTGGGGGCCGTCTTCTTCCTGCCGATCTACATGACCGTCTTTATCGTGGGCGGCTTCTGGGAAGTGCTGTTCGCCATCATCCGCAAACACGAGATCAACGAAGGCTTCTTTGTTACCTCCATTCTGTTTTCGCTGATTGTTCCGCCGACTCTGCCGCTCTGGCAGGCGGCGATGGGGATTAGCTTTGGCGTGGTGATTGCCAAAGAGATTTTCGGCGGCACCGGACGTAACTTCCTCAACCCGGCGCTGGCGGGGCGTGCGTTCCTGTTCTTTGCTTACCCGGCGCAGATTTCGGGCGACCTGGTGTGGACGGCTGCGGACGGATTCTCCGGCGCGACGCCACTTTCACAGTGGGCGGCAGGCGGCGGTGAAACGCTGGTCAACAATGCTACCGGCCAGCCCGTAACCTGGTTCGACGCGTTTCTTGGCAACATTCCGGGCTCCATTGGCGAAGTATCTACCCTGATGATTTTGATCGGCGGGGCCATCATCCTCTTTGGCCGCGTGGCGTCCTGGCGCATCGTCGCGGGCGTTATGCTCGGCATGGTGCTTACCGCCACGCTGTTCAACTTCATTGGTTCAGACACGAACCCGATGTTCTCCATGCCGTGGTACTGGCACCTGGTGCTGGGAGGCTTTGCGTTTGGCATGATGTTCATGGCCACCGATCCCGTCTCGGCCTCCTTTACCGACAGGGGGAAATGGTGCTACGGCGCGCTCATTGGCGTGATGTGTGTACTGATTCGCGTGGTCAACCCGGCCTATCCGGAAGGGATGATGTTGGCCATTCTGTTTGCCAACCTGTTTGCGCCGCTGTTCGACTACCTGGTCGTGCGCGCCAACATTAAGCGGAGGAAGGCGCGTGGCTGAGGTTAAAAATAACGACAGCATCAGCAAAACGCTGCTGGTGGTTTTGGTACTGTGTCTGGTCTGTTCCATCGTGGTTGCCGGTTCCGCCGTAGGGTTGAAACCGCTGCAGCAGGAACAGCGCGCGCTGGATAAACAGCGTAACATCCTGGCCGTGGCCGGGCTGATGCAGGAAGGCATGACGAAGGACGACGTCGCCGACGTGTTTGCTGAACGCATTACCGCACGGCTGGTGGATTTAAAAACCGGCGAGCTGATGGATAAAGACCCGGCGAAATATAACCAGGCGCTGGCATTAAAGGATCCGCAGATGAGCACCGTGCTTGACGCCTCGCAGGATCCGGCTGGCATTAAGCGCCGCAGCAATGTCGCGGAAATTTACCTCGTCCGTGACGAGCAGAAGCGCATACAGGAAATCGTGTTGCCCATCTACGGCAACGGCTTATGGTCAATGATGTATGCGTTTGTGGCACTGGATACCGATGGCCGCACGGTCAAAGGTATTACTTATTACGATCAGGGCGAAACGCCGGGGCTGGGTGGCGAAGTGGAAAACCCTAACTGGCGTGCGCAGTTTATCGGTAAAAAAGTGCTCAATGATAACGGTCAGCCTGCGCTGAAGGTGGTGAAAGGAGGCGCGCGTCCTGGGGATGAATTCGCCGTTGACGGTCTTTCCGGCGCCACACTCACCTCTAACGGGGTGCAGCACAGTTTTGATTTCTGGATGGGTGAACTGGGCTTTGGTCCCTTCCTGAAGAACGTACGTGAAGGAGCGCTGAACAATGGCTGATACGGGTGAACTGAAAGAAGTTAAAAAAGTGCTTATTGGCCCACTTTTAGCCAATAACCCGATAACCCTGCAGGTGCTGGGTGTGTGCTCGGCTCTGGCGGTAACGACCAAGCTGGAAACGGCGGTGGTGATGACGCTGGCGGTAACGCTGGTGACGGCGTTTTCCAGCATGTTTATCTCGATGATCCGCCACCACATCCCCAACAGCGTGAGGATCATCGTGCAGATGGCGATCATCGCCTCGCTGGTGATCGTGGTCGATCAGCTGCTGCGCGCTTTCGCCTACGAAACCTCGAAGCAGCTTTCGGTGTTTGTCGGCCTGATTATCACCAACTGCATCGTGATGGGGCGCGCTGAAGCCTACGCCATGAAAATGCCGCCGCTGGCGAGCTTTATGGACGGTATCGGGAACGGCCTGGGCTACGGCGTGATCCTGCTGACGGTCGGTTTCCTGCGCGAGCTGATTGGCAGCGGCAAGCTGTTTGGCGTTCAGGTGCTGGATACGGTACAGAACGGCGGCTGGTATCTGCCGAACGGCCTGTTCCTGCTGGCCCCAAGCGCGTTTTTCATTATCGGTTTGCTGATCTGGCTGATTCGTACGTTGAAGCCTGAACAGCAGGAAAAGGAGTAACCGACAATGGCTCATTACCTGAGTTTATTTGTGCGCGCGGTGTTTGTTGAAAACATGGCGCTCGCCTTCTTCCTGGGCATGTGTACGTTCCTTGCCGTCTCTAAAAAGGTCTCGACGGCATTTGGCCTGGGCGTGGCGGTCACCGTTGTGCTGGGGCTTTCGGTTCCGATTAACAACCTGGTGTTCAACTTCGTGCTGCGGGACGGCGCGCTGGTGGAAGGCGTCGATCTTAGCTTCCTGAACTTCATCACCTTCATCGGGGTGATTGCGGCGCTGGTACAAATCCTGGAGATGATCCTCGATAAGTATTTCCCGTCGCTGTACAACGCGCTGGGGATCTTCCTGCCGCTGATCGCGGTGAACTGCGCCATCTTCGGTGGCGTCTCGTTTATGGTTCAGCGCGATTACAACTTCAGTGAATCGGTGGTGTACGGCTTCGGTTCCGGTATCGGCTGGATGCTGGCGATTGTCACTATGGCGGGGATCCGTGAAAAAATGAAATATGCCAACGTGCCTGCGGGGCTGCGTGGCTTAGGGATCACCTTTATCACCACCGGCCTGATGGCGTTGGGCTTTATGTCCTTCTCCGGTGTGCAGCTATAAGGGTTAACAAATGGAAATTATTCTTGGCGTGGTGATGTTCACGCTGATAGTACTGGTGCTGTCAGGGCTGATTCTGGCGGCGCGCGCAAAGCTGGTTAATTCCGGGGACGTGATCATTGATATCAATGACGATCCGCAGAACCAGATCCGCACTCCGGCAGGGGACAAGCTGCTTAATACGCTCTCGGGCAACGGGATTTTTGTCTCGTCAGCCTGCGGTGGAGGCGGCTCATGCGGGCAGTGCCGTGTGACTGTGAAAGAGGGGGGCGGTGATATTCTGCCTACTGAACTGTCGCATATCACGAAGCGTGAAGCGAAAGAGGGGTGCCGCCTGGCGTGCCAGGTCGCGGTGCGTCAGAACATGAAGATTGAGCTGCCGGAAGAGATTTTCGGCGTGAAAAAATGGGAGTGCGAGGTTATCTCGAACGATAACAAAGCCACGTTTATTAAAGAGCTCAAGCTGCGTGTCCCTGAAGGGGAGAGCGTCCCGTTCCGTGCAGGTGGGTATATCCAGATTGAGTGTCCGGCGCACACCGTGGCGTATGCGGACTTCGACGTGCCCGATGAGTACCGGGCCGACTGGGATAAATTTAATCTCTTCCGCTTTGTTTCCGAGGTAAAAGAGCCCGCGCTGCGCGCCTATTCCATGGCTAACTACCCGGAAGAGAAGGGCATTATCATGCTCAACGTGCGTATCGCCACGCCGCCGCCAAACGTGCCTGACGCGCCGCCGGGCGTGATGTCGTCGTATATCTGGTCTCTTAAGCCAGGCGACAAGGTGACGATCTCCGGTCCGTTCGGCGAGTTTTTTGCTAAAGATACCGACGCTGAAATGGTCTTTATCGGCGGCGGTGCGGGTATGGCCCCTATGCGCTCGCACATCTTTGACCAGCTCAAGCGTCTCGGCAGCAAGCGTAAAATCAGCTTCTGGTACGGTGCGCGCTCGCTGCGCGAAATGTTCTACGACGATGAGTTTGAACAGCTGGCGCGTGAGAATCCGAACTTTACCTTCCACGTGGCGCTCTCCGATCCGCAGCCGGAAGATAACTGGACGGGCTATACGGGATTCATTCACAACGTGCTGTATGAAAACTACCTCAAACAGCACCCGGCACCGGAAGACTGCGAGTTCTATATGTGTGGTCCGCCAATGATGAACGCCGCCGTGATCAAGATGCTCAAAGATCTCGGCGTGGAAGATGAAAACATCCTCCTTGATGATTTCGGAGGCTGATTATGTTGACCTTTCTGGCAACCTTTGCGGTGTTTTTGCTGGTGGTGTTCGGTATGTCTTTAGGCTGGATCATCAAGCGTAAAAGCATTCAGGGCAGCTGTGGAGGTATCTCTTCCATCGGAATGGAAAAGGTGTGCGACTGCCCCGAACCGTGCGATGCACGTAAAAAGCGCATGGCCCGGGATCAGCAGAGGATCATCTAGGAAAAGGCCGCTTCGTGCGGCCTTTATCATTTATTTTGCCCAGCTTTTGGCTTTGGCTGGTGAGTCTACAAGAACCCCTTCGGCACCCAGTGTTTTCGCCTTCTGGTAATCCTCTTCAGAGTTCACGCCGATAAAAATCAGATGGGCATTGCCCTGAGAGCGGAAGCAGTCAACGGCCTCTTTGTCCCACGTTAATGTTGCAGGAGAGACACCTTCGCCTAAGGTGAATTTCTCGACCACTTCTACTTTTCGGTTTAACTCAAGCCCGTACCAGTAATCGTCCATTTTTTGTGAAGGAGGCAGACATTCATGGCTCAACGAAATCGTGGCCAGACGCGTGCGGGTTTCGCTGCGCGTGACAAAGCGGGGGATTTCGACAGGCAATGCTTCCATATAGCGATCTTCGGTTGAATAAACGCGAACGCGATTCAGGCTGTTGGTCTCTTTCAATACGTTAAGCAGCGCGTTGCCCATGGTCGCCGGATCGGCATCCGGCGATTTGATGTCAATGAAAAAACGCGTATCTGGCCAGGCGCTCAGCACCGACTTCAGCGTCGGTATCGGGGAATTAAGCAGGTTTTCCGGCAGGCCCTTATCTTTCCACTTCACGCTGGCATCCGCTTTTGCCAGTTCTTCAGCGGTATACTGCGACACCTTTCCCTGCAGATTGGTTAACGCTTTCAGATCGGCAGGTCGATAGAGAACCGGTACGCCATCCCGACTGAGCTGCACGGTTATCCAGACGATATCTGCTTTGTTTTCGAGGGCGAGCTTAATGGCTGGCAGGGTATTTTCAGGTGCATCGGCAGTCCCGCCCCGGTGGGCAACGATCGCAGGGCTAGCAGATGCAGCACTCGCCAGAAACAGTAACGAAATCGGGAGAATTTTCTTCATGAATAATTACGCTCCATTGATTTTATAAATGTATGTATATAAAGGCTTTATTACGAATGTTTGTAACACGTTTATATGACAACCGTGAGTAAGGAAAATAGCTGACGCATTTTTTGCCTTTTGTTATACTGTATATAAATACATGTGTGGTATGACCGATGCGCAAAATAATCCATGTCGATATGGACTGCTTTTTTGCCGCAGTGGAGATGCGTGACAACCCGGCGCTGCGGGATATTCCCATCGCCATTGGCGGCAGCCGCGTTCAGCGCGGTGTGATCAGCACCGCCAACTATCCTGCACGCAAATTTGGCGTGCGCAGCGCCATGCCGACGGCGATGGCGCTAAAACTGTGTCCGCACCTTACTCTTTTGCCCGGGCGCTTTGACGCCTATAAAGAAGCGTCAAACCATATACGCGAAATCTTCTCCCGCTACACCTCACTGATTGAACCGCTTTCGCTGGACGAAGCCTATCTGGACGTCACCGACAGCCTGCACTGTCACGGCTCCGCTACCCTGATGGCGCAGGAGATCCGCCAGACCATTTTCAACGAGCTGAATCTCACCGCGTCGGCAGGCGTCGCGCCGGTAAAATTTCTCGCCAAAATTGCTTCCGATTTAAATAAACCCAACGGCCAGTACGTCATCACCCCTGAAGAGGTCCCGGCGTTTTTAAAAACGCTGCCGCTTGGCAAAATCCCCGGCGTAGGCAAAGTCTCCGCCGCGAAGCTGGAAAGTATGGGGTTACGCACCTGCGAAGACGTGCAGCGAAGCGACCTGGCTATGCTGCTCAAGCGCTTTGGGAAGTTTGGCCGCGTGCTGTGGGAGCGCAGTCAGGGCATTGACGACCGCGATGTAAACAACGAACGGCTTCGTAAATCGGTCGGGGTTGAGCGCACGCTGAGCGAAGACATCCATGACTGGTCGGAATGCGAAACCATTATTACGGAACAGCTCTATCCGGAGCTGGAGCGACGCCTGATCAAAGTAAAGCCTGATTTACTGATTGCCCGACAGGGCATCAAGCTGAAATTTAACGACTTTCAGCAGACGACGCAGGAGCACGTCTGGCCGCGCCTGAACAAAGAAGATCTTATCGCAACGGCGAAAAAGGCGTGGGAAGAACGACGAGGCGGACGAGGGGTGAGGCTGGTGGGACTGCACGTCACGCTGCTGGATCCGCAGCTGGAGCGTCAGCTGGTTTTGGGATTGTAGATTACACTCATCGTAGGCCCGGCAAGCGTAGCGCCGCCGGGCAACAGACGACAAATTACTTCGCAGGGATCGCCTTCAGCAGTTCCGTCAACAGCGTCCAGTAATGACCGACGCTTTCAATATGAACCTGCTCATCCGGCGAGTGTGGACCGGTAATGGTTGGCCCGATGGAAACCATGTCCATGTCCGGATACGGCTTCTTAAACAGACCACATTCCAGACCCGCGTGGATCACCTGGATGTTCGGGGTGCTGTTGAACAGACGCTGATAAGTTTCACGCACCAGCGCCATCACCGGAGAGCTTGCATCCGGCTGCCAGCCTGGGTAGCTGCCTTTGGCGGAGGTTTTCGCGCCCGCCAGCGCACCCAGAGATTCCAGCATGCTTACTACATACTCTTTACCGCTGTCGATCAGGGAGCGGATCAGGCAGATAATTTCCGCACTGTCGTCGCTCATAGTCACCACGCCCACGTTCAGAGAGGTTTCCACCACGCCTTTCGCCACGTCAGAGTTGCGAATCACGCCGTTTGGCGTCGCGTTCAGCAGCTGAACGAAGCTGTCGCGAGACTGCGCGGTCAGGGCGGCTTTATCCGTAGACACGGATTCCAGCACCACGGTCAGGTTCTTCTCTTTCGCCGACAGTTCGTTTTTCAGGATATCCAGGTAGACGCTGGAGAGTTTTTTCAGCTCGTCCGCTTTCGCCGCTGGCACCGCCACGGTGGCAAAGGCTTCGCGTGGGATCGCGTTGCGCAGGGTGCCGCCGTTGAAGTCCACCAGACGCAGGTCCAGCTCGGCCGCATGGCCCGCCAGGAAGCGCGCCAGCAGTTTGTTGGCGTTACCCAGGCCCAGGTGAATATCACCGCCGGAGTGACCGCCTTTCAGCCCTTTCAGCGTCAGCTTGAAGGTCTGGTAGCCAGCAGGGATCGCTTCGCGTGACAGCGGCAGGGTAGAGATGAAATCAATCCCGCCCGCGCAGCCCATGTAGATCTCGCCTTCTTCTTCGGAGTCGGTGTTGATCAGGATATCTGCCTGCAGCCAGTTCGCCTGCAGACCGAACGCGCCGTCCATGCCCGCTTCTTCGGTCATGGTCAGCAGCACTTCCAGCGGACCGTGTTCAACGCTGTCGTCAGCCAGCACCGCCAGCGCAGAGGCCATACCGATGCCGTTGTCCGCGCCCAGGGTGGTGCCGCGCGCTTTTACCCAGTCGCCATCGATGTACGGCTGGATTGGGTCTTTAGTGAAGTCGTGAACGGTGTCGTTGTTTTTCTGTGGCACCATGTCCAGGTGCGCCTGCAGTACAACCGGTTTACGGTTTTCCATGCCTGCGGTAGCCGGTTTGCGGATCAGAATGTTGCCAACCTGGTCGCGCTCTGCGTGCAGACCTTTTTCCTTCGCCCAACCCATAATATGTTCGGCAAGCTGTTCTTCATGGTAGGAAGGGTGTGGAATGGAGCAAATTTTGGCAAAAATATCCCACAGCGGCTGCGGAGATAATTGAGACAGTTCAGACACGATAAGTCTCCTTGTCGAGGCGCTGCAAACAGGGTTGCAGGCCACAGGGTTAGCAGGTTAATAGTTACCACAAGACAGGCTTGCGAGATGCAACTGAGAATACCACTTTCTCTGCTGGCTGGTAGCATAAAGCATGTAAAAACTCAGGCAGGGAGCGCTAAACACTGGTTTTTAGTGCGCCAGATCTCTATAATCTCGCGCAACCTATTTCCCCCTCGAACACTTTTTAAGCCGTATAAAAACAGGCTGGGACACTTCACATGAGCGAAAAATACGTCGTCACCTGGGACATGTTGCAGATTCACGCACGCAAACTGGCTGCGCGTCTGATGCCTTCCGAACAGTGGAAAGGCATTATTGCCGTCAGCCGTGGCGGTCTGGTACCGGGGGCGCTGCTGGCACGTGAGCTGGGTATTCGTCATGTCGATACCGTCTGCATCTCCAGCTATGACCATGATAACCAGCGTGAGCTGAAAGTGCTGAAACGCGCTGAAGGCGACGGTGAAGGCTTCATCGTTATTGATGACCTGGTGGATACCGGCGGTACTGCGGTCGCTATTCGCGAAATGTACCCGAAAGCGCACTTCGTGACGATCTTCGCTAAGCCAGCGGGTCGCCCACTGGTTGACGATTACGTCATTGATATCCCACAGGATACCTGGATTGAACAGCCGTGGGATATGGGCGTGGTCTTCGTGCCGCCTATCTCAGGCCGTTAATACCAGTACGTAACTTTACACGCCCGGCTATGCCGGGCGTTGTTCTTTTTATCCCGCCACGCGTTACAATGGGCACTATATGACGTATCCATGGAGGCAACGCAATGACGCAGGCGAATCTCACCGAGACGCTTTTCAAACCCCGTTTCAAACACCCTGAAACGTCGACGCTGGTCCGTCGGTTTAATCCGGGAACCATGCCTGCCGTCCAGTCTGCGTTAGACGGTAAAAACGTGCCCCACTGGTATCGCATGATTAACCGCCTGATGTGGATCTGGCGCGGTATCGATCCCCGTGAAATCCTTGACGTGCAGGCGCGTATCGTAATGAGCGAGTCGGAGCGTACCGACAGCGAGCTCTACGACACGGTGGTGGGCTACCGGGGCGGGAACTGGATCTACGAATGGTCTAAACAGGCGATGCTCTGGCAGCAAAAAGCCAGCCAGGAAGAGGATGCCACGCGAAGCGGTAAGCACTGGCTGCATGCGGCCAACCTCTACGCCATCGCCGCCTATCCGCATTTGAAAGGGGATGAGCTGGCCGAGCAGGCTCAGGCGCTGGCGAATCGTGCCTATGAGGAAGCTGCTCAACGTCTGCCGGGTCAGATGCGCGAGCTTGAGTTCGCCGTTCCGGGCGGTGCGCCCGTCACCGGGTTCCTGCACATGCCTGAAGGCGACGGCCCGTTCCCGACCGTGCTAATGTGCGGCGGGCTGGATTCCCTGCAAATCGACTATTACAGCCTGTATGAGCGCTACTTCGCACCAAAAGGGATCGCGATGCTGACGCTCGATATGCCTTCTATTGGATTCTCATCGAAGTGGAAGTTAACGCAGGATTCGAGCCTGCTGCACCAGCATGCGCTTAAAGCGCTGGAAAATGTTCCGTGGGTTGACCACACCCGCGTCGCGGCGTTCGGCTTCCGTTTTGGTGCCAACGTTGCGGTGCGTCTGGCTTACCTTGAATCTTCACGTCTGAAGGCCGTCGCCTGCCTGGGCCCGGTGGTTCACGCCCTGCTCAGCGATCCTGCCCGTCAGGGCAGCGTGCCGGAGATGTATCTGGACGTCCTTGCCAGTCGACTTGGCATGCATGATGCCTCAGACGAAGCGCTGCGCGTCGAACTCAATCGCTACTCGTTAAAAACGCAAGGGTTGCTTGGACGCCGCTGCCCGACGCCGATGCTGTCCGGTTTCTGGAAAAACGATCCGTTCAGCCCGGAAGAAGAGTCGCGCTTAATCACTTCGTCATCTGCGGATGGCAAATTGCTTGAGGTGCCGTTCAGCCCGGTGTATCAGAATTTTGACAAAGCCTTGAAAGAGATCACGCGCTGGATCGCCCAGAGAGTGTGTTAATAGATTGCTAAATTTCGCTGGTTTGGTAAAACAGTGGCTTCACAAAAGGAGATCGCAATGACGTTACCGAGTGGACACCCGAAAAGTAGGCTGATTAAGAAATTTATGGCTCTCGGCCCGTATATTCGAGAAGAGCAGTGTGAAGAGAATCGCTTTTTTTTCGACTGCCTGGCTGTATGCGTCAACGTGAAGCCTGCACCCGAAAAACGTGAATTCTGGGGCTGGTGGATGGAAATGGAAGCAGAGGAGAAACGTTTTACGTATAGCTATCAGTTTGGCCTGTTTAACAAAGACGGCAACTGGCAGGCTACTACCATCAAAGATCAGGAAGTGATCGATCGCCTGGAATACACCCTGAAAGAGTTCCACGACAAAGCGAGCGCGCTGCTGGCCACCCTGGACCTTAAGTTCGAGCCTGCGGATGACTTTTCCAGCGAAGCGGTGAAGCTGACCGCGTAATGGTTTCTCCCTCTTCCTGTGGAAGAGGGCCGGGGGGAGGGCAGCAGACCGCATTTACCCTGGGCAAAAAAATCCCGGCTTGTATGCCGGGATTTTCTTATCTGGATAATCTTAGAACTGATACGTTACACCCAGCGCAACGATATCATCGCTGCTCACGCCCAGCTTATTATCGTCGTCAATCTGGTTGATTTTATAATCAACAAACGCGGACATGTTTTTGTTGAAGTAATACGTGGCGCCCACGTCAATATATTTCACGATATCTTCGTCGCCAATGCCTTCGATATCTTTACCTTTGGACTGTACATAACCCACGGATGGGCGCAGACCAAAGTCAAACTGATATTGTGCAACCACTTCGAAGTTTTGCGCTTTATTTGCAAAACCACCGGAGATAGGGGCCATATTGCGGGTTTCAGAATAAATAGTGGCCAGGTAAATATCGTTCGCGTCGTATTTCAGACCGGTTGCCCAGCCCTCGGCTTTTTTACCTTCACCGCGCGCCTGCAGGTTCTGCGCGTTGGTGCGATCGGAGCTGGCATAAGCACCAATGACGGAGAAATCGCTGCCGCCGAAGTCATAGGCCAGAGACGTACCAAAGCCGTCACCGTTCTGCTTTTTCACGTCGCGGTTTTCGTTTTTGCCCTGGTACTGCAGGGTCATATCAAGACCGTCTACCATGCCAAAGAAGTCGGTATTGCGGTAGGTGGCCAGTCCGGAGGCACGTTTCGTCATGAAGTTGTCGGTCTGTGCCAGGCCGTCACCGCCGAACTCAGGGAACATATCGGTGTATGCCGCGACGTCATAAAGCGCGCCCAGGTTACGGCCGTAATCCAGTGAACCAAAGTCTTTCAGTTTAATACCGGCGAACGCCAGACGTGTTTTCTGCGAGGAGTCGCTTTCAGCTTTGTTACCTGCGAATTCAGCTTCCCAACGGCCGTAGCCCGTCAGCTGATCGTTAATCTGGGTTTCGCCTTTAAAACCGAAACGAACGTAAGTCTGGTCACCATCTTTGGTGTCATCATCACTGATATAGTGCATAGCTTTCACTTTGCCGTACACGTCCAGTTTATTACCGTTTTTATTATAAACTTCTGCTGCGTGAACAGATGCGGATGCCACCACGCCCATAACCACTAATGCCAGAGTGCTCTTTTTCATTTTCGATCCTGTCTTATAAACGCGCTTTAAAAATTCGCTGGACGATAAGCTGATGCTTAAGTCCCGTGAAAAAACAGGAAGGGTTTTATCGTTCTGGAATGAAACTTTTATGACAAACTAAGAATAATTTTAAAAAACTGTGATTTATTATTACGGTAATAAATTTGTCAAATTCTGCCGCTACGCTTCCTGATCCCGCGCAACAAAGTGCCTGGTGATGCACTAAGGCAGTTGGCAACCGGGCTGACTCCTGTTAAAACGTTCGTTCGACATTACTTTCCCTTATCGTTGAACGGCAGAGAATCATGAGTGACAGCCAGACGCTGGTGGTAAAACTCGGTACCAGTGTGTTAACAGGCGGATCGCGCCGCCTAAATCGCGCCCACATTGTTGAGCTTGTACGCCAGTGCGCTCAGCTGCATGCCGCAGGGCACCGTATTGTGATTGTGACCTCCGGGGCGATTGCCGCCGGGCGTGAACACCTGGGTTACCCCGAACTCCCCGCGACGATCGCCTCTAAACAGCTGCTGGCCGCCGTGGGACAAAGCCGACTCATTCAACTCTGGGAACAGCTGTTCTCTATCTACGGTATTCACGTCGGGCAGATGCTGCTGACGCGTGCGGATATGGAAGACCGGGAGCGCTTCCTGAACGCCCGCGATACCCTGCGCGCGCTGCTGGACAACAATATTGTTCCCGTTATCAACGAAAACGATGCCGTTGCCACCGCTGAAATAAAAGTGGGCGATAACGATAACCTCTCTGCGCTGGCCGCCATTCTGGCCGGGGCCGATAAACTCCTGCTTCTGACCGATCAGCAGGGGCTGTTCACCGCCGACCCGCGCTCCAACCCGGAAGCCGAGCTGATTACCGATGTTCATGGTATCGACGATGCGCTGCGCGCCATCGCCGGTGACAGCGTGTCCGGCCTCGGAACGGGCGGGATGGGGACCAAGCTGCAGGCCGCCGACGTGGCGTGCCGCGCCGGTATCGACACCATCATTGCCGCGGGCAGCCGCCCTGGCGTGATTGGCGACGTGATGGAAGGCATTTCCGTCGGCACCCGCTTCCACGCCCAGGAATCCCCGCTGGAGAACCGCAAGCGCTGGATCTTTGGCGCGCCGCCTGCCGGTGAACTCACCGTTGATGAAGGGGCAACCGCGGCGATTCTGGAACGAGGGAGTTCATTGCTTCCTAAAGGAATTAAAAGCGTGACAGGCAACTTCTCCCGTGGTGAAGTGATCCGCATCCGTAACCTGGAAGGTCGCGACATCGCGCATGGCGTAAGCCGCTATAACAGCGATGCCCTGCGCCGCATTGCGGGCCACCACTCGCAGCAGATCGACGCTATTCTGGGCTATGAATATGGCCCGGTTGCCGTGCATCGCGATGACATGATTATTCGTTAAGGAGCCAGAACATGCTGGAACAAATGGGCGCAGCCGCGAAGGCCGCCTCTTACAAACTGGCGCTCCTTTCCAGCCGCGAGAAAAACCGCGTGCTGGAAAAAATCGCTGATTATCTGGAAGCACAGTCTCAGGACATTTTGCTTGCCAACGAGCAGGATCTGCTGGAAGCGCGTCGAAACGGCCTGAGCGAAGCGATGCTCGACCGCCTGGCGCTGAACCCGGCGCGTCTTAAAAGTATCGCCGACGATGTTCGTCAGGTTTGTAATCTGGCCGACCCGGTAGGACAGGTGATTGACGGTGGGCTGCTCGACAGCGGTTTGCGTCTGGAGCGTCGCCGCGTGCCGCTCGGCGTCATCGGCGTGATTTATGAAGCCCGTCCAAACGTGACGGTTGACGTCGCTTCCCTGTGCCTGAAAACCGGTAATGCCGCCATTTTGCGCGGTGGGAAAGAGACCTGGCGCACCAACGCCGCGACGGTGAAAGTCATCCAGCAGGCGCTGGAAGAGTGCGGCTTGCCGGCGGGGGCCGTGCAGGCGATTGAGAGCCCTGACCGCGCGCTGGTCAACGAGATGCTGCGCATGGACAAATACATCGACATGCTGATCCCACGCGGTGGCGCGGGCCTGCACAAGCTGTGCCGTGAGCAGTCGACCATTCCGGTCATCACGGGCGGCATCGGCGTATGCCATATCGTGGTGGACGACAGCGCCGAAATTGAGCCAGCGCTGAAGATTATCGTCAACGCCAAAACCCAGCGCCCAAGCACCTGTAACACCGTGGAAACGCTGCTGGTGCACCAGAGGATTGCGAGTACTTTCCTGCCAGCCCTGAGCAAACAGATGGCGGAGAGCGGGGTGACGCTGCACGCTGATACCAATGCCCTCGCGCTGCTCGAGGGTGGCCCGGCTAGTGTGGTTCCCGTAAAAGCGGAGCAGTACGACGACGAGTTCCTGTCGCTGGATCTGAACGTGAAGGTGGTTGCGGATCTCGACGACGCTATTGCGCACATTCGTGAACACGGCACGCAGCATTCTGACGCGATCCTGACGCGTACGCTGCGCAATGCCGATCGCTTTGTGAATGAAGTGGATTCCTCTGCGGTATATGTGAACGCCTCCACCCGCTTCACGGACGGCGGCCAGTTCGGACTTGGCGCAGAAGTGGCGGTCAGCACGCAGAAACTGCACGCGCGCGGTCCGATGGGCCTTGAAGCGCTGACCACCTATAAGTGGATCGGCTTCGGTGACGATACGATTCGTGCGTAAATAGTCACGGGTGATGCAAAAATAGCCGTTTGATTCAAAAGGGCATTGACGCATCACCCGGTTAGATCTAACCTTTTGCCCCGTGGTTACACTCGTAACCGGCCTCTCAGGGCCGATATAGCTCAGTTGGTAGAGCAGCGCATTCGTAATGCGAAGGTCGTAGGTTCGACTCCTATTATCGGCACCAGTTCTCTCAAAAAGTTACGCATCATTAGCTCCCTTCTTATCTGCACGATGGGGCAGATTTGGGAAAAAAGCTCCCAAATTCGCATCAATTCTAAGCGCATGTTTGAGCATTCAACAGTTGCGTCTTCTCCTGCTCAGGTTGAAGCAGAGACGGATTTACTGAACGTTATCTTCAACGATTCGGAACCAAATTAGCAGGAAGCAAACATTCTCGATTACGTGAAGAACAAACGCGCATCGGTTAAATCATTGGCATGTACTCATTCCTGGCCTTGATTAGCTAAGCGAACATGTCAGCGCGATGCTCAAAGGCAGCCAGCGGCAGACACATTCAGAAGAGAAGCAGGCCGCCTGAGGGCGGCTTTTTTCTGCCCGGAGGGAAACATCTCGATGCTATTAAGTAAATCAGCCTACGCCAGGCATATGGGCGTCAGCCGGCAAACTGTTTACGGCTGGATAGCCCGCGATGAAATTGTAATTTCAGGCGATAAAGTGGATGTCGAAGCATCGCAGGCTAAACAAAATTCTGCAGGTGCTGGCGAACACCAGACTGAAATGACATGGGCGCAGGCCGCCACGTGGGTATGGGGGCATGACGGCGGGAAAGAGCTGCCGGCTGATATTAATGCTGGCCAGCGAATAGAGGCAGCAGCCGCTGAGCTGGGTTTTGATGTTCAGCACGAGCCCGATGAACAATTGCTGATTCTCTTCCGGCCGGATGAAGAAACCCACAACTTCTATGGCAAAGACCGTGCAGCAGGCGCTTTACGGTTTCTTCGTTCTGAGCTGGCTTACGTTGCCACAATGCACCCCGATACGCCGGATGACTGGAGCAAAACAAGATTAAGGGCGCTCTGCCTGCTGGACGGCGAAAAACTGTAAACCCCCCAGCCCCTCAAACTTGACACTTTTTCGCGAGAAACTGGGAAAAGTGTCAACCCAACCTAACGGATCCTGACGCCAACGAACAGCAGCTACAGCAGAAGTGTAAAGGGCTGGCGTTGAGATTTGTTGAGCCTTGGCTGTTTGCTTTTGTTAATCCTAATGCGAAGCAGGGCAGGTGTCAGCCTGTTATGGTTTGTTATGCCTTACTAGGGAAAACTAGGTGGAAAGTGTCAACCGCTACCGCTTCAGAAAATTTCAGCTATACGTACTCGTGAAGGAGAGGTGTTAAGCACTCCCCCAATGCAACCATCCTCGAGCCTCTTTCAGATCGCTGTTCTGGTTTGCCCGGACGCTGGCGTTCAGATTGAGTTGTCAAAAGTTGTCACCCACCGGCAGCGCCAGTGGGGATTTTTGGCAGAACGCGCTCTAAGTTACAGTTGCTTCAAACTGTATCAATATGACCGACAATATTTGATTTAACGAGCGGTAGATCACAAGCAGAAATCAGTCCTGTAAGGCATAATGGATAAAAATCATCTGTTTAAAAGGACTATACGATGTCGCATGTAAGTATTAATGATTTTAAGTTGCTTAATATTAAATGCCAAAAATACTTTGATTTATTCAGTAAAACTAATCAATTTGTTCAAGAAGTGAATGAACTTAAGTTACAACAAAGGTTTGGTTTTTATCTCTTCATGCTTGAATCATTATGTAATGAAAAAGATATAGATCGAATTAGTGATTACATTACAGATACTGAATACAACTCGTATTTATATGGTAACCGAAATGATGATCATGGTATTGATGCGATATTTATAGATAGTGAAGATAAGGAAATAAAGTTATTTAATTTTAAGTTCAGAGAACGATTCAAGGTTGACCAGAAGCAAAGTTTTAATGAAGCTTTTGTATCAACAAAACTTGTGAATTGTATTATGAATGAAAGTGTCGATGGTTTAGACGGGAAGTTGGCGTTGTATGTGACAAAAATCAATGAATTACTCAATGGTAATGAAGTATGGAAACTTTCTTTATATATGGTGAGCAATGAAGCTTTGCCTATAGAGCATGATGAAAGTGCTATCCAACAATTGAAAAATGTATATGACATGGAAGTTATATCTATATGCCTTCCACATATAACAAGTATTATGTCAATACGTCCCGCTCCAATTAATGCGGAATTGATTATTGACAATGATTCTCTCATGTCTTATTCAGAGAGCTCAATTTCGACATCTAAATCGTATGTCATCAGACTAAATGCTGCCGATGTAATAAGAATTACTTGTCGCAATGCTGATTTACGCGGAGATCACAATTGTGAGAACTTTGAATTATTAGCAAACGAAAAAATAGATTTTGGGGTTCTTTTCGATAACGTGAGGGGGTTTGTTCAACGCTCGCGCTATAATGCTGGCATAGCCAAAACCTTGCGTGAGGAACCAAATAAATTATTCATGTATAACAATGGATTAACTATAGTATCTAATGATATTAAAGCTCATCCAGTAAATGGTCACAGAAAAGTAAGAATCAGTTTATCTGGAATCCAAGTCTTAAATGGTGGGCAAACGCTTAGAACACTTCATGATTTTAATGCGGTGGATAAATCTAATATTACAGAATATATTTCAAAGGGCGAACTTCTTGTTCGGATATTCAATGCATCCAATAATGAAACTGCAAATAAAATAGCGGAATACACAAACAGTCAAAACTCTATTTCTAATGTGGACTTGAAATCTTTAAGCACATTGCAAATACAATTAGAACAGTTACTAGATGAGCATGGTATTATTTATTCCAGAAAAAATGGCGATACCGGTATTCATGACGAAAAAGAATACCGATACAAAATTAGTATGGAGCAATTCGGTCAGATACTTTTCGCTTATCAAGGTTTTCCAGAAAAATCTTCAAACCAAAAGCAACATATTTTTGGGAAATACTACGATAGCATATTTAGCGAAGATAATTTTAATTTTTCAAATGCACCACAGTTAGTGGAAAGTTATTACGAAATAAAAAAGGCTTATTCATCTTCAACCGATAGCATTCAGAAAATAGAACAGAAGATTTTCTATATAATTTACATGCATAAAGTCAGAGAAGATTGGAACTATGAAAAATGCATCAATATGCTTGAAGAGGCTTTATATTCTTATTATCCGTTCAGCGATGTGAACCTCACTGATGCACGAAAAATGATTCAGGTACGATTCAGGGAATCAGTGTGCGAAATGTTGTCCGATAGTGAGCTTTAGTATGCACTTCTAAATATTATAGGGTTCTATTGTGAACCCTATTTTTTAATTTATAACTTATCTTCATTCCGTGCGGTAAATTTAAAATCGTGGTTATTATTTGCTCAGTACCTAAAGAACAAATAAAAGTGATGATTTCTTGTCCATGTTCATAGTAGGCAGTGTGGGGGTACTTTTGGGGGTACCTTATAAATTAAAATGAATAAAATTACTTATGAATCAATTAAGTGATGGTTGCTGTTTTACTCCTATTATCGCACCAGTTCTCTCAAAAAGTTACGCATCATTAGCTCCCTTCTTATCTGCACGATGGGGCAGATTTGGGAAAGAAGCTCCCAAATTCGCATCAATTCTAAGCGCATGTTTGAGCATTCAACTGTTGCGTCTTCTCCTGCTCAGGTTGAAGCAGAGACGGATTTACTGAACGTTATCTTCAACGATTCGGATCCAAATTAGCAGGAAGCAAACATTCTCCAGACTGAATGCGGTAACGGAAAAAGCAATGATAGAAGTTTTTTCATGCCAGGCGTAGCGCAGCGTTCACAATGCTGAGCGCTTCATGCTTAAGGCCGGTATAGCCCCTTCAGGCTATACCGCCACTCCCTCCTATCGTGCAATTAACGCAAATACACCCCAGCCAATATATTCCCTTGTGTAAGCCACATGGCGCTTAGGCGCTGCCGTCAGCTCCGTGCGCACCTCCTGTGCAAAATCATCGTCGGGGTTTTGCTCCAGCCAGCGGCGCAGGGTCATCCATTTCGCAGCTTC
The DNA here is from genome assembly GCF_900324475.1 of Enterobacter bugandensis. NCBI lineage: Bacteria > Pseudomonadati > Pseudomonadota > Gammaproteobacteria > Enterobacterales > Enterobacteriaceae > Enterobacter > Enterobacter bugandensis. Next base: position 1,023,233 of record NZ_LT992502.1, read on the forward strand.
GTATCTGTCCCAGCCTTCCTGATCTGCCAGCACCATTTCGACCAGGTCATAGCCCTGGCGATCGAAAGACGCGACAAGGTCGGGCAGGGTGAGAAAGTCTGCGGTTGACGAGACGCCGCAAGCCCGAGCCGTCTCCTCCGTTGTGGGAACCTGTCGCCAGTAAGGTTCACCGATGAGCATGATTCCCCCGGGCTTAAGGCTTTGTGCCAGCAGGTCCATCGTCCCGGCGACGCCGCCCGCAATCCACGTGGCGCCAACACAGGCCGCCACGTCGCATTGTTCATCAGCCACGTAGCCAGCCGCGTCGTTATGCACAAAATGGACGCGTTCGCTGACGCCGAGCGCCTCTGCGCGCCGCGTTGCCTGCGCGGTAAAGAGCAGGCTCATGTCGATGCCGGTACCGGTAATCCCGTGATCGCGTGCCCAGGTGCAAAGCATCTCTCCCGAACCGCTGCCGAGATCGAGAAGGCGCGCGCCTGGCTTCATGCGTAACACGCGCCCCAGCGTGGCATATTTTTCTGGCGTGAAGGGGTTATGAATGCGGTGTTCGCTTTCGCTAACAGTAAATATGCGTGGGATATCCATCATCCTCTCCTTAACGATTATCAGGCTGAGCACGGACGTTGTTCAGCCCGGTAGTATTGATACGGTAGGGCTGACCGTTAACGGATTTGATCAGCTTTTTGGTTTTGAGCTTTTTGAAAACGGCGAGAGTGCAGTCGCTGAGCAATAGCCCTTCACGGCTGTAACATTCAACGGCGGTGACGCGGCCGGACGTATCGCGGACGTGCACAATACGGCCACCTTTGGCGAGAACGTGTAAGGTACGCTGTTCCTGACGGGATAAATTCATACTGGAAAACCTGTTTAATCATCATGTGCAAAACGTGCAAACACACAGCGGTGTCCGCATTCGATTTCGGCGCATTGATAATCAGTCCGGCCTGAAAAGGTCGGGGAGCTGATTATCGGATGATTACATTCTCCAGCATCAAAGCCTCGGATTGAGTTGAAAGGTATTTACGGGGTGAATGATAACACCCGGTCATTGTATGTGTATACCCAGGGTTGAAAAGTGTGATCCCGGTAAGATCACACTGTACCGTTTTTTATATTTTTATCGATTTCAGCCTGTGGCTTTCCGAACAGATAGCCCTGCACGAGATCGCAGCCCAGCGCCTGAAGCCGTTCAAGCTGCGCTTCGGTTTCCACACCTTCTGCAATGACCCGCATATTGAGGCTCTTCGCCATGCCGGTTATCAGTTTAACGATATTAAGCGCGTCGTCTTGGGTGGATATCGGATTCACAAAGGATTTATCAATTTTAATTTTATCAAAATTGAGTTCACTCAGCCTCGAGAGCGAGGAATAACCCGTTCCGAAATCATCAATGGAGATTTTTACCCCCAGCGATCTGAGTTTTTTGAGAATAGTGAGCGGCGTGTTGCTGTCACTGAAGAGCGAAGACTCCGTAACTTCCAGTTCAAGGCGGCTGGCCGGCAGGCCTGTCTCTTTCAGGATGGACTGAACCATTGCCGTAAATGATTTAGTCCCCAGCTGAACAGGTGAGACGTTTACCGAGATTCTGGCCGGAACCGCCCAGGAAGCCGCCTCCCGGCAGGCAAGTTCAAGCACATTTTTGCCAATCTCATTGATCATCCCTGTTTTTTCAGCAACAGAAATAAAGTAATCAGGCGACAAAATCCCCTTTACCGGGTGTATCCAGCGAATAAGCGCTTCATAGCCGTAAATTTCATTGCTGAATGAATCGACAATAGGCTGGTAATAAACAACGAATTCATGGTTGCTGATCGCGAGAGCCATATCATGCTCAAGGGTTCTGCTTTCCTGCAGCTTCTGCAGCATCCACTGACGGAAGACTTTTATCTGCTGTGAGCCCTCTTTTTTGGCTTCGTAGAGGGCCAGATCGGCAAATTTATAGAGATAATCAGAGCGCCGCTCATTATCAGATAAAACGATACCTACACAGGTGGCAATTTTTATCAGCTGGTTATTGATCGTATAGGGCAGACTGATGTGAGCGCTAATCTCTTTGGCGCGCGAAACCGCCGCGTTCTCGGTCAGGCCGCTGGAGAGAAGTGCAAATTCGTCACCGCCCAGGCGGTAAAACGTATCCGTCGCGTTACTCATTGAGGTAAGCCGTCGGGATACCTGATTCAACAGTAAATCGCCGGCGTCATGGCCATAGGTATCGTTGACCTCTTTGAACCGGTCTAAATCAAATAACATCACCGTGACAGGGGTATGGTTTTTATCTGCCTGAAGGGTAATTTTATTGAGATCGTCCCAGAAGAACAGACGGTTTTTCATGCCGGTAAGGGAGTCATGATACACATCATATTCCAGCTTCGAATTCTGTATTTGCAGTGTTTCTTTTGACCGCTGAAGTTCGTCAGCGAGGGTTTTAACCTGCATGTGGGCTTTAAGAATATTTTTATTCTGATAGATCATTAAGAATCCCAGAATAAAGCTTAATATCACCAGAAGTAACGAAAGTACAGAGTAAATATAATATAGGATCTGTATTTTATGGTTGGATTCATTAATTGTGTTAATATCTTTGGTTAATGCGCTTGAAGACAGTTGACTGAGCGGCGCGTCGAGCAGGTGCATATTTGCCAGGTACTTTTTTAATTCCTCATGGCTCATTTTTTCCAGGTTACTGTCCAGATACGCCAGTATTTCTTTCAGGCGTGCAGCGATCTCTTGATGCGTTTTATCGCTCTCAATATAGCGGCCTAAGTCTCCCCCGTTCAGTAACTCGCCCTGGCTGAGCATAATTTCGAGACGCATGCGGGCCTGGTCTATCGTAACGTCATCGGTATCGGTTGCGTATAGACCAAGCCATGATTCAAATCGGTAGTACTCTGATACCAGTTGAGCCACGGACCAGGACTCAGTGTAGTGAGTCAGTTTTTGCAGCTCTTGCTGACGATCGTAAACAAGAAATGCAATATATCCCGTCGTGATAAAAAGAGAAAAAATGATACCAACCAGTATCCTGTTCATTATGTTCTCCTGAACTGCTATTCAATCTTCATTTTGCTAACCTGCCATGCTGAACGCGAGTAATAAATTTGATTATTCAACTCAGGAAGACTGTCATAAGGGTATACAATGAATGATGGGCCTTTATCGCGGATACGCATATATTCGCCATTAATCTTTAAGGCAAGAATAGCGTTATATTTCTTAAAATCGCTGAGAGGAATAGCGGTTGCGTAATCATTAAGGGCAATAACATTAACGACAGAACCCTTTGCTCCAACATAATCCATGAGTTTGTTCATTGGAACACCCTCAAACTTCGTCCTGCCCGTATACCAGGGAGATGTCGTCTCGAAACTCACCATCCCGAGTTTTTCAAGGCTTGCGAGATCAAACACTGCTTTTCCATCTTCGTTAGTATTTTCTATATTCCCGTAAATCGTCAAAATGGGTTTTCCGGCGGGTTTCGGCAGTTCACCCGCCCAGGCTAAACTCTGAACCAGACAGCATACCAGCATTAGGATTAATCGCATTATGGCCTCCACTTTTGCACAGAAGTATATGAATTATAATTTAGTTATCACAGTAGTTTATGTATTTTATTGCGTCGCTATTACTTCTGTACGCGAATGAGGGGTAATTGCAATGTAATCAAATGGTTATGAGGTTGCGGAAGAGTGATTTCAATCACATACAACACCTCTTTTTTTTGAGGCACGCTACGCTTACTTGAATAAACTCTCTTACGTTTAAAAAACGATCGCTTTAATTGAGCGTTATATCCTCACCTCAAAGAATGTACCTGTGATGGACAGGTAAAAAAAACGCCACCCAATGGGCGGCGTCGTCATATTTAGCGATTGTTCAGCACGGTGCTCCGTTACTTTTTTGCGCCCGGTGAAGCGCTGAGCGGCAAACGCCATAGCTCGTAGCGTTCATGACCGGGTTTGACCGCGCCAGCAAAGTGGTCATTGAGGCTGCTTGAGGTGAAGATCAGGTCACCGTCCGGACGTATAGCCGGCCTTTCTCGCTGATTTATGCACCTCACCGGCGTCAGTCGGCTGCCACCCGGGCCATGATCGATCTTCTGACCACGGAACAATGACGGGGGTGTCTCCGTCATGAAAAAAGCGTCTTATTCTTAACCCGCCTCCAGCATCCCAAAACTCACAATTCGCGAGCGTCCCAGCTCTTTCGCCCGGTACAGTGCCACGTCCGCGGCGCGCAGCAGGTTGTCACTTTGAGCATGCTCTGGATAGCTGGCGATACCAATTGACACATCCACCGGCCCAATCTCGGTCAGCCCGTAGCGAAGCGATAGCGCATGCACGCCGTTGTAAATCTTCTGCGCGCAGGCGTGCGCTTCTGCTTCACCGGCCCCGGGAAGCAGAACCAGAAACTCCTCGCCCCCGTAGCGGAATGCCAGCCCGCCGTCGTGCGCGGCCCGCTGAACAATCGTCGCCACGTTTTTGATTACCTGGTCGCCAGCCTCGTGACCAAAGCGGTCGTTAATGCTTTTAAAGTGATCGATGTCGATCATCATGCAGCTTAACGGCTCGCCGTTGCGCATGGCCTGCGTCATTTGCGTGTGCAGGGTGTCTTCCAGATGATGACGATTACGCAGGCCGGTAAGCGGGTCAAACAAGGCTTTTTCCAGCAGCGCGTCGCGCAGGCGCTGATTCGCCAGCGCCAGTCCGAGCGCCTCGGCCATCAGTTCCAGATACGCGCGTGCAGGAGCATTTTCCGGGGTGATGTTCTGGAACGAGAGCAACCCAATGGCCTCGCCCTGGGCGATAAGCGGTACGCACAGTGCGCTTTCCGCCTGTGATTCTGGGAGATGATAGCAGGCGACATCCGGTTCACCGTTAACCGGCGGGTGGCTCTGACCGCGACGCACGGCCCAGCACGCATCGGGGTGGAACGTGGCCTCATCATCTGCCGGTGAAAGCCACTGGGCGACGCAGCGCATTTGCCACGGATCGCGGTCAAAAACGTAGAGCCGGCCCGCTATCCCCGGCGCGATATTGGGCGCAAACAGCTCCGCCACGTTGATCACATCGTCAAAGTTTTCACACCCCTGCAGCCGCTGCGTCATACGCGCCAGCAGCTCGCGGATGGCCCAGTCGGCGTCACGCTCTTTTTCCAGACGCTGTCGCGCAAGGCCGTTTTCACGAAAGATGCGGATGGCCTGGGCCATATCGCCAATCTCATCAATCTGGTTAAAGTTGGGCGTTTCAACGGCGAAGTCCTGAGAGGCCAGACGGTGAACCACGTCGCTCAGGCGTACCACCGGGCGCAGCACGCGGCGTTTTAATATAAAGCCGAGCACAAACAAGAACAGCAGGGCGGTCAGGCCAACCATCACTTCAGAAGCCGTGCGCAGCGCTTTCGATTTTTTCGTCGCCTCCCGCACGGAGGCAATGACACGTTTGTCGAGTATCTGGCGAAAGCGATCGATTTGGGTTTGTGCGCGCTCAAGCTCCTGCTCGTAGGGCATGCCATAGAGCAGGGCAACGGCCTGCGCATCTTCACCCCGGGCCGCGCTCGTCAGTGCTGCCTGCTGCTCATCCTGCAGTGCATCAATGATTTTTAAACCATCATGTAGCAGGGCCAGCTCGTCATCTGAAGCGCCGGTGTCCTGCAGTTTCTCCAGCTTCAGCTCGATGCTCTTCAGTTTTTTCTCTGACGCATTGTACTCATCCAGGATTTGCGGATTTTTTTTGATGACATACAGGCGCGCTAAATCGGACTGTTTCCAGGCGTCGGTTTCAATATTTTCTGTAAGCTCATCAAAATTTTGACGTAGTTCAATGGCCTGACGTTCGGCAGTGTCAGCACCGGAGGCCATCAGCATGATAATGCCGGAGGCGATAGTCAGGCAGACCGTGGCACCGTAGGCCCAGTTGGTTATTGTCGCGATTCGCACCTGGAGATCCTTTTACTGCATAAAGAGGATGGCGTTCTTCAAATTATAGAAAACGTATGATTTAAGGCGAAAAAAAAGGCGGCACAGCGCCGCCTGATGTGGTCGTTATCGTCACGTCCCTACAAATCTGGAGAGTTTTTTCCCTCTTCGATGAACTCGGCGTCCAGCTCTTCGGCATTGCCCGCGTGATCGCGGCCGGAGAAGAGGTTCCAGCAGGCGATAAACAGCGCGGCGATGAGCGGCCCAATCACAAAGCCGTTAATGCCGTACAGCTCCATACCGCCGAGGGTAGTGATTAAAATCAGGTAGTCCGGCATTTTGGTGTCTTTCCCCACCAGCAGCGGGCGCAGGATATTGTCCACCAGCCCGACAATAATCACGAAGAAGCCAACAATAAACAGCCCCTGCCAGAGCTGGTGCGTGGCGAACAGGTAAATGGCGGCTGGCACCCAGACAATCGCCGAGCCGACGGCGGGGACCAGCGAGAGGAACGCCATCAGCGCGCCCCAGAGCACGCTGCCGTCGATGCCCACGATGGCAAACGCGATCCCGCCAAGCGTGCCCTGAACGACGGCCACCACTGCCGTCCCTTTCACCGTCGCCCGGGAGACGCCGACGAACTTGGCGAACAGGTGCTGTTTAACAAAATCAGACAGCGGCAGGGAGTCGAGGATCTGGCGTACCAGATACGGTCCATCCTTCAGCAGGAAGAACAGCAGATAAAGCATGATGCCGAAGCTAATCGCAAAGCCAAACGTGCCTTTGCCGATCAGGAACGCGCTGCCCGCCAGATACTGCCCGCCCTGCAGCGCAACGTCGGAGAGTTTTTTCTGGATCTGCGCCGCGTTGGTCAGGTTGTGATCCGCCAGGAAGCCGCTGGCCCAGTCCGGCAAGTGGTTGAAGATGCTCGCCACTACCTCCGGGAATTGGGTGTTGTTCTCCTGAAGCTTCGTGTAAACCACGTTCAGCTCAATGGCGAGCGAGGAGAGGATCACCATCAGCGGGATGAAGACGATCAGGCAGATAATGCCAATCGTCAGCAGCGAGGCCAGCCCGTTGCGATCCCCCAGAGCGGCGCGCAATTTGTTTTTTACCGGGTTGAAAATGACGGTCAGAATAGCGGCCCACAGTATCGCGGAGAAATAGGGCGACAGCACGTCGAAGAAGGCCCAGGTCACAAGGGCGAGAATGAAAATAAAGAAACCTTTGGTCAGTCCGTTAAAGCGCATCAGTCAGTCCTGGTTACTAAGAAACTGTGACGACTATAGAACCGATTGCGAGAATTACCAACCCGGCGGCCAGTTCAGCAATATCGCAGTATGAATTTGCGCTTCTCGGATAGCACTTTCGACTGACCGAAGATCGCACGTTCCCGCACCATGCTGTTAGTATCTGCTTGCGGAGGTGCTTATGGCCTGGCGTCCCATTCTTTATGTGATCCTCACAACCCACCCCAGACTCAGCGCGCGGCGTGCCCGTTTACGTCTGGTCATCTAGCTTTTTATTAACAATCGCGGTATAACACCTTCTTTGGATGTTTAGATGTCCATACGTATAGAAGGTAATATGCAAACACAACAAGAAAATGGACAGCTTAAGCGCACCATGAAAACACGCCACCTGATAATGCTCTCGCTGGGCGGCGTGATTGGGACAGGGTTATTCTTCAATACCGGATACATCATTTCCACCACCGGTGCGGCGGGCACGCTGCTGGCGTACCTGATCGGCGCGCTGGTGGTCTGGCTGGTGATGCAGTGTCTGGGTGAACTCTCCGTGGCGATGCCGGAAACCGGCGCGTTCCACGTCTATGCCGCCCGCTATCTCGGCCCGGCGACGGGCTATACCGTGGCGTGGCTCTACTGGCTCACCTGGACGGTTGCGCTCGGCTCGAGCTTTACCGCCGCCGGGTTCTGCATGCAGTACTGGTTCCCGCAGGTGCCCGTCTGGGCGTGGTGCGTAGTCTTTTGCGTGGTGATTTTCGGCCTTAACGTCATCTCCACGCGCTTCTTTGCCGAAGGGGAATTCTGGTTCTCGCTGGTGAAGGTCATCACCATCATCGCCTTTATCATCCTCGGCGGGGCGGCGGTCTTTGGTTTCATCCCGATGCAGGACGGTTCACCCGCGCCGGGCTTAAGCAACCTCACCGCCGAGGGCTGGTTCCCGCACGGCGGCCTGCCGATCCTGATGACCATGGTGGCGGTGAATTTTGCCTTCTCCGGGACCGAGCTTATCGGCATCGCAGCGGGTGAAACGGAAAATCCGCACAAGGTCATTCCGGTTGCGATCCGCACCACCATCGCGCGGCTGATCATCTTCTTTATCGGCACCGTGTTTGTGCTGGCGGCGCTGATCCCGATGCAGCAGGCGGGCGTGGAAAAAAGCCCGTTCGTGCTGGTGTTTGAAAAGGTCGGTATTCCTTATGCCGCTGATATTTTTAACTTCGTGATCCTGACGGCGATCCTCTCGGCGGCGAACTCCGGGCTGTACGCCTCCGGGCGCATGCTGTGGTCGCTCTCGAATGAGAAAACGCTCCCGCGCTGCTTTGCCCGCGTGAACAAAAACGGCGTGCCGCTGACGGCGCTCTCGGTTTCCATGCTCGGCGGCGTGCTGGCGCTGTTCTCAAGCGTGGTGGCCCCGGACACGGTGTTTGTCGCACTCTCGGCCATTTCTGGCTTTGCGGTGGTGGCGGTGTGGATCAGCATCTGCGCGTCGCACTTCGTTTTCCGTCGCCGTCATCTGCAGTCCGGCCAGCCGCTCTCTGCGCTGCAGTACCGCGCGCCGTGGTATCCGCTGGTGCCGGTGCTCGGTTTTATCCTCTGCGTGGTGGCCTGCGTCGGCCTGTGGTTTGACCCCAGCCAGCGCATTGCCCTTTATTGCGGGCTTCCGTTCGTCGCCCTGTGTTATGGTGCCTACTACCTGACCCGAAATATGACATCGCAGGAGCCTGAACATGTCGCAGAATAATCCGCTTACCGCCATCCTTGAAAAACAGCCGTTTGTGGTGCTGGATGGCGCAATGGCAACGGAGCTGGAAGCGCGCGGCTGTAACCTTGCAGACAGCCTCTGGTCGGCCAAAGTGCTGGTGGAAAACCCGGATCTTATCCGTGAAGTGCATCTTGATTACTACCGCGCGGGCGCGCAGGTGGCGATCACCGCCAGCTACCAGGCCACGCCTGCGGGCTTTGCGGCACGCGGTCTGGATGAGGCGCAGTCCCGCGCGCTGATTGGCAAAAGCGTGGAGCTGGCGCGTAAGGCGCGCGAAGCGTACCTGGCCGAAAACCCGCACGCGGGCACGCTGCTGGTAGCGGGCTCCGTTGGGCCGTACGGCGCGTATCTGGCAGATGGCTCAGAGTATCGCGGCGACTACGTGCGCAGTGCCGAAGAATTCACAGAATTCCATCGCCCGCGCGTGGAAGCGCTGCTGGACGCGGGTGCAGACCTGCTGGCCTGCGAAACGCTGCCGTCGTTCACGGAAATAAAGGCGCTGGCCGCGTTGCTGACGGCGTATCCCCGCGCACGGGCGTGGTTCTCCTTCACCCTTCGCGACAGCGAGCACCTGAGCGACGGTACGCCGCTGCGGGAGGTGGTTTCTTCTCTGGAGGACTATCCGCAGGTCGTCGCGCTGGGCATCAACTGTATCGCGCTGGAAAACACCACGGCGGCGCTGAAGCAGTTGCAAAGCCTGACGCCGCTGCCGCTGGTGGTCTACCCGAACTCGGGCGAGCATTATGATGCGGTAACCAAAACCTGGCACCACCACGGCGAAGCGTGCGAGACGCTGGCGGGGTATCTGCCGCAGTGGCTGGCGGCTGGAGCGAAGTTAATCGGCGGATGCTGTCGCACCACGCCGAAGGATATTGCAGAGCTGAACGCGCAGCGCTGAGTTTGTGCCGGGTAAGGCGCAGGCGCCACCCGGCACAAACCAACCGCACAAAATCAACTATCCTTTCCCGCTTTTTTTCTAAAAACGAATCGTCATTAGCGATTCTTTTTTATTCCTTTATCAAAATTCCCGCGCCGGAAATACTGCCCTCATAACAACAGGGGAGCAGGCATTATGGCAATTTCATCGCGAATCACACTTCTCGGCGCGCTGGCGCTGTGGGCATTTCAGGCGCAGGCGGTGGACGTTACCGTCGCATATCAAACCTCGGCTGAGCCGGCGAAGGTTGCGCAGGCGGACAATACCTTTGCGAAAGAGAGCGGCGCGAAAGTCGACTGGCGCAAGTTCGACAGCGGCGCGTCCGTCGTGCGTGCGTTAGCGTCCGGCGACGTGCAGATTGGCAATATCGGCTCCAGCCCGCTGGCGGTCGCGGCCAGCCAGCAGGTACCGATTGAGGTGTTCCTCCTCGCCTCTCAGCTCGGTAATTCCGAAGCGCTGGTGGTGAAGAAAAACATCACCAAACCGGAAGACCTGATCGGCAAACGCATCGCCGTGCCGTTTATCTCCACCACCCACTACAGCCTGCTGGCGGCGCTCAAACACTGGGGCATCAAGCCGGGGCAAGTGCAAATCATCAATCTTCAGCCGCCGGCGATTATCGCCGCCTGGCAGCGCGGGGATATTGACGGGGCCTACGTGTGGGCACCGGCAGTAAACGAGCTGGAAAAAGACGGCACCGTGCTGACCGACTCCGAGAAAGTGGGCCAGTGGGGCGCGCCGACCCTCGACGTGTGGGTGGTGCGCAAAGACTTTGCCGAGAAACATCCTGAGGTGGTGAAAGCCTTCGCCAAAAGCGCGATTGCCGCCCAGCAGCCGTACATCAGCAACCCGGATGAGTGGCTGAAGCAGCCCGCCAACCTGGAAAAACTCTCCCGCCTGAGCGGCGTGCCGGAAGCGGACGTGCCGGCGCTGGTGAGGGGCAATACCTATCTGACCCCCGCGCAGCAGGTGCAGCAGCTAAACGGGCCGGTGAGCAAAGCGATTGTAGATACCGCCACCTTCCTAAAAGAGCAGGGCAAAGTGCCTGCGGTCGCGGCGGATTACAGTCAGTACGTCACCGACCGCTTTGTGAAATAAGGAGTTCGCCATGCTGAACATTACGAACCTGTATGCCGATTACGGTGGTAAACCCGCGCTGGAGGACATCAACCTGACGCTGGGCAGCGGTGAACTGCTGGTGGTGCTCGGCCCGTCCGGCTGCGGAAAAACCACGCTGCTGAATCTGATCGCCGGGTTTGTACCGTATCAGCACGGCACCATTCAACTGGAAGGCAAAAAGGTGGATGGCCCTGGCGCCGAGCGCGGCGTGGTCTTTCAGAACGAAGGATTGCTTCCGTGGCGCAACGTGCAGGAGAACGTGGCGTTTGGGCTACAGCTTGCGGGTGTGAACCGTGAACAGCGGCTGGCAACCGCGCGGGCGATGCTGAAAAAAGTGGGGCTGGAAGGGGCGGAAAAACGCTTTATCTGGCAGCTTTCCGGCGGCCAGCGTCAGCGCGTCGGGATCGCCCGCGCGCTGGCGGCGAATCCGCAGCTGTTGCTGCTGGACGAGCCGTTCGGGGCGCTGGACGCCTTTACCCGCGAGCAGATGCAAACCCTGCTGCTGCGCCTGTGGCATGAGACGGGCAAGCAGGTGCTGTTAATTACCCACGATATCGAAGAGGCGGTGTTTATGGCGACCGAGCTGGTGCTGCTCTCGCCGGGGCCGGGGCGCGTGCTGGAGCGGCTGCCGCTGGATTTCGCACGCCGCTACGTCGCGGGAGAACCCGTGCGCAGCATCAAATCCGATCCGCGGTTTATTGAGCAGCGTGAATACGTCTTAAGCCGCGTGTTCGAACAGCGGGAGGCCTTCTCATGAGCATCGTCTTTAGTGAAAAAACGCGCCGCACGCGTCTGGCGCTGCGCTGGCCTTTCTCACGTCAAATTACGCTGAGCGTCGGTACGCTGTTGGTGCTGCTGGCAGCGTGGTGGGCGGTTGCGGCCCAGCAGTGGGTCAGCCCGCTGTTTCTGCCGCCGCCGGGACAGGTGCTGGCGAAACTCATCTCCATCGCCGGGCCGCAGGGCTTTATGGACGCTACGCTCTGGCAGCATCTCGGCGCAAGCCTGACGCGCATTCTGGTGGCGCTGCTGGCGGCGGTGGTTATCGGTATCCCGGTCGGGATCGCGATGGGCCTAAGCCCGACGGTGCGCGGCATCCTTGACCCGCTGATTGAGCTTTACCGCCCGGTGCCGCCGCTGGCCTATTTGCCGCTGATGGTGATCTGGTTCGGTATCGGCGAAACGTCGAAAATTCTGCTGATTTATCTGGCGATTTTCGCGCCGGTTGCCATGTCGGCGCTGGCGGGCGTGAAGAGTGCCCAGCAGGTGCGCATTCGTGCGGCGCAGTCGCTGGGGGCCAGCCGCACGCAGGTGCTGCTGTTCGTGATTCTACCCGGCGCGCTGCCGGAGATTTTAACCGGGCTGCGCATCGGCCTCGGCGTGGGCTGGTCCACGCTGGTGGCGGCAGAGCTGATCGCCGCCACGCGAGGATTAGGGTTTATGGTTCAGTCGGCGGGAGAGTTCCTGGCGACTGACGTGGTGCTGGCAGGGATCGCGGTGATTGCCGCGATCGCCTTCGGATTAGAACTGGGGCTGCGCGCGCTACAGCGCCGCCTGACGCCCTGGCATGGAGAAATACAATGAGTGAACGACTGACCATCACCCCGCTGGGGCCGTATATTGGCGCGCAGGTGTCGGGCCTGGATGTGTCCCGCCCGCTGAGCGATAACCAGTTTGAGCAGCTGTACCACGCGGTGCTGCGCCATCAGGTGGTGTTCCTGCGCGAGCAGGCGATCACCCCGCAGCAGCAGCGCGCGCTGGCGTTGCGTTTTGGCGACCTGCATATCCACCCGGTCTATCCGCATGCGGAAGGGGTGGAGGAGATTATCGTTCTGGATACCCACAACGATAACCCGCCTGACAACGACAACTGGCACACGGACGTCACCTTTATCGAGACGCCGCCCGCCGGGGCGATTCTGGCAGCAAAATTACTGCCAGAGACCGGCGGCGATACGCTGTGGGCGAGCGGGATTGCGGCGTTTGAGGCGCTCTCTGCGCCGTTCCGGACGCTGCTGAGCGGCCTGCGGGCGGAGCACGATTTCAAAAAATCGTTCCCGGAATATAAGTACCGTAAAAGCGAAGAGGAGCATCAGCGCTGGCTGGAAGCGGTGGCGAAGCATCCGCCGCTGCTGCACCCGGTGGTGCGCACCCATCCGGTCACGGGCAAGCAGGCGCTGTTCGTGAACGAAGGATTCACGACGCGCATTGTGGACGTGACGGAGAAAGAGAGCGACGCGCTGCTGGGATTCCTGTTCGCTCATATCACTAAACCGGAGTTTCAGGTGCGCTGGCGCTGGCAGGAGAACGACCTGGCGATCTGGGATAACCGCGTGACGCAGCACTACGCCAACGCGGACTATCTGCCGCAGCGAAGGATTATGCAGCGTGCGACGATTTTGGGCGATAAGCCATTTTACCGCCCCTGATCCTGGAGTACCCGTAGGCCGGGTAAGCGCAGCGCCACCCGGCGAAAACGGTGCACAATTGCCGGCCAATTAAAGGTGCGCCTCAATATACCGCTGATATCGGTTCGCCTTCAGGTAGCACAAATCCACCAGCACCAGACCGTCTACGCAGTTGTTGAACGCCGGGTCGCTGCCAAAATCAATAAACTGCACGCCGCCGGGCTCGCATAGCTCGGAATACTGTTTATACAGCGGCGGTATGCCGCAGCCCAGATTGCCGAGCAGGGATTTCAGCTTCGTCAGATCGTCCACGTAATCCAAGCCGCCAAACTGTGCCAGCACGTCCGGTAAGGATGCCGGATACGGCTGACGTGACGCGGCTAGCGGATGCGTCGCCGGGAACCACAGGCGGTAAAAGGCGACCAGCAGATCCCGTGCCGCAGGCGGTAAGCCGCCGGAGATGGAGACGGGGCCAAACAGGTAGCGATAATGTGGGTAACGCGCCAGGTAAGCCCCGATGCCGGACCATAAATAGTCCAGACCGCGACGCCCCCAGTAGCGCGGCTGAATAAAGCTGCGCCCGAGCTCAATGCCGTGCTCAAGCACGTCCTGCATTTTGTCGTCGTAGTGGAACAGGCTGTAGCTGTACAGACCTTCAACGCCGCGCTTTTCGATCTGCATGGCCGTCGGCATAAAGCGATACGCCCCGACGATCTCCAGATCCTCTTCATCCCAGAGGATCAGGTGCAGATAATCGTCATCGTAGCTGTCGGTGTCCCGGCGTTTACCGCTCCCTTCCTCCACCGCGCGAAACGCAATCTCGCGCAGGCGGCCCAGTTCGCGCAGAAGAGGCGCCTCTTCCTGCCCGTTGCGCTGCCACAGGTAGATGGTTTTACCGTCGCTGGTTTTACCCAGACACTCCGCCTGCGCCAGCTCGCGTTTCAGGGTGGCCCGGTCTTCCGGACGGGCAATGGCGCACTGGGTTTTGAAGACGCCAGGCAATCCCTTGCCAAGACGCATCACGTGCTGACGGCACTGCTCGGCCATCTCACGTGACGAAAGCGTGGCGCTATGCCAGTGATGCCAGGCGATTTGCTGGCCGATTTTAATCGGCAGCTGGCTGTGGCGGCGGCGGAACATCTGCTGCATTAGCAGCAGCATCGACAATGTCGGCGACACCAGCGTGCTGGCATAAAAGAGCAGGCTGTTATGCGCCTGAATATGCACCGGCAGCAGCGGGGCGCGCAGCTTGCTGGCGAGTTTGATAAAGCCGGAGTGCCATTTTTTATCGCGAATGCCTTTGCGCGTGGGGCGTGAAACTTCACCCGCCGGGAAGAAGATCAGCACGCCCGCGTTTTGCAGATGCTGCTCCATCTGAACCAGAGACGATTTCGCCGTCCTGCCGCCCATATTGTCCACCGGAATAAACAGCGAACTGAGAGGCTCAAGGTGGGTCAGCATCCGGTTGGTCACGACTTTAACGTCGCGCCGCACGCGGGAGACGGCGTACATCAGCGCCAGCCCGTCCAGCGTGCCTGTCGGGTGGTTGGCAATAATAACCAGTGGGCCATGTTCGGGGATTTGTTCGAGATCGCGGGCGGAAACGGTGCAGAGAATATCAAGGTGCTCCAGAACTTGCTCCACCATATCCAGTCCTTTCAGGTGGCGGTGAGCGGCGGCAAACTGCTGGAATTCTTCTTCGTAAAACAGCCTTTTTAACAGACTTTTTTGCCAGGGTGCAGGCCTCGCCTGAGGCCAAAGATCGTCGAGAACGCTATCGAGGCTAAACATGATTACTCCTCCTGCCGTCTTGCGAAGACAGTAGAAGGAGCAGATGTCGGTTGTATTGCAGTTTGGTGAAGATTAGCGGAGGATTTTTTTCTCGGCCAGATCCAGCGCGAAGTAGCTGAAGATCAGATCCGCGCCCGCGCGTTTGATCGCGCCCAGGCTTTCGAGGATCACTTTCTCTTCGTCGATGGCACCGGCCAGCGCAGCGAATTTGATCATCGCGTATTCACCGCTCACCTGGTATGCCCCCAGCGGCAGTTCGGTGCGCTCGCGGATGTCGCGCAGAATATCGAGATAGGCGCCAGCCGGTTTCACCATCAGGCAGTCTGCGCCCTGGGCTTCATCAAGCAGGGATTCACGAATCGCTTCCCGGCGGTTCAGCGGGTTCATCTGGTAGGTCTTACGATCGCCCTTCAGCGCCGTACCCGCCGCTTCACGGAACGGGCCGTAGAAGGAAGAGGCAAACTTGGTGGAGTAGGACATGATGGCGGTGTCGGTAAAGCCTGCCGCATCCAGCGCCTGACGGATAGCCTGAACCTGTCCGTCCATCGCCGCAGAGGGCGCGATAAAGTCCGCACCCGCAGCGGCAGCCACGACCGCCTGCTTGCCGAGGTTCAGCAGGGTGGCATCGTTGTCCACGCCGTGATCGCACAGTACGCCGCAGTGCCCGTGGGAGGTGTATTCGCAGAAGCAGGTGTCGGACATGACCACCATTTCTGGCACGGTATCTTTGCAGATGCGGGACATGCGGGCCACGAGGCCATCCTCTTTCCATGCATCGCTGCCGGTGGCGTCGGTATGGTGGGAGATGCCGAAGGTCATCACCGAGCGGATCCCCGCGTTGGCAATGCGTTCAATCTCGCGGGCCAGGTATTTTTCAGGAATGCGCATCACGCCCGGCATGGCTTCGATGGCTTTGTAGTCATCAATCTCTTCTTCAACAAAAATCGGCAACACCAGATCGTTTAAGCTCAGTGTTGTCTCTTCAAACATAGCGCGCAGTGCGGGTGACTTACGCAGGCGGCGGGGACGTGCAATTAAATCGGTCATGGTATGCCTGATGTTTGTGGAACAAAGAAGGTTAGTGTACCTCAAAGTGAAGTGAGGTGTTTTACTAAAGTGGGCATTTTGATACCGATTAATGCGGCCTGTCTATGATTGCCAGTGAATTATATATAATTAACTAATCCTGCGGAATGTCGGTTCGAATTATTGATGTTAATTCTATTACGAAGGGAATGTATAAATAAAAATGATCTGTTTATAAAACTTATATCACCTTTGCTTGTTTAGTTTATTTTGACTTTTTCTTTATAGTATTTATATTTAGCGCTCTTTTTCTCTCGTTTTACATCTGCTGATTGTCTGGATACGGACTTAAATGAATCATTCATTGAACCTTTTCTGAATGAAACTGCATAATTCACTCCGCAATTAAACATTGCTAATTGATTTACGGACAAACATGCTTACGTCCCTGAGGAGGGATGACCCAATGCAAACATGGAAAAAGAAACTGGTTGTATCTCAACTTGCATTAGCTTGTACGCTGGCTATCGCTTCTCAGGCTAATGCGAAAGATATTTCCGGTACGACATATAATACTTTTGGATATGATAATACCGCATCTACGCCGTGGTATTATGGCTACGCAGATTGGGATTACTCGGATGCCACCCATGATGGTGACATTTATCCGGTCATCAATAAATCAACCGTAAACGGTGTTATTTCGACTTACTATCTGGATGATGGGGTCAATGGCCGTGCGAACGCGTTGAGTATTTCTAACAGCACCATTAACGGCATGATCACGTCAGAGTGTATGACCACGACGTGTGCAGATGGCGTGGATACTGACGGCACCAGTCATACCCAGTACGATCGTTTTAGCCTGACCGTTGATAACTCCACCATCAACGATGCCTACGAGCATTACGCGTATGATGTCGTCAATGGCGAGAATACTGAAACGCATTATCTGGACACCTATGGTCTGGGTAACGCAATTACCCTGGACGTTGAATCTGATATCGTTATTCAGAACAACTCCCACGTCGCGGGTATCACGCTGACGCAGGGTTATCAGGAACTGGATAACACACCATACGACGGCGTTGAAGGCGTTGCTAACAGCAGCAATGTCTTTACCGATACGCTGGTGGTGAAAGACTCCGTACTGACCTCTGGTGCGTACAGCGATCTGGGCACCAACGGGTTCTACGGTCAAACGGCGAAGCCGAGCGACTACGGTGAAACCAACGCCTCGGCTGCGGATGATGCGGCGCTGATCGTTGCGGCCGGCGCGTCTGATAACGCCATGCAGACCACCGCTACCTTCGATCACTCTACCGTAACGGGTGACATTCTTTTCTCCAGCACCTTTGATAACAACTTCTACGAGAATGGCGATCCGGCAACGGATACCACTGAAGATGGTGTCTATAACCCAACCACCAACGGCTGGGACGGTACCGATACACTGGATGTTACGCTGACTAACGGCAGCAAGTGGGTCGGTGCAGCGCAGTCCAGCGTTGAAGCTATCGGCACTGCGCAGATGTATGGCCAGGGCTACAGCAACGTTGACTGGCACGCTCTGTCCCCGAACAGCATCTGGCCTGATTCTACCTTCGACAGCAACGGTCACGTTGCCGGTGAAGAGGTGTACCAAAGCGGCCTGTTCAATGTGGCGCTGGATAACGGTTCCGAGTGGGATACCCGCAAGGTCTCCAACATTGATGCGCTGACGGTGAACAACCAGTCTCAGGTCAATGTTGAAAACTCCGGCCTGCTGGCGGATTCAATCACCCTGACCAATGCTTCAACCATGAATATTGGCGACAGCGGAGCCGTGGCAACCGACAGCCTGTATCTGGACAGCTATAGCCGTGCGGCACTGACTGAAGAGACAGCAGAGCTGTATGCCAACACCATTACCGTAGACAACGGTGCCGAGCTGGCGCTGGGTCTGGGTCAGGTTGATACGCACAATATGGTACTGACCGATGGCGGCGTGCTCAACGTTGCCAGCCGCGATTATGTGCTGAACAGTGATCTGAACAACGCACGCTATATCACTAACGATCGCTACAACGCGGAGTATGACTACGGTGTTGTCGCGCTGAACTCCGACGGCCATCTGGCGGTGAATGGTGACGTTGCCGGTAACTACAAGGTGCGCATCGACGATGCAACCGGCGCTGGTTCAGTTGCCGACTACAAAAACAAAGAGATCATTCGCGTCTACGACAATAACGCAGATACCGCAGCCAGCTTTACTGCTGCAAACAAAGCTGATTTAGGTGCTTATACCTATCAGGCGCAGCAGGAGGGTGACACCGTTGTTCTCCAGCAGAAAGAGCTGACTGACTACGCCAACATGGCGCTGAGCATTCCTTCTGCCAACACCAATATCTGGAATCTCCAGCAGGATACCGTGGGTACGCGTCTGACCAACAGCCGTCATGGCCTGGCAGACAACGGCGGAGCGTGGGTGAGCTATTTCGGCGGCAATTTTGACGCGGATAACGGCACCGTCAGCTACGATCAGGACGTAAGCGGCATTATGGTCGGTCTGGACACGCAGATTGACGGTAATAATGCGAAGTGGATCGTCGGTGGTGCAGCTGGTTTTGCGAAAGGCGATATCAGCGATCGTACGGGTCAGGTCGATCAGGACAGCCAGACTGCGATGATCTACGCGTCTGCGACGTTTGCGAACAACGTCTTCCTCGACAGCTCACTGAACTACACGCGCTTCAACAACGAACTCTCAGCCACGATGAGCAACGGTCAGTATGTTGACGGTGATACAACCTCTGACGCTGTCGGCTTCGGGATGAAGCTGGGCTATGACTGGAAACCAAACCTCTCAGGCTATATCACCCCTTATGCGGCGATTTCCGGTCTGTTCCAGTCAGGCGACGACTACCAGCTGAGCAACGACATGCGTATCGATGGTCAGTCTTACGACAGCATGCGTTATGAACTTGGCCTGGATGCGGGTTATACCTTCAACTACGGCGGCGAACAGGCGCTGACCCCGTACTTCAAGCTGGCTTACGTCTATGACGATGCTGACAATAATGCTGATATCAACTCTGACAGCATTGATAACGGCGTCGAAGGCTCTGCGGTTCGCGTGGGGCTGGGCACTCAGTTCAGCTTCACCAAAAACTTCAGTGCTTACACCGATGCGACTTATCTGGGCGGCGGCGACGTTGACCAGAACTGGGGAGCAAACCTGGGTGTGAAATATACCTGGTAAATAGAAAGCGCGGGGGATATTTTCCCCCGCTTTTTTATATGGTTTAAAAATAATAAAGAACCGACAGATACAGATGCTTTGAGGTATGCATGAACGTTAATGCGAAACCACTTTCTGAATTAAGCCGGCTCGCAAAATGTCTGGAAGTCGCCGGTACCCCCTTTAAGATCGAACCACAGCAATTAATAACAACCGGCAATAATGATGATGAGCCATTTACTTTTATAATACAGTCTGGTCTTACCGCTATCCATCGTAAATCTGATGAACTTCTGATGGGCATTGCGCAGGCACCTTTTATCTATGGTTTGAATGCATGGATAAATGATAGTTATCTGGAATATTCCATGATGACACACACAACCTGTTCTGGATTTTATTTACCGGTCTCTGCCACGCGTCAACTTATTCAGCAAAATCATCTCTGGCAGGATGCTTTCTGCTGGGTGTCATGGATTAACCATATTCTGGGCAAGCGTGACCTGCAGCTGGTGGGAAATAACTCTTATAGTCAGATCCGGGCGATGTTGATCAATATGGCCGAGTGGGATGACTCGCTGCGCTCAAAAATTGGCGTTATGAATCATATTCAGCGTAGTACACGTATTTCACGTTCGGTCGTTGCAGAAGTCCTGGCTGCGCTGCGTCAGGGGAACTACATCAATATGAGCCGGGGCAAGCTGGTCAGCATCAACCGCTTGCCCACGGAATATTAAGATCAGTTAGACGCAGTAAGCACCTGGGCTTTATTGGCGCTCAGTTCGGTCACCAGGTTATTGATGCCGTCACTCATATTAACGAAGCGCGTGTTCGGAGAACGGGTGACTACCACAAACGCGCCCACGTTGGACTGCGGAATCATTGCCATGTAGGTAATGAATCCGCCGCCGCCGCCGGTTTTCTGAATGATGCCCGGACGACCATTTTTCGGTGCCATATAGACCCAGCCCAGGCCGAGCGCATCGGCTTTACCCGGCACGTCCATCCCGATGACGCGATGCAGCTGAGTACGCTGATAGATAAGAGTCTGCATACGATCGGCCTGGCTGCTGCGGGAGTAAAAATCCGAAGAAAGGAACTGCTGCATCCAGCGCATCATGTCGCCAGGGGTGGAATAGACCCCGCCGCTGCCCACGGCCGCCAGCGTGTTGTTACAGGGGCTTGCGCCTTTCTCTGCCACCATCAGGCGTTTGCACTGGTCCGGGGAAGGGGTAAAGGTGGTGTCTTTCATGCCCAGCGGACGCGTGATCTGCTCTTCAAAAAGCTGCGGGTAAGGTTTGCCCGCCGCCGTTGAAAGCGCATCCGCCAGCAGATCGAACGCCAGGTTCGAGTAAGAGGCCTGCGAGCCCGGCGCGGATTTCAGCGTGGCGGTGCTCAGGTAGTTCCAGCGCTGTTGGCGCGTTGGCCAGACAAAAACGTCGCGGTGCGCCGCGCCGCCCGGCTGCTCGCGCGGCAGAGCGCTGGTGTGCGTCGCGAGGTTCACCAGGCGAATTGGCGTGCCCTGATACGTCGGCACGCGGGCACCCGGCGGGGCGTATTTGCTGAGCGGATCGTCGAGTTTTACCACGCCCTGGTCGAGCAGCTTCACCAGCATTTCGCTGGTCATCAGCTTGGTTAAGGACGCGACGCGCACAACGGAATCCAGCTGCGGACGAACGTTATTACCTGGACGCGTTTCACCAAAGCTGCGGAAAACGCGCTGGTTGCCGTCGATGACCACCATTGCCATCCCGGTCGCGCCGCTGCCGTAATAGATAAGGTTCGCGTAGCGATCGGCAATATCGGAAGCCAAAACGGGCGCCGTCAGCGGCTGGGCTGCCTGGGCGGTGGAGAAGCTCACCGCACACAGCGCGGCAAAAGAGAGCAGACAACGTTTCAACGAAAAGCATCCATGAAGTGAATGAGGAAAGTAATGGGTATTTATACTACTAATCGGCACCGTGCAATGCCCCGAATAGCATAACCATAGCGAGAAAAACGTAACCATGGGTAAATATGAAGAATTTCCCTGCGAGCGCTCTCCCATTTTGTGACATCGGGCTTATGATAGGCACCAGTGTTACTCAATCTTGCGGAGAACGGTATGTCTGAAAAGCGTGTGGTAATGGTGGTTGATATGCAGAACGGGGTGTTTGAAACCCCGCGTCATCAGCGCGAGACGTGTGTCTCTCTGATCAACCAGCTTACGCAGGCTGCCGACACGGTGATTTTTATTCAGCATGCCGAGGCCGGGGGGCTGGAAGAGGGAAGTGACGGGTTTGCGTTGCTGCCTGAACTCCATCAACCTGCTGGTGCGCTGTACGTGACCAAAACCGCCTGCGATGCCTTCTATAACACCGGGCTTGAGGCACTGTTACGCGCGCAGGGCATTCGCGAGTTTGTCATCTGCGGCTGCGCCACCGATTACTGCGTTGACGCCACGGTCAAGAATGGCGTCAGCCGGGGTTACCACATTACCGTGGCGGAAGATGCCCACACCACCGCCAACCGCCCGGCTGCTGAAGCACAGATCCTGATTCACCACCACAACGACGTCTGGCGAAACTTCATTGCGCCGGCGAACCCTGTCGCGGTGAAACGCACCGAAACAATTCTCGAAAACTGGAAAGCGAACTAATAATCAACCCACGGGTCTGACCTTTTTGCCCGAGCCGGGGTCCGGCTCGGGCAAGGTATTCGTGTGGTAATGTGTTGAGCACAGCAACAACCATAACAACAAGAAGGAAGTATCATGTTTAAGTCTTTTTTCCCAAAGCCGGGGCCTTTTTTCCTGTCGGCATTTATTTGGGCACTGATCGCAGTCGTGTTCTGGCTGGCGGGCGGCGGTGCATGGCTGACACGCATCGTGGGGGCGACAGGCGAGGTGCCGATTAGCGCGGCGCGCTTCTGGTCGTTCAGCTATCTGCTGTTTTATGCCTATTACGCGCTGTGCGTCGGGCTGTTTGCGCTGTTCTGGTTTAATTATTCCCCTCATCGCTGGCAGACGTGGTCCATTCTCGGAACGTCGCTGATTATTTTTGTCACCTGGTTTCTGGTCGAAGTGAGCGTAGCCATTAACGCGTGGTATGCCCCGTTCTACGATCTCATCCAGAAAGCGCTTAGCGCCCCTAACAGGGTGCCAATTGGCGAGCTTTATAATCAGTTAAAAATTTTTATGGGCATTGCCATGATCGCTGTCACCGTGGCGGTGCTGAATAATTTCTTCGTCAGCCATTACGTCTTCCGCTGGCGTACGGCGATGAACGAATTCTACATGACCCACTGGGAGCGTCTGCGCCATATTGAAGGTGCTGCTCAGCGTGTTCAGGAAGACACCATGCGTTTTGCGTCAACGCTTGAGGATATGGGCGTCAGCCTGCTTAATGCCATCCTGAAACTGTTTGCGTTCTTACCGATTCTGGTCGCGCTTTCTCCGCATATTTCAGCATTGCCGATTGTCGGACATTTACCGTACGGCCTGCTCATCCCGGCGCTGATTTGGTCGCTTATGGGCACAGGCCTGCTTGCCGTCGTCGGGATTAAGCTGCCGGGCTTAGAGTTTAAGAATCAGCGTGTGGAAGCGGCCTATCGTAAGGAGCTGGTCTACGGAGAGGACGACCCAACGCGCGCTGCGCCCCCGACGATAAAAGAGCTGTTCCGCAACGTCCGTTTCAACTATTTCCGGCTCTATTTCCACTACATGTATTTCAATATTGCCCGTATTTTCTATCTGCAGGTCGATACTGTTTTTGGACTATTCCTGTTGTTCCCGTCTATTGTTGCGGGAACAATCACGCTGGGCTTACTGACCCAGATTACCAACGTGTTCGATCAGGTCAGAAACTCGTTCCAGTATCTGATCAACTCCTGGACCACGCTGGTGGAGCTGATGTCCATCTACAAACGTCTGCGCAGCTTTGAACATGAGCTGGACGATCGGGACCTGCAGGAAGTCACCAACACATTTAGCTAATACAGGGAGTTGCTATGTCTTTTGCCGTACCGCGTGCGTTACCGCTGTCCTTGCTGGCTGCCCTCGTTCTGGCAGGCTGTGCCGAAAAAGGGGCCGCTCCGCTTAAAAAGGGCGAGAAGCCCGTGGATGTCGCAAGCGTTGTGCGGCAAAAAATGCCCGCCAGCGTGAAGGATCGCAATGCGTGGGCGGATGCGCTGGCAAAAACCTTTGAAAGCCAGAAGATTGCCCCAACCGAGGAGAATATCTGCTCGGTGCTGGCGGTGGCGCAGCAGGAGTCGATGTACCAGTCAGACCCGGTGGTGCCGGGTCTCAACAAAATTGCCTGGAAAGAGATCGACCGCCGCGCGGAATCGATGCATATCCCGGTATTCCTCGTGCATACCGCGCTGAAAATCACCTCGCCAAACGGCAAAAGCTACAGCGAGCGGCTGGACACGGTGAAAACCGAAAAACAGCTCAGCGCCATCTTTGATGATTTCATTAACATGGTGCCGATGGGGCAGAAACTGTTTGGCTCACTGAACCCGGTTCACACCGGCGGCCCGATGCAGGTGAGCATTGCGTTTGCCGAGAAGCATACCGACGGCTACCCGTGGGAAATTGACGGTACGGTGCGTCAGGAGGTCTTCTCCCTGCGCGGCGGGCTGTGGTTCGGCACGTATCATCTGCTGAACTATCCGGCGAACTACAGCGAGCCCTTGTACCGCTTTGCAGACTTTAACGCGGGCTGGTATGCCAGCCGTAACGCGGCGTTTCAGAGCGCGGTTAGCCGCGCAAGCGGCGTCAAGCTGGCGCTGGACGGCGATCTTATCGCCTACGGCAGCAGCGAGGCGGGAAGCACCGAGCGGGCGATCCGGAAATTATCGACAACGCTTGATATGAGCAACAGCGACATTCGCCGTCAGCTTGAGAAAGGCGACAGCCTGGCATTTGAGAAAACGGATCTCTACAAGAAAGTGTTTGCGCTTGCCGATAAGAAGAGTGGGAAAACGTTGCCGAGGGCAATTCTGCCGGGGATTCAGCTGGAAAGCCCGAAGATCACGCGTAACCTGACCACCGCATGGTTCGCAAAACGCGTGGACGATCGCCGGGCTCGCTGTATGGGGCTTTAATGGCGACGACGAAAGCGCAGGACGAGCGCGACAACGCCTAAAATCATACACCCCGCGAGGAAGGGAACGAGGCCAAACAGCGTGCTCACGCCAAACCCGATTTCAACCCGCGGGCGTCCGTTATCCTGCACCTGCATCAGGTGTTCATAAACGCCCGGCGCGTGCACCAGCATATTAAGCAGCTGGGAGCCAGCCCAGAAGCAGAACAGGACAAACAGGGCATACGCGATATTACCCGCCGTGGAGGTTTTTGGTTTGCCGCCAAAAATCGGTTTCGACAATGTAAAGTCAGCCATGTTGACCTCCCGAAATATCACTCTGTTTTAATACGCGTCTTACGGGGTGAGTTTGACAGGTCATCGCATTTGTCAATATCAGAATCGTGGTAATTTTCGCTCAGGATTTCTCCTGGATTGTTGATTTCTGCAGCATGTCACAATTTGTTAACTTAAATGAAACTGCACCGCATTTCAGAATTTCCGCATCTGCCACAGACCTGGCGGTGAAACTGTGAGAGGATGTCTTTTTTTCCTGCCGGAGTTGTTATGAAGCTCACGTCCAAACTTCGCCGTGACTGGCACTACTACGCCTTTGCTATCGGGCTGATCTTTATTCTTAACGGCGTCGTGGGGCTGTTGGGATTTGAAGCAAAAGGCTGGCAAACCTATGCCGTGGGCCTGGTGACCTGGGTAATCAGTTTCTGGCTGGCAGGGCTGATAATCCGCCGCCGTCCGGAAGAGACGACAGCGGAGGAGACGGCTAAGGGTGCCGATTAGCCGTTAACGGAACTTTTCAGGGCGCTGTCGGCGGCATGACGCTCCAGCGCCAGCTCGATCAGGCGGGTGATCAGCTCAGAGTAGCCAAGCCCGCTGGCCTGCCACAGTTTTGGATACATGCTGATATTGGTGAAACCCGGCAGCGTGTTGATTTCATTGATCACCACCTCGTTCTCCGGCGTCGTCAGGAACACGTCCACGCGCGCCATGCCGCTGCAGCCGAGTGTCTGATAGGCCTGAATGGCGATCGCCCGGATCTTATCGTTAATGGCCGGATCGATATCCGCAGGAACAACAACCTGGGCGCCTTTATCATCAATGTATTTGGTGTCGTACGAGTAGAAGTCGCTGTTTAAGACCACTTCACCGCAGGTGCTGGCCTGTGGGAAATCGTTGCCCAGCACCGCGCACTCAATTTCGCGGCCTTTGATCCCCTGCTCAACCACCACTTTATGGTCGAACTCAAACGCCAGACGGACGGCTTGCGTGAACTCTGCTTCGGTGGTGACTTTGCTGACGCCCACGGAGGAGCCCTGGTTGGCTGGCTTCACAAACAGCGGCAGACCCAGTTCAGCGCTAATTTGCGCGAAGCTGTGTTTGTCGCGGTTGGCGCGGGTGAGCGTCACGAACGGCGCGATATTCAGCCCGGCATCGCGCAGCAGGCGTTTGGTGACGTCTTTGTCCATGCAGGCGGCGGAGCCCAGCACATCCGAGCCCACGAACGGCAGGTTGGCCATGCGTAACATTCCCTGCAGGGAACCGTCTTCGCCGAGGGTGCCGTGCACGATGGGGAAGACCACGTCGATCTGGGCGAGAGCCTGCGCGTTGCCGGCGTCGATGAGCTGACCCTTCACGACGCCGGGTACGGTGGCGACGCTAATTTCCGAAGGATTAAGGGCGATGTGTGCCGGATCGTGGGCATTCAGCAGATACTGGCTGGCATCGTTAACATGCCACTGGCCCTGTTTATCAATGCCCAACAGCACCACGTCGAAACGGCTTTTATCGATCGCATCGACGATATTTTTAGCCGATTGCAATGAAACCTCGTGCTCCGCTGATTTTCCCCCAAAGACAATACCTACGCGCTGCTTTGCCATCTCACTCTCTTCCAGTCTGACGAAAAGCCAATAACATACCACGATGCCCTGCGGGTTTCGCGGCCTTCTGCCATAATGTTTTGGGGAACAGTGAGGGGGGAGAGTGAAAGGAAAAACGCTGCTGACCATTTTCATCCTTGGGGCAATCGCAATGGCGGGCTATCGCTGGCTGCCGTCTTACTACAACCCTTTCACGCCGCTGAACCTGGACGACCCGCCTGGCCGTATTACCCAGTATAAGCTACGGCGCTTAACGCCCGAAGCCTGCGCGAGTCTGTTAGCGCAGGCTAATCAAAAAAACCTGATCCGCACGCAGGCGGTCGCTGACAGCGGCGGGGAATGCCCGCTGAACAACGTCGTGCGCGTGCGTGACTTTGGCCCGGTGAGCCTGAACGGCAGTTTTCTTGCCAGCTGTCCGCTGGCGCTCAGCTCAGCCCTGTTTGTCAGCCAGCAGGCCCGGCCCCTGACTAAACGCTTTACCGGCAGTGAACTGACGCGCATTGAGCACCTCGGCAGCTTTGCCTGCCGCAATATCTACCACCGGCCCGATGCGCGGCGCAGCGAGCATGCCACGGCAGAGGCGCTGGATATCGCCGCTTTTCGGCTGGCGAACGGAGAGCGCGTTACGGTACTTAACGGCTGGAAATCGGCAAAAATGCAGCCATGGCTGAAGGCTCTGCTGGCGGCAAGCTGCGGTTACTACGGAAACGGTCTTGGGCCGGAATATAACGCGGCGCACGCCAGCCATTTTCATCTGGGAATGCGCGGCTTTGGTCTCTGCCGCTGAAGCATAATCTTCCGCCAGAAAATGGATGAATTGTGACTTATTTCACAAATATGATGACTGGGAAGATAAAACACCAAAGTCAGCGAGGCCGCATCTCTGGTGCGACGTTAAGGCGCGTAACTTGCTAATCTGACGGCGAATTCGCCTAAAAATGAAGACTATTTCTGTATGGAATCCTGGAAAGTTAATCTCATCTCGGTCTGGTTCGGCTGCTTCTTCACCGGGCTTGCCATCAGCCAGATCCTGCCGTTCCTGCCGCTGTACGTGTCACAGCTGGGGGTCAGCTCCCACGAAGCGCTGTCCATGTGGTCCGGGCTGACGTTCAGCGTCACGTTTCTGGTCTCCGCCATTGTGTCACCGATGTGGGGCAGTCTGGCGGATAGGAAAGGGCGCAAGCTGATGCTGCTGCGCGCCTCCCTCGGGATGGCGATTGCTATTCTGCTCCAGGCCTTCGCCACCAACGTCTGGCAGCTGTTTTTCCTGCGGGCGGTGATGGGGCTGACGTCCGGGTATATTCCCAACGCCATGGCGCTGGTTGCCTCTCAGGTGCCGCGCGAGCGCAGCGGCTGGGCGCTGAGTACGCTCTCCACCGCCCAGATCAGCGGCGTTATCGGCGGCCCGCTGCTGGGAGGCTTTCTGGCTGACCATGTCGGTCTGCGCGCGGTATTCATCATCACCGCAATCCTGCTGGTGATCAGCTTTCTGGTTACGCTCTTTCTTATCAAAGAGGGGGGCCGCCCCGTTATCAGTAAATCTGAGCGCCTGAGCGGCAAGGCCGTCTTCGCCTCGCTGCCATACCCGGGACTCGTGATTAGCCTGTTTGTCACCACCATGGTGATCCAGCTCTGCAACGGTTCGGTCGGCCCGATTCTGGCGCTGTTTATCAAGTCGATGGAGC
Source organism: Enterobacter bugandensis (assembly GCF_900324475.1). Taxonomy (NCBI): domain Bacteria; kingdom Pseudomonadati; phylum Pseudomonadota; class Gammaproteobacteria; order Enterobacterales; family Enterobacteriaceae; genus Enterobacter; species Enterobacter bugandensis. Next base: position 1,051,300 of record NZ_LT992502.1, read on the forward strand.
CGGACAGCAACAATATCGCCTTTCTCAGCGGCATGATTGCCGCCGTGCCGGGCGTCTCCGCGCTGATCTCTGCCCCGCGTCTGGGAAAACTGGGCGACAGGATCGGCACGGCGCGCATCCTGATGGCGACGCTGATATTTGCGGTGGTGCTCTTTTTCGCCATGTCGTTTGTTACCTCTCCGCTTCAGCTGGGCGTGCTGCGGTTTTTACTCGGCTTTGCGGATGGCGCTATGTTGCCCGCCGTACAGACATTGCTGGTCAAATATTCCAGCGACCAGGTCACGGGGCGTATTTTTGGCTATAACCAGTCGTTTATGTATTTAGGCAACGTCGCCGGTCCGCTTATTGGTGCGTCCGTTTCTGCAATGGCGGGTTTTCGCTGGGTATTTGCCGCGACGGCGATTGTCGTTTTAATCAATATTATCCAGCTGGCTATTGCCCTGCGTCGCCGCAGACAAATAGCGGAAGCGAAATCAGCGAAATAACCTTTTCGCTGATGTATTATATATTATTATGGTAGCCGCATTTTTATATAACAAAATGCGGCGTTTTTTTTATAGAAAAACGTTTCGCTGAAAAGATCGCTGCGCTAATTTGGCGGCAATGTCACTTTTGCATAAGATAATACTTTTCTCCGCTTTGCATATTTCATTCCTGGTGTTAATTTCAGAGGAAATCCCATAAGGAAATAGCACGATGAAAAATCTCATTGCTGAGTTGCTGGTTAAGCTTGCACAAAAGGAAGAGGAGTCGAAAGAGCTGGTCGCCCAGGTCGAAGCGCTGGAAATAGTTGTCACCGCGCTGCTGCGGCAGATGGCAACATCGGATCAGCAGGCGTTAATTGAAAGCATTGAAGGAGCGCTGGATAAGGCGCGGCCCGATACGCAGGTTCCGCCACAAGATGCCGAGTTGCTGCAGCAATACGTAAAGAAGCTGTTGAGGCATCCGCGCAGTTAAGCCGTTACTGACATGTCATAGGATTGTCATGCAGGATGCCTGGAGTCGCTCTGTTTTATTTTTGTATTTGTACATGAAGAAAATAAATTGAAACAGAGCGCGCTTTTTAGCGCGTTACATTCCCTGTTAATTACCCCTGCCATTTATGCTGATACCGTCAATTCCTGCGCGCTGGAACTGAAATGATAAATTCCCGGCGGAAATCACATCTGCCGGGTGGTTTTTTTCCTGTCACGAACCAGACTTACAGAGAATGTTCACAAAAGGATGGTGCAATGAAAACAACATTACTGGTTACTCTGCTCTCCGGCCTGTTCCTGATCTCCTCGGCGAACGCGGAAGAAAAAACATTAACGCCGCAACAGCAACGCATGACCACCTGTAATCAACAGGCGACGTCCCAGAGTCTGAAGGGGGATGCACGTAAAACCTACATGAGCGACTGCCTGAAAAACGGCGCCGCGAAACCCGGCGAAAAAAGCCTGACGCCGCAGCAGCAAAAAATGCGCGAGTGTAATGCGAAAGCAACCGAACAGTCCCTCAAGGGCGACGATCGCAGCAAGTTCATGAGTGCCTGCCTGAAGAAAAAAGTGTAGTTCTAACGGGTGAGCGGCTCCGGCGGCTCACCCGAAATTTCATACTTTCCCCGCAGTCCCCCTCTCTATAATTTGGGAAAATGTTTCAGAATATTCCCAAAAATGATGAATGATGACATTTATTACTACAAAAAGCGCATTCGGGAAGAGTGGAGTTTAACCCTTTCTCAGGATGACCCTCACCGTACCGGCATCCAGTTTGCCAGGCGAGCCCGGCTGGCGCGCGTTGTCGGTCTGGCGGCGATGTTTGTCCCGGTGGCGGAAATTCTGGTCAGCCATTTTTTACCCGGCGGCTGGTGGTTGTTGCTGGTGGGGTGGGCATTCATCTGGCCGCACTTTGCCTGGCAGTTATCCTGCCGCGCCGCTTCACCTCATCAGCAGGAAATTTTTAACCTCAAGATGGATGCCGTTATCGCCGGGGTCTGGATCGGCGTGATGGGGATGTATGTATTACCCACAGCGGCGCTGGTGATGATGGTGGGGATGAATATGATGGGCTCTGGCGGCTGCCGCCTTTTTATCGCGGGGATCGTGCTCACCCTGCTTACTGCGCTGCTTACGTTACCGCTTGCTGGCAGAGCGCAGCCCTTTAATCCGGGGGCGCTGGAGTGGGGCTTAACGCTTCCTGTCCTTATGCTTTATCCCATGCTGTTTGCCTGGCTTAGCCATCGAACGGCCGTCAGGCTGGCGGAACATAAGCGGCGGCTGGAAATGATGAGCACCCGTGACGGTATGACCGGGGTCTTTAACCGCCGACATTGGGAAATGCTGCTGCGCAATGAATTTGAGCACTGTCGCCGGAGCCACTGCACCGCCACGATATTGCTGATTGATATCGACCACTTTAAAAACATCAACGATACCTGGGGGCACGACGCAGGCGACAAGGCCATCGTGGCCATTACCCGCCAGCTTCAGATGTCGGTACGGTCAGGCGATGCGATAGGCCGGTTTGGCGGGGATGAGTTCGCGGTGATTATGTCCCAGACGGCCGCTGAAAGCGCCATCGCCGTCATGTCGCGGGTTCACGCGCGGCTGGAAACGCTGTCGTTACCCTGCGCGCCGAAGGAGCCTCTGCGCATCAGCGTGGGCGTGGCCCCCTGGGGGCCGCAGTTTGTACACTATCGGGAATGGTTGAAGGCGGCAGATGTGGCGCTGTATAAGGCGAAAAATGCCGGGCGCGGCCGCACCGAAGTGGCCGCCTGACGCCCGGCCAGACATCAGGATTTACTCAGCTTCTCTGATTTTTCCATGCATTTTGCCATCGCTTCGATAACCGCAGAACGGAACCCGCGTTCTTCCAGCACCCGCACCGCTTCGATGGTGGTACCGGCCGGGGAGCAGACCATATCCTTCAGTTCACCCGGGTGTTTACCGGTCTCCAGCACCATTTTGGCGGAGCCCATCACTGCCTGCGCGGCGAATTTATACGCCTGCGCGCGCGGCATACCGCCAAGCACGGCGGCGTCCGCCATCGCTTCTAAAAACATGAAAACGTACGCGGGGGCTGAACCGCTCACGCCGACTACTGGATGGATCATGGATTCTGCAATCACTTCCGCCTCGCCGAAGCAGCGGAAAATGTTTAGCACGTCCGCCACCTCTTCTGAAGTCACCAGCGCGTTAGGGGTGACGGAGGTCATACCGGCGTTGACCAGTGAGGGGGTATTCGGCATCGCGCGGACGATTTTACGATCGTGGCCCAGCGCGCGCGCCAGCTGATCGAGCGTCACGCCTGCGGCAATCGACACGACCAGCGTCTCTTTATTCAGGCTGGAGGTGATGTCGCTTAACACTTTGATCATGATGTTCGGCTTAACGGCACCAAAGACGATATCGGCAACCTGGGCCACCTCCTGCGCGCTTTCGGCGGCGTTGATCCCGTATTGATCGCGCAACGCGGCGACGTTATCCGGTGACGGGGTATAAACCCAAATCTGACCCGGCAGAACCTGCCCGCTGGCGATCAGGCCGCCCAGGATGGCTTTGCCCATGTTACCGCAGCCGATAAACCCGATTTTCTTGTCCATCATGATTCTCCGTCATTATGCGTTGTTTTCTCTGATTGATAGCTTAACAACGAAATGCAGGCGACAATAGTCGGCAGAGTCATTATGGGGAGACAACATGGCGATTTGGGTTGATGCGGACGCGTGTCCGAATGTGATTAAAGAGATTTTATTCCGCGCCGCCGAGCGCGTTCAGATGCCGCTGACGCTGGTGGCGAACCAGAATATTCGCGTCCCGCCTTCGCGGTTCATTCGCTCCCTCCGCGTGCCGGCCGGGTTCGACGTGGCAGATAATGAAATTGTTCGTCTGTGCAGCGCGGAAGATCTGGTCATCACCGCCGATATTCCGCTGGCGGCGGAAGTGCTGGAGAAAGGGGCGGCGGCGCTCAATCCGCGCGGCGAGCGTTATTCGCCTTCAACCATCCGGGAAAAACTCACTATGCGTGATTTTATGGATACGATGCGGGCCAGCGGCGTGCAGACCGGTGGACCGGACAGCCTGTCCCAGCGCGATCGCCAGCAGTTTGCTGCCGAACTGGATAAATGGCTGCTGGAAGTGAAGCGCCGTACGGCGTAATGATAATTATTGTCAATATGTGGTACAGTGTGGCCTCCACAGGGTTGTCATCCCGTACCGCTTTGCAGTAAAGTATTCGACACATCTTCTGCAATTATTTCTTTACACTCTTCAGCCATTCGGCATCAAGGGGAACACCTGGCTATGACCCAACCCATCTTTTTAGTTGGCCCCCGCGGCTGTGGGAAAACCACCGTTGGCGTGGAACTGGCACGCGCATGTCATCGTCAGTTTGTTGATACCGACCACTGGCTGCAGACCGAGGCCGGCAAAACCATCGCAGACATCGTGGAGCAAGAGGGATGGGAAAGCTTTCGCGCCCGCGAAACGGCCGCGCTGAAAGCGGTCACCACGCCGTCAGCCGTCATTGCGACGGGAGGCGGTATTGTTCTGGCCGAATGTAATCGTCACTTTATGCGCGAAAAAGGCATTGTGATCTATCTCTGCGCGCCGGTGGCGGCTCTGGTAGGGCGACTTGAAGCATTTCCTGAAGAGGGACAACGCCCGGCGCTGACGTCACGACCGCTCAGCGAAGAGGTGAGCGAAGTGCTGGCCGAGCGTGATGCCCTCTACCGTGAAGCGGCACACCATGTCGTGGATGCCTCTGCGGCCCCGGAAGATGTGGTAATTCAGATTATTACCGCCCTGCGTCTGGCGTGTGCCAGCTAACCGCCGTCTATACTGATAGCTCAGACATAAAAAAAGGATGAGCTATGCCAACCAGACCTCCCTATCCGCGCGAAGCACGTATTGTTACCGTTGAAAAAGGCAATGGCGACCAGACCGTCACCTGGTACCAGCTGCGTGCCGATCACCCCAAACCGGACTCGCTGATCAGTGAACATGAGACTGAACAGGAAGCGCTGGATGCCAAGCGGCGCTACGAAGATCCCGAAAAGTCGTGAATGTTTTCCTAAACGCTCCAATACCGTGCCTGAATCACACTTTTTACTCATCGCAAATGTTAAGCAGGAGTTAATATTTAGTTATTACAGGTAGCTCCGTTACCGGCAGGCGATCTTTACATTTCGGGGCAGAGATCGCCTGCTACGCTTGGTGCTGTTTTGTTGAAAAAACGAACTGTACAGCGTAGAGAGCCTGTACCTGTGTTTACGTTTTTGTAGTGATGGAAGGCGAAGAAGATGAAGGCAACGTTGGCGATCCTCACCATTGGTGTGGTCCCTGTAAGCGAAGTGTTACCGCTCTTAACCGAGCATGTATCTGAACAACAGATCACGCATCTCAGCCTGCTGGGTAAGATGAGCCGGGAAGAGGTCATGGAAGACTACGCTGTAGAGGCGGGGGAGGATCCCCTGGCGACGTTATTAAGCGACGGTAAACTGGCGCATGTTTCTCGGCAGAAAATTGAGCGTTCGCTGCAGGCAGTAATAGAAGTACTCGATAATCAGCAATATGACGTTATTTTGCTGATGAGCACCGCCCCCATTAAGGGACTCATCGCGCGCAATGCGATTTTGCTTGAGCCGATGCGCATTATTCCTCCGCTGGTAGCCTCCATTGTTGACGGGCATCAGGTGGGGGTCATTGTGCCCATCGAGGAGCTTATGGACAACCAGGAAGCAAAGTGGCACGTGCTCGAAAAAACGCCCCTGTATGCGCTGGCAAACCCCTTCTGGGACAGCGAGGCTAAACTCATTGCTGCCGGGAAGGAGCTGCTGGAGAGAGGGGCGGATGTATTGATTCTGGACTGTCTTGGTTTTCACCAGCATCACCGGGATTTACTGCAAAAGGCGCTGGACGTGCCGGTGCTGTTATCCAACGTTCTGATGGCTCGCCTGGCCTCAGAACTTCTGACGTAATGATTTTGCGTGACAGGTGATGAGCATGGCCCCTATAGTGAATTTTTATCTCTGAATATAAGGGCCAGTTCATGCTTCAAAGTAACGAATACTTTTCCGGTAAAGTGAAATCCATCGGTTTTACCAGCAGCAGCACTGGCCGCGCCAGTGTGGGCGTTATGGCTGAAGGGGAATACACCTTTGGCACGGCGGAAGCGGAAGAGATGACGGTGGTCAGCGGCGCGCTGAACGTCTTACTGCCGGGTGAAACGGAATGGAAAGTTTACGCTGCCGGGCAAGTTTTCAACGTCCCTGGCCACAGCGAATTTCATTTGCAGGTCGCTGAACCGACCTCTTATCTGTGCCGCTACCTGAAATAATCGTCTTTCCTCTCCCCTTAGGGGAGAGGATCAGGGTGAGGGGAAATTATCTCTGCGCTTCGCCGCCGAGACCTTCCACCAGATTCTGAATTAACGCGGCCAGTTCGCCGGTCATCAGGATAAAGTCCGCGTCAAAGCGCTGGGCGTAATCTTCCCGGTCGATATCTTCGTTTTGATCGCGCAGCTCGTCGCAGAACTTCAGACGCTTCACGGAACCGTCGTCGCACATCACGAACTGAATGCGCTGCTGCCAGTCGAGCGCCAGTTTGGTGACCACTTTGCCCGCTTCAATGTGTACGGCGATCTCGTCGCTCACCAGATCCTGCTTTTTCGCACGGATCACGCCGCCATCTTCCAGCAGGGCTTTCAGCTCGGCTTCGTCCAGGATCTGGAAACCTTGCGCCGCGGTACCGCTGCGGACCCACTCGGTCAGGGTCAGCTCAATCGGCGTTTCCAGCGCCAGCGGTACGACCGGTAAAGAGCCGATGCTTTTACGCAGCAGGGCCAGCGTATCTTCCGCTTTTTTGGCACTGGCGCAGTCCACCATGATCAGCCCGTTAACGGTATCGATCCACATCATCGTCTGGCTGAAGCGGCTGAAGGCGCGCGGCAGCAGAGAGTGCAGCACTTCATCCTTCAGCGAATCTTTTTCGGTTTTTTTCAGCTTGCGGCCCTGCTCGGCTTCCAGCTTGAAAATTTTTGCTTCAAGCGCCTGCTTAACTACCGGCGTGGGCAGAATTTTCTCTTCTTTGCGGGCGCAGACGATGATTTGACCCGTGCTGCTGGCGTGGGTCAGTGCATCGCTTTGCGAACCCATTGGCGGAACCCAACCGGTTTTCGCCATATCCTGGCTACCGCAAGGGGAAAAGCTATAAGCGGCTAACTGTTTTTCCATCTCTTCTGCGCGCAGCGAAACGTCGCGGCTGAGACGGTAAACCATCAAATTTTTGAACCACAGCATGATAATTTCCACGGCCTTGTCGTTAAATCAGCGGGCATGATAACGAATTGTCGCATCGCTTGCATTGCTAATCGGGAAGCGTGCTTCTACTCTGTTGATAATCAAAATAATGAGGAGAGTCTTGTGCGTATTGGGATTGATTTGGGCGGCACCAAAACAGAAGTCATCGCATTAAGTGAGCAGGGGGAACAGCTGTTCCGCCATCGTCTGCCGACGCCGCGCGATGATTATCACCAGATGATCGAGACGATTGCCCGGCTGGTTGATATGGCCGAGCAGGCGACGGGCGAGAGGGGCACGGTCGGGATGGGGATCCCCGGCTCCATTTCGCCTTATACGGGTGTGGTGAAAAACGCCAACTCTACCTGGCTCAACGGTCAGCCGTTTGATAAGGATTTGAGCCAGCGTCTGAACCGGGAAGTGCGTCTGGCGAATGACGCAAACTGCCTGGCGGTCTCAGAGGCCGTTGATGGTGCAGCCGCAGGAGCGCAGACCGTGTTTGCGGTGATTATCGGTACCGGCTGCGGCGCGGGCGTGGCCTTTGGCGGACGTTCACATATCGGCGGCAACGGCACGGCGGGTGAGTGGGGGCACAACCCGCTGCCGTGGATGGATGAAGACGAGCTTAAATACCGCGCTGAAGTCCCGTGCTACTGCGGCAAGCAGGGCTGTATCGAGACCTTTATCTCCGGCACCGGTTTTGCAACCGACTACCACCGCCTGAGCGGCCAGCCGCTCAAGGGGAACGAGATAATGCGTTTGGTGGAAGAACAGGATCCGGTGGCCGAACTGGCGCTTAGCCGCTACGAAATGCGTCTGGCGAAATCGCTGGCGCACGTAGTGAACATTCTCGATCCGGACGTGATTGTGCTCGGCGGTGGCATGAGCAACGTTGACCGGCTGTACGCCACGGTACCAAATCTGGTGAAACAGTGGGTCTTCGGCGGCGAGTGCGAAACCCCGATCCGCAAAGCCGTCCACGGCGATTCCAGCGGCGTGCGCGGCGCGGCGTGGTTATGGCCGGAGTAAACGCAAAACGGCAACTTGCGTTGCCGTTTTTGATGTTTAGAGGGCCAGGGAGAGGGCACCAGACCGAATCGACCCAACACTCACCCCACCGCAAACTCCCTGTCCAGCCTGCTATACCCCAGTCCGTTGATCTTCTTCACCTTGATCTGCACCGGAATGCGCTCTTTCATCGCCTCGACGTGGCTAATCACCCCGATGGTTTTCCCGGTGGCGTTCAGCGCGTCGAGCGCATCCAGCGCGGTATCCAGCGTTTCACTGTCGAGCGTGCCGAATCCCTCATCCAGGAACAGGGAATCAATCCGCGTTTTGTGACTGACCAGGTCAGAAAGCGCTAACGCCAGCGCAAGGCTCACCAGGAAGCTCTCGCCGCCGGAGAGCGTGCGCGTATCGCGCACCGCATCGGCCTGCCAGGTGTCGACCACTTCCAGCTCCAGCGCCTCGCTGGCCTTACGCTGTAGGAGATAACGGCCGTGCAGGCGGTTAAGCTGCTGGTTTGCGAGCCAGACCAGGTTATCCAGCGTCAGCCCCTGAGCGAACTTGCGGAATTTGTCGCCGGAGCTGGAGCCGATCAGCGCGTTGAGATAGCCCCAGTCGTCGGCCTGGCGCGCAGCCTCTTCAATTTGCAGCATTAACGCCTGCTGATGCTGGCGGTTATCGCTGTCCTGCTTAAGCTGCTGGCGGATCTCGCCCTGATGCGTGGTGTTCTCACGAAGCCGTTGCGCCAGCTGCTGCAGCTGGCTTTGCAGGGTAGACGCATCCGCGTCAAGTTCTTCCGGGCGCAGCGCAAGGTGCGCCTGCAGCTGCTGATTAGCCTGGCCGGAAAGGGCCGCGGCCTGCTGTATCTGGTTTTCCAGCGACTGTTTCAGCTGTTCGAGGCGGCGAATAGCATCGTCATCCAGCAGCGCGGCAAGGAACGCATCCCGATCGGCAAAACAGCTTGCGGAGAGCGCTGCGGTGAACTGCGTCTGCGATTGCTGCAGGCGCTCGCGCTCCAGCGCCTCCTGCTGCTGCAGGGCGGCGAGCTGGCTTTGCAGCGACACGCATTCATTGTGGATGTCGCGCCAGTCATCAGGAATGGCCGGCTCAGCCTCTTCGCCGTGTGTTGCCGGAAGCGTGTCGAGCAGCGGCTTCAGCGCGCTCATGCGTTCCTGAAGCACGCCGTGCTGCGTTTGCTTCTCCTGCCAGTGGGCAAATTCCGCTTCGCGGGCGTGCAGCCAGTCGGCCTCATTGCCCTCTTCGGGAACGCTAAGCGAGAGCGCGAGAAGAGTATGTTCCAGCGCCTGGCGGGTTGCGGTGCGCTGCTGCTGATACTGGCGTTCCTGCGCTTCCTGCTCGTTCAGCTGGTTTTGCAGGTTCAGACGCTGGCTGAGCTGGTAAAGCTGGCGCTCGTAGTGTTCCTGCTCGTTCATCCATGGCGCGATATCCTCCTGAATATTCAAAGCGATATTCAAAGACGCGCACGCCTCCAGCCACGCTTTAGTGAGTGCTTGCTCTTCCTGAGAAAGCGTCTGCGCTTCGTCTGTCTCACGCTGGATCTGTTGAGCCAGAGCATTAACCTGTCCCAGCACCAGCAGGCCTTCCTCCTTAAGCGCGGCGACCTCTTTTTCGAGTACATCACGGCGACGCTGGTTATCCGTCAGCTCAAGCGACCGGTAGGTCTCCACGGCAGGATGCTCGTGGGAGCCGCACAGCGGGCAGGGTTTGCCTGCCTCAAGCTGTGAGCGATAGCTTTCCAGATTTTTAATCGTCGCTTCGCGTTCGCACAGGGCTTTCAGGTCCAGATAGTGCTGGTGTTTCTCTTTGTACTGCTGGCGGCGCAGCGCCAGGGTTTCATTGAGCTTGCTCTGCTCCGCCAGGGCTTTCTGCACGCTTTCACCGTTCTGGCTCAGGCGCTTTTGCAGCGGCTGATAGCGGGCATGCAGCGACGTCAGCTGCTGGCGCAGCGTGCGGGACCGGGACTGCTGCTCCATGGCCGCGCTGACCTCATCCGCCGTCAGCGTCAGCGTATTTTCCGGCATCTCAGCCAGCTTCTGACGTAGCTCAGTCATCCGCGCAGCAAGCGCGACGAGCTGACTTTTGTCACGGTTTAGCTGTGAGAACTGGGCGCGCCAGCCGGCAATTTCCTGGCCCAGCAGACGATAACGCTCATTCTCCGCCAGCCACTGTCCCAGCGCCGTCAGTTCGGCCTGTAGCCGCTCATGGGTACGCAGGGCGGTATTGCGGATCCGCGCGCGCAGTGCGGTTTTGGTCTGTAAGCGAGTATTTACTTCGTTAATTCGCTGCTGGGTTTGCGTCAGACGTGCGGTTTGCTCCTGCTGATGCTCCCAGAGCGGACGAAGCTGGGCGGCGGGCTGGGCAAGCTGGAGTTTTGCCAGTTCCGGCGCCGCGTTCGCCTGCGCCTGTTGCGCCTGCTGCTGCAGGGCGGCAACGCGCTGCTGCTCCCGCACGAGCTCGTCATGACGCGTAAGCCACTGAAAATCTTTCTGTTGGCTTTGCTGCTGGGCCAGCAGAGTTTTCTCTTCGTCAGTAAGTGCCTGCAAACTTTGCTGCAACTGCTGCTGTTGTTCTTCGCTGAGCAGCACGACACCCGCCGCCTGCGCCTCGCATTTTTCCAGCACGCTGCGGGCGGCTTTGTGTTTCTCAAACACCATCGCGGAAATCTGGCCGTAGATTTCGGTGCCGGTGAGTTCTTCCAGCAGTTCTGCGCGGTCGGCCGGTTTGGCATTGAGGAAGGCGGCAAATTGCCCCTGCGAGAGCAGCATTGAGCGGGTAAAACGGCCGTAGTCCAGCCCGGTGAGCGCCGCGGTTTGCTCCAGTTTATCCGACACCTTATCGGCCAGAATCTTGCCATCCTCGCAGCGGGCCAGCTCCACGCGCGGTGCCTGCAAGTTCCCGTCCGGCTGGTTGCGCGCCCGGTTCTGGCTCCAGAATGCGCGATAGGCAACGCCTTTCACCTCAAACTCCACTTCCGCCAGGCACTCGGCGGTATCGCGCGTCATCAGATCGTTTTGCGCCTGAGAGACCTTATTCAGGCGCGGGGTTTCGTGGTAGAGCGCCAGGCAGATGGCATCGAGCAGGGTGGTTTTACCCGCGCCGGTTGCGCCAGTGATGGCAAACAGGCCGTTGCTGGCAAAAGGCTCCGCAGTGAAGTCAATTTTCCACTCGCCCTTGAGGGAGTTGAGATTTTTCAGGCGCAGGCTCAGAATTTTCATGCGTTTTCTTCCTCGTCATTGAGGGCGTGCAGAGTATGGCTGAACAGCTCGTTGAGCCTGACGCGCTTTGCATCATCGATCTCTTCCTGCGACAGTCGGCGCTCGAACACCTCTTCTACGCGCAATTCGCTAAGCGTTTCGCGCTGGGCACCGAGCAGAATTTTCTCGCGCTGCTCGCGGCTGCGGCGCACCAGCAGCACCTCAACCGGCAACTCTTCGGTCAGCGCCTGAATTTTCCGCTGCATATCGTGCAGGTAGTCATCGGTGGTGATTTCAATATCCAGCCAGACGGGCGGGTTAAGCTCAGCGCCGCGCCACTGCTCAAGCTGGGCGGTGATGGCAGCCAGATCGCCCTTCAGCACCGCCAGCGGCTGGGTGACCGGCACTTCCAGCGTCTCGACGGCGCTGAGTTTGCCCTCATCAAAGCTCACCAGATGCACGGATTTGGCTTTTCCGGTTTCATCGAAGCTGAGCGAAATAGGGGAGCCACAGTAGCGGATATGCTCGCAGCCGCCGATGACCTGGGCGCGGTGAATGTGCCCGAGTGCGATGTAGTCCGCGGGCGGGAAGTTTTGCGCCGGAAAGGCGTCCAGCGTACCGATATAGATCTCGCGGACCGCGTCACTTTTGCTGGCCCCGACGGTAGTGAGGTGCCCGGTGGCAATGACCGGAATGGCCTGTTCACCGCGCAGGGCACAGGCTTCCGCGTGCTGCTGGTGATAATAGTCGGTGATGGCCTGCAATAAATGCTGCTGCTTTTCCGCGCCCGATAGTCCCGCCTGGCTTTGCACGATGTCCCGCGGACGTAAAAAGGGAATCGGACACAGTACCGCGCCCGGCGACCCGTCGCGTTTTTTCAGGATCTGCGGCGCGTGCCCGGCGCTGGCGACCACGGTGGTATTGAGAAACGCCAGGATGTCGCGGGATTCATTGAGCGTGGCGACGGAGTCATGGTTACCGGCGACAATCACCAGATGACAGCCGGTCTGCTGCAGGTTCACCACGAAGCGGTTATACAGTTCACGCGCATAGCTCGGCGGCGAACCGGTATCAAAGATGTCACCCGCCACAATAATGGCATCCACCTCGTGCGCCTGGGCCGTTTCCAGAAGCCAGTTCAGGAACGCTTCATGTTCAGCCGCACGGCTTTTGCTGTAAAAATTTTGACCCAGATGCCAGTCCGAGGTGTGAAGTATGCGCATAGGAGATCCGTGGCGAAAAACGATGCGGGCGATTATAAACTGTCAGGGAAAGGAAAATAACCGCTGTAATAAAACAACAGTTTGCCATTTATAGTGGTACTGTTTTTCATAAATCTGTCATAAATCTGACGCATAATGGCGCCGCATTACAAACTTGTAACTTAAATAAGATAAGACAGGGCAAAGTATGGCGAGACGTATTCTGGTCGTAGAAGATGAAGCTCCAATTCGTGAAATGGTGTGCTTCGTGCTCGAACAAAATGGCTTCCAGCCGGTTGAAGCGGAAGATTATGACAGCGCGGTGAACCAGCTGAATGAACCCTGGCCCGATCTGATTCTGCTTGACTGGATGTTGCCCGGCGGCTCCGGACTGCAGTTTATCAAACATCTGAAGCGTGAAGCGCTGACCCGCGACATCCCGGTGGTGATGCTCACGGCGCGCGGAGAGGAAGAGGATCGCGTGCGCGGTCTGGAGACCGGCGCGGACGATTACATTACCAAGCCTTTCTCCCCGAAAGAGCTGGTTGCCCGCATTAAGGCCGTCATGCGCCGTATTTCCCCGATGGCGGTGGAAGAGGTGATCGAGATGCAGGGCCTCAGCCTTGACCCAACGTCACACCGCGTGATGACCGGCGAAAATCCCCTCGACATGGGGCCTACCGAATTTAAACTCCTGCACTTCTTTATGACCCATCCGGAACGCGTTTACAGCCGCGAGCAGTTGCTGAATAACGTCTGGGGAACTAACGTGTATGTCGAAGACCGGACGGTTGACGTACATATCCGCCGCCTGCGAAAAGCGCTGGAACTGAGCGGCCACGATCGCATGGTACAGACGGTCCGCGGCACGGGTTATCGTTTCTCGACCCGTTTCTGAATAATGACAGGAGTGTGACGCGTGCTGGAACGTCTGTCATGGAAAAGGCTCGTCTTTGAACTGATCTTATGCTGTATTCCGGCCCTTCTTCTGGGGGCCTTACTTGGGCATCTGCCGTGGTTTCTGCTGGCGGCGGTCACCGGGCTGTTAGCCTGGCATTTCTGGAACCTGCTGCGTCTCTCCTGGTGGCTGTGGGTGGACCGCAGTATGACCCCGCCGCCGGGAAGCGGCAGCTGGGAGCCGCTGCTGTACGGCCTGCACCAGATGCAGATGCGTAATAAAAAGCGTCGCCGCGAGCTGGGAAGCCTGATCAAACGCTTTCGCAGCGGCGCAGAGTCGCTGCCGGATGCGGTGATCCTGACGACAGAAGAAGGAACTATTTTCTGGTGTAACGGGCTTGCGCAACAGCTGCTGGGCCTGCGCTGGCCGGACGACAATGGTCAGAACATCCTCAACCTTCTGCGTTATCCCGAGTTCACGCTGTATCTGAAAAAGCGTGATTTCACCCGTCCCCACAATCTGAAGCTGAATAACGGTCGCCATCTGGAAATCCGCGTGATGCCCTACAGCGATCGCCAGTGGCTGATGGTGGCGCGCGACGTCACCCAGATGCACCAGCTGGAAGGGGCGCGTCGTAACTTTTTCGCCAACGTCAGCCACGAACTACGCACCCCGTTGACCGTGCTGCAGGGCTACCTGGAGATGATGCAGGAGCAAACCCTGGAAGGCGCGCCGCGTGAAAAAGCGCTGCATACGATGCGCGAGCAAACGCACCGTATGGAAGGGCTGGTGAAGCAGCTGCTGACGCTGTCAAAGATTGAAGCGGCGCCTTCTCTTGCGCTGAATGACACCATTGATGTGCCAATGATGCTGCGCGTCGTCGAGCGTGAAGCGCAGACGTTAAGCCATAAAAAACATCAGCTGACCTTTGACGTCGACAACACGCTGAAGGTGCTGGGCAGCGAGGATGAACTGCGTAGCGCCATCTCCAACCTGGTGTACAACGCGGTAAACCATACGCCGGAAGGAACGGATATCGTGGTGCGCTGGCAGCATACGCCGGCAGGCGCCGAGTTTAGCGTTGAGGATAACGGGCCGGGGATCGCCCCGGAGCATATTCCGCGCCTGACCGAGCGCTTCTACCGGGTGGATAAAGCGCGATCGCGGCAGACGGGGGGAAGCGGCCTGGGGCTGGCGATTGTGAAACACGCGGTGAATCACCATGAAAGCCGTCTTGATATCCAGAGTACCCTGGGTAAGGGAACCCGCTTTAGTTTCGTTATCCCGGAACGATTAATTGCCAAAAAGAGCGCCTGACGGCAGGCGTGTCATTTTACCTTTCCACGGGTCAGCCATCGCTGGCCCGTTTGCTTTGCAGTCAAGCGAAACGCGTGTGAATTTTATACGGTTGGCTGTTTTTTGTTCGCATGATTAGCCATGGGTTTTTCCTATAATTAGCGCATTGTTCTGGTGCGCGTTTTCATACTGGCATATTGTTCTGGTTTTGCGATCCCTCCTTGCCTTTAAACGTTATAAGCGTTTAAATTGCCCCCCAGATACTGTCAGACCGACTGTATTTGCGTGGTAAATCGAAAAACTATTCTTCTCCACGCCAGGACGGGAGCATTTCCCGCTGAAATTGAGCAAATTTTCGGCTGTATCGTCCCGTCAGGGAAATCGAAAAATCTCAACGTTTTCAACACCACATCCACAGGCAGTAAGGTTTTATGACCCATCACTTAAAATCGCGTGACATTATCGCGCTGGGCTTTATGACATTTGCGCTGTTCGTTGGCGCAGGCAACATCATTTTCCCTCCAATGGTTGGCTTACAGGCGGGTGAACACGTCTGGACCGCCGCGTTTGGTTTCCTGATTACTGCCGTGGGCCTGCCGGTACTGACCGTTATCGCACTGGCGAAAGTCGGTGGCGGCGTGGATAGCCTTAGCACCCCGATTGGCAAAGTGGCTGGCGTTCTGCTGGCTACCGTCTGCTATCTGGCCGTTGGTCCGCTGTTTGCCACTCCGCGTACCGCGACCGTTTCCTTCGAAGTGGGCATCGCCCCGCTGACCGGCGACGGCGCGATGCCGCTGTTCATCTACAGCCTGATTTATTTCGCCATCGTGATTCTGGTTTCCCTCTATCCGGGCAAGCTGCTGGACACGGTAGGTAACTTCCTGGCGCCGCTGAAAATTGTAGCGCTGATCGTGCTGGCCGTGGCGGCCATCATCTGGCCAGCCGGCCCGATTAGCGACGCGATGGATGCCTATAAAAACGCCGCGTTCTCTAACGGCTTTGTGAACGGCTACCTGACGATGGATACGCTGGGCGCGATGGTGTTTGGTATCGTTATCGTTAACGCCGCGCGTTCCCGCGGCGTGACCGAAGCGCGTTTGCTGACCCGTTATACCATCTGGGCTGGCCTGATGGCCGGTGTGGGCCTGACGCTGCTGTATCTGGCGCTGTTCCGCCTGGGCTCTGACAGCGCGATGCTGGTTGATCAGAACGCGAACGGTGCGGCTATCCTGCACGCTTACGTTCAGCACACCTTCGGTGGGGCGGGCAGCATGCTGCTGGCGGCGCTGATCTTCCTGGCGTGTCTGGTAACCGCGGTTGGCCTGACCTGCGCCTGCGCAGAGTTCTTTGCGCAGTATCTGCCGCTCTCTTACCGTACCCTGGTGTTTATCCTCGGTATCTTCTCGATGGCGGTGTCTAACCTCGGTCTGAGCCACCTGATTCAGGTCTCTATTCCGGTGCTGACGGCGATCTATCCGCCGTGCATCGTGCTGGTGGTGCTGAGCTTCACCCGTCCGTGGTGGCATAACTCCTCACGAATTATTGCGCCAGCCATGTTTATCAGCCTGATTTTTGGTATCCTTGACGGGATTAAAGCATCAGCGTTCGCTGAAATTCTGCCAGCCTGGACACAGCGTCTGCCGCTGTCCGAGCAGGGCCTGGCCTGGCTGATGCCTACCGTTGTTGCACTGGTTCTGGCGGTTATCTGGGACCGTGCTGCAGGGCGTCAGGTCACATCGAACGCTCATTAATCAACGGCAACAAACTGTTTAACCACGGGGCTTAAGGCCCCGTGGTTTTTTGTTTTTTTCGTGTTGAATGGCAAGATTTAAATGGAAAGCACTAACAAACTTAAACGTGGATTGAGCACGCGCCACATCCGCTTTATGGCGCTGGGCTCTGCTATCGGCACCGGTCTTTTTTATGGCTCGGCAGATGCCATCAAAATGGCCGGTCCAAGCGTGCTGCTGGCGTACATCATCGGCGGCGTGGCGGCGTATATCATCATGCGCGCCCTCGGCGAAATGTCGGTTCACAACCCGTCTGCCAGCTCCTTCTCCCGCTACGCGCAGGAAAACCTCGGCCCGCTGGCCGGGTTTATCACCGGCTGGACCTACTGCTTCGAAATTTTGATTGTGGCGATTGCCGACGTAACCGCATTCGGCATCTACATGGGCGTCTGGTTCCCGGCGGTGCCGCACTGGATCTGGGTGCTGAGCGTGGTGTTGCTCATTTGCGCCGTCAATCTGATGAGCGTGAAGGTGTTCGGCGAGCTGGAGTTCTGGTTCTCCTTCTTCAAGGTCGCGACCATCATCATCATGATTGTGGCGGGTTTCGGGATCATCATCTGGGGGATTGGCAACGGCGGCCAGCCGACCGGCATCCATAACCTCTGGAGCAATGGCGGCTTCTTCAGCAACGGCTGGCTCGGGATGGTGATGTCGCTACAGATGGTAATGTTCGCCTACGGCGGCATCGAGATTATCGGCATCACCGCCGGGGAAGCGAAAGATCCGGAGAAATCCATTCCGCGCGCCATCAACTCGGTACCGATGCGTATTCTGGTGTTCTACGTGGGTACGCTGTTCGTGATTATGTCCATCTACCCGTGGAACCAGGTAGGCACTAACGGTAGCCCGTTTGTCCTGACCTTCCAGCATATGGGCATTGCCTTTGCTGCCAGCATTTTGAACTTTGTGGTGCTGACCGCGTCGCTTTCGGCCATCAACAGTGACGTCTTTGGCGTGGGCCGCATGCTGCACGGCATGGCGGAGCAGGGCAGCGCGCCGAAGGTGTTCGCCAAAACTTCACGCCGCGGTACGCCGTGGGTGACGGTGGTGGTGATGACCGTAGCGCTGCTGTTCTCGGTTTACCTGAACTACATCATGCCGGAGAACGTCTTCCTGGTGATTGCGTCCCTGGCGACTTTCGCGACCGTGTGGGTGTGGATCATGATCCTGATGTCGCAGATTGCCTTCCGCCGCCGTCTGTCGCCGGATGAGGCGAAAGCGCTGAAGTTTAAGGTGCCGGGCGGGGTGGCGACGACCGTGGTCGGGCTGATCTTCCTGGTGTTTATCATTGGCCTGATTGGCTACCATCCGGATACCCGCATTTCCCTGTACGTGGGCTGTGCGTGGATCGTTCTGCTGCTGATCGGCTGGGTGTTTAAGTGCCGCCGTGACCGTCAATTGGCAGAAGCACAGTAATATTTTTATCCCCCCTCCCTCGCGGGAGAGGGGATTTTTGCCTCCTCCCCCGTCCTCCTCCCCCAATAAATCTCGTCATGGTGAGCTATCCTTAACCACCCTGTGGCAAGGTGACGTCAATTTCATCAGAGGGGATTCGTGATGTTAAACGCCTGGCACCTTCCGGTTGCCCCATTTGTTAAGCAAAACAAAGACAACCTTGTGATTACGCTCTGGCTGGCGGGGGAAAATCAGCCGGAACGCGTGACGCTCCGCGCCGAAATTGATAACGAAGAGACCGGGCTGAAAATGCACAAGCTGCGCAGCCAGCCGCAGCCGGGGATTACGGCGTGGCGGGCGAATATCGATTTGCGCAGCGGGCAGCCGCGCCGTCGCTATAGCTTTAAGCTTTTATGGAACAACCGCCAGCTGTGGTTTACCCCGCAGGGGTTTAGCCGTTTCCCACCGGCCCGGCTGGAGCAGTTTGCCGTCGATTACCCGGATAACGGCCCGCAGTGGGTTAACGATCAGGTCTTTTATCAGATTTTCCCGGACCGCTTTGCGCGCAGCGAAAAACGCACCGCCGGCCAGGACAAGGTCTATTACCATCATGCCGCGGGTCACGACATCATCCTGAAAAAATGGGATGAACCGGTGACGGCGCAGGCGGGCGGCTCGACGTTCTACGGCGGCGATCTCGACGGCATCAGCGAAAAGCTGCCGTACCTGAAAAAACTCGGCGTGACGGCGCTGTATCTTAACCCGGTGTTTAAAGCCCCGAGCGTACACAAATACGATACCGAAGATTATCGCCACGTTGACGCGCAGTTTGGCGGCGACGAGGCGCTGCTGCGCCTGCGTAAGAACACCCAAAAAGAAGGCATGCGCCTCATTCTGGACGGTGTCTTCAACCACAGCGGAGATTCGCACGCGTGGTTTGACCGTCATAACCAGTCGATGGGCGGGGCGTGCCATAACCCGGATTCGCCGCAGCGCGACTGGTACAGCTTTAGCGAGGAGGGCCGCGCGCTGGACTGGCTGGGCTACGCGAGCCTGCCGAAGCTGGACTTCCAGTCGCCGTCACTGGTGAGCGAGATTTACGGCGGGGAAGACAGCATCGTGCGTTACTGGCTGAAGGCGCCGTGGAATATGGACGGCTGGCGTCTGGACGTGGTGCATATGCTCGGTGAAGCGGGCGGGGCGCGAAATAACCTTCAGCACGTGGCCGGGATCGCGCGTTCGACGAAAGCGGCTCAGCCGGAGGCGTTTGTCTTTGGCGAACACTTTGGCGACGCGCGCCAGTGGCTGCAAAACGATGCCGAAGATGCGGCGATGAACTATCGCGGCTTTACCTTCCCGCTGTGGGGATTCCTGGCTAACACCGATATCTCCTACGATCCGAACCATATCGACGCCGAAACCTGCGCCGCGTGGATGGATAACTATCGCGCTGGCCTGTCGCATCAGCAGCAGCTGCGGATGTTTAACCAGCTCGATAGCCACGACACCGCGCGCTTTAAATCCCTGCTCGGCAAGGATGTGGCGCGTCTGCCGCTGGCGGTCACCTGGCTCTTCACCTGGCCGGGCGTACCGTGCATTTACTACGGAGACGAAGTGGGGCTGGACGGCAACAACGATCCGTTCTGCCGCAAAACCTTCCCGTGGGAGGCAGAGAAACAGGATAAGGTGCTGTTCAGCCTGTATCAGCGGCTGGCGAAGCTGCGCAAACAGAGTCTCGCCCTGCGCTACGGCGGCTGTCAGGTGGCGTACGCCCACGATAATGTGGTGGTCTTTGTCCGCGTCTATAATCAGCAGCGCGTACTGGTGGCGATTAACCGGGGCGAGGCCTGCGAAGTAGTGCTGGATGATTCGCCGCTGCTTAAGGTGGCGACGTGGACGAACAAAGAGGGCAAGGCGACGATACAGGATGGCGTGCTCGCGCTGCCTGCGGTATCCGCGACGGTCTGGCTCGGCAGCTAATGCGCTAAAGTTTCCCCTTTTAAGATGGCGCAAATGCAACGATTTGTGTCAATCTTAACGGATCGTTTACGGTGAAGGTGGAAACATGGACGAGCTTTACATCCTTGGCTGTTTATTCCTGGTTTTTGCGCTGCTGGTTGCGCCCGTGCTTGCGGTTATCGGGTTTAATCGAAGCACGGCGGCGCAGCAGGAGATCGCCCGGCTACGCCAGCGCATTGAGGTGCTTGAGCAGCGCGGCGCAGTTCAGGTAGCGCCGGAGACAGAACAGGTGCAAGCGGTCACTCCGGCTGTCGTGACCGCGCCTGTGGCTGAGGACGCGCCCGCGCCTGTCGATCCCTGGCGTCCCGACATTCCCGCAGCCGAGGCAAAACCCGCTCCGGCCCCTGCGCCTGCGGCTAAACAGCCATCTGCCTTTGGCGGCATTGTGACGTCGCTGACGCGCTGGTTTATGCAGGGTAATCCCCTGGCGAAGCTTGGCATTCTGCTGCTCTTCCTCGGCCTCTCTTTCCTGCTGCGCTATACCGTTGAACACTCCCTATTCCCGCTTGAGCTACGCCTGGTGGCGACGGCGCTGTTTGCCATCGTGCTGCTGGCGGTTGGGTGGCGGCTGCGGCACAAGCAGCCGATCTACGCGCTTATCTTACAGGGCGGGGCGACGGGCATTCTCTACCTGACGGTCTTTGGCGCCTTCCGGCTCTGGCAGATGCTGCCGATGACGCTGGCCTTTGCGCTACTGGTGGTGATTTGCGCCGCGAGCGTTGGGCTGGCCGTGCTGCAGAAAGCGCTGAGCCTTGCCATGCTGGCGAGCCTCGGCGGGTATCTTGCGCCGCTGCTGCTATCTACCGGGGGCGGCAGCTTTGTGGCGCTGTTTTCCTTCTATCTCCTGCTTTCCATCGGCATTCTCGCCATCAGCATCTGGCAGCACTGGCGCGAGCTCAACCTGCTCGGGCTGCTCTTTACCTTTGGCGTGGGCGGCCTGTGGGGGCTAAGTGAGTACCAGCCTGAAGACTATTGGATCTGCCAGCTGTTCCTGATTGCCAATACGCTGATATTCGGCGTGCTGAGCGTGGCGCTGTCGCTGCGGGCGCAGGAAAAAGGAAAGCAGATTATTGACGGCGTGCTGCTGTTTGCCCCGCCGCTGATAGGCTTTGGGATGCAGTACGGTATGACCCGGCACTGGGAATATGGTCCGGCCCTGAGCGCTTTGGGATACGGCGCATTTTATCTTGCCCTCGCTTTCCTTGCGCTGCGCCGCTATCCGTCCATCGGGCGACCGCTGGTGATGGCGGCGCTGGCGATCGGCGGCGGGTTTGCCACGCTTGCGATTCCGCTCGCGCTCTCCGCGCGGTGGACGGCGATGGCCTGGGCGCTGGAGGGGCTGGGCATCCTCTGGCTGGGCGTGCAGCAGCACCAGCGGCGCATGAGCTATAGCGGGACGGCGCTGCTGGTGCTGGCGCTCGGCAGCGCGCTGTGGGCGCAGATGAACGGCGTTACTCCGCTGAGCCTGCTGCTTATCTTCGCCATCCTCAGCCTTTGCTGGCTGGCTGCGGCCTGGCTGTGGCGGAACCTCTTTCTGCCGGTTAGCTGGGCGCTGCTGGCAGGCGGGCTGCTGTTCTGGCTCGTGGCGCTATTTGGCGCGTCGCGGCTGGTGTTGAAGCAGGAACTGCCTGTTCTGGCAGGCGTGCTGGCGCTGACGGCGGCGTCGGTCTGGGGCTGGCGTCAGGCTGCCGCTAGTCTGGCGTGGCGGGAGCTGGATGCCAGCAAATGGCTGCTGTGGTCGCTGATGCTGGTGATGGTGGGCTATCAGCTCTCGCACCAGCAGATGTTTGCCGCCGGCTGGTCAAATCTGGCCTGGGGTATTGCGCTTCCCGCCGCGCTGATGCTGCTGCGGCGCGACGGTGCCCGTTTAGCGCCGCGCATCTCTATGGGGCTCCATCTGTCGCTGTTCTGGATGATTTTACTGGCGCTGGCGGCGGAGCTTTACTGGTTTGCCCGGTCACTGCCGTGGGGCATGGCGGCCTGGGGCAGCGGGCTGGCGATGGCCGCAGGCGGCGGGGTGATTATGGCGCTCTCTGCTGCGGTGCGCCGTCGCGGGTGGCCGTTCCGGGAGTGGCCCGCGCTCTACGCGTGCATAGCACCGATCCCCGTGCTCGCGGCGCTGCTGGTATTGCTGGTGGTGACCAATTTCCAGGACGGCGTGGTTTATCGTCAGACCTGGCTGCCGCTGGTGAACCCGCTTGAAGAAGGCGCGGCGTTTGCGCTGCTGGGGCTGGTGGTCTTTTACCGGGCGGTGGATCGCTACTACCCGACGCAGCTCTCGCTGGCCCGTCCGTGGCCTGCCGTCGCGATTATGGCGTTTGGCTTCTGGTGGCTTAACGGTGCGCTGATGCGCGCCCTGGCCTGGTACGGCGACGTGGCCTGGAATATGGCGTCGCTGTGGGATTCGCGGCTGATCCAGACCTCGTTTGCCCTGTTCTGGATGCTGAGCGCGCTGGTGATCATGGTCCACGCCACCCGTAGGGCTTCCCGTCAGGAGTGGCTTGGCGGTGCCGCGCTGCTGGGCGTGGTGATGGTTAAACTGATGCTGGTGGACAGCGCGGGTGGAGGCGGTCTGTCTCGTGCGGTGGCGTTTATCGGCGTGGCAATACTGGTGCTGATCGTGGGGTATTTCTCGCCGCTACCGCCCAAAACAGGAGATGAAAAATGAAATGGATGAAAGCGGTAGCTTGTACCGCTCTGCTGGCGCTTGCAGGCCCGGTGTTCTGCGACGAGGTACAAACGGAATCGCCCCGGGACTATGCCTTTGGCCGCTCGCTGGATACGTCTGCTCCTTCCCAGTGGTATCGGGTGACGCTGCCGCTCGCCGTCTATACGCAGAGCACGTCGCCGGATCTGCATGACGTTCGCGTCTTTAACCAGTCGGGCGAGCCGGTTCCTTTCAGCCTGGTCACCGCGACGCGTCCGCAGGTGGCAGCGCAATCCACGGCGCTGCGCCTCTTTCCTCTGGACGCCTCACCGCTTGCGCCTGCGCGTGGGGATGAGGGCAGCGATAAGATCCTGCTCCGTTCCGGAAACGGCGTAGAGATTGTGCTGGAGGGGCAAAAAGCCGCCGCAGCCGGGCAGCATTATCTGCTGACCCTGCCGGAGCAGGCTACGGGTGAGATTGCCCTGTCCCAGCTGCAGCTGCTCTGGAATACCCCTCAGGCGCCGTGGCAGGGAACGGCGTCGGTCTATTACAGCGAGGATCTTAAGCGCTGGTATACCCTGCGCGAGGATATGCCGCTGCTGGACGTGATGAGCGGGCAGGATCGTCTTAAGCTCGATCGGATCGATACCGATATCGTTTTGTCTCCCGATACGAATCGCTATCTCCTGGTTGTGCTGAATGCTCAGAGCCAGGGGGTGACCTTAACCGGCGTTAACGCGATTAGCGCTCCTGTGCGGGCGACGCCGGACGCGATCGCTCTTGAGGGGGTAGGGGAGCAGCTATCGACAAGCGAAGCGCAGTGGCACTGGGCGCAGCCGCAGCCGCTGAGTGCTATCAGCATTTTACTGAATGGCGACGGCGTCCTTCCCGTCGAGATAGCGTGGCGGAGTACGGAAAAAGACACATGGCACCCCCTGAAAAAAGAGGTGCTTTACCGTCTGGAGGGCAAAACGTCTCCACCGGTTTCGCTTAGCGGAGGCCTGGTGCAGGCGGTGAAAATCACGACGCTGAATGCGCGCCTGCCGGAATATCTGCCGGGCGTCACCGGGCATCGTGACCGCTATGACCTGGTGTTCAACGCGCAGGGAAAAGCGCCGTACGTGCTTGCCTGGGGCAATGGCGCTGCAAAGCCTGCCAGCGTGGAACCTGACATGCTGATCCCCGCCGACCTGCGCAAAACCTATGATATGGAGCGCCTGCCGCAGGCCGACATTCTGGATGATGTCGCGTTAGGTGGCGAGGGGCGTCTGACCGCTACCTCTGCGTCCGAGCGGGAGAGCCGGATGAACGCGCTGCTGGTGTGGGGCGTGCTAATTGCGGGCGTAATTCTGCTGGCGGGAATGGCCTGGCGCATCTGGCGAGAGACGCAGCGTAAGGCATAAAAAAGGCCCGCATAAGCGGGCCTTCTTCGTAAACCGTGCCGATTACAGGCTGGATACGTTCTCAGACAGGTATTTAGCAACGCCGTCTGGGGACGCAGCCATACCTTCTTTACCTTTTTCCCACTGAGCCGGGCACACTTCGCCGTGCTCTTCGTGGAACTGCAGCGCGTCAACCATGCGCAGCATTTCGTCGATGTTACGGCCCAGCGGCAGATCGTTCACAACCTGGTGACGAACGATGCCGTTTGCGTCGATCAGGAAGGAACCGCGCAGCGCAACGCCAGCGTCCGGATGTTCGATACCGTAAGCCTGCTGGATTTCGCGTTTGATGTCCGCAACCATTGCGTATTTCACCGCACCGATGCCGCCTTTGTCGACAGGGGTGTTACGCCATGCGTTGTGTACAAATTCAGAGTCGAAGGAGACGCCAACCACTTCCACGCCACGCTTCTGGAATTCTTCATAACGTTTGTCGAACGCGATCAGCTCAGACGGGCAAACGAAAGTGAAGTCCATTGGCCAGAAGAACAGAACGGTCGCTTTACCGTTGGTGTGCTGTTTGAAGTTGAAGTTTTCAACGATTTCACCGTTGCCCAGAACTGCTGCAGCTGTAAAATCCGGAGCCGGACGAGTTACCAGAACCATATGATTCTCCTGTAGATACTAAGGTTATTTGGAACGCAACGCGAGCCAGTATAGAGAGTGTTGGTGGATAAGACAAAGAGGTGGTGACAATCGTTCCGCCAGCTTTTACCTATCAATGATCGTGCTGTCAGAGCTGCTTGTTTTTCGCCTGCGCCATCATGCGCGGATAGAACTGCCAGAATTGGCTCTCCAGCGCATCGTAATGCTCATCCAGGTCGTACCAGGAGTCGCGCAGCGCATCCAGCCGCGGGCGACGGCTCGCCATGCCATTCAAGACATTCTGGATAAAGTCCATCTCGCGATAGCGCTCCAGCCAGCGTTCCGACCACAGGTAGTTATTCAGATTCACAAAGCGCGGCGGCGAGTCGGGCAAAATGATCGACACCTGCTGGTGGGCGTAGCGCACAAACGCCGGCAACGGCATCTCCGGCGAGAGCTGTTCCCAGTGGCGAGACAGGAAGTGGTCCCACATCACGTCGAGCGTGATCGGCGCAACGCGGCGCGTTTCAGGGCGAAACCACGCTTTCGCTTCCGTCACCTCGGGCAGATTATCAGTGATGACATCAATGCGGCGGTGCATAAAAATCCCGTCGACAACCTCGGGAGAATACGCTTCAGCGGGGTTGCCGCGCACGAAATCGGCCAGCAAATTGCCGGAAAGGGAGCTGTCAGCGAGGTGAGCGAGATGCAGGTGAGCGAGAAAATTCATGCGTTTTATTTGTCCAGTGGCGGCTAGTTGTTGCAGCAAAAGGGTGTGAGCACTAGACTATGCCGCCTGTTTTTAAGTCACGAGTATACGTCATGCGCGTCGCCGATTTCTCCTTTGAACTACCTGAATCCCTGATTGCTCACTATCCCATGCCTGAGCGCAGCAGCTGTCGCTTACTGTCACTGGATGGGCCAACGGGCGAGCTGACGCACGGTACTTTCACCGATTTGCTCGACAAGCTCAACCCTGGCGATCTGCTGGTCTTTAACAATACCCGCGTGATCCCGGCGCGCCTGTTTGGCCGTAAGGCCAGCGGCGGCAAGATTGAAGTGCTGGTCGAACGTATGCTCGATGATAAACGTATTCTGGCACATATTCGCGCTTCCAAAGCGCCGAAGCCGGGCGCGGAGCTGCTGCTGGGTGATGACGAAAGCATCAAGGCGACCATGACCGCGCGCCACGACGCGCTGTTCGAGGTGGCGTTCGACGACGAGCGCACGGTGCTCGACATCCTGAACGCCATCGGCCATATGCCGCTGCCGCCGTACATTGAGCGCCCGGACGAAGAGGCCGATCGCGAGCTGTACCAGACCGTCTACAGCCAGAAGCCTGGCGCGGTCGCGGCACCAACCGCAGGTCTGCACTTTGATGAACCGCTGCTGGAAAAGCTGCGCGCGAAGGGCGTTGAGATGGCGTTTGTGACGCTGCACGTCGGCGCGGGCACTTTCCAGCCGGTGCGCGTGGACAGCATTGAAGACCACATCATGCACTCCGAGTATGCCGAAGTGCCGCAGGATGTGGTGGACGCGGTGCTGGCGGCGAAAGCGCGCGGTAGCCGCGTCGTGGCCGTCGGTACGACGTCCGTGCGTTCACTGGAAAGCGCTGCGCAGGCTGCAAAGCGCGATCTTATCGAGCCGTTCTTTGGCGATACGCAGATCTTCATCTACCCGGGCTATCAGTACAAAGTGATTGACGCGCTGGTGACCAACTTCCATCTGCCTGAATCGACGCTGATTATGCTGGTCTCTGCGTTTGCGGGTTATCAGCATACGATGAATGCGTACAAGTCTGCGGTAGAACAAAAATATCGCTTTTTTAGCTACGGGGACGCGATGTTTATCACGTACAATCCGCTGGCTTTGAATGAGCGTGTCGGGGAATAAGTCCGCGGCACCGTATGACAACGTTGGACTGTTTTTCTGACGTCGGAGAAAAAATGAAATTTGAACTCGATACCACCGATGGCCGCGCGCGTCGCGGTCGCCTGGTGTTTGATCGCGGCGTGGTGGAAACCCCCGCGTTTATGCCTGTGGGCACGTACGGCACCGTAAAAGGGATGACGCCGGAAGAAGTTGAAGCCACGGGCGCACAGATTATCCTCGGCAATACCTTCCACCTGTGGCTGCGTCCAGGTCAGGAGATCATGAAGCTCCACGGCGATCTGCACGATTTTATGCAGTGGAAAGGCCCGATCCTGACCGACTCCGGCGGCTTCCAGGTCTTCAGCCTGGGCGATATCCGCAAGATCACCGAGCAGGGCGTACACTTCCGTAACCCGATCAACGGCGATCCGATTTTCCTCGATCCCGAAAAGTCGATGGAGATTCAGTACGATCTCGGCTCCGACATCGTGATGATCTTCGACGAATGTACGCCGTACCCGGCAGACTGGGACTACGCGAAACGCTCTATGGAGATGTCTCTGCGCTGGGCGAAGCGCAGCCGCGACCGTTTTGACTCCCTGCAGAACAAAAATGCGCTGTTCGGCATCATTCAGGGCAGCGTTTACGAAGATTTACGCGATATCTCTGTTAAAGGTCTGGTAGAGATAGGTTTTGATGGCTACGCTGTCGGCGGTTTGGCTGTGGGTGAGCCGAAGGAAGACATGCACCGCATTCTGGAGCACGTCTGCCCGCAAATCCCGGCGGATAAACCACGATACCTGATGGGTGTGGGTAAACCCGAAGATCTGGTGGAAGGCGTACGTCGCGGCATTGATATGTTCGACTGCGTGATGCCAACCCGCAACGCGCGTAACGGTCATCTGTTCGTTACCGATGGCGTGGTGAAAATCCGTAACGCGAAGCATAAGAGTGACACCAGCCCGCTCGATTCCGAGTGCGATTGCTATACCTGTCGCAATTATTCTCGCGCGTATCTGCATCATCTCGATCGTTGTAATGAGATTTTGGGCGCGCGTCTCAATACGATTCATAATCTTCGCTACTATCAGCGCTTAATGTCTGGTTTACGCAAGGCTATCGAAGAGGGTAAATTAGAGAGCTTCGTGACCGATTTTTACCAACGTCAGGGGCGGGATGTTCCACCGTTGAACGTTGATTAATATTAATAATGAGGGAATTTGAATGAGCTTTTTTATTTCTGATGCGGTAGCGGCAACAGGTGCTCCGGCGCAGGGCAGCCCGATGTCTCTGATCCTGATGCTGGTTGTGTTCGGTCTGATCTTCTACTTCATGATCCTGCGCCCACAGCAGAAGCGTACCAAAGAGCACAAAAAGCTGATGGACTCCATCGCGAAAGGCGATGAAGTGCTGACCAACGGTGGTCTGGTCGGCCGCGTAACCAAAGTGGCTGAAAGCGGCTACATTGCTATCGCCCTGAACGACACCACTGAAGTGGTTATCAAACGTGACTTCGTAGCTGCCGTTCTGCCGAAAGGCACCATGAAGGCGCTGTAATCCCAACTTTTCCCAAAGGGAACTGCCGTGTTAAACCGTTATCCTTTGTGGAAGTACATCATGCTGGTCGTCGTGATTATCGTCGGCCTGCTGTACGCGCTTCCCAACCTGTATGGTGAGGATCCGGCCGTTCAAATCACTGGCGCGCGCGGTGTCGCCGCCAGTGAGCAAACGCTGATCCAGGTCCAGAAAACGTTACAAGAAGAAAAAATTACCGCTAAGTCTGTGGCTCTGGAAGAGGGTGCAATTCTTGCTCGCTTCGACACCACCGACACGCAGCTCCGCGCTCGCGAAGCGCTGATGGGCGTGCTGGGTGACAAATATGTCGTGGCGCTTAACCTTGCTCCTGCAACCCCTCGCTGGCTGGCTGCGCTGAACGCAGAGCCAATGAAGCTGGGTCTTGACCTGCGTGGCGGCGTTCACTTCCTGATGGAAGTGGATATGGATACCGCGCTCGGCAAGCTGCAGGAACAGAATATCGACAGCCTGCGCAGCGATCTGCGCGACAAAGGCATCCCATACACTACCGTGCGTAAAGAAGATAACTACGGCATGAGCATCACGTTCCGCGACAGCGCGGCGCGCGATCAGGCTGTAGATTACCTGACCCAACGTCACCGTGACCTGGTGATCACCTCTCAGGGCAGTAACCAGCTGCGTGCGGTGATGACCGATGCGCGTCTGAAAGAAGCGCGTGAATATGCCGTTCAGCAGAACATCAACATTCTGCGTAACCGTGTAAACCAGCTGGGCGTGGCTGAGCCGCTGGTACAGCGTCAGGGTGCTGACCGTATCGTGGTTGAACTGCCGGGTATCCAGGATACCGCGCGTGCGAAAGAGATCCTCGGTGCGACCGCGACGCTGGAATTCCGTCTGGTGAACTCCAATGTCGATCAGTCTGCCGCGGCGTCTGGCCGTATTCCGGGTGACTCCGAAGTGAAACAGACCCGTGAAGGTCAGCCGGTTGTGCTGTACAAGCGCGTGATCCTGACCGGTGACCACATCACCGACTCCACTTCAAGCCAGGATGAGTACAACCAGCCGCAGGTTAACATCTCGCTGGATAGCGCGGGTGGTAACATCATGTCTAACTTCACCAAGGACAACATCGGCAAACCGATGGCGACCCTGTTCGTGGAGTACAAAGACAGCGGTAAGAAAGATGCAAACGGCCGTGCGGTGCTGGTGAAAGAGGAAGAGGTGATTAACATCGCCAACATCCAGTCTCGTCTGGGTAACAGCTTCCGTATTACCGGTATTAGTAACCCGAACGAAGCGCGTCAGCTCTCGCTGCTGCTGCGTGCCGGTGCGCTGATTGCGCCAATTCAGATTGTTGAAGAACGTACCATTGGTCCAACTCTGGGTATGCAAAACATCCAGCAGGGTCTGGAAGCGTGTCTGGCCGGTCTGGCGGTCTCTATCCTCTTCATGATCTTCTTCTATAAGAAGTTCGGTCTGATTGCGACCTCCGCGCTGATCGCAAACCTGGTGCTGATCATCGGCATTATGTCCCTGCTGCCGGGGGCGACGCTGACCATGCCGGGTATTGCGGGTATCGTTCTGACCCTTGCGGTGGCGGTCGACGCCAACGTACTGATTAACGAACGTATCAAAGAAGAGTTGAGCAATGGTCGCTCTGTTCAGCAGGCGATTGATGAAGGTTACAAAGGCGCGTTCAGCTCTATCTTCGATGCGAACGTAACAACACTGATTAAGGTTCTTATCCTGTATGCAGTGGGTACTGGCGCGATCAAAGGCTTTGCGATTACCACCGGTATCGGTGTCGCAACGTCAATGTTTACCGCTATTGTCGGCACCCGTGCCATCGTGAACCTGCTGTACGGCGGCAAGCGCGTCAAAAAGCTGTCTATCTGAGGAGTGCGTTGTGGCACAGGAATATACTGTTGAACAATTGAACCACGGCCGTAAAGTCTGGGACTTTATGCGCTGGGACTACTGGGCCTTCGGCATTTCAGGTTTCCTGCTGATTCTGTCCATCGTCATTATGGGCGTGAAAGGCTTTAACTGGGGTCTCGATTTCACCGGTGGTACGGTCATCGAGATCTCCCTGGAAAAACCGGTCGATATGGACCAGATGCGCGAATCGCTGCAGAAAGCGGGCTTTGAAGAGCCGCTGCTGCAGAACTTCGGCAGCAGCCGCGACATCATGGTGCGTATGCCGCCGGTGCACGATGCCAACGGCAGCCAGGAGCTGGGCAGCAAGGTCGTACAGGTCATTAACGAAACCACCAGCCAGAGCGCGGCGGTCAAGCGTATTGAGTTCGTCGGCCCGAGCGTGGGTGCGGACCTGGCGCAAACCGGCGCCATGGCGCTGCTGGTGGCGTTGATCTCCATCCTGGTGTACGTCGGTTTCCGCTTCGAGTGGCGACTGGCGGCCGGTGTGGTTATCGCCCTGGCGCACGACGTGGTGATCACCATGGGCATACTGTCTCTGTTCCACATTGAGATTGACCTGACCATCGTGGCATCCCTGATGTCCGTAATCGGTTACTCACTGAACGACAGTATCGTGGTATCTGACCGTATCCGTGAAAACTTCCGTAAGATCCGTCGCGGCACGCCGTACGAAATCTTTAACGTGTCGTTGACCCAGACGCTGCATCGTACCTTGATCACCTCTGGTACTACCCTGATGGTGATCCTGATGCTGTTCCTCTTCGGTGGCCCGGTGCTGGAAGGCTTCTCGCTGACCATGCTGATCGGTGTCTCCATCGGTACGGCGTCGTCTATTTACGTGGCGTCCGCTCTGGCACTGAAACTTGGCATGAAGCGCGAGCACCTGCTCCAGCAGAAGGTCGAGAAAGAAGGGGCGGATCAGCCGTCCATTCTGCCGTAAGGCGACGTTTAGCGCGTTATCGGAATCCCGGTCTGTTGACCGGGATTTTTTTTATCTGCTCCTGACAAACACTCCTGACAGTATGCTGTCAGGAGCCCTGCCGTAGACTCCTTCTGAACCCAAACAACAGGCAGGAGGATGTATGAAAAGCGTAATTAACTGGTTTGAAATTCCGGTTTCGGATATGGATCGCGCCATCAAATTTTATGAGCCGGTGATGCAGCTCGCGCTGCGTCGCGAGAAAATGGACATTGCCGAGCTGGCGGTTTTCCCGCATGAGGATCCCGCCACCGGAGGAGCGCTGGCAAAATTTGACGGCGTTACGCCCTCTTTGCAGGGCGCTATTATTTACCTGCATACTGACAATCTGGCGGCCACGCTCGATCGCATTGCCTCTGCGGGCGGCGAGTGCGTGTTTGGCCCGCTGGAGCTGCCGCATGGTATCGGCACTATCGCACTGTTTACCGACAGCGAGGGTAACCGCGTCGGCCTTCATCAACCTGCCTGAGAGCGAATGACGTTATGACCCGACGCGCTGACCGTTTGTTTCAGATTGTGCAAATCCTGCGGGGCAGGCGTCTGACAACGGCAGCGCATCTGGCGGACCGGCTTGGCGTGTCCGAGCGCACGGTCTACCGCGATATCCGCGACCTGTCGCTTTCCGGCGTGCCGGTGGAAGGCGAGGCGGGAAGCGGATATCGGCTGATGTCGGGTTTTGACCTGCCGCCGCTGATGCTGACAAATAAGGAATCCGAAGCGCTGATGGTCGCGATTCGCCTGCTCAAAACCTGGGGAGGTGAATCGCTGTCGCGCGAGCTGGAGTCGGCCCAGGAGAAGGTGCTGGCTATTCTGCCCGAGGAGAGCCGCAGAAAGGCGGAGCAGACGCGGATCTACGCCCCGGATTTTTGCATGCAAAGCCACTCCCGCAGCGATTTTGACATGATTCACCAGGCGATTTCCGCTCAGCGCGTATTGGCGCTGCATTATCGTGATGAAGCCGGGCTGCTCTCAAAACGTGAGGTACAGCCGCTGGGGTTGTTCTTCTGGGGGGAGCGCTGGCTGCTGGCGGCATGGTGTGAACGGCGCGATGACTACCGCTGTTTCCGGCTCGACCGGTGTCTCAATGTTGTAATGACGGAGAGGCGGTTCAGTGAGACTGCGGACAGGTCTTTGGCGGATTTTTTGCGCAAGGTGAAGCAGTAAAAAGCCGGGTGGCGAGGTAAAAGCAAAACGGCAACGATGTTGCCGTTTTTTGTGTTTGCGCCCTCTCCCGTGGGAGAGGGAAGGGGTGAGGGCACCAGCCCGCACAATCCCGCACTGATTAGAAGTTGTAACCCACGACCAGGTAACCACCCCAGCCGGTAGAGCGGACGCTAAAGTCGCCGTTACCGAAGTTCAGGCTCGCGTCGTCGTTCCACTGGCCACCGTTGTGCCAGTAACGCGCAACAACAGAGTAGTGCCAGTGATCGTAGTTCAGCGCCAGGATGTGGCTGGAGGCGATGGAATCGTTGGTACGCGCTTTCTTGCCGTTCAGGTCACGGAAATCGTCGTCGCCCAGGTCTGAGCCCCAGTCAAAGTTAGTGAAACCGATGTAGCTCAGATTACCGCCCCACAGCTGGGTAATTGGCACGAAGTATTTCACTTTGAAACGGTAGCCGTCCCACTCGTTTTCATTCGCTGCGCCGTAGTTCTGCCACTGGTATTTTGCATAAACGTTCAGGGACAGGCTCATTGGCAGGCCGGTGTCAATGTCAGTACCCAGACCCATATACCAGGTGCTCTGACGACCAGACTTATTGCGGCCCATGTCGTAGATGTAGTTGTTCGCGAAGTACCACTCTTTGAACGGACCAAACGCCAGGCTGGTACCGGTCAGTTTGTCGATGGAGAAGCGCGGTTCAATCTCCATGAACAGTGGGGAACCGTGGTTCCAGATACCTTTTGCATCGGTGTTACCACCGAAGAACACAGGCGCATCCATATAGCCGTAGAAATCAAACCAGTCTTTCTTGGCGAACGCTTCATATTCCAGGTAGGTATCGTTGCGGATCTGCGGTCCGAAACGGGTGTGGTAGCTGCCTACCACGTTAACGCTCTGGTGCCACCAGTCGGAGAGGTATTGTGGTTTCTCGTTTTCCGCTGCGTTAACAGTGAAAGAGGAGGACAGTGCCAGAACTGCACCGGCTGCGAGTAATGTTTTTTTCATAATCATGCCACTGATTGAAATTCCCTTCCGGGAGTGAAAAATGCGCGAATTGCGTTTCTAAATATTTCGTGTTTCTGCGGTGCCTATTATAGGAATCCCTGCTCACAAAAATATGTGTTGTTTCACATATCTCTCACACGCGTAATCGATTGCGTTCACGTTTGCGTACTTTAAACGGCCGGGATTGTAGCGGCAATCATTTCTGTTGCCAATCCATACGAAATGTAAATGTTAGCGGAGTGACATTTCACTCCGCTCAAAAGGAAGGGATTACTGCGCGGCAGGTTGGATGTCGTGAATGCGGATAAAGCCTAACTGCTCAGGCGTAAGTCCGCTTAGCTGAAGTGGAATATCCACATCGCTGGGCGCTAACACGCTGGCCGGAGCGGTGAACAGCTGGTTCTTCACATTCACCTCCTGGTAGCTCTCCGTGGTGCCCTGGATCTGGCCCCACTCTACGGTGCCGCTGAAGGCGGGCAGCGGATCGTTGGACTCACCGTGAATACGTAATGTTGCGCGCGTACCATCCGCATTCGCCGCCACATTCACCAGAGACATCTTCAGCGTGCCAATCTGGCTATTAAGCAGGGCAGGCGTATTCGCTCCTGGCAGCAGATATACCCCGCTGGTGGATTTAGCGTTCAGCGCGTTTTGCTGGGTGATCTTCACCGTTTCTTTGTTCAGTTTGTCCATCGCCGTGTTGAGCGTATTCACGCTTTGTTTCATCTGGCGGACTTCGGTTTGCTGTGCACAGGCACTAAGGGTGAAGAGGCTCCCCACCAGTAAAATTTTCAGGTAACGTCTTGTCATAGCGTTTATTCCTTGAAATGACGGATCCCCATAATGGTAGCCAGCAACGTACCGCCAGACATAGATCCTTTATCTCAAAAAAGCTCCTCCTTTGTTGTCAGGCCAGATCAGGGTAAAATGAAAATCAGTTAACCAGATAACAGGGATACCGTATGCATTGCCCATTCTGCTCCGCTGTGGATACCAAAGTCATCGACTCTCGCCTTGTGGGCGAAGGGTCTTCTGTGCGCCGTCGTCGGCAGTGTCTGGTGTGCAACGAGCGTTTCACGACCTTTGAGGTTGCAGAGCTGGTAATGCCGCGCGTAGTAAAAAGTAACGACGTGCGCGAGCCGTTTAACGAAGAGAAACTGCGCAGCGGAATGCTGAAGGCCCTCGAAAAACGGCCCGTCAGCGCGGATGATGTCGAAATGGCGTTAAACCACATTAAATCTTACCTGCGTGGCCTGGGCGAGCGTGAAGTGCC
This sequence comes from Enterobacter bugandensis, assembly GCF_900324475.1. Lineage (NCBI taxonomy): Bacteria > Pseudomonadati > Pseudomonadota > Gammaproteobacteria > Enterobacterales > Enterobacteriaceae > Enterobacter > Enterobacter bugandensis. Next base: position 1,085,838 of record NZ_LT992502.1, read on the forward strand.
GAGCAAAATGATCGGCAACCTGGTGATGGAGCAGCTGAAAAAGCTCGATAAGGTCGCCTATATCCGCTTCGCCTCTGTCTACCGCAGTTTCGAAGATATCAAAGAGTTTGGCGAAGAGATCGCCCGCTTACAGGATTAAGCCCATGCAGGATGAGAAGTACATGGCGCGAGCCATGAAGCTGGCGCAGCGCGGTCGTTTTACCACCCATCCTAACCCCAACGTCGGGTGCGTTATCGTGAAAGATGGCGAGATCGTGGGGGAAGGGTTTCACTATCGCGCAGGCGAGCCGCATGCTGAAGTGCATGCCCTGCGTATGGCTGGGGAGAAAGCGCGAGGCGCGACGGCCTACGTGACGCTGGAGCCATGCAGTCACCACGGGCGCACGCCGCCGTGCTGTGAAGCGCTGATTGCGGCAGGGGTTTCGCGCGTGGTCGCCGCTATGCAGGATCCTAACCCGCAGGTGGCGGGCCGCGGCCTGTATCGTCTGCAACAGGAAGGGATCGACGTCAGCCACGGCCTGATGATGCAAGATGCGGAAGCCATCAACAAAGGCTTCCTGAAGCGCATGCGCACCGGCTTCCCGTTTATTCAGCTCAAGCTGGGCGCCTCGCTGGACGGGCGTACGGCAATGGCGAACGGTGAAAGCCAGTGGATCACCTCGCCGCAGGCAAGGCGCGATGTGCAACGTCTGCGCGCGCAAAGCCATGCTATCCTCACCAGCAGTGAAACCGTTCTGGCTGACGATCCGGCCATGACCGTGCGCTGGGATGAGCTGAATGCCGATACCCAGGCGCTTTATCCGCAGGAGAACCTGCGCCAGCCGCTGCGTATTATTATTGATAGCCAGAACCGCGTGACCCCGGAGCACCGCATCGTGCAGCAGCCGGGTGAAACCTGGATTGCGCGCACCAAAGAAGATACGCGCGAATGGCCGGAAGGCGTGCGCAGCATTATGGTGCCGGAGCATAACGGACATCTGGATCTCGTGGTGCTGATGATGTTGCTCGGCAAGCAGCAGGTGAACAGTATCTGGGTCGAAGCCGGTCCGACGCTCGCCGGCGCGCTGCTCCAGGCGGGGCTGGTGGATGAACTGCTCGTCTACGTTGCGCCTAAACTGTTAGGTCACGACGCGCGCGGACTGTTTGTGCTGCCTGGCCTTGAAAAACTGGCCGATGCACCGCAACTCACATTCAGCGAGATTCGTCCGGTGGGTCCGGATGTCTGCCTCCATGTAAAGACAGCGTAATTGCTCCCGAAATAGGGAAGCAGTGCGCAAAGTATTATGATAAAATCCGCCCCCCTGCGGGGCCAAATGAACCCGTAAAGGAAGAGTATGAACATTATTGAAGCTGCTGTAGCTACCCCGGACGCTCGCGTCGCCATCACCATTGCGCGTTTCAACAACTTCATCAACGATAGCCTGCTGGAAGGTGCGATTGACGCCCTGAAACGTATCGGCCAGGTTAAAGATGACAACATTACCGTTGTTTGGGTTCCAGGCGCTTATGAACTGCCACTGGCGGCGGGCGCGCTGGCGAAAACCGGTAAATACGACGCGGTGATTGCGCTGGGTACCGTTATTCGTGGCGGCACTGCGCACTTCGAATACGTTGCGGGCGGTGCAAGCAACGGTCTGGCACACGTTGCGCAGGATGCTGAAATTCCTGTCGCGTTCGGCGTGCTGACCACCGAAAGTATTGAACAAGCCATCGAACGTGCTGGCACCAAAGCCGGTAACAAAGGTGCAGAAGCTGCACTGACCGCGCTTGAAATGATCAATGTATTGAAAGCCATTAAGGCCTGATTTTTTTGTAAGGGGAATTCCGTGAAACCTGCTGCTCGTCGCCGCGCCCGTGAATGTGCCGTCCAGGCACTTTACTCCTGGCAGTTGTCCCAGAACGACATCGCTGATGTTGAATACCAGTTCCTGTCAGAACAGGACGTGAAAGACGTTGACGTTCTGTACTTCCGTGAACTGCTGTCGGGAGTGGCGACTAATAGCGCGTATCTCGATGGCCTGATGAAGCCATACCTGTCCCGTTTGCTCGAAGAGCTGGGTCAGGTGGAAAAAGCAGTGTTGCGTATCGCGCTGTTTGAGCTGTCTAAACGTGATGATGTGCCGTACAAAGTGGCCATCAACGAAGCGATCGAACTGGCGAAAACCTTCGGCGCTGAAGACAGCCACAAGTTCGTTAACGGCGTACTTGATAAAGCCGCACCTGCGATCCGTCCCCACAAAAAGTGATCCGCAAACCGGAGTTCTGCATTGCCTGACGGGCAGTGCGGCTCCGGTTTTTTCTTTTATTTGCTGAGGCATAACGTATGGCATGCGGCGAATTCTCCCTGATTGCCCGTTATTTCGACCGTGTCAGAACCTCTCGTCTTGATGTTGAAACCGGCATTGGCGATGACTGTGCACTTCTCAATATTCCTGAAAAGCAGACGCTGGCAATCAGCACCGACACCTTAGTGTGCGGACGTCATTTCTTACCTGATATCGATCCTGCCGATCTGGCGTATAAAGCGCTGGCGGTCAACGTCAGCGATCTGGCGGCAATGGGCGCCGACCCGGCCTGGCTGACGCTGGCCCTGACGCTGCCGGAGGTGGATGAAGCCTGGCTTGAAGCGTTCAGCGATGCGCTGTTTGAACAGCTGAACTACTACGATATGCAGCTGATTGGCGGCGATACGACTGCCGGGCCGCTGTCGATGACGCTGGCGATCCACGGCTATGTGCCGCTCGGTCGCGCGCTGAAGCGCTCGGGCGCTAAACCGGGCGACTGGATCTACGTGACCGGGACGCCGGGAGACAGCGCGGCAGGGCTGGCGATCCTTCAGGATCGCTTAAACGTGAAGGACGCTGACGATGCGGCGTATCTGGTGAAGCGCCACCTGCGCCCGACACCGCGTATTCTGCACGGTCAGGCGCTGCGCGAGCGGGCCAGTTCGGCTATCGATCTCTCTGACGGTCTCATCTCGGACCTCGGCCATATCCTCAAGGCCAGCGGGGTGGGCGCGCGCGTTGACCTGGATCTGTTCCCGCTGTCGGAGCAGCTGCTTCGCCATGTGGAGCCTGAGCAGGCGCTGCGCTGGGCGTTATCCGGTGGCGAGGATTACGAACTGTGCTTCACCGTTCCTGAGCTGAACCGTGGAACGCTGGACGTGGCATTGGCCCATCTTGGCGCAAAGTTTACCTGCATCGGTCAGATCATGCCGGAGAGTGAAGGGCTGAAGTTTGTGAAAGACGGTGCGCCCGTTACGCTGGACTGGAAAGGGTACGATCACTTCGGGTAAGTTTGTGCGCTCAGCATTGCCGGGTAAGCACACGCCACCCGGCAAGTGTTTACTTAAACCCCACCACCGGATGCTGCTGATACGGCGTCTCCAGCTCGGCAACCTGCTCCGGCGTCAGCGATAAATCCACCGCGCTTAACAACTCGTCCAGCTGTTCTTCCCGCGATGTACCAATAATCGGTGCGGCGACACCCCGCTTGCCCAGCAGCCACGCCAGCGCCACCTGCGCGCGCGTTGCGCCGATATCGTCGGCGATCCCGGCTAAACGTTCGGCAATCAGCGCATCGCTGGCTTCGGTACCGGAATAAAGATTTTTACCCACTTCATCTGATACCAGCCGCGCCGTGGTTGCTCCCCACGGACGGGTTAAGCGTCCGCGCGCCAGCGGGCTCCACGGGATCACCGCCACGCCTTCCTGGTAGCAGAGCGGCAGCATCTCGCGTTCTTCTTCCCGGTAAATCAGGTTGTAGTGATCCTGCATGGTGACAAAGCGTGCCCAGCCGTGCTGCGCCTGGAGATCGAGCGCCTGAGCAAATTGAGATGCGTGCATTGACGACGCGCCGATATAGCGCGCTTTACCCGCTTTCACGACATCGTTCAGCGCTTCAAGGGTTTCTTCAATTGGCGTGTTGTAATCCCAGCGGTGAATTTGCAGCAGGTCGACGTAATCCATGTTCAGGCGTCTGAGACTGTCATCAATGGAGCGCAGGATCTGCGCGCGAGAGAGGCCTTCAGCCAGATCGCCTGACGGGTAGTACACCTTGGTGGCGACCACAATCTCATCCCGACGGGCAAAATCACGCAGAGCGCGGCCCACAATCTCTTCGCTGCTGCCGTCAGAGTAGCTGTTGGCGGTATCGAAGAAGTTGATGCCGCCGTCTATAGCGCGCTTGATGATAGGGCGGCTGCTCTCTTCCGGCAGCGTCCAGGCGTGATTTCCCCGGTCAGGCTCGCCAAAGGTCATGCAGCCCAGGCAAAGCCGGGACACCCTGAGGTCCGTTTTTCCTAATGTCGTGTATTGCATGGTTCCGCTCCTGCTGTTTAAACAATACGTTTAAGCATAGCAGGAGCAGAAAAGGGGAGGGATCAGGCCAGCCAGCTGCGGATTCTGGCTTCGATACCGGCGGCGTCCAGGCCGATATCGGCACGCGCCTCGTCCTGAGTGCCTTGCGGGATGAAGTGGTCCGGCAGGCCGAGGTTCAGCACCGGAACCAATTTACGGTTCGCCATCAGCACTTCGTTAACGCCGCTACCCGCACCGCCCATGATGGCGTTCTCTTCCAGCGTGACTAGCACGTCGTGGCTTTCCGCCATGCTCAGAATCAGAGATTCATCGAGCGGCTTCACAAAGCGCATATCCACCAGCGTCGCGTTCAGGGTTTCAGCGACTTTTGCCGCTTCCGGCATCAGCGTACCAAAGTTCAGGATCGCCACTTTTTCGCCGCGACGTTTCACCAGACCTTTACCGATCTCGAGTTTTTCCAGCGGCTGAAGTTCAACGCCAAGGGCATTGCCGCGCGGATAACGTACCGCGCAGGGGCCGTCCTGATAGTGGTAGCCGGTATACAGCATCTGACGACACTCGTTTTCGTCGCTTGGCGTCATGATGACCATGTCCGGGATGCAGCGCAGGAAGGAGAGATCAAACGCCCCCTGGTGCGTCTGGCCGTCGGCCCCCACGATGCCCGCGCGGTCGATAGCAAACAGCACCGGCAGCTTCTGGATGGCAACGTCATGGATCACCTGGTCGTAAGCGCGCTGCAGGAAGGTGGAGTAAATCGCCACCACCGGCTTGTAGCCGCCAATCGCCAGCCCTGCCGCAAAGGTGACCGCGTGCTGCTCGGCAATGGCGACGTCGAAATACTGGTCCGGGTATTTTTTGGAGAACTCGACCATGCCGGAGCCTTCACGCATGGCAGGCGTGACCGCCATCAGCTTGTTATCTTTTGCCGCCGTCTCGCACAGCCAGTCGCCAAAGATTTTTGAGTAGCTTGGCATTCCGCCGCTGCTTTTCGGCAGGCAGCCGCTGGTATGGTCGAACTTTGGCACTGCGTGGAAGGTGATCGGATCTTTCTCCGCCGGTTCGTAGCCACGCCCTTTTTTGGTCATGATATGCAGGAACTGCGGGCCTTTCAGGTCGCGCATGTTTTTAAGTGTGGACACCAGACCCAGCACATCGTGCCCGTCCACCGGGCCGATATAGTTAAAGCCCAGCTCTTCGAACAGCGTGCCCGGCACGACCATGCCTTTGATGTGTTCTTCGGTACGCTTGAGCAGCTCTTTGATCGGCGGCACGCCGGAGAAAACTTTTTTCCCGCCTTCCCGCAGCGACGAGTAAAGCTTGCCGGAAAGCAGCTGCGCCAGATGGTTGTTCAGCGCGCCGACGTTCTCGGAGATCGACATTTCGTTATCGTTGAGGATAACCAGCATGTCCGGCTTGATATCGCCCGCGTGGTTCATGGCTTCAAAAGCCATCCCGGCGGTGATGGCCCCGTCGCCAATCACGCAGACGGTGCGGCGCTGCTTGTTCTCTTTCTCGGCAGCAACGGCAATACCGATGCCCGCGGAAATGGAGGTCGATGAGTGGCCGACGCTCAGCACGTCATACTCGCTCTCACCGCGCCACGGGAACGGGTGCAGGCCGCCTTTCTGACGAATGGTGCCAATTTTATCGCGACGTCCGGTCAGAATTTTGTGCGGATAAGCCTGGTGGCCCACGTCCCAGATAAGCTGATCGAACGGCGTGTTATAGACGTAATGCAACGCCACGGTCAGCTCAACCGTGCCAAGCCCGGAGGCGAAGTGGCCGCTGGAGCGGCTAACGCTGTCGAGCAGGTAACGACGCAGCTCGTCACACAGCTTCGGCAGACTCTCTTTCGGCAACAGACGTAACTCCTGGGTGGAGTCAACTAACGCCAGTGTCGGGTATTTGGCAATATCAAAACTCATCAAAGGCTCATCGAGATATATAGTTTATTTATCACGCTGGATTATATAGTCCGCTAGCGCTTCCAGTGCCGAGGTATCCAGCGATTGCGCGGCCAGCTCATTCAGCGACTGGCGGGCATCGTCAATCAGATCCCGGGCTTTACGTTGGGCTTGCTCAAGACCCAGCAGGGCGGGATAGGTACTTTTGCCAAGCTGCTGATCCGCACCCTGACGTTTACCCAATGTTGCAGTATCGCCCACCACATCCAGAATGTCATCCTGAACCTGGAATGCCAGACCGATACTTTCTGCGTATCTGTCCAGAATCGGCAGGGCTTTGCGCCCTTGCTCACCCGCGCTCAGCGCGCCCAGGCGAACGGCGGAACGAATAAGCGCGCCCGTCTTATGGCGATGAATACGCTCCAGCTGTTCCAGATTAACCTGACGTCCTTCCGCTTCAAGATCCAGCGCCTGACCGCCGCACATGCCGGCCACGCCGCTGGCCATTGCCAGTTCGGAGATCATCGCCAGGCGGTCGCGGTCGGCCACTTCCGCCATCGGCGCATCGCTCAGAATCGAGAACGCCAGCGTCTGCAAGGCATCGCCCGCCAGAATGGCATTCGCCTCGCCAAACTTAATGTGGCAGGTTGGCTGACCCCGGCGCAGATCGTCGTCGTCCATCGCCGGGAGATCGTCGTGGATCAGCGAGTAGGCATGGATGCACTCCACGGCGGCAGCCGGGGCGTCCAGCGTATTATCGCTGATGCCAAACATATTGCCCGTGGCATACACCAGGAACGGACGCAGGCGTTTTCCCCCTAAGAGTGCGCCATAGTGCATGGCTTCAACCAGTGGAGTGTTCTGAAAAGGCTGCGGCTCAATAAAACGGCGCAGGGCGTCGTTGGCGCGAACGACGCGCGCCTGAAGCGCGTTGGTAAAATCCATTTACTCGGCGTCCGGTGTGAATGGCGTGGTTTTAGCGTCTTCGCTGTCGGAAAGCAGGATCTGCACACGCTGCTCGGCCTGCTGGAGTTTTACCTGCCCCTGGCGCGCAAGCTGCACACCGCGCTCAAATTCGTTGAGGGCGTCTTCCAGCGGTAAATCGCCGCTCTCGAGGCGGGTAACAATCTGCTCAAGCTCACTCAGCGCAGTTTCAAAACTGGCCGGTGCGTCGTTCTTCTTCGGCATAGTGAATTAACTCTTATATTCTTCGCCCCAACATGGTAACGGACTCGGGGCAATTATCAAATAACGCGAGTGGCGCGATGGTGGTATACTTGCGCGCCTGGATGCAGCCACGGGTGTGGGCTGCTGTATCATTTTCCACTACAAGCCTTTATAAGCTTGCCTAAGAAACATTGCCGCCATGAAGTTTATCATTAAATTGTTCCCTGAAATCACCATCAAAAGCCAATCTGTGCGTTTGCGCTTTATTAAAATTCTCACCGGGAACATTCGTAACGTATTAAAACACTACGACGAAACGCTCGCCGTAGTGCGTCACTGGGACCACGTTGAAGTCCGCGCGAAAGACGAAAGCAAACGCCTTGATATTCGCGACGCGCTGACCCGTATTCCAGGTATTCACCATATTCTGGAAGTGGAAGACGTTCCGTTCAGCGATATGCACGATATCTTCGAAAAGGCGCTGGTACAGTACCGCGATCAGATCGAAGGCAAAACCTTCTGCGTGCGCGTGAAGCGTCGCGGTAAGCACGAGTTTAGCTCGATTGAAGTCGAGCGCTACGTCGGCGGCGGTCTGAACCAGCACGTTGAGACGGCGCGCGTGCGCCTGACTAACCCGGACGTCACCGTTAACCTTGAGATCGAGAACGATCGTCTGCTGCTGGTTAAGGGCCGTTATGAAGGTATTGGCGGTTTCCCGATCGGCACGCAGGAAGATGTGCTGTCGCTGATCTCGGGCGGCTTCGACTCCGGCGTCTCCAGCTACATGCTGATGCGTCGCGGTTGCCGCGTGCACTACTGCTTCTTCAACCTGGGCGGCGCGGCGCATGAAATTGGCGTTCGTCAGGTGGCGCATTACCTGTGGAACCGCTTCGGCAGCTCCCACCGCGTGCGTTTTGTGGCGATCAACTTTGAGCCGGTAGTGGGCGAAATCCTTGAAAAAGTGGATGACGGCCAGATGGGCGTCATCCTCAAACGTATGATGGTTCGCGCGGCGTCCAAAGTCGCCGAACGTTACGGCGTGCAGGCGCTGGTCACCGGCGAAGCGCTGGGCCAGGTCTCCAGCCAGACGCTGACCAACCTGCGTCTGATCGACAACGTATCAGATACGCTGATCCTGCGTCCGCTGATCTCCCACGATAAAGAGCACATCATCGACCTGGCGCGCGAAATCGGCACCGAAGACTTTGCCCGCACCATGCCGGAATACTGCGGCGTGATCTCAAAAAGCCCGACCGTCAAGGCAGTGAAGGCGAAGATCGAAGCGGAAGAAGAGAACTTCGATTTCAGCATCCTGGAAAGAGTGGTGGCAGAAGCGTCCAACATCGACATCCGCGAGATTGCCCAGCAGACCGAGCAGGAAGTGGTTGAAGTGGAAACCGTGAGCGGTTTCGGTGCGAACGATGCGATTCTGGATATCCGCTCCATTGACGAGCAGGATGACAAGCCGCTGAAGGTGGAAGGCGTAGAGGTGGTTTCTCTGCCGTTCTACAAGCTGAGCACTAAGTTTGGCGACCTCGATCAGAGCAAAACGTATCTGCTGTGGTGTGAGCGCGGGGTGATGAGCCGCCTGCAGGCGCTGTACCTGCGCGAGCAGGGATTCGCGAATGTGAAGGTGTATCGTCCGTAGCGTGCGGCCTGGTGCCCTCACATTAAAAACGGCAACCAAAGGTTGCCGTTTTGCTTTTACCTCGCGCCACCCGGCTTTTTTTATGCACTACTCTTCATAGTAATTATAAATCCCCGCCGGCATCACCAGCGACGACGCCACTTCGTAGGCCTTCTCCCGCCCGACCAGCAGATCAATAATCTTTAAGCCAAAATCAATCGCGGTGCCGGGTCCCTGGCTGGTCAGCAGGTTGACGCGCGGATCCCAGACGACGCGTTTATCCACCCAATGCTCTTCCGGGATCGTATCCTTAAGCCCCGGGAAGCCGGTCATATTGCCGATAGGGAAGATATCGTGCGGAATCAGAACCGTTCCAGCGGCGGCACAGATTGCCGCGACGATACGACCCGACAGATGAAACTGACGCACGGTTTCAACCAACAGCGGGCTGTCGCGGAAACATTCCGCGCCTTTTAAGCCGCCGGGCAGGACGATGATGTCGTAATCGCCGTCAGCAACCTGGACAAGCGGTGCGTCTGCCAGGATTTTCACCCCTCGTGAACAGGTGATTGCCAGATTGCCGTCGCTGGCTACGCTGGCGGTTGTTACCTTAATGCCGCCACGTACCAGTAAATCAATGGTGGTGACCGCTTCCATCTCTTCGCTACCAGGAGCGAGGCAAATCAGTGCCGACGCGCTCATATTCACTCTCCTTACGTTTAACCAGGTCATACAGACGGGCGTTTTCCGGCACGGCGATGCCGTGCGAGCGGGCGCGCTTTAGCAGATAGCCGGTAATGTAATCTATCTCCGTATGGCGTAATGCCCGAACGTCCTGCAGCATCGAGGAGATGTTCTCAGCCGTACTCTCAATAACCTGCTCGACATAACAGCGTAAATCCTCTGCTGAGGTGTGCAGGCCTTCTCGCTCAATGACCGACGCGACTTCTGCACACAGGGATGCCACCTCCTGCGGATGGTTTTTCAGCTCCCCGTTCGGGCAGTTCCACAGCGCCGTCAGCGGATTGATCACGCAGTTTACGGCCAGCTTGCGCCACAGCTGAGGGCGGATGTTGTTGTGCCAGGCGACGTCCGGCAAGACCTTTTGCAAAACATCGGCCAGATAGCTGTAGTCGCCATCCTGTGTTCTGGCCGGGCCGATGTGCGTCACGCCGCTGGCGACATGCACGATAATAGTCCCGTCGCGACGCGCAGCGTGGGTGGTGGTCGCCATTAGCAGAGGCTGCGGGACGCTTTTCAGCTCATCAAGGGTTCCCATACCGTTATGCAGCAGCAGAATGGGGGACGTGGGGGGGAGCTGCGCGGCCAGAGTCTTAACCGCATCTGAGACCTGCCACGCCTTGAGCGTCACCAGCAACAGGTCGCTTTGCGCCAGGAAATCAGGATCGTTCGCGGTGAGGGATTCGTTAAAAATGCTTCCGTCTTCACCAATCAGGTTGACACTGCAATAGGGCTGGGGCACGCGCAGCCAGCCTTGAACCTCATGTCCGTGCTTGCACAGCGCGGTCAGCCACAGCTGGCCGAGCGCTCCGCATCCGAGCACCGTAATTTTCATTGTTCCTCCTCACCTGCAACTGCGCCAGGTGTTACAGCTTAATTATACAGCTAAGCTTCTGTTGAGTTATGCCTCGTAGCGGGTATTATGCAACGCAACAAAAGTGAAGGGAGAAGAAAAGATGCCATCTTTCGATATTGTTTCCGAAGTTGATATCCAGGAAGTTCGCAACGGCGTTGAGAACGCAACCCGCGAAGTTGAGTCACGTTTCGATTTTCGCGGCGTTGAGGCGTCGTTTGAGCTGAACGACGCAAATAAGACTATTAAGGTGCTGAGCGAGTCTGATTTCCAGGTGAATCAGCTGCTCGACATTCTGCGCGCCAAGCTGTTAAAACGTGGCATCGAAGGAACGTCTCTGGACGTGCCGGACGAGTTTGTCCACAGCGGTAAGAACTGGTTTGTAGAAGCCAAACTGAAGCAGGGCATCGAGAGCGCGGTGCAGAAGAAGATCGTTAAGCTGATTAAAGACAGCAAGCTGAAGGTGCAGGCGCAGATCCAGGGCGAAGAAATTCGCGTCACCGGTAAATCCCGCGACGATCTCCAGTCCGTGATGGCGCTGGTGCGCGGCGGGGATTTGGGACAGCCGTTCCAGTTTAAAAACTTCCGCGATTAAGACAAAAAAAAGCCCGGTTCAACCGGGCTTTTTTTCAGGCCTTCAGCGCCTGCTCCACCTCAAAGCGGTTGGTCACTTTGCTGTCAATTTTGACATAAGCGCTGCGCTCTTCGGGAACAATCAGCACCTCTGTGACCCCTTCTTTTCCTTCCAGACGCTGCTTCAGCGCGTCGCTAATCCCCACGTCATCCGGGATCTCCACGCGCAGGCTGCTCACATAGCGCGGTTCTTTCATGGTGCTGGCAACCAGCAGCCAGACTGTTGCCAGCAGCGCGCCCGCGAGAAACACGGTTTGTGAATCAAACAGGCCGTCGACCCAGCCGCCAAGCGATCCGCCGATCGCCACGCCGAGGAACTGGCTGGTGGAGTAAATGCCCATTGCCGTGCCTTTGTAACCGGCGGGGGACTCTTTGCTGATCAGTGACGGCAGCAGCGCTTCCATCAGATTAAACGCCAGGAAGAACAACTGCACGCCTGCGATCAGCTCCCAGAAGTGCGGGCCGGCACCCCACAGCACGATCTCGGCAATCAGCAGTAACGCCACGCAGCCCACGAAGACGCGCTTCATTTTGCGCTTCACTTCGGCGTAGATGATGAACGGCACGACAGAGACAAACGAAATCAGCATCGTGACCAGATAAATTTTCCAGTGCTCGGCCGCCGGGAAACCTGCTGCGGCAAGCTGGCCGGGCAGGGCGACGAAGGTGGACATCAGCAGAATATGCAGGCACATAATGCCGAAGTTAAGTTTTAGCAGACGCGGCTCGGCGATGACTTTGCTAAAGCAGCCTTTAACCATCCCGGATTCACGGTTAAGGACGTGATTTTTACTGTCTGGCACAACCCACAGGGTGAGTGCGATCCCGATAGTCGCCAGCACCGCAATCATCCAGAACAGGGCGTGCAGACCCAGTTTGTGCGTAATGATGGGACCGAGCACCATCGCAATCGCAAACGTCACGCCAAAGCTCACGCCGATGAACGCCATCGCTTTGGTACGGTTTTGCTCGCGTGTCAGGTCAGAAAGCAGCGCCATCACCGCGGCGGCAATCGCCCCGGACCCTTGCAGGGCGCGGCCCAAAATAATGCCCCAGATGGAGTGGGAGAGGGCGGCAATAACGCTCCCGAGCACAAAGACCAGCAGCCCGCCGACAATCAGCGGCTTGCGGCCCACCCGATCAGAGAGCAGGCCAAAGGGGATCTGGAACACCGCCTGCGCCAGACCGTAAATGCCAATAGCAAGGCCAATCAGCGCTTCGCTGGCACCCTGTAACGCCATGCCGTACGTGGTCAGAACGGGCAGGACCATAAACATGCCAAGCATCCGCAGCGAGAAAACAGTCCCTAAACCCCAGGTCGCACGCAGCTCGCCCGGCGTCATTTTATAATCGTTCATTACCACCTCAATTTAAAAGCAGGCCATAGTGTAGTGCGGGGAAGGGGCGGGGTAAATAAAGGCTTATTTAACAAATATTACATGCGTAATTAATATATTTCGTGAATAAAAAAGGGTGCCGAAGCACCCTTTTCATCATCACATAAACTTACCAGACGTAAGTCAGCAGGTTTTGCGAGTCCGGCACCATGAAGTCTACGGACATCATCACGGACAGGGAGGTGATGGCGACAATCGAGAACACAAACAGCTTGCGCGCCCAGACTTTGTCATCTTCCACCTTGTAGCCGCGCAGGGCCATGCCGAGCCACCAGACGCTCACCGCGGCTGCTACCACCAGATATTTATATCCGGCGTAACCGCCCAGAGAGAGCATCAGCGTTGCCACGGCAAAGGCGATGATATACAGCGTGATGTGGTTCTTGGCAACCGAGATACCTTTCACGACCGGCAGAACCGGAATGTTCGCCGCCTGATAATCCTTGAAGCGGAAAATCGCGATGGCATAGGAGTGCGGCATCTGCCACAGGCTAAAGATAGCCAGCAGGATGAGCGCACCGCTGTCGAACTCGTTCGTGACGGCGCAGTAGCCAATCACCGGCGGCGCAGCGCCGGAGAGAGAACCAATCAGCGTGCCGTAGACGGAGTGACGCTTCATATACAGGCTGTAGACGCCTACATACACCACGAACCCCATCACCCCCAGCCAGCAGGCCAGCGGGTTAGCACCAAACCACAGCAGCATAAAGCCAGCAATACCCAGCAAGGTGGCGTACACCAGCGAGACGGAAGGGGCAATCAGGCCTTTAACCAGCACCCGATTCTTGGTCCTTTCCATCTTCTTGTCGATATCCATGTCGATGTAGTTGTTAAATACACAACCGGACGCAACCACCAGTGACACACCGACCAGCGTGTAAATAAAGAGGGTGTAATCAATGCTGCCTTTAGAGGCCAGCAGGAACCCTCCGATTACGGAGATCAGGTTGCCAAAGATGATGCCTGGTTTCGTGACTTGCAGGTATTGCTTAAACATACTCGCCGCTCTTAGTGAACCATCATGTTGTAGTTGAGGTTCCACATAATCCAGATGGAACCGACTACCAGGATAGCGATGATAATCACGGTAAAGATAAAGGCAGTCATATTCCAGCCTTCATCGGACTTGGTGTTCATGTGCAGGAAGCAAACCAGATGCACCAGAATCTGAATCACCGCGGTCACCAGGATTGCTCCCAGGATAACCGGCTTGGACGCAGAACCGCTCATCACCATCCAGAACGGGATCACCGTCAGGATGATCGACAGGATGAAACCTGTCATGTAGGTTTTTACGCTGCCGTGGGAAGCGCCATGATCGTTAGAATGACTCATTACATCGCCCCCATCAGATAGACAACAGAGAACACGCAGATCCATACCACGTCCAGGAAGTGCCAGAACAGGCTCAGGCACATGATACGGGTACGGTTAGTGCTGGTCAGGCCGCGGCGGGAGATCTGGAACATCAGTACTGCCATCCAGATCAGACCCGAGGTCACGTGCAGACCGTGGGTACCCACCAGCGCGAAGAACGCGGACAGGAAGCCACTGCGATCCGGTCCGAAGCCTTCCATAATCAGGTGGTGGAATTCATAGATTTCCATCCCGATAAAGCCAGCACCAAACAGCCAGGTCAACGCCAGCCAGGAGACAACCTGGCTCTTGTTGTTTTTGTACATGGCGATAGCCGCCATGCCGTAGGTGATGGAGCTGAATAACAGCAGTGCGGTTTCAACCAGAACGAACGGCAGTTCAAAGATGTCCTTGCCGGTCGGGCCGCCCGCTGTGCCGTTCACCAGAACGGCATAGGTCGCGAACAGACAGCAGAACAGAATGCAGTCGCTCATCAGGTAGATCCAGAAACCGAAGACTTTGGTCGGTCCTGTATCATGGTGCGCATGTTCATGCGCGTGGGCAGTTGAGTGCGCCAGAGTATCAGTTGCCATTTTTCAGCCCCGCTTTAGAAATCTCGTCGAAATGCTGATTTTCCAGCTTTTCAACTTCACGGACTGGTACGTAGTAGTCCACGTCCTCGTCAAAGCTCTTCACAATCCAGCTGATTACGATGCCAGCGAAGCCAACAATCGCCATCCACCAGATGTGCCAGATCATTGCGAAACCAAATACCGTTGCGAAAGCGGCAATCACGATGCCCGCAGCGCTGTTTTTCGGCATATGGATCTCTTCGTAATGCTCAGGTTGCTTGTACGCTTCACCTTTTTCTTTCATTTCCCAGAATGCGTCACGCTCGTGAATGTGCGGCACTACGGCAAAGTTATAGAACGGTGGTGGAGAAGAGGTTGCCCACTCCAGCGTACGGCCACCCCATGGGTCACCGGTCAGGTCGCGGTTCAGGTTACGGTCGCGGATGGACACGTAGTACTGAATCAGCTGGCACAGAATACCGCAGGCAATCAGCGCTGCACCGCCCGCTGCAACCATCAGCATTGGGTGGAACTGCGGATCGATCTGCTGGCTCAGACGACGGGTCATACCCATGAAGCCCAGCACGTACAGCGGCATAAACGCCACGAAGAAGCCAATGATCCAGAACCAGAACGCGCGTTTACCCCAGGTTTCGTTCAGCGTGAAGCCAAACGCCTTAGGCCACCAGTAAGTCACACCTGCGAAGCAGCCGAAGACCACGCCGCCGATGATAACGTTATGGAAGTGCGCAATCAGGAACAGGCTGTTGTGCAGAACGAAGTCAGCACCTGGCACCGCCAGCAGTACGCCGGTCATCCCACCTACGGAGAAGGTCACGATGAAGCCGATGGTCCACAGCATTGCTGAGTGGAACACGATACGGCCCTGGTACATGGTGAACAGCCAGTTGAAGATCTTCACCCCGGTAGGGATGGCGATAATCATGGTGGTGATACCGAAGAAGGCGTTTACGTTCGCGCCCGCACCCATGGTAAAGAAGTGGTGCAGCCAAACGATGAACGACAGAACGGTAATACACACGGTTGCCCACACCAGAGAGGTGTAACCAAACAGACGCTTACGCGAGAAGGTTGCCGCGATTTCGGAGAACACACCGAAGACAGGCAGAACCAGAATGTACACTTCCGGGTGACCCCAGGCCCAAATCAGGTTGATGTACATCATCATGTTGCCACCCATATCATTCGTGAAGAAATGGGTGCCCAGGTAGCGGTCCAGGGTCAGCAGCGCGATGGTGACGGTCAGAATTGGGAACGACGCGATAATCAGTACGTTGGCGCACAGAGATGCCCAGGTAAATACCGGCATCTTGAACATCGTCATACCTGGTGCACGCATCTTCAGGATGGTCACGAAGAAGTTGATACCGGTCAGGGTGGTACCGACACCGGAGAGCTGAAGCGCCCAAATCCAGTAGTCAACGCCTACACCCGGACTGTACTCAATTCCCGAAAGCGGCGGGTAAGCCAGCCAGCCGGTCTGTGCGAATTCGCCCACGCCCAGTGACAGGTTAACCAGGATAACGCCGACAACCGTGAACCAGAAGCTCAGGTTGTTCAGGAACGGGAACGCTACGTCGCGCGCGCCAATTTGCAGCGGAACGACAACGTTCATCAGACCGATTACCAGCGGCATCGCCACGAAGAAGATCATGATAACGCCGTGGGCGGTAAAGATCTGATCGTAGTGGTGCGGTGGCAGGAAGCCGGCTTCGCCCGCAGACGCGAGTGCCTGCTGGCTACGCATCATGATTGCATCCGCAAAGCCACGAATTAACATGACGATACCGACGATGCAGTACATGATACCGAGTTTTTTGTGGTCAACCGAAGTCAGCCACTCATTCCACAGGTAGCTCCACTTACCGAAGTAAGTGATTAGGCCAACTAAGGCCGCGCCACCAATGATAATTGCAGCCACCGTAACCATGATAATCGGTTCATGGTAGGGCACTGCATCCAGTGTCAATTTTCCGAACATTTTCTTCCTCGGCCCCTTAGTGAGCGGTTTCCGCGTGGCTCATGTCCATGCCTTCCATACCTTCGTGCGCGCTGTGCTCGCCTTCTGGCTGGGTCATGTCCATGCTCTTGCCGTGATCCATAAATTTGCCAATAACGTCTTTGAACAAATCTGGTTTCACGTTAGAGAAGTACTCCACCTTGTTGTATTCGCTAGGTGCAGCCACTTTTTCGAACGCCGCCATGTCAGACATGGTGTTTGGAGACTGCTTCGCTTTTTCAACCCACTGGTCGAAAGCGGCACGGTCCGGCGTCGCAATAGCTTTGAACTTCATACCTGAGAAGCCCGGGCCGCTATAGCTGGCGGAGATACCATCGTAGGTGCCTGCTTCATTCGCGATCAGATGCAGGTTCGTCTGCATACCGGCCATCGCGTAAATCTGGCTACCCAGACGCGGGATGAAGAAGGAGTTCATTACGGAGTTGGAGGTCACTTTGAACTGAACCGGAGTGTTCGCCGGGAAGGCGATTTCATTCACGGTAGCAATGCCCTGCTCTGGATAGATGAAGAACCATTTCCAGTCCATGGAGACCACTTCAATGGTAATAGGTTTTTCATCGTGAACCAGCGGCTTGCTTGGCTCAAGTGAGTGAGTGGTTTTCCAGGTCAGCACGGCAAGGAACAGGATGATCAGGATAGGTACCGTCCAGACCACAGCTTCAACTTTGTTGGAGTGTGACCAGTTCGGGCTATACTTCGCATCTTTATTGCTCGCACGATACTTCCAGGCGAAACCAACAGCCATCAAAATGGCAGGAATAACCACAATCAACATCAGGCCAAAAGCCGTCAATATCAGTGAACGTTGTTCCAGTCCAATCTGTCCTTTGGGGTCTAGTAGTGCAGAATCACAGCCACTGAGTAATACAGTACCTGCGAATAATGACAACCATCCCAAACTTTTATTGTATTTCCTGAGTCTCATTTAACGACCTCAATTCCACGGGAGTCTGGTGGCGTTTAAAGTGTGCGGGCATTTTACGGGAAGGTTACATTACTGTAAACATCATTAGGCCTGTGTCAGGAAGGTGTTACCGGGTTCTGCCGCACGTGTCACAAGTGTTGCAGATTATGTCGGTTTTTATGACCGAAGCCGCATGATATGGGCTTTATAACGAAAGGACCCCCAAGCATACCCTAAAAGGGGCAATTGGTATAACCATTGTTAAAAATATACAAAAAATTAACAATTAATTATCAATAAAAAGACATCTAAAAAACGAAAAATCAAACTTTCCAATGCTGAATCGTTTAATGAAAAATAGCGTTTTGGAATTGGCTCCAATAATTTCCAAATCCTATCCCGCACAAAACAACAAATATTTTTTTAGCGGCTGTTGGCTATTTCACCGTTATAATTTCGGTTAGTGATTACAACGGGAAATAACCTTTCACTTTTTCTTCAGGTCATCTGCGTTTTACGCAATGCCATAAAATCGAGCAGACCGCCCGTCAGGATCCCGGCGATGGCCAGCAGGGCTCCAGCATCCAGCAGAAGGGCTTCGAGGGGGAGCGCCAGAGACGTACTGGCGTTAACGATAAGTACCACAAGCCATAGCGCCAGCGCGCCGCAGCCCGCCATTAGCAGACGTAACGCAAATCGGTAGGCGCGGTGATATTCAGTACGCGGCATAAAGTGTTCGGTCCGCTGGGTATATTCCAGCGTCTGGCGACACACCAGCAATAATAAAATCCCCGGCACGGCAGCCGCGACCGAGAAGAGATAAAACGTTGGCCAGCCGTGGGCTTCTACAAACCAGCCGGCAATCGGGCCTACGTACACGCGGCCAACGGCCGAGAGCGCCGAGAGCAGCGCAAACTGCGTAGCGGAAAACGATTTATTGCACAGGGTCATCAGCAGGGCGACAAATGCCGCCGTCCCCATGCCGCCACAGAGATTTTCAAAGAACACCGCCGCGGCCATGCTGAACATATGCTTGTCAGTCACCGACAGCAGCCAGTAGCCCGCGTTAGATGCGCCCTGCAGGATGCCGAAGATCAGCAGCGCGCGGAACAGCGTCAGGCGCTGCATCAATACGCCGCCATAAAGCGCACCGACGATGGTCGCAAACAGCCCCAGCGTTTTATTCACCACGCCCACTTCACCGGCATCAAAACCGACGCCGCGGATCAGGAAGGTGGTGGTCAGGCTCATGGCAAAGGCATCGCCCAGCTTATAAAGGACAATGAGCAGCAGGATCAGCCAGGCATTGTTGCGGCCAAAAAAGTCACGCAGCGGTTCGGCCACGGCCTGTTCCAGCGAGCGGGGAACCGGAATGACGTCGCTCGGTTCGGGTGCAAATAGCGTAGCGATAATGCAGGGGATGAGCAGGGCAGCCATCAGCCAGTACATACCCTGCCAGCCGAGATAACGGTCGGCCAGCCACAACGCCAGCCCGCCGGAGACCAGCATCCCGAGGCGATAGCCCAGCACGCTGATCGCCGCACCGGCACCGCGCTCTTCCGCAGGTAACACGTCCGTCTTCCAGGCGTCGAACACGATATCCTGAGAGGCGGAACAGAAGGCTATCACCACCGCAAGCGCGGCCATCCAGCGGAGCTGTGTGGTCGGCTCAAGAAAGCCCATCGCCGCAATCGCCAGCAGCAGCAGGACCTGTGTCATCACTAACCAGCCGCGACGACGCCCCAGAAACGGCGGCGTATAGCGATCCA
Source organism: Enterobacter bugandensis (assembly GCF_900324475.1). Taxonomy (NCBI): domain Bacteria; kingdom Pseudomonadati; phylum Pseudomonadota; class Gammaproteobacteria; order Enterobacterales; family Enterobacteriaceae; genus Enterobacter; species Enterobacter bugandensis. The sequence continues at coordinate 1,105,121 of NZ_LT992502.1, forward strand.
TCACCGGCGACCACAGGAACTTAAAGACATACGCCTGACCGACAAGCGAGAAGAAACCAATGGTTTTGAGATCGATGTTCTCAACCGTCATCCACGCCTGAAGCGTGCCGGAGGTGAGCGCGAGGGGTAAACCGGAGGCAAAGCCGAGGATCAGCAGAATCGCTGATTTCGGTTGCTGGAAAATGCGTAAGTAGTGACTGGACATGTTCTTATGAACTGACCCGGTGAAGCACCGGGTCAGTGAGCAGGATTAACGTGCGTTCTGCTTGATAAAGTCGTGAATGCTGGTGTCCTGCGCCATATCGGCGATGGTGTCCGTCAGCACGCTGTTAACGGCGTTAGCAATATTCTTGTTAGAGGCCTGGAACGCGCCTTCAACAGAGTAGCTGGCGCGGTAGTTTTTGGTCATCTTGTTGCCGTTCTTCGCGGTGGCAATGATGGCGATATCCGCTTTGGTCGCAATGTTGTAGCGCACGTTGCCCTGAGAGACGTCTGCGTACAGGTTGTTGACGATAATCTGCAGATCAACCGCGCCGCTTGGGCCAATCATGTAACCGCGAGCGGTCATTTGCTTCTCAAGCACTTCCTGCAGCAGGAAGCGCAGGTCGCGGGACGCGGTCAGCGTCACCTGCTGGTTGTCGCGGGTTACTTTTGCCAGCGCCTGGTCCTGACGCTGATCGGCACCGTTAATGCTCACGGTGACGCCCATCAGGCTTGGGTCCTGCTGAGGCAGGGTGATTTTTGGTGAGACATCAATAGTGGTAGGCGGAGTCGCACAGCCTGCCAGCATAAAAAGGGCTACCAACGGAAAGAAGAGTTTTTTAAACATTTTCAGGTTCTCAACGAATCGTAAGCATTAAAGAGAGAAAAATTGCCGCCATCATATCATCGACTACGGCCAGGGGAAGTGGTCAACGCATGTAAATTCATCGTCTTGTCTGAAAACTGACCAGCTCATCCTTTTTCTCCTCCCGCCAGAGACGACGGGTATGAGTCTCACAGTGAACTTCATGCATTTGAATGAGAAAATCAGACGAAAGCTAAATATTTGTTGTCAAGGTGTAATGGAAACGGTAAAAGCGGCTAACATTTAAAGGGATGGGTGACATCTTAGCGTTGTCGGAGGAGTAATTTCATGATGATACGTGAACAGATAGAAGAAAAATTAAGGGCAGCGTTCAACCCTGTGTTCCTCGAAGTCGTCGACGAAAGCTATCGTCATAACGTGCCGGCAGGTTCTGAAAGCCACTTTAAAGTGGTTCTGGTTAGCGATCGCTTCACGGGAGAACGTTTCCTGAACCGACATCGCCTGATCTACAGCACCTTGACGGAAGAACTCTCCACGACCGTGCATGCGCTGGCACTGCATACCTACACCATTAAGGAATGGGAAGGCTTGCAGGATACGGTTTTTGCGTCGCCGCCGTGTCGCGGTGCAGGCACCATCGCCTGATAAATCGGATTTGCAACGGCTGGAGCTTTTCCAGTATGTTGCTTACAGATTTCCTCAAAACGGCCTCCGGGCCGTTTTGTTTTGTCTGAGTTTTGAGCGGATGGTGCGATTTTAAGGCTAAAAATAGCCTTAAAGTGTGAAAAAAGCCGCAGCAACATGCTCCAACCGTTCTCGACTCACCTAAGTGATGCCGCTATAATGCCGCGTCTTATTGAATGTCTTCGGGATGATTCTGGCGACAGGGAATGTGAATCTGCACTAAGAGAGCATCCCGGTATAACAGACAGATTCAGAGTTGACCGAGCACTGTGATTTTTTTGAGGTAACAAGATGCAAGTTTCAGTTGAAACCACTCAAGGCCTTGGCCGCCGTGTAACGATTACTATCGCTGCTGACAGCATCGAAACTGCTGTGAAAAGCGAGCTGGTCAACGTAGCAAAAAAAGTACGTATTGACGGCTTCCGTAAGGGCAAAGTACCAATGAATGTTGTTGCTCAGCGTTATGGCGCTTCCGTGCGTCAGGATGTGCTGGGTGAACTGATGAGCCGCAACTTTATCGACGCGATCATCAAAGAAAAAATCAATCCAGCCGGCGCGCCAAACTACGTGCCAGGCGAATACAAACTGGGCGAAGACTTCACCTACTCCGTAGAGTTCGAAGTGTACCCGGAAGTTGAGCTGAAAGGCCTGGAATCTATCGAAGTTGAAAAACCGATCGTTTCCGTGACTGACGAAGACGTTGACGGCATGCTGGACACCCTGCGTAAGCAGCAGGCGAACTGGAAAGAGAAAGAAGGCGCTGTTGACGCGGAAGACCGCGTAACCATCGACTTCACCGGTTCTGTAGACGGCGAAGAGTTCGAAGGCGGCAAAGCGTCTGACTTCGTACTGGCAATGGGCCAGGGTCGTATGATCCCAGGCTTCGAAGACGGCATCAAAGGCCACAAAGCGGGCGAAGAGTTCACCATCGACGTGACCTTCCCTGAAGAGTACCACGCTGAAAACCTGAAAGGTAAAGCAGCGAAGTTCGTCATCAACCTGAAGAAAGTTGAAGAGCGCGAACTGCCAGAACTGACTGAAGAGTTCATCAAGCGTTTCGGCGTGGAAGATGGTTCTGTTGCTGGCCTGCGTACCGAAGTGCGTAAGAACATGGAGCGCGAGCTGAACGGTGCTGTGCGTAACCGCGTGAAATCTCAGGCGATTGAAGGTCTGGTAAAAGCGAACGAAATCGACGTTCCTGCTGCCCTGATCGACAGCGAAATCGACGTACTGCGCCGTCAGGCTGCACAGCGCTTCGGTGGCAACCAGCAGCAAGCGATGGAACTGCCGCGCGAGCTGTTCGAAGAGCAAGCGAAACGCCGCGTTGTTGTTGGCCTGCTGCTGGGCGAAGTGATTCGCACCCACGAGCTGAAAGCTGACGAAGAGCGTGTGAAGGGCCTGATCGAAGAAATGGCGTCTGCATACGAAGATCCATCAGAAGTGATCGAGTTCTACGGTAAGAACAAAGAGCTGATGGACAACATGCGCAACGTCGCACTGGAAGAGCAGGCTGTTGAAGCGGTACTGGCGAAAGCTAAAGTGACCGAAAAAGCGACCTCTTTCAACGAACTGATGAACCAGCAGGCGTAATTTCGCTCTAACGGTTTAAAGTTTGAACAAAAAACCCGTTGCCTTCCGGCGACGGGTTTTTTTTATCGCTGCATGGGTTCTGGAAGGGTGCTAAAACGCCCTTTCAGTGTTAGCGTTACAACAAAAGGTTGTTATGCTTGAAATAGGGCGTGGCGAACCCCATAAGTATGTAATCACGATGATTGAGACTGGCTGATAATCCGTCCATAAGGTTACAATCAGTACAGCAGGTGTTTTCAATTTTGAACCAGGAGACGGAAATGTCATACAGTGGCGAACGAGATAACTTTGCACCCCATATGGCGCTGGTGCCAATGGTTATTGAACAGACCTCACGCGGTGAGCGTTCTTTCGATATCTATTCCCGTCTGCTCAAGGAACGCGTTATCTTTCTGACCGGCCAGGTAGAAGACCATATGGCTAACCTGATCGTGGCGCAGATGCTGTTCCTGGAAGCGGAAAACCCGGAAAAAGACATTTACCTGTACATCAACTCGCCTGGCGGTGTGATTACGGCGGGCATGTCCATTTATGACACCATGCAGTTCATCAAGCCAGATGTCAGCACTATCTGTATGGGGCAGGCTGCATCCATGGGGGCCTTCCTGTTAACCGCAGGGGCGAAAGGTAAGCGTTTCTGCCTGCCTAACTCCCGCGTGATGATTCACCAGCCGCTGGGGGGTTACCAGGGGCAGGCGACGGATATCGAAATCCACGCCCGCGAAATTCTGAAAGTAAAAGCGCGCATGAATGAACTTATGGCGCAGCATACAGGTCAATCTCTTGAGCAGATCGAGCGCGATACCGAGCGCGATCGCTTCCTCTCTGCTCCAGAGGCAGTTGAGTACGGCTTAGTCGACTCCGTATTGACCCATCGTAATTGATGCCCGCGACGCGAGTGTGCCGCTATACTAAGGTAGGGCGGCACGCTGCTTAAAGCACACGCGTCTTAGAATGGCATTTGCGTCGTCATGTGCGGCACAAAGAACTTAAAAAGAGGTTTGGACTCATGACAGATAAACGCAAAGATGGTTCGGGCAAACTGCTGTACTGCTCTTTTTGCGGCAAAAGCCAGCATGAAGTGCGTAAACTGATTGCCGGGCCGTCCGTGTATATCTGCGACGAATGCGTCGATTTATGTAACGACATCATTCGCGAAGAGATTAAAGAAGTTGCGCCGCACCGTGAGCGTAGCGCATTGCCAACGCCGCATGAGATTCGTCATCACCTTGACGACTATGTCATCGGTCAGGAGCAGGCCAAGAAAGTGCTGGCGGTGGCGGTATACAACCACTACAAACGTCTGCGTAACGGCGACACCAGCAATGGCGTAGAACTGGGCAAAAGTAACATTCTGCTGATCGGGCCAACCGGCTCCGGTAAAACGCTGCTGGCGGAAACCCTGGCGCGCCTGCTGGATGTTCCGTTTACCATGGCGGATGCCACCACCCTGACCGAAGCCGGTTATGTGGGTGAAGACGTTGAGAACATCATTCAGAAGCTGCTGCAGAAGTGCGATTACGACGTTCAGAAAGCACAGCGCGGGATTGTTTATATTGATGAGATCGACAAGATCTCCCGTAAATCAGACAACCCGTCCATCACCCGTGACGTGTCGGGTGAAGGCGTGCAGCAGGCCCTGCTGAAGCTGATCGAAGGTACGGTTGCGGCCGTTCCGCCGCAGGGTGGACGCAAACATCCGCAGCAGGAGTTCCTGCAGGTCGATACCTCCAAGATCCTGTTCATTTGCGGCGGCGCGTTTGCTGGTCTGGATAAAGTCATTTCCCACCGTGTTGAAACCGGCTCCGGCATTGGTTTTGGCGCAACGGTGAAGGCGAAGTCCGAGAAAGCCAACGAAGGTGAACTGCTTTCGCAGGTTGAGCCTGAAGATCTGATCAAATTTGGTCTGATCCCTGAATTCATTGGCCGTCTGCCGGTTGTGGCAACGCTGAATGAGCTGAGCGAAGACGCGCTGATTCAGATCCTGAAAGAGCCGAAAAATGCGCTGACCAAGCAGTATCAGGCGCTGTTCAATCTGGAAGGCGTTGAGCTGGAATTCCGTGACGAAGCGCTGGATGCGATTGCCAAGAAAGCGATGGCCCGTAAAACCGGTGCGCGTGGTTTGCGCTCTATCGTTGAAGCGGCATTGCTCGACACCATGTACGATCTGCCGTCGATGGAAGACGTTGAAAAAGTGGTTATCGACGAGTCCGTGATCGGCGGCCAATCCAAGCCGCTGCTGATTTACGGTAAACCGGAAGCCCAGCAGGCATCTGGCGAATAATTCACCAAATCATACAAGCAGTTAATCAAAAAGGGGGGATTTTATCTCCCCTTTACTTTTTCCGTATTCATAGCGTTGAATGTGTGGGAAACATCCCCATATACTGGATACATGTTAATGGTTATGTGAAGCACTGTGACATGACCAGCTTACCTGGCGGACACTAAACTAAGAGAGAGCTCTATGAATCCTGAGCGTTCTGAACGCATTGAAATCCCCGTATTGCCGTTGCGCGATGTGGTGGTTTATCCGCACATGGTCATACCCTTATTTGTAGGGCGGGAAAAATCTATCCGTTGCCTCGAAGCCGCCATGGATCATGATAAAAAAATCATGCTGGTGGCCCAGAAAGAAGCATCAACGGATGAGCCGGGTGTAAACGATCTTTTCACCGTCGGGACCGTGGCCTCTATTTTACAAATGCTGAAGCTGCCGGACGGCACCGTGAAGGTGCTGGTCGAAGGCTTACAGCGTGCGCGTATTACCACGCTGTCAGATGATGGCGAACACTTCTCTGCCAAGGCAGAGTACCTTGATTCGCCTGAACTTGATGAGCGCGAGCAGGAAGTGCTGGTACGTACCGCGATTAGCCAGTTCGAAGGCTATATCAAGCTGAACAAGAAAATCCCACCAGAAGTGCTGACGTCACTGAACAGCATCGACGATCCTGCGCGTCTGGCGGACACCATCGCTGCACACATGCCGCTGAAGCTGGCTGACAAACAGTCCGTGCTGGAGATGTCCGACGTTAACGAACGTCTGGAATATCTGATGGCGATGATGGAGTCTGAAATCGATCTGCTGCAGGTTGAGAAGCGCATTCGTAACCGCGTGAAAAAGCAGATGGAAAAATCTCAGCGTGAGTACTATCTGAATGAGCAAATGAAGGCCATTCAGAAAGAGCTGGGCGAGATGGACGACGCACCGGACGAAAACGAAGCGCTGAAGCGTAAAATCGACGCGGCGAAGATGCCGAAAGAGGCGAAAGAGAAAGCCGAAGCAGAACTGCAGAAGCTGAAAATGATGTCTCCGATGTCGGCTGAAGCAACCGTCGTGCGCGGCTACATTGAGTGGATGGTGCAGGTTCCGTGGAACGCTCGCAGCAAGGTCAAGAAAGACCTGCGTCAGGCCCAGGAGATCCTCGATACTGACCACTACGGCCTGGAACGCGTGAAAGACCGCATCCTTGAGTACCTCGCGGTACAAAGCCGAGTAAACAAAATTAAAGGCCCAATTCTGTGCCTGGTAGGACCGCCGGGGGTGGGTAAAACCTCTCTGGGCCAGTCCATCGCCAAAGCGACCGGACGTAAGTACATCCGTATGGCGCTGGGCGGCGTGCGTGATGAAGCGGAAATCCGCGGTCACCGCCGTACCTACATCGGTTCTATGCCGGGTAAACTGATCCAGAAAATGGCGAAAGTGGGCGTTAAAAACCCGCTGTTCCTGCTCGATGAGATCGACAAGATGTCTTCGGACATGCGTGGCGACCCGGCGTCTGCTCTGCTGGAAGTGCTTGATCCAGAACAGAACGTGGCGTTCAGCGATCACTATCTGGAAGTGGACTACGACCTCAGCGATGTAATGTTCGTGGCGACCTCCAACTCCATGAACATACCGGCACCGCTGCTGGACCGTATGGAAGTGATCCGCCTCTCCGGTTATACCGAAGACGAAAAGCTGAACATTGCTAAACAGCACCTGCTGCCGAAGCAGATTGAGCGTAACGCGCTGAAAGCCAACGAGTTGACCGTCGAGGACAGCGCGATTATCGGCATCATTCGCTACTACACCCGTGAAGCGGGCGTGCGTAGCCTTGAGCGCGAAATATCTAAGCTGTGCCGTAAGGCGGTAAAACAGCTGCTGCTGGATAAGAGCCTGAAGCACATCGTGATTAACGGTGACAATCTGCATGCCTACCTGGGCGTTCAGCGCTTCGACTATGGCCGCGCGGATAACGAAAACCGCGTGGGTCAGGTGACCGGTCTGGCATGGACGGAAGTGGGCGGCGATCTGCTGACCATCGAAACCGCCTGTGTGCCGGGCAAAGGCAAGCTGACCTACACCGGCTCGCTGGGTGAAGTGATGCAGGAGTCCATCCAGGCTGCGCTGACTGTGGTGCGCGCGCGCGCGGAAAAACTGGGTATCAACCCTGATTTCTACGAAAAACGCGACATTCACGTTCACGTTCCTGAAGGGGCGACGCCGAAAGATGGCCCAAGCGCGGGTATTGCCATGTGTACCGCTCTGGTTTCCTGTCTGACGGGCAACCCGGTACGTGCCGATGTGGCAATGACCGGTGAAATCACCCTGCGCGGTCAGGTCCTGCCAATCGGCGGGTTAAAAGAAAAACTGCTGGCGGCACACCGCGGTGGGATCAAAACCGTATTGATCCCTTACGAAAACAAACGCGATCTGGAAGAGATTCCGGACAACGTGATTGCCGATCTGCAGATCCATCCTGTTAAGCGAATTGAGGAAGTTCTCAGTCTCGCACTGCAGAATGAACCCTCCGGAATGCAGGTTGTAACCGCAAAATAGTGACCTCGCGCAAAGAGCGTCAATAAAAACAAGGCTGGTAAGTCATTTCGCACTTGCCAGCCTTTTTTTGTATAGCTAATTTAGATTGCTGATTAGGTCAGCCATCAACAACGGGTGTTGTAAGGTCATGGCAGGCCTGATATAACTGCTGCGCGGTCGCGTTGTGAAGGACTCAGGCGCGATATAAATTATAAAGAGAGGAAGAGAACAGTGAATAAATCTCAACTGATTGACAAAATTGCTGCTGGTGCTGATATTTCTAAAGCTGCAGCTGGACGTGCGTTAGATGCATTAATTGCTTCTGTTACTGAATCTCTGCAGGCTGGGGACGACGTTGCACTGGTAGGCTTCGGTACTTTTGCTGTTAAAGAGCGTGCTGCCCGTACTGGCCGCAACCCTCAGACCGGTAAAGAGATCACCATTGCTGCTGCTAAAGTGCCGGGTTTCCGTGCAGGTAAAGCGCTGAAAGACGCAGTAAACTGATTGCTTTCCCGTTTCAGGGAAGCCGGATAGTACAAGGGCGCATCGTTTGATGTGCCTTTTTTGTTTGTCCAGACCTGATTTGTGCGAGTTTATGCGAGTTGTGGGCTGACAATCGCCCCGTTTTCTTGTCACAATACGCCTTCACGCGCGACGGGCAGGATTTTCCGTCAGCGTCAGGTAACCAGTCACCTACAGCGGAGTGTTGTTACACCATGATGGACAGCTTACGCACGGCTGCTAACAGTCTCGTGCTCAAGATTATTTTCGGTATCATTATCGTGTCGTTCATATTGACCGGCGTGAGCAGTTACCTTATTGGCGGTGGCGCGAACTATGCCGCAAAAGTGAATGGCCAGGAAATCAGCCGTGGTCAGTTCGAGAATGCTTTTGCCGGTGAGCGTAACCGTATGCAGCAACAGCTGGGCGACCAATTCTCTGAACTGGCGGCGAATGAAGGGTACATGAAAACCCTGCGCCAACAGACACTGAACCGTCTTATCGACGAAGCGCTGCTGGATCAGTATGCCAAAAAGCTGGGCCTTGGCATCAGCGACGAGCAGGTCAAAAAAGCGATCTTCGCCACTCAGGCATTCCAGTCTAACGGTAAATTCGACAACGCGCGTTACAACAGTATCGTTAACCAGATGGGCATGACGGCGGATCAGTACGCGCAGGCGCTGCGTAACCAGCTGACAACCCAGCAGCTCATTAACGCTGTCGTGGGTACCGATTTCATGCTTAAAGGTGAAACCGACGAACTGGCCGCGCTGGTGGCACAGCAGCGCGTGGTCCGTGAAGCGACCATTGATGTGAACGCCCTGGCGGCGAAACAGCAGGTGAGCGACGCAGACGTTAATGCTTACTACGAGCAGAATAAAAACGCCTTTGTTTCTCCGGAGCAGTTCCGCGTCAGCTACATCAAGCTGGATGCAGCTGCGCTGCAGGAAAGCGCGTCTGATGCCGAGATCCAGTCTTACTACGACCAGCATCAGGATCAATTCACTCAGCCGCAGCGTAACCGCTACAGCGTGATTCAGACCAAAACTGAAGCAGATGCTAAGGCGGTACTGGATGAGCTGAACAAAGGCGCTGATTTCGCCACCCTTGCGAAAGCGAAATCCACCGACATTATCTCTGCGAAAAACGGCGGTGATATGGGCTGGCTGGAAGACGCAACCACGCCCGACGAGCTGAAAAATGCCGGCCTGAAAGAGAAAGGCCAGCTGTCTGGTGTGATTAAATCATCCGTTGGTTTCCTGGTCGTGCGTCTGGACGACATCACCCCGGCGAAAACCAAGCCGCTGGCTGAGGTTCGTGATGATATTGCCGCGAAAGTGAAACAGGAAAAAGCCCTGGATGCCTACTACGCGCTGCAGCAGAAGGTGAGCGATGCTGCCAGCAACGACAACGAATCTCTGGCAGGTGCAGAGCAGGCGGCGGGTGTGAAAGCGGTTGAGACCGGCTGGTTTGGTCGCGACAACCTGCCGGAAGAGCTGAACTTCAAACCGGTTTCTGATGCCATCTTTAACGGTGGTCTGGTGGGCGAGAACGGCACGCCGGGCAGCAACTCTGACATCATTACCGTTGACGGCGATCGCGCCTTTGTTCTGCGCGTCAGCGAGCACAAGCCAGAAGCGGTCAAACCGCTGGCGGAAGTGAAGGATCAGGTCGTCGCTCAGGTTAAGCATAACAAAGCAGAACAGCAGGCTAAACTGGACGCTGAGAAGATTCTGGCCGATCTGAAAGCGGGTAAACAGGACGCGCTGAAAGCGGCAGGTCTGAGCTTCGGTGAGGCGAAAACGTTGAGCCGCACCGGTCAGGACCCAATCAGTCAGGCCGCGTTTAGTCTGACGCTGTCGGCAAAAGACAAGCCAAGCTTCGGTACCACCACCGATATGCAAGGTAACGTTGTTCTGCTGGCGCTGGACGACGTGAAAGCCGGCACTCTGCCAGAAGCGCAGAAGAAGGCGATGGTTCAGGGCATTACTCAGAACAATGCTCAGATTGCTTTCGAAGCCATGATGAGCAACCTGCGTAAAGACGCCAAAATCAAGCTGGGCGATGTCATGACTCAGCAGCAGTAATTACGTGTCTGCTCGCAGATTTTCGTAACGCTGTGCAAAAACTAAAGGCCGCTTTCGCGGCCTTTTCCATTTCTGCAATCTGCTGTTTGTGCCTGTTTTCACAGGCGGCTATCGTTGCGTGGCTGTCAACAAACAAGGAGATAACAGCATGAAATGTGGAATCAAAGCACTGTTAATTACGCTGGCTATTGCCACCACCGGGATGAGCGCGGGCGCGCAGGCGGCGGCGACCGCCGCCAAACCACAGGCTACGCAGAGCAAGTCTGACGCGGCCGCGCCGGTACAAGGGCAGACCAAAGCGGCTGACGTCGGTAAAAATGCGGATGATGACGGTACGCGGGTCAGCATTAACTCGGCCTCGGCAGAGGATCTCGCCCGTGCAATGAATGGCGTGGGCCTGAAAAAAGCGCAGGCTATCGTCAGCTATCGTGAAGAGTACGGCCCATTCAAAACGGTCGACGATCTCAAACAGGTTCCGGGCATGGGCAGCGCGCTGGTTGAGCGCAACCTCTCACACCTGACACTGTAAAAACGCAATTTCTTGCACTGTGGCAAAAGTTTGCCAGGATAAAGAGGTCATACCAGTTATGACCTCTGATCCTATAACAATGAAAGGCTATTGCGCTATGCAGACAAAAATCAAAGTACGCGGTTTCCATCTTGATGTTTATCAGCACGTCAATAACGCTCGCTATCTTGAGTTTCTTGAAGAAGCGCGCTGGGACGGGCTGGAAAACAGCGAAAGCTTTCAGTGGCTGACCGCGCACAACATCGCGTTCGTGGTCGTCAATATCAACATCAACTATCGCCGTCCGGCCGTGCTGGGCGATGTGCTCACCGTGACCAGCCAGGTACAACAGCTAAACGGCAAGAGCGGCGTGTTAAGCCAGGTGGTGACGCTCGATCCAGAAGGGCAGGTGGTGGCTGATGCACTGATCACCTTTGTCTGTATCGATCTGAAAACTCAGAAAGCGCTGCCGCTGGAAGGGGAATTGCGGGAAAAGCTGGAGTTGATGATCGTATAAGACATATTAAGGCGCACTCGTGCTGTCGACACCTGTTTTGCGACAGCACGGTCAAAAAACGCTATTTAAGCCCGGTCTTTTGCTTCATTGCCTCCATCACGCCGACTTTATCAGCCAGGTAATGGTTAAGCCCGTTAGCGCGCAGATTACAGGCGGCGCACTGGCCGCAACCGTCGCCTTTGATACCGTTATAGCAGGTGAGGGTTTCGCTGCGAACCAAATCCAGCTTGCCCCAGTAGTCGGCCAGCGCCCAGGTTTCGGCTTTATCCAGCCACATGAGCGGGGTTTCAAAGCGCGTCTCTTTCGCCATCCCCAGATTGACGGCGTGGTTGAGCGCTTTGACAAACTCATCGCGGCAGTCCGGGTATCCTGAGAAGTCGGTCTCGCATACGCCCGTAATTACCGCTTCGGCTTTTACCTGATAGGCATAAATCGCCGTCAGGGTCAGGAACAGAATATTTCGCCCCGGCACAAATGTGTTCGGAATGCCGCTGGCATCGGGTTCGTAGTCCGGTACAGGAATACTGTCCCGGGTGAGGCTGCTGACGGCCAGTTCATTTAACAGCGTAACGTCCAGCACCTTGTGCGCGCGTGCCCCTAGTTTGAGGGCCAGTTCACGGGCAACGTCGATTTCAGCGCGGTGACGCTGGCCATAATCGAAAGTCACACAGTGAACTTCATCATACTGATGAAGGGCCTGAACCAGGCAGGTTGTAGAGTCTTGTCCTCCGCTGAACACGACGACGGCACGTTTCATAAATCATCTCGACTGTTACGGTAAAACCGTTATGTTACCGTCTGGCTACGGCGGCGACCAGCTTCTTCACGATTTGGGGGCGGGTAGCCAGGCTTCGGTAAAATCAAACCAGCCGCGGGTGTTGAGGCGTATGCCGTTGACTCCCGGCGGGGCGCTGATTTGATATTGATAGTTAAAAAGCGGCGTCAGCACCGCATTCTCCATCAGGCGGTTGAAAATGGCTTGCAGACCGGCGTGTCGGTCCCGAGCTTCGGCCTGAGACTGCACCGCATCCAGCGTGGCTTGCAGATGGGCGTAGGCCGGTGCGCTTAACACGTGCGGCCACAGGGCATCGCAGCGCAGCCACTGCTCAAGCGTATACGCTGGCGCTTCGCCAATCAGCCTGTCCCCCATCATGATGTCTGCATCGGCAAGCTGCTGGCATCCGTCCCACGTCTTGGCGTCGTGGAAGATGACGGTCAGGTCACAACCCTGTCGCGCCAGGTACGCCTTTAACTGGCTGGCCATGGTGTGAAGCTCAACGGGAAGATGGTAAACCAGCGTCAGCGCCTCAGGCAGGGCAACGTCCGTTAAGTCAGGCCATTCGGGGATTGTCCAGCCGGGAAGCAGTTCCCCGGTGGGCGTAATGAGTCCTTCGTTGAGCGGAAGCGTGTGCAGAAGCCTGGAGAGATGGATGATATTGATAAGCCGCTTCGCCTGGATCTCACTCAGACGCGCGCTCTGTTTCAGCGTGAGGTAACAGAAGCCCAGGCTGGTGCTGCTGCTGACCAGCCTCAGGGTTTCAAGCTCATCGGCCTCGCCAATCGCGATTTGCACCGGGTGACGACAGCTGGTGCCCAGCCTGTAATCAAACAGCTGGGGGGTGATCCAGTATTCGATGGCTTTGAGCAGCGGATGGCTCAGGTGGTATTGCTCATGGCTTTCCAGACGAACCAGGTCGGGCTCAAAGGCGGCCAGCCGGAAGGGGCCGCAGCCAAGTTCAGGATAGTCGGGATGCGCCAGACGGCTGCAGTAGGTTGCCAGCCTGTGCGCCAGCCAATAGTCCGGTTGATGCAGCATAAATGTCAGACACTGTGGATGCGTTGTTTCGATACGTAAAACGCTCCTGAACAGAGTGCGCAGGGCGGGAAGCGTCAACAGTGCCGTCAGGCTTCGCTGGAGCTGCGCCGTTTCTATTTTATCGCCGTTATGCCAGTGCAGGGTGGAGCGAATGTAGAAATGCCAGCGCAGCCCGTCAGCAGAGACCTCCCAGTGATGCGCGAGATCGCCCGTGGGTTCACTGCTGTTACCGTTAAAACGCGTCAAGCCTGAAAATACCTGTCCTGCCAGATGCTGCTCCGCGCGGCCAGGCAAAAAGCCCGGCTGAAGCGGCTCCAGCGAGCGATAGTAGGGGATGCGCAGCGTCGGCGTGTCGTTTTGCCACTGCCCGCCTAAAAACGGATGCAGCAATGATCTCAGCGCTTCAGGAGCAAGCTGGGCCAGCTCCAGCGCGTTATGCTGCTGCCCGCTCTTCAGCGCCTCTTCCATCATCGCATTGCGCAGTGACTCCGGGCTGGCATGGAACGTCAGCTCACCGCGCTTGCCGCGACCAGACCGCGCGTGCCAGCTGAGCCAGCCCGCCTCCTGAGCCTGACGCAGCAGGGTGCGGACATGGCGCTCGCTACAAAAACAGCGGCTGGCAAGCTCACTTATGGTGACCTGCTGTGGAGCGCCAGCGGAAGGTTGCCACAGGCGTTGATACTGGTTAAGACGGTTAAGCTGGCGCATAAGAAACCCGGAACAATAATTTTCATCTATTCACTATTACTTCCGTATATCTCACACGATACTGATGCACAAGTTAATCGCATCACATTTCAGGAGTAATCATGGCCCGCCTCGCTGCATTTGATATGGACGGTACGTTGTTAATGCCAGATCACCGTCTGGGGGAGAAAACGCTGAGTACCCTGAAGCGTCTGCGCGAGCGTGATGTCACCCTGACGTTTGCCACTGGCCGCCACGTGCTGGAGATGCGTCATCTGCTGGGCACGTTTTCCCTGGATGCGTTTTTAATCACGGGTAACGGAACGCGCATTCACACCGTTGAAGGAGAGGTGCTGCACCGCCAGGATCTCAACCCGGAAGTGGCGGATATTGTTCTGCACAGCACGTGGGACACGCAGGCCAGTATCCACGTATTCAACGATCAAGGCTGGTTTACCGGAAGCGAAATCCCCGAATTGTTGCACGCGCATGTTTATAGCGGCTTCAAATACCAGCTTATCGATCTGCGTCGGATCCCTGCCCACGCGGTGACCAAGATTTGCTTCTGTGGCGATCACGACGATCTTTGCCGCTTACGCATTCAGTTAAATGAGGCGCTGGGCGACCGGGCGCACCTGACCTTCTCGGCGGTGGATTGTCTTGAAGTCCTGCCGGTGGGCTGTAACAAAGGTTCAGCCCTGGCGGTGCTCAGCGACCACCTGGGCTTAACGCTGCAGGAGTGTATGGCGTTTGGCGACGCCATGAATGACCGCGAAATGCTGGGCAGCGTGGGGCGCGGCCTGATTATGGGGAATGCGATGCCGCAGCTGATCGCAGAGCTTCCTCATCTGCCGGTTATCGGACACTGCGGCAACGAAGCGGTGTCCCATTTTTTGACACATTGGCTGGACAACAACAACCTCCCATATTCCCCCGAATAGTGAGACCCTTCCAGCAAGCCAGACTTCGGTCTGGCTTTTTTTTATTTCAGCAGCTGCGCAATCTGCGCTTTCCACGGGGTGATGTCGCCGATGTTGGCCTGTACCCACTCCGCATTGTAGTAGGTCTCAAGGTAGCGCTCGCCGCTGTCGCACAGCAGCGTGACGATGGAGCCGGTACGGCCTTCCTCGCGCATGCGTGCCGCAAGCTGCAGTACGCCCCACATGTTGGTGCCCGTTGATGCACCCACTTTGCGGCCGAGCTGCGTCTCCAGCCAGTGCGCGGTGGCGACGCTGGCGGCGTCCGGCACGCGGAGCATTTCGTCGACAACGTCAGGAATGAACGACGGTTCCACGCGCGGGCGGCCAATTCCTTCAATTTTACTGCCCACCGGACTGCGCAGGCCAGCATCGCGGCTTTGCCAGTAGTCGAGAAACACGGAGTTCTGAGGGTCAACTACCATCAGCTGGGTATCGTAGCCCTGACAGCGAATGTAGCGTCCGATAGTGGCTGACGTGCCGCCCGTACCGGCGCTCATCACAATGTACGACGGAACCGGATGCGGTTCGTGGGTCATCTGGCGGAAAATACTGTCGGCAATGTTGTTATTGCCGCGCCAGTCCGTTGCGCGCTCGGCAAAGGTGAACTGGTCCATATAGTGGCCGTTTAGCTCGCGGGCGAGCATTTCAGAGGCGGCATAGATTTCGCAGGCGCTTTCCACAAAATGGCAGCGTCCGCCGTAAAATTCGATCTGCTCGATTTTTCGTTTTGCGGTGCAGGAGGGCATCACGGCGATAAACGGCAGGCCCAGCAGACGAGCGAAATAGGCTTCAGACACCGCCGTTGAACCGGATGAGGACTCAATAATGGTCGTGCCTTCTTTGATCCAGCCGTTGCACAAACCGTATAAAAACAGAGAGCGCGCCAGGCGATGCTTCAGGCTACCGGTAGGATGGGTGCTTTCATCCTTCAGGTAGAGCTGAATACCGTCAAATCCCGGCAGGGGGAGGCGAATCAGGTGGGTATCCGCCGAGCGCTGGTAGTCGGCATTGATTTCGCTGATGGCATGTTTAACCCAGGTGCTATTCATCGTAGTTATCCGTTTGTCATTTTGTGCCCAGCATAGCGAAAAGCACAGAAAAAATTGTTGCTATCTGGCCTTTAAAATAGAATGAAGGGAGAAAAATTTTCTCTATGAGGTGGGTATGCTAGATAAAATTGACCGCAAGCTCCTTTCATTGCTGCAAAGTGACTGTACCCTCTCTTTGCAGGCGCTGGCAGATGCCGTTAATCTGACCACCACACCGTGCTGGAAGCGCCTAAAAAAGTTGGAAGATGACGGCATTCTTCTGGGGCGCGTCGCATTACTCGATCCCGAAAAACTGGGGCTTGGGCTGACGGCATTTGTGCTGATAAAAACCCAACACCACAGCAGCGAGTGGTATTGCCGCTTCGTCACTCAGGTGTCTGAGATGCCCGAGGTGCTCGGCTTCTGGCGTATGGCCGGCGAGTACGACTACCTGATGCGCGTCCAGGTGGCTGACATGAAGCGCTATGATGATTTCTACAAGCGGCTGGTGAACAGCGTCCCGGGCTTGTCGGACGTCACCTCAAGCTTCGCCATGGAACAGATTAAGTACACCACAGCCTTACCCATTGAATAACTTCGTAAAATACCTTCAGGAACAAACCGCGTGCGATTATTTGCCCAATTAAGCTGGTACTTTCGTCGGGAGTGGCAACGCTACCTCGGTGCAGTCGCCCTGCTTATTATCATTGCCATTTTGCAGCTGATCCCGCCGAAGGTGGTGGGCTACGTCGTGGATGGCGTCACTGAACAGCATTACACCACCGCACGGGTGTTGATGTGGGTCGGCACGCTGGTGCTGACGGCGGTCATTGTTTATCTCCTGCGCTACGTCTGGCGCGTGCTGCTGTTTGGTGCGTCCTATCAGCTGGCCGTTGAGCTGCGTGAAGATTTTTACCGCCAGCTGAGCCGACAGCATCCCGAATTTTATCTGCGTCATCGCACCGGGGATCTCATTGCCCGCGCGACCAACGACGTCGATCGCGTGGTCTTTGCCGCCGGGGAAGGGGTGCTGACGCTGGTGGACTCGCTGGTGATGGGCTGTGCGGTGCTGATCGTCATGTCCACGCAGATCAGCTGGCAATTAACCCTGCTCGCCCTGCTGCCGATGCCGATCATGGCGCTGGCGATCAATCGCTACGGCGAACAACTGCACGAGCGCTTCAAGCTGGCGCAGGCGGCGTTTTCTTCTCTGAACGATCGCACCCAGGAGAGCATGACCAGCATCCGCATGATCAAAGCGTTTGGCCTGGAAGATCGGCAGTCCGCGCTGTTTGCGGCCGATGCGGCAGACACGGGGGCGAAAAACATGCGTGTCGCGCGTATTGATGCGCGATTTGATCCAACGATTTATGTCGCAATCGGCATGGCAAACCTGCTTGCGATTGGCGGCGGGAGCTGGATGGTGGTGCAGGGCACATTGACCCTGGGGCAATTGACCAGCTTTGCGATGTATCTGGGGCTGATGATCTGGCCGATGCTGGCGCTGGCCTGGATGTTTAACATCGTAGAGCGCGGCAGCGCCGCCTACAGCCGCATCCGCGCCATGCTGGCCGAAGCGCCGGTTGTCAATGACGGCAGCGAAGCGGTGCCGGAAGGGCGCGGCGTTATGAACGTCGACGTTCGCAAATTTGTCTATCCGCAAACGGAACATCCGGTGCTGGAGAACGTTAGCTTTACGCTGCGGCCGGGCCAGATGCTGGGCATCTGCGGCCCGACGGGGTCCGGAAAAAGTACCGTGCTCTCTCTGCTTCAGCGCCACTTTGACGTCACCGAGGGCGATATCCGTTTCCATGATATCCCCCTGGCGAACCTGCTGCTGGACGAGTGGCGTGGCCGACTGGCGGTAGTCAGCCAGACGCCGTTTTTATTTTCGGACACCGTGGCGAATAACATTGCGCTTGGTCACCCGTCGGCGACGCAGGAAGAGATCGAACATGTGGCGCGCTTAGCCAGCGTACATGACGATATTTTGCGTCTGCCGCAGGGCTACGAAACGGAAGTCGGGGAACGTGGCGTCATGCTGTCCGGCGGGCAGAAACAGCGAATCTCGATTGCCCGCGCGCTGCTGTTGAATGCTGAAATCCTCATTCTGGATGATGCGCTCTCCGCCGTGGATGGTCGTACCGAGCATCAGATTCTGCATAACCTGCGCCAGTGGGGAGACGGACGCACGGTAATTATCAGCGCCCACCGTTTGTCAGCGCTCACCGAGGCCAGCGAAATTCTGGTCTTACAGCACGGACACATTGCCCAGCGCGGGCAGCATGAAACGCTTGCCGAGCAACCGGGCTGGTATCGCGATATGTACCGCTATCAACAGCTTGAGGCGGCGCTGGACGATGCGCCGGAACAGGATCAGGAGGCCACCAATGCGTAAGCTCGGAACGATGTGGCCGACGCTCAAACGTCTGCTGGCCTACGGCTCGCCGTGGCGCAAACCGCTCTCCGTGGCCGTGCTTTTACTCTGGATAGCGGCGATTGCTGAGGTGAGCGGGCCGCTGCTCATCAGCTACTTCATCGACAATATGGTCGCCAAAAGCTACCTGCCGCTGGGGCTGGTGGCGGGCTTAGGCGTGGCCTACGTTGGGTTGCAGCTGGCGGCGGCAGGGCTGCACTATGCGCAGTCGCTGCTGTTTAATCGTGCCGCCGTGGGCGTGGTTCAGCAGCTGCGCACGGATGTCATGGACGCGGCGCTTCGCCAGCCGCTCAGCGAGTTTGATATCCAGCCGGTCGGGCAGGTGATTTCGCGCGTGACCAACGATACCGAAGTGATCCGCGACCTGTACGTCACCGTGGTCGCGACGGTGTTACGCAGCGCGGCGCTGATCGGCGCGATGCTGGTGGCGATGTTCAGCCTCGACTGGCGCATGGCGCTGGTGGCGATTACCATCTTCCCGGCGGTGCTGATCGTGATGATCATCTACCAGCGCTACAGCACGCCAATCGTGCGTCGGGTGCGCGCCTATCTGGCCGACATTAACGATGGCTTCAATGAAGTGATTAACGGCATGAGCGTCATCCAGCAGTTCCGCCAGCAGGCGCGCTTTGGCGAGCGGATGGGCGAAGCCAGCCGATCGCACTATATGGCGCGTATGCAGACGCTGCGCCTCGACGGCTTCCTGCTGCGTCCGCTGCTCAGCCTTTTCTCTGCGCTGGTGCTTTGCGGTTTACTGATGCTCTTTGGCCTGAGCTCAAGCGGTACGATTGAAGTGGGCGTGCTGTACGCTTTTATTAGCTATCTGGGGCGCCTTAACGAGCCGCTGATCGAGCTCACGACCCAGCAATCGATGCTGCAGCAGGCGGTCGTCGCCGGCGAGCGCGTGTTTGAGCTGATGGACAGGCCGCGTCAGGCCTACGGTCGTGACGAGCGACCTCTGCAAAGCGGCGCCATTGCCTTTGATAACGTCTCGTTTGCCTATCGCGAAGACCGGCTGGTGTTGCAGGACATTACGCTGGATGTCCCGTCGCGCGGTTTCGTGGCGCTGGTGGGACATACGGGCAGCGGCAAGAGCACGCTCGCCAGCCTGTTGATGGGCTACTACCCGGTCACGCAAGGCGAAATCCGCCTCGACGGACGCCCGCTCGCGTCTCTCAGCCACAACGTGTTGCGTAAAGGCGTCGCGATGGTGCAGCAGGATCCGGTCGTCCTGGCCGATACCTTCTACGCCAACGTGACCCTGGGGCGAGACTACTCTCAGGAGCAGGTATGGGAGGTGCTGGAAAAAGTGCAGCTGGCAGACCTTGCGCGCGGGTTTAGCGACGGGATTAATACCCGGCTGGGCGAGCAGGGAAACAACCTCTCCGTTGGGCAAAAGCAGCTTCTCGCGCTGGCGCGGGTGCTTATTGAAACCCCGCAGGTGCTGATTCTGGATGAAGCGACGGCCAGCATTGACTCCGGCACCGAGCAGGCCATCCAGCAGGCGCTGGCTGCGGTACGCGACCATACGACGCTGGTGGTGATTGCCCATCGCCTTTCCACCATTGTCGATGCCGATACCATTCTGGTGCTGCATCGCGGACAAGCCGTGGAGCGCGGGACGCACCGTGAACTGCTGGAAGCCAAAGGGCGCTACTGGCAGATGTATCAGCTTCAGCTGGCGGGCGAAGAGCTCGCGGCCAGCGTGCGCGAGGAAGAGTCCCTCAGCGCCTGATGCACCAAAACAAAGCAACGCGCTAACAGTCATTCCTGTTGGTGCAATACTGAAACGCACCGTGCACCGACATGGTGCGTTTTTTTTTCGCCGGTTCATAAAGGAAGACGGCATAACGCTCGTCGCACCGCTTTTCTCCCTCGATTTCATTTCTGGCACACCCCTTGCAATACCTTCTGCGTGAGCTGCGGCCATTACCGAATTCTGACTGGAGGGGATCTATGAAGCTGGTTACGGTGGTAATCAAACCATTCAAACTGGAAGACGTGCGTGAAGCATTGTCCTCAATGGGTATTCAGGGACTGACTGTCACCGAAGTGAAAGGCTTTGGTCGTCAGAAGGGTCATGCCGAGCTTTATCGCGGGGCGGAATACAGCGTTAACTTTCTGCCAAAAGTAAAAATTGATGTCGCGATTGCTGACGATCAGCTTGAAGAAGTGATTGATGTGATTAGCAAAGCGGCCTACACCGGCAAAATTGGCGACGGCAAAATTTTCGTTGCCGAACTGCAGCGCGTCATTCGCATTCGTACCGGCGAATCTGACGAAGCGGCACTGTAAATAACGCCTGGCACACAGTGATAGGGATCGAGAAAATGAAGATAGCAACACTTAAAACGGGTCTGGGTTCGCTGGCACTGCTGCCGGGCCTGGCGCTGGCTGCTCCTGCCGTGGCAGACAAAGCCGATAACGCCTTTATGATGATCAGCACCGCGCTGGTGCTGTTCATGTCTATCCCGGGCATTGCGCTGTTCTACGGCGGCCTGATCCGCGGCAAAAACGTTCTCTCCATGCTGACGCAGGTTGCCGTGACGTTCGCGCTGGTCTGCGTGCTGTGGGTGGTTTACGGTTACTCGCTGGCCTTCGGTACCGGCAACGCCTTCTTTGGTAACTTCGACTGGGTAATGCTGAAAAATATTGAGCTGACCGCGCTGATGGGCAGCTTCTACCAGTACATCCACGTCGCGTTCCAGGGCTCGTTCGCCTGCATTACCGTCGGGCTGATTGTGGGGGCGCTGGCGGAGCGCATCCGTTTCTCTGCCGTTCTGATCTTCGTGGTGGTCTGGCTGACCCTCTCCTATGTGCCGATTGCGCACATGGTCTGGGGCGGTGGTCTGCTGGCAACGCACGGCGCGCTGGACTTTGCGGGCGGTACCGTTGTCCATATCAACGCCGCGGTAGCGGGCCTGGTGGGCGCATACTTGATTGGCAAACGCGTGGGCTTCGGTAAAGAGGCGTTCAAACCGCATAACCTGCCGATGGTGTTTACCGGTACGGCTATCCTCTACTTTGGCTGGTTCGGCTTCAACGCCGGCTCCGCAAGTGCCGCGAACGAAATCGCCGCGCTGGCCTTCGTGAACACCGTTGTGGCGACGGCGGGTGCAATTCTCTCCTGGGTATTCGGCGAGTGGGCGGTACGCGGTAAACCTTCCCTGCTGGGTGCCTGTTCAGGGGCGATTGCCGGTCTGGTCGGTATCACCCCGGCGTGTGGCTATGTGGGTGTCGGTGGTGCGCTGCTGGTGGGACTGGTCGCGGGTCTGGCAGGTCTGTGGGGCGTCACCGCACTGAAACGCGTGCTGCGCGTGGATGACCCTTGCGATGTGTTCGGCGTCCACGGCGTGTGCGGCATCGTCGGCTGTATCATGACCGGCATCTTCGCCGCGAAATCACTGGGTGGCGTGGGCTACGCAGAAGGTGTCACCATGGTTCATCAGGTGCTGGTGCAGCTGGAAAGTATCGCTATCACCGTGGTGTGGTCTGCCGTTGTCGCCTTCATCGGCTATAAGCTGGCGGATATGACCGTTGGGCTGCGCGTACCGGAAGAGCAGGAGCGCGAAGGTCTGGACGTCAACAGCCACGGCGAGAATGCGTATAACGCCTAATAAAAAGCAAAACGGCAACTTCGGTTGCCGTTTTTAATGTTTATTACCTCTCCCATGGGAGAGGGTCAGGGTGAGGGCATCAGGCCGCACACCATTACCCGCGATTACGCATTACCCCTTCCTGCACCGTAGAAGCGACCAGCACGCCGTCCTGGGTATAAAACTCTCCACGCACAAACCCGCGAGCGCTCGACGCTGACGTACTCTCCACGCTGTAAAGCAGCCACTCATTCATATTGAACGGACGGTGGAACCACATGGAGTGATCGATGGTTGCGACCTGCATCCCTTTTTCAAGGAAACCAACGCCGTGCGGCTGTAGCGCAACCGGCAGAAAGTTAAAGTCTGACGCGTAGCCCAGCAGATACTGATGCACGCGGAAATCTTCCGGCACGGTGCCATTGGCGCGGATCCAGACCTGACGCTTCGGCTCGGCGGTGTGGCCTTTCATGGGGTTGTGGAACTCAACCGGGCGGATCTCCAGCGGTTTATCGCAGAGAAACTTCTCTTTGACCTGCGGCGGAAGCAGATGCGCCAGCGCGCGGGCGATATCGGTCTCTGATTTGAGTTCGTCCGGCGACGGTGCTGGCGGCATCACTTTCTGATGTTCATACCCCGGTTCCGGCGCCTGGAAAGAGGCGGTCATATAAAAGATAGGCTTACCGTTCTGAACGGCCGCCACGCGGCGTGCGCTGAAACTGTTGCCGTCTCTCAAAACTTCAACGTCATACACAATCGGTTTTGCGCTGTCGCCAGGGCGTAAGAAATAGCTGTGGAATGAGTGCACCAGGCGGTCTGCAGGGACGGTCTCCTTTGCAGCGTAGAGCGCTTGTCCAACGACCTGGCCGCCGAAAACCTGACGTAAGCCGAGGTCTTCGCTCTGCCCGCGATAGAGTCCTTCCTCAATTTTTTCCAGATTCAGTAATGTCAGCAGATTGTTCAGTGCCTGACTCATAATTATCCTCAATAAACGCCGTAGCGAAAGATAGGCAGAGTATAACGCAGAAATGAAAGTGGTCCGATGGGTAGAATAATCTGAATGTCGGCACGTTTTTAGGCATTAATCGGTGATCTGTGCCACACTTAAAAACGTTATGTGATTGAAACGACATCGGATGGGATCGATCCCGCTGGTGCATTGATGATAAGGAGACTTCAATGAAACTCGTGCCCATGCTAAGTGGTGTAGCTATTGCGGTGGCGTTGTCCGCCTGTGCCGGTAAGAGCGCCCAGGTGCCGGTACCAGCTGCAGATCCGAACGGGATTAATACCCTTTCACAGCAATCCATTCAGCAGCCTAACGTTTCCGGTACAATCTGGATTAAACAGAGAGTCGCTCTGCCGCCGGATGCGGTATTAACGGTCACGCTGTCTGATGCTTCCCTGGCGGACGCGCCGTCGAAGGTGCTGGCTCAGCGCGCGGTCCGTACTGAAGGTAAGCAGGCTCCGTTTAGCTTCGTGTTGCCGTATAACCCGTCAGACGTGCAGCCGAATGCCCGTATTCTGCTGAGCGCAGCGGTAACCATCAACGGCAAGCTGGTCTTTATCACCGATACGGTCCAGGAAGCGATTAACCACGGTGGAACCAAAATCGACCTGAATCTGGTGCCGGTGCAGCAAACCGAAGTCCCGGTTGCTCCACAGACCAATCAGCCGTCTCTGCCAACCCCACCGACCCAGATGTAACTGTTGCTCTTACCCTCTCCTTCGGGGGAGGGTTTAGTACACCCAGCGGTATTTCTGCAAATCAATCTGTCCTGCGCCCGACACCTGCACACCCTCTGAAAGCAATGCCTGACGCTGACGCTGGAGATCCGGCCCGGTCAGCGAGATACCGCCATGACGGTTCACCACCCGATGCCAGGGCAGCGTACTGCCTTCCGGCAACCGCTTCAGGACGCCACCGACCTGTCGCGCCGCGCGTGGAGAGCCTGCCAGCCTTGCCACATCACCGTAGGTGGTGACATAGCCTTCCGGAATCGAGGCCACGATTTGCCATACGCGCTGGGGAAAGGAGTCGTTTTCGTCCATACCTTCACCTGTGGGGATGTTTGGACCGTCATGGTAAACGAAGATCGCCCTGATTGCTGCGCCTGTTTGCGCAAGAAACCAGCATCCGGTTCCTGGTCGCTTGCAATTGGCTCTTCGCACAGGGATAATGCGCCAGCGCGTTGGTTATCAACGCTCTCAATGGGGGCTCTGTTGGTTCTCCCGCAACGCTACTCTGTTCACCAGGTCAGGTCCGGAAGGAAGCAGCCAGGGCAGACGACGTGGGTGCCGGGATGTAGCTGGCAGGGCCCCCACCCATTTGTGGCCTCATCCATCTTTCCTGTTCCCATCTCTTTTTAGCCTTTATTCCACAATAATATAATGCCTATACCGTGTAATATATATTTCATCGCTCTGAAATATTACTGTCATAAACCTGTAATAATAGACTGGCATTTTATAATTGGACGTCTATTTTCGTCAAAATTCAAAAAAATATAGATCTGGATAACAGTGATAACTTCGTGTATTAAATAAAGTACTTATTCCGAAGGGAAGTGACAAACATGGCTACTGCAGTTTTAAATGTTAAAATTGACGAAGCGCTAAAAGAAAGACTCCGCCACTATGCGGAAGTAAATAACGAAAATTTAAGCGTGACCACAGAGAAACTGCTGCTGCTGGCGTTTGAAGCAGTAGAAGAGGCGGGAGTATCGGAAGAGGATATTGATAATCAGCATACGGAAGAAGAGAGTGTTTCTCCTTTTACTCCTAAAGAAATCAAGGCTCTACGTAAACTTCTGAAGAAGAGAAAATGAAACAACAACTGTCAACTGCCAGTGACTACAACGAGGCCTGCGCTCTGTTGCGCTCAGGCTACGTGAAGCATGTACGTCTTGGCTGGAATGTTGGAAGCGATGAGTTCTTTCGTATTGCGTCTGACTGGTGTGATACCGGTGCAAAAATAAAGAAAGACGGTGATAATTTCGTTATTTCCCTGAAAGGTTTCCCCATTCCTCCTCAGCACTAAATCCTGACCAGTGAAAACTGCTGACTGCATATATTACAGTCAGCAGTTTTTATTTTATGACCCAGTTCAAAATTTTAATATTAAACCAGGCGGCGTTTGACTGCTGGCGTATTTGAATTTAGCGCGAGCCATAACGGTTTAATCCGCAGCAATGCCGCTTCCAGCTCCGCTGGCTCCAGCGAAAAGGGCATACGTAAAAAGCGGTCAAACGCCCCCGATAAGCCAAACCGCGTCCCGGTGCCCAGGTTAATCCCGATGATTTCTGCCCGTGCGGCAAGCTGTGTCGCCAGCATGCCAGGAAGTTCGATCCAGTAAGAGAGTCCGCCCTCCGCCTCATGAAACGTCCACTCCGGGAAATGTTCTCGCAGCAGGTTACTGCATCGATCGCGCCGTTCCGCCAGCATCTTGCGGCGAGCGGGCAGAAAACGCTCGCTATTGTCGATAAGCCACAGCGTTGCCAGCTGCTCTAGCAGCGGCGAGCCTAAATCCAGCGTATCGCGCGTCTGGGCGAGCGTGGCGATAGTCCGCGAGGAGGCGCGGATCCAGCCGAGACGCAGCCCGCCCCAGAAGCTTTTTCCGGCAGAGCCTAGCGTAATCACGCTGGCCTGCGGGTTAAACGATGCCAGCGGTGGCGGCGGTGGCGAATCAAACCAGAGATCGACCATCGTTTCATCCACGACCAGCGCCGTGCGGGTCTGGGCTGCTATATCAGCGATTGCCTGACGGGTGGCGATATCCATGCATCGACCGGTTGGGTTGTGAAAATCGGGCATCAGGTAGGCCAGGCGCGGCGCGGTCTGGGCAAGCGTAGCCGCAAAGCCATCCGTATCCCAGCCCGTTTCCGGCAACGACACTCCTACTGGCCGACACTGTGCTCCCTGAATAGCGGCAATCGCCAGCGGATAGGTGGGGTGATCGACCACGACGCGATCCCCCGGTCCGGCCATCATCCGCAGCACCAGCGCGAACCCGCTGACGGCACCGTTGACCACCATCACCTCGTCTGCCCGGGTTGGAAGACCTCGCGCGGTATAGCGCGCAGCGATGGCCTCCCGTAGCGCCGGCAGCCCAAGCTGCTCGTAGCCCGTCAGCGAGAGGTGTTGAGTAATAGCCGTAAGTGCATGGGTGTAAGCCTGGTGGATCTCCGGCCCGGCGCTGAGGGCGGCAGTGGAAAGATCCAGGGCGACGCTCGCTGCGGAAAGGGTGGGAACGGCGCGTGCATCCGGGAGGATGACGCGCGACCCGCTGCCGTGGCGGCTTTCAAGATAACCCTCTTCACGCAGGTGGGCGAGGGCGCTGCTGACGGTGGTTCGGCTGACGTTCAGCGCCGTCGCCAGCTCACGCTCACCCGGCAGGCGCGTATGCAGTGCCAGCCGGCCATCAAGGATTAATAAGCGCAGCGCGTCAGCCAGCTGGCGCCAGAGCGGAGTGCGGGATGAAGTTTGCTGCCAGTGCCCTAAAAGGCGTACCAAAGACTGGCTTCCGAAGCGGCGTGATGACATAAGCAGTCCACTATTTAAAAACTGGACATTAATCTTAGTGCCATTTTAGGTCAGGATGAAAGTCGGGTTCACTGGAGAAGATAAAAATGGTACGTCGTCTGCTACAACTTTATGTCGGTTTAGGGCTGTATGGGCTTTCCACCGCGATGTTTATTCGTGCGGATTTGGGGGTCGATCCGTGGGATGTGTTTCACCTTGGCGTGGGAATACAGCTGGGGATGAGCATCGGGACGGTGATCATTTTGACCGGGGCTGCGGTGCTCTTACTGTGGATCCCACTGCGTCAGATGCCCGGTCTTGGCACGATCAGCAACGTGATTTGTATCGGTCTGGCGGCGGACGCCAGCATGGCGCTTATCCCCGAACTGAGTTCGTTATCCGTGCGCATCGCTTTCCTGGTGTCGGGCATCGTGATGAACGCGATCGCCACCAGCATGTACATCGGGGCCGGTTTCGGGCCTGGTCCGCGCGACGGCCTGATGACCGGCATTCACGCCCGGCTGGGGTGGTCCATTCGCAGCGTGCGTACCTCCATCGAAGTGTCCGTCCTGCTGATTGGGTGCGTGCTGGGTGGCTCGTTTGGGGTGGGAACCGTGGCGTATGCTCTGACCATTGGCCCGCTTATCCAGCTCTGTTTGCCCTGGTTCCGCCAGAAGCCGCGCGGTGAGAAAATGACGCAGCCGGAGCGGGTTGTTTAATTTGCGAAGCGCTCACATGTTTTAACGGCGTCGCTGTGCCAGAATAGACGCTTCGAAAATCGCGATGCCAGAACGCATGAAAGCAATCACTCTTTATGATGTCGCCCTCCTTGCGGGGGTTTCTTATCAGACCGTTTCCCGCGTGATTAACGACGCGGAGCACGTCTCTGCCCGCACGCGGGAAAAGGTGCAGCAGGCAATGGCGGAGCTGCATTACGTTCCCAACCTGCGGGCGCAGCAGCTGGCGGGGAAACGCACCCGTACGCTGGGGCTCATCACCACCGATCTGGCGCTGCACGCGCCTTCGCAAATTGTCTCGGCGGTAAAATCCCGGGCTGCAGGGCAGGGGGCGAGCGTCCTGATTTCCATGGTGGAGCAGCCGCAGCAGTGTCAGGCGGCGCTTCAGGCGCTGCTGGCGCAGCGGGTAGACGCGCTGCTGGTAAATGTGCCGCTTGACGATCCGCACGCCGAAGCGCTCAGGTCGCTGGCGACGCCCGTCCCGGTGCTGTTCCTCGACGTGTCACCGTCAGCGCAGGTAAATAGCCTCGTGTTTAACGCCGAAGAGGGGGCACGCCTGGGCGTTGAGCATCTGCTTTCGCTGGGGCATCAGCATATTGCCCTGCTGAGCGGGCCGGAAAGCTCGGTCTCTGCGCGCGCGCGTCTGGCGGGATGGAAAGCGACGCTGGCGCAGGCGGGTCTCGACGCGGCTGCGGTGGCCTACGGCGACTGGAGCGCGGCCAGCGGCTATGAGAAGGGACATGTGCTGCTCTCGGGGGCGGTACTGCCGGATGCCATTCTGGTGGCGAACGATCAGATGGCGCTTGGGGTAATGCGCGCCTGTGCGGAAAAAGGGATAGCTGTTCCTGGCCAGATATCGGTGGTCGGGTTTGACGATACGGCCGACAGCGCCTGGTTTTCTCCGCCGCTGACGACCATTCGTCAGGCGTTTCGCGAGGCGGGCGAGCGCAGCGTGGAGTGGCTTCTGTCCCCCAGCGGGGGGGAGGAATGCTGGCAGGTTCAGCTGCCGGTAACGCTGGTGACCCGACATTCCAGCGCGCGCCGCACCCCGCAGCAGGCCGAACGCGAGGATCTGGCGCAGCAGCTCAGAAGCCTGGCCCTCCTTGCCGGGCAGCTTGCCCGCAAATAAAACTTTGTGATCGGACTCGCTACCCCGCGATTGCGTGCTTTACCGTCGCCGGGTGCCAGGGCATGTTAACCAAAATTGTGAGCGCTTCGCAAAGAGGTTAATATGCCCAACACTTTATCGCTGACTCTCAGCGCCATTCTGGCCCGACGGGACTGGGAAAACCCGGGTGTCACCCAGTGGAACCGTCTGGAGGCACATGCGCCGTTACACAGCTGGCGTCTTGAACAGCCTGCCCTGGATGATGCTGTATCCGCCAGCAGACGCTCCCTCAATGGGGTGTGGCGATTTAACTACTTTCCTGCACCTGAGCAAATCCCGGAGGCGTGGGTAACCGAAGACTGTGCGGACGCCGTTGCGATGCCCGTGCCGTCGAACTGGCAGATGCAGGGGTTTGACACGCCCATCTATACCAACGTCACCTATCCTATCCCCGTTAATCCGCCTTTTGTGCCGCAGGAAAACCCAACCGGCTGTTACTCGCTCACATTTAATGTGGATGACGCGTGGCTTCAGAGCGGGCAGACCCGCATCATCTTTGACGGCGTGAACTCTGCGTTTCATCTGTGGTGCAACGGGCGGTGGATGGGCTATTCCCAGGACAGCAGGCTGCCTGCCGAATTCGATCTCTCGACGGTCCTGCGGCCAGGTGAGAACCGCCTGGCGGTCATGGTGTTGCGCTGGTGCGACGGCAGCTATCTGGAAGATCAGGACATGTGGCGCATGAGTGGTATTTTCCGCGATGTGACGCTGCTGCATAAACCCGAAACGCAGATTGCCGATTATCGCGTGGTGACGGACCTGAATGCGGAACTGGACCGCGCGGTGCTTAAGGCAGATGTCGCGCTGGCAGGGGCGGGCTTTGCAGACTGCGAGGTGGTCTTTACCCTGTGGCGCAAGGGTGAAAAATGCGCCAGCGTTTCCCGGCGTCCGGGGTCTGCCGTTGTGGACGAGCGTGGCAGCTGGGACGAACGCTTAACGGTGGCGATCCCCATTGACCGCCCCGCGCTCTGGAGTGCTGAAACGCCGGAACTGTATCGCCTGACGATGGCGCTTCTCGGCCCGCAGGGTGAGGTGCTGGAGGTTGAGGCGTGCGATGTGGGCTTCCGCCGCGTTGACATCAGCAACGGCCTGCTGAAGCTTAACGGTAAGCCGCTGCTGATCCGCGGGGTTAACCGACACGAGCATCACCCGGAAAACGGTCAGGTGATGGACGAGGCGACCATGCGTCGCGACATCGAAATCATGAAGCAGCATAACTTCAACGCCGTTCGTTGCTCGCACTACCCGAACCATCCGCTGTGGTACCGGCTTTGCGATCGCTACGGGCTGTACGTCGTTGACGAAGCCAATATTGAAACCCACGGCATGGTGCCGATGAGCCGCCTCGCTGACGATCCGCGCTGGCTGCCCGCCATGAGCGAGCGCGTAACCCGCATGGTGCAGCGCGATCGCAATCATCCCTCAATTATCATCTGGTCGCTGGGTAACGAGTCCGGCCACGGCGCGAATCATGATGCGCTGTACCGCTGGCTGAAAACCACCGATCCCACGCGCCCGGTGCAGTACGAAGGCGGCGGGGCGAATACGGCGGCGACCGATATTGTTTGCCCGATGTACGCCCGGGTCGATTGGGATCAGCCTTTCCCGGCGGTGCCTAAATGGTCAATCAAGAAATGGATCGGCATGCCCGACGAAACGCGTCCGCTGATCCTCTGTGAATACGCCCACGCGATGGGAAACAGCTTCGGCGGGTTTGCGAAATACTGGCAGGCGTTTCGCAGCCATCCTCGCCTGCAGGGTGGGTTTGTCTGGGACTGGGTCGATCAGGCGTTGACGAAGAAAGACGAAAAGGGCAACGCGTTCTGGGCCTACGGCGGGGACTTTGGCGATACGCCGAACGATCGCCAGTTCTGCCTCAATGGCCTGGTCTTCCCCGATCGCACGCCGCACCCGGCGCTGTACGAGGCGCAGCGCGCCCAGCAGTTCTTTACCTTTACGCTGGTCAGTACCTCTCCGCTGGTGATTGAGGTGCAAAACGGCTACCTGTTCCGCCCTACCGATAACGAAGTGCTGAGCTGGACGGTTGCCCGGGATGGGAAGGTACTGGCTTTGGGGGAGGTGACGCTGGCGATAGCCCCTGAAGGCGTTCAGCGTCTGGAGATCGCTCTGCCGGAATTGAAAGCCGAGCCGGGGGAAGTCTGGCTGAATGTTGAAGTGCGCCAGCCGCTGGCAACGCCGTGGTCACCGGCAGGCCATCGCTGCGCGTGGGAGCAGTGGACGCTTCCCGCTCCACTCTTTATTGCACCGCCAGTCCCGGCGGGCGAGCCGCCAGTTTTAACGCAAAACGATCGCATCCTGGAGGTCACGCATCGTCAACAGCGATGGCAGTTCGATCGCGCATCCGGATACCTGACTCAATGGTGGCGAAATGGCGTTGAAACGCTGCTTTCACCCGTGACGGATAACGTCAGCCGCGCGCCGCTGGACAACGACATTGGGGTGAGCGAAGCGACGCGCATCGATCCAAACGCGTGGGTTGAACGCTGGAAAGCGGCGGGCATGTACGATCTCACCTCGCGCATGCTGCACTGTGAGGCAGAGCAGCATGCGCGTGAGGTGGTGGTTACCACGCTTAATGTCCTGGAGCATCGCGGCAGGGCGCTGTTCCTGAGCCGTAAAATCTGGCGGGTGGACGAGCAGGGTGTTCTGCATGGCGACATTCAGGTCGATATTGCGTCTGATATCCCGGAGCCCGCGCGCATTGGCCTGAGCGTTCATCTCGCTGAAACGCCAGAAAAGGTTGACTGGCTGGGGCTGGGCCCGCATGAAAACTACCCGGACAGAAAGCTGGCGGCGCAGCAGGGGCGCTGGACACTGCCCCTGACAGACATGCACACGCCGTATATCTTCCCGACGGAAAATGGTTTGCGCTGCGATACCTGCAAACTTGTGCTGGGTGCGCATCAGCTGAATGGCGCGTTCCATTTCTCAGTGGGCCGCTATAGCCAGCAGCAGCTGCGTGAGACAACCCATCATCATCTGCTGCGGGAAGAGCCGGGGTGCTGGCTCAACCTCGATGCGTTTCATATGGGGGTGGGCGGCGATGACTCCTGGAGCCCCAGCGTTTCGCCGGAATTTATCCTGCAGACGCGCCAGCTTCGTTATACCTTTAGCTGGCAGCAGACTCTTACCTGACCAGAGAGGCGGCCACCGGGCGTGGCCGCCTGCTTACGCCAGAATGCCGCTCAGGCCATGCAGGCTCATGTAAATCCCTACCACGATAATCAGCGCGGCGGAGATCCACGGCGCTTTGCGGGAAAGTTCGCTGAATCCGGGCCAGCGTTTTGTCGCGTGCTTGAGGCTTAAGGCGGCAATCGCGCCGGAAGCGACCAGCGTTAACGCCAGACCGATGCTGAAGCTGAATACCAGCGTCGCGCCGAGCGCAAAATGCTTCAGCTGCAGGCAGATCAGCAGAACGGTGATGGACGCCGGGCAAGGGATAAGCCCGCCGGTCAGGCCAAACATCGCGATCTGTCCTGTCGTCACGTTTTGTCCGTTAAAACGCCGGTTGATATCCTGCGCGTGCGCGCGCTGGTGGGCGTCCTGCCACTCCTCTTCAACCAGCGGGTGTTCATGGTGATGGTCATGATCATGGTGGTGATCATGGTCATGATGGTGGTGGCAATCGTGATGATGATCGTGTGGCCGGCTCTCTTTCCAGGTTCGCCACGCCATCCACAGGGCGATTGCAACGATCAACACTCCGGAGATCAGCTGAAACCAGGGTTCAGACGTATGTGCGTCCCAGCCGCGGCCAAACCATAGTCCTGCCATGGCAATGATCCAGACTACCGCCGTATGGGAAAGCGTAGCCGCCAGACCGAGCAACACCGCCTGCTTCAGCGTGCCGCGGATAGCCACGATAAAGGCAGCCATCATTGTTTTTGAGTGGCCCGGCTCCAGGCCATGCAGCGCACCGAGCAGGATAGCGCTGGGAACAAACAGCCAGGCATTACCCTGCTGCAGGAGTGAAGC
Organism: Enterobacter bugandensis; assembly: GCF_900324475.1. Taxonomy (NCBI): domain Bacteria; kingdom Pseudomonadati; phylum Pseudomonadota; class Gammaproteobacteria; order Enterobacterales; family Enterobacteriaceae; genus Enterobacter; species Enterobacter bugandensis. The sequence goes on from NZ_LT992502.1 coordinate 1,137,583, forward strand.
AAAATCGTTCATTGAAATTTCCAGTATGGAAAGCGTGCGCAAATAGTACTCCCCCCCAGTAGTTGAATACTACCCCCCCCAGTAGAAAAATACTCAGGGGGAGTAGAGCGTGATATGCTTTAAAAGCCAAAACTGAGGGAGACAGAGATGTCACATACCGTTCGCGATAAGAAGATGTTATTGACTCGCCTGAAGAAAATTCAGGGGCAGAGCACCGCGCTGGAGAAAATGCTCAACAGCGATCACGAATGTGCCGAGGTGTTGCAGCAGCTGGCGGCGATCCGTGGCGCGGTCAATGGCATGATGATGCAGGTGATTGAAGGGCATCTTACCGATCATGTCGTGAAAGAGCCCGAAGAGGCGCAGCGTGAAGCCGATCTTGGCGTCGTGCTGCAGGTGATCAAATCCTATCTTAAGTAGAGCGCGTGGCGAGGTTGTTCTCTGCCCAAAGGATAAATTCCGTCCTGGGCAGCGCCTTACTGTAGAACCACCCCTGCCCATACTGCACGCCGTGGCGGTGCAGCCAGGTAAGCTGCCCTTCGGTCTCCACGCCTTCCGCCACCATTGCCAGCTGCAGCGACTTCGCCATTTCGATAATGTGCGGCGTTACGTTTTTGTACTCCAGTGCATCCACGAACGATTTGTCAATTTTTAGCGTGTCGACATCGAGATGCTGCAGATAGCTGAGGCTGGAATAGCCCGTGCCAAAATCATCAATGTAGACAGGGTGGCCCGAACGGCGAAACGCGGCGATAGCCGGCGCGCTGATTTTGGGGTCGGCAAAGCCACGCTCGGTTAACTCAAGGGCGATTTGTCGGGGATGAATCTGCCACTTATTCAGGAGTTGACTCAGTAAAGGCGGCAGATTACCGGAGGTCAAATCGGCCGGGGCGAGGTTGATGGAGATATGCTGATCGGGGTGGAGCTGCAGCCAGTGGCCCATATCTTCAAACACTTTTTCCATAACTAACTGCGTCAGCTGCGAGATGAGGCCGGTTTGCTCGGCAAGCGGCACAAATATATCAGGCGAGAGACTGCTTCCGTCTGGCTGGGGCCAGCGCGCAAGCGCTTCCGCACCCACGATTTTTCCACTGCACAGCGCCACGATGGGCTGATAGTGAACCACAAAATCGCGGCTGTTAATGGCGTCCAGCAGGCGATTGCGCGGCGACTGGATTCGTCGCAGGATCCGCAGGACAAACAGTGCCGCCAGCAGGCTTATCAGGACGCCAAACGGCAGCCAGAAAAGCAGCTGTCGGTGCCAGCTTTCAGCCAGGGGGGTGAGCGCTGCCCACGTGACGACAGTAAATCCAAGCTCAGGGACTGGCTTCATGACGTACATGGAGCCCTTGTACTGAACGCTGGAGACGCCTCGATCGTTGATCCGATCGCGGATATGCGGATCAAGCGTGTTACTGCTGGCGAAAATAAGATGCGTTGCGCTTCCCACCAGAGCGGCATCAATGGCAATCGCCCCGAAAGGGATCACATCCACAAGCGAGGCAGGATCGACCAGAACAAGGTAATGGCCCTTCCCAAGCACGGCCATATAGCGGTGAAAGCCAAGATCGTTCTGTGCGGTAAGCCACGCGCTGTAGCCATCTTCGGTGATACGCATGGGAGGAGGATAAGCGGCGGATTTACTCGCCTGCTCAAGCGAAGAGCAGAGGGGTTTAAGGTTGTCGATATAGATCACCTCCTGGATATAGCGCCACGAGAACGCGACCCGACGTATTTCCCTCAAATGCAGCGGACTACAGGGAACGCCCTTAAATCCCTGCAGGTGATTTAACGCTTCTTTAGCCTGATCCACGACCCTGTCGGTGCGCATCAGCACCCGAGAAGCATAGCTATCCAGCGCATCAACAAATTTCTCTTCTGCCTGGCGATGGGCAAGCCAGATGCTGAGGCAAATGGGAACCAGCACGGAAAAGATAAGTACGCCAGTCACCAGACTGACCAGATGTCGGGTTTTCATGCTGTCGTTTCCTTTCTCATATGCCCGAATCCGGACGCTGAGTTTCCTGCCTGAAGAGAAAGATTTTACCGCGAAATGAAATAGTTATAGCACGTGGGGGCAGGGTTTTCATGTTATCTAAAGCAAATTAGAAAATATCCTCAGGAGAGAGAGGGTTGTTTTTTCAACCTTGCCTGGATATTATTTTGTTATGTTATAACAAAACACAAAGGGTTTATGATGAAACCAAACATCCATCCAGCGTATCGCACCGTGGTATTCCACGACACCAGTGCCAATGAATACTTTAAAGTGGGTTCAACCATTAAAACCGACCGCGAAATTGAACTCGACGGTGAAACGTATCCGTACATCACTATCGAGGTTTCTTCAAAATCGCATCCGTTTTATACCGGTAAGCAAAAAACGTTTTCCACGGATGGCAGCGCAGCGCGCTTCCGCAAGCGTTTTGGCGGTTTTCTTAATGCGAAGCGGGGCTAACCATGCAGGTGCTTAACTCATTGCGCAGCGCAAAACAGCGTCACCCGGATTGCCAGATAGTCAAACGCAAGGGACGCTTATACGTGATTTGCAAATCTAATCCGCGCTTTAAGGCGGTGCAGGGACGTAAAAAAAGACGCTAGACGCGCGTTTCTCGCCAGCTTTCCAGGGATCTTTTCTGTTTGCCATCGGCAGTAAAATTGTCGGTGGCAAGCCAGCCTTCAAAGGCGCTCGCCAGCGCCGGCCACTCTTTGTCGAGAATCGAAAACCAGTCGGTATCCCGGTTACGGCCTTTTATGACAAGCGCCTGGCGAAAACGGCCTTCAAACTGAAAGCCCAGACGCAGTGCCGCTTTGCGTGATGGTTCGTTCAGGCTGTTGCACTTCCATTCATATCGCCGGTAGCCCAGGGTATCGAACGCGTACCGCATCAGCAGAAATTGCGCTTCTGTTGACATGGGCGTGCGGCTTAACAGCACGGAGAAGTGAACGTGTCCCACTTCCACAACGCCGTTTTTAGGATCGATCCGCATCAGGGCCAGCGTCCCGACCGGGGCCTGGGTCTGATTATCTATAACGGTAAAGTGCATCGGGTCAGATAACTCACACACGCTTGCCACCCATTCGGCAAACTCAGCGGCCGTGGCATCGGGTTCACGCAGTAGCCACGTCCAGCTCCGGGTGTCTCCGGCCAGAGCATAGGCGGAGAACAGCGCCCCGGCATGCTCCACGCGCAGCGGTTCAAGCCGACAATAATGCCCCTGCAGTACCACCCGGGACGGATGAGGGCGAGGCTGCCAGTCGGTAAGGGCTTCGCCCACAGGTTGTCCAAACTCATTGAATGTCTTCATCTTTATTTCCGTGACGTTGAGAAGAGTTCCAGATTAGAAAATTACTGGTTCCTTAAAAAGAACCACTCAGCTATGTTTTGGTGGTACCACAAGGAGATGAGATGAACATACCGGGCGATGAACTTTATACCTTGCTCCATGCTGCGCTTAAAACGCGTGGGGAAGAGACGCTCCAGCGCGCGCTCTATCTCGCTTTGCGGGAGACCATACTGGGCGGAAGGCTTCGGTCCGGCAGCCAGCTGTCCGGCTCGCGAACGCTGGCGCAGCAGCTTTCCGTTTCACGGAACACCGTCAATGCGGCGCTGGACCAGCTCACGCTCGAAGGCTATTTGCTGCGTAACCGTCAGGGGACGCGGGTGGCGCAATTCGCCCATCGTGCCAGCCCGCGGGTTCTGACCGATCCTGAGGTCAGGCTGGCAAAACGTGTCGTCCAGCTGCCTGCGCCTGTGACGCGCGACACCCCGGTGATGGCCTTTACGCCGGGAACGCCCGCCATCAACTATTTCCCCTTGCCGCTGTGGCGGCGATTGTACGATCGTGTCCTGCGGGAGGAGGGGAGCGCTCTGCTGGGCTATGGCGACCCGGCCGGTGAGCCGTCGCTGCGGGCAGCCATCGCCCGTCACCTTGCGCTTTCTCGCGGCATTGACTGCGACGCCAGCCAGATTGTGATAACCGAAGGGGCGCTGGAGGGCGTCAATCTGTGCACGATGCTGTTAAGCGAGCCGGGGGATGTCGCCTGGGTGGAAAATCCCGGCTACAGCGGGGCCAAAAGCGCCTTCGTCAAAACCGGCCTTGCGATGATCGGCATACCGGTGGATGACGAGGGAATGTGCTGGGAAGGGCTGCATGCGCCTTCACCTGCGCTCGTTTTCACTTCGCCGTCGCATCAGTTTCCTTACGGGAGCGTGCTCAGCGCGCGGCGGCGTCTGGCGCTGCTGGAACTGGCCCGCCAGCACAAGGCGTGGATCATTGAGGACGATTACGACAGCGAGTTCCGCTATGTCGGCGAGCCCGTACCGGCGATGCTGGGCATGGTCAACAACGCGCCCGTTGTGTATCTGGGGACGTTCAGTAAAACGCTGTTTCCGTCGCTCCGAATGGGGTTCATGGTGTTACCGCCAGCGCTGGCGAAAGCAGCGCGTCCGGCCATCGGCTCGCTGCTGCGCGGCGGGCATCGCGCAGAACAGCGCACCCTGGCGCTGTTTATCGAGGAGGGGCACTATGCCCGTCATCTTGCCGCCATGCGTCGCCTGTATCGTAAGCGTTACCGCCAGCTGCGGGAGGTGCTGAGCGCAGAGCTTTATACTCCGCACCGTGTTCTTGCCGGTGAAGGGGGAATGCACCTGACATTGGCGATTGACGGTATCGACGACCAGCGGCTGGTGGAGAAAGCGAGGGCATTTCAGCTGGCACCCGCTGCGCTGAGCGGCTATTACCTGGAGACGAAGCAGGGGCAAACCGGCCTGGTTTTAGGTTACGGCAACACCTCTGCTTCGCAGTTTGCGCCGGGTATCCGACGCCTGCAGGCGTTAATTACGCAGCAGCAGGGCGGGAAAGGGTAAAAACATCATAAAAAGAGAGCTGGCCTTTCGTTGCGACCATTTTCTGCAGCTTCTCTTTGTGCACGGTTTCGACAGCCGGAGAGTGCAGGATGCTGTCGATAAGCTCATTCGGCACAAAACGCGTGTTGTACCATTCGCCGTTGTAGCAGACCCGGAAATCGAGGACGTCGATATCTTCGTAACGGTAGCGGGGATTCACGTCGAAAAAGAAAAAGGCGTTAAACACGACAAACAGCACCACCAGCAGCCAGACGGAGTCCACCAGCGTTTCGGACTTCAGCATGACAATCAGCGTCGCCAGCCAGGCGGCATACATGGCAACAAACAGCCCGGGATGTTTGCGGATAAAGCTAATGCTAAAGCGCGGGCGATTGTCTCGCTTTTCGCGGTGGTTAAGATCGTCGATGGTAGCGGTAAGCAGGCGCTGTATCTCGGTCATTTTTGGCCTTTTGAGAGTTGACAATACAGGGTATCTGCCAATTTTAGGGGAGCCATCCGGCTGAAAAAAGTAACAGTCGGGCGCTAAAAGACCATAACAGTTGGCTCCCCGGATCGTTACAGCGTTTTGATGATTTTCGCCGGGTTGCCGCCCACGACGACGTTAGCCGGCACGTCTTTCGTCACGACGGCACCGGAAGCCACAACCACATTATCCCCGATGGTGACGCCTGGGTTAATGACCGCACGTCCACCAATCCAGACATTATTGCCAATGGTGACGGGCTTACCAAACTCCACTCCGCTGTTACGTTCTTGCGCATCCAGCGGATGGGTGGCCGTATAAATATGAACGCCCGGCGCGAGCATGCAGTTGTCGCCAATATGTACAGGGCAGACATCCAGCATTACGCAATCGAAGTTGGCGTAAAAGTCTTTGCCCAGATAGATGTTATATCCATAGTCACAGCGGAAGCTCGGCTCAATATACGCCCCTTCGCTTTGTCCCAGCAGTTCCGCCAGAATGTTCTGGCGTTCTGTTTTTTCGTCAGGCGCGGTGTGGTTATAGCGGTGAAGCAGATGGCGCGCCCGAAGCCGGTCGGCGCGTAACGTCTCATCACCAGGGCGGTAATGTTCACCTGAAATCATCTTCTGTTTTTCTATGCTCATCGGAAACCTCTCTGGATGTTATTCCTGAAGGGTAATCGCAACAGGCGTTAAGGGGAACGTTCCCGGAAGGCCGATGTGACCACAGTCACAACATTGTTGCTGATGAGCGCGTTTAACACGGAGACCTGGCTTTCGCGCAGGGAGCATAACGGGACAGGTGAATACAGCTTATAACGTGGCGTAGAACCTCTACAGACACACTTCAAAGATTAACGGACAAATTTCCATACAGAAGTAGGGATTTTGTCATACAGCTTATTCATCGTTAGCTCTGCAAGGCGATGGTCAGCGGCTGAATAAAATACCGCCAGTTCATTATCAGAAAGCTCGTATTTATTCTTTTCAATGACGCGTTCAAGGGTGTCAATTGACTGACAACGTCGTAAGCGCATCAAATAATCGATTTTTGTGAGTGGTTTATCAGACATAAATTCACCTTAGTAATTGTAATAATTTTAACAGGAAAGACTAACCGGGTTAGCTCTGCTCACGTTGACGAAACAGCGGAATAGCCGGTTTCCCGATTTACGCCATTTTTGCAAATCCTGAGTGTTAATGCCGTAACTGCTGAACAACATAAAGGTGTCGTCCAGGTATTCATCAATTTGCTCAATGAGCTTATTATCTTCATTGTACTTAATTTTATAATTAAGTGCGAAGGTAGCGATATGCTCTATCAGCTCATTCAACTGTAAATTGATGGCAGACGTTGGGTCATTTACCCAGCCATGGTTGCTTTCATCAAGATTGGCAAGGCAGTCATGGTACAAGGATTCGCAGAGAAATTTCAACTGCGCGATATCATGCCTTTTTGGCGAGTACTCGTCCATAGCGCATCCCCTTCTGAGTGATTTCTTACTCACCGAACATCATTGTCGGGATGGATACATCTGACTTAGCTACATGAGCGCTGTGTTCCTGATAACCTAACTATAAGCCACTCCTTCCTGGATTTCACCGCGCTATTACGAAAAATTACAAATAAAACCGCAGGCTGCGAACGTCTACGCAAATGTTCATCCGAAACTGAACTTTTTTATCAGGATTAACGATAGTTTTTTCGCTTCCTTACATTTCATTGGCTTAGCTTACAGCCATAAGAAAGGTTCACATCCGGAGTTCCGTTTGTCTTAACTTTTAATTAGGAATATTCCTAACAACTTAAGCAGGAAAATAGATTTAAAAAAATCCTGAGTTCACCTATTAAGTTATCAGTTAAATATGATATGTCTGTTTAAGATGACAGAAAATAAATAGGACCTCAATAAGCTTATTTTATGATTTTTTCTGAAAATGAAAAAGGCCGCAAATGCGGCCTTTTTATTATATGAAACCGGTATCAGTGAGGTTCTACCGAATGACTGTGCTCAACATCTTCATTCTTCCGGCTGAAGCGGCGGCGCACCACCACGAAGAACACCGGGACGAAGAAGATAGCCAGTACGGTCGCGGTGATCATACCGCCCATTACACCTGTACCGACCGCGTTCTGCGCACCGGAGCCTGCACCGGAGCTAATAACCAGCGGCATTACGCCGAGGATGAACGCCAGAGAGGTCATCAGGATTGGACGCAGACGCATACGCACTGCTTCCAGCGTCGCCTCAATAAGGCCTTTACCCTCTTTCTCCATCAGATCTTTGGCGAATTCAACGATAAGTATCGCGTTCTTCGCCGACAAGCCAATGGTTGTCAGCAGGCCTACCTGGAAGTACACGTCGTTGGTCAATCCACGGAACGTTGCCGCAAGCAGCGCACCAATAACCCCGAGTGGAACCACCAGCATAACGGAGAACGGAATTGACCAGCTCTCGTACAGCGCCGCCAGACACAGGAAGACCACAATCAGTGAAATGGCGTACAGGGCAGGGGCCTGGTTACCGGACAGACGTTCCTGATAGGACATACCGGTCCAGTCATAGCCGATACCCGCAGGCAGTTTGCTGGCCAGCTCTTCCATCAGGTTCATGGCTTCACCGGTGCTTCGGCCCGGTGCGGCCTGACCCAGGATTTCCATCGACGGCAGACCGTTGTAACGTTCCAGACGCGGAGAGCCGTATTCCCAGTGTGACGTTGAGAAGGATGAGAACGGCACCATCTGACCGTTGCTGCCGCGAACGTACCAGTTGTTAATATCGTTCGGCAACATACGGTACTGCGCTTCGGACATGACATACACTTTCTTCACGCGACCACGGTCGATGAAGTCGTTGACGTAGCTACCGCCCCAGGCCGCGCCCAGCGTGGTATTGATGTCGCTGATGGACACGCCCAGCGCTTGCGCTTTTTCCTGATCGATGTTGATCTTATACTGCGGCGTATCTTCCAGTCCGTTTGGACGTACGCCGACCAGCAGGTCAGGGTGTTTAGCCACTTCGCCGAACAGCTGGTTACGCGCCTGTGTCAGTTTCTCGTGACCCAGACCGCCCTGGTCGATCAGCTGGAAGTCGAAGCCGGTCGCCGTACCCAGTTCAACAATCGCTGGCAGGTTAAAGGCGAAGACCATCGCATCTTTAATCTGCGAGAAGGTGCCCATGGCACGGCCCGTGATCGCTTCAACTTTATTCTCATCGCCCGGACGATCCGCCCAGTCTTTCAGAGAAACGAAGGCGATACCGGTGTTCTGACCACGACCCGCAAAGCCAAAGCCGTTAACCGCAAACACGGATTCAACGTTCGCTTTCTCTTTGGTGAGATAGTAGTCCGTCACTTCGTCCAGCACCTTCTGGGTACGCTCTTGCGACGCCCCTGCCGGAAGCTGTGCCATCGTCAGGAACACGCCCTGGTCTTCATCTGGCAGGAACGAGCTTGGCAGACGAACGAACAGGAACGCCATCCCCACTACGATGATGATATAGAGCAGCAGATAACGACCGGTGCTGCGCAGGATATTACCCACGCTGTCGGTGTAGTGGTGCGCGCTCTTATCAAACATGCGGTTAAACCAGCCGAAGAACCCTTTATGCTCGCCGTGACCGCCTTTCTGAACCGGCTTCAGCATGGTGGCACACAGCGCTGGCGTCAGGATTAACGCTACCAGTACCGACAGCGCCATCGCGGAGACGATGGTAATGGAGAACTGGCGGTAAATCGCACCCGTAGAGCCCCCGAAGAAGGCCATCGGGATAAATACCGCGGACAGCACCATCGCAATACCGACCAGTGCGCCCTGGATCTGGCCCATAGATTTACGGGTGGCTTCCTTCGGCGGCAAACCTTCTTCCGCCATCACGCGCTCGACGTTTTCTACCACCACGATGGCGTCATCCACCAGCAGGCCGATGGCGAGCACCATCCCGAACATCGTCAGGGTGTTTATCGAGAACCCAAAGGCTGCAAGGATGGCGAAGGTCCCCAGCAGAACGACCGGCACGGCGATGGTTGGGATCAGCGTCGCGCGGAAGTTTTGCAGGAACAGATACATCACCAGGAACACCAGGATGATCGCTTCTACCAGCGTTTTAACCACTTCGTGGATCGAAATTTTAACGAACGGCGTAGTGTCATACGGATAAACGATTTTCAGGCCTGACGGGAAGAACGGTTCCATCTTCTTCAGTTCCGCACGGATCGCCGTCGCGGTGTCCAGGGCGTTCGCGCCTGTCGCCAGTTTGATACCCAGACCGGACGCCGGTTTACCGTTAAACTTCGCGATGATGTCGTAGTTCTCACCACCCAGCTCAACCCTGGCCACGTCGCGCAGACGAACCTGCGAACCGTCCTGGTTCACTTTCAGCAGAATTTTGCTGAACTCATCGGCGGAGGTCAGACGGGTTTGCGCGATAATGGACGCGTTAAGCTGCTGGCCTTTCACCGGCGGCGTACCGCCTAACTGACCGGCTGCCACCTGGGCGTTCTGCGCTTTAATCGCGTTAATCACGTCAACCGGCGTCAGCTGGAAGTTGTTCAGTTTGTTCGGATCCATCCAGATACGCATCGCGTACTGGGAACCGAACAGCTGAACGTCACCCACACCGGACGTACGGCTGATGGCGTCCTTCATGTTGGCGCCCACGTAGTCGGAAATATCCTCCTGCGTCATGGTGCCGTTGGTGTTAATAACGCCGACAACCATCAGGAAGCTGCTGGACGATTTCTCGACGCTCACACCCTGCTGTTGCACTTCCTGCGGCAGAAGAGGCATTGCCAGCTGCAGTTTGTTCTGCACCTGAACCTGCGCAATGTCCGCATCCGTACCGGATTCAAAGGTCAGGGTGATCTGAACCGTACCGGTGGAGTCACTGTTTGAGGACATGTACATCAGGTTATCGATACCGTTCATGTTCTGTTCGATAACCTGAGTCACGGTATCCTGCACCGTTTTCGCATCAGCCCCCGGGTAGGTTGCGGAGATCGTTACCGCCGGTGGCGCAATCGTTGGATATTGCGCAACAGGCAGCTTCAGGATCGCAAGTCCCCCGGCCAGCATGATGATAATTGCGATCACCCACGCAAATATGGGGCGATCGATAAAGAAATTAGGCATGTCTTAACGGCTCCTGTTTAAGTTAAGACTTGGTTTGTTCTGACTGGCCAGCGGCCGAAGCTTGTTGTTTATCGTCAGATGTCACTTCCTGTGCTTTTACCTGCGCGCCAGGACGTACTTTTTGCAAACCAGTAACAATCACGCGATCGCCATCTTTCAGACCTTCCGTCACCAGCCATTTATCGCCAATCGCCTGCGTGGCGGTGATATTGCGCGTTTCGACTTTGTTATCTGCCCCAACAACCAGTGCGCTCGCATCGCCGCGTGGCGTACGGGTCACACCCTGCTGTGGAACAAGAAGTGCGGTTGGATTCGTTCCTTCTTCCAGACGCGCGCGAACGAACATACCTGGCAGCAGATTTTTGTCAGGGTTCGGGAAAATCGCACGTAAGGTGATGGAACCGGTGGTCTGGTCGACCGTCACATCAGAGAATTCCAGAGTACCTTCCTGCGGGAACTTGATACCGTCGTTGGTAACCAGCTCCACTTTGGCTTTGCCGTTTTCCTGTTTCAGGGTGCCGTTAGCCAGCTCCTGTTTCAGGCGCAGGAAATCGTTGCTGGACTGCGTCACGTCAACGTAGATCGGATCAAGCTGCTGCACGGTAGCCAGCGCAGTGGTCTGCCCGTTCTGCACCAGCGCCCCTTCTGTCACGGCAGATTTACCAATACGACCGCTGATAGGGGAGGTCACTTTGGTATAGGCCAGGTTAATGCGTGCAGTTTCGACAGCCGCTTTGGCTGCTACCACGGCCGCGTTAGCCTGCTGGGCATCTGCCAGCGCGGTATCGTAATCCTGTTGGCTGATGTACTTCGTGCCGAGCAGTTTCTGATAGCGGTTCAGCGTCAGCTGAGCGATTTTTGCCGCCGCTTGTGCTTTAGCCAGGTCACCTTTCGCGCTTTCATAAGAAGCCTGATAGGTTGCGGGATCAATCTGATACAGAGACTCACCGGCCTTCACATCGCCGCCTTCGGTAAAGTTACGTTTCAGGATAATGCCGCTAACCTGAGGACGCACTTCCGCAATGCGGTAAGCGTTTGTACGGCCTGGTAATTCTGTGGTGATCTGCAGAGGTTCAGATTTGAGTGTCACAACGCCGACTTCTGGCGCCTGCTGAGCTCCTTGTTGAGCCGGTTTGTCGTCACATCCTGTAAGCGCTAAGCTGCCTGAGAGCATCAGAACGACCGCCAGAGGCGTTAACCCTCTGTTTTTGTTCATATGTAAACCTCGAGTGTCCGATTTCAAATTGATCAAGGGTCCTGAGTCTAAAAACCCATTGCTGCGTTTATATTATCGTCATGCTATGGTACATACATTCACAAATGTATGTAAATCTGACTCCTGTAAATTCACCCACCTATGGCACGAAAAACTAAACAACAAGCGCTGGAAACCCGACAACACATTCTGGATGTGGCAATACGTTTGTTCTCTCAGCAGGGTGTTTCTTCTACCTCGCTGGCGCAAATTGCTCAGGCTGCCGGTGTGACGCGGGGAGCGATTTACTGGCACTTTAAAGATAAGTCAGATCTGTTCAGTGAAATCTGGGAGCTTTCAGAGTCCAGCATTAGCGATCTCGAGAGTGAGTATCGGGTAAAATTCCCTGACGATCCACTCTCAGTATTAAGAGAAATATTAGTATATATCCTTGAAGCAACGGTAGTTGAAGAGCGTCGCAGATTAATGATGGAAATTATCTTTCATAAATGTGAGTTCGTGGGCGAAATGGCGGTGGTGCAACAGGCGCAGCGCAGCCTCAGCCTGGAGAGCTACGATCGTATCGAACAGAACCTGAACCTGTGTATGCAGGCAAAGCTGTTACCGGCCAATTTACTCACCCGCCGGGCGGCCATCCTGATGCGCAGCTACATTTCAGGTCTGATGGAAAACTGGCTTTTTGCGCCGCAATCCTTTGACCTCAAAGAGGAAGCCCGCAGCTACGTGGCGATTTTACTGGAAATGCTACAGCTCTGCCCGACGCTGCGCAGCGACGCGCCTTCGCTCACGGCCTGAGCCCTTCCAGGATTTATCTCAGAGGCTTACGTTCTCGCTATTCTGCTTCCGACGAGCGTGATATTCTTCACGCCGGACTATTTTCGGTCATCTGCTGACATCATTCACAACTATGCTGCCCATCAATCGCTCGCAACATCCTGTATTTGCATTGCTCTTTGCTATGCTGTTTTTCTTCTCCACCGCGCCGCTTACCTGGGCCCGCGCAGACAACAGCACTGATATTCCCTCGCGCAGTGAAATTCAGTCGCAGCTCGACACCCTGAACAAACAAAAAGAGCTCTCTCCTCAGGAGAAACTCACCCAGCAGGATCTGACGGAAACGCTGGAAAACATTGATAAGATTGAGCGCGTTAAAGCTGAAACCACCCAGCTTCGTCAGAAGGTGGCGCAGGCGCCGGAGAACATGCGTAAGGCCACGGAAGCGCTGAGCGCGCTGAGCGACGTCGATAACGACGATGAAACGCGCAAAACGCTCTCCACGCTCTCCTTACGCCAGCTGGAATCGCGCGTCGCGCAATTGCTCGACGATCTGCAAACCGCACAGTCTGACCTCGCGACCTACAACAGTCAGCTCGTCTCCCTGCAAACCCAGCCCGAGCGCGTGCAAAACGCGATGTACGCCGCGTCTCAGCAGCTGCAGCAGATCCGCAACCGCCTGAACGGCACGACGGTAGGGGAGGGCACGCTGCGCCCGACCCAGCAAACCCTGCTGCTGGTTCAGCAGTCGCTGCTCAATGCGCAAATCGAACAGCAGCGTAAAAGCCTGGAAGGGAATACGGTGCTGCAGGACACGCTCCAGAAACAGCGTGATTACGTGACGGCGAATATTAATCGTCTGGAGCATCAGCTTCAGCTGTTGCAGGAGGCGGTAAACAGCAAACGCCTGACCCTGACGGAAAAAACCGCTCAGGAAGCCGTCTCGCCGGACGAAACTGCCCGCATTCAGGCCAACCCGCTGGTGAAACAGGAGCTTGAGGCTAACCACCAGCTCAGCCAGCGCCTGATACTGGCGACGGAAAGCGGCAACTCGCTGGTTCAGCAAAATATCAAAGTGAAGAACTGGCTGGATCGCGCGCTGCAGGCGGAACGCAACATCAAAGAGCAGATCGCGGTCTTGAAGGGCAGCCTCCTGCTGTCGCGTATTCTCTACCAGCAGCAGCAGACGCTGCCGTCTGCCGACGAGCTGGAGGACATGACCAACCGCATTGCGGATTTACGTCTGGAGCAGTTTGACGTCAACCAGCAGCGCGATGCCCTTTTCCAGAGTGATGCCTTCGTCGCCAAAATTGAAGAGGGGCACTCCAGTGACGTAAACCCGGAAGTGCATGACGCGCTGCTCCAGGTGGTGGATATGCGCCGTGAACTGCTGGACCAGCTCAATAAACAGCTGGGCAACCAGCTGATGATGGCAATTAACCTGCAGATCAACCAGCAGCAGCTGGTCAGCGTGTCAAAAAGCCTGCAGGAGATTTTGACGCAGCAGATTTTCTGGGTGAACAGCAACAAGCCGATGGACTGGGACTGGATTAAGTCCTTCCCGGAGACGCTGAAAACGCAGATTAAGAGCATGAAAATCACCGTGAACTGGGAGAAAGCCTGGCCTGCGGTAATGATTGCTTTCCTGGCGGGCTTACCGCTGCTGCTGATTGCCGGTCTGATCCGCTGGCGTTTGAAATGGCTGAAACAGTACCAGGCGAAGCTGGCCTCGGAAGTGGGGCAACTGCGTAACGACAGCCAGCTCCATACGCCAAAAGCGATTCTGATCGATCTCATTCGCGCGCTGCCGGTGTGCCTGATTATTCTGGCCGTGGGCCTGATCCTGCTCACGATGCAGCTTAACGTCAGCGATCTGCTCTGGGCGTTCAGTAAAAAACTGGCGCTGTTCTGGCTGGTATTTGGCGTGTGCTGGAAGGTGCTCGAAAAAGACGGCGTGGCGGTGCGTCACTTCAACATGCCGGCTCAACTGACCAGCCACTGGCGTCGCCAGATTGTGCGCGTCAGCCTGGCGCTCCTGCCGCTGCACTTCTGGTCGGTAGTCTCCGAGCTTTCCCCGCTGCATCTGATGGATGATGTGCTGGGTCAACTGGTCATTCTGCTCAACCTGCTGCTGATTGCGATCCTGATGTGGCCGATGTGCCGCGACAGCTGGCGTGATAAAGAGTCCCACAATATCCGTCTGGCCACCGTGACGGTGCTGGCGATCATTCCGCTGGCGCTGATGGTGCTTACGGCAACGGGCTACTTCTACACCACGCTGCGCCTGTCCGGGCGCTGGATCGAGACGGTCTATCTGGTGATCGTCTGGAACCTGCTCTATCAGACCGTGCTGCGCGGCTTAAGCGTCGCGGCCCGCCGCATTGCTTACCGTCGTGCCATTGCGCGTCGTCAGCATCAGGTGAAAGAGGGGGCCGAAGGCGCGGAGCCGCAGGAAGAGCCGACCATCGCGCTGGAGCAGGTTAACCAGCAGACGCTGCGTATCACCATGCTGGTGATGATCGCGCTCTTTGCGGTGATGTTCTGGGCGATCTGGTCTGATTTAATTACCGTCTTCGCCTATCTCGACAGTATTACCCTCTGGCAGTACAACGGTACCGAAGCCGGCGCGGCGGTGATGAAAAGCGTCACCATGGGCAGCCTGCTGTTTGCGCTGGTGTCGTCGGTGGTGGCCTGGGCGCTGATTCGTAACCTGCCGGGTCTGCTGGAAGTGCTGGTGCTCTCAAGGCTGAACCTGCGCCAGGGGGCGTCTTACGCCATCACCACCATCCTGAATTACGTCATCATTATCGTCGGGGCGATGACGGTATTCGGCTCGCTGGGCGTCTCGTGGGATAAACTGCAGTGGCTGGCGGCGGCCCTCTCGGTCGGTCTTGGTTTTGGCCTGCAGGAGATCTTCGGTAACTTTGTCTCCGGCCTGATTATCCTCTTCGAACGTCCGGTGCGTATCGGCGATACCGTCACCATCGGTACGTTCTCCGGGACCGTCAGCAAGATCCGAATTCGTGCGACCACCATCACTGACTTCGATCGTAAAGAGGTGATCATCCCGAACAAAGCGTTCGTGACCGAGCGTCTGATCAACTGGTCGCTCTCGGATACCACCACGCGCGTGGTGATTCGCCTCGGCGTGGCCTACGGTTCCGATCTGGATAAAGTGAAAGAGGTATTGCTTAAAGCCGCTAAATCGCATCCAAAAGTCATGCACGATCCTGCGCCAGACGTCTTCTTCACCACCTTCGGGCCAAGCACGCTGGATCACGAGCTGCGTTTATACGTGCGTGAACTGCGCGATCGCAGCTACACCGTTGATGAACTGAACCGCGCGATCGACCGCCTGTGCCGTGAAAACAACATTAACATCGCCTTCAACCAGCTTGAGGTTCACCTGCATAATGAGAAAGGTGATGAGCATACGGAAGTGAAGCGCGACATTAAGGGCGACGACCCGACTCCGGCTTAATCTATTTTCCCTCTCCCACAGGGAGAGGGTTAGAGTGAGGGGGAAGTTTCCCCTCAAAATCCCGCCGCACAATCTCCAGCGCTTTAAGCACCGTCTCGGCCGGGATCTCATGATTCTCCAGCAGCATAATCAAATCGACGGCCAGCTTGACCTCGTCGGGTGCATTTTCCAGTGACATAGATGTGGCTCCAGTTAACGGGTCAGGCGTTCAATCACGCGTTCAATCTCATCCAGCGCCTGACGGCAGCGGACGATGCGGCCTTCCAGCGCGCTAATCTCGCGCATCAATAGCTGCTGCTCTTCCAGCGTTTCGCTGTTGTTCAGGCGGGCTTCGCGCTCGCGCTTCATCTCAAACAGACGCCGCTCAAACTCCTGGTTCTCCAGCCGCTTGCGCTGCCATTTTCCCAGCCCAGGCGAGACGCTGTCCCACGCCCGTAGCGGCCAGGCGGCGATTTCGCGGTGCAGGGCGGTGATCTGCTCGGTAAGATGCTCCGCAAGCCACACCACCTGTTCCTGCTGTTCACTCTCAACCGCGTGGCGAAGCTCATCGAGGTTGGTCTGCATCTCAGCAAGGTAATCCTGAATGACGGTGCTGCGGGTGCGGAAAAGCTGCCGGTCAAAGCGCGGTTTCAGCGTGGCGTGTCCCATCAGCGGCGTGGCCTGCGCCCGCAGAGCGATCAGCTGATTTTGCAGCTTCTCAAGAAGCAGTGCTGTTTTCAATGCGCTCTCCAGTGGTAAAGTAGCCGTTCAGTTTGATAACGATTCGCATTATGCAGCGTACTATTTTAATCATCATTGGCTGGCTCGCGGTAGTGCTGGGTACGCTGGGTGTGGTTTTGCCCTTGCTGCCGACCACGCCGTTTATCCTGCTGGCCGCCTGGTGCTTCGCCCGCTCGTCGCCGCGTTTTCACCACTGGCTCCTGTACCGCTCGTGGTTTGGCGGCTACCTGCGGCACTGGCAAAAACACCGGGCCATGCCGCCCGGGGCCAAGCCGCGCGCCATTGCCTTTATCCTGATCACCTTCGCCGTTTCGTTATGGCTGGTGAACATGATGTGGGTGCGTATTCTGCTGCTGGCGATCCTGGCCTGCCTGCTGATCTTCATGTGGCGGATCCCCGTGGTTGATGAAAAGCAACAAAAGCACTGAAGCCTCATCATGGCGGTTGCAATTATGGCGCGCAGCCAGTAAATTCGACCGTTTTCGAGCACAGGTGCGCCTGGTCAAAGGTTAAACAACTGTTACTTTGACCGACTCGTCGCGCGCCGTGAGTAACACTGTTTCATTTAGGCACAAACCGATGACCGCAACTGCACAGCAGCTTGAATATCTGAAAAATAGCATCAAAAGCATCCAGGACTATCCAAAGCCTGGCATTCTTTTCCGTGATGTCACCAGCTTGCTGGAAGACCCGAAAGCGTACGCGCTCAGCATTGAACTGCTGGTCGAGCGTTATAAAAACGCCGGGATCACCAAAGTAGTAGGTACCGAAGCCCGCGGCTTCCTGTTTGGCGCACCGGTTGCGCTGGCGATGGGCGTGGGTTTTGTGCCGGTGCGTAAGCCGCGCAAACTGCCGCGTGAAACCATCGCGGAGAGCTACGAGCTGGAGTACGGCACCGATCAGCTGGAGATCCACGTTGACGCGATCAAGCCCGGCGACAAAGTGCTGGTGGTGGACGATCTGCTGGCAACCGGCGGCACCATTGAAGCGACCGTCAAGCTGATCCGCCGTCTGGGTGGTGAAGTGACCGACGCGGCCTTCATCATCAACCTGTTCGATCTTGGCGGTGAACAGCGCCTGGAAAAACAGGGCATTACCAGCTACAGCCTGGTGCCTTTCCCGGGTCATTAATCCCGGTTTTCACAACCTCGCTCAATGGGTGAGGTTGTGATAGCATTCCCCTCCATAAATTCACCTTCCAGCGTTGCAGAGCCTGCCCATGAGTTATCAGGTGTTAGCCCGTAAATGGCGACCACAAACCTTTGCTGACGTTGTCGGTCAGGAACATGTGCTGACGGCCCTGGCGAACGGCTTGTCGCTAGGTCGCATCCATCACGCCTATCTTTTTTCCGGCACCCGCGGCGTCGGTAAGACTTCTATTGCCCGTCTGCTGGCGAAAGGTCTGAACTGCGAAACCGGGATCACCGCCACCCCGTGCGGCGTGTGTGACAACTGCCGCGAGATCGAGCAGGGGCGTTTTGTCGATCTGATCGAGATCGACGCCGCCTCGCGTACCAAGGTGGAAGACACCCGCGATCTGCTCGACAACGTGCAGTACGCCCCGGCGCGCGGCCGCTTCAAGGTCTACCTGATCGATGAAGTGCACATGCTGTCGCGCCACAGCTTTAACGCCCTGCTGAAAACGCTGGAAGAGCCGCCCGCGCACGTTAAATTCCTGCTGGCGACCACCGATCCGCAAAAGCTGCCGGTCACCATCCTGTCGCGCTGCCTGCAGTTCCACCTGAAGGCGTTGGACGTTGAGCAGATCCGCGCTCAGCTTGAGCACATCCTTGACGAAGAGAAGATCGTTCACGAGCCGCGCGCCCTGCAGCTGCTGGCCCGCGCGGCTGACGGCAGCCTGCGTGATGCGCTAAGCCTGACCGACCAGGCGATTGCCAGCGGTGACGGCAAGCTCTCGACCGAAGCGGTCAGCACCATGCTCGGCACGCTGGATGACGATCAGGCGCTGTCGCTCATCGAAGCGATGATTGCCGCCAACGGCGAGCGCGTGATGTCGCTGGTGAACGCGGCCGCTGCCCGCGGTATTGAGTGGGAAGCGCTGCTGGTCGAGATGCTCAGCCTGCTGCACCGCGTGGCGATGCTGCAGCTGTCTCCGTCGGCCATCGGTGCGGATATGGCCGCTATTGAACAGCGGATGCGTGAACTTGCCCGCACCGTGCCGCCTGCCGACGTGCAGCTGTATTACCAGACGCTGCTGATTGGCCGCAAAGAGTTACCGTTCGCACCGGACCCCAGGATGGGCGTCGAAATGACGCTGCTGCGCGCGCTGGCGTTCCACCCGCGCATGCCGTTGCCGGAACCGGAAGCGCCGCGGCAGTCTTTTGCCCCGGTCGCCCCTACGGCGGTGATGTCACCGCAGCAGGTGCCGCCGCAGCCGACGCCGCCGCCACAGCAAAACGTGCCGCTGTCGGATGCCACCAGTTCGGTGCTTGCCGCACGCAGCCAGCTGCAGCGTGCGCAGGGAGTAACCAAACCAAAAAAGAGTGAACCGGCAGCGCCAGGAAGAGCGCGGCCGGTGAACAACGCCGCGCTTGAACGACTGGCCTCGGTAACGGAGCGCGTACAGTCGCGTCCGGCACCGTCCGCGCTCGAGCAGAAAGCCCCGGTGAAAGAAGAGGCTTACCGCTGGAAGGCGACCACCGTTGTTGAAACGGTCAAGGAAGTGGTCGCCACGCCGAAAGCGCTGAAAAAGGCGCTGGAGCATGAAAAAACGCCGGAGCTTTCAGCGAAGCTCGCCGAAGAGTCCATCGCGCGCGACGCCTGGGCCGCTGAGGTCAGCAAACTCCAGTTGCCGAAGCTGGTGGAGCAGGTCGCGCTAAACGCCTGGAAAGAGCAGGACGGCAATCAGGTGCGTCTGCATCTGCGTCCGGGCCAGCGGCACCTCAATTCCCCTGGCGCGCAAAAGGCGCTGGCCGAGGCGCTTGCTGCTTTACAGGGTTCACCGGTTGAATTGACTATCATTGAAGATGATAATCCGGCAGTGAAAACGCCGCTCGAGTGGCGCCAGGCCATTTATGAAGAGAAGCTCGCGCAGGCGCGCGAGGCAATTATTGCGGATAACAACATCCAGACCCTGCGCCGGTTCTTCGACGCCGATCTGGATGAAGAGAGTATTCGCCCCATTTGATCGTGAGTCTGACTTACGGTTGTAATCCTTAAACGTGAAAGAAGAGAGAAGCCTATGTTTGGTGGAAAAGGCGGTCTGGGTGGCCTGATGAAGCAGGCTCAGCAGATGCAGGAAAAAATGCAGAAGATGCAGGAAGAGATCGCTCAGTTGGAAGTCACGGGTGAATCCGGTGCCGGTCTGGTCAAGGTGACCATCAACGGTGCGCACAACTGCCGTCGCGTTGAAATCGACCCGAGCCTGCTCGAAGACGACAAAGAAATGCTGGAAGATCTGGTTGCAGCCGCGTTTAACGATGCCGCTCGCCGTATCGACGAAACCCAGAAAGAGAAAATGGCCTCTGTTTCCAGCGGTATGCAGCTGCCGCCGGGCTTTAAGATGCCATTCTGATGCAAACCAGTCCGCTGCTCACGCAGTTAATGGAAGCACTGCGCTGCCTGCCGGGCGTTGGCCCGAAGTCAGCGCAGCGCATGGCGTTTACGCTATTGCAGCGCGACCGCAGCGGCGGGATGCGCCTGGCGCAGGCTTTAACCCGCGCCATGTCAGAAATTGGTCACTGTGCGGATTGCCGGACCTTTACCGAGCAGGACGTGTGTAACATCTGTACGAACCCGCGTCGTCAGGAAAACGGTCAGATTTGCGTGGTGGAGAGTCCGGCGGACATCTACGCCATCGAACAAACCGGGCAGTTTTCCGGCCGCTACTTTGTGCTGATGGGGCATCTCTCCCCGCTGGACGGCATTGGCCCGGACGATATCGGTCTCGATCGCCTTGAACAGCGTCTTGAGTCCGAAACCATCAAAGAGGTGATCCTCGCCACCAACCCCACGGTGGAAGGGGAGGCAACCGCCAACTATATCGCCGAGCTGTGCACGCAGTACGGCGTTGACGCCAGCCGCATCGCCCACGGCGTGCCGGTCGGCGGCGAGCTGGAGATGGTCGACGGCACCACGCTGTCGCACTCGCTGGCCGGACGACACAAGATTATTTTCTGACCAAACGGAGGCTGCGCGCGCGGCCTCCGCTTGAAAATTTCCCCCCTTATCCCCATCTCTCACTCAACGTTTTACAACCCCATTAAATGGCATTGTTGAGGTCGACTTAGATGAAAGGACAAGAAACCCGTGGTTTCCAGTCAGAAGTAAAACAGCTTCTGCACCTGATGATCCATTCCCTGTATTCCAACAAAGAAATTTTCCTGCGTGAGCTGATTTCCAACGCCTCCGATGCGGCGGACAAGCTGCGCTTCCGCGCGCTGTCCAACCCGGATCTGTATGAAGGCGACGGCGAACTGCGCGTGCGCGTCTCTTTCAACAAAGAGAACCGCACCCTGACCATCGCTGATAACGGCATCGGGATGAACCGCGACGAGGTGATCGACCACCTCGGGACCATCGCCAAATCCGGCACCAAAGCGTTCCTGGAGTCCATGGGCTCTGACCAGGCGAAAGACAGCCAGCTGATTGGCCAGTTCGGCGTGGGCTTCTACTCGGCGTTTATCGTGGCGGACAAAGTCACCGTGCGCACCCGTGCCGCGGGCGACAGCGCCGAGAACGGCGTGCTGTGGGAATCCAAAGGGGAAGGCGAATACACCGTTGATGACATCACCAAAGCGGATCGCGGCACCGAAATCACCCTCCACCTGCGCGAAGGCGAAGATGATTTCCTGAACGACTGGCGCGTACGCTCCATCATCAGCAAATATTCCGACCACATCGCGCTGCCAGTAGAGATTGAAAAACAGGAAGAGAAAGACGGTGAAACCGTTGTTTCCTGGGAGAAAATCAACAAGGCGCAGGCGCTGTGGACGCGTAACAAGGCTGAAATCAAAGACGACGAGTACAACGAGTTTTATAAGCACATCGCCCACGACTTTACCGACCCGCTGACCTGGAGCCACAACCGCGTGGAAGGGAAGCAGGAGTACACCAGCCTGCTGTATATCCCGGCACAGGCGCCGTGGGACATGTGGAACCGCGATCACAAGCACGGCCTGAAGCTGTACGTGCAGCGCGTCTTCATCATGGACGACGCCGAGCAGTTCATGCCGAACTACCTGCGCTTTGTTCGTGGCCTGATAGACTCCAACGATCTGCCGCTGAACGTCTCCCGTGAAATCCTCCAGGACAGCACCGTTACCCGTAATCTGCGTAACGCCCTGACCAAACGTGCGTTGCAGATGCTGGAAAAACTGGCGAAAGACGACGCGGAAAAATACCAGACCTTCTGGAAACAGTTCGGCCTGGTGCTGAAAGAAGGTCCGGCGGAAGACATGGCGAACGTTGAAACCATCGCTAAACTGCTGCGCTTCGCCTCTACGCACACCAACTCCTCCGCCCAGACCGTGTCGCTGGAAGAGTACGTCTCCCGCATGAAGGAAGGGCAGGAGAAGATCTACTACATCACCGCCGACAGCTATGCGGCAGCGAAGAGCAGCCCGCACCTGGAGCTGCTGCGTAAGAAAGGCATCGAAGTGCTGCTGCTTTCTGACCGCATCGACGAGTGGATGATGAACTACCTGACCGAGTTCGACGGTAAGGCGTTCCAGTCCGTTGCCAAAGCCGACGAGTCCATCGACAAGCTGGCGGATGAAGTGGACGAAAGCGCGAAAGAAGCCGAGAAGGCGCTGGAGCCGTTCGTTGAGCGTGTCAAAACCCTGCTGGGCGACCGCGTGAAAGAGGTACGCTTCACGCACCGTCTGACCGATACTCCGGCGATTGTCACCACCGATGCGGACGAAATGAGCACCCAGATGGCGAAGCTGTTCGCCGCGGCGGGCCAGGCCGTGCCGGAAGTGAAATATATCTTTGAGCTTAATCCGGATCATCCGCTGGTGAAACGCGCGGCGGATACCCAGGATGAAGCTCGCTTTGCCGAGTGGGTTGAACTGCTGCTGGATCAGTCCCTGCTGGCCGAGCGCGGCACCCTGGAAGATCCTAACCTGTTCATTAAACGTGTGAATGCGCTGCTGCTGGCGTAACTGACCACGTCTCCCCTGGTCTTCTCCCTCCCACCGTGGGAGAGGGCCGGGGTGAGGGCACCAGACCGCACTCTCCCAAATTATCTCCCCCCATTAACCGTTTCAGCCTTCCCGCCTTCCTTGAGCCACGCCCGTTCTGGTGGTATTGTTTAGCGCTTTTGAAAAATTGAAACGACATTTGAGGGGATTTTCGCAATGCGTATTATTCTGCTTGGCGCTCCGGGCGCGGGTAAAGGAACTCAGGCTCAGTTCATCATGGAGAAATACGGTATTCCGCAAATCTCCACCGGTGACATGCTGCGCGCCGCTGTAAAATCTGGCTCCGAGCTGGGTAAACAAGCGAAAGACATCATGGACGCAGGCAAGCTGGTAACCGACGAGCTGGTTATCGCGCTGGTTAAAGAGCGCATTGCGCAGGAAGACTGCCGTAACGGTTTCCTGCTGGACGGCTTCCCGCGCACCATTCCTCAGGCTGACGCCATGAAAGAAGCGGGCATCAACGTGGACTACGTTCTGGAGTTCGACGTACCGGACGAGCTGATCGTTGACCGTATCGTTGGCCGTCGCGTGCACGCTGCCTCTGGCCGCGTTTACCACATCAAATTCAACCCGCCTAAGGTTGAAGGCAAAGACGACGTGACCGGCGAAGAGCTGACCACCCGTAAAGACGATCAGGAAGAGACCGTGCGTAAACGCCTGGTGGAATACCATCAGATGACCGCGCCGCTGATTGGCTACTACACCAAAGAAGCGCAGGCGGGTAACACCAAATACGCCAAAGTTGACGGCACCAAAGCCGTGGCTGACGTACGTGCAGAGCTGGAAAAAATCCTCGGCTAATCGCGCGCCTCTCACCCGGGCTCCCGGGTGAGAAATATTCTCATCTTACCTATTACAGCAATGGGTTTCGTTTAAACGCATTTCCGCTACAATTGACAACCTATCAAATGGTTAAGAGGCGTGAATGAGTCAGGCGAAAACCGGCATCCTGCTTGCCAATCTGGGCACCCCAGAAGCACCCACTCCAGCGGCGGTAAAACGCTACCTGCGACATTTTTTAAGCGACACGCGCGTCGTGGATTTTCCGAGACTGCTGTGGTGGCCGCTGCTGCGTGGCGTCATTCTGCCGATTCGCTCTCCGCGCGTCGCCAAACTTTATCAGTCCGTCTGGATGGAAGAGGGCTCGCCGCTGATGGTGTACAGCCGTCGTCAGGAAAAAGCGCTGGCCGCCCGTCTGCCGGATATGCCCGTCGCACTCGGCATGAGCTACGGTAAACCTTCGCTGGAAAGCGCCGTCGATGCGCTGCTGGCACAGGGCGTGGATCATATCGTCGTGCTGGCCTTGTATCCGCAGTACTCCTGCTCGACGGTGGCTGCCGTCTGGGACGAGCTGGCCCGCATTCTGGCAACCCGCCGCCGCATTCCGGGCGTGACCTTTATTCGCGATTACGCCGATAACGACCTCTACATCAAGGCGCTTGCCAACAGCGCCCGAGCATCGTTTGAGAAGCACGGTGAGCCGGATCTGCTGCTGCTCTCCTATCACGGTATTCCGCAGCGTTTCGCCAACGAAGGGGATGATTACCCCCAGCGCTGCCGCGATACCACCCGCGAGCTGGTCTCCGCCCTTGGCCTGCCGCCGGAGAAGGTGATGATGACCTTCCAGTCGCGCTTTGGCCGCGAGCCGTGGCTGACGCCGTACACCGATGAAACCCTCAAAATGCTTGGCGAGAAGGGTGTGAAGCACATTCAGGTGATGTCGCCGGGCTTCTCGGCGGACTGCCTTGAAACGCTGGAGGAGATCGCGGTGCAAAACCGGGAATTTTTCCTTGAGGCCGGCGGCGAAAAGTATGAGTACATTCCGGCGCTTAACGACTCACCTGAGCATATCGACATGATGGTCTCGCTGGTGACGAACAGCCGCTGATCGCACTCCGGACCGGGTTTGTGCTACCATTCCCGGCCCATATTCTTCGTACAGTTCAGACCATGAAATTTCCCGGTAAACGCAAATCCAAACACTACTTTCCCGTCGATGCCCGCGATCCGCTCCTGCAGCAAATCCAGCCTGAAAATGAAACCAGCGCGGCCTGGGTTGTCGGTATCGACCAGACGCTGGTGGACATTGAAGCGAAAGTGGATGATGAGTTTGTCGCCCGTTACGGTCTGAGCGCCGGTCACTCGCTGGTGATTGAGGACGACGTTGCCGAAGCGCTGTACCAGGAGCTGGTGCGCGAAAATCTGATTACCCATCAGTTCGCTGGCGGCACCATCGGCAACACCATGCACAACTACTCGGTGCTGGCAGATGACCGCTCGGTGCTGCTCGGCGTGATGTGCAGCAATATCGAAATCGGTGGCTACGCCTACCGCTACCTGTGCAACACCTCCAGCCGCACCGATCTGAACTATCTCCAG
This sequence comes from Enterobacter bugandensis, assembly GCF_900324475.1. Taxonomy (NCBI): domain Bacteria; kingdom Pseudomonadati; phylum Pseudomonadota; class Gammaproteobacteria; order Enterobacterales; family Enterobacteriaceae; genus Enterobacter; species Enterobacter bugandensis. The sequence continues at coordinate 1,162,780 of NZ_LT992502.1, forward strand.
GGCGTAGACGGGCCGATTGGCCGCTGCTTTACGCTGATCGGCGAATCCGGCGAGCGTACCTTTGCCATCAGCCCGGGCCACATGAACAAGCTGCGCGCGGAAAGCATTCCCGAAGAGGTGATCGCGGGCGCGTCTGCGCTGGTGCTGACCTCCTACCTGGTGCGCTGCAAGCCGGGCGAGCCGATGCCTGAGGCGACCATGAAGGCGATTGAGTACGCGAAAAAGTACGACGTGCCCGTCGTTCTGACGCTGGGCACCAAATTCGTGATTGCCGATAACCCGGAGTGGTGGCAGACCTTCCTGAAAGAGCACGTCTCGATTCTGGCGATGAACGAAGAAGAGGCCGAGGCGCTGACCGGTGAAAGCGATCCGCTGCTGGCGTCCGACAAAGCGCTGGACTGGGTGGATCTGGTGCTCTGCACCGCGGGTCCGGTTGGGCTGTATATGGCGGGGTTCACGGAAGAAGAGAGCAAGCGCAAAACCCAGCACCCGCTGCTGCCGGGGGCGATTGCGGAGTTCAACCAGTACGAGTTCAGCCGCGGCATGCGCCACAAAGACTGCGTGAATCCGCTGCGTATCTACTCCCACATTGCGCCGTATATGGGCGGGCCGGAGAAGATCATGAACACTAACGGCGCGGGCGACGGCGCGCTTGCCGCGCTGCTGCATGACATTACCGCGAACGCCTATCACAAAACTAACGTGCCGAACTCCAGCAAGCACAAGTTCAGCTGGCTGACCTATTCGTCGCTGGCGCAGGTGTGTAAGTACGCCAACCGCGTGAGCTACCAGGTACTGAACCAGCATTCTCCACGCTTAACGCGTGGACTGCCGGAACGAGAAGACAGCCTCGAAGAGGCGTACTGGGACAGGTAAAAGCAAAACGGCAACCTGTGGTTGCCGTTTTTAGTATTTGTTCCCTCTCCCTGTGGGAGAGGGCCAGGGTGAGGGCATCAGGCCGCAGCAAACTTACCCCGTAACCGCCTCTTCAACTGGCGGCTTCGTCAGCAGCGTCAGCATGGTGTTCGCAATCTCACGCTCGCCCATCACCACCTGATTCGCGCCGCGCTCGGTGATGTACTCTACCTCGTCGTCATAGTGCGCTCGGGCAATGATCTCAATACCGGGGGCACTTCTCACGCGCGGAGGCCACAATCTCACCCGCTTCATAACCGTTTGGAATGGTCAGCAGCAGCCAGCGGGCGCAGTCCAGATGTGCCAGCTCCATGATCTCTTCGTTTGCCGCATTGCCCAGCACCGCACGAATCCCGCGCTCGCGAAGCTCATCCACGCGGGTGCGTGACGTCTCAATCACCACCAGCGGGATCCCCTGCGCCATCAGCTTCTCGCCGAGCAGGCTACCCACGCGGCCAAAGCCCACCAGCAGGGCGTGATTACAAATATCCACCGGGATCTGCTTCTCTTCTTCCGTTGCCTCTTCCAGCGTCTGCTCTTCGAGGGTTTCGGTCTTCTCGAGGTATTTTTCCAGCAAGGCAAACAATACCGGGTTTAGCATGATGGAGAGGATTGCCCCCGCCAGCACCAGATTTTGCCCCGCCTGCGGCAGCAGGTTCAATGCCATGCCCAGACCGGCCAGAATAAAGGCGAACTCACCGATCTGCGCCAGGCTGGCGGCAATGGTCAGCGCCGTGCGCGGGGAGTGGCCGAACATTCGCACCAGGAAGAAAGCCGCGAGCGACTTACCAAAAATAATGATCGCCAGCGTGCCCAGCACGGCCAGCGGCTGCTGGATCAGCACCAGCGGATCGAACAGCATCCCGACGGAGACGAAGAACAGCACGGCAAACGCATCGCGCAGCGGCAGGGTATCGTGCGCCGCGCGGTGGCTCAGCTCGGATTCGTTCAGCACCATCCCGGCGAAGAACGCCCCCAGGGCAAAGGAGACATCAAACAGCTCAACGGCACCGAAGGCGATGCCCAGCGCCAGCGCCAGCACGGAGAGGGTAAACAGCTCGCGGGAGCCGGTTGCCGCGCTGCGGGACATGATCCACGGCACCAGACGGCGACCCACCAGCATCATGATGGCGATAAAGGCCACCACTTTACCGATGGTGATGCTCATATCCAGCGCCAGCGAGGCGAAGCCGACGTTGTCTTTTTCCATCATCCCGGCGACGGCGGGCAGCAGTACCAGCGTCAGGACCATGACCAGATCTTCTACAATCAGCCAGCCAATCGCGATTTGCCCGCGCTGGCTGTCTATCAACTGCCTCTCTTCAAGCGCGCGCAGCAGCACCACGGTACTGGCGGTGGAGAGGCACAGCCCAAAGACGATGCCGGTCATCAGCGACCAGCCCAGCACTGCCGAAAGCGCCATGCCCAGCAGCGTCGCCACCCCTATCTGGGCGATCGCTCCGGGTATGGCGATCGACTTTACCGCCATCAGGTCCTTCAGCGAAAAATGCAGACCGACGCCAAACATCAGCAGAATCACGCCCAATTCCGCCAGTTCAGGAGCCAGTTTGGTATCCGCAACAAAACCTGGCGTAAACGGTCCCGCCAGCACACCTGCCAGCAGATAGCCGACAAGAGGAGAAATACGCAGCTTATTGGCAATCATGCCAAGGATAAAAGCGAGCACAAGTCCACCAACAATGGTGGTAATAAGCGGTGTGGCGTGGTGCATTCCGTCTCCTTTCGTGGTGAGTGTTCCATTTTTGGCGTGAATACCAAAAAGCCAGGTAATAGTTTATGACAATTTTTACCCTTATGTTTATGAATAATTGTTGAAGTTTGAATAAAACAGCAATATGCGCGTAAAAAAGCGCATTTTGATAAATTACGCAAGAGGAGAAAGAAGAAACCCTTATGGCATCAGGCTGTCAGGCAGCCAAAGTCAAACTTTGGCTGCCCGTAATTTACGCTTTGTGGCGGTTATCAGGCAGGAATATGGTCAACATCCCAAGAAGTGGCAGGAAAGCGCAGATTTTATAAACCAGGAAGATGCTGGTGTGATCCGCAACCATCCCTAATACCGCTGCACCCAGCCCGCCCATGCCGAAGGCGAAACCGAAAAAAAGTCCGGAAACCATACCGATACGACCCGGCAGCAGCTCCTGGGCATAGACCAGAATGGCGGAAAACGCGGAGGCGAGGATAAAACCAATAATCACGGTCAAAAACCCCGTCCATTCAAGGCTGGCGTACGGCAAAATGAGGGTAAAGGGCGCCACGCCGAGGATAGAGCCCCAAATGACATATTTACGGCCAATTTTATCCCCCACCGGCCCGCCAATGACCGTTCCTGCGGCCACCGCGAAGAGGAAAGCAAACAGGTGAAACTGCGCGTTTTGTACCGATAATCCGAATTTTTGCATCAGATAAAAGGTGTAATAGCTGCTAATGCTCGCCATATAGAAGTATTTGGAGAAAATCAGCACCAGCAGCACGGAGACCGCAAGAATGACCTTATTACGAGGCAGGGGATTGATAACCTTCGCTTTAGGTTTCCCTTTGTTCACGCGATGCTGGGCGGCGTACCAGCGGCTGATCTGTGCCAGCACGACAATGGCGAGCAGGGCGGCCAGCACAAACCAGGCCACATTGCCTTTGCCATACGGGGCGATAATCACCGCCGCCAGCAGCGGGCCGAGGGAGCTACCGAAGTTGCCCCCTACCTGGAAGAGTGACTGCGCCAGCCCGTGACGGCCACCGGAGGCCATACGCGCCACGCGGGACGATTCCGGATGGAAGACGGACGAGCCGGTCCCCACCAGCGCGGCGGCGAGCAGAACCGCTTCAAAACTGCCTGCCATGGCCAGCAGCACCAGCCCGCTTAAGGTAAAGCACATGCCTATCGGCAGCGACCACGGCATCGGGTATTTATCCGTCCAGTAACCCACCACCGGCTGCAGCAGCGACGAGGCCAGCTGGAAGGTCAGGGTGATCATCCCGATCTGTACGAAGGTTAACGAAAACTCGGACTGCAGCAGCGGGTAGATCGCCAGAATCAACGACTGGATCATGTCGTTGAGCAGGTGCGAGAGGCTGATTGCGCCTAAAACTTTAAAAGAGGTGCGCGACGCCGGCGCGCCCGGAGCGGGCTGGGTTGATTCACTGATTGCCATAAATACCACGTCAATTTGTTATTAGAGATGCAGGGAGTAATTATTATCCGACTAACATACTCGTCCGTGACATTTGAAGAAAGTCGCAATTCTGAAAACTTATTTGTCTATTCTTGTTAGTCACTGTAATTTTTGCCTTTGTCTATTGGTCAGGGAGAGAGAAGATGAAGTTAATGAAGCGGGGCGTCGCGCTGGCGCTTATTGCCGCATGGGGCCTGGCAAGCCTGCCCGCGCAGGCGTATGAAAAAGATAAAACCTATAAAATCACCATTCTGCATACCAACGATCATCACGGTCATTTCTGGCGCAGTGAATACGGCGAGTATGGTCTGTCGGCGCAAAAAACGCTGGTGGACGGCATTCGCAAAGAGGTGGCGTCCCAGGGTGGCAGCGTGTTGCTGCTGTCGGGCGGGGATATTAATACCGGCGTGCCGGAATCGGATTTACAGGATGCTGAACCCGATTTCCGCGGCATGAATTTAATCGGTTACGACGCGATGGCCGTCGGCAACCACGAGTTTGACAATCCGCTGAGCGTGCTGCGCCAGCAGGAGAAATGGTCCAAATTCCCGTTCCTCTCCGCCAATATTTACCAGAAAAGCACCGGCGAACGTCTGTTTAAACCGTGGGCGCTGTTTAAGCGTCAGGATCTCAAAATCGCGGTCATCGGCTTAACCACCGACGATACGGCAAAAATCGGTAACCCTGAGTTCTTCACCGATATCGAATTCCGCAAACCGGCAGACGAAGCGAAGCTGGTGATTCAGGAGCTGCAGCAGAACGAAAAGCCGGACGTGATTATCGCCACTACCCACATGGGACACTACGATAACGGCGAGCACGGCTCCAATGCGCCCGGCGACGTGGAGATGGCGCGCAGCCTGCCAGCGGGCTCGCTGGCGATGATTGTGGGCGGTCACTCGCAGGATCCGGTGTGCATGGCGTCGGAGAACAAAAAGCAGGTGGACTACGTGCCGGGCACGCCGTGTGCGCCAGATCGTCAGAACGGGATCTGGATTGTGCAGGCCCACGAGTGGGGTAAATACGTGGGGCGGGCGGACTTTGAGTTTCGTAACGGTGAGATGAAGCTGGTGCGCTATCAGCTCATCCCGGTGAACCTGAAGAAGAAAGTCACCTACCCGGACGGGAAAAGCGAGCGCGTACTTTACACGCCAGAGATTGCTGAAAACCAGCAGATGCTCTCTCTGCTGACGCCGTTCCAGAATAAAGGCAAGGCGCAGCTGGACGTGAAAATCGGCACGCTGAACGGTCGTCTGGAAGGGGACCGCAGTAAAGTCCGCTTCGTGCAGACCAACATGGGCCATCTGGTGCTGGCGGCGCAGATGGCGCGCACGAATGCGGACTTCGGCGTGATGAGCGGCGGCGGCATTCGTGACTCCATCGAAGGCGGAAACATCACCTATAAAGACGTGCTGAAGGTGCAGCCGTTCGGCAACGTGGTGGTGTATGCGGATATGAGCGGGAAAGAGGTCGTTGACTACCTGACCGCCGTAGCGCAGATGAAGCCGGACTCGGGTGCCTATCCGCAGTTTGCTAACGTCAGCTTTGTGGCGAAGGACGGCAAGCTCAACGATCTGAAAATCAAAGGCGAGCCGGTAGACCCTGCGAAAACCTACCGTCTGGCGACGTTAAGCTTTAACGCCACCGGCGGCGACGGCTATCCGCACATCGATAATAAACCGGGCTACGTAAACACCGGTTTTATCGATGCGGAAGTGCTGAAGCAGTACATCGAGCAGAACTCGCCGATTGACGTGAATGCCTATGAGCCGAAAGGTGAGGTGAGCTGGCAGTAGTGTTGTGCGGCCTGATGCCCTCACTCCAACCCTCTCCCACCGGGAGAGGGCGCGAACACAAAAAACGGTAACGCCTGTTACCGTTTTGCTTTTACCTCGTAGCCGCCACCCGGCTTTTTTTACTCCCGGCGCGCAATATCCGCAAACTTCGCGTCCAGCATTTTCGCCAGATCGCCCGCGGCCAGTTCAATATCCAGCCCGCGTTTACCGCCCGAAATATAGATCGTCTCAAATTCCTGCGAAGGCGCATCGATCAGCGTCGGCAGCCGTTTTTTCTGTCCGAGCGGGCTGATCCCGCCCACCAGATAGCCCGTGGTGCGTTGCGCAACCATCGGGTCCGCCATATCCACCTTTTTCGCCCCCAGCGCTTTCGCTACCTTTTTGAGATCGAGCTGTCCGGCAACGGGTGTTACCGCCACGGCGAGGTGCTTCATATCGCCATTCACCGCCACCAGCAGCGTTTTATAGACTTGGTCAGCGTTCAGCCCCAGCTTGCGCACCACTTCATCACCAAAGTTGGTTTCGTTCGGATCATGATCGTAGGTATGGATCCGGAAAGAAATATTGTTTTTTTCGAGTAATTTAACGGCGGGAGTCATAGCTATCCTTCTTACGACAGACAATTCATGCAGCCAGCATACGCCTGACGTTTGTCTAAAAAATAGCACCATCTTGCGCAATAGTGTTGGCAGTGATGGTCACTTTGAGCGACAATCGGCTCAGCCGAAGGTCACTTCGGTATAATAAAAACGATGAAATTCCTCTTTGACGGGCCAATAGAGATATTGGCCATTTTTTTATTTCAACAGCGACGGCAAATTCCCTTCGCCGTATAAATGCAGCGCCCCGACCGCGACCACGTACTCCCCCGCAGGTAAAGCATGCAGCGTCTCTCGCCAGGCTTTGTTGCGCGCATTCATCAGCACATCATAAAGCGATTCACTGAACGTCGACGGAAGCGCCAGCTTACCGTCCGCGGGCGGCGCATCCAGCCACCAGCCAATCATGGTTTGCAGCAGACGCGCGTTGGTGTGCCAGTGGGTCAGGGTATCATCCAGCAGCATCAGACCGTCGTCAGGAAGCTGGCGCAGGAGCGCAATCTGGCTGTCCGTTCCTTCCAGCTCGATGATGGGCATACGGCGCGCCCGCGCCACGTTCAGCAGCTGGTAATCAATGCCGTAGTCACCGCGCAGGCCCAGACGCTGCGCCTGCGTGGCCTGCAGCACCATCGCAATTTGCCACAGCGGCAGGGTGTCAATCATGGAGAGCGACACGCCGGTTTCTGCCGCCACGCGCCTCAGCTCCGCGAGCTGGTCGTCGTTCAGGCGCTCCGCCAGCGGGAGATCGCTTTCAAGCCCGGCAAACGGCGACTCGTGGCCGGAAATGTCCGCCTCGACGACCAGCGCGTCGGCGCGCTTCAGGCGTTTTATCAGACCGGATGGCAGAGGAGACATTCCCTGCGTGCCCATATGGATGCTGCCGACCAGGTGCAGGTGTTGCCCGCCGGGAAGCGAGATATCCAGGCCGGGCCAGGCATAGCGGCGGGGAAAGAGGGCGCGAAACGATGCTTTTATACGATTAAACAGACTCATACGCGCTCCATGACCGGAAAGGGTCATGCTAGCGCGTACGAGAACAAGGTTCAATCCTTCGGTTTAAACCGCAGCAGACGGTTGGCGTTGCTCACCACGGTAATGGAGGAGAGTGCCATCGCCGCACCCGCAACCACCGGGTTCAGCAGGGTACCGGTCAGCGGCCACAAAATGCCGGCAGCAACCGGAATACCGAGCGAGTTATAGATGAACGCCCCCAGCAGGTTCTGCTTCATGTTGCGCAACGTAGCTTTCGAAATGGCCAGGGCGTCGGCAACGCCCATCAGGCTGTGGCGCATCAGCGTGATGGCCGCGGTTTCAATGGCGACATCACTCCCGCCACCCATGGCTATCCCTACGTCCGCCTGGGCCAGCGCCGGGGCGTCGTTGATGCCGTCGCCCACCATCGCCACCTGGCGACCCTGGCTTTGCAGGTTCTTGATGGCGTCCGCTTTGCCGTCCGGCAGCACGCCCGCAATCACCTCATCAATACCGGCCTCTTTCGCGATAGCGTTGGCGGTGGTCGGGTTATCCCCGGTCAGCATCACCAGGCGATAGCCCGCGCGGTGCAGGCGCTGTAAGGCATCCACGCTGTCCTGGCGAAGCGGATCGCGCACGGCCAGCAGCGCGGCGGCTTTGCCATCCACCGCCAGCAGAACCGGGGTGGCGCCCCGAGACGCCTGTGCTTTCAGCTCTTCTTCCAGCGCGGACGTATCAACACCGTTTTCATTCAGCAATGCCTGGTTACCCAGCAGCAGCGCGTGGCCGTCGGCTTCACCGCTGACGCCAAGCCCGCGCAGGGTACGGAAATTGCTGACCTGCGGCAGGGCAGAAGCATTCGCCTTATCGAGAATGGCGCGGGCCAGCGGGTGGCTGGAACCCTGCTCCAGCGCGGCGGCAAGGCGCAGCGCGTCCTCTTGCGCAATGCCAGCGGTACTCACGGCCACTACCTGCGGTTTGCCCTCGGTCAACGTGCCGGTTTTATCAAAGACAATCGTATCCAGGGTGCTCGCCCGCTGCAGGGCATCCGCATCACGGACCAGCACGCCAAACTCGGCGGCACGGCCCACGCCGGAGATAATCGACATCGGCGTCGCCAGACCAAGAGCGCACGGACAGGCGATGATCAGCACCGTGGTGGCGATGACCAGGGTGTAGACAATCTGCGGTGCCGGGCCGAAGAAATACCAGATCGCCGCGCTCAGCAGAGCAATGCCGACCACTACCGGCACAAAAATGGCCGAGATTTTGTCAGCAAGCTGGCCAATCTCCGGCTTGCTGCTCTGGGCCTGGCGGACCATGCGGATAATACGCGACAGCGTGGTGTGGCTACCGACGGCACTGGCGCGGAACAGCACGCTGCCGTCCTGCACTACCGTGCCGGCATGAACCGCATCGCCCTGTGATTTTTGCTGGGGGATCGGCTCCCCGGTCAACATCGCTTCATCCAGCCAGGCGTCGCCCTGGGTGATTTCACCGTCGACGGGCACCCGGTCGCCGGTGGTCAGGCGCAGCGTCATGCCCGGCTGTACCTCCGCCAGCGGGACGCTTTTTTCCCCATCGTCCGTGACCACGCGGGCCGTCGGCGGGGTTAAATCGAGCAAGCGTTCCAGCGCTTTCGAGGAGCGCTGACGAGCACGCGCTTCCAGCATGTGGCCCAGGTTAATCAGGCCGATAATCATGGCGCTGGCTTCATAATAGAGATGGCGGGCTTCCATCGGGAACCACTGGGGCCAGACGTTCACGCTCATGGAGTACAGCCACGCCGCGCCGGTACCGAGCGCAACCAGCGTATCCATCGTCGCCGTGCGGTTTTTCAGGCTCTTCCAGGCGCTGGTATAAAAATGCCCACCTGCAAAGACCATGACCGCAAGGGTAATTAAACCAATCACCAGCCACAGCGTGCGGTTGTCTGCGGTGACCATCATGTTGTCACCCATCATGCCCCACACCATCACCGGAATACCGACCAGCAGGGCGACGATCGCCTGCCAGCGGAAGCGCTTCATGGTGGCAATAGCCGTTTCCTGCTGGCGTTCGCGGCGCTCGGCATCATCTTCGATGGCCTCCGCCCCGTAGCCCGCTTTTTCCACGGCCTGCACTAAATCTGCGGCGGAGGCACTGCCCATCACCAGCGCAGTACGCTCCGCAAGGTTGACCCGTGCCTGTGCGACGCCCGGTACCGCCTGCAGGGCGTTCTGCACGCGGGAGACGCAGCTGGCGCAGCTCATGCCGTTGATCAGCAGCTGTTGGCTGTCATCAATATCATCCGCTGCCGGAAGCTCAGGAGTGGCCGCTGTCAGCGCTTCCGACGGGGATGATGACTCTGCCAGCGGGTTAGCCTTTGGGTGGCTTAACTCCGCCCCATAACCGGCCTGTTTAATGGTATCAATCAGCGCGTCCGCGCTGGCGCTGCCGGTCACGGCGGCATGGTCGATAGTCACTTCAGCGCTTTCAACGTCAGGACGCTGTTCCAGGCTTTCTTTAACGCGTTTGACGCAGTGGCCGCAGGAGAGGCCGTCCAGCGTCAGGTCGATAGTGTGAGACATAACAAAACTCCCGTATAATATATTGGTCAGTTGTTGACCGGAGTAACGCTTTTCGCTAACTGTTATGAAGGTTAAACCTTCCATCAAGGGGAAGGTCAAGGGGGAAATGTGAATATCAGTGACGTGGCAAAAAAAACCGGCTTAACCAGCAAGGCGATCCGCTTTTATGAAGAGAAGGGGCTGGTAACGCCACCGCTGCGCAGTGAAAACGGCTACCGCAGCTACACGCAGCTGCATCTCGATGAACTGACGCTGCTGCGCCAGGCAAGACAGGTGGGGTTTAACCTGGAAGAGTGCGGCGAGCTGGTTAACCTGTTTAACGATCCGAAGCGCCACAGCGCGGACGTGAAAAAACGCACGCTGGAAAAAGTGGCGGAGATCGAGCGCCACATCATCGAGCTACAGGCGATGCGCGAACAGCTGCTGCAGCTGGCGGAATCCTGTCCGGGTGATGACAGCGCCGACTGCCCGATTATTGACAATCTTGCCGGCTGCTGCCATCGCAAAACCCACGTCTAGCAGGCTTTTACCCGCAGCGTAATCCCTTCCACCGCAATGACCTCAACCTGCGTTCCGGCGCTGAGGTCGTCGTCGGCCACCACCGGCCACGAGCTGTCGCCCACCCGCATGTGCCCGCGCCCGTTCACCAGCGCGGCGTCGAGCGTAAAGCGCTTGCCGACAATTTGCTGTCCGCGCTGGTTGAGATGCGCGTCCAGCGGTTTCTGCTCTTTGACCTGACGGTTAAGCCAGCGCCACCACAGCCAGGCGGCAACCAGCGTCAGCACGGCAAACAGCGCGCCCTGCCACGCCCAGCCCAGAGGAAGGATCCAGACCAGCAGGCCCGTAATGACAGCGGCAACACCGCTCCAGAGCAGGTAGCCGTTGCCGCCAAGCATCTCCGCCGCCAGCAACAAGCCACCGAGGCTTAGCCAGAAGGCATGAGGATGTGCAACGATGAGCTCAATCATTTTTTACGCTCGTTTCCGCTGTCTTTGATCAGTTCGGCGATCCCTGCGATAGAGCCCATCAGGCTGCTGGCGTCCAGGGGCATCATCACCACTTTGCTGTTGTTCGCGGAGCCGATCTCTTTCAGCGCATCGGTATATTTTTGCGCCACGAAGTAGTTCACGGCCTGGATATCACCGGCGGCAATCGCCTCGGAGACCATCTGCGTTGCGCGGGCTTCCGCTTCAGCGGAACGTTCACGCGCTTCCGCCTGTAAGAACGCGGACTGACGGTCGCCTTCGGCTTTCAGGATCTGCGACTGTTTTTCCCCTTCCGCTTTGAGGATCTCCGCCTGACGGACCCCTTCGGCTTCCAGAATATAGGCACGCTTGGTACGCTCGGCCTTCATCTGCGCGTTCATGGAGGCGATCAGCTCTGCCGGTGGGCGCACGTCGCGGATCTCAATACGGGTGACTTTGATCCCCCACGGGTTCGTTGCCTCATCAACAATGTGCAGCAGGCGGGTATTGATGCTGTCGCGCTGGGAGAGCATTTCGTCCAGCTCCATCGAGCCGAGCACGGTACGGATGTTGGTCATCGTCAGGTTGACGATCGCCAGCTCCAGGTTGCTCACCTCATAGGCCGCTTTCGGCGCATCAATCACCTGAATAAAGCAGACGGCATCAATGGTAACGTTGGCGTTATCTTTAGAGATCACTTCCTGAGAGGGGATATCCAGCACCTGCTCCATCATGTTGATTTTGCGGCCAATCCGGTCCATGAACGGAACAATGAGGCTTAGGCCGGGCTGCAGCGTGTTGGTATAGCGGCCGAAGCGCTCTACGGTCCACTGGTAACCCTGAGGGACAATTTTGACACCTGCGCCCACGATAACCAGCGCAACGAATATAAGGACGGGAACAACGATGAGCATAAAAACCTCCTGTTTTGCATGCTTTGATGAGAAAAAGCGCGTGTTTGCTATTCGTAAGTATATCGGCTAATGGGCTAAAATTCGCCCCGTCCGACGGGCGGGGCAGAGCGTTAGTGGTAGCTGTAGGTAAAGTCAGCGATCAGCGCATCGTCACCCGCATCGGCGATGGCTTTCGACAGGCCGTGATAGAAGGTCTCCAGCCCAATCTCTTCGACCTGGCGCAGCTGCTCGCGGATCGGCGCGCAGAACAGTTCCGCATTGCCCGCGCCCACGCGCTTGTTGTTCGGCGGAAGCTGACCGGTGATCCCTTTGAACCAGGTGCGTACCGCGCCCTTCAGTGAGGTGGGCGCGTCGTTGACGGCGTCGTGTCCCGTCAGAATTTGCAGCGTCGGGAACTGGTCTGCACAGACTGCCGTTTTCATACGCGCATAAAACTGGCTGAAGAGTTCGAAAGACTGCAGATCGGTGACTTTGGGTTTGGTCGTTTTGCCCTGAACGTTGCCTGTCTTTTTCGCCGCGGGCTGCGCGGGCGCCAGCTTATTGAGCTGCAGATCGAACAGCAGGTTCGCGTGTTCGCGTCGTTTGCTTACGTCCGGGAAGCGCTCAATAAACGCGCGGATAAATTCCGGCGTCATCAGGTCCGCAAAATCATGGTTGACCAGCCACTGGCCGCGGGCAAACTCACCGGGAGACTGGAACCAGGCCGGAACCTTGCCCGGCTCGAACTCTTTGACATTCCCTCTGCCGTCGATTTCAACGAAGCGAGTGCCGTTATCAAACGCAAAGCGGCAATTCTTCAGCTGAATGACCGGCTTCATCTTCAGCAGGCCCTTAACGAACCGGACAAGCTCTCCCCCGAACACATAAGCCGTAACGGATTCTGAAGCAATGGCGGCAAGCAGCTGATCGATGGTTTTCACGCCGGGTTCAAGTTCAGAAAACTCATAAAAAGTGTGAATATTAGACATTCTTGTACTTCCTTATTGTGTTGCGGGCAGAGCTTAACACCACTTTAACGAATGTTCTAAACCAGGGATACGGAAGTGTCGCTAAGGTCACGGCGTAAACTGTAAAGCTAAAGTGTAAAGCATGTCTAATGAATACACGGTAAACACAATCGGAAGTCTTGGTGGCGAAAGGGGGCGCTAAAACGCGTTGTGACGAACGTGCGGCACGGATTATGCTAATAACGCTCAGGAGTTACTGGAAAAAATATGAACAACGAAAATGCAGTTTTGCAGATAAAGGACGTCGGCTTTCGTGTCGCAAATAACACGATCCTTCAGCATGTCGGGTTTAACCTTTCTCCCGGTGAGTTCAAGCTGATAACGGGGCCGTCAGGCTGCGGTAAAAGCACCTTACTGAAGATCGTGGCCTCTCTGCTGAGCCCAACGGAGGGAACCATTCTGTTTGAAGGGCAGGATATTGCGTCACTTTCCCCGGAAAGCTATCGCCAGCAGGTCTCTTATTGCGTCCAAACGCCCGTACTTTTTGGCGACACGGTTTTTGATAACCTGATTTTTCCGTGGCAAATCCGCAATAAAACGCCGGAGCCGGCAAAATTCATCGACGATCTGGCCCGTTTTGGCCTGGCGAAGGAGACGCTGACCAAATCCATCAGTGAGCTCTCGGGCGGCGAAAAGCAGCGCGTCTCGCTGATCCGTAATTTGCAGTTCTTACCGAAGGTATTACTGCTGGATGAGATCACCAGCGCGCTCGATGATACCAACAAACGCAACGTCAACGAGATTATTCATCGTTACGCCCGCGAGCAGAATATTGCCGTGCTGTGGGTGACGCACGACTCAAACGAAATTACCCATGCGGATGACGTGATTACGCTCCAGCCGCACGGTGGGAAAATGCAGGAGGCCAACCGTGGGTGAGCATAACATTACCAATGAATCTCTGGCGTTTTCGATGGTGCTGGTGCTGATTGCTATCGTCGTCAGCTACCGGGAAAAGCTGGGCCTGGAAAAAGATATTGTCTGGAGTATCTGCCGCGCGGTGGTTCAGCTCATCATCGTCGGCTATGTGCTGAAGTATATTTTCAACGTCAACCACGCGGTGCTGACGCTGCTGATGGTGCTCTTCATCTGCTTTAACGCGGCGTGGAACGCGCAGAAACGCAGTAAATATATTGATAAGGCGTTTATCTCGTCATTTATCGCGATTACCACCGGGACGGCGCTCACCCTGGCGGTGCTGGTGCTCTCTGGCTCGATTGAGTTTACGCCGATGCAGGTGATCCCTATCTCCGGGATGATTGCGGGAAACGCTATGGTGGCCGTTGGCCTGTGCTACAACAACCTCGGCCAGCGTTTCAGCAGTGAACAGCAGCAGCTGCAGGAGAAGTTAAGCCTGGGGGCGACGCCAAAAGTGGCTTCAGCGCGGCTGATTCGTGAGAGCATTCGCTCATCGCTGATCCCGACCGTGGATTCTGCCAAAACGGTGGGGCTGGTGAGCCTGCCGGGCATGATGTCGGGGCTGATCTTTGCCGGTATCGATCCGGTAAAAGCGATTAAGTATCAGATCATGGTGACGTTTATGCTGCTTTCCACGGCGAGCCTGTCCACTATCATTGCCTGCTACCTGACCTATCGGAAGTTCTACAACCCGCGCCACCAGCTGGTGGTGACGCAGTTGAAAAAGACGGGGTAATATCGGTTTTTGTAGGCCCGGTAAGCGTTAGCGCCACCGGGCATTTTTTGTTAGTAGAGCAGCGCGTACAACTGACGACGATACTTCGACGCCAGCGCGTCTCCGGTGCCCAGCGCGGCCAGGATCTCCTGGAACATCTTGCGCGCCTGACCGTCTGCGGCAGCCAGATCTTTCTGCAGGTGGCCGAACAGCAGCTCCAGCGCCTCTTCGTTACGTCCCACCTGATGCAGCTGGAGCGCCAGCTGGCTTGCCAGCGCGGCATCCGCCGGGTTGTCGGCCACCTGCTGCTGCAGTTGCTGAATTTCCGGGGTGTCCGCCGCCTGCTTCAGCAGTTCAATCTGCGCCACCAGCCCCTGATAGCGGGTGTCCTGATCCTGCATTGGAACCGTCTTGAGCACGGCTTCCGCGTCTTCTGAACGGTGCAGGGCGATCTGCGTTTCCGCCAGCAGCAGGCCGATCTGGCTGTTCTGGTTCGACAGCTGCCACGCCTCTTTCAGTAGCGGCAGCGCCTCGTCGTATTTGCCTTCCTGCATCAGCGCCATCGCTTCCCGCGCTTTCAGCTCTTCTTCGCGCGGCAGCACTTTATCCAGCAGGGCGCGAATCGCCTCTTCCGGCTGGGGGCCCTGGAAGCCATCGACAGGCTGGCCGTTCTGGAACAGATAAACGGTTGGAATGGCGCGCAGACCAAACTGCGACGCCACCATCGGCTCGGCGTCACAGTCCAGTTTCGCCAGAATGAACTGACCGTTGTACTGCGCGGCAAGGCTTTCCAGCACCGGCGTCAGCTGCAGACAGTGCTGGCTGCGCTCAGACCAGAAGTAGAACAGCACCGGTTTAGCCATCGACTGTTCGAGGACCTGTTGCAGGTTTGCTTCTGTAATATTGACGATATTCTGTACGGACATGCGGCTTTCTCTTTTGTCGGTTTACTCTTTACATGGGGATGAGCGTCGTCGCTTCAACTCAGCCGTGCAAAATTTTGTCCATTATCCTGCCCGGCAGCAGGCGCTTTAACCAGCCGACGGCATGGGTGACCAGCGTCACTGGATAGCGCATTTTGGGATGCTCGCTCTCAAAAGCATGGCGCACTTTGGCAACCACCGCCTCTGGCCCGAGGGTAAAACGTGCGGCGATGCCGGGGTTTTCGACCGGTTTATCCGCCTGGGTCTGGTTAACGTTTTCGGTAAAGCGGGTGCGGATCGGGCCGGGTTCAATCAGGCTGACCTTGATGCCGCTGTGGCGCAGCTCCATGCGCAGGGCGTCGGACCAGGCTTCCAGCGCATATTTGCTGGCCGCGTAGGCGCCGCGGCCCGGGGTGGAAATCAGCCCCATCACTGACGATGTCATCACGATGCGCCCTTCGCCGTGCGGCAGCATGGCCGGGAGCAGACGCATGGTGAGCTGATGGACGCCAAAGAAATTGGTTGAAAACTGCTTCTCCAGCGTTTCGCGCGAGAGCGTATCCAGTGGGCCATACACGCCGTAACCGGCATTATTAAAGAGACCGTACAGACGGCCTTCGGTCAGGGCTATCACCTCGTCGGCGGCGCGTTCAACGCTCTCCGGCGAGTCCATATCCAGCTGTATGCCGGTAAAGCCCAGCCCGTTCATGCGCTCGACATCGTCAGGCTGGCGGCACGCTGCCAGCACCCTGAATCCCTGGCGCTTTAGTTCAAGCGCGCTTTCAAGGCCGATTCCGCTGGAACATCCTGTAATTAAGACCGATTTTTGCATAACTTTACCTGTCAGGAACTCCGCTGAATTACGAGTCATGTTTAACTAAAGGAGCCAGCCGCGTTGCCATCCAGTCGGCAATAAACGGCTGCGCATCGCGATTGGGGTGGATACCGTCGTCCTGCATCCACTGAGGTTTGAGATAGACCTCTTCCATGAAAAATGGCAGGAGCGGAATATCAAACTCTTTGGCAAGCTTAGGGTAGATCGCGCTAAAGGCCTCATTATACCGACGACCGTAGTTGGCGGGCAGGCGAATTTGCATCAGCAGCGGCTGGGCGTTTGCCGCCTTGATGTCCCGCAAAATGGTACGCAGCGTTTGCTCGGTTTGCTGAGGCTGGAAGCCACGCAGGCCGTCATTACCGCCAAGCTCAACCAGCACCCAGCGCGGCTGATGCTGCTTAAGCAGCGCAGGCAGGCGCGACAGACCCTGCTGCGAGGTATCGCCGCTGATGCTGCCGTTGATAACGGTCGTCTTGCTTTGCCATTTGTCATTGAGCAGAGCCGGCCAGGCCGCGCTGGCCGCCATGCGGTAGCCCGCGCTCAGGCTGTCGCCAAGAATCAGTAACGTGTCCGCTGCCGCCGCGCGGAAGGTCATCAGCATCAAAAACAGGAAGGGCAAATGCCAGCGGAAAACAGTGTTGAAGTTCATCGTCTTAAGAAGTCCGTCGGTCAGGGGGAGCAGGAGCTTTCAATCCTTACCGGAGTTGAACTCGTTGTCAAACGCGCCGAAACCATCGCGCTGATTGGCGAATCCGGTTCCGGCAAGTCTACGCTGCTGGCGATTCTGGCCGGTCTGGACGATGGCAGCAGCGGCGAAGTCCACCTGGTCGGGCAACCGCTGCACCAGCTTGATGAAGAGGCGCGAGCCGCGCTGCGCGCGCGGCATATCGGTTTTGTCTTTCAGTCTTTTATGCTGATCCCGACCCTGAACGCGCTGGAAAACGTCGAACTCCCGGCGCTGCTGCGCGGCGAAAAGAGTCGCGAAAGCCGCACGCATGCGAAGGCGCTGCTGGAACAGCTCGGCCTGGGCAAGCGCCTCGACCATCTTCCGGCACAGCTTTCTGGTGGCGAGCAGCAGCGCGTGGCGCTGGCGCGGGCGTTTAACGGCCGCCCGGAAGTGCTGTTTGCCGATGAACCCACCGGCAACCTTGACCGTAAAACCGGGGATAAAATTGCTGATCTGCTGTTTTCGCTTAACCGCGAACATGGCACCACGCTGATCCTCGTGACCCACGATCCGCAGCTGGCCGCCCGCTGCGACCGCCGCCTGCGGCTGGTGAACGGTATTCTTCAGGAGGAAGCATGATCGCCCGCTGGTTCTGGCGCGAATGGCGCTCGCCCTCGCTGCTGATTGTCTGGCTGGCGTTAAGCCTGGCGGTGGCCTGCGTGCTGGCGCTCGGCAGCGTCAGCGACCGTATGGAAAAAGGGCTCAGCCAGCAGAGCCGCGAATTTATGGCCGGGGACCGGGCGCTGCAAAGCTCGCGTCCTGTGCCGCCTGGCTGGATTGAGGAAGCGCGCAAGGAAGGGCTAAAGGTGGGAGAGCAGCTCACCTTCCAGACCATGACCTTCGCGGGGGACACCCCGCAGCTCGCCAGCGTGAAGGCCGTGGACGACATCTACCCGATGTACGGGGAATTACAAACCAGCCCGCCGGGGCTAAAGCCGACGCCCGGCACGGTGCTGCTGGCATCGCGCCTGATGGCGCTTCTTAACCTGAAGCCCGGCGACAGTATTGACGTTGGCGATGCCACGCTGAAAATCGCCGGGGAAGTGGTGCAGGAGCCCGACTCCGGCTTTAATCCGTTCCAGCTCGCGCCGCGCCTGCTGATGAACACCACCGATGTCGCGAAAACCAACGCCGTCCAGCCGGGAAGCCGCGTCACCTGGCGCTACAAGTTTGGCGGCACGCCCGCGCAGCTGGAGGCGTATGAAAAATGGCTTCTGCCGCAGCTCAAGCCGGAACACCGCTGGTACGGGCTGGAGCAGGACGAAGGCGCGCTCGGCAAATCCCTCGAACGTTCCCAACAGTTCCTGCTGCTGTCGGCGCTGTTAACCCTGCTGCTGGCGGTGGCGGCGGTTGCCGTGGCGATGGGGCACTACTGCCGCAGCCGCTACGACCTGGTGGCGATCCTTAAAACCCTCGGCGCGGGGCGGGCGCAGCTGCGCAAGCTGATCGTCGGCCAGTGGCTGATGCTGCTGGCCCTCTCTGCGCTCACTGGCGGAATAATAGGCCTGCTGTTTGAAAAACTGCTGATGGTGATGCTGAAACCGGTGCTGCCGGCCGCGTTGCCCCCGGCAAGCCTCTGGCCGTGGCTGTGGGCGATGGGCGCGATGACGGTAATCTCGGTGCTGGTGGGGCTGCGCCCGTACCGCCTGCTGCTCGCGACGCAGCCGCTGCGGGTGCTGCGCAATGATGTGGTGGCGAACGTCTGGCCGCTGAAGTTCTATCTCCCGGCGATTATTGCTGTTGCGGTCGGGCTGCTGGCCTGGCTGATGGGCGGCAGCACCCTGCTGTGGGCCGTGCTGGCCGGCGCGGTGGTACTGGCGCTGCTGTGCGGAGTGCTGGGCTGGATACTGCTCAACGTCCTGAAAAGGCTGACGGTAAAATCCCTGCCGGTGCGGCTGGCGGTCAACCGCCTGCTGCATCAGCCCTGGTCAACGCTCAGCCAGCTGTCGGCCTTTTCGCTGTCGTTTATGCTGCTGGCGCTGCTTCTCGTGCTTCGCGGGGATCTGCTGGATCGCTGGCAGCAGCAGCTTCCGCCGGAAAGCCCGAACTATTTCCTGATCAACATCGCACCGGAACAGGTAACGCCGCTGAAGGGCTTCCTGTCGGAGCATCACATTATTCCCGAGTCGTTCTATCCCATCGTCCGTGCGCGTCTGACGCAGATCAACGGTCAGTCAACTGAGGGGAACAAGGACGAGTCGCTTAACCGCGAACTCAACCTGACCTGGCAGGAGAAACGTCCCGACCATAACCCGATTACCGCCGGTAGCTGGCCGCCGAAAGCGGGAGAGGTGTCGATGGAAGAGGGGCTGGCGACGCGCCTGAACGTGAAGCTCGGGGACAGCGTGACCTTCACCGGTGATACCCAGGATTTTACCGCCAAAGTCACCAGCCTCCGTAAAGTGGACTGGGAAAGCCTGCGGCCAAACTTCTTCTTCATCTTCCCGCCAGGCGCGCTGGACGGGCAGCCGCAGAGCTGGCTGACCAGCTTCCGCTGGGAAAACGGCAACGGCATGCTGACGCAGCTTAACCGGGAGTTCCCGACGGTGAGCCTGCTGGATATCGGCGCGATCCTCAAACAGGTCGGGCAAGTGCTGGAGCAGGTGAGCCGCGCGCTGGAGGTGATGGTGGTGCTGGTGACAATCTGCGGCATATTGCTGCTGCTGGCGCAGGTGCAGGTGGGCATGCGCCAGCGTCATCAGGAACTGATAGTCTACCGCACGCTCGGCGCGGGTAAGCGGCTGCTGCGGGCGACGCTCTGGAGCGAGTTTGCGCTGCTTGGGCTGGTGGCGGGTCTGGTCGCGGCGATTGGCGCGGAGACGGCGCTGGCGGTGCTGCAGACAAAGGTCTTCGACTTCCCGTGGGAGCCTGACTGGCGTCTCTGGCTAGTACTCCCTCTCTGCGGCGCGGTGCTGCTCTCCCTCTGCGGGGGCTGGCTCGGGGCGCGATTGTTAAAGGGCAAGGCCCTGTTCCGGCAGTTTGTGAATTGATTTGGCATGGTAATAATTACGCACCGGTTTTTATGCCGGTGCGTAATGCTTAAATAGCACAAAGTGATAATGCCAACGCATTTAGTAGCACAAAACATTAAAAACCCGCCCACACAGCCCGAAAATTTCCGGTTAATATTCACCAGCTAAATATTTAGCAGCGTGTCTATTAAGGAAAAATAATGACTATAAAAAAATCAGCGCTGGCGGCAACGATCGGCGCGGCAGTGGCATTGACTACTTTTGCATCTCAGGCAGAAATCACCGTACTTAAGCAGGATCCTCAGGCGGGTAACCCGCTGAGCCGCCTGAACTTCACCGTTGGCGGTAGTATTCGTCCTCAGTTCCAGAACATGACCGGCGATGACGGCAAAAACGGCTACAAGCGTAACGGCTTTGACGGCGGTACCCGCTTCCGTTTCGCGGCAGACTACTACCTGTTCGATGACATCAGTTGGATCAGCTACTACGAGCTGGGGGTGAACATTCCGGCGCAGTTTAACTGGGATAACCACTACGCCGACGGCGCGCACGACACCTCACGCCGTATGCTCTACACCGGCCTGAAGAGCGATACCTGGGGTACGCTGACCTTCGGCCAGCAGAACAGCGTGTACTACGATGTGGTGGGCGCGAAAACCGATATCTGGGACTACGACATGATCGGCCAGGCGCCGGGTAACGGGATCAATGGCGACTACGACGGCTCTTACCGTTCACGCCAGATGCTGAAATATAAGAAAACCGTGGGCGATGCGGACATCTATGCATCCTACCTGTTTGAAGACAGCGAATACCTGCCGGGCAACGGCCTGCGCTACAAGCGTAAAGGCGGCGGCTCACTGGGTATCGATTACCACCTGACCACCGATCTGACCTGGGGCGCTGCGTGGAACTACACCCGCGCGGACATGCGTAACCCGGACAACGGCGACAGCAAATCCTACGACCAGAATATTGTCGGTACCGCGCTGAGCTGGACGCCGGACAACTGGACCTTCTCCGCTGGCGGCGGCTGGTACCAGAACTTCCTGACCACCAAAAAAGTGTCTGTTAACGACTACTTTGCGGGCGACGCGTGGGGTATTGAATACTTCGCAGGGTACAAATTCCCAATCGGTCAGTACGCGGTGAAATCCATCCAGCCTTACTTCATGGGTGACCGCATCGAGTACGTGAACGGCCGTAACTACCAGCGCATCGACAACGGCGTGGGTATCAGCTTCCAGCTGGATTACGGTTTCCGCGTGGATTACGAACACGTGTTCACCTCCAGCACC
The DNA here is from genome assembly GCF_900324475.1 of Enterobacter bugandensis. Taxonomy (NCBI): domain Bacteria; kingdom Pseudomonadati; phylum Pseudomonadota; class Gammaproteobacteria; order Enterobacterales; family Enterobacteriaceae; genus Enterobacter; species Enterobacter bugandensis. The sequence continues at coordinate 1,184,100 of NZ_LT992502.1, forward strand.
GACAACCTGGGCGACATGAACCTGGTGCGTCTGCGTTACGACTTCTAAGATGTCATGTAGGGTGCGGCCTGATGCCCTCACCCTGACCCTCTCCCACGGGGAGAGGGAAAAAACATTAAAAACGGCAACCCAGGTTGCCGTTTTGCTTTTACCTCGCCACCCGGCTTTTTTTAGCGATTAAGCCACTCGGCAATTTCTGCGAACGTCCCGCGATAGACAATCTTCTCCGCTTTCTTCTCCAGCTGATAGCCGTACATCGGGTCGTAATAGTCCTTCAGCAGCGGTACAAGCCAGCTGAAGTGCGCGTCGGTGCTGCCCGTTCGCTGTTGTTCGGCAAGGGCCGCGTCCAGCAGCGCCGTAAATTCCGCAAAACGCTGTAGCCCAAGCCGACGGCGAATGGCAAACAGGCCGTGGTGCAGGTACTCGCTGTACTCCTTCCAGCCCGCCTCCTCACCGTACGCGGCAGAAAAATCCGCCCACATGTGGTCAAAATACTCTTCGCGCAGGCGCTCAAGTCGGGTTTCAAACGGGTCTTCGACGACAACGATAGGGGCGTCAACCATGCGGTCGCGCAGGCACTCCGGCAGGTGGTTGGAGCCAATCATCCGGCCCTCGTCCTCCAGCACCCAGCGCGCGGCGTCTTTTTTCAATAGCTCAACCGCAAGGTGATTCTCGAAGCTCGCCTGGGAAAGCTGCGGCGTAAGCGTGCGGCCAAACGACGAGCCGCGATGGTGCGCCAGCCCTTCCAGATCGATGCCCTGCGCGTGCTGCTTCACCAGCAGCGTTTTACCGTTGCCGGTACAGCCGCCAATAAGCACCATCGGCTTTTGCGACTGCTCAATGGTGGCCTGAATCGCCGTCTGGCGCAGGGCCTTATAGCCGCCGCGGATCAGCGGGTAGTCGATGCCAGCCTCTTTCAGCCAGGCCTGAGAGATATGCGAGCGCTGACCGCCACGCGCACAGCAGAGATAGCCCTCGGGGTGCGCAAGGCTGGCTTCGCGCCAGGCGTTAATGCGCGCCTCCCGCGTCTCGCCGCTCACCAGGCTATGGCCGAGCGCCAGCGCGGCGTCGGGTCCCTGGCGCTTATAGCAGGTACCGACGGCGGCACGCTCGTCGTCGTTCATTAAGGGCAGGTTGAGTGCGGCGGGCATCGCACCCTGGGCAAATTCGATCGGCGCGCGAACGTCGATTAAAGGGGTATCAGACGCGAGGATCGCGCGATAGTCCGTTCCATCGTTCATGGTGATTCCAGAAGAAAACTCAGCAGCAATGGGCGGGGATTGTACGCCGGGGAAGGGGAAGGTCAACTCCCCGGCGCAGATGTCTTACTTGAGCTTTGACTGTGCCCAGACAATTCCGCTCGCGTATTCTGGCGGCAGGAGAGGAACGATCGCCTCCAGGGTGGCGCTCAGGCGGTCGGTATCGCTGTCGTTCAGGTTGAGATGACCCACTTTACGACCCGCGCGAACCTCTTTGTCATACCAGTGCAGATGCACCAGCGGCAGCTTCAGCCAGTCGTAGTTCAGATCGGTCCCGATCAGGTTGATCATCACCGACGGGCTGTTAACAACGGGCTGTGGCAGCGGCAGGTCGGTGATGGCGCGCAGGTGCAGTTCGAACTGGCTGATGGAGGCGCCGTTTTGCGTCCAGTGGCCGCTGTTGTGCACGCGCGGCGCCAGCTCGTTGATCAGCAGGCCCGACGGCGTGACGAAGCACTCCATCGCCATCACGCCCACGTAGCCCAGCTCGTGCATGATGGCAGAAAGCATCTCTTCCGCCTGCGCCTGCTGGTCGGCATTGGCGTGCGGGAAGGCGACGCTGGTGCGCAGAATGCCGTCCTGATGCAGGTTATGCGTCAGCGGGTAAAACACCGTGCGGCCATCGTGCCCGCGGGCGCCTACCAGCGACACTTCGCCGCTAAAGTTGATGCCCTGCTCAACGATGCACTCGCCGTAGCAGTCGTCCGGCAGTTCGGCGGTGTCGCCTGCGCGCAGGCGCCACTGGCCGCGGCCGTCGTAGCCACCCACGCGGCGCTTCACAATCGCCAGCTCGCCCAGCATGGCGAAGACGTCATTCCACTCGCTTTTATCAGACAGGAGCTGCCACGGGGCGGTTGCGAGGCCCAGCTTGTCGAACAGCTGCTTCTGCGTCAGACGGTCGGCAATGATCGGGAACACGTCGCGGTTCACAAAGGCGTTATGGCGCGCCAGCTCGCGGGTCAGGGCGGTTTCCGGCCAGCGTTCAATTTCGGCGGTGATCACGCTCTGATGGAACGGCACCGCTTCCGGCTCGGCGTCCAGCCCGACGGGCCAGACGGCAATCCCCAACGGTTCGCCAGCCTGACGCAGCATGCGGCCCAGCTGGCCGTTGCCGAGGACGCAAACCTGCTTCATGCCGCACCCCGCGGGTCCGGGTTATCCAGCACCTCGTCGGTCTGGGCTTTACGCCACTCCGCCAGACGCTGGTGTAAATCTTTGTCGTGCGTTGCAAGAATTTGCGCGGCCAGCAGGGCGGCGTTCGCCGCGCCCGCTTTGCCAATTGCCAGCGTGCCGACAGGAATACCGCGCGGCATCTGGACGATGGAGTAGAGGCTATCGACACCGCTTAACGCGGCGCTTTGAACAGGGACGCCCAGAACCGGCACCAGCGTTTTGGCGGCAATCATGCCCGGCAGATGTGCTGCGCCGCCCGCACCGGCAATAATCACCTCATACCCGTTCTCTTCGGCGCTTTCGGCGAAGCTGAACAGTTTGTCCGGCGTACGGTGTGCGGAAACCACTTCAACGTGGTGCGGAACATTCAGGATTTCAAAGATTTCGGCGGCGAACTGCATGGTAGCCCAGTCGCTTTTGGACCCCATCACGATGGCGACACGCGCCGGATTATTGCGGGAAGACATGCGTCTTAAAACTCCTGTGGTGCGAAACACACTGCTTTCGAGGGCACAGAGAATAGCATGTTATACGGGCAAGGAAAACGGTTGCGTGGCTGAGAAATAAGCGAAACGACGAGAAAACGTTAAAACGGAAAAGCGATCAGTTCGACACCTTCCGGGGTGACTTTGACCATCGAACCCTCAGTGTGCCATGCGCCCAATACCACGCGATGGGCCGGTTCACCGTTGGCGCTCAGAGAATGCACGTCAGGGCGATGGGTATGACCGTGGATCAGCCACTGAACGCCATGCTTTTCCATCACGCTCACCACAGCTTGCGGGTTGACGTCCATGATGGTCAGGGATTTGCTGCTGTTGGCGGCTTTGCTGCCCGCACGCATTCTGGCGGCGATGCGGTTGCGGATAAACAGCGGCAGGGCAAGGAACACCTTCTGGATCCACGGGGTGTGGACCTTGGCGCGAAACGCCAGATAGCCGGTATCGTCAGTGCAGAGCGTGTCGCCGTGCATGATGAGTACCTTGCGGCCATAGAGATCGAGCACCTGTTCTTCCGGCAGCAGCGTCATACCGCTTTCGCGGGCATAGCGCTTACCGAGCAGGAAATCACGGTTGCCGTGAATGAAGTAGCAGGGGACGCCGGAATCTACCAGCGTTTTAATGGCGGCAGCCATTTCACGATGCAGCGGGTTAGGGTCGTCGTCGCCAATCCAGGCTTCAAACAGATCGCCCAGGATGTACAGCGCATCGGCGCTTTTCGCTTCACCGCGTAAAAAACGCAGAAAACCGGCGGTTATCGCCGGTTCTTCTGTTTGCAGATGCAGATCCGCAATAAAGAGTGTCGCCACGAATTACTCGCTGACGGTCACGCTTGTAATCACAACGTCTTCTTTAGGAACGTCCTGGTGCATGCCGCTGCGGCCGGTAGAGACGGCTTTGATCTTGTCGACCACGTCCATACCTTCAACCACTTCTGCGAACACGCAGTAGCCCCAGCCCTGCAGGCTTTCGCCGGAGAAGTTCAGGAAGTCGTTATCCGCTACGTTGATGAAGAACTGCGCGGTGGCAGAGTGAGGCGCCTGAGTACGGGCCATTGCCAGCGTACCGCGGGTGTTTTTCAGGCCGTTGTTCGCTTCGTTTTTGATCGCCTCTTTGGTCTCTTTCTGGCGCATGCCAGGCTCGAAACCGCCGCCCTGGATCATAAAGCCGTTGATCACGCGGTGGAAAATAGTGTTGTTGTAGAAACCTTCGCGACAGTAGTCCAGGAAGTTTTTAACTGTTTCAGGCGCTTTGTCATCAAAGGTCTTGATTACGATATCGCCATGATTAGTGTGGAAAGTAACCATTTTTGCATCCTGTTCCGTTATTGTGGTACGTCGACCCGCCTTCGGGTCATATATAGGGGCTTGTTATAGCATAACCACAGGACGCGATCACCTTGCATTGTGTGCTGATCCTATTCCGAATTATGGGTATTATATGGAACAAACAACTCACACACGTGTTTACATGGAATCTTCGATGTTAAAAATCTTTAATACAATGACGCGCCAGAAAGAGGAATTTAAACCTATCCATGCCGGGGAAGTCGGCATGTACGTGTGTGGTATTACGGTTTACGATCTCTGTCATATCGGCCATGGCCGTACCTTTGTCGCGTTCGACGTGGTCTCTCGCTACCTGCGCTTCCTGGGCTATAACCTGAAGTACGTGCGTAACATCACCGACATCGACGACAAAATCATCAAGCGCGCTAATGAAAACGGCGAAAGCTTTGTTGCGCTGGTGGATCGCATGATTGTTGAGATGCACAAAGATTTTGATGCCCTCAATATTCTGCGTCCGGACAGCGAGCCGCGTGCGACCCACCATATCCACGAAATTATCGAGATCACCGAAAAGCTGATCGAACGCGGTCATGCGTACGTAGCGGAAAACGGCGACGTGATGTTCTCCGTGCCGACGGACCCAACCTACGGCGCGCTTTCCCGTCAGGATCTGGACCAGCTGCAGGCCGGCGCGCGCGTGGACGTGGTTGACGTGAAGCGTAACCCGATGGACTTCGTGCTGTGGAAGATGTCCAAAGAGGGTGAACCGAGCTGGCCATCCCCGTGGGGCGAAGGCCGTCCGGGCTGGCACATTGAATGTTCAGCGATGAACTGCAAGCAGCTGGGCAACCATTTCGACATTCACGGCGGCGGTTCGGATCTGATGTTCCCGCACCACGAAAACGAAATTGCGCAGTCCACCTGCGCCCACGGCGGCGAGTACGTTAACTACTGGATGCACTCCGGGATGGTGATGGTTGACCGCGAGAAGATGTCGAAATCGCTGGGCAACTTCTTCACCGTGCGCGACGTGCTGAAGTATTACGACGCGGAAACCGTGCGCTACTTCCTGATGTCTGGCCACTATCGTAGCCAGCTGAACTACAGCGAAGAGAACCTGAAGCAGGCGCGCTCGGCGCTGGAGCGTCTGTACACCGCGCTGCGTGGCACCGACAAATCTGTGCCTGCGGCGGGCGGCGAAGCGTTCGAAGCGCGCTTCGTTGAGGTGATGAACGATGATTTCAACACCCCGGAAGCCTACTCCGTACTGTTCGACATGGCGCGCGAAGTGAACCGCCTGAAGTCAGAGGACATGGCAGCGGCGAATGCGCTGGCATCTCATCTGCGTAAGCTCTCTTCCGTGCTCGGCCTGCTGGAGCAGGAGCCGGACGCGTTCCTGCAGAGCGGCGCGCAGGCGGACGACGGTGAAGTGGCGGAAATTGAAGCGCTGATCAAGGCGCGTCTGGAAGCGCGTCAGGCGAAGGACTGGGCGGCGGCAGATGCGGCGCGTAACCGTCTGACCGAGATGGGCATTATTCTGGAAGACGGCCCGCAGGGGACGACCTGGCGTCGTAAGTAAGTCTGTAACGCCCGGTGGCGCTAACGCTTACCGGGCCTACTTTTACCTTCTTTTCCACCACAACATCCCTATCAGCACCACCCCCGGCAGCCACACCCACAGCAGTTCCGAGATAATGACCTCATGCCCGTACGGCGTGGCGTAGCGCGACAGCGCAAACGGCGCGACCTTGATCACCTGCCACGGCGCAAAGAAGCGCTCGTCTGACCACGGCCACAGCCAGCCGACGCCTTTTCCGCCGGTGGTAACGGAATCCAGCAGGCTGTGCGACAGCAGTGAAACGGTTAAGAACAGCCAGCAGCGCGTCAGGCTGGCCCGGAACCATCGTCGGCCAATCAGCACGCAGAGTATCGGTACCGCAAAGGCAAACAGCAGCGAATGGGTAAAGCCGCGGTGGCCGAAAATATTCCCGTAGGCGACGCCGAATTTGAACGCCAGCACGTCGGCGTCCGGCAGCATGGCGAGCACGATCCCGGCAAACAGCAGGCGGGGAGGGATGACTTTCGTTCCCAGACCTAAGCCCAGGCAAAGGGGAACAGCAGCGTGAGTGATAACGGTAGGCATTGCAATTATCCATGGCAAATCACAGCAATATAGCAGCGAATCCGCTGCAGCAAACCTGTGTCAAATTCTGATTTTACGCCGACTCGCGGGCGATAAGCTGCCCGGACAGCGTAATGCGCTGGGTTTGCAGATCCGGCTCCTTCAGCTTGCGGATAATCAGCCCCGCCGCCTGTCGTCCGGTTTCATCGCTGGCCGAAGAGACGTAGGTGAAGGAAGGGGAGGTGAGGTTGACGTGGAGCATATCTTCAAAACCGATCAGCGCCACCTGCTGGGTCAGGAACACGTCTTTCCCCACGGTGCGGCCCACCTGATGAATGCCGGAAATGGAGCCGATCATCGCATCCGGGGAGTGGCAAAGCAGGGCGGTGATGGAGCTGTTTTTCTCCAGCAGCTGGCGCGTTGCCATCGCGGCGGCCTGGGTGTCGTCGCTGCAGGCCGGTGAATAATCATCGCGCCAGACCAGCCCGTTTTGCGTCATCGCGCTGCGAAAGCCGAGCAGGCGCTGCTCGCGGATAAGACAGCCCTCGCGCCCGCCAATGTAGGCGATCGTGCGGTGTCCGCGTTCGATAAGATAGCGTGCGGCCAGGTTCGCCGCCTGGCGATTATCGCGCATGACCAGATTGCATTTTTCGTCCAGCAGAGACTGAGAGACCGCCACCAGCGGCAGCGGGCACTGGCGGATCTGCTCCGGTAAAGCAGCGTTACGGGTGTCAGACGCCAGATAAATAACGCCCGCGACGCCCTGCTGCTTAAACGACAGCAGGGTCCGTTCCAGATGTTCCTGGTCGTTCAGCGGCTGGCCGAGAAACACCATATAACCCTGCTTCTCCAGCTCCTGAACGATGCTCGCCATCACCTTGATGGAAAAGCTGTCGCTGAAGTCGCGCAGGATCAGGCCGATAAGATTGGAGGTGTTGGCGCGGAGGTTGGCAGCGGCAACGTTATGAACATAGCCCAGCGTCGTGATGGCGGCATTGACCTTCTCGATCGTCGCCTCTGAGATTTTCCCTTTCTGACGTAGCACCAGCGACACGGTAGAGACCGAGACGCCCGCGTGCTTTGCGACATCAATGATGCTGACTTTCTTCAAAACCGCTCCCTGAAATTTACCGATTATCAGCCGGATAAGACACGTCTCCCAGCGTACAGGAGACGTGTCGTTCAGGCATCTTATTATTTGCCGATCATGGTGGACATGGTCTGGGCGATAAACTGTGCTCTGGCACCGAAAATCACCTGGATCCCGTTGTCGCCGACGAAGACCACGCCGCGCGCGCCAAGCCCGTTCAGTCCGTCCCTGTCCACCGCATCGCTCTTCGCCACTTCCAGACGCAGGCGGGTGATGCAGGAGCCGACGGAGTCAATGTTCTGCGCGCCGCCCAGCAGGCCGATGATTTCGGTGGCAAGTTCGGAATCGGACTTGTCATTCGCGCTGGCGGTCACCTCCGTACGGCCCGGCGTTTTCACATCGAAGCGACGGATCACGAAGCGGAACGTGAAGTAGTAAATCAGCGCCATCGGAATGCCGATGATAATGGCACTCAGGAAGTTGGTCTGATAGCCGTTAAACGACGGCAGGATCCCGAACGACAGGTAGTCGATAAAGCCCGCCGAGAACGATTTGGCGATATGCGCGTGCAGCAGGTACATGGTCATGTACGCCAGGCCCGCCATGATGGCGTTGAAGACGTACAGAATCGGCGCCACGAAGATAAAGGTGAACTCTACCGGCTCGGTGATCCCCGTCAGGAAGCAGGTGAGGGCAGCGGAGAAGAGAATACCGGCCGCGATTTTCTTATTCTTCGTATGCGCTTCGTGGTACATCGCCAGGCATGCCGCAGGCAGCGCGAACAGCATCAGCGGGAACTCGCCCTGCATGAACTTACCGGCGTTCTGGTAGGTGTCGCTGCTGAAGGATTTCACCCCCTCTTCGAGCATTTTGAACCAGATGGTCTGGTCACCGTGGATCACCTGGCCCGCCTGGGTGGTGTAATCCCCGAACGAATACCAGAAGGACGGATACCAGATGTGGTGCAGGCCGAGCGGGATCAGCGCGCGCTCCACCAGCCCGAAGATAAAGGTTGATGCCGCCTGGTTATCACCGTTTACGATCACCGAGAGCGCGTCGATACCGGCCTGAATATGCTGCCAGACGTACGGCAGTAGCAGCCCCATCAGGAAAGAGAGGAACGCCGTGGCGATCGCCACAAAGCGCTTCCCGGAGAAGAAGCCGAGGAACTCCGGCAGCTGCATGGTGTGGAAGCGGTTGTAGCACCAGGCTGCGAGAATGCCGCAGATAAGCCCGCCGAAGACGCCCATCTGCAGCGTCGGGATGCCGACCACCATGGCATATTTTCCGCCCTGTGAGGCCATTTCCGGCGTAATGCTCAGCACGGTGCTGATGGTGATGTTGGTGACAAACACCGACACCGCCGCCGAGAGTGCTGCAATGCCGGATTCCGAGGCCAGACCGACAGCAGAGCCGATGGCAAACAGCATCGGCAGGTTATCAAAGATAACCCCGCCGGCGTTCATCATTAGCGGCAGGTGGAACTTATCGCCGAAGGCCAGCAGCAGGCCCGCAGCGGGAAGCAGTGAAATTGGCAGCATTAAGGCGCGACCAATCATCGATAACTTAGACAGCGATTTAACAAACCCTGATATCAGACTCATGCTGATTTCCCCCGAGTAGCGCTTTTTAAGCGCTGTTATTGTAAGTAGAACGTTTTAGTAGAACGTTCTACTTATCGTGGGGAAAGAGTGAAAAACACGCAACTGAAATCTCACCTTTCAACAGATGAAATAGTGATTATTTGAAGTTGATCGATAATTAACCGTGATGGATATGGGGGGATTTTTGATCCCCTCTCCCCTTTGGGGAGAGGGTGAGGAGGACTCAGGCCGTCACGGTCACGCTCTGCCCTTCAAAGCTCACGGTCTGGCCGGCGACAATTTTGCAGCGCTTGCGGGTTTCCACCACGCCGTCGACTAAAACCCGCCCGTCGGCGATAACGATTTTCGCCTGCGCGCCGCTTTCGCTCCAGCCTTCGAGCTTGAGCAGATCGCACAGCTCAACGTGCGGGTGTTTGCCTAATGAAAATGTGGCCATCTTATGCTTCCTCTACATCGTGGTACTCTTCGCATGCCTGCAAAGTATTCTGAATCAGCGTTGCTACAGTCATCGGGCCAACGCCGCCCGGCACTGGCGTAATGTAAGAGGCGCGAGCCGCCGCATCTTCGTACACCACGTCGCCGACCACTTTGCCGTTTTCCAGACGGTTAATCCCGACGTCCACGACAATCGCGCCCTCTTTGATCCACTCGCCCGGAATAAAGCCCGGCTTGCCGACCGCGACGATCAGCAGATCGGCGTTTTCAACGTGGTGGCGAAGGTTTTTGGTAAAGCGGTGGGTCACGGTGGTGGTGCAGCCGGCCAGCAGCAGCTCCATGCTCATCGGACGGCCCACGATATTGGACGCGCCGATGACCACGGCGTTCAGACCGTAGGTGTCGATGTTATAACGCTCCAGCAGCGTCACGATGCCGCGCGGGGTGCACGGGCGCAGACGCGGCGCGCGCTGGCACAGGCGGCCCACGTTGTACGGATGGAAACCGTCGACGTCTTTATCCGGCGCGATACGCTCCAGCACCTTCACGTTGTCGATGCCCGCAGGCAGCGGCAGCTGAACCAGAATGCCGTCGATCTCTTTATCGGCATTCAGGGTGTCAATAAGTTCCAGCAGTTCCGCTTCGCTGGTGGTTTCCGGCAAATCGTAAGAGCGGGAGACGAACCCCACCTCTTCACACGCTTTGCGTTTGCTGCCGACATAAATCTGTGATGCCGGGTTGCTGCCAACCAGCACAACGGCCAGCCCGGGAGCGCGTTTTCCGGCGGCTTTACGCGCCTTCACTTTTTCCGCGACCTCAGAGCGCACCTGCTGCGCAATCGTTTTACCGTCAATAATCTTTGCTGCCATCAGAGAGAAGATTCCGTCTGTAACGTTTGAAAGGGGGGATTGCTTGTATTTTGTCAGAAGCGAGCGCCGCTGTCAGTCACCCTTTACGAGTTTTCATCCGTGAGGCGCAAAAACCCTTCTTAAGTGATGGTCAATTTCTTAGACGGGATTAGGATGTGACCTGGCGAAATGGCAGTGTTTTGACATATTTAAAAATTACATCCTGAGCTACTTTGTCTCCTCCGAAATAAGTTTTCAATTATGCAATTGAACGTATTTCTTATTCCCGATTTTTCGCGGGAAGGGTTATTTACATTTTAAAGGAATAGACATGAAACTCAGCAACATTGCTTCTTCTGTTATTGCAACACTGGCCCTGGTCGCGGGTGCCGCTAATGCAGCCGATCCCGTTACGCCGGTTACCGTAAATGGCGGTACCGTGCATTTTAAAGGTGAACTGGTTAATGCTGCTTGTTCAGTAAATACCGATTCTTCCGAGCAGACGGTTAATCTCGGTCAGTATCGTACCGCGAAATTCACCAAAGTGGGCGACACCACCTCTAATATTCCGTTCAACATTGAACTGAATGACTGCGATCCGCTGGTTGCGAAAACCGCTGCCGTTGCTTTCACCGGCCAGATCGACGCGACCGACAAAACCCTGCTGGCCGTGACGTCCGGTAACAACGACAACACCGCGAAAGGCGTGGGTATCGAGATCCTCGACAGCAAATCTAGCGTGCTGACCCCGGACGGTGCCACCTTCTCTGCCGCGAAAGACCTGATTAAAGGGACTAACACCCTGCAATTCACCGCGCGCTACAAATCAACGGCTGCAACCACCGAGCCAGGCCAGGCGAACGCTGACGCCACCTTCGTAATGAAATACGAATAATACCCTCGCACAGGGATGTTCAGGCCTCAGGGACGAGGCCCGTCATACGCTACTGCCAGGAACGAAGGATGACAAGGACTGGAACACTACTGCTGTTAACCCTTGCGATGGCCTGCCCGGCATCGGCGCATACCGTGGTGATCGAAGGCGGCAAGGTGCATCTTCGTGGGGAGCTGGTAAACGGCGGCTGCGCCGTGGCGCCCGACAGCCAGAATATGCGCATCGACATGGGGCAGTACCGAACCAATTCATTTTCCGGTGTGGGCAGCTTTTCAACGGTTAATGTGCCGTTCACCGTGCGGCTGCTGGACTGCAGCGTGGATGTCTCCCGCATCGTGGGGATCCAATTTCAGGGCGTGACGCCCGCGGAAGATCCGCAGGTTTTTCTGGCGACATCGCGGCCAGGTGAAAGGCCTGTCAGCAGCGGTGTAGGGCTGGCGCTTTTTGATGAGCAGCAGCGTCAGATTATCCCGAATGCGACGGCCGTCAGCTGGTTGCCCGTGAATACCAGCGAGCTCGCATTTCATTTTAGCGCCCGCTATCGCGCTATTTCCGAACACCTCGTGCCAGGCAATATTCAGTCGGATGTCTGGTTTACGTTGATTTATCCATAACACCTGCGAACACATTATTAAAGGTACGGTTTTGATGAATATGCTAATTAAACCAGGACTGCTTTTATCGTTTATTTTAATGATGGTTTCTGCTTGCGCGAATGCTTCCGGCGGTATTGCGCTGGGGGCCACGCGCGTTATTTATCCGGCGGATGCGAAGCAAACGTCGCTGGCGATCACCAACAGCAATAAACAAGAACGCTACTTAATTAACGCGTGGATCGAAAATGCCAGCGGGCAAAAGGAAAAAACCTTTGCCGTCACGCCGCCGCTGTTCGTTAGCGAGCCGGACAGCGAAAACACGCTGCGTATTATTTACGCCGGGCCCGCGCTGCCCGCCGATCGCGAATCGCTCTTTTACATGAACGTGAAGGCGATCCCGTCAGTGAACAAAGCGAAAACGGAAAACAATAACGTGCTGCAGCTGGCGATCCTTTCGCGCATCAAGCTGTTTGTGCGCCCGAATAACCTGGCGATGCAGCCGGATGAGGCGCTTTCCCAGCTGCGCTTTGAGCGCGTGGGGAACCATCTCAAAGTCAGCAACGCCTCGCCGTATTACATCACTCTGGTCAACCTGAAGCTGGGCGGTCAGACGCTGGAAAACCTGATGGTCGCGCCGAAAAACTCGGCTCAGCAGGTGCTGCCCGCCGGGGCCGGCGGTACGCTCTCCTGGCAGAGCGTGAATGACTACGGCGCCATTACACCGGCGCGCAGCGTCAACCTGTGAGCAGAGTCAGGGCGATGAAAAACCACCAGGGACGTTACTGCCCGGTTGCACTGGCGCTGATGGCCGCGCTCTGGCCGCAGGCTGGCTGGAGCGAAAGCTACTTCAACCCGGCCTTCTTATCCGACGACACCGCCAGCGTGGCGGATTTGTCGCGTTTTGAACAGGGGCACCAGCAGGCACCCGGCATCTATCGCGTGGATATCTGGCGTAACGATGAGTTTATCGGCACCCAGGACGTGCGTTTTGAACAGGCCGAGAACACGCCGCCGGTGGCGGGCGGCCTGTCGCCGTGCATTACGCGCGCGATGCTCGATCGCTTTGGCGTCAACGTTGCCGCATTTCCCGAGCTGGCGAAGGTGCAGGGTGAAACGTGCGTTCCATTGACCACGGCCATTCCCGGCAGCGAAACGGTATTTAACTTTGCTTCACAGCGCCTGAACGTCAGCCTGCCGCAGGTGGCAATGCAAAACAGCGCGCGCGGCTATATTCCGCCTGAACAGTGGGATGAAGGCATTCCCGCCGCGCTGGTGAACTACAGCTTTACGGGCAACCGGGGAAGCGAAGACGACAGCTATTACCTGAACCTGCAGAGCGGGCTGAACTATGGTGCCTGGCGTTTACGCAACAACGGCGCATGGCGCTACACGCAAAATAACGGGAAGCGGCGCAGCGAGTGGCAGAATATTGGCACCTGGGCGCAGCGCACCGTTATCCCACTGAAAAGTGAGCTAGTGCTGGGCGACAGCAACACCGGGAATGACGTTTTCGACAGCGTCGGTTTTCGCGGCGGGCGGCTCTATTCGTCTGACAGCATGTACCCCGACAGCCTGCAGGGTTACGCGCCGACCGTACGCGGTATTGCCCGTACGCCTGCCAAAGTGGTGGTTCGCCAGAACGGCTACGTTATCTATCAAAGCTACGTCCAGCCCGGCGCGTTCGCCATTACCGATCTTAACCCGACCTCCTCCAGCGGTGACCTTGACGTCACGGTGGAAGAGAAAGACGGCAGCCAGCAGCGCTACACCGTGCCGTACTCCACCGTGCCGCTCCTGCAGCGTGAAGGGCGCTGGAAATATGACCTCGTGGCGGGGGATTACCGCAGCGGTAACAGCGACCAGGATACACCGTTCTTCGCCCAGGGCACCCTGATTACCGGCCTTGCTAACGGCTTTACGCTCTATGGCGGCACCCAGCTGGCGTCACGCTATACCGCAGTGGCCGTCGGGGCCGGGAAAAACCTCGGTGACTGGGGCGCAGTCTCCGTCGATATCACCCACGCCCGCAGCCAGCTCGCGGACGACAGCAAACATGAAGGTCAGTCCCTGCGTTTTCTGTATGCAAAATCGCTGAACGGGTTTGGCACCAACTTCCAACTGCTGGGCTACCGCTACTCAACGAAGGGGTTTTACACCCTGGACGACGTCGCCTGGCGCTCAATGGAGGGCTACCAGTATGCCGATAGCCAGGACGATAACGATGTGCCGGACGTGCAGAGCTATCACAACCTGACGTGGAATAAAAAAGGCCGCTTCCAGCTCAACATTTCCCAGTCGCTGGGGGATTACGGCTCGGTCTATATCTCCGGGAGCGAGCAAACCTACTGGGGGACGGACGAAACGAACCTCTGGTATCAGTTGGGCTACGCGGGGGGCGTGAAGGGGATCAACTACTCCCTGTCATGGTCGTGGAACAAATCCGTCGGGATCGACGGTACCGACCGGATCGCGTCGTTTAACGTCTCCGTGCCGTTTAGCCTCTTTACCCGCCAGGGCTATCGCCGGGACAGCGCGATCGATCGCGCCTATGCCACCGCATCCGCCAGCCGAAACAGCGATGGCGACACGAGCTGGCAAACCGGCGTCAGCGGCACGCTGCTTGAGGACCGCAACCTGAACTACAGCGTGACCCAGGGACACGCCAGCAACAACGGCTCAAGCGGAAGCGCCAGCGCCAACTGGCAGGCAACCTACGGCACGCTGGGCGTGGGCTACAACTATTCCCGCGATCAGCACGATCTCAACTGGCAACTCTCCGGCGGGGTGGTTGGCCATTCAGACGGCGTGACCTTCAGCCAGCCGCTGGGCGATACCAACGTGCTGATTAAGGCGCCGGGGGCATCAGGCGTCAGCGTGGAAAACCAGACCGGCGTGAAGACCGACTGGCGAGGCTACGCGGTCATGCCGTATGCCACCGTCTACCGCTACAACCGCGTGGCGCTGGATACCAATACCATGAGCAACAACACCGACATCGAAAACAACGTGAGCAGCGTGGTGCCGACCAAAGGCGCGCTGGTCCGCGCCAGCTTTGATACCCGCATTGGCGTGCGCGCCCTGCTGACGGTAACGCGCGGCAACCAGCCGGTGCCGTTCGGCGCCGTGGTGCGCGAAACCCAGAGCGGCGTGACCAGCATGGTGGGGGATGACGGGCAAATTTACCTGAGTGGGCTGCCGCTGGAAGGCGAACTGCTGGTCCAGTGGGGTAACGGGGTGCAGTCCCAGTGCCGTGCGCCTTACAGCTTGCCTGAAAAGAGCCTGCAACAGGCGATCACACTTAAGGGGATCCGCTGTGATTAAAATCCATATCTTTGCCTTGTCGCTTCTGGCACTCCTGCCCGCGACAAACGCGTTAGCCACCGTGTGCGTCAATGAAAAGGGCGTGCCGACGGAGGTGCATTACGACCTGACGGATAAATTCAACAGCTCGAATAACCAGGTTGGGCAGGTTGTCACCCTCAGCGAGAAATCGCAGTGGGTGGGGGTAAACGCCGTCTGCCCGAAGGGCACCGTCGGGAATACCACCAAGCGCAGCTACGTGACGGATTACCCGATCACCGGGACCAGCGATGGCTATCAGTATCTGAAGCTTAACGACTATCTGGACGGGGCGATGAAGATCACGGACAGCTATGCTGGCGCGTTTTATCCACCCAAAAGCTATATCCAGATGGGGAGCCATCCGAACGTTTCAAAAAACAAACCGTTTGGCGTGCAGGATTCCAGCCTTATTTTCCGTCTTAAGGTGACCCGACGCTTTATCAATATGGTGGTGATCCCGCGTGCCACCATGTTCCGCGTTTACGTCACCACAACCTCCTCCGATCCGTTGACCACGCCGGTCTACACCATCAGCTACAGCGGAACCATTCAGGTGCCGCAGAGCTGCGCCATCAACGCCGGCAATGTGGTTGAATTTGATTTCGGCGACATTGGCGCCTCCCTGTTCAGCAAGGCAGGCGTGGGTAACAAGCCGGAGGGCGTCTCATCGCAAAGCAAAACCATCGCGATTAAATGCACCAACGTGGAGGCAAACGCTATGCTGACGATGCGCGTCGAGGCTGAAAAG